>PNAH01000002.1:0-32669 GCA_003170315.1 Acidimicrobiaceae bacterium
ACCGTTCACGAGGTGATGATCACCCTGGCGAAGGATCTCCCGAAGGCGTTGCGCGGTGATCGTTATCCGCTCGGAGGTGCCTTCGTGCTGGCGTTGCCCGACGATCGTCCGGTCGGTCTGGCCCGCTACGAAGTGGTGGCGAGTTACATCCCCGTCTAGAGGCTGCGAAGGATGGCGGCGTCACCTTGACCGCCGCCACCGCACAACGCCACCGCGGCCACGCCGCCGCCGCGTCGGCGCAGTTCACTCAGGGCCGTGAGCGCGAGTCGAGTGCCCGACATCCCGACCGGGTGTCCCAGGGCAATGGCGCCGCCGTTCACGTTCACCTTCGCTTCGTCAATCCCCAGGTCGTCCACCGAGGCCAGGCCGACCGCCGCGAACGCCTCGTTGATCTCGAAGAGGTCCAGACCCTTCACGTCGAGATCGGCCTTCTTCGCTGCCTGGAGTATGGCATTCGAGGGCTGCGTGAGGAGTGACGCGTCGGGGCCGGCCACCTGGCCGTAACTCACGAGTTCGCCCAGCGGTGTCAGACCGAGTTGTTCGCAGCGTTCCGCGGACATCACCAGGACCGCTGCGCCGCCGTCGGAGATCTGCGAGGCGTTGCCGGCGGTGATCGTGCCGTCCTTCTCGAAGGCCCCGCGCAACTTGCCCAGCGACGCCGCCGTGGTCTCGCCCCGCACGCCCTCGTCGATGGTGACCAAGATCGGATCGCCCTTTCGCTGGGGCACCGCGACCTCGACGATCTCCTCGGCGAACTTGCCCGCCGCGATCGCCGCCGCGGCCAGTTGGTGGCTGCGCGCCGAGAACTCGTCCTGACGTTCGCGGCTGATTCGTCCCTGGTTGTACTTCTCGGTGGCGAGTCCCATCGCGCACTGGTCGAAGGCGCAGGTCAATCCGTCGAACATCATCGAGTCGACGACCTTCTGATCGCCCAGGCGATAGCCGGACCTCGCGCCCGGTAGCAGATATGGCGCGTTGGTCATCGACTCCATGCCGCCGGCGATGATGACGTCGGCCTCCCCGGATCGGATCATGAGGTCGGCGAGGTAAATGGTCTGGAGGCCGGAGAGGCAGACCTTATTAACAGTGGTGGCGTTGACGGTCATCGGAATGCCGCCCTTGACGGCGGCTTGACGAGCGGTGATCTGACCCTGGCCGGCTTGAAGGACCTGACCCATCAACACGAGGTCGACGCTAGACGGATCGACGCCGGTGCGATCGAGCACGCCCTTGATGGCGGCGCCCCCGAGGTCCTGGGCGCTGAGCGACGCGTAGGCTCCCGCCAATTTCCCAATAGCCGTTCGAGTGCCGGCGACGATGACGCTTCGTGACATGGAGACTCCTTTGTGCGATTCCATCCAAGGTTGACTTTAGACGCCGATCCGCGAACTCCAACTGCGCCGCCGGAGGCCCACCGTGGCCCTCGTCCTTGGCGGAGATCGACCGAGCGACGTCACGGTGGCAAGTAACCTCGCCGGGATGAGTGAGATTCTCGACGCGGTGCGCTCCGGCGCTTCGGCCGAGGAGTTGGCGTCGACCGACATGCCCGCGATGACCCGGGCGGTCTTCGTGCGGCGCGACGAGCAGACGATGTTCGATGGCATGCTCAGTGGAGACAAGGATCCCCGGCGCAGCCTGCACGTTGATGAGGTGCCGCTTCCGCAACTCGCTCCCGACGAAGTCTTCGTGGCGGTCATGGCGTCCTCGATCAACTTCAACTCGGTGTGGACGAGCATCTTCGAGCCCCTTTCCACCTTCGGTTTCCTGGACCGCCTGGGCAAGGAGTCGATCTGGGGACAGCGCCACGCGCTGGACTATCACGTGATCGGCTCGGACGCCGCCGGAGTCGTCTTGCGCGCCGGATCGGCCGTGCGAAACTGGAAGGTCGGCGACGAGGTCACCGTGCACTGCAACTACGTGGACGACCAGGATCCGACGAGCCATGAGGACTCCATGCTCTCGAGTAGCCAGCGGATCTGGGGATTCGAGACCAACTTCGGGGGACTGGCCGACATCGCGGTGGTGAAGGCGAACCAGTTGATGCACAAGCCCACGCACCTCACCTGGGAAGAGGCGGCGGTGAACGCGCTGTGCAATTCGACGGCGTACCGGATGCTGGTGTCACACAACGGCGCTCCGGTGACCCAGGGCGACGTGGTGCTGATCTGGGGGGCCTCAGGAGGTCTCGGATCATTCGCGGTGCAACACGTCTTGAACTCGGGCGGCACGCCGGTCGGCGTCGTCTCGAGTGACACCAAAGTCAAGACGCTGCACGAACTGGGCTGTGAGTACGTGATCGATCGTCGAGCGAACGAGTACCGGTTCTGGAAGGACGAGCACACCCAGGACCAGGGGGAGTGGCGCCGCCTGGGCAACGACATTCGAGCGCTCGTCGGCGAAGACCCGGACATTGTCTTTGAGCACCCCGGACGCTCCACGATGGGCGCGAGCGTCTTCGTGGCCAAACGCGGCGGCACCATTGTCACCTGCGCCGCCACGAGCGGTTACATGATCGAGTACGACAATCGTCACCTGTGGATGAAGTTGAAGACGATCAAGGGCTCGCACTTCTCCAACTACCGCGAGGCCTGGGCGGCCAATCAGACGATCATCGACGGCAAGGTCGTACCGCCGCTCTCGGCGGTCTTCCCCCTCGAAGAGACCGGCGTCGCCGCCTTCGAAGTGCACCACAATCGACACGAAGGCAAGATCGCGATTCTCTGTGTCGCGCCCGAAGAAGGTCTCGGCGTGACCAATTCGGAACTCCGCGCGCGCGTCGGCGAGGATCGCTTGACCATCTTCCGTCGACACGACAGGGAACCTTTGTGACGTCACTCCTCACCGAGATCGACCACGTCGCCATCGCGGTCAACGACCTCGACGCCGCGATCGCCTGGTACGAGTCGGTCTTCGGCGCCGAAGTTGTCCATCGCGAGGTCGTCGAGTCCGATGGCGTTGACGAAGCCCTGGTGAAGGTGGCCGAGTCCTACATCCAGTTGCTGACGCCGACGCGCGACGATTCACCGGTCGCGAAGTACCTCGAAAAGAACGGCGAGGGACTGCACCATATTGCCTATCGAGTCGACGACTGCGCGAGGACCCTCGAAGCGCTGAAGGCGAGCGGCGTGCGCGTGATTGACGAGGCGCCGCGGCCGGGATCGCGAGGAACGACCGTAGCCTTCGTGCACCCGAAGAGCTCCTTCGGAACGCTTATCGAGTTGGTCGAAGAGAGCCGCTGAGCGAGTCGTCGCGCCCGTTACCCCGACGGCGACGAATCATCGTTGTCAACGCCCTCGATGGGAGTGTCGTCGGCATTTCGAGCTCGACCGAGAGCGGCGTGGGCGTCTTTTAACAGTTCGCTCGCCGACTTCAAGTTCTCGGCGTCCAAAACGGTGAGTCCGGCGCTCACGCTGAGAAAGCCGCTCGGGGAGTCTTCGTGAGGAATGGCGAGTTCCTCGATACTGCGGCGCATGCGATCCATGGCGAGCGCCCCGGATTCCAGTGACTGTTCCGGTAAGAGACAGATGAACTCGTCCCCCCCGACGCGATAGACGGAGTCGCCCAGTCGAGAGCGGTTGGCGAGCCGTTCGGCGATGGCGACGATGGCTTTGTCGCCCGCCTCGCGGCCGTAGCGGTCGTTGAACTTCGTGAAGTCGTCGATGTCGATGAGCGCGACGCAACTGCGCATTCCGTAGCGAGCGACCTGCCCTTCGTAGACGGCGAGATCCTTTTCCAGCAGCCGTTGATTGCCGAGGCTCGTCAACGGGTCGGTGAGAGGGATCATGGTGCGAGCACCCTCGAGAGGTCCCGGTTCACCGTGCGCGCCTCACGGTGACGGTGTCGAATCACTGTTGTCTCCGCCCTCAATAGAATCGGCGTCGGGATTTCTGGCGAAATAGAGAGCGGTTTCGGCGTCCTTCAACAGTTCGCTCGCCGCCTTCAAGTGCTCGGCGTCCAAGAGAGCGAGTCCGGCGCTCACGGTGAGAAACCCGCTCGAGGAGTCTTCGTGGGGAATGGCGAGTTCCTCGATATTGCGGCGCATGCGATCCACGGCGATCGCCCCGGTTTCCAGTGACTGTTCCGGCAAGAGACAGATGAACTCGTCACCCCCCACACGGTAGACGGAGTCACCCGACCGAGAGCGGTTGGCGAGCCGTTCGGCGACGGCGACGATGGCTTGGTAACCCGCCGCGCGGCCGTAGCGGTCGTTGAACTTTCTGAAGTCGTCGATGTCGATGAGCGCGACGCAACTGCGCAGTCCGTAGCGAGCGACCTGCCCTTCGTAGACGCTGAGGTCCTTTTCCAGCAAGTTGCGATTGCCCAAACTGGTCAGCGGGTCGGTGAGCGGGATCATGGTGCGAGCACCGTCGGAGGATTCCGGTTCGCCGGAGGTGTCGTCCCTCACTGGGAGCTCGCGCACGAAAGCGTTGAAACCGTCCTCTTCGTGCGCCCAGATAATCATCTCGACGGGCACCTCGTGGCCGTCACGGTGAAGCGCCGCCGTCGCTACGCGTTTGCCCACGACGGCGGAGTCGGTTCCGGCCCGGTAGTTGGCGAGGCCGTTGTCGTAGGCCTGGCGTTGCAGAACGGGAATGAGCGTGTCGGTGACTCTCTCGCCCAGGACGTCCGCCGCGTTCCAACCGAAGAGCTGTTCTGAGTGCGCACTCCACGACGTGATGGCGCCGGTCGCGTCGAATGAGAGAAAACCCTCATCGGTCGCTTCGATCAATTGTGCTAGTTCGCGATCACGAATCGCCACTCGCGCTTCGGCTTCCAACCGTCGGCGACGCGTCGCGACGCCGTACCATACGGCGATGGTGACGACCAGTACCACGAGTACGGCGAGAAGCGCGTCCATCACTCGATTGTTGCACGTCATGGAGTTGAGCGCCTAATTGGCCCCGAGGGGAGAGGGTTTTCAGGATTTGTCGCCACCGACGCCGAGCACCGTAACCGCGGTCTTTCGATCTCGAGGCGAGGAGCTACCAAGGGGTAAGCCTGCCGATTCGAACTGATCGCAATGCCGGCGACCTGACGATGACACTCAAGGAACGTCAACGTGATTGTTTGGGTAGCCTTGCTCTCCATGGAGCATTCAATGGCGGAACGCCTGGCCGAGCTCGACGCGCGCAAAGCCGAGGCTCGCGTCGCCGGCGGCGAGAAGGCCATCGAGCGCCATAAGGCCAAGGGCAAGATGACCGCGCGCGAGCGCATCGAGTACCTGCTCGACGAGGACACGTTCCAAGAACTGGACATGCTGAATCGACACGTGGCCTCGGGCATGGGGCTCGAGGAGACGCGGCCTTATACCGACGGCGTGATCACCGGGTACGGCAAGATCGACGGACGAAAGGTCTGCGTCTTCTCTCAGGACTTCACGGTCTTTGGTGGTGCGGTCGGTGAGACCCACGGCGAGAAGATTCACAAGATCATGGACATGGCGACGACCATGGGCCTGCCGATCATCGGGCTGAACGATGGCGCCGGCGCGAGAATTCAAGAAGGCGTCGCCGCCCTTCACGCCTACGGCGGGATCTTCATCCGCAACGCCCGCGCGTCGGGAGTCGTCCCGCAGATCTCGGTGATCCTGGGTCCGTGCGCCGGCGGCGGCGTCTACTCCCCGGCGTTGACGGACTTCATCTTCATGGTGAAGGACACCAGTCACATGTTCATTACCGGCCCCGACGTCGTGAAGACCGTGACCGGCGAGGACGTCACCCTGGAGGAGTTGGGCGGCGCATTGACGCACGCCACCAAGTCCGGCGTGGCCAACTTTGTCATGCCCGACGAGAAGAGCGTGCTCGACGAAGTCCGCTACCTCTTGTCCTTCATGCCCTCGAACAACATGGAGGAGGCGCCGCGAATCCTGACCGGCGATGACCCGAGCCGACTCTGTGAGGATCTGCGCGACATTCTTCCCTCGTCGCCCAGCCTTCCCTACGACATGAAGAAGGTCATCACCTCGGTCGTCGACGGCGGGGACTACATGGAAGTGCACGCGAACTTCGCCCAGCAGATCACCTGCGGCTTCGCGCGAATCGACGGACACAGCGTCGGCATCGTGTCCAATCAACCCAACGTTCTCGCCGGCGTGCTCGATATCGATTCCAGTGAGAAGGCGGCGCGCTTCGTTCGTACCTGTGACGCCTTCAACATCCCCATCGTCACGTTCGTGGACGTGCCGGGCTTCATGCCCGGCACCGACCAGGAGTACGGCGGCATCATCCGCCACGGCGCCAAACTGCTCTACGCGTTCTGCGAGGCGACCGTGCCGCGAATCTCGGTCGTCACCCGAAAGGCCTACGGCGGGGCGTATGTCGTCATGAACTCCAAGTCCATCGGCGCCGACCTGGCCTACGCGTGGCCGACCGCCGAGTTGGCGGTCATGGGTTCGGCCGGCGCGGTGGAGATCGTGCACCGTCGCGACCTGATGGCCTCCGACGACCCCCAGACCTTGCGCAAGCAGTTGATCGAGGAGTACGAGGAGCAGTATGCCTCGCCGTACATCGCCGCCGAGCGGGGTTTCATTGATGACGTCATCGACCCGGCCGAGACGCGCCGAGTCCTGTGTCGTTCACTCGAATTGCTGCGGGGCAAACGCGAGGACTTGCCGAAGCGCAAGCACGGGAACGTCCCGCTGTGAACTACGGGTTGACCCCCCGGCCCGAACTCGGGCCGGACGAATTGGCCGCCCTGGTGGCCGCGGTCCAAGTACTGCTGAGCGAAAAAGTCGTCGTCGTCGACCAGGTGCCGAACTGGCGATTCTCGGGACGTTGGTTCAACGCGGCACCCTTCAGCGATCGTCGGCCTCGACTCAGCTGAGCGCTTCGACGATTCCCAACAGGTCGCTCATGATGGCAGCGAGCGAGAAGTCCTTCGGCGTGTAGACAGCGACGACGCCCAAGTCGAGCAGGGCCTTGGCGTCCTCATCCGGCACGATTCCCCCGACCACGACCTTGGTCTCGAGGTCACTCGCGCGAAGGCCCTGGACGATGCGTGGCACCAGCGCCAGGTGCGAACCCGAGAGAATCGACAGACCGATGACGTCGACGTCCTCGTCGCGCGCGGCCGCCACGATCTCTTCGGGCGAGAGCCGGATTCCCTGATAGACGACTTCGAAGCCGGCGTCGCGCGCGGCGACGGCGATCTGCTCGGCGCCGTTCGAGTGACCGTCGAGCCCCGGTTTGGCCACCAGTAACTTCGGCGGCCGACCGCGACGGGCTTGGACCGCCCGCGAGCGCTCGACCAGCGCGGCGAAGAGCTCGCCTCGCTCGGCAACACCGGCGCGAACACCGGTCGGCGCGCGGTAGACCCCGAAGACCTCGCGCAGGGCGTTGGCCCATTCGCCCGTCGTGCCACCGACCTGGGCGAGCGCGATGGTGGGCACCATAACGTTGTCCGCCGGGTCGTCGCTCCTGGCCACGCGAGCCAGTTCGTCGAGAGCCGCGCGCACGGCCTCTTCGTCGCGCGTCGTGCGCCAGCGAATGACGTCATCAATCAACTGACGCTCGACCAAGGGGTCCACGGTCATGATCGTCTCGACGGCGCTGTCATTGGCGAGCGGCGACGCCGCTGTTTCGGTGAATCGGTTGACGCCCACGACCACCTGATCGCCGGATTCGATGCGCGCCACTCGTTGCGACTGACTGGCGACGAGTCGACTCTTCAGTTCGTCAATCGATTTAAAGGCCCCGCCGAGGGCCAGCACGTCATCGAGTTCATTGCGCGCACCCTTGGTCAACTCGTCGACCTTGGCTTCCATGACCGAGGAGCCGGCGAAGATGTCGGGGTATTCGAGGAGGTCGCTCTCGAAGGCGAGTACCTGTTGCATCCGCAAGCTCCACTGCTGGTCGGCCGGGCGCGGGAGTCCGAGTGCTTCGTTCCACGCCGGTAACTGCAGGGCGCGCGCCCGGGCGTCGGCCGAAAGCGTGACCCCGAGCATCTCGAGCACGATGCGTTGCACGTTGTTCTCGGGCTGCTGTTCGGTGAGACCGAGTGAGTTGACCTGCACGCCGTAGCGAAACCGACGAAGGGAGGCGTCTTGGACGTCGTAGCGCGTACGACAGATCTCATCCCACATCGCNNATCGCGGTCGCCAGCGAGTACGCGATCTCCTGGACCGGGGTCGCACCGGCCTCTTGGAGGTGGTAGCTGCAGACGTTGATCGGGTTCCACTTGGCGACGTGGTCGTGCCCGTAGGCGATCATGTCGACGATGAGCCGCTTGGAGGGCTCGGGCGCGAAGATGTACGTACCGCGTGACAGGTACTCCTTCACGATGTCGTTCTGGGTCGTGCCCTGGAGCAGGTTGGGATCGACGCCCTCTTCTTCGGCCAGCGCCAAATAGAGACCCCAGAGCCACGCGGCCGTGGCGTTGATCGTCATCGACGTGTTCATCTCGGCCAGCGGAAGGCCGTCGAAGAGTTCGCGCATATGTCCGAGGTGCGCGATCGGGACGCCGACCTTGCCCACCTCGCCGGCGGCGGCCGGGTCGTCGGGGTCGTACCCCGTCTGCGTCGGCAGGTCGAAGGCGATCGAGAGGCCGGTCTGGCCCTTGGCGAGGTTGGAGCGGTAGAGCTCGTTTGACGCGACGGCGCTGGAGTGACCCGAGTACGTCCGCATCACCCACGGCTTGGATCGTTGCGCCATCTCTTCCCTTTCGAACTCGTTAGTGACGGTAGTCGTAGAAACCGGTACCCGACTTACGGCCCAGTTGACCGGCCGAGACCATTCGTCGAAGCAGTGGTCGGGGTGAGAAGTTCGGTTCGGCGAACTCGGCGAAGAGAGCGTCCAGGATCGCCACCGACGTGTCGAGTCCCACGAGGTCCAAGAGCGCGAACGGACCCATCGGGAATCCGCATCCGCCCTTCATCGCGATGTCGATACCCTCCTTGGTCGCCACGCCCTGTTCGAGCAATCGCACGGCGTTGTTGAGGTACGGGAAGAGCAGGGCGTTGACGACGAAGCCGGCCTGGTCCTTCACGTTGACCGGCTCCTTGCCGCACGCGAGCACGAACTCGGTGACCGCGGCCATCGTTTCGTCGCTGGCACAGATCGGTCGCACCACTTCTACGAGCGACATCGCCGGGGCGGGGTTGAAGAAGTGCAGACCGCAGACGCGCTCCGGCCGCGAGGTCTCCATCGCCAACTCAATCACCGAGAGGGTTGAGGTATTGGTGGCGATTATGGCGTCGGCGTGCACGACCTCGTTCAGTTCGCGAAAGACGGAACGCTTCACCTCGAGGTCCTCGATCACCGACTCGATCACGAAGTCACAGTCGGCCAGGTCCTTCAGGTGCGTGGTCGCGGAGACGCGCGCGATGATGGCGTCGGCGTCTTCGGCGGTGCGCTTACCCTTCTCGACCTGTTTGGCGAGAGACTTGGCCATCACAGCCAACATGGCGTCCGCGGTGGTTTGACTGCGCGAGCGCACGATCACGGTGGCGCCGGCGGCGGCCGCGACCTCGGCGATGCCACCGCCCATGATTCCCGCACCCAGTACGCCGACTTTTTGGAAGCCCATGGAGAGAGAATAGTGGGCCTCTCCAAACGCTCCGGGTGCGAGACTCGTTCCATGGGGTCCTCGACGTACGCGGTCGGATCACTCGTCGCATTGCGAACGCTGTTTCGCGACGGACCACTCACGATCGCCGAGCACGCCGACGTCGTCATCGTCCCGACCGCCGCGGCCTTCGTCGGCATCACCGAAGCGGTGCGGTTCACGAGCGCCGAGTTCGATGAGTTCGACGTTCGCCCCGAGGCCTTGATGGTGATTGACCGGGCCGCGACCACTGATCCGTACTGGACGGAACGACTCACGAGCGCCGATCTCGTGGTGCTGTGTGACGGATCACCACTGCACGCGCGCTCCGTGTGGCGGGCAAATCCGTTCGGTGACGCGATCGACGCCGCCGCGACCCTCGTGGCGGTCGGCGCGGTCTCGTCAGTCTTGGGCGACGTGATGATCGATCCGCGCGGCGGCGCGCCGACGACAGGACTGGGCTATCGAAGTGGCGCGACCCTGTGCCTGACGGCGAGTGACGATCAGATGGTGCGCACGCGCTCGCTGTTGAATAACGTCGCGCTGGTGGTGTTGGGGCCGACGGGCATCGTGCACCACGACGGTGCGCACTGGCGTGTGGTGGCCGGTGACGTCGTGGTGACCCGGGGCCACGACGTCGTCGAACTCTAAGACTCGGTGATCGTCACCGATTCGATGATGACGTTCTCTTTGGGCTTGCCGGACGGTGTCCCGAGGCCGTTGATCGTCTCGACCACGTCGAGGCCCTTCACGACCTTGCCGAAGAGCGCGTAGAGCGGCGGGAGGCGAATGCCGTCCGGACCGGAGATGACGAAGAACTGCGAGCCGTTGGTATGGGGACCGGCGTTCGCCATGGCCAGCGATCCGAGTTCGTAGCGACCGGGCTTGGGCAACTCGTCGTTGAATTTATAGCCCGGTCCTCCCGCGCCCGTGCCGGTAGGGTCGCCGCCCTGCAGGACGAAACCGGGGATGACCCGGTGAAAGACGATGCCGTCGTAGTAATGCCACCGCGCGAGGTACACGAAGCTGTTCACCGTCGTGGGCGCACCGAGCGCGTCGAGGACGATTTCTAATGTCCCTTTGGACGTCACCATCGTCGCGGTGTAGTTCTTCGACGCGTCGATGATCATCGGAGGCGGACTTGCGAATTTCTGACGCTTCTCGCTCGATCCGTCGGGGTTGGGTACGTGGTCGCTCATTTGCTCAACTTTAAGAGGTCGATGATGAAGATGAGGGTGTCGTTCTTCGCGATCCCGGCACCGGGTGAAGTGTCTTGGTAGCCGTCCACGGGTGGCAGGATTAGCTCGCGTCGGCCTCCGACCTTCATCCCCTTCATTCCCGCAACCCATCCGGGGATCAAAGCGCCTGGTTCGAGAGTGAGGGAAAAGGCCTTGGAGGTCCACGACGTTTGGACGACTTTGCGAGTTGAGTACGTGGCGAGGATGTACTGAACCGTGAATTTGTCGCCGTCCACCGCACCGGGTCCAGTGCCGGTGATCAGGTTGGCGAGCTCGGGCTTCGTCGGAGGTGCTCCGGGCGGCACGACGAGCGTCGGCTCCTTGCCCCACACACCAGCCGGCGACGGGTCGGTCAGCGGCGAGAAGACAATGCTCGCTGGGTTCACTGCGGGAGCCGTGGTCGTCGTCGTGGGAGCGGCAGTTGTCGTCGTCGTGGTGGTTGGGGACTTTCCCGCGAAGAGGAGTGCGCCGGTACCGAGTACGAGCACCGCGACAATCGCGACAATGATGCCGCGACGGGTGTTCTGACGTCGCTTGGCACGTCGTTGCATTTCCTCCATCTTGATTCGACGCGCGGCCTTTTGACGTTCCCGTTTCGTAGTTGCCATGGAGGCGACATTACTCGGCCATCGAAAGTGCTTCGATTGCCTCAAGTAACCTTTGATGCCATGGCGCTGATCGTACAGAAGTTCGGTGGCACGTCAGTCGGCGACGCTGATCGAATCAGGGCCGTCGCCGACCACGTGGCGCGAACGCGCATGGCCGGCAACGACGTCGTCGTCGTGGTGTCGGCGATGGGCAAGTTCACCGATGACCTGTTGCGACTGGCCGACGACGTTTCACCGACACGACCGCCGCGCGAGCTCGACATGCTGCTCACCGCCGGCGAGCGGATCTCGATGGCGCTGGTCAGCATGGCGCTCGGCGCCTGCGGCGTGGAATCGGCCTCCTTCACCGGCAGCCAGGCCGGCATCATCACCGACACCGATCACACCCGCGCCAAGATCCTCGAAATGCGTCCGGACCGAATTCGAGAGGCGCTGGACGCCGGTCTGGTGCCGGTCGTCGCGGGATTCCAAGGGGTCTCTACGGATCGCGACGTCACGACGCTCGGTCGCGGCGGCTCGGACGTCACGGCCGTTGCCCTGGCCGCGGCCCTCAAGGCCGACGTCTGCGAGATCTACACCGACGTCACCGGCGTCTTCTCGGCCGATCCACGCGTCGTCGTGAAAGCCCGTCGTATCGCGAAGGTCTCCTTCGACGAGATGATGGAGATCTCGGCGACCGGCGGGCGCGTCTTGATGCTGCGCTCCGTCGAGTACGCGCGTCGACACGGCGTACCGCTGCACGTTCGATCGAGTTTTACCTGGGAGCCAGGTACCTGGATTGTGGAGGAGGACCCCACCATGGAAGAAGCCATCGTATCGGCCGTGACCGATGACACCACTGAGGCGAAGATCACCGTGGGAGGCGTGCCCGACCGTCCGGGAGTGGCCGCGCGGCTCTTTCGCCAACTCGCCGACCGGAGCATCAACGTCGACATGATCGTGCAGAACACGAGTGCGAAGGGGATTACGGACATCTCCTTCACGGTCCCCAAGACCGACCTCGCGGCTGCGCGCGAAGCCTGCGACATGGTCAAAGACGAGATCGGCGCGACTGAAGTGACGAGCGACGACAACATCGGACGGGTGTCGATCATCGGCGCCGGGATGAAGTCGAACCCCGGCGTCACCGCTCTGATGTTCGAGACGTTGTCGGAAAACGGCATCAACATCGAGATGATCTCCACCAGTTCGATTCGCATCTCGTGCGTGATGCGCGCCGAAAAGGTGGCCGACGCGGTTCGCCACCTTCACACCGCGTTCGGACTCGACGCGGCGTAACGGCCAATTTGGCGTCCCGTAGACTTCTTTCATGCGAGTAGCGGTCGTCGGAGCCACGGGCCAAGTCGGCACGGTGATGCGCGAGATCCTTCGCGAGCGCTCGTTCCCGGTGGAGGAGATTCGTTTCTTCGCCTCGTCGCGCTCCGCCGGATCGACCTTGGACTGGAGCGGCACCGCCGTCGTGGTGGAGGACGCCGCGACCGCCGACTTCTCGGGTCTCGACATCGCGCTGACCTCTTCCGGCGCCACCTCGTCAAAGGTGTTGGCGCCGCGAATGGCGGCCGCCGGGGTCATCGTGATCGACAATTCATCGGCCTGGCGGATGGATCCCCTCGTGCCGTTGGTGGTCTCGGAAGTCAACGCTCACGCTCTTCGCACCATTCCCAAGGGGATCGTCGCGAACCCCAACTGCACGACGATGGCCGCGATGCCGATTCTGAAGCCCTTGCACGTGGCGGCCGGACTGCGATCGATCACCGTGGCGACGTATCAGGCCGTGAGCGGCGCTGGTCGCGAAGGCGTCGACGAACTGGCGAATCAGTTGGAGAAATCACCGGGCAACGACGCGCGTAGCCTCACTTTTGACGGCTCGGCGTTGCCGTTGGACTCCGGCGTCAAATTCCCGGCCACCATTGCGCACAACGTGATCCCGATGGCCGGCAGCATCGTCGATGACGGTTCGCTCGACACCGGCGAGGAGAAGAAACTTCGCGACGAGAGTCGAAAGATTCTCGAGATTCCTGGACTCCTCGTGGACGCGACGTGCGTTCGGGTTCCGGTCTTCACCGGTCACTCACTCGCCATCACCGCGAGCTTCGATCGACCACTGTCGCCCGAGGAGGCGACGGAGATTCTCGAAGCCGCCGTGGGCGTCGTCGTCTGTGAGATCCCGATGCCGCGTCTCGCCGCCGGCAGGGATCCGAGCTACGTGGGGCGGATCCGTCGCGCCGAGACCGTGGTCAACGGACTCTCGATGTTCATCAGCAACGACAACCTGCGCAAGGGCGCCGCGCTTAACGCGGTGCAGATCGCCGAGGAACTGCTCGCGCTTGGTTAGTCGGGGCCGTTGCGGCCGACCTGTCGACGCGCGAGGTTGACGCAGTGGTCGCCGAATCGTTCGTAGAAACGCGCCAGCAGCGCCAGTTCGACGGCGACCGGCAACGTCATCGACCCCGACGTCAGTTCGGCGGTCAGTGAGACGTGCAGATCATCGAGCTCGTCGTCGATCTCTTCGATGGCGCCGGCCGCCTCGAGCTTGCCGTCGATGATGACGTCCGTGGCTTCGCGCCAAATAGTGGACGCGACCTCACCCATACGTTCGACGAGGCCGCGACTTCGCGGTGACATTTCAACGCCCAGTCCGCGCGCCGCTCGACGCGCGATGTGCTCGGCCAGGTCCCCGCTGCGTTCGACCTCGGGCAAGATGCGAAGCAGCGTCAACAGTCGCCGACGGTCGGCGACGTTCAGCGACTCGTTTTCGACCAACTGGAGTTCGGCGGTGTTCACGATCGAGTTCACCAGCTGATCGATGGCGATGTCCTTGTCGACCACGCGCTTGGCCAGTTCGCGGTCGCCCGAAAGAAGGGCGTGGGTCGCTCCGGCCATGGCTTCACCCACCAGCGCGAAGATCTGGACGATCTGCGGGCGCAACTCTTCGTCGGCCGTGGCGACCAAAGGCGCCTCATCGTCCGGTTCCCCGCGGTTGCCAAATAGCCGATTCATGGCCAAAGGATACCGCCGCGTTACAGCGCATATCTATGGTGGGAGTGTCCGGACGAAAGGGATCGAATGGTTGCAGTGATTAGCGCTGTCGTTGGCCTGGCCCTCGGCGCGGCGGTGACGTGGGTGTACATGGTGAAGCGATCTCAGTCATTTCGCGAGGACGTGCTGAGAGCCGGGGCCGACCTCAAGGTGCGCGACTCACAACTGAACGAGGCGAACGAACGACTGGAGCGCCAGCGCGTGGACCACGAGACGGCGATGACGAAGATGGGCGACACCTTCAAGGTCCTTTCCGCTGAAACCCTCGACGAGACCGTTCGGCGCTTCAGTCAATCTCAAGAAGAGACACAGAATCTTCGAGAGTCGAAGCTGGATTCGACGCTGGAGCCGCTCGAAGTACTCCTCGGGGAATACAAGCAAAACCTCGCCGACTTCAATACCTTGAACGCCGGTGCGCTCTCGGATGTAAAGAGTAAAGCGGCCGAATTGCTCGAGGCCCAACAACAGACGCAGTACGAAACGCGACGGCTCAATCGGCTTCTCGGACGAAGTTCACAGCGTGGCGCGTGGGGCGAGATCCAACTGGCCAACGTGATGAGCGCGTCACAGCTTCGCCAGGGCATCGACTACGAACTGCAAGTTTCGGCGACGAACGACGAAGGTCGCTCGCTTCGTCCCGACTGCGTCGTCAACCTGCCCAACGGGATCCGGCTCGCCGTAGACGCGAAGTTCCCCTACGACGCCTTCGAACGGTCGTTGGACGAAGAGGACCCCGAAGCAAGACGCGAATTGCAGGCCAAGCACGCACGCGATCTGCGTAGTCACGTGAAAACGCTGCGGGAAAAGAGTTACTGGGAGGCCGTGTCGCCGGCACCGGAATTCGTCGTGTGCTTCATCCCGAGCGACTTCGCGATGTCGGCCGCCCTCGACGCCGATCCGGAGTTGCTGGTTTTTTCGGCGAGCGAGCGCGTCGTCATCGTCGGACCCACGAACCTTCTCTCTTTGTTGTGGTCGGTCGGATTCATTGTTCGTCAGCAACAGATTGCCGTGAACGCCGAACAGATCGCTGACATCGCGAACAAGCTGTTCGACCGGATCCGCAAGGTCGCCGAACCGGTCGGGAAGATGGGCAAGTCGCTGGACACGGTGGTTCGCGAGTACAACTCGATGTTGAGTTCCATCGAGGGCCGACTGATTCCCGCGGCGAAGAGCTTGCGCTCCTTCGGCGGCGCACAACGCGCGAAGGACCTGCCCGAGCTCGCGTCGGTCGATCGACTGTCGAGTCAATTGAATGAAGCCAAGTGGGGGATCGACGACGACAACGCGCTTCCCGAAGGTACCTCGGAAATCCTCGAACTGGACCTCTTCGACGAGGAGTAACAAAATCCACGGGGAGTAAGTTCATAAGTCGTGGCCCGTACACGCGCGCAACGTCGCCGACATTCGTTGTTCCTCATGATTGCGCTGGCCGTAACGCTGGTCATCTTGGTATTCGCGAGGGACGTGGCGCGCTCGGCCCACGGTGCGATCACGTACCAGCGCAGTGAGAATCGCAGCTTCGCTGGACTCGCGAACGCGCTGATCGAGCAGGAGAACAATTTCGACGTGCGCCTGGCGCGCCTGTTGCGCAGCGGTTCGACATTCTCGCGACCGATCTTCGACGCGCGGCTCAACCAACTTGACCAGCAATTGACGTCCTGGTCGACGACCGCCGACCTCTTGCGGCGGCCGAAACTCGCCCACGACGTCAACGACGAGATCGCCGATCTCACCGTCACTCGGGTGGACGACTACGAAGCCATCATCGCGAGAATCGCTCGTAGCCTCACGCTGCCCGCACCATTGCCCAGTGTCGGCAACGAAACAGTGGCCGGTCCGGCGCAGTCGCTCCTGGCGACGGGACTCACGTGGAACAAGGAACGATTCGCCTTGCGTCACGAGCCAGGGCAGGTACGACTCGACGAGTTGACGTTATCGAGCGCGAAATTGTTCGGCGAAAGTGGCGTCGCGAATCTGACGGCGTCGTCGTCACTCGCGGTGGTCCGGGGTATCGGCATCGCCGCGGTGTCGGTGACGCCGGCGCCGCTGCCGGCTCGAAAGGGCGTCCTCTTACTTCCGCCGGTCACCCAAATCAGGATTGGTGTGTCGGTCGTGAACACCGGATTCGTAGAGCAAGAGGTCACGCTGCAGGTGACGATGAAACCGTCCAATGGTCCACTCGCAGAACAGCGCCGGACCTACCACGTCGTACTGGCGCCCCTGCAGTCCTACGCCTTCGTGCGCCAAGAGATCGTCGTCGTACCGAGCGAGCGCGCCGTCCTCGATATTCGAATATCGGGGGCTTCGGCCTCGGCGAACCTGACGCGCTCCAAGAGTTACCGAGTTGAGTTGTCGCCGCCCGGAGCGTTGCCGCCGAGTTGAGTTGTCACCGTCCGGTCACTCTGGAATCGATGGCCTTATCGGCGAGTTCGCATACGATGGACCTGCCCCCATATGAATCGAGGAATTGTGTCTGAGTCAATTACCGTGACCGACAACCGTACCGGCGAAACTCGAGAGATTCCCATCGACAGGGGTGGCGTGGCCGCCGCGGAGTTCTCCAAGGCCGTGCCCGGTATCTGGTTCTACGACCCCGGATTCCTTTACACCGCAGCCGCGGAATCGGCGATCACCTTCGTCGACGGCGACCTGGGCATCCTGCGCTATCGCGGCTACCCGATCGAACAGTTGGCCGAGCACTCCACCTACCTCGAGGTCGCCTACCTGCTCAACTACGGAGAGCTCCCCAACGAAGCCCAGGCCATCGAGTGGGAAAAAGAGGTCACGCACCACACGTATATCCACGAGAACGTCCGCAAGCGTTTCCTGGAGGGTTTCAACTACGACGCGCACCCGATGGGCATGCTCGTATCGGCGATCGCCGCGCTGTCGACCTACTACAAGGACGCGAAGATCCTGGACGACCCCGAGATCTTGCATCGCCAGGTCGTTCGCCTCATCGCGAAGATGCCCACGCTCGCGGCCGCGGCCCACCGCTTCTCGGTCGGCATGCCGTTCGTCTACCCCGATAACAACCTGGCCTACACCGAGAACTTCCTTTCGATGATGTGGAAGGTCGCCGAGCCGCGCTACGAGCCGGACCCGGTCCTGGCGCACGCCCTCGACGTCTTGTTCATCTTGCACGCCGACCACGAACAGAACTGCGGCACCACCGCGATGCGCATCGTCGGTTCGTCGCACGGCGACCCGTATTCGGCGACCGCCGCCGCGACGGCCGCGCTCTACGGACCGCGCCACGGTGGCGCGAACGAAGCCGTCTTGAAGATGTTGAACAAGATCGGCAGCATCGACAACATCCCCGCCTACATCGAAACGGTGAAGCAGGGCAAGGCCCTGCTCGAAGGCTTCGGTCACCGCGTCTACAAGAACTTCGATCCGCGCGCCACGATCATCAAGAAGACGGCCGACGACGTGTTCCGGGTGACCGGCAAGAATCCGCTGTTGGACATCGCCTTGAAGCTCGAAGAGATCGCTCTGGCCGACGACTACTTCATTTCGCGTCGCCTCTATCCGAACGTGGACTTCTACTCGGGCCTCATCTACCAGGCGATGGGCTTCCCGCTGGAGATGCTCACCGTGCTCTTCGCCATTCCGCGTACCTCCGGATGGCTCGCGCACTACCAGGAGTTGCTCGCCCAGGACATGAAGATTGCGCGTCCCCGCCAGCTCTATATCGGTGACGACGAGCGCAAATACGTGCCGATGTCGGCGCGCACTTGATTTAGGCGTTCACCGCTTCCAACAGTTGTGCGGCGTGCGTGCGCGGATGTTCGGTGTACACCGCCAGCCAAGTGGCGAGCGTGTAACGGCCGGATTCGGAGTGTTGGCCGTAACGCTCGAGATCGGCCTCGCGCAGACGTCCGAGCACGTCGAGTGACGCCAGTCGCACGGCCTTGAAGACCTCGAGCGCGTGGACGACGGGCAGATCGCGGTAGCCGAGTTGGGGACACTCGGCCCACGCCGCCTCGTCGTAGCCCTGGATGACCGAGCCGGCCGGTTCGGCGAGCAGGCGACGGAGTCGCGCGTAGGACTGGGCCTCGGAGTCGGCGACGTGGTGGATCACTTGTCGCGCGCTCCATCCTCCTTCGAGGTGACGATCTACATTGTCGTCATTGACGATCGTCGCGTCGTGCAAGAACTGTGAGGTGGCCATGCTGTAGGCCGCCACGTCATCGCTGAGAGTCATGACTTCTCCTTTACCTTGTCTTGATCGACCACCCGAGTGAGGCCCTCCTGGACCATCGAAATGATGAGTTGGCCGGTTTGATCCCATAGGAAGCCCCGAGCGAGACCGCGGCCGCCGTGGGCGATGGGGGAATCGGTGTCGTAGAGCAGCCACTGGTCGGCGTGGACCACGCGGTGGAACCACATGCAGTGATCGAGACTCGCGCCCATGAACGAACCGTTGTCCCAGCGGATCGAGTGCGGCGCGAGGATCGAATCAAAGAGACTCATGTCACTGGCGTAGGTGATCACGCACGCGTGTAACAGCGGGTCGTCGGGCAAGATCCCGTCGGCCTTGATCCAGATCTTTTGGTGCGGCTCCTTGCTGCGATTCGGGCTCCAGGGCAGTTCACCGACGAAGCGTTGATCGATCGGGTGTTGGCGCTTGAACCATTCGTCGATGTTGCCGCCTTCGTCTTGGATCCGCTCGTCGAGACGTCGGATCGTCTCGGGGCCGGCAACGACGGGCATCACGAACTGGTGCTCGAGACTGACCTCTTCGGTGTGAAAGCTGGCCTGCATGTTGTAGATGGCGCGGCCGTGCTGGATCGCGACGACGCGACGTGTGGTGAAGCTTCGTCCGTCTCGGATCCGGTCGACCTCATAGAGGATCGGATAGCTCGGATCGCCAGGTCGAAGGAAGTACGAGTGGAGCGAGTGCACGCTGCCGACCTCGACGGTGCGCCCCGCCGCCATCAGGGCCTGGGCGGCGACCTGTCCACCGAACGTGCGCTGGCGCTCCTCTTCGGGGTGACGTCCCCGAAAGGTATTGACCTCGATACGTTCGAGGTCCAGTAAATCAAGGAGTAACGCCAGGGCTTCGGACATTCTCCATTGTTGCATCTCGGCCTATCAGGGCTCTTAGTCCGGCACTCGCGAGGAATTAGACTGGGTGCAATGCGCAAACGTTTCGACTCCTTTCTGGCGTGGTCGAAGACCCACCGAGGTAAGAAGCTCATTCGTTATACCGTCAGCTCGGTCATCACGACCGGCGTTTCGTTCTCCGCCATCGTCATCCTCTACGGCTTCCGGATCATTCCCGGCGTCATCTGGGCGACACTCGCCGGCAACGTCATCGCCACGTTGCCGTCGTATCACCTCAACCGACTATGGGCGTGGGGCAAGCGCGGGCCGAGTGCCTTTCGCAAAGAGATCGTCCCGTACTGGTCCCTGGCCTTCGCCGGCATCGCCTTCAGCCAGATTGGTGCGTTCTCGGCGCGCGCCGTCGTGCACTCGCACCACTGGAGCCACCTCGCCAACACCGCACTGGTCGCGTTCGCGAACGTGGCGTGCTTCGCCATCTTCTGGGTCTTGAAGTTGGTCGTCTTCAACCGGATCTTCCGCTTCGACAAGCTCAAGGTAATCGACGAGGAGCTCGTTGCCGAAGAGCTGTCCACGATTGAACCGACGACGCTCGACACGATCTGGACCGACTAGTCCCGCAACGAAAACAGCGGGGCCACCTTTCCGGCCTCAATCTGTGATTTGAGAGCGACGAAAGTAAGGTTGGTCGGTGCTCACTCGTCTTCGCTCGCTGCAGTCCTGGTCCAAGACGCATCAGGGCAAAAAGCTCATCCGCTACACGATGGTCTCGGGTTGCTCAACGATCATCTCCTTCGCCGCCATCGCAGTGTTCTACGGTTTCAAGATCATTCCGAGCGTCATCTGGTCGACCCTGGCGGGCAACCTCGTGGCTTCGGTTCCGGCCTATCAGTTAAATCGTCGTTGGACGTGGGGCAAGCGCGGCAAGAGTCATCTCCGTAAAGAGATCGCACCTTTTTGGGTTCTTACCTTGTTCGGAATCGGCGTGTCCCAGCTCGGCGCGCTCTGGGCGCGCCACGAGGTGCGCACACATCACTGGAGTCACCTCGTTAATACCGGACTGGTCTCGTTCACCAATCTGGCCAGCTTCGCGATCTTCTGGGTGCTGAAGCTCATCGTCTTCAACCGCATCTTCAAAGTCGACGTAATCGAGGAGATCGACGAACACCTCGCCGCCGAGGAGTCGCAGGCCGGTTAGTCCCTGAAATTGGTGAACTGCAGGGGCACCGCCAGGTCGGACTCCTTGAAGTAAGCGATCGCCTTTTGCAGATCGTCGCGCTGCTTGCCCGTGACGCGTACTTGGTCACCCTGGATCGAGGAACTGAGATTCTTCACGCCCATCTCTTTGACCATCTTGTTGATCTGCTTACCGACGTCCTGGGTGATGCCGGCCTTGAGGGCGATCTTTTGACGGGCGCTGCCTTGACTGGCCTCTTCGATCTTGCCCGGATCGAGAGACTTCAACGACACCGAACGCTTCACCAGCTTCTCTTCGAGCAGTTGGTAGAGCGCGCGCAAACGGTCCTCGGTCGAGGCTGATAGGCGCAACTCCTTGTCGGAGAATTCGATGACGGGATTCGTGTTCTTGAAGTCGAATCGGGTGCCGGCCTCGCGGTTGGCCTGGTCGACGGCGTTACGTACTTCTTGCAGATCGAGTTCCGAGACGATGTCAAAGGTGGGCATGGAGAAATGGTAGACGCAGGCGGTTGGATTACGTCGTGGTCGTCCAAGTAGGATTCTCGACGGGTCAGTGCCCGAGTGGCCAATGGGATCTGGCTGTAAACCAGACGGCTTAGCCTACGGGGGTTCAAATCCCTCCTGGCCCACCAAGGCCAATCCAGTGCAACTGGATTGGCCATGCCCGAAACGGTGCGAACGAAATAAGGTGGCGATGGGCAGGGGAGGAGTGGTGTGAACCGGCTTAGGTCGACGGCGAGCTTTGTGCGCCGCAACTACGAGCGAGTCGCCGAACGTTTCGAATCCGGTGTTTCGATGCTCGAACGCCGCTACACGCCGCTCGGCCGATTCACCCCCGGACCTTTCGAAGGTTGGCGGTTCCTCTGGCAGCCGGCCGTGCTCGGTTTCGTGGCCATGTCGTTCATTCTCGCTGGATGCTCGTTCACCAACTCTCCCTTCAAGCTCGATTTGTCGAGCACGTGGTTCTTCGGCGAACCGTCGCCCAAGTTCACCGTGACGCCAAGCGAAACGAAGTACATCCTTTCCGTTGTCTTCGTCTACGGCGGACTGGTGTTGTTGATGCGGGTCTGGCTGCGCCTGGCCGAGGTCATGAAATTGCATCCCGGCGCCAAGATCAAGTCGCTGTGGTGGATGCTGCTGCTCTGGGCGACGCCCATGATCGTCGCGCCGCCGCTCTTCAGCCGCGACGTCTTCAGCTACGCGGCCCAAGGCGAGATGACGGCCTATCACATAAGTCCGTATCTCTACGGGCCTTTCACCCTTGGATCGAGTCCGTACGTCACCCCAGTCGACACGCTCTGGCAAAACTCCCCCGTTCCCTACGGGCCGTTCTTCTTGTTCCTCGATGGCAAGATCGACTGGATCTCGCAGCACCACGAAATCTGGACCGTAGTCGGACTACGACTGCTCGAGACCTTCGCAGTCGCGATGATCGGCTACGGCGTCGTGATGCTGGCCCGTGGCTTGGACCGCGACCCGGGCGAGGCCTTCGTGCTCTCGGCGATGAACCCGTTGGTCTTGATTACGTTGATCGGGGGAGCGCATAACGACGGGATCATGGCCGGTTTCCTCGTGGTCGGCATTGCGCTGGCCGTCAAACGACATCCGGTGTGGGCGCTGGTGTTCTGTTCGTGCGCGGCGGCGATAAAAGCCCCAGCCGCCATTGGCCTGGCCTTCGTGGCCTGGACGTGGCTCGGACCGAAGGCGTCCATTCGAGATCGACTTCGACCGATCGGCATCGCGGTCATTGTCGCCGCCGCGACCTTGGGCGTGTGGACGTGGCTCGCCGGATTCGGCTTCGGGTGGGTAAACAACCTGCTCTCGAACGGAACTGTTCGTTCTTGGGCCGCTCCGGCGACGGCGGTTGGTTTGGCGTTGACGAACACGCTGCACGCCGTCGGCTGGCACGGCATCGCAGTCGGATCGGTGCTCTCGGTGACGCGACTGCTCGGTCTTCTCACCGCGGCCGGCTTCACGATTTGGTTGCTCTGGCATGCCGAAGCGCGCGGTTGGGTGCGCTCGTTGGCGCTCTCGTTGATCCTCTTCGTGGAGCTCGGGCCGGTTGTGCAGCCGTGGTACCTCGCCTGGGGACTGGTATTGCTCGCCGCGAGCTACAAGGGCCGGGAGCACTTCTGGCTCCTGGCGCTCTCGATTACCGGTCCCTTCATTGGGATGCCCGGTGGACGGGCGTTGCTGATCGACCTCGTGCACTCCAATCCGTTACTGATCGCCGTAGCGGTCGCGATCTGCGGAGGGGTATTGCTTCTCCCGATGGGGCGATGGACCCAGTGGTCCTGGCCGGGCGAAGAACTCGAGTTGGCGAGCCCGGTTCCTATCTCGAGCGATTAGTTGGCATCACGTACTGGTACTCGACCACGTCGAGCCAGACACCTTGCTTGCGACCGACTTCGATCTCGGTGCCCACCAGGGTGAAGCCGCACTTCTCGTGGAGCCGAATGGAACTGGCGTTCTCGCCGACGATGCGCGCGATCAAGGAGTGGAAGCCGGACTCGCCCGCGAGCGTCATGAGTTGGCGCAGGAGTACCTCGCCGACGCCGCGCCCGCGCGCCGCGCGAGCGACGTAGACCGAGTTCTCGACGGTGGTGGCGTAGGCCGGGCGGTCGCGAAAAGGCGAGACCAACGCGAAGCCGAGGATCCGTTCGCCGCGGGCGCCTATTTCGCCGACCCGGTCGTCCTCATTCACGGCGACGATGCAGGGGTGGGTGTCGAGGTGCCGGCGAATCCACGCCTCTTGTTCCGCCAGGGTGCGAGGGACGAGATCGAAGCTGATGGAGGCCTCGGTGACCTCGGGGTTGTAGATGTTCATGACCGCTGAGGCGTCGTCCACCTCCACCAAGCGCGTTCTCATGAGAGTCAAGGGTATATGGCCTTGTTGGAACCAATAGGATCGTTCGGAGTACAATTCGCTTCGCGCCAAAGTGGACGCGAGCGCCCTCTTAGCTCAGTGGTAGAGCACTTCCATGGTAAGGAAGGGGTCGTCGGTTCAATCCCGACAGAGGGCTCGCCAGGCGGCGTAGCTCAGGTGGTTAGAGCACACGGCTCATAATCGTGGTGTCGCGGGTTCGACTCCCGCCGCCGCTACCAGGCAGGACTTTGGTCCGAGAAGCAGTGATACGAGGAGAGAACGATGGCGAAGAACGAAAAGCGAGTGCAGGTCACCCTGGCGTGTGAGGACTGCAAACGCCGTAACTACATCACGATGAAGAATAAGGTCAACGATCGCGAGCGCATCGAGATGAAGAAGTACTGCCAGTGGGAGCGCAAGCACACCACGCACAAGGAGACCCGCTAGAGACCCCACGGGGAGGATGGTAAGATTCTTCTTCCCTACGGCCTCCGTCACGTTGTGACTGGCGTCACGAAGGGCAGTGGCTCAATTGGTAGAGCACCGGTCTCCAAAACCGGTGGTTGGGGGTTCGAGTCCCTCCTGCCCTGCGCGAAGAGTTTCTTCGGTGGAAGATGAAGTGCGAACGAGAGACGTGAGATGAACCGCGAACAGAAGCGAATGATGCAGCGACAGGGTCAGGTGGGCGCCGACGGCACCCCCGCGCCTCGTCGCACGTCAACGCAGGACGTCCAGCGCCGCCGTCGCCAGCGCACCGGACCGGGCCAGTTCTTCCGCGAGATCCGAGAAGAGATGCGCCAGGTCTCCTGGCCCACCCGTCCCGAGGTCATCAACTACACCCTGATCGTGTTCTTCGTCCTCGTCTTCATGACCTCACTCATCTTCGGACTCGGCTACGGCTTCTCCAAGTTCGTCACGTTCCTCTTCCAGAAGTAAGGCGACCATGAGCGACATTGAGACCCCAGTAACCGACGAAGACGTCGTGCTCGACGGAGAGATCCGCGAGATCACCATCCTCGACGAGGAGCTCGAAGAGCCCGTCGCCGAGAGCGCCTTCGACCGACCCGGTCGTTGGTACATCGTGCACACCTTCGCCGGCCACGAACAAAAGGTGATTGGCGCTTTGCGCAACATCATCAAGAGTCGCGAGCTCGAAGACCAGATCTACGAGATCTACCTGCCCGAAGAGGACGTCACCGAGTTCAAGTCCGGCAAGAAGGTCACCGTCTCTAAGCGGATGTTCCCGAGTTACCTGCTGATCCGCTGCGAGCCGGACCCCGAGATCTTCTACGTCATCGGCTCGACGCCCGGGGTCACCGGTTTCGTGGGGGCCGAGAAGACCCGCCCGACGGCGCTGACGCGTCGCGAGGTCGACAACATCATTCGACCGCACGTCGAGGGTGTCGAGGTCGCGCCGGTCAAGCGTCGCATGCCGACGCACGAATTCGAAGTCAACGACACCGTGCAGATCAAGACCGGTCCCTTCGCCACGTTCTCGGGCCACGTGGCCGAGATCAACGAGGACCAGTTGAAGGTCAAGGTGCTGGTGGACATTTTCGGACGAGAGACCCCGGTGGAGCTCGACTTCACCCAGGTCACCAAGCTCTAGATCGCCTAAGGAGAGAACCATGGCCAAGAAGATTGTCGCAGTCGTCAAGATCCAGTTGGAAGCGGGCGGCGCCACGCCTGCCCCGCCGGTCGGCACCGCCCTCGGGCCGCACGGCATCCAGACGATGGAGTTCTGCAAGCAGTACAACGCGGCGACCGAGTCGATGAAGGGCACGGTCATTCCGGTCGACATCACCATCTACGACGACCGCTCCTTCTCGTTCATCTTGAAGACCCCGCCGACGCCGGTGCTGTTGCGCCAGGCGGCCGGAGTCGCCAAGGGTGCGCACCTGGCCGGCCGCGAAGTCGTGGCGTCGGTGACGATGGATCAGATCGAAGAGATCGCTAAGACCAAACTGAAGGACCTCAACACCGATGACATCGAAATGGCGAAGCTCCAGGTAGCTGGCACCGCGCGTTCGATGGGCATCTCGGTCGCGAGCTAGGAGAGACATGAAGCACGGCAAGAACTACCGCAACGCCCTGGCCCAGGTGGACCGCGAGGAACTCCTCAACGTCACCGAGGCCGTGGAAAAGGTGAAGGCGCTTTCGACGGCCAAGTTTGACGAGACCGTCGAGCTGGCCATTCGACTGGGCGTCGACCCGCGCCGCGCCGAGCAGATCGTGCGCGGCACGCTGTCGCTGCCCGCGGGCACCGGCAAGACGAACCGCGTCGCGGTCTTCGCCGCCGGCGAGGCGGCCCAGGCCGCCCGGGACGCCGGCGCCGACGAGGTGGGGGCTGAGGATCTGGTGGCCAAGGTCGCCGGGGGATTCCTCGACTTCGACGTCGCCATCGCCACCCCGGACCTGATGGGTCAGGTCGGTGGTCTCGGTCGAGTGCTCGGACCGCGCGGTCTGATGCCCAACCCCAAGACCGGCACCGTGACGATGGACGTCGCCAAGGCCGTCACCGAGTTCAAGGGCGGCCGGGTGGAGTACCGCACCGACAAAATCGGCAACGTGCAACTTCGCGTCGGCAAGGTCAGCTTCAGCCGTGACGACCTCATTAAGAACGTCCGCGCGGTCGTCGACGAAGTCTTGCGCGTGAAGCCGGCCAGCGCCAAGGGCCGCTACATCATGAGCATCACGGTCTCATCGACCATGGGCCCCGGCGTCAAAGTCGATCCGGCTCGGGTGAAGGACGTTGAAGAAGTAGCGGTTCCGGCCTAAGACGTTTTGACGAGGCCGAGCCTCGCCCGTAAGATGTACATCCGCACGACACCTGTGCCACTGATTTGAAGAGAACGCCGAAGACATCCGGTGGGGAAACCCATAAGGGCCAGTGGTCCGCCTGACGAGGAGTTCGAGTCTCGACTGAGACTCGTTCGCTTGGATGTCCCGGCCCGAACCGGGCGGTATCCGGCGAAGGAGCAGTATGAGCAAGGTTCAGCCGGCCAAGGTTGCCACCATCGACGAGGTCAAGACCCGTATCTCGAATTCGACGACGGCCGTCGTCACCGAGTACCGCGGCCTCACCGTGGCCCAGATCTCAACGCTTCGCCGCCAACTGCGCACCTTGGGCGCGGACTACAAGGTCTTCAAGAACACGCTCGTTCGCCGCGCCATCGCCGGTACCGACGTGGAGTCACTCGCCGAGTTCCTCGTCGGCCCGACCGCCATCGCCTTCGTCGACGGCGACGTCTCGGCCGTGGCCAAGGCCCTGCGCGACTTCGCCCGCGAGACCCCGAAGTTGATTGTGAAGGGTGGCGTCGTTGGCGGCAAGCCGCTTTCCAAGAGCGACCTCAGCGCGTTGGCCGACCTGCCGAGTCGCGACGTGCTCTTGGCCCAGATCGCGGGCCTCCTGGCCTCACCGCTTCGCACCATGGCCGGCCTCTTGAAGGCCGTCCCGCAAAACTTCGCCTACGGCCTGTCGGCCTTGATCGAGAGCAAGGGCGGCGTCGTCGCCCCGGCTGCGGTCGAGGTCGCCGAGGTCGCCGAGACTCCGGCCGGGGTCGAGGAAGCTGCTCCGGCAGCGAGCGACGACGACGCGACGCCCGTCGCGGCGGTCGCAGTCGAGGAGGAGGCCCCCGCGGCCGAGCCCGAGGCTGAAGTCCAGGTCGAGGAGGAAGCCCCCGCGGCCGAGCCCGAGGCTGAAGCTACCGAGGCGCCCGTCGAGGACGCCGCGGTCGAACCGGCCGAATAACCAAGTCCACGAAGTACGAAGAAGAGAGGAATCACCATGGCTGCAACATTGACCAAGGAACAAATCCTTGACGGCATCGCAGAGCTTTCCGTTATTGAGCTGAGCGAACTGTTGAAGGAGTTCGAAGAGAAGTTCGGCGTCACCGCCGCGGCCCCGGCCGCAGTGGCCGCTCCGGTCGCCGCCGGTGGCGGAGCCGCGGACGTACCTGTCGCGGACGAGAAGAGCGACTACGACGTCATCTTGACGGCCGGTGGCGACAAGAAGATCCAGGTGATCAAGGAAGTGCGCGCACTCACCAGCCTGGGACTCAAGGAAGCGAAGGACCTTGTCGACGGTGCACCCAAGCCCGTGCTCGAGAAGGTCTCCAAGGCCGATGCCGACAAGGCGAAGGCTTCGCTCGAAGCGGCCGGCGCGACGGTAGAAGTCAAGTAATTAAAGGCTTTTAGAGAAATGTCCCGGCCGAGGAGTCGGCCGGGACATTTTCTTTGGTGGTGTACTTGACCTCGGCCCGGAACGTGCCTAGGGTTACCGCAACCGTTCTAACGGCCGCGCGTCTCCAAAAGGGAGGAGCGCCAGTTGCGCATACCCCGATTCAACCGCTAGAGTTGAATGACCGTGTCCTTGCACCTAACTTTGTCATCCCCTGACGCCGTTTTGTACGTGTTCCCGGCATATGCCAGCAGTAATCACCCACCAACACGGAGGATAGACCGTTGACGTCTCGGTCCACTAGCCCAGAGCGATTTAACTTCTCGGCACTCGGTGAAGCTCACCCCCTGCCTAACCTTCTCGAAATTCAGCGAGACAGTTTCGACCTGTTCATGAAGCAGGGTCTGCGCGAAGCCTTCGAGGCCATCTCGCCGATCACNNAAGTTCACCGTGGAAGAGTGCCGTCAGCGCGCCACCACGTACTCCCAGCCGATCTTCGTTCGCGCGCGCTTCCTTAACAGTGAGACTGGCGAGATCAAAGAGCAGACCGTCTTCATGGGCGACTTNNTCATCAACGGCACCGAGCGCGTCGTGGTCAGCCAGCTCGTGCGTTCACCGGGCGTGTTGTTCCAGCCCGGCAAGGACGAGAAGGTCGCCTTCGAAGGCACGATCCACCCGAGCCGCGGTGAGTGGCTCCAGGTCGACTTGGAAGAGAAGAAGAACAAGGCCGCTAACGCCGGTGCGCGCATTGCGCGCAAGCGTCGTATTTCGATCTTCACCTTGCTGCGCGCGCTCGACACCGTCATGGACGAGGCGTTCTTCGAGAAGTTCGTCGCGCACTTCGACTTCCTCGAAGACCAGTTTCACGCGGACTGGAAGAAGGCGCACCTCGAGATCGCCAAGCACATGGACAAGTACAACCTCGAGGACACGCCCGAGAACTTCCTGCGCGCCAGTCAAGAGACCGCCTGGCTCGAGATCTACCGACGCGCGCGTCCCGGCGAAGTGCAGACCATCGAAGCGGCCCGTCAGTACTTCGAGGGCGCGTTCTTCTCCGAGAAGCGCTACGACCTCAGCCGCGTCGGCCGCTACAAGCTCGACCGCAAGCTTGGTGACGAGGTCGCCAAGAACGTCGAACTGTTCGGCGATCTGCTGGAGCGTCCGAACACCTCGATGCACGTGCTCTCCAAGGCCGAGGTCTTGGCGACCGCGACGTATCTCTTGAACCTGGCGCGCGACCGCACCGCCAAGGAGACCACGTACCACATCGACGATCAGGACCACTTCGCGAACCGCCGCATCCGCAGCGTGGGTGAACTGATCCAGAACGCCCTGCGCACCGGACTTTCGCGTATGGAGCGCGTCGTACGCGAGCGCATGAACACCCAGGACGTCGAAGCCATCGCGCCCCAGACGCTTATCAACATCCGTCCCGTGATGTCGGCGATCAAGGAGTTCTTCGCGACCTCTCAGCTCAGCCAGTTCATGGACCAGAACAACCCGCTGTCCGGTCTCACGCACAAGCGTCGTCTCTCGGCCCTGGGACCCGGCGGTCTGTCACGTGAGCGCGCCGGTCTCGAAGTCAGAGACGTGCACTCCTCGCACTACGGCCGCATGTGTCCCATCGAGACGCCGGAAGGTCCGAACGTCGGACTCATCGGCTACCTCGCCAACTACGCGCGCATCAACGAGTACGGCTTCATCGAGACGCCGTACCGTGTGGTCACGTCGGGCAAGGTCACCGGGGAGATCAAGTACTTCACCGCCGACGAAGAAGAGCGTTTCGTCATTGCCCAGGCCAACACCGAAGTCGATGAGAAGGGCGTCATTCGCGCCGAGCGCGTGCTCGTGCGTCGTGGCCCCGTCGGCACGGGACTGCGCGTCGGATCGTCGAACAAATCGTCTTCGACCACCTCGGAGATCGACTTCGTCAAACCCGACGAAGTCGAGCTGATGGACGTGTCGACCAAGCAGATCATCTCGGTCGCGACGTCGCTCATTCCTTTCGTCGAGCACGACGACGCCCAGCGCGCACTCATGGGCGCCAACATGCAAAAGCAGGCCGTGCCGCTGATCATGCCCGAGGCGCCGTTCGTCGGCACCGGGATGGAGGCGCGCGCCGCGCTCGACTCCGGCGACGTATTGATCGCCGAAGGCGACGGCGTCGTGAAGTTCGTTTCCGGTGACCGCATCGTCGTCGAGTACGACAAGGACGTGACCGACCGCTACGGCAAGGCGCTCGGCAAGAAGCAGTACAACCTCAACAAGTTCCGCCGTTCCAACCAGGACACGTCGATCAACCAGAAGCCGTTGGTCTTCGGTGGCGAGACGGTCAAAGACGGCGACCTTTTGGCCGACGGCACCAGCACGGTCAACGGCGAGCTGGCGCTCGGCAAGAACTTGCTCGTCGCTTACATGCCGTGGGAGGGCTACAACTACGAAGACGCCATCATCTTGAACGAGCGTCTCGTTCGTGACGACGTCTTGACGTCGATCCACGTGAAGGAGTACGAGATCGACGCTCGCGACACCAAGCTCGGTGCCGAAGAGATCACTCGGGACATCCCGAACCTGCCGGATGACATCCTCGCGGACTTAGACGACCTCGGTATCGTGCGCATCGGCGCCGAAGTCGAGCCGGGCGACATCCTCGTGGGCAAGGTCACGCCCAAGGGTGAGACCGAGCAGTCGCCCGAAGAGCGACTGCTGCGCGCGATCTTCGGTGAGAAGGCGCGCGAAGTGCGCGACACTTCGCTGAAGGTGCCCCACGGTGAGTCCGGCAAGGTCATCGACGTCAAGGTCTACAGCCGTGACGAAGACCACGAGATGCAGCCCGGCGTCAACCAGCTAGTGAAGGTCTACGTGGCCCAGAAGCGCAAGATCAGCGAGGGCGACAAGCTCGCCGGACGCCACGGCAACAAGGGCGTCATCTCCAAGATCCTGCCCGAAGAGGACATGCCGTTCATGTCCGACGGCACGCCGGTCGACATCATCTTGAGCCCGCTCGGGGTTCCGAGTCGAATGAACGTGGGCCAGGTGCTCGAAAGTCACCTCGGTTACGCGGCGCGTCACGGCTGGGCCGGCATCGAGGTCAACTCGACAGTCGGTACTTCGGGACACGCCGACCAGGCCAACGCCGCCACGCGTCCGTACCGCAAAACCCGTCCGCGTACCGAACCGGCCATATACGTGGCGACCCCGTCCTTCGACGGCGCGCACTGGGACGAGACCGAACGGGCCAAGGACAAGCCGACGATCCAACAGACCTTCGCGACGCTCAACGTCGACGGTCAAAACGGCAAACGCCTTTTAGCCGGCGACAACGACGGCAAGGTCACGCTCTATAACGGTCGCACCGGTGAGGTCTACGACAGCCCGATCTCGGTGGGTTACGCCTACATCTTGAAGCTGGCCCACATGGTCGACGACAAGATCCACGCCCGCTCGACCGGCCCGTACTCGATGATCACCGCCCAGCCACTCGGTGGCAAGGCGCAGTTCGGTGGGCAGCGTTTCGGGGAGATGGAAGTCTGGGCCCTCGAGGCCTACGGCGCGGCCTACGCGCTCCAGGAACTGCTCACCGTCAAGTCCGACGACATGAAGGGCCGCGAGCGCGCGTACGAGGCGATCGTCAAGGGCCAGAACCTGCCTGAGCCCGGTATCCCGGAGTCCTTCAAGGTACTCATCAAAGAAATGCAGTCACTCTGTTTGAACGTAGAAGTGCGCGACAAGGTCGGGGCCCACGTGGACCTGGCCGACACCGAAGAGGACTTCTTCTCGGTNNACCCGCGAGCTCGGTATCGACATCAGTCGACCGGAGCGCGGATCTGACGAAGAGGACGCTCGACGCGCCGCCGAAAGGAAGTTGTCATGAGCCCGTTAGACGTCAACCAGTTCGACGAACTGAGCATTGGACTCGCCACGGCCCAGAACATCCGCAGTTGGTCCTCGGGAGAAGTGAAGAAGCCCGAGACCATCAACTACCGCACGCTTCGTCCCGAAAAGGACGGTCTCTTCTGCGAGAAGATCTTCGGGCCCCAAAAGGCCTGGGAGTGCGCCTGCGGCAAGTACAAGCGCGTTCGTTTCAAGGGCATCGTCTGTGAGCGCTGTGGCGTCGAAGTCACCAGTGACAAGGTCCGTCGCGACCGGATGGGTCACATCGCGCTGTCGGCGCCGGTCGTGCACATCTGGTACCTGCGCGGTACTCGTTCGTGGCTCGCCTACCTGCTCATGGGGACCGCTCCCAAAGAGGAGCTGAAGGCCAAGCAGCTGGAGAAGGTCATCTACTTCGCCGCCCACATGGTCACTTTCGTCGACGTCGACAAGCGTCACGACGACCTGGCCGAACTGCGCCAGGGCCTCGCCGAAGAGACCCTCGAGATCGCCGAGCGCGAAGTCAAGGCGCTCGACAACAAGCTCAAGGAGATCGAGTCCCGGGCCGTCAAGCTCGAGGCCGACGGCGCCAAAGAGTCCGAACTCCGCGCCCTGCAGCGCGGCACCGAGAAGGAACTCGACGGCGTGCGTTCGCGCTTCGCCGAAGAGCGCGAGCTGGCCAAGCAGGCCTTCGACACCTTCGAGGGTCTGCACTCTCGTCAGATCATCGAGGACGAAGTGCTGTACCGCGAGATGGACTTCCGCTACGGCGAGTACTTCGAAGGCGGCATGGGTGCCGACGCGATCCTGCAACTGATCGACCGCATGGACCTCGACCAAGAGGAGAAGGTCATGCGCGAGATGATTGACGCGAAGGACGGCCGCAAGCCCTTGAGCGCGCAACGTCACGCCAAGTTCTTGAAGCGCCTCGCCATCGTGCAGTCCTTCAACCGCCGTGACGACCAGGGCCGTCGACTGAACGACCCGCGCGCCATGATCTTGGAAGCCGTGCCCGTCATCCCGCCGGACCTGCGCCCCATGGTGCAGCTCGACGGTGGCCG
>PNAH01000002.1:32707-32832 GCA_003170315.1 Acidimicrobiaceae bacterium
AACGAGAAGCGCATGCTCCAAGAGGCCGTCGACGCTTTGTTCGACAACGGCCGTCGCGGACGTCCGGTGGCCGGCCAGAGCGGCCGACCGCTCAAGAGTCTCTCGGACATGTTGAAGGGCAAGCA
>PNAH01000028.1:0-18477 GCA_003170315.1 Acidimicrobiaceae bacterium
TTCTCGGTCACCGTCACCGCCGAGGACCAGTACAACAATGTCGCCACGAGCTACGTGGGCACGGCGCACTTCACCACCACCGACCTCGGCGCCGTAACGCTGCCGGCGAACTACACCTTCGTTGCCGGTGACAACGGCGTGCACGTCTTCTCCAACGCATTCACCTTGGTCACCTCCGGCAACCGGACCATCACCGCCACCGACACGGTCACCGGGTCGATCACCGGTACCAGCGCCATCATCGCCGTCAGCGCGGGTGTCGCCACGCACTTCGTGGTCGCGGCTCCGGGTGTTGCCAACGCGGGCACCGCGTTCTCGGTCACCGTCACCGCCGAGGACCAGTACAACAACGTCGCCACGGGCTACCTGGGCACGGCGCACTTCACCACGACTGACGCCGGAGCCGTAACGCTCCCGGCCGACTACGCCTTCGTCGCCGGTGACGCTGGCGTGCACGTCTTCAACAACGCCTTCAAGCTGGCCACCCCTGGCACCCAGACCGTCACCGCCACCGACACGGTCACCCCCGCGATCACCGGCACCAGCGCCAACATCACCGTGAGCCCGGGAGCCGCCACGCACTTCGTGGTCGCGGCCCCGCCCACCGCCGCCGCGGGCACCGCGTTCTCGGTCACCGTCACCGCCGAAGACCAGTACAACAACATCGCTACGAGTTACGTGGGCACGGCGCACTTCACCAAGACCGACGCCGGAGCCGGCTCGGCCGTGCCTGCCAACTACACCTTCGTCGCCGGCGACAACGGCGTGCACACCTTCGCGGCGGGCGTCAAGTTTGTCACCGCCGGCGTCCAGACCGTCACGGCCACCGACACGGTCACCGGGACGATCACCGGCACCAGCGCCGGTACCACCGTCAGCCCGCTCGCCGCCACGCACTTCGTGGTCGCGGCGCCGCCCACCGCCACCGCGGGTACCGCGTTCTCGGTCACCGTCACCGCCGAGGACCTGTACAACAACGTCGCCACGAGTTACCTGGGCACGGCGCACTTCACCAAGACCGACGCCGGAGCCGGCTCAGCCGTGCCGGCCAACTACACCTTCGTCGCCGGTGACGCTGGCGTGCACACCTTCGCCAATGCCTCCACCCTGGTCACTCCCGGCACCCAGACCGTCACGGCCACCGACACGGTCACCGGGACCATCACCGGCACCAGCGCCAATATCGCCGTGAGCGCGGGTGCCGCCACGCACTTCGTGGTCGCGGCTCCGCCCACCGCCAACGCGGGCGCCGCGTTCTCAGTCACCCTCACCGCCGAGGACCAGTACAACAACGTCGCCACGGGCTACCGCGGCACGGCGCACTTCACCACCACCGACCCCGGAGCCGTAACGCTCCCGGCCAACTACGCCTTCGGCGCCGGTGACAACGGCGTGCACGTCTTCAGCAACGCCTTCAAGTTGGTCACCACCGGCATCCAGACCATCACCGCCACCGACACGTTGACCCCCTCGATCACCGGCACCAGCGCTGGTACCACCGTCAGCCCGGGTGTCGCCACCCACTTCGTGGTTTCGGGCCCGCCTACTGCCACGGCGGGCACCGCGTTCTCAGTCACCGTCACCGCCGAAGACCAGTTCAACAACGTCGCCCCGGGCTACTTGGGCACGGCGCACTTCACCTCGACCGACCTCAACGGCAGCGTGGTGCTCCCGGCCAACTACACCTTCGTCGCCGGTGACGCCGGCGTGCACATCTTCGTTACGGGCGTCAAATTGGTCACCGCGGGCATCCGGACCGTCACCGCCACCGACACGGTCACCGGGACGATCACCGGCACCAGCGCCAACATCACCGTAAGCCCGCTCGCCGCCACGCACTTGGTGGTGACCCCCCCGGGTGCGGCCACTGCGGGCACCGCCTTCTCGGTCACCGTCACCGCCGAGGACCAGTACAACAATGTCGCCACGAGCTACCTGGGCACGGCGCACTTCACCACCACCGACCTCGGTTCCGTAACGCTGCCGGCGGACTACACCTTCGTTGCCGGTGACAACGGCGTGCACGTCTTCTCCAACGCATTCACCTTGGTCACCTCCGGCAACCGGACCATCACCGCCACCGACACCGTCACCGGGTCGATCACCGGTACCAGCGTCACTATCGTCGTCAGCGCGGGTGTCGCCACGCACTTCGTGGTCGCGGCGCCGGCTACTGTCGTCCACTCAACTTCGTTCTCGGTCACCGTCACGGCCTACGACCAGTACAACAACGTCGCCATGGGGTACCGCGGCACGGTGGGGTACACCTCGACCGACGGCACCTTTACGAAGCCGGCCAACCACACCTTCAGCGCGGGTGACGCTGGCGTGCACCTCTTCAGCAACGTCTTCAAGCTGGGCAACGCCGGCAGCTGGACGATCACCGTCACTGACACGGTCACCGTGTCGATCACCGGTACCAGCGCCACGATCGTAGCTAGTTGATGATCAGTGCGTGACGACCTTGAATTCGCCGAAGCTAAGAGGGGAGCGGAGCCAATGAGCAGGTCGATCGATGGAACCTCGTTCGCCCGAGATTCCGACTCACCTCGAAGGGAAGGTCCTTTGAGCGGTGCTGTGGTTGGTGGCCGGGGCGACCCTCGCGGAGAGGCTGGAGCGATCCTGATCCTGGCCCTCATTTATATAATTGTGGTCAGCCTCGTCGTTGCCGCATTGACCACTTGGGCGAGCACTGATTTGAATAGCACGACGGCATTCAATTCCACTAGTGCGCTCCATTACGCAGCGTCCAGCGCCACGGATGTGGCGATTCAGAGTATGCGATTTAACCCCATTCCCCAAGCGACGCCCGGGGGTGGGGTTACTTCCGCGATCGGGGAGTGCTGGGTTCCCGTATCGGGGACAGCGTCAACGCTGGTGGTCGACCAAGTTTCCGTGACCGTGTGGTGCACCTCCACCGAGAACTTGAACAGTCCCAATACGCGGGTGGTGGATTTGTACACGTGTCTCAGCACCGTGACAAGCGCTAGCTGCCAAAGTCACTCCGTGGTCGCCGCAGTAGTGGATTTCAATGATTATCCACCGGGGGGGCTACCGACGATGACCGTCCAGTGCAATTTCCTTACGCCCCAGACTTGTGGAAACGGGATTACCTTGGCTAGTTGGGATTGGAACACCTAACAAAGTGTTTCCTAATTGGACCCACCGGTTGACGCTGACCGACTGAACCAATTTGACTGAACGGTGCTTGCTCACCGTCCGACTTTCCAGACGAGAATCCCTCCGCGTACTCGGTTCCGACCCGGGGCCCTCATCACGCTCTGGTGACGGATGTGCGCGTGACGATCAGTTCTTCGCGCGTGCAGGTCCTCCAACACGAGCACCTGATATCGGGTGACGAAAACCTTGGAGACCTGGTGGACCAGGTGTCGTCGGTTGTTGGCGACCTTTCGGTGGGTCTTTGCGTGTCGGGCCCGGGCTCGATGGCGACCTTTGGACCCTGGAGTGGTTCTTTCCAGGGATTGGTAGGCCGCTTTGAGCGTGCGCTGCGTCCCTTAAAGTTTTCACCCCCTCGAAGATCTCGAAGGGAGTGCCGAGGGCTTCCGCGGCCATGGATCGAGGGCAAACTGGAACGTGACGGCCCGCGACAGGACTTGACCGGTGTGCGAAGTCAGCGGCGTCGTCGGAGTTGTCGCTCTTGAAGTCACTGGCGTCAGTATCGATGCGAGCTGTGATAATGACACGGCGTGAAACGGACGAAAAGTAGTTTCACTAGGGCGGTGATAAATGACCGAAAATCGTTGCTTGGAGAGATTCTCTGGCCTGCGCCGAGCCATTCCTGTGAATGGGGCGCTTGGAGGCGTTAGAGGCACAATGAAGGGTATGGAACTGCGAAGTGAACGGCTCGTCCTACGAGAATTCCGTCTCAATGACCAAGACGCCGCCCACCGGTACGGATCAGACGAAGACGTGACACGGTACATGACTTGGGGACCCAACTCGCTGACCGATACCGTCAACTATCTGAGCGACGTTGTTCGCAGAGCGAGCGCCGAACCTCGGACTTCATTCATTCTTGCGGTGGTTACTTCCGACGGTGATCTGATCGGCGCTGTCCACCTTAAGTTCACAGACGCTTCGCATCGACAGGGTGAACTCGGATACGTCATCGCGAAGAACTCGTGGGGTCTTGGTTACGCCACCGAAGTGGCCCGTTGCCTCATCGCCTTCGGGTTCGATGAACTTGATTTGGACCGGATAACGGCGACCTGTCATCCCGATAACCTCGCGTCGGCGCGCGTTTTGGAGAAGGCTGGGATGCGCCTCGAAGGGACGCTTCGAGGCAACCTTCAATTTCGCGGGGCGTCGCGAGATTCGCAGCTCTACGCCATCGCGGCCAACGGCGAAGCCATCGACCGCGCGACGGGTGTTCAAGCGATCTGAACGGACGCAGCTCCTGTTGTGACTGCAGTTTGCTGCTCAATGCACCAAGGCCTTCGAACTCAGTACAGCACCCAAAGAACGTCAGTGATTGAGGCAACGTGTAGCCATCCGGTGGCCGAGGCGACCGTGTTTTCAAAGCACCGTGCCAGGTGATAGCGGTCCACCTGGTGCCCGTGGGCAACCTCGACCCCCGTTCAAAGCTCCTCGCGCGAGGTGTGTGTCGATGACCACCATCGAGGGCAGCGTGTCGTTTCGGCCGAGAGAGGTACGTGACGACACCGCAGGAGGCGAGCCCTCGGGGCTTCAAGCGCGACTTTGCCCTTGAAATCGGGCTTGAACGTGTTCCGTCTTGCCGGCACGAGCACCTCCAGCATGCGTCGGTACTCAAACTTTAAGGAGCTGTTCAGTTTCTGGGGTCGACTTCATTGAGTCGCGGGAGTGCCCTTTTTCAGTGCCCTATCGCTCATCTCTGGTCGATCAGAGTCGGGAAAGGACCGAAGGGAGCGTCGACCTTGTCGGTTTTCGACAATATGTTCGAACTTGGGCCGCAAAATGACGAAATAACCACTCGAGATGTACGATTCGCAAGTTTGTACTTCGTGATCCGTCGAAGTTTTTTCTGAGAAGGCGTCCTCGCCACAGATTCTTTTATCGAACCACGAGGGTGTAATTTGAAAAAAATCTCGACGTTCACCAGGAAGAATCTGTGTCAAAGATACCATCAGGATTTGTTGTTCTGTAGACCTTTAAAACTACCGACTTCATATATAATTTGCTCCAGCCGAGAGAAATCTCTTCAATCGGTGCATAAATCGGGTAGTTCCGAGTGTCGGCAAACCCACTAACCATAAGGGAGTACGAATATGATTTCGACCTACCAACGGCTTAAGCGCCAGAGGGATGCTGGAGAGATCGACGGTTTCACCTTGATCGAGCTCCTCATCGTCATCGTTGTTCTCGGTATCTTGGCTGCGGTCGTGATCTTCGCTCTCGGTGGCATCACCGGTCAGAGCGCTAAGGCCGCCTGCGAGGCTGACGGAGCGACTGTTTCAACGGCTTTGGCTGCCTACAACGCACAACACCCAGCAAATGGGTTTACCGCATTGGTGCTGCAGGGAAAGCTCACGGCGCTCACGACGACCTCTCCTGGCACCGGATCCTCCTACATCCAGTCTTGGCCGAGTAACGCTCCTCACTACGTGTTCTCTTTCGTGGGTAGTGTTTTGAACGTAGCCATACCTGGTGTTGCTGCTGGCGCCGCTCAGGCATACACAGGACCGGGCTCTTGCACGGGTGTCGTGTAAGCATTTTGCAGTAGTTTTCTGAACGAGTAGATCGAAAGTGCCCGGCCGATATGTGCCGGGCACTTCGATTACATGAACCTGAAGGGATGTGTTGCGATGAGCGATTCGAGGCCGCTTGAAATTGAACCTTGGCTGCAGTCTCTGTGGGGCCTCGGGGGCTCTGACCTTCTCCTTTCAGGGGGTTCTCCACCTCGGATCCGCGTTGATGGCAAACTGAACCCGATCGTCGACGCTCAGGTTCTCACAGGAGACCAGATCAATGAGATTGCCCTGCCCCTGCTCACGGAAGGGCAAAAATTAATATTTGAGGAACAACTCGACGTTGACTTTGCCTTTTCGTGGGGTGACAAAGCTCGAATTCGTGGGAGCATATTCACGCAGCGTGGGCAGACCGCCCTCGCTCTTAGAGTCATTCCCGCTCGTATTCCCACTTTCGAGGAACTCGGATTGCCGTACGCGGCCAGTTGGGTGGCCGAGCAGCCCCGAGGTTTCGTCCTCGTCACGGGGCCCACCGGCTCGGGGAAGTCCACGACGCTGGCTTCAATCGTCAATTCAATCAACGAGAACCGTGCCTGTCATATTCTGACCATTGAAGACCCGGTCGAGTACGTCCACCACCACAAGACTTCGGCCGTCAGCCAGCGCGAGGTCGGACTGGACAGCCCTTCCTTTGATCGAGCCCTTCGATCGGCTCTTCGTGAAGACCCCGACGTCCTCTTGATTGGCGAGATGCGCGACATCGACTCGATTCAGATCGCTCTCACGATGGCCGAAACCGGCCACCTGGTCTTTGGGACGTTGCACACGAATGACGCACCACAGGCCATTGACCGAATTATCGACGTGTTCCCGGCGTGGCGCCAGGAACAGACCCGGGTCCAGTTGGCCGCGTCACTGAGTGCGGTCATCGCCCAGCGGTTGGTTCCAAAAATCGGCGGTGGCATGGTGGCCGCGTTCGAGGTCCTGATCGCCACGAACCCTGTGCGCAACCTGATTCGCGAAGGACGCTCCAACCAGCTCCAGAACGTCATGTTCACGAATACCAAAGAGGGTATGCAAACTCTGGAAAACAGTCTGGCCGAGCTCATCGTCACGAACGTCGTCAGTTACGAAGACGCGATGGCGGTCACCGCTCACCCGAAGGAACTTATCCGCACCCTGGAGCAGTTAGATAAGAGCCGTATTCCTGTTTAAATGACTGAGTGAGTCCTCATCGCGGCCCCGACCTGCCGTATACCGTGGTCGCCGGCGTCACCCCATTCAATGACAAGTGGCTCGTGGCGAGTGCCAAAATGGCCGGTTCAACGTTCGCCCCGGAGACCCCGAAGGCCTACGACTCCTTTCTCGAAGTCCTCAGCGAACGTCCCGCTTTCGCAGTGGTCGTCGTCAACGTCCCAATTGGATTCCTCGACACCCCGGAGATGGGCGCCAGGACCTGTGACCGACAAGCGCGGGCTCTCCTCAGGCGACGCGGCACGGCGGTGCACAACGCACCGAGTCGCGCGGTCTTTGAGGGACGAGTTGAACCCGGTAAGGATGGACTCGATGCCGTGACCCGGACAATGTTGCCTCGTTATAGTGAAGTCGCCGCCGAAATTTCACCGTATCGACAGCGCGTCGTGTACGAGGGACACCCCGAGCTCAGCTTCTTTCAACTACACAAGGACATACCGCTGAAGAGTTCGAAGGTGGCCACGGAAGGCAAAGAGGAACGTCGGGTCGTGCTCGAAGAGCGGATCCGCGGCAGCGAGCGCTATCTCGACGCGAAGGCTTTAGGACTGCCGCAGAGACACCTCTACGACTCCTTCGCCCTCCTCTGGACGGCCCGACGAGTATTCGGTCACGCCGCCAAACGCATCCCGGTCGATCCCGAATGGGACGGCGAAGGCATCCGCATGGAAATTGTGTACTAGTCCCGCGAGAATGGATATTCAGCGCCGACCTCATTGAACTCAAATAGTGGCAAAAGCTATATCTGCTTCGGTTCCGCAGCGACTACGAGAAAGTGTCGGCCACTTCAATCGGGTGACTGGATTGGTGATTTCGAATTGCCAGTCGCAATGACTGGGAAGCCAACATGAGTCCAGTCGGCACGAGGATTAACTGCCACAGCCAGTGAGGAGCAAGTTGAGGCGTCCACGCTTTACCCCAAAGGGGTGGAAAGCAGGTGAGCGCAACAATGATGCTCGAGGCGATCAGGTACCACCGGAATTGACGACGCCGTGCTCCGACAAAGAATGCGAATAAGACGATCACTTCGAAGAGCACGGGAAGTGCCATGAAGAGATTGAATCCTCTCGCCTCCCACCTCAGATATAGCCACCAAGGGATCGGATTGAACGCCAACGTGACCATTCCCATCCAAACGAATACTCGTCCACTGAGCCGACCACGCAGCACCTCGATACACAGTAGGGACACCGCCAAGGCCATGAAGTAGTAGCCAAAGAGGTTCTCTTCGAACACGAGCCTCAGGGACAGGGAAGTGGCGAGGAGCGAGAGGAGCGTTTCACTTTCGGTGACGCCGGGGCCGAGTCGTCGCCAAGCCCAGCACGCAATTGCGAAGGCACAAAGGACCGGGAGGACTCTAGAGACCATAAATAGTGCATCCCCCTGCAAATGAGTCGCGAACAACACGGTCCCTCCGGATGCACGAGGGCTGCTTTTTCCAAATATTGTGAGACGGCTCGATCCAAAGATGACAGTTCTCAAGACCCTGCCGGACGTCAAAAAAATGAAGGGTACGTCGATGGCCCCGCTTGACAAAGCGATGCCGGCAAAGAGAGATAGTCGACGACTTCTTGGAACGATGACCGCTATCGGTGCGATCGCCAAGAGAGCGAACTGTTGGCCGGCAAACGCGAGTCCAAGTAGCACGCCAACCAACATCCATCTTCCTCGAACTGCGTACGCCGCCGCAAAGAGGATGCAAGCCATCGTGACGAGATCCTGAGGATGAAAGTCCGTTGCGACACTCATCCAAACAGGGGGGACGATCGCCAACAACAACAGTGTGACGGCTTCCCATCCATTGCGGCCCCGTCCCGTTGATCGCAAGAGCACGATGACGCTCGCCATCAGCACAATCCAACCCAGGAACGCAATCTGGAGCGTCAGGTTCAATGCATCACTGTGAAGCGACCATCGGTAGATTGCACCGTACGCGTTCGAACAATGGAATCCCAGCGCAGCGTTTGATGGGAATGCAACGCTATGGCCAATTCGAAGCACGGCCGACGCTACTCCTGAGATAATCGGATACAGGGGAGCGACTGAGGCGTACGGCGTTGCGGCGTTCGGGAAGTGCATGTGCGTTGCGGGAGGATACGCGCAGGCAAGATTGAGGTGCGCAATGGACCACGTGGAGTACACCGACTCCGCGGAGTCACCCGGAGTAACGCCCCCGAGAATCTGGACGACAAGAATAAAGAGTCCGGTTGATGCGAACCAACTCATGACGCACCAGGGGCGAGACAGTGGTCGGTCCAGAAGGTCTTTAATGCCCGCGCGATGCTCGTTGGCAGTGACGACTGGTGGGGGTTCTGAAGTCAATGAAGTCTCTGAAAGGGAACGAGGATCTCAGGACCTGCGTAGAGGGCCAATGCCGTACCGAGCGCCAAATAAACGCCGTAGGGCAGCGGTTGATCCCGCGTTCTCTTATTGGTCGCGATCAAGAAAAGGCCAATGATCGCCCCTAAGACGTTGCTCGCGAAGAATCCAAGTATCACATAGCGGATTCCTAGCCAACCGAGGCCGAGGCCTAACAACAGCGAAAGTCTGACGTCTCCGAACCCGAGAAGACGCGGACCTGCCGCATTGATAATGAAAAAAACTACGAACCAAACTGCGGAACAGATACCGGCGATTAGTAGCCGATGCCAAGAGTCGGTTATTGATGCATCCAATACCAGCAACGCGAGCACTGTCATCAGTGCTGGATAAATAATCACTTTCGGCAGTAAAAGATGATCCAGGTCAATGCATGAGAGCGCCAACAGTGTCGCGAACAATACGAGCGTGACCGGCAGATACCAATCAAAGCCGAAGCGCGCAGCCGCACCAGCAAATAACGCTGCGCATGTTAACTCGACGATCGGATATCGGGCCGATATTGAGGCGTTACAGGAACGACATTTTCCTTTGAGGATCAGCCAAGAGAGTACGGGAATATTGTCTCGTTCGAGAATTGGCGCAGAGCACGTAGGGCACGAAGATCGAGGTGAGACGATTGATTTGTGAAGTGGCACTCGATAGATCACGACGTTGAGAAACGAACCAATTACTAATCCCAAAAGTGCGCACAATCCAATCAAGATCGCTAACACAATCCATCCTCGTGAAAAAACTCCAGGTTTCCCTCGGAATTACTGGACATCCTCCGATTTCGGCATAATCGATCTGTCCAGTAGTTCATCGCCATACATAAAGTTACTTTCTGACTTGAACTTGAACGACGATACTGAATTCAATGCTCCTCTAAGATTGCACGGAGTTGACGACCCATTTCGCGAGGATTACCTGAAATTTCTCCAATGACGTCACCCTCGAGTTCGACGTCGTCTCCGGGGCCGTACATTGACACACGCATGCCGCGTCCCGCGCGTTCGGCGGTGATTACCCACGGCAGACCAACGTCGCCCGTGTCCCGTGTCGCCATAATCTGACCGTTGCGGCCCTGTCCGATGCTCCATTCGGGAGAGCGCGCCGCATCGATAATGCGTTGGAGTTCACTGCCACTCGAGAAACCGGAAGATTTGGTGATACGTCTACCTTACGATGACTCTGTCACAACGGCTGTCTCCTATCGACGATTCGATTCCATTGGGTTTGCCTCTTCGAAGTCGACCGACTTGGCGCGTCCTCATACTGGACTTCAGTCGATGTCGTAATGCAATGATGGATCACGACCTCGCCTTACTGGTTTGGAGGCTCGCAGTGAATCTTTAACTTCTCGAGCGTCTGACGAATGGAATCCTTCGTGAATTCGGCGCGCACGAATCCGTCGCCGTCACCCTGCTTGCGAAGCAGTGCGTTACGTCGGTCAGTCCAGGTTTCAGTTACGCGACATCCGCCGGGGGAAGCTTCAATGCTGTACTCCCATCGCGATATCGGGAATCGATGCCAAGAAACATCGAAAGTGAACCTGTTCGGCGGAGAGTAAACCTTCACCTTGGCCACGGTTGTCCACTTTTCACTTGCGCGTGAGTTGTCGCCCTTGAACCTGGCTCCTTCCTGCGGCCCAGTGATACCTTCAAGCCACTCACCGCCATCGTTCTCTGGAGAAAGTCGTCCCATCGAAGGCAAGTCCGAGATGATCGCGAACACCTTTTCGGGAGTTGACTCAATGTCAATCGAATCCGAATAGCTCATGAAAGCAAAGGCTACCGAGACTTTGATCAATCGATGTCGGTTGCTGACGGTACGCAAGTCAAAAGACCATTGGTGGGCGGAGTCGGCCAACGCGAGCCGTGGACGCCTTGCAGTGGCGAGAATCAGATTCGTTCGCGAATCGACACCGCTGAACCAACCCCGACGTTGAGGATTCGAAACTCGTTTCGACTCATTTGGACCCACGGTGTCGAACCATCGCTCAGCGCGATGGTGGCTTGGACTTCGAAGCCGAGTTCCATCACCGATTGAACCGTTCCTTCAATCGCGCCTTCGGAGGGCGCAACGAGTTCGAGGTCGTGGGGCCTCACGGAAACGCCCTTGAACATCGTCGTCGGTCCGAGGAAGCGGTGGACAAACTCCGTCGCGGGTCTTTCGTAGAGCTCGGTGGGCTCCCCGGCCTGCTCGATGCGTCCCTCGTGCATAATCAAGAGCTGGTCGGCCACTTCCATCGCCTCGTCCTGGTCGTGGGTCACGAGAATCGTGGTCACCTTGATCTGTTGGTGGAGTTCCTTGACCCATTGGCGAAGTTCGGCTCGCACTTGAGCGTCCAAGGCCCCGAACGGTTCGTCGAGCAATAGGACTCGTGGCTCTATCGCTAAGGCCCTCGCGAGCGCCATGCGTTGGCGTTCACCACCGGAGAGCTGCGCCGGGAAGGACTTCGACTTGCCGTCGAGTCGCACCAGTTCAATCAGTTCGGCGACCTTGGCGTCGATCACGTTCTTGGGTTGCTTTCGAACACGCAGTCCGAAGCCGATGTTGCGCGCCACGTTCATGTGACGAAACGGTGCGTAGTGCTGGAAGCAGAATCCGATGTCACGGTGGCGCGGGTCAATATCGGTGACGTCGTCGCCCTCAATGACGACGCGTCCCTCGTCGGGGTTCTCGAGCCCGGCGATCAGCTTCAAGAGCGTCGACTTACCGGAACCGGATGGTCCGAGCACCGCCGTAAGCGAACCCTCGGCGATCTCGACGTTCACATCGTCGACGACGGCGTCGTCGCCGTATCGCTTCGTCAGGTGGCTAAGCGAGATCGACATGCAACTTCCTCTCACGCGCACGAAGGGTTGAGAGAATTATAAGAGCCACGATGGAGATGGAGGCGAGCACGAGGGCTCCGGCGAAGGCGCCGACCGTGTCGTAGTTCTGGTCCCAGGCGTCATAGATGTAGATGGGCAGCGTTTGGGTCTTGCCGGTGATGTTGCCCGAGACAACTAGGACCGCGCCGAACTCTCCCAAGGTGCGCGCGATCGTGAGGGTCACGCCGTAGAGGACACCCCAGCGGATGGCCGGCAGCGTCACCTGCCAAAAGGTCCGGAACGCTCCGGCCCCGAGAGTGCGCGCCGCGTCCTCTTGGTCCTTGCCGACCTCGATCAAAACTGGCAGCACGGAGCGCAGTACGTACGGCAGGGAGACAGCCATCGTGGCCATCACGATGCCGACTGGAGAAAACAGGATTTGGATGCCGTGGGTGCTTAGCCAACTACCGAACCAGCCGATCCTGGAATAGGCGAGCACCAGGGCCACACCGATGATGATGGGCGAGACCGCGACTGGAATGTCGAAGGCCAACGTGAGCGCCCGGCTTCCGAAGAACTTTCGTCGCGCTAGGACCAACGCCGCGCCGACGCCCACGAGCGTGTTGACCGGCACCGCGATCAGGGCCACCTCGGCCGAGAGCTTCAAGGCGGCGATGGCGTCGGGCTTGGTCACCTCGACCCAGAAGGCGTGAAAGCCGTGGCTGAACGCCTCGATGAAGAGATAGCCGACGGGCAGACCGACGAGGAGACCGAGATAGAGGGTCACGACCAGTCGCAGGGACCATTTCCTGGTGGTGTGATTCATGGCGCGAGCCTGCGTTGGATGCGACGAGCGAAGACGTTGGTGGCGATGAGGATCAACAGGCTCAGGACGAGCAGCGCCGTTGAAACGGCCGCGGCGTTCGTCCAGAGGAATCCCTGGGTCAAGTTGTAGATATAGGACGAGGCCGTCGTCGTTCGACCGATGCCGCCGGCGATCAGCGAGATCGATCCGAATTCGCCGATTGCCCTCGCGAAGGCCAATCCGAAACCGCCCAGTACGGCCGGCCAGAGCGACGGCAAGACGACCAAAAGGAACGTTCGAATGCCGCCGGCGCCGAGTGACTTCGCCGCCGCCTCCGATTCACCGTCGAGCGACGCCAGAACCGGTTGGACCGCGCGCACAGAGAACGGCAGCGTGACGAACAAGAGCGCGACCATCAGGCCCATCCAGGTCTCGAAGAGGTCGACCTTGATCGGGCTGGCGGTGCCGTAGAGAAAGATCAGGACGACGCCAACGACGATGGTCGGCAGTGCGAAGGGGAGGTCGATGAAGGCCTCCAAGAACCACTTACCGGGGAACTTGTCACGCACTAGCACCCAGGCAATGGCCACACCCATGACGGCGTTGATTGCCGCGACGGAGAGTGAGAGCCATAAGGAAAGCCGAATCGCGCCGATCGCCGCCGGCTGAGTGATGTCATGCCAGAACGTTGCGAAGCCGGCCGAGAGGTGCCAGTGCCAGAACGCCGCTCCCCAGCCCTGAGTGTGGATGCTGAAGGAGAAACCGTGCGCCGCGACGGCCGCGATAGGGATCAGGACGATGATCGAGAGGTAACCGACGATGAGCGAGGCGCCACCGTAGAGACCAAAAGACGAGCGCAGGCGCGACGAAAAACGCCGCCAGCCCTTTCGGGCTGGCGGCGCTCCAAGCTCGGAGCTGGGTCGTCTAGCTGGTGTATCCATTCGCGTTCTCTGCTCGTGTGATGAATCCGGTCGGTCCGAAGAACTTCGGCGTCACCTGCGCCCAACCTCCGAGTTCGGTGATCGTGTTCAGCTTGGCCGGGGCGTAGAAGGTTGTCTTACTCACGGCCCGGAGCGAACTGAGGGTCGGGCGGAAGTGTTGCGCCAACCAGATTTCTTGCCCGGGCTTGGAGAAGAGGAAGTCGTAGAACGCGACCGCCGATGGATTGCTTGTACCCGTCGTCGTCAGCGCCGCCGGATTCTGGATCAGCAAATTCTGCGCCGGCTGCACGATTTGAATCTTCTGGCCCGATGCCAACGCGTTCTCTGCGTCACTTTCGTAAGCCAAGAGGACGTTGCCCGTTCCCGCGATGAAGGCCGAGAGCGCCTTGGAACCACTTGACGGCTCCGAAACGGTGCGCCTGATCACATCGTCGACGAACGTGGTCGCGGACGCCGTGCCCAAACCCTGGTCGATCTCAGATTCATAAACGGCGAGCATGTTCCAGCGGGCACTGCCCGAGCTGATCGGGTCGGGTGTCACGATCTTGACGCCGGGCTTGACGAGATCGTTCCACGATGTGATGCCGAGCGGGTTGCCGGGCCGGACGACAATAGCCACGACCGAGTCGGTGACGATGCCCTTTTGGGCCTTGACGGCCTTCACCGACGCCCACTTACGCGATACCAATCCCGCGTTGATCAGGAGCGCCAGGTCCGGGTTGGCCGATAAGTTGACGACGTCGGCTGGCTGCCCGGCGACGACGTCTTCGGCCTGAGTCGTTGAGGCGCCGAAGGAGTTCGTGAAGGTCACGCCTTTACCGGCAGCGGTGTTCGAGAAGGCGGTTTCGAGGGCCGTGTAGGCGTTCGAGACGATGGAGTACCCCACGACGTTCACGGTTTTGGTCGTGGCAGCCTCGGAGTTCGTCGCCAGGAGCGTCATCGGCAACAGGGCCACGACAATTCCGGTGATTCGCTTCAAAGTTGCTCTTTTCATAATGGGGGTCCTTTAATTACATCAATTTCCATTGATTTAGTAGAGATTAGGCAACAGGTTATCGAGTGCTTGCGAGCGAGTCAAGTCAATCGGAGCGATTTATGTCAAACGGTGCGGATCGATCAGTCGAATCCAGTGAAAACCGCGTTACCGCCCTCAGTCACTGGGAACGGGATCGACGTCGTACGTCAGTTCGATGCGGATTTTAAGATGCACTCCAAGTGCAATCATCGCGGTGCCCGGTGCCGTCAAGAACCGTGCCGCACTCCGGACAGAGCAGGTGGGCGTAGCAAGCGCTTTCGCCGCCCTCGCCCTCTTCGACGCGACGATCAGTCACGGTTCTTCGCCGGTCAGATGCCGGTGCCGTCGGTTCAACCGTGGCCCTTAACGGAAGTCCTCTTGCATCGACGCCAGCGCCTCGGCACCGGGACACAGCGACGAGTAGGGAACCTTCGCGAGCGCACTGGTGGGCGTGGCGTTCAATTCATGAAGTTCTTTGGCACTCTCGTCGACGTAGAGCAGACCGGTCACGATCTCGCCGCGACTCTGTCGGTCGCGAATGTACTCCTCGACCTTCATGCGGTCGTGCGGGTCGTAACCCTCGGGGACGGACCGGAAGTGCACGACGCTGCCGTCGTGCATCGTGACCTCGATCGCGTCATCGGCGGGGATCTTGGCTCGGATCTCGGCGCGGATCGGCACGAAATCAGTCTGGACTTCCTTCACTTCGTGGTCGCGCATGAACTTGTAGCTCTTGGTCGAACCCTCGTGGTCGTTGAAGGTCACGCACGGCGAGATCACGTCGATGAGCGCGAAGCCGTTGTGCGCGATCGCCGCCTTCACGATCGGCACCAGCTGTTCCTTGTCGCCGGAGAAGCTTCGCGCGATAAACGTTGCACCCAGACTGAGCGCCGTCGTCACCGGATCGATCGGCGCCAGCGCGTTAGCCTCGCCCTTTTTGGGTCGCGAGCCAATGTCCGCCGAGGCCGACATCTGGCCCTTGGTGAGCCCGTAGACGCCGTTGTTCTCGATGATGTAAACCATCTTCACGTTGCGTCGGATGCCGTGCATGAGGTGACCGAGCCCGATAGAGAGCGAGTCGCCGTCGCCCGAGATGCCGATATAGGTGAGCTCGCGATTGGCCGCGATCGCGCCGGTCGCGATGGGCACCATTCGCCCGTGGGCCGAGTTGAAGCCGTGGGCGCCGCGCACGAAGTAGGTCGGCGTCTTGGACGAGCAACCAATGCCACTCAGTTTGGCGATCATGTGCGGGGGCGTCGAGAGCTCCCAGAACGCGTGCACGATCGCCGCGGTAACCGAGTCGTGACCGCAGCCCGCGCAGAGCGTGGACATCTGGCCCTCGTAGTCGCGTATGGTCAGGCCGAGGTCGTTCTTGGGCAACGGTGAAAGGGGGATGAGTGGCTTGGTGATCGAAGGCATGGTTAGTTCTCCAACTTCGCTAGAACGCTGTCAACGACCTGCTGGGCGCTGAGGGGGAAGCCTCCGTAGGCGAGCACGGGATGCATTGTCTCGATACCGACGCCCGTTTCGATCGAGATGAGTGAACGAAGTTGGGCGTCACGGTTCTGTTCGACGACGAAGCAGTGTTCGTGCTCTTCGACGAAGGCACGGACCTCGGCCACGAAGGGGAATCCCCGGACCCGTAGAAAATCCGCGGGCAGCCCGGCGTCGGCCAGTTGATCGAGGGCTTCGCGCACCGCGAGGTCGCAGCTGCCGATCGTGATGACGCCGATGGCCGCGCCGTCACGGCGCTCGATCACCGGGGCCGGCACGTGCGCGGCCGAGGCGGCGTGCTTCTTCTTCAAGCGATCGACGACCTCTTGATACTCCGGCGGGTTCTCCGTGTAGTGCCCGTACTTGTCGTGGCCCGAGCCCCTGATGAAGTAGGCGCCCTTTTCGTCCGAACCGGGCAACGTCCTCGCGGCGACGAAGTCGTCATTCGCCGAGTTGTAGCGGAAGAACTCGGACATGCGCGAGAGGTCCTCGTCGGAAAGCACCGGCCCGCGGTCCCACACGTAGGCGTCGTCCCAACGAAGTTCGGGCACGACCCAGTCGTTCATTCCGATGTCGAGGTCCGAGAGCATGAAGACCGGCGTCTGGAATCGCTCGGCGAGGTCAAAGGCCTGGACGGCGAATTCGAAGCACTCGTAGGGGTTGGCGGGGAACACGACAATGTGCTTCGTGTCGCCGTGACTGGCGTACGCGCACATCATGATGTCGGCCTGCTGGGTGCGTGTCGGCATTCCGGTCGAGGGGCCGGTGCGCTGCACGTCGATGATCACGGCCGGGATCTCGGTGTAATAGGCCAAGCCGAGCAACTCGTTCATCAGCGAGATTCCGGGTCCGGAAGTGGACGTGAAGGCTCTCGCGCCATTCCACCCGGCGCCGAGCACCATGCCGATGGAGGCGATCTCGTCCTCGGCCTGGATGATCAGGTAGTTGTTGCGCGTGGTGTCGGGGACGTTCGGGTCCTCACTCACGACCGTCTCGCGCCGGTACCGGGCGCAGAGTTGTATGAAGTTGTCCATGACCGCGGTCGCCGGCGTGATCGGGTACCAGCCCGCGACGGTGGCGCCGGCGTAGAGGCATCCGAGGGCCGCAGCGAGGTTCCCGTTGATCAGGATCGACGTGCCGTTGGCCTCCATCCGTTCGACGTAGAACGGCAGTGGGCACCGGAGGTGTTCCATGGCGAAGTCGTAGCCGAGGCGCAGCGCTCGTTGGTTCGAATCGCGCAGCGCTTCGTTGCGCGCGAAGGTCTCGGCGAGCAGATCGGCGACGAGTTCGACGTCGATGCCGACCAACGCGACCACGGCCCCGGCGTAGGCGATGTTCTTCATTAAGATGCGCTCGCGCGGTGCCTTGAAGTTCTCCAGGCACATCTTCGCGAGGGGGATGCCGAGGAACGTGACGTCGTCACGCGAGAGGTCGGGGTCGAGCGGCCACGACGAGTCGTAGATGACGTAACCGCCATGACGCACGTCGGCGATGTCCTGGGCGTAGGTCTGGGAGTTCATCGCGACCACGAGGTCGTAGTCGAGTGCCCGCGCGGTGTACCCGGTCCGATTGACCCGGATTTCGTACCACGTGGGCAGTCCCTGGATGTTCGAAGGGAAGAGGTTCTTGCCCGAGACGGGGATACCCATGCGAAAGATCGCCTGCATCAAGAGACTATTGGCGCTGGCCGAACCGGTGCCGTTGACGTTCGCCAACTTGATGGCGAAGTCGTTCACCTGCGTGCGCTGATCGCGCACTACGTCGATCGCCATAACTAACTCCCTCGGTTCGCGCCGCTCGGCGACATCGCGCCGATGCGAATGAAGTTCGTGCTCGCGGCGTAGGGAATCTGGAGGTCGAAGAGCTCCATGTCCCAGGCGGCCGTCGGGCACCGCTCGGCGCACAGTCCGCAGTGGACACAGACGTTCTCGTCCTTCACCATGACTCGTCCGGTCTGGGGGAGCGGCGCCGAGACGTACAGGTCCTGGTCGAGGTTGGGCGCCGGCGCGGAAAGTCGTGAGCGGAGGTCGGCTTCGTCGCCGTTACTGGTGATGGTCAAGCACTGGACCGGGCAGATGTCGATGCAGGCGTCACACTCGATGCAGGC
>PNAH01000028.1:18582-45435 GCA_003170315.1 Acidimicrobiaceae bacterium
GCTCATGCCCATCTTCTGGCTCACCAGGTTCATGCCCTGGGGTGGACGATCGTTCAGGTCGACGTCCGAGCAAAGGTTATGGATCGAGATCGCAGCCCCGTGACCGTGAGCGACGGCCCAGATGATGTTCTTTGGTCCCCACGCCGCGTCGCCACCGAAGAAGACGCCCGAGAGCGTCGATTGCATCGTCACTTCGTCCACGACCGGCATATCCCAATCGCCGAAATCCATGCCGAGGTCGCGTTCGATCCACGGGAAGGCGTTCTCCTGGCCGATGGCGAGGATCACGTCGTCACAGGGGATAATCACCGTGTCCAGCACGGTCGACTGCTTCGCGCCGGAATCCCATTCCAGGACGTCGAACTCCATCCCGACCAGCTTCCCGCCGTCGACGACGAAGCGCTTCGGCGCGTGGTTCACGATGATCTCGACGCCCTCCTCTTCGGCGTCGTCGAGTTCCCACGTCGACGCCTTGAAGTACTCGCGGGGCCGTCGGGCCATGACCTTGATGTCGGTGCCGCCGAGTCGTCGTGACGAACGACAGCAGTCCATCGCGGTGTTGCCAACGCCGATGATCAGGACCCTCGAGCCGATCGATTCGACGTGACCGAAGGCCACCGATTCGAGCCAATCGATGCCGATGTAGATGTGCGACTCGACCTCGTCGTGGCGACCGGGGATGTCCAGTTCCTTGCCGCGAGGGGCGCCGACACCGACGAAGATCGAGTCGAAGCCTTCCGCGAGCAGCGCCCGCAGGCTGGTCACGGGCGTGTTGTAGCGGACCTCGACGCCCATGTCGAGGATGACCTGCGTCTCGTCTTCGAGCACTTTGTCCGGCAGACGGAACTCGGGGATGTTCGTACGCATCAAGCCGCCAGGCTTGGCGAACTGCTCGAACATCACGACCTCGTAGCCGAGTGGCAAGAGGTCATTGGCGACGGTGAGTGAGGAAGGTCCGGATCCGATGCAGGCGATCCGTTTGCCGTTCTTCTCCGTGGGAATGGTGGGGAGACGGTCCGAGATATCGCCCTTCAAGTCCGAGGCGACCCGCTTCAGTCGACAGATGGCGACCGGCTGACCGTCGACGCGGTCGCGCCGACAGGCCGGCTCACAGGGTCGGTCGCAGGTGCGTCCGAGGATTCCCGGAAAGACGTTGGACTCGCGGTTCAGCATGTAGGCGTCGTCGAACTGACCCTGGGCGATCATCCGGATGTAGCCGGGCACGTTGGTGTGCGCGGGACAGGCCCACTGGCAGTCCACTACCTTGTGGTAGTAACTCGGGTCCTGGTCGTTGGTCGGCTCCACGCAGCGTTCTCCTTCAATACAACTCGACAAAAGTCCCGCGACGGGTTTAGTACCGCAAGAGGGGCCGAATCTCAGTTTACTCCTCTTATTTTGGGACTTTGGTCGGGTATTCGAGGCCATTCGACCTATGACCCACGCGCCACGTTCAACGATTTGGCGTCACGCAAGGATCACTTTGGACCTGTCGGGGAATCTGATTTCATGTCAGTATGAATTGACCAAATCGAAAGGATCGCAATGACCGAAGAAATTGATGGCGCGCTGCCCGCATTCGCTGACAGTGATGGCACCGGGGTCGCGCATCGCGTGATCGGTGACACCTTGCCGGTGCTCGAAGTCCAACTCAAGTCGGGCCAGTCAGTGATCTCCCAGGGCGGTGAACTCTCGTGGATGTCACCCACCGTGGTGATGACGACCCAGACCGCCGGCGCTGGCGGCTCCGGATTCGTCGGTGTGCTCAAGCGCGCCGTCGCCGGCGGGACGATCTTCATGTCCCAGTACACCGCCTCGGCGGACAACGCGACCGTCGCCTTCGCCACCAAACTGCCCGGTCGAATCATGCCGATTCACATCGACGCCGACAACGAGTACATGGTGTCTCGGCACGGCTATTTGGCGAGCACCGACGGCGTCACGCTCAACATCGGCTTCCAGCAAAAGCTCGGAGTGGGCGTCTTCTCCGGTAATGGCTTCATCCTCCAGCGCATCGCCGGCGCCGGAACGGCCTGGATCGAACTCTCCGGCGAGCTCGTCACCTACGAACTCGCCGCCGGTGAATCCATTCTGGTCCACCCGGGACACATCGGACTCTTCGAAGCCAAGGTCACCCTCGACATCCAGATGGTCAAGGGCATCAAGAACATGTTCTTCGGTGCCGAGGCACTCTTCTTGGCGAAGCTGACGGGACCGGGCAAGGTCCACCTGCAGACCATGACCCTGCCGGGACTGGCCCACGCCTTGCAGCCGTACATTCCGGAGCAGGGTAATAACAGCGGGGGCGGCCTTGGCGGCCTCGGTAACCTGGCCAAGACCTTCAATATCGGCTAAACGTCGCTAAGGGCCTTGATATAGATGTTCAGATGTTCGTCATGGGGCGACTGTAACGAAGTGAAGTCCGGTGAGACTGAATCTCCCGTACGCTCAATGTGAGTCAATGGAGGCCAGTGTGGACCACGGATCGGATGTCATCCCCGTCGACGAGACGCCCTTTTCCGATGAGGAGTTGACGGCACTCGCGTTGGCCGCCCAGCCGATCACTGCGCTCGCCGACGACGCGGTCGCTTGGGGCGGAGGAGACCTTCGATCGCCGTCGCTGCTGCCGAACTGGTACATGCCGTCGCCGTCGTACCAACTTCGGGGCCGCTGGACTCGGGCCGTTGTTATTACGCTCATTGTCGGATTTCTCGTGATCGACGCCTTCGGTCTTTGCATTACTTCGGGTTTCCTCTCCTTCGCATAACAAACGGCCGTTGGCAACTCATGCCCAATTTCGCCCGTCATCTCGTCACCGACCCATTCTTCGGATCTAGGAATCAGAAGTACTGCTCGTAACGAGTGCTTCCTCACTAGCGGAGGCGACGTATCGCTGCCAAAACGCCAGCGCCGGCATTCCGATCAGTTCTAAGCCAGTCGCGGCAATGAATATTGGATGTGGTCGACCAATCTTGCGCCACGAAATCAGTCGGGCAAAGCCACCCAAGAATGCGGTTGCCAACACAAGACGCAAGGCCGGATTCTTTCTCTCAATGCTGGGGAGAGAGAACCAAACAATCGGGGCCACCACAATCCAAAAGACGTTGGTGAACCTGAATTCACTGTCGAGATTCGGCGAGACAATGCCCACGTCACCAGGTAGGGCGGTAGGTCCCTTGAGAATTGACACCATTCCCGACGCGAAAGGTACGCAGGCGACGAGACCCAAGGTGATTTGGAGCAGCCGACGACCGTTCACTTGGTTCACGTCTGACATCCGCCAATAGTGCCACAGCGAAACGGCGAGTTGGATACATGGGTCAAATCTTCCGAGCCCTGGTCGTGGCCCCGCCGGAGGTGACCCGTGGCCCCGTAGATTGTGGAAGAACGTCACAATCGGGGATGGCGAACTTGGCCGAGCACCCACAAATTCACGGCACGTCCGGTTTCGCCGACGGCGAGCGCTATCGATTGGCGCGACCAGACTATCCCCGCGACGCCGTGACGTTCCTGGTTGACTCGCTCGGCATTGAAGAGGACCTGCACGTCCTTGACCTCGGCGCGGGCACCGGAATCTTTACCGGACAGTTGGTTGAGTTCTGCGCGAATATCACGGCCGTCGAACCAACACCGGGAATGCGACAGGTACTGAGCGAGCGTCTGCCGACCGTGGATGTCCTTGACGGTCGCGACGTCGCGATTCCACTCCGTGACGCCACGGTCGATTGCGTGGTCGTGGCTCAGGCCTTTCACTGGTTTGACGCACCAGTGGCTCTGGAGGAGATTCATCGAGTCCTAGTCGACGGCGGTCGCCTCGGCGTCTTATGGAACGAACGCGATGAATCGATTCCGTGGGTCGCTGAACTGGGAGAGGCCATGCGCTGGCCGACGCACCAGCCCTACGAGGTGGGCCAAGACTTCACACCGATCTTGTCGTCGGGACCGTTCGTCAACATCGAGCGGAAGAAGTTCAATCATCGCCAGCTGCTCGATCACGAGGGACTGTTCCAACGAGTCCTCACGACCAGTTACATCGCGGTGATGGACGACGATGAACAGCGAACGTTGCTGCGCGACGTCAAGAGGGTGGTGGACCCGCTGCCCGAGCGGTTCGAGTTGCCCTACGTCACCGACGTGTACCGCGCGACGGCGATGCTGCGTTAGTCGCGACGCGTAGTGCCACCGAGCAATTCTGACTGACGTTCAAGGTGCGAGAGTGCGGCCGAGCGCGTCGAGGGCCATTTCTTCGAGTATCGATCGCGTGGTCTCGGTATCGCGATGCGACGCGCTGTGCGGTGTCGAATTAATCAGCCCGAACACTGCTTGGATCTTGGTGCGCGCAACACTTTCGCCGAGAGTCGGATCGATCTGGCGAAGGACCTCGACCCAGACGTCGAGATACGCCCGCTGAAGGCGGCTCACGGTACGGGCGTCCTCGGGTGCGAGATTGGCGAAATCGTGATCCTGAATCCGAATCAGGTCACGATCGCGTAATGCGAAATCAGTGTGAAAGGCAATGAGTAACTTCAGTGACTCGAACGTCGACACGTTCTTCGCTCGTTGCGTGCCGTGCTCCAGTAATTGTTGACTCACGTCGATGAGGAGATCGGCGAGCAGGGCCTCTTTACTGGCGAAGTGTCGGTAGACGGCCGGGCCGCTAACGCCGGCCTCCGCGGCGAGATCCTCCATGGAGACCGCGCGGAAACCTCGTTCGGCAAAGAGTCGGGTGGCGGCGCGAACGAGCTGGCGGCGCCGTTCTGCCTTCATGCGACTTCGCCGGGTCACCTCGTTCATTCGCCTACCTCCCTCTGGACGGATCGGTACTTCGTTGGTACACTATTTCAGTTAATCATAACTAACTCAAATAGGGGGATCACGTGGAGCGACTTTCCAGTGCCGTCGACCGTCACGGCGAATCCTTCGCGCGTAATACGTCGGCCCATCGCGCCCTCGTCGAAGTGCTGAACGCTCGGCTGGATCACTACTCACGAGGACCCGAGTCGTCGCGAGAGCGCCACGTGCAGCGCGGCAAGCTCCTTCCGCGCGAACGAGTCGACACTCTCCTCGATCGCGGCAGTCCCTTTCTGGAACTCTCACCGCTCGCGGCCTATCAGCTGTACGACGACGAGGCGCCCGGTGCCGGCATCATCACGGGAGTAGGTCGCGTCAGCGGTCGCGAGTGCGTCATCGTCGCGAATGACGCGACCGTCAAGGGTGGAACGTACTACCCGATGACCGTGAAGAAGCACCTGCGCGCCCAGGAGGTGGCGTTGGCGAATCGACTGCCCTGTCTCTATCTCGTCGACTCGGGTGGCGCATTTCTTCCGCGCCAGGACGAGGTTTTCCCCGACCGCGAGCACTTCGGGCGGATCTTCTACAACCAGGCACGAATGAGTTCGTTAGGCATCGCCCAGATCGCGGCCGTGCTCGGCTCGTGCACGGCCGGTGGGGCGTACGTACCCGCCATGTCCGATGAGAGCGTCATTGTGCGCGGGCAGGGGACCATCTTCTTGGGTGGTCCGCCGCTCGTGAAGGCCGCGACCGGCGAGATCGTGACGGATGAAGATCTGGGCGGGGGACTGGTACACGCACGCACGTCGGGCGTCGTGGACCACCTGGCCGACGACGACGCACACGCGTTGTCAATTGTGCGTTCGATCGTGTCGACGCTGGCGGCGAGAACCGACGCTCCGTGGACGGTGCAAGCGAGCGAAGAACCAACCGTCGATCCGAGTGACCTTTACGGCGTCGTGCCGTCAGATACGCGAACGTCCTACGACGTGCGTGAGGTCATTGCGCGACTCGTGGACGCAAGCCTCTTCCATGAGTTCAAGGCGGAATACGGCACCACACTGGTCACCGGATTCGCTCATCTCTGGGGACACCCGGTCGGGATCGTCGCCAATAATGGTGTGCTGTTCTCGGAGTCGGCGCTGAAGGGTGCGCACTTCATCGAGCTATGCGATCAGCGCAAGATCCCGCTGGTGTTCTTGCAGAACATTACCGGGTTCATGGTGGGACGCGAGTACGAAGCCGGTGGTATCGCCAAACACGGGGCGAAGATGGTGAACGCGGTGGCCTGCGCGCGAGTCCCCAAGTTGAGCGTGATCATTGGCGGCTCCTTCGGCGCCGGCAACTACTCGATGTGCGGAAGGGCCTATTTGCCGCGGTTCCTGTGGATGTGGCCCAACGCGCGAATCTCGGTGATGGGCGGCGATCAGGCGGCCGCTGTCCTGGCGACCGTGAAACGAACGCAGATCGAAGGTGCCGGCGGCACGTGGAGCGCCGAAGAGGAAGAGGAGTTCCAGGCCCCGATTCGCGAGCGCTACGAAAATGAAGGCAACGCGTACTACTCGACCGCGCGACTCTGGGACGACGGGATCATCGATCCCCTCGAGACGCGCACCGTCCTCGGTCTCGCGCTCTCGGTCTGCGCGAACGCGCCGCTCGAGGACGTGGCCTACGGCGTCTTTCGGATGTGATCGGTGTTCGAATCGGTGCTCGTCGCCAATCGAGGCGAGATTGCGGTCCGCGTCATTCGAACCTTGCGCCGTCTCGACATCAGGTCCGTCGCCGTCTTCAGTGACGCCGACCGGGAAGCTCGCCACGTTCTCGAAGCCGACGATTCGCTGTACCTGGGCGCGACGCCCGCTCGCGAGAGCTACTTGAACATCGAGCGCGTGATGGAAGCTTGCACGCGTTCGGGCGCGAACGCCGTTCACCCGGGCTACGGCTTCCTCTCGGAGAACGCGTACTTCGCCGACGCGTGCGCCGCGAACGGGGTGGTTTTCATCGGGCCGTCGTCGGACGCCATCCGATTGATGGGCGACAAGATCCAAGCGAAGCGCCACGTCGCCGTCTCGGGCGTTCCGGTCGTCCCGGGCCGTGTCGAGAAGGGAATGACTGACCGCGAGCTCCTAGAGGCGGCCCGGGAAATCGGATTCCCGGTCCTGGTGAAGCCGTCGGCCGGAGGCGGTGGCAAGGGTATGCAATTCGTGGAACGCGAAGTCGATCTCCTCGAAGCACTCACCAGGGGCCGCCGAGAGGCGACGTCGGCGTTCGGCGACGACACGTTGTTTCTCGAGCGATACATCGAGCGACCCCGTCACATCGAAGTGCAGGTCCTGGCCGATCACTATGGCACCGTCGTGCATTTAGGTGAGCGCGAATGCTCGCTGCAGCGTCGCCACCAGAAGGTGGTCGAAGAGGCGCCGTCACCATTGATTGACGATGTGACGCGAGAGCGCCTGGGGGCGGCCGCGGTCGCCGCCGCACGAAGTGTCGACTACGTCGGCGTAGGAACGGTTGAGTTCATCGTCGCGGCCTCGCGACCGGATGAGTTCTTTTTCATGGAGATGAACACCCGTCTACAGGTCGAACATCCGGTCACCGAGATGGTGACGGGCCTGGACCTCGTCGAACAGCAGTTGCGAGTAGCGGCGGGTGAACCCCTCGGAGACGACGTGATGTCCGCGCGCATCCACGGACACAGTGTCGAAGCGCGCGTTTACGCCGAAAATCCGCTACGCGGCTTCCTCCCGACGAGTGGGCGGGTGTTGGAGGTTCACGAGCCCACCGGCGAGGGCGTTCGGGTGGACAGCGCCCTGCTCGATGGTCTCGACGTGGCGACCGACTACGACCCCATGTTGGCGAAGATCGTGGCGTGGGGTCCCGATCGAGAGAGCGCGTTGGACCGGCTCCAAAGAGCGCTGGAAGAGACCGTGATCTTCGGCGTCACCACCAACGTCGGTTTCCTGGGTCGTCTCGTCGCGCATCCCGACGTGGTGGTCGCCAAACTCGACACGGGGCTCATCGAGCGTGAGGTGGCGTCGCTCGTGGCGACACAGCCGTCGGTTGAAGCCTTCGCCCTTTACGCACTGACGTGGTTGTCACGATTGACACCAACCGGAACGATCACCGATCCGTGGAGTGCGATGCGCGGGTGGCGAAGCGGTGGACGACATCGTCCGCTGACGTTGCGCGTGGTTGTTGATGGGGGCGCCGTCATGGTCGTGAACGTGTCGGGTACTTGCGACGCGGCACGTGTTTCGTTCAACGGCGGCTCCGAAGTTGCCGTAACTCTCATCGATCGAGATGGTGGGGAGTTCATCACATTGAATGGCGAGTCACATCGTGCCCGGTACCGGATCGAGGGCTCTTCGACGTGGGTCAGTGTGGGCGGAGAGACGTGGTCGCTCGCCGAAGAAGACCTTGCGATTCGCGCTCGTAGCGTTGCCGCAGCTTCCAATGACGTGCGAAGCCCCATGCCCGGCACCGTGGTGCAAGTGCGTTCGACATCGGGCGCCAACGTGCGCGCCGGCGAGGCGCTGGTCGTGGTATCAGCGATGAAAATGGAACACGTGCTCGTGGCTCCGCGCGACGGCACCGTGGTTATCCTTGTGCGAGAAGGTGATTCGGTGGTCGTAGACGAGGTTGTGGCACGGCTGGCTCCGCTGAAGTCGTCGACGGAGATCAGTTCGTGAGACGGTCGATTCGCGCGCGACGATGTCATTCTGATGTTGTGAGAAGGCGGTAACGGGATGGACAAGGTAGTCGCCAGTGCGGCCGACGCGGTCGCCGACATCGTCCAAGGCTCGTCTCTGGCCGTCGGCGGATTCGGACTCAGCGGCCTGCCGTCGGTGCTGATCGAAGCGGTTCTCGCCACCGGTATCGGCGATCTCGTGACGGTGAGCAATAACTGTGGCGTTGATAAGTTCGGACTCGGCATGCTGCTGCAGGAGAAACGCATTCGCCGAACGACCGGTTCCTATGTCGGGGAGAATCGCGAGTTCGCCCGTCAATACCTCTCCGGAGAACTCGAGGTCGAACTGGTTCCCCAGGGCACGTTGGCGGAGCGTCTGCGAGCCGGCGGCGCCGGCATCGCCGCGTTCTACACGCGCGCGGGCGTCGGCACGCAGGTGGTCGACGGGGGGCTGCCGCTTCGTTACGCTCCCGACGGATCGATTGCGTTGGCTTCGGAGCCCAAAGAGATTCGCCTTTTCGACGGCGTCGAATTCGTCTTGGAGCACGCGATTACCTGTGACTTCGCGCTGGTGCACGCGCGCGTCGGAGACCGGCACGGCAATCTCATCTACGAAAAGGCCGCCCAGAATTTCAATCCCCTCTGCGCCCAGGCCGGGCGCATCACGATCGCTGAGGTGGAAGAGCTCGTCGAACCGGGGGAGATTAATCCCGCCAGCGTGCACACGCCGGGTATCTTCGTCCAGCGGGTCGTCCTCGCTGAGAATCCGGAAAAACGGATCGAGCGACGCACCGTGCGCACCGTTACCGACGAAGGAACTGGCTAATGGCGCGCTCGCGTGAGCAGCTCGCCGCACGGGTCGCCGCCGAGTTGAACGACGGTGACTACGTGAACCTGGGCATTGGCATGCCAACCTTGGTGCCGAACTACCTGGGAGACGACGTCACGGTCGTGCTGCACTCGGAGAACGGGATACTCGGAGTCGGCCCGTACCCCGACAACGAACACGTCGACGCCGACTTAATCAATGCCGGCAAGGAGACGGTGACCACCTTGCCCGGCGCGTCGTTCTTCGATTCGGCGACCTCCTTCGCGATGATCCGCGGTGGCCACATCGACGTCGCGGTCCTCGGTGCCATGGAGGTCTCCCAGGACGGCGACCTCGCGAACTGGATCGTCCCGGGCAAGACGGTCAAGGGCATGGGCGGCGCCATGGACCTGGTGCACGGCGCCAAGCGAGTGATCGTGATGATGGAACACTTGACCCGAGAGGGCGAGCACAAGATCGTGCGGGAGTGTTCGCTGCCCCTCACCGGTAAGCACTGTGTGCACCGCATCATCACCGACCTCGCGGTCATCGACGTTGATGAAGGAGGTTTGGTTCTTCGTGAAACGGCGCCCGGCGTGAGCGTCGATGATGTACGCGCGGCCACGGGGCCAGAAATGAGGTTGGCACTATGAGTGACGACGAGCGTCCGGTGTACGAGCAGCGTGGACTCTGGTACGAGGAGCTCGAAGTCGGCGCCCTCTATCGTCATGCACCCGGGCGAACGGTGAGCGAAGCAGACAACGTCGTGTTCTCCACGCTGACGATGAACCCGCAGGCTCTTCACCTCGATGGGGCGTGGGCCGCGCAACAGCCCTTCGGTGAGCGACTGGTCAACAGCCTGTTCACGCTGTCGACGCTGGTGGGTCTATCGGTCGCTCAGTTGACCCAGGGCACCATCATCGCCAATCTCGGTTTCTCTGACGTCGTCTTCCCCAAGCCCGTCTTCCACGGCGACACCCTCTACGCCGAGACCGTCGTACTCGAGAAGCGCCTCTCGGCCAGTCGGCCCGGCGCCGGTATCGTGAGCTTCGAACACACCGCCCGCAACCAACACGGCGAGGTGGTCGCCGTGGCGAAGCGCTCGACCATGGTGCTCACGAGGCCGTCAGCGTGAGTTGGACGCCCCTCGGTCCGGCGTTGCTCTTCTGTCCCGCCGATCGCCCCGATCGATTCGCCAAGGCCGCCGCGGCGTCCGACATGGTGATCCTCGACCTGGAAGACGGCGTCAACGCCGGTGACCGTGCCGCCGCTCGAGCCGCCGTGATTGAGAAGCTGCTCGATCCACAACGGACGATTCTGCGCGTCAACCCGGTCGATTCAGTGGACTTCGGGCTCGATCTCGAAGCCCTCGATCAAACGCCGTATTCCCTGGTGATGCTGGCGAAGACTGAATCCGGCGAGCAGGTTGAGGCCCTCGCGGGCCGCAATGTCATTGCCTTGTGTGAGACGGCCAAAGGCGTCCTCGAGTCCTCGGCCATCGCCGCCGCGGGCCCCACGATCGCCCTGATGTGGGGCGCCGAGGATCTGCTCGCCTCCCTCGGCGGACGCACGAGCCGAAACGAAAGTGGCCACTACCGCGACTTCGCCCGCTTCGCTCGTTCCCGGGTGCTCCTCAGTGCACGAACGCACACGCGCGCGGCGATCGACGCCATTCACCTCGACATCGCGGACACGGAGGGACTGCGCGCCGAGGCGCAAGACGCCGCCGCGTCGGGCTTTTCCGCGACCGCCTGCATTCATCCCTCACAAGTCGAGGTTGTACGAGCGGCCTATCGCCCGACTGATGGTGAGATCGAGTGGGCGGCCGGCGTCCTCCGGGCGGCCGCCCACGAACACGGGGCGTTTCGCTACGAGGGCCGAATGATCGACGCGCCGTTACTGCGCCAGGCTGAACACATTCTGACGAGCGTGGGACGTCTCGACAATTAAGGGAATTCGCTACACGCCGCTGGGATTCAATGACGCGGACTGCGTGTGCATGCTTTGGGTGATCGTGCAGACCGAAGTGCGTAAGGCCACCGCGCCGATGACGGAGTGATTCCCGGCCAGGGCGACGCGAATGGCGTTGACGATCGCCGGTCGGCACAGCGACGTCGGCCAGTTGACGCTCTGTCCGATGCCCAACGGCACGTACGCCGCGCGACCGGTCGTCAGGACCGTCTTGGTTCGACTGGTCACGTAGGTGCGCGACCACGGCCCCGCGTAACGCGAACTCGTCGGGTTGAACCCCCTCGCCACGACCGGCGCGACGGTGCATTCCGGACCGTTGTTCATGAGCTTCAACGTGTAATAGATCGTGCCGGCCGCGCCGTTGGGTCGGCCGGACAGGGACAGGTGCAGATGATTTGCCGTGCAGATGGGGAAGGCCGCCGACGACACCGGCTGACCGGAGATCGGTCGTGATCTCGGTCTCGACGTCCCACTGGTCACGGCGTAGGCGACGCCGGCGGCGGCGACGAGGGTCGAGACGATCGCGGCAATGACGCGCTGTCGACGGCGCTGGCGTCGTCGCGCCTCTTCGATGAGCAACCGTTCCACTTCTCGGTGTTCGAGGGAGATCGCGGTCACGACGGGTGTACTTTCGGGGGCAGCTGCGGTAAGGACTGGGCTCATGGTCAATCTCCGGTTAGTAATGAACTCCGCTTTGGTGCTACTATATCTAGCACCATGTTGAGTGTCAAGTTGACTCCCCAAGAATCTGTGGCACTGCATGATCAAGTCGCCGCGGAATTGCGGCGAGCGATCGCCGACGGCGAGGCGCAACGCGGTGAACGCCTACCCCCGGCGAGAGACCTGGCGGCCGTACTCAACGTCAACTCCAATACGGTCCTTCGGGCGCTTCGCATGTTGCGCGACGAGGGACTGTTGGAGTTCCGTCGCGGTCGAGGAATCACCGTTTCGGGCACGCCCGAGGTCGGTGCGGTGGTGTCGCGAGCTCGCGAACTGATCGATTTCGCCAGGGGACACGGTTACCGTCGCGACGAGCTCGCGCGCCTCATCGAGTCACTGCCGTAACTGAACTGACGACGCTCAAGGTTCGCTAGAGGTCGCGAAGGTGACACCGGCCTCGCTCATGGCCGAGATCGCCAGACGCGTCGTCTCGGGATCAACACCCGCGCAGAGATCGAGCGCCACGTTGACATCAAATCCCAGTGCGCGCGCATCAAGCGCCGTCGCCTTCACGCAGTGGTCAGTCGCGAAACCGACCACTGTCACGTAGTGAACGTCATTCGTCGCGAGAAGTTCCGCCAACGTCGATCCGTCGTCGCTCGCACCTTCGAAGCCGGAGTAGGCGCCTTCGTGCAGACCTTTGCGTATCACCGCGTCCCACTTCTCGTCCGCGAGTGACGCATGAATTTGTGCGCCGCCGGTGTTCGCGGCGCAGTGCACCGGCCACGACGTGACGTAATCCGGGTTGTCGGACCAATGGCCACCCGGATCGACGTGCCAGTCTTGGGTGACGATTCTTAAGTCGAAGGTGTCGCCCCGATCACGTAAGTACCGTGCGATGCTCTCGGCGGTCTCTGTCGCGCCGGAGACGGGGAGTGGGCCGCCTTCGAAGAAATCCGACTGCGGGTCGACCACAATGAAGGCGCGCCTCTCGGGTGACAGACGAGGCACCACTGCGCCACTCATTGGTTCGAGTGCGCCGGCGTCGAGGGCGAGTCGATCACGGTCGCGAGGACCGGGTCGCCCGCACGAAGCGCAAACGCGCGCCGCGGCAATTCCGCGAGCGCCACCTTCGCCGTGGTCCGAGTGTGCTCTAACGACCGATCAACGACGGCGACGCCGTGATCGACGAGGAGGTGCGTGAGCGCTCGATTGATTTCGGAAGGTTGCGCGACGCCGGAGTCGCGAGTTATCAATAGTTCCGTGACCGCCTCGTCGTCCACGAAGAGTCGGAACGCGTCCTTGGCGCCTCCGCTCGACATCTTGCCGATTGAGCGCTTCGCGACTGGCCGCATCGTCGAGCCGTCTTCGATGGCGACCAATTTGAAGACGAAGCCCGGAGGCATATAGCCCGTGACCAACTTCGTGCCGACGCCGAAGGAATCGACCGGCGCATCGGCCGCGAGTAAACGGGCGATCGCGAACTCGTCGAGGTCGCCGGTCACCGTGATCTTGACGTTCGTCGCTCCGCGTTGATCGAGCAGTTTGCGTGACCGACGAGTTGAGTCGGCCAAGTCTCCCGAGTCGATGCGGATGGCCCCCAGATGGGGCCCGGCGACGTCGAGCGCCAGTTCCGTACCGGCCTCGGTATCGAAGGTGTCGACCAGCAACGTCGTGCCCGGTCCCTGCGCGGCGACCTGGGCTTCGAAGGCTTCGCGTTGACTGTGGTGAGCCAGTACGAAGGCGTGCGCTACGGTGCCCGCGGTCGGGACGCCGTAGATCTTTCCGGCCGCCAAATTACTCGTCGCGTCGAATCCGGCGACGTAGGCCGCGCGGGCCGCCGCGATCGCCGCGACTTCATTCGTTCGACGTGATCCCATCTCGATGAGACGATGCCCCTCGGCCGCGTGTACGACACGCGCGGCCTTCGTCGCCACACCAGAGTCGTAGTTGAGGATCGAAAGCACGAGGGTCTCGAGTATCAAGTCGCAGAAACGGCCCTCGATGCGCAGAATCGGCGATAAGGACGTGAACACTTCGCCTTCTGAGTAGCCGTAGATTGTGCCGGCAAACCGGTAGGTCGAGAGAAACGTGGCCAGTTCGTTGCTCACGATGTGTTGGTTGAGAAGCCACGAGATGGTCTCGTCGTCGAACGAGAATGAGTCGAGCGCGTCGAGGAGGCGTCCGGTGCCGCCGACGACTCCGTAGCGGTAGCCGTTGGCCAGCGCACGAGTGAACACTTCGAAGGTCGCTTGGGCGTTGATCAGACCCGAGGCGAGTGCGCCGTCGAGCATGCTCAACTCGTATCGGTCGGTGTAGAGGGACTCCTGTGCCTTCATCAAGGTCGAGCTGCGGACTTTCTCTCTGGCTGACGTTGAGCTTCGTCTACGAGGAGAGTATCGCCTTTGGCATGAATATCGGTCGGGTTGTCCGCGATGACGAGATCGGTACGGCTTCTTGGCGTCTATGGTGTTGCGCGACATGTCGGCCCAATGGAAATCGCCGGTACGATTGAGCCGTCCAACCTCCGACGATAGAGAATCATTGACGAGTGAATCCGACGGGCCTCCAGTGTCTCCGGACGCTTCGATTTCGCCCGACATTCGTCGACTGCTCATTAGTGGACTCGCCCTCGCACCGGCCGGCGCCAACGTGATCATGCAGTTGTCTCGCCTGCCCATCGGTCACGCCATTGTTGAAAGCAAAGTCCATAGCGGCGCACTACGCAAGCATCCGATAAAACGTACGCGGACGACGCTCGCCTTCATCATGGTGGCTCTCTCGGGCACCGAACACGAGCGAGCGGTGATACGGCGAGAGGTAAACGCCCAGCATCGATTGGTCCATTCCGATCACGACAGCGCCGTCGTCTACGACGCACTCGATCCGGACCTTCAACTCTGGGTCGCGGCGTGCATGTTCCGTGGCGTCATTGACGCCGTGACGTCCTTCATCGGACCGGTGAGCGACGTCGAGTTCGCGACGCTCTTGCGGCACTGCGGCCGTTTCGCCACGACACTTCAGGTGAACGTGTCGCGCTGGCCGGAGGACCGATCGACCTTCGACGCCTATTGGACGACTTCGGTACGCGACGTGTCGATGGACGACGTCACGCGCGCCTACTTGAGAGGACTGGCCTCACTCGATTTTCTACCGGCGCCGCTCGCGCGCTCGCTCGGTCCGAGTCACCGATTCCTCACGGTGGGCTTTCTACCGTCGCCGTTCCGAGAGGAGCTGGGGTTGCCGTGGACGCCACGGGACCAGAAGCGCTTCGAGAAGATTGTCTCGCGCGCCGGTATGGTCAACCGTCACCTTCCACGGGCGCTGCGTGAGCTCCCGTGGAACCTCATCGAACTCGACACGAAACGGCGCATCGCTCGAGGTCGTTCCGTCATCTAATCGGATTCTCACCCCGTTGCACAAAAGGAGACGGGAGCGGCATTGCCACAAAGCGCGAGGGCGTAATCTGCATGAAACACGAAAGATGGTGATGTCACAAGGCACGGGACTCGATCCAAATCGATTTGCCACCAAGTTGTTCAATGGCCTGCCGTCGCGCTACGACCGACTGGGCTATCTCCTGTCGATGGGTCAGGACCGTCGCTGGCGTTCGGCGGTGGTGGAAAAGGTGAACGCGACTCCGGGTGAATCGGTCCTCGACGTTGCGACCGGCACGGCCGGCGTCGCGCTGGCGCTGCGTGCGGCGACCGGCGCCGAGATCACCGGGATAGACCTCAACTCCAACATGCTCGAGAATGCGCGACAAAAATTGTCGCGTCGTGGCGAAGCCGGGGTGCGCCTCGTGCAGGGTCGTGCCGAGGACCTGCCGTTCGCCGACGAAAGCTTTGATGACGTGACGTTCACGTATCTCCTTCGCTACGTCGATGACCCCGCGGCGACCGTCGCTGAACTGGTCAGAGTTCTCAAACCCGGTGGTGTGCTCGCCGGCATGGACTTCTATGTCCCGCCCTCTCGATTCTGGCGTCCCTTGTGGTGGTGTTACACCCGATGGGTGTTGCCCGTCGGCGGTCTCCTCACCGGCGGGCGAGAGTGGTACGAAGTGGGACGCTTCCTCGGTCCCAACATCGAGGGACACTACGCCCGGCACTCGCTCGAGGCGACGATTGGATACTGGAAGGCGGCCGGGATGGTCGATGTTCAGGCGAAGCCGATGTCTCTCGGCGGGGGGCTCGTCATGTGGGCCACCAAGGCGAGTGGTGACTAAGAGCGTCGAGGGACCGGCGTTCTACGCGACCGGTCAGCGAAGCACCTGGCGTGACATGCGTGCGGTACTCCATCCGCCCTACACCGCGTGGCACCTCTCTTACGTGGTGCTCGGCGCCATGATCGCGCCCCGCGTCAACTGGACGACGCTCATTGCGACGTTGTTGGCGTTCTTCCTCGCGGTGGGCATCGCGGCGCACGCGCTGGATGAACTGCGCGGTCGCCCGCTCTCCACGGCGTTGCCCTCGTGGCTCTTGAGTGGCGCCGCCGCGGTGGGACTCGGCGGCGCAGTGGCATTGGGCGTTATCGGCATCACGCGTGTCGGTTTCGGGCTATTGGGGTTCATCATCGTGGGCGCCTTTTTTGTGCTGGCCTACGACCTGGAGCTCTTTGGCGGACTCGTGCATACCGATTTGGGCTTCGCGCTCTCCTGGGGCGCGTTTCCGGTTCTGACGTCGGCGTACGCGCAGACGTCGACGATCACGTGGTCGGCCGTGGTGCTCGCCGCCGCGGCCGCTCTACTGTCCGCCGCGCAGCGGAACCTTTCCAATCCCGTACGCATGATCCGTCGTCGGGTGACGTCCATCGAGGGCGAGATCAGATTCGCCGACGGCACGGTTCGACCGATTGATCGCGACTTCTTGCTGGTACCGTCCGAGCGGGCACTCCGCTGTATGTCAATCGCGATGATTGCGTTGGCGGTGGCCTTCGTGCTGGTGCGACGCGTTCACTGACCAAGGTGCCTTCGCGAGGTGACCTCAGTCAACCGACTGGATGAAGTCCTTGATAACCGTGGCCGCTTCCCTCGGTCCTTCGAGGGCCCACCAGTGTCCGACCCCCTTTAGGGTCGCCTCTCGAGCACCGAAGGTCCGGGCAACTTCATGGGACATCGCCTCGTTGCCGAACGTGTCGAGTTCGGCGAAGAGGATCAACCCCGGCGCCGACGTCGGTCCAAATTCCGCTCCCCAGGAGTGATGAACGTTCGGCGTGGCGGAGCGGTAGAGATCGAGGATGCAGGTGCCCATGGTGTCGTCGGACCATTTGGCCAAGGTGAGCGCGTCGTCGTGGTTGAGGTGGAATCCTTCGTAGGCCTCGGCCATGGTTTCGATCGGCCTGTCGTGGATGGCCTTGAAGTACGCCTCCCCCTCACCGGGCGTCTGCCAAGTCTGCGCGTACTGGTGCCACTTCACGTTGGGGTGGACGCCGTTGGCGATGTCGGCGGTCCAGGAACGCAGGAGGTCCCCGCGAGTCGTGGCGATTCGGTACGTGAGGAGCGCTCCCCAGTCGTGACCGACGAGATCGACAGGGGCGTCGAACTTCTCCAGTTCGCCGACGAGCCAGTCGGCGTAGTCGTCCTTGGTGGCTCCGAATCCGGGTGGACGCGCACTTCCGAATCCCGGGAGCGAAAGTGCGACGGTCTCATCATCGAACTCGGCGCGCACCTTGTCCCAGAGAGCGGATGTCTCGGGTACGCCGTGAAGGAAGACGATCATTCTCGAACAGTACACACGAAGCCGTGGCGACTCCCGGGCATCGGCGTTCGCCGCTTGGTCGAACGGCGATCAGCGATCGGTCTCCGCGCGTCTCACGTCGTGGGCCAACTGGAGCGCGAGGCGGCGTTCGTTTTGTGTACGGGCGATGGCTTCAACGCCCTCACCGCCGTTCGTCGAGTGCTCGGCGACGTACTCGCCGCCGAGCAGCGTCGAGAGCGTGGCCGCCACGGAGTCTCGAAGCGCCTCGAGGTTGTACCCGCCTTCGAGGAACAACGCCAATCGACCGGGCGCCGTGAAGTCGGCGGCCCTGGCGGCGATACGAGCGAAGTCACCGCTCGAGAACTCCAGGTCGGCCAAGGGATCGGCGCGGTGGGCGTCGTAGCCGGCCGAGACGAGCACCCAGGCCGGTGCGAAGTCGTCGATGATTGGTGCCGCGACCTCGTCGAAACCTCTGATGAGGACGTCGCCCGTGGCCCCCGGTGGCAGGGGGATATTCACGCTGAGACCGAGGGCGTCCATTCCCCCAATTTCTCTCGCGCTACCGCTACCGGGGTAGAGGGGCCATTGGTGAATGGAAACGAACAAGACGTTGGGGTCGTTCCAGAAAATCGCTTGAGTTCCGTTGCCGTGATGGACGTCCCAGTCGATGATGGCGACTCGTTCTCCACGCGCTCGAAGAGCGGCGGCCACGATCGCCACGTTATTCAAGAGACAAAATCCCATCGCGTGATCGCGCAGTGCGTGGTGGCCCGGGGGACGCACCGCAATGAATCCCACGGCGTCGCGACGTCGGCTCATCTCCTCGATCACCGAGAGGCCGGCGCCGGCGGCGAGTTGCGCGATCGACCACGAGTCGTAGGTGGCGTAGGTGTCGTCGTCCAGGGCGCCACCGCCTTCGTAACAGAAGACGCCGAGTGTGTCGAGGTAGGCGGCGTCGTGGACTCGCTCGAGTTCGGCTCGAGTCGCGCTGTACGGGGACGCGATGAGGAGGTCGTTACCGAGATGCAGGTCTCCGACGCCGGCGAGGGCGGCGGTCAGTCGCTCCGGCCGCTCGGGGTGGCCCGGGTCCTCGTGGCCCGCGTCGACGATTGGGGAGTTTATGATCAACATCGCGGTTTCTCCTATGGAAACGATGACACTGCTTCGATTCTGTCGGATTGGTTCAAGCCGAGCGGCCCTCCGCAATCAAGACTACGGAGGGCCGTTGCCATTCCCATTCCCGTGGCCATTGCCGTTGCCATTCCCATTCCCGGGCGACGTCGTCGAGGTGGTCGTGGTTGAAGACGACGGGTTCGCTGCTGCACTAAGACCAAGCGCGTTGGCGAGTGATTTCAGGTCGGCCTGAAGGAGTGACCCGTAGGCCGGCGTGACGTATCCGTTGGCGACGCCGTTGGCGATAGCCGTGGCCACCCCTTGCAGGTCACTGGCGGCTGCCTGGGCGTTTCCCGATGCGAGGTCGGTGACCGCCTGTTGTGCTCCGCCGGAGATTGATTGAGCCACTTGCGGGCCGAGGGCGTGCGCACTCTGTCCAGCCACCACGTCATTCACCATCTTGGTGAGGGAGTGCGATATCGAGGGCAATGTCGTGGTCGTCGTTGGCGGCACCGTCGTCGTTGTGCGAATCGTCGTCGTCGTCACGACTTTCGGGCCTTTGGATCCCAGGGCGAAGGCCAGTCCGACTACTCCGAGAATGACGACCACAATGAGAGCGGCGATCAAAATCGTGTTGCGAGTTCGATTCGAACTCGCCGATGCCGCCCGAGTCGCATTGGGAGCGACCCGCGGTGGCGTGATGGTCGTCTCGCCGTCTTGTCCGCCTCGTACTTTGCCCGCGCCGCCCACGATCGTGGTGATGTCGCTCGACGGGCTCATTCGTACCCAGGGATTTCGAAAGGCTGGCGCAGCCAGCATCGTGGACACGTCGAGAGCGCTGAGGCGTTCATCGGGAATCGGCGCCAGCATCCCGGTCAGAAGCAGTTTCCACGGTACCGGAAGACCGTCGGGCAACGTGACCGGTCCGGCCATTCGTCGGGCCAGCACCTCACTCGGCGTGCCGGCGTAGACGCGCTCGCCGGTGAGGCATTCGAGCAAGACGATGCCTAACGACCAGACATCGGCGCTCGGTCCTACGGCGTGATTCTCTAACTGCTCGGGCGCCATGTACGTGGCCGTGCCCAGCATCGTGCCGGTAAGGGTCAACGTCGATGCGTCGACCAATCGGGCGATGCCAAAGTCCGTGAGTCGAGCCAGTCCGTCGGCGCCGATGAGAATGTTCGCCGGCTTGACGTCGCGGTGCACCACGCCCTGTTCGTGGGCGTAAGCGAGCGCGTCGGCGATCGACGATCCAATCGAGGCGGTCTCGGCGGTCGTCAGAGGTCCGCGACGAAGCTCCTGATCGAGGCTGGGACCGTCGACAAACTCCATCACCAGGTACGCCATGTCGCCGTTGACCCCGGTCTCGAACAGTTGGACCAGTCCGGGATGGGAGAACCGTCGAAGGGCCTGGGCTTCCTGAGCGAGGCGTTGAGCGTATTCGCGGTCCGGCGAGCGGACGATCTTGATCGCCACGTCGGTGCGGTTTACCTCGTCGACGGCTCGAAAGACGTCCGACATTCCACCGCGACCGAGCAGTGTACCCAATCGGTACCGCCCGTCCAAGAGTTCTCCGGTCGTACTCATCTCGTTAACGCCGAACCTTCCATGGGACATCGCGTCCGAAACGACTTCACCGCGCGGCAGTCGAAATCAATGGATCTGAATGCGAGCGCCGGTACCTCGTTGATTAAGGCGACGCGCGAATGCACTGAATTGATAACCCCAATCTATCGAATGACGTTGATTTGATGGCTGGGCGATGGCCGGGGCAACGAGAACACGGTCGTCGGATTGGAGAACTTTCAGCTGACCGGTAATCCAGGGAAGTCTCGAATATGTTGGTGACGCGCCTCCCGAACGTGATGGACGCGTGGAGGGAATTGGCGTGATTCTCGCCAGGGAGATTGCAAATCGCGCCCAAAAAAGATTGGCAAAATTTTCACTACACCAAAAGCGCTGTAAACGCTTACTTTTCGATGATTGTTGGAGAGTTTCGTTACGAAATAAGGGTTTTACTGACTTGACAGAGGGGACCCGTCTGTGTATTTTGTAAGCGGTTACAGAGGCAACAACGCGTTGTCGATGTTGGGGGACCAAGGGGAATGCGTGGTTGATTCTCAACCAACGATTTATGACGTCGCGCAGCGCGCTGGCGTTTCGATCGCGACCGTCAGTCGCGCACTCAACTCCCTCTCTTCAGTTCGTCCCGCTACGCGTGACAAGGTCTTGGCGGCGATGCGTGAATTGGAATTCGTTCCGAACTCCGTGGCCCGAGGTCTTTCGAGCGGCAAGCACTGGATCCTCGGGCTCGTGTTCATGCAGACCGCGGTCGACAACAACGTCCTCGCGGTGGAAGAAGCGAGCCTTCTCTATACCGACATCGTCATTCGAGGGGCCGAGGCCCGAGCGGCAGCCCATGGGTACTCTCTGTTGCTCTGCGGCGCGGGCGAGAATCATCCGGCCGGCATGACACCGTTGATGAACCTGACGGGTACGGTGGACGGACTCATCATGCTCGATCGCGTGTTGGTCGAAGACGAAGTCGCCGACCTCTCCCGTCGGATTCCCGTCGTGCTGCTCGCCGGCCGCGGCGACTCTTCGGCCGCCATCACGGTACGAGTCGACAACGAGCAAGCGATGCGCAGTCTCGCCCAGCATTTCATTGACGTTCACCACGTAAAGCGCGTCGGCTTCGTCTCAGGTCACGAGGGCAGCCCCGACAGCGTGGCGCGTGAGGCGTCATTCAGAGCTGCTATCGACGAGGGCGGCGTCACCCTCGCGGACGTCGACATACTCAAATCCGACTGGACGTCCGCGGGCGGCGAAGGGGCCATGCGAGGGCGACTCGCGCTCGATGCGCCCCTTCCAGAAGTGTTCGCCTGCGCCAATGACCAAACCGCCGTTGGCGTTATCTACGCGCTGCACGCGGCCGGACTTCGAGTGCCCGAAGATGTCTTGGTGTCGGGTTTTGACGACATCACGTTGACGCGATACTTCAAACCGCCGCTGACAACGATTCGCCAGTCGGGCAGTCTTTTGGGCGAAGTCGCGGTTGACGCGTTGGTCGCGACGCTTGACAATTCCGAGCTCGCGGTTCGAACCATAGTTCTACCTACTGAACTGGTCGTGCGCGAGAGTTGTGGTTGCGCCGCAGAATCCGAATCACTCACGGAGATCTACAAAACGACCGTGATACCGACGATGGCGGTGAACTGAGCATGCGCTTGATCGTCCGTCGACTCGCGCTCTATGCGCTGACGGCCTGGGTGGCCATCACGGTCAACTTCTTATTGCCCCACTTCATGCCCGGCAACCCGATCCAGACCATGATCGGGAAGTTGACCGGACAAGTCACTGCGCAAGAGATCAATGCAATTCGACTCTCTTTCGGAGGTGGGTTGAACCAGAGCTTGATCTCGCAGTACTTCACTTATATCGGCCAACTCGCTCACGGTAACCTCGGCGTCTCGATTACGCTCTCGGCGCCAGTTAGTTCGATCGTGAGCACAGCGATTCCGTGGACAATCGGGCTGATCGGCATCTCGACGATCATCAGTTTTTTCGTGGGCACGGTCTGTGGCGCGCTGCTCGGTTGGACACGCGGATCGCGGCTGGACTCGTTCATCCCGACCGCGACCTTCTTCCAAGCGATTCCGTACTTCTTTTTGGCAACCGTGATGCTGCTGGTCTTTGCCAGCAATCTCCACTGGTTCCCGGTCCTCGGTGCCTACAGCCAGAACCTCCAACCGGGCTGGCATTGGGCGTTCGTCGCAAGCCTTCTGCGTTACGCCGAACTTCCGGTGATTTCCATCGTGCTCGGTTCCGTTGCCGGCTGGATGCTCGGTATGCGCAACATGATGATCACGATGGTGGCCGAGGATTTCGTGCTCATGGCGATCGCCATGGGACTGCCCAAGCGCAAAGTGATCATGGCGGCCGCTCGAAACGCGGTGTTGCCGAGTATTGCCAACCTCTCATTGGCGATCGGTCTCGTCGTCTCCGGGGCGCTGCTCGTCGAACTGGTGTTTAACTACCCGGGCGTCGGAGACCTGTTGTTGAATGCGGTCCAGAGCCAGGACTATCCGTTGATCCAGGGAATCTTCTTGGTGATCACGTTGACCGTCTTGGGGGCGAACCTCTTGGCTGACCTCGTCTACCTATGGCTCGATCCTCGAACGAGAACCGAGGTGGCGCAATGAGAAAGCTGCGCGTACCTCGTTCGCCGAAGGTCATTCTCGGATTGATCATCCTCGGCTTCTTCGGACTCCTAATGATCTTCGGGCCGTACCTCGCGCCCTACAGCCCGGATAACACCTCATTCGCGCCACTTCTGACGCCTTCGGCGCACCACTGGTTCGGTACCACGAGTCTCGGCCAAGACATCTTCTCCCAGACGCTCGTCGGCGCTAGGGCCACGATGGTCGTCGCGCTGGTGGCGGGGCTCGCGGCCACCATGTTGTCGATGATCGTCGGTATTTCGGCGGGTTACATAGGTGGAATCACTGACGACGGACTTTCGTTGACGTCGAACGTCTTTCTCGCTTTACCCGGCCTGCCGCTCCTTATCGTGATCGACAGTTACTTGCCGGTGAATAGCCGCTCGAATTCCCTCGTCATCGGTCTGATAATTGCGTTGACCGGTTGGGCGTGGGGTGCTCGTGTGCTGCGAGCTCAGACCATGTCGCTTCGCAACCGTGACTTCGTCGAGTCCGCACGCATAATTGGTGAGAAGCGAATTCGGATCATGTTGTCCGAGGTGGCACCGAATCTCCTGCCGATCTTGGCTTCGTCGTTCCTGTTCACAATTCTTTACTCCATCGGCGCCTACGTCACGTTGGCCTACATCGGTCTCACGAGTACCTCGGTGTGGAACTGGGGCACGATGCTCTTCTGGGCGCAGGCGAACAACGCCCCGCTTTCCGGAGAGTGGTACTGGTTTGTGCCGCCGGGCATTTGCATCGCGTTGGTCGGCACCAGCCTGGCCCTGTTGAACTTCGGCATTGATGAGTTCATAAACCCACGCCTTCGCGCGGGCGGTCTGAGCGGTCGTCAGCGCCGACGCTTGGGACTGCCCCGTCGCCAGCGTCTCGGACTCACGTCGGTCAACCGAACCGCGTCGAGAACACCGCGACTTTCACCGACGACCTCGAATTCGGTATCCCCATGACGACCGAATCCACCGAGGTTGGCGGCGTCGTGAAATCAGACACCCCACCCGCTGCGCCTTCGACGGACACCACCCGTCAGGTCGTTGCGAGCACGATCGCCAACGAGGGTGCGATGGGAGAGCGCATTCTCGACGTCCGCAACTTCAGCGTGGATTACGGATGGGGCGAAGGCGCGGTTCGCGCCGTCGACAGCGTCGACGTCCACCTCGATCGCTCGACAGTGCTCGGTATCGCGGGCGAGAGCGGGAGCGGAAAGTCCACTCTGGTTTACGCGATCACCCGGCTCCTTCGTGCGCCCGGCGTCATTACGAGTGGCGAGGCGCGCTTCAACCTTGGTTCCAACGAAGACGGTGAACACGTGATCGACCTCGTGACTGCGAGCGAGGCCGAACTCCGGAGCCTTCGATGGTCCAGTATTTCCATTGTCCTCCAGAGCGCCCTCAGCGCCCTGAATCCAGTGGTTCGCGTGGGCGCGCAGTTTGAGCAAGTCCTCAAGACCCATCGACACGACATGTCGAAGGTCGAACGACGAGCGCGCGCCGCGGAGTTGCTGGGCATGGTTGATCTGAACGAGGATCGCCTTGATCGCTTCCCCCACGAACTCTCGGGCGGACAGCGCCAGCGCATCATGATCGCGCTCGCTCTGGCGCTTGACCCGCAGCTCGTGATCATGGACGAGCCCACGACGGCGCTCGACGTCGTCACTCAACGTGAAATTATTAGCGAACTGTTCGAATTGCGCTCGCGCTTCGGTTTCGCGATGATCTTCATTACGCACGATCTTTCGCTGCTGACCGAGTTGGCCGACGAGATCGTCGTCATGTACGCCGGCGCGTTGGTGGAGCGAGCCACCGCCAGAGAGCTGTACGAGGCGCCACGACACCCCTACACGTTGGGACTCCTGGATTCATTTCCCCCCATGCATGGTGAGCGCACCGAACTTTCGGGCATTCCCGGTTCTCCACCGGATCTCGCGCACTTGCCGACCGGCTGCAGTTTTCACCCCCGGTGCCCATTCGCCCTGGCGCGATGTGCGAACGAGACGCCGCCGCTCATCGAAATCGAAGGATCAGGACGATCGGTCGCCTGTTGGCTGCACGTTGGGGACGACGGTGCGGCGGTCCCGGTCGAACTGAACCGCGTGAGTACGTCAATCGCTTCGCCTTCTGAACGGGTGACGGAGGTGTCGTCATGACTGACGAGATGACGTCATCCGTGCAGCTCGCAGCTCGACATCTGACGCGACACTTCTCGGTGCGCACGCCCGGTCGACTCTTCGACGCCAAGCGTGTCGTGCGCGCGGTTGACGACGTGAGTCTCGACTTGGTCGGGGGCGAAGTCGTGGGCGTCGTGGGCGAGAGCGGTTCGGGCAAATCGGTCCTCGCGCGGATGTTGGCGCGTATCGTGACGCCGACCTCTGGCGACCTCGTCCTTCAGGGAAAGCCTATTGAGATCAAGTCCAAGCGAACGCTCGACTACGCGTCGCAGGTCCAATTGGTGTTGCAGGACCCCTTCGCGTCCATGAACCCGGTTCACCGCATGAGCCACAACCTTCTTCGACCACTCAGGATTCACGGAGCGTCAAAGCAGGACGCGCCGGGACTCGCCGAGGTGGCGCTCCGACGGGTTTCGCTCGAGCCGCCGAGTCGATTTCTCGACAGTTACCCTCACGAGCTTTCGGGAGGGCAGCTGCAACGGGTCTCGATCGCGCGTGCACTGTGTATTGAACCCAAGGTGCTTCTCGCCGACGAACCGATCTCGATGTTGGACGTCTCGGTACGACTCGGAGTGCTCAATCTGTTGCGCGGTCTGTGCGACAACGATCGACTCGCGATTCTCTACATCACGCATGACATTGCCTCCGCGCGCTACATCGCCGACTCGATCATCGTGATGTACGCCGGACAAGTGGTCGAACAGTCTCGGGGCACGACTCTCGTCGACGAGCCCACGCACCCCTACACCCAACTGCTCATCGCGTCGGTACCCGATCCGTCGGACCCCACGAGGGACACGCCGCCCACGGGCGAGCGCGCCCAGACCGATATCGCGGAGAAGGGCTGCCGATTCAGCCCTCGCTGCCCTCACGTGATGGACCGGTGTCGCGAAGAAGAGCCGCCGGCCTTCATCGTTGGCGAGAACCACACCTCGAAGTGTTGGCTCTACGCCGACCACGAGGCCGCAGTCGGAGTGGCGCTATCGACGCGCCGGAAGGAGGGGGAGACCGCGACGACATGACCCACTTCGATTAGAAAGCCGTGAGAACGCTCGTTAGGACGTTTTGGCGGTCGGCACTATCGCGAAGGTCCAACCGGCCTCGCGTTTGTTAAGTAAGGACCCACACGGTTCATACAAAACGTCGGCGGAAGCCGGCTGGACACTATCAATATAAAGGAAAAATATGTTTAAAAGAGCTGCTGTTGTCTTCACGGCGATGTCGTGTTTGACACTAGGCATTGTCATGAGCGCGGGCCTCACTGCCGCTTCGGGGGCGAGTTCTACTTTGACATTGGAGAACAACACCGGTGTGACCTTCACCGATAACTTCAATCCATTGGATTCGGGCTCGTTCGCGACGCAGATGAGCGTGCGCTCGCTCATCTATGAACCACTGTACGAGTTCGACTCGCTCAAAGCGGGCGTCTCGTATCCGTGGCTCGCAACGAAGTACGCATGGTCCAACGGTGGCAAGACCCTGACCTTCACGATTCGCACCGGTGTGAAGTGGAGTGACGGCTCGACGTTCGGCCCAGCCGACGTGGCCGCAACGTTCAACCTCGTGAGTTCCACTCCCGCGGCGAACATTTGGGGACTGCCGGCGTTGTCTAGTCCGGCGACGGTTTCGGGTAGCACCGTGGTGTTGACTTACGCGACACCGCAGTACTCGAACATCGTGAATATCGCCGGTACTCAATTGATGTTGCCCGCTAATTTCGGGACGGTGAACTCACCTGC
>PNAH01000028.1:45576-105574 GCA_003170315.1 Acidimicrobiaceae bacterium
GCCCCGGGTTCGACCGTGACCCTGGAGTTCAACATGACCAGGTGGCCATTCACCAATGTCGCTGTTCGCCGAGCCATTAGTGCCGGCGTGAATCGCACCGCGTTGAGTGTCAAGGGTGAGACTGGTTACGAGGCTCCGGCCACGTCGCTCAGTGCGCTCATTCTGCCCAGCCAGGCGGGTTACCTTGGTTCGCAGTACAAGAACGACGTCAAGTCAACGAACCAGCCGAAGACGGTGAAGTCGATATTGACCAAGGCCGGGTTCAAGAAGAACCATCAGGGTTACTACGCGTTGAAGGGTAAGGTCATCAAGTTCTCCATAGAGGACCCGATTTCCTACTCCGACTACTACGCGGACATCCAGCTCATGTCCTCTGAACTGAAGTCCGAAGGCATCGACGCGACGGTTGATGGCGTCCAGGCTTCCGCGTGGTACAGCGACTCGGCCGCCGGCAGCTTTGACTCGATCGTTCACTGGGGCAATGGTGGGACCGACCCGTACACGCAGTTCGACAACTGGTTCGACTACACGAACTCAGCGGCGATCGGCAAGTCGGCCAATGCTGACTACGGCCGGTACCACAACGCTGCGGTGCAGTCGTTGCTGTCGAAGTTGTCAGCGACGGACCCGTCGAACACGGCGGCCGTGAAGGCAGCCACGTTGCCACTCGAGAAGATCGAGGCGACCACGTTGCCCATCGTGCCGCTGCTCTATGGCGCGGACTGGGACGAGTACAGCACGGCGAACTTCACCGGTTTCGTGACCGCGGCTAACCCGTACATGAACCCGTCACCGAGCGACCCTCAATTGCCGTACACCTTGATGCAACTCAAGGCAGGCTAATAATCACCTCTGCGCGCGGGCTAGGAGTTCTCCAAACCTGCTAGCCCGCGCGCAGATGGAACACCAGATTGCGCGTGACCGCGCCGACTTTCCTTTCAGTGCGGTCACGCGCAGTCGCCCTTCGTTGAAACTCGCCCAATTACTATCAGGAGACATCCTCACAATGAGCACTACCAGTCCCGAAAACGAGAGCCCGCCACGCTCCTTTCCCCCCGGTTTCCTCTGGGGCACCGCCACCGCCTCGTATCAGATTGAAGGCGCCGTCAACGTCGATGGCCGCGGGCCCTCCATTTGGGACACCTACAGTCACCACTCCGGAGAGGTGTGGAATGGCGACACCGGCGATATCGCGTGCGATCACTATCACCGGATGGACGAAGACCTCGATCTCATGAAGAAACTCGGCGTCGGATCGTACCGTTTCTCGGTCGCGTGGCCTCGGGTGCAGCCCGACGGCAAGGGTCCCGCCAATCAGGCCGGCCTCGATTTTTATCGACGACTCGTCGACGGCCTTTTGGCGCGAGACATCGAACCGACGTTGACGCTCTACCACTGGGACCTACCTCAGCCGCTCGAAGATGAGGGTGGCTGGTGCGCGCGTGAGACGACCGAACGGTTCGGCGAGTACGTGGACATCGTCGCGCGCGCCCTGGGGGACTGCGTGGAACGCTGGATCACCCTGAACGAACCCTGGTGCTCGGCGTGGCTCGGTTACGGTGCGGGCCGTCACGCTCCCGGTGTGAAGGACATCGGCAAGGCCATTGCGGCAACCCATCACTTGTTGCTGGCCCACGGTATGGCGGTACCGATAGTGCGCTCCGCAATTCCGGACGCCAAAGTCGGCATCACGCTGAACCTCGGCGTCTCACGTCCCGGCACGACGCACGAACTGGACTTAGCGGCCGCTCGACGAGCTGACGGCAATCTCAACCGGCTCTTCTTGGACCCCGTCTTTCAGGGTCACTATCCCGAGGACATGGTCGAGCACTACAAGGACAACTCGCCCGGCTTCTCCGTCGTACAAGACGGCGACATGGGGGTCATCTCCCAACCGCTCGACTTCCTGGGGGTCAACTACTACTTCCCGGGCACCATCATGGACTCTTCGCGAGCCAAGGAGGCCCGCGCCGCGGGCTACGGCGTGCCGCTCGGCGAGCAGTTCCCCGATCTCCGGGTGCTATCGCTCGAGACGCCGGGCACCGACACCACGTCGATGGGTTGGGAAGTGGACGCGTCGGGACTCACCGAACTCCTCGTGCGAGTGAAGAGCGACTACACCGAGTTGCCCATCTACATCACGGAGAATGGCGCGGCCTTCGACGACTACGTCGATCCCAACGGTCACGTCCTCGACCACGACCGCGTTTCGTACCTCGAGGAGCACATCTCGGCGGTGCACGACGCGATCGCCGCCGACGTGAACGTGCAGGGCTACTTCGTCTGGAGCCTGCTCGACAACTTCGAATGGTCCTACGGCTACTCGCGGCGCTTCGGGATCGTGTGGGTCGACTTTCCGACCGGCACCCGTCTACCCAAGGCGAGTTTCTCGTGGTACGCCAACACGGTTCGCAACAACGGCTTGGTCTACTCGACCAGTGGCGGGGACTCGTAACTATTCGTCGCGATTGAACGGCGTCAACTGCTCGAAACGTTGTCGCCTCTCATGACGTTTCGAGCGAGGATGCCGAGCGTCGGGCGAAGTGCTGCTTCGGGGATCACGGGGAATATGCCCGCGTCTCTCCACTCTGGGCCGATGCACGACCAGTCGTAGTACGACGTCACCAGAGTGCCGTCATCGACCGGTTCGAGAAGGTAGCCGTAGACGTGACCAATCGATGGCCGAAGGCCCGCCACGGTCCAGGCAATCTCACGGTCCTGGACGAACTTCGTGATTGTCACCGTGACGTCGTAGAGGCCCAATGGATAGTCGTTAAACGCCTCGCGGTCCATGTGAATGACGAAGGTGTCGCCGACACTGGTGACTCGGTCGCCTTCGGCGCTCATGAGCATCCCGGAACTGTCGATGGCGACGTGACCCTTCGGATCGCTGAGGAATCGGAAGATTGACGACGGCGCCGCGTGTATCGTTCGCCGCACTTCAAAACGTTCGATGCTCGTGTGCTCACCCTAGAGGTGACGAGATGATTGGCGCGAAGTGATTGTCGGAAATACCCTCCGGCACTGCGTACTTTCATGAGAGGTTCTTCACCGCTGGACGCCGGTGACATCGTGCGGTTTGGAGAAAAGCGTGAACGCGACCTACGGTGGGGCGATGTGTCGAAATATCACCATGTTGCGAGGACTCGAGCCACCCGCCACTCTGGAAGAGATTCACGCCGCCGCGCTGCAGTACGCCAGGAAAGTGGCCGCGGTCTCGTCGGGCCCCCTTTTATCGGAGAGAGCGTTCACCGAGGCCGTCGATGAGATCGCCGCGGCGACCAAGCGGCTGTTGGGCGCGTTGCCACCTCGGCGCTCTCCGCCCCTGACCGTTCCGCCCAATCGTCGTCGAGCGTCGAAGCCGGAGTCCGAAGTGTGAAATGTATTAGACGTCGAGACGCGACGCTACGAAGCCTTGTCGAGCTTTCGGCGCTCGTTGGCCGCGGCCACCAGTGCTTCCGCGAGCATTGACTGTTGCGAGCCGCTCATCTGACCAAACGCGGCCAACGACGTTGGCTCCATCAAGCTGGTGTTCTGAGCTTTCGACGTTGACAGACCAAGGAATCTCATAATGAGTCTCATTCATCCTCCTTCGAAGAAGTCCGACACGATGACGGTTTCGGCGCTTTCATTGTGCCGCGCTTCGACCTTAAAGAGGTGGATAGTGACGTCATCCGTGTTGACTGTGAAGGTTCTTATTTGGGCGAATCAATCGAGGTCGCTTAGTCGCGGTGCGAATCGACTACGACTTCAACGTTGTTGTGATTTGAAATCGGCTACGTGAAGGTCATTTCGACAAAATGAACTGTTCGACGGCGAGTGCGAAGCCTTCGTCTTCGTTGGACGTGGTGACGTCGCCGGCGGCCGCTTTCACGTCGCCTTCGGCGTTGCCCATGGCGATGGAGAACCCGGAGCGCTCGAACATGGAGACGTCGTTATGTGCGTCGCCGATCGTGGCAATGGCGTAGAGCGGCACGTCCAACTTGGTCGAGAGATAGTCGACTACGGCACCTTTGTTGGCCCGGGGATTGGTTATGTCTAAGTAGTACGACTGAGAGTTCGTCGCCGACACGCGTTCGCCGAATCTGGTCTGAATCGTCATCCGAGCCTGGGAGAGGGCCTCGGCGTCATCGCTCGCGCCCACGATCTTGGCGACCCCGTCACTGACCGCATCGAAGTCGTCGACCGCCAAGGGCTCGAACTGGCAGACGTCAGCTTCGTGACGCACGTGGGGCCCGTTCGCATCGCGAACGTACCATTCCTGGCTGCGGTAGACCCACGCCAGCACCCCGTTCTCTTCGAGGATTCCGATGATCGCTGGGATGAGGTCGTCGTCGACGGTTCGCTCCTCGAGGACGTTCATCTGTGGATCGACGATCATGCCTCCGTTGAACGCCGCGATGGGCGTAGTCAGTTCGAGCGGCTGAATGAGCATTTTCAGACCCCTCGCCGGGCGGCTGCTGGTGATCGCAAAGATGATGCCGGCCTCGCGCAACCGCCGCACCGCGCGTAGTGATCGTTCGGTCAGGATCTTGTCGTGCGGCACCAACGTGCCGTCGACGTCCGAGAGGAGTAGCCGGATCTTGGAACTCATCGAGGCAGCGACCACCGGTCCGGAGCGACGATGCGGTCGATGGAGACGGGACCCCAGGAACCGGGCTCGTAGAGTTCGACCTCTGGGGGGTTCTCCAACACCGGCGCGGCGATCTCCCACTGTCGTTCGATGCCGTCGGAGCGGGTGAAGAACGCCTGGTTGCCGAGCATCGCTTCAAGGATCAGGTGTTCGTAGGCTTCGAGATTGTTGGCCGTTTGGAACGAGTCGGCGTAGCGAAAGGTCATGACGGCCGGCGCCAAACGCATCTCTGGACCGGGCTGCTTGGCCAGGAAATGCGTCTGGATCGAACCGGGGTCCGCGAAGTCGGTGACTAACTCGTTGCCGTGACGCTGGCCCTCCATGTGATCCACGGGAAACATCCGCATGACCGGCTCTTTGAATCCGATGGTGACGACCTGTCGACTCTGGGCCATTGACTTGCCGGTTCGAAGGTAGAAGGGCACGCCCTTCCAGCGAGTGTTCTCAATGTCGGCGCGCAGCGCCACGAAGGTCTCGGTCTGGGAGTCCGGCGCGACACCCTTCTCCTTGAGGTACCCGTCGTACTGACCGCGAATGACGTGTTCGGGGTTGATGGGCGTGGTCGAATCGAAGACCTTGCTGATCTCGTCGCGCAGGGGCTTGGCGTCAAGGGAGATCGGTTGTTCCATCGCGACGAAGGCCAGCACCTGAAGGAGGTGCGTGACGACCATGTCGCGAAAGGTCCCGGTCTCTTCGAAGAACACTCCGCGACCTTCGATCGAGAGGGTCTCGGGTACGTCAATTTGGACGTAACTGACGTGGTTGCGATTCCAGATCGGCTCAAAGAGCCCGTTGGCGAATCGCAGGGCCAGAATGTTGTCGATCGACTCCTTGCCGAGGAAGTGATCGATGCGAAAGACGTGGGATTCGTCGAAGCATTTGGCGATGGCGGCGTTGAGCTGGAGCGCCGATGCCAGATCGACGCCGAAGGGCTTCTCGCAGATGATCTTCGTGTTGGTGTTGAGTCCGGTGGCCCCGAGCATCTCAATGATCCCGAGCAGGACGCCGGGCGGCACGGCGAGGTGGAAGAGTCGTTGCACGTCACCGCTCATCTCTTTTTCCGCGCGCGCGACCGCGTCGACGAGCTCGCCCGTGCCGTCCTCTTCGGCGTAGGCGAACGAGAGGTTCTTCGCGAACTTCTCCCACTGCGTTCCTTCGGGTTTGTTCGACCCGAACTGGCACACCGCGTCATAGGCGCGCTTTCGGAAATCCTCGTCCGACATCGCGGACGCCTGGCGCGAGCAACCGATGATCCGGTAGTCCTTGGGGAGTAGCCCGGCGACGGCGAGATGAAAGAGTCCCGGCAGGATCTTGCGCTTGGCAAGGTCGCCGGTGGCGCCGAACATCACGAAGATGTGATCCGGTGGGACTTCGCTGCGCATCGAGTTGTGGGTACTCGTCATAGTTGTCCTCCGGGGGTTGTGATGGTCACCGTCTCACCGGTGGCCACGATGATCTCACTCACTAAGTCTGGCGCGAAGAGCCCGTGGGCACTGACGCCCGGTGTGGACGCGAGGCGCTCGGCGAGTTCTCGGGGACTGGAAACGTCACCGTGATAATCGGCGAGTACGCCGCCGTCCGGACTGGGCCCCCCGTCGCGCAGCGTCACCGAGCCGAGTTCGCGAAGCGTGGCCCGAAGACCGAAGGGACGCAGCTCCAGCGGCACCGGCGCGTGCAGCGACGGTACCGGCTTGGAGGAATCGGCGATGACGACGAAGCGTTGCGCGGAGGCGGCGACGATCTTCTCTCGCAAGTGTGCGCCACCGCGTCCTTTGACCAGCCACCCGTCGGGGGCGATCTGATCGGCGCCGTCAATCGCCAGGTCCAATTCATCGAGCGCGTCAAAGGGCTCCACGATGAGGCCGAGCGAACGCGCCGCGTTTTCGGTTCCCGGCGAGGTCGCCACGAAGCGTGCTCGGACGCCGCGACGCGCGATCGCCTCGAGGAGAAACGCGACCGTCGTGCCCGTGCCCAGGCCGACCCGGCTGTCGGCTTCGATGCGCTCGGCGGCCGTCTCGGCGGCGAGGCGCTTTTCTGATTCGACACTCATGTTGCAAGCGCCGCTTCGTCGGCCATTACGAGGGAAGAGGGAGCCGTCACCGCTCCGGCCGGGATCGACGGGTCGCCGCGCAGCAGGGCCGCGAGGGCCGATCGTTTGTCGTCGCCGGTCACGAGCCAGAGCAACTGGTCGGCGCGCGCGAGCGCGCCGTAGGTCAAGGTCATACGTTGCTCGCCCTGATAGACGCCGGTGATCGCCACCAGGCGATCACGAACCTCTAAGACCGGGTCGCCGGGAATGAGCGAGGCCGTGTGGCCGTCGGGACCGAGGCCGAGATGTACGAGGTCGAATCCCTCCGGCAGTTGGCGGGCGTAGGACGTCGCGGCCGCGTCGAGGTCGTCGTCGTTGACCGGCATCGCCACAATCGTTGGTCGGCACGTTCCGAGGCTTCGTTCGAGACTCGTGAGATTTCGCGTCGCGTCGCCCAACGGCGCGATCCGCTCGTCGACCTGGTAGATCACGACGTCGGACCACGCGATATCCATCAGCGCTAACTTCTCGAACATCGACCACGGCGTACGTCCACCGCTCACGGCGAAAGCGAAGCGTCCGTTCGACTCGATCGAGCGTCGCGAGCACTGCGCCACGAAGTCGGCGGCGGCCGTCGCCACGGCGTTCGCGTCGGGAAAGTCGCGCAGCTCATGGTGCACCTTAGGAACTCTTCTCGACGTGTCCGCCAAACTCGGCGCGCATCGCCGAGAGCACCTTGGCGGTGAACTCGCCTTGACCCCGCGACTCGAAGCGCTGCCACAGAGCGGCGCTGATGACCGGGGTGGGCACGGACTCATCAATGGCGGCTTCCACGGTCCAGCGACCTTCGCCGGAGTCCGAGACGCGTCCACTGAAATCGGAAAGTTCAGGCGAACGCGCCAGCGCGTCGGCGGTGAGGTCGACCAGCCACGATCCGACGACCGAGCCGTGTCGCCACACCTCGGCCACTTCGGCCAGGTCGAAGTCGAAAGAGTAGTACTCGGGGTCGCGCAGCGGCGTCGTCTCGGCGTCGGCCTCGAATGTCGTGGTGCCGACGTTGGCGTGCTTCAAGATGCTGAGACCTTCGGCGATCGCCGCCATCATTCCGTACTCGATTCCGTTGTGCACCATCTTGACGAAGTGGCCGGCGCCGTTGGGCCCGCAGTGGAGATAGCCCAACGGGGCGGTGCCGTCGGTGCGCGTACGCCCGGGCGTCTTGGCGGTGCCGTCCTCGCCCGGCGCGATGGTTCGAAAGATCGGGTCGAGGCGCGCGACGGTCTCGTCCTCGCCGCCGATCATGAGACTGTAGCCACGTTCCAGTCCCCAAACGCCGCCGCTGGTGCCGCAGTCGACGTAGTGCACGCCGTTCTCGGTGAGCTGCGTGGCGCGCGCCATGTCGTCGCGGTAAAAGGAGTTGCCGCCGTCGATGACTACGTCGTCGCGGTCCAGGTACTGCACCAGTTCATTCAGCGTGTCTTGGGTTATCGCCGCGGGCAACATGAGCCATACCGCACGCGGCCCGTCGAGCTTGCTCACCAGGTCCTCGAGCGACGCCGCGCCCACGACTCGGTCGCCTACGAGTTTTTCCACGGCGGCCGGATTGACGTCGTAGACGACGCAGCGGTGACCGTCGCGTACGAGTCGCTGCACGAGGTTCGCCCCCATTCGTCCGAGCCCCACCATCCCCAGTTGCATTGGTCGGTCAGTTGCCATGCGTGTCCTCATTCCTCTTCAGTCGTCGATACAGCGTGATCAGTTCATTCGTCGAGGAGTCGTGGGCGAGACTCGGTTCGGTCTCCGATTCCAGTTCGGGGATGATGGCGACGGCCAACACCTTGCCCAGTTCCACGCCCCACTGGTCGAAGGAGTCGATACCCCAGATGGCTCCTTGGGTGAAGACCGAGTGCTCGTACAGAGCGACCAGTGAACCGAGGAGTCGCGGCGTGAGGACCTCGGCCAACAGGACGTTGGTCGGTCGATTGCCCTCCATGACGCGATGGGGCACAACGTGTTCGGGCGTCCCTTCGGCGCGGACCTCGTCGGCGGTCTTGCCGAAGGCGAGCGCCTGGGCCTGCGCGAAGACGTTCGACGAGAGGATGTCGTGATGCTCGCCCAGCGCATTGAGACTCTTGGCAAATCCGATGAGGTCCACCGGGATGACCGTGGTCCCTTGATGGATCATTTGGTAGAAGCTGTGCTGACCGTTGGTGCCCGGCTCGCCCCAGTAGAGCGCGCCGGTGTCGTAGTCGACCGTTGAACCGTCCAACGTTACGTGCTTGCCGTTGGACTCCATGGTGAGCTGTTGCAGGTAGGCCGGCAACCGCTTCAGGTACTGCTCGTAGGGCATGACGCCGACGCTGGCCGATCCGAGGAAGTCGCGATTCCATAGGGCGAGCAGTCCCATCAGCACGGGAAGGTTCTCGTTGAACGGGGCCGTTCGAAAGTGTTCGTCCATGGCGTGGAACCCGTCGAGCAGCTCGAAGTAGCGCTCCGGTCCGATCGCCAGCATCGTCGAAAGACCGATGGCCGATTCCATCGAGTAGCGACCACCGACCCAGTCCCAGAACACGAACATGTTCTCGGGGTCAATGCCGAAGGCCGCGACCTTTTCGGCGTTCGTCGACACCGCGACGAAGTGCTTCGCGATAGCGGATTCGTCACCGAGTTGTTCGATCAGCCACCGGCGAGCGGACGTAGCGTTGGTGAGCGTCTCGAGCGTGCCGAAGGTCTTGGACGAGATGATGAAGAGCGTCTCGTCGGCCCGAAGATCGCGCAGCGCCTCGACCAAGTCGGTCGAATCGACGTTGGACACGAAGTGGAACGTGAGATCGCGTCGCGAGTAGTAGCGCAGCGCTTCGTAGGCCATCACCGGGCCAAGGTCCGAGCCGCCGATGCCGATGTTGACGACATTGCGGATCGCCTTACCGGTGTGGCCCTTCCACTCACCCTCTCGCACGCGCGTGGCGAATGAACTCATCTGGTCGAGCACGGCGTGGACCTCGTCGACGACGTCGACGCCGTCGACGACGAGCGAGGCACTCTTGGGCATCCGCAGGGCGACGTGGAGGACCGCGCGATCCTCCGAGACATTGATGTGCTCACCCCGGAACATCTGATCTCGCCGCTCGCCGAGACCGGACTCCTTCGCCAGTTCAACGAGTAGTCGCACCGTTTCGTCAGTGACTCGCTGTTTCGAGTAGTCGAGGTGGATGCCCTCGGCCTCGGCGCGCAGTCGCTGACCGCGCTTCGGGTCTTCGGCGAAGAGGGTCCGTAGGTTCGTCGCGCGAAGGGTGTTCCGGTGGGCCTCGAGCGCCAGCCAGGCGCTTCGTTGGCGAAGGGGGAGAGCGGTCATGGGATAGTCCTCGGCGTTAGTTCGTGGGAGAAGGTGTGACTCCTCCATCATTTCAGTCTGACAACTTCGCGGAACACAAACGAATCCTGGTGACGACGCTCGAATGAGGTGTCGATCACGTGAAGGACGTTCAACGGGTCTGGCTCAAGGGTGGGTCGGCCTCGCCAGTGAGCGGCAAGGTCGGCGGAACGTCAAGACGGGCGACGCCAATCCGGAAGTCGTTCATCCCGTAGTAGACGTCCAGTCGGTCGGGCTCGCCAATGTCGTCGCGACGGTCAATCGCTGTCGGGAAGACGACGTTGGAGGGCGTGCCCCGAGGACCCATAGAGGGTTGGGGCGAAAGAACCGGGTGGGTCGAGCGGTAGAGGAGTTCCTGGGGATGGTTCTTCGAGAGGACCATCACGCCTGCCGAGTACGTGAGCTGGTGCGCATCGCTGTCGGGCGTAGCGACGTCGGCCACGCCGTGATAGATGAAGAGCCATCCGTGTTTGGTCAGGACCGGCGGAGCCCCGCTGCCGATCTTGAGCGACTCCCAGTCCGAGACCGGCGCGGCTAATCGGTGATGGGACGTGAAATGAGCAAGTGGGTACGGTACGTCGCTCGGGACCGCCGGCGTGTAGGAGATCCAAATGCTCTCTCGATGCAAGTCGATGTCGCGGTCCTCGTCCATCAGCATCGTGTCTTCGGGCAGCGTGCCCGGGAAGAGCGGCCGGTGGAGAATGGCCAGTTCTAGTTGATCCGAGGGATTGGGAACGGCGAGCGGGAACATGGCGGCGTCCTTATTGTCCACGCCGTCGAAGTGGATTCCTTCGTAAGGCTCGAAGGTCGCGAGTCCGAGCCGTTCCCAGTGCAGTAAGTCGTAGGAGAACGCCAGCGCGATGCGCGGACCAAAGGGTGAGAAGGCCGTATAGGTCATGACGTAGCGCTCCAACGGCTCGACGTAGGTGACGCGGGGGTCCTCGCAACCGCCGCCGTCCGGTCGCAGTTCGTAGGGCATCACGGGCTCGAGCGCGATGCCGAGTCGTTCGATGCCGTTCGGCTCGCCGTTCGAGTCGAACTGCACTCGCGCTATGCCGATTCGTGAGAAGTTGCCCTTGGCGACGAGTCTCGGAAAGAGGTAGAGATGACCGTCCGGTCCCCGGGCGCCCGCGGGATTCAAGATGCCGCCGGCCTCCAGGGCGTTACCCGGCTCCGGTTCAATCACCAAGTCCAGCGGGCGCATGGCGAAGCCGCTCACGACGGCTTTCCGGGTGACGTGATCTGCACGTTGTCCTGACCCAGGCAGGCGATCACCGTTTGAATCACGCGCGCGGTCTCCCACGGGTCTCGCACGATGATGCTGTCGACGCCCGCTTCTTGCGCCGGGTAGTCGTTACCGCCGGGAAAGATGGCGTCGCCGGCGAAGAGCATCTCCTTGATGGGAATCCCGAGTTGGTCGCGCAGCTTGGCGATGCCGTAGGCCTTGTCGATGCCGGGTTTCGTCACGTCAATCGAAGTCGTCCCACCCATGTGAATAGCGAACTCCGGCAGCATCGGTTGGAGGATCGCGATGATCTTCGTGCGCTTGGCGAAGTCCGGGTCCCATTTCGCCTTCGCCTCGAGCGGCGCTTCTTGACCGAGCACCGAGAGCGTGATCTGACTACCGCGGTCCTCGATCGCCTGGCCCCAGATCTTGTCGACCTTGGTGCCCGACTGATCGTAGGCGTCTTGGAGCGCCTTTATTATTTGCACACGCTCGTCGGCGCTGAGGTCTTCGGAGTAGACCTTCGACCAATGACCGACGTACTCGTAAAACTGCGTGCCGCAGGTCGGCAGGAGAAAGAGATCCTTCAACCGTTCGTCGTCCGGGAGGTTCGCGAGTAGTTGTTTCTGGAACTGCGACCAGTCGCCACCGGAGATGATGGCCACCTTCATGACGCCCAACAGATCGTGCAATAGAGCGGCGACGTCGGCGCCCAGGGGCGACTTACTCGGCGCGAGCGTGCCGTCGAGGTCGAATACGAATAGCTTCTTGATGGTGTTCCTCCCGGTAGGGTCTCTCGGCGGGCTATCGGCGTCGAAGTCTTCATCGACCTTGCACTACCCTAAACGAGTCAGAAACGCTCGGGTCATTGACGTCTCATGCGGCGCGGCGCGCTTGTCAGCGAGTACTTGGCCCGGACGATTCGGTGGAACGAAAGATTGGCAACTCGCCGGACAGTATTGAGCATGAGGCGAGTATCGAGATCGACAGTGGGCCGAAGTGTGCTGTTCGCTGTCGCTCTGGGCGTCGCGTGCTTCGGGCTTCCTTCCATCAGTGCTCTCGCGGCTCCGGCGACGACCACGACGCTGCCCGCGAGGATCGTTGCCGCGGGCGACGCTTACGCGCTGCATCTTTTGGACGCGCAGCCGATACCTTCTGAGGCTCGTGAAGTCACCTCCCTTCCAGCACCACTCGCTCCGAACGGCGACGTGGGTGAGTCGGCGGGCGTTCGACAAGCGCACCATTTGTATCTATTGCCCTTATCGGTTTCCGTCGATCAGTACGTGCGCGCACATTTACCGGAAGGAGAAAAAGTTACGGAGACCGGGTCAGGAAACGCGCCTAACGCGTACCCCGTTTTCAATCTGGGCCTATCACTCACTTGCGTGAGTCCTCACATCACGTTCTGCGGCGTCTATTACCAGACCACCGAGGCGAAAAATGGTGAGCAAGAGTTGCGCGTCGACGTTCAGGTGATTTACCTCCCCATCGTCCACGCCAAAATGCCCACGAGCGGCGTCGTGACGGTCACCGGTTACGGACAGACCTCGTTGATGGACGGATCAAGCGATCCGACTTCGGTCGTCCTGACGCACCGCCAAGCACTCGCATTGCGAACCGTGGTCGCCGAACTGAAGGACTTTGGCGGAGGCATGTGCGCCGAAGATTCGTTGATGTTGAAGATCAGCGTGGTGAAGGGCGGCCGAGTGGCGTGGGCGGCCACGGCCGACGAGTGCCCCGGCGCCCTCACGATCACTTCAGCGAAGGCGAATCTGAGTCTCTACGATCGATCGTGCTCGTTCTGGCACGTCGTCGATTCTTTCTTCGTGTCGGGCACCGCCAATGGTACGAAGTCAGATAGTAAAGTCTGCGTCGATTCGCAAGACGGCTGATTCGTCGGCGTCCTCGTTAGTGACTAGTCGACCGTCGCGACGTCGAGCTCTTCGATCGCGACGAGCGGACCGAAGTTCGGCTCTCCGTCGATCGGCAAGAGCATGATCAGCGCGCTGATCGAAACGACGACCGCAATGATCGTCAGCTCTGCTCGATAGCCGAGCACGGTGATCAAAATCGCACCGAGGCCAATCGACATCGTCTGTGGGAGTGACGCAATCAAGTCGAAGGCGGAGAAGGCTCGTCCCTGAAGTTCACCCGGGGTTCGTAGTTGCAGGAGCGTGTAAGCGCCCACCAAAAGCGGCGGCAACGCGACGCCGAATACCACGGCGCCCATAAGTACGAAGACCATCGAACCGCCCTCGAACAGCAACGTACCGATCACAATGGCAATCAGGCCAATGCCGCACAGCCATCGTTCGCCGACTCGACGCATGGCCGGCGCCGACAGCGGACCGCCGATGAGGGCCCCGACGCCTTGGACCGCCATAAGCACTCCGATGAAGCTCGGACTTCGGTGCAACTCGTTTGCGTTGACCGCGAAGATTGCGGTTTCGAAGAAACCAATGACACTGAGCGCGACCGCAAGTGATATGGCCATGCGTCTGAGAATTGGAGTTCGCGCCACGTGGTGGAAACCGGCGGATATCTCATCCAGAAAATGTTGCGGCGATCGAACGGGCTTCTCTTCGCGCACGTGCAGGGCGAGAACCGTCAGACCCGCGATGACGAACGTGGCCGAGTCCAACGCGGCGATCCAATGACCACCGACCACGACGAAGAGACCGGCGCCAACGAGGGGCGCCACGAGTCGGAGTCCTTCGCGGACGGTTCGGAGAAAACCGTTCGCGTCGCCTAGTTGCTCCGCTGGCAACAACGTCGTCAAGAAGGCGGACTGCGCCGAACCGATAAAGTTGCCGGCGAAGCTGTAGAGGAACATCGTCAGGTAGATGATCCAAATGTCCGACGAGTTGTGCACGAAGAGCAGCAGCATGACGAGTGCGGCGCTGACGAAGTTCACGCAGATGAGTGTGGGGCGACGGCGCACGCGGTCGACCACCATGCCGGCGAAGGGTGAGAACAGTGCCGCCAAGGGAAAGAAGAGGAACGTCAGACCGGCGTCGGCGTTCGAGTGCGTCAGCTCCTTCACCCAGATGCCCAGGGCGAGAAACATGGCGGTGTCACCAAAGAGCGAGAAGCTCTGGCCGATGAGATAGACCCGCGCGTCCCGGGACTTGGCGAGGTCGCGCATCGTCATTGCGGTCCTCCCGGAAGTCGCACGGGGTAAGTGAACATAAGGGCTTCGACGGGCAGTGCCCCTTCGCTTCGCGCCGACGAATCGGAGACTCGGTCGAGGAAACGATTGAAGATTCCGAGGATCTCGTGGGTGACGTCTTCGAGTTCTGCGGGGGTGACCCAGAGGATCGTTTCGATGTTCTGCGACGCCTCTTGCCAGACCTTGGGAAAACTGGCTTTGGAACTTATGAATCCCGCGAGGCGACTCATCGCTCGATCGAAGACCATTCGCTCGAGGCTCTTCGCGGCAACACTCGTTTCCGGATCCTCCGTTACGTCGCTGAATCGCATGCCGACGTTGATGATCTTCCACGGGCGATTTCGTCCGGGACCGGCATCGGCCTCTTCGACGAAGCCGTATTTCGCTAATTGTCGAAAGTGGAATGAACAGGTGGTCGGCGACTCGCCAATCAACTCGCCAGCCGCGGTCGCGGTAAGCGGCCCATCGAGCGCCAGCGCTTCGAGCAGGGCTAGTCGAACTGGATGCGTGAGCGCCCGAAGCGTCTTCGGATCGTTGACGTCCCGGAGTTCAGATGCGGAGTTAACGTTCGCCGTTAGGGGAGTTTCGGAGTGAGGACGGTCGGAGGTCATAGTTCGAGAGTACTCTATCGAGAGACCTCTGTCGAGAGATTACTCTCGAACATCCCAGGCGTCTGACGTGACTTGGTGGCGCAATTATTTCCCGCGCTCCCGGAAGTTGAATTTGGCGTCGCGCTCTTCGCGTACGTACGCCACGACTCGGCGATGCTTCCATACCCGTGCAGGCGGCGGTCCTACTTCTTTCTCTCCTTGTCGAGTCAGCTTAAATGGCCATTCCGGCTCGCCATGGTGCGCGCCGACCGGTTCCCGCGACCCCTCAATCCGAAATCGTTTGAGTGAGCACCCTATAACGTCACGAGTGACGGAGACGCTACGAATCCGGTCACAATCCACCGCGAACGAGATGTTCTCTTCGACGAAAGGAACGCACGTGGAGAAGCGATTGGTAACGCGTTACGCAACGAAGTCCCAAGCCGCTGCCGACGAGAATCAAAATCGTATCGAAGGCGTCTTCGAGGAATTGGATAACACGAAGCCGGACAACGTGAGTTACATCGTTCTGCGCCTTGCGGACGATTCTTTCCTTCACGTGTCGTTTCACAACCACGGAGAGGATGAAACCAACCCGATTTCGTCGACACCTGCGTTCGCTCATTTCCAGGCCGATCACGAGAGTCGACGTGATGGTGCGGTGGATCAACAAACCGCAACGCTCGTCGGCTCGTACATCACCGAAATCGGCTAGTTCGCGCGAAAATTCCGTAAATCGATGTTGATACCCCGCCATTCATGATCCCGCTCTCCGTACTCGACCTCGCGACGGTGGCCACCGGTTCGACACCGGCACGAGCGTTTGCCGAAACGACCGCCACGGCAGTTGCGGTCGAGCGACTCGGTTACAAGCGACTTTGGGTGGCTGAACATCACGGGATGCCCGCCGTCGCCAGCTCCGCGCCGGCCGTCCTAATTGCGCATCTCGCGAACGCGACTTCCACTCTGCGAGTCGGTTCTGGCGGGGTCATGTTGCCAAACCACGCACCCCTCGTCGTGGCCGAACAGTTCGCGACGCTCGAAGCGTTACACCCCGGTCGCATTGACCTCGGCTTGGGACGCGCACCGGGCACGGATCAAGTCACTGCTCGAGCTTTGCGTCGCTCGCTCGACCTCGGTGCCGATCATTTTCCGGACGACGTCGTTGAACTGATCAAATATTTGGTGCCCAACAGTGGCGTACCGACTCATCCCTTCGCAAATCCCGGGAACGGCTATCTGCCAGAGTTGTGGTTGCTTGGTTCTTCGATGTTCAGCGCACAGCTGGCGGGCATTCTCGGTCTGTCGTTCTCCTTCGCGTACCATTTCGCCCCGGCCCAAGTGGATGCGGCCCTCGCGACGTACCGTGCGAATTTTCAACCTTCAATCGTCCTGCGCGAACCCCACGTGATGGTGGCCGTCTCGGTCATCTGCGCTCCGAGCGAAGAGGAGGCGAAGTGGCTGTCCGGATCGTCGGCGCTCAGCATCGCGCAGATGAGAACTGGTCGCCCGGGTCAGCTGCCTTCACCGCAAGAAGCCGCGGCGTATCCCTTCACGCCGATAGAAGAAGCGATTGCCGCCGAGGCTCTGTCGACTCATCTGATTGGTGATCCGGACACTGTCGCATCGGGACTACTTCAATTGCAGCAGCGTACGGCGGCTGACGAACTGATGATCTCGACTCGAGTCCATTCACACGAAGCTCGACTCGAGTCGCTTTCGCTCGTGGCCCGCGCGTGGGAGACAGTCGAGGCACGTGGGGCTCGTTCGGTCAACTGACGTCGCCGAGTTAGTCAATGCAGATGACGAATGGGATGACGAGTTTCTGCGTTCGGCTGATCTCCGAGCGACGTCATCATCGTTGAAGGGCAGTTCGAACGACGTCGCCGACCGCGTCGGTTTCGAGAAGGAACCCGTCGTGTCCGAACTCCGACTGTATGACGTGCACTTCATTGTCACCCGGCAACAAACGCGCGATTTCCAATTGTTGTTCCAGCGGGTAGAGGCGGTCGCTGGCGATGCCTGCGACCGTGACGCGTGCCCTCACAGTGTTGAGCGCTTCGGCGACACCGCCTCGTGCTCGACCCACGTCGTGATGGTTCATGGCTTCACTCAGTACGACGTAGGTGTTCGCGTCGAATCGTCGAACGAGCTTCTGGCCTTGATACTCGAGGTACGACTCGATGGCGTAGCGACCACCGCGGAGCGGTTCTTCGTCTCCTTGCGCCTCGCGCGCGAACCGAACATCGAATTCGTGCTCGGTCCGGTAACTAAGTTGGCCGAGCCCTCGCGCGAGCGAGAGACCGACCCACGGGTGACGTCCGCTGAAGTAGTAGTCACCGCCGGCGAACGCGGGGTCGGATTTGATGGCGCGGATCTGGAGCGAACAGAGCGCAATCTGCTCGGCGGACGCGGCCGCCGACACGGCCAAGATAACGGCCCGATCCACTCGATCGGCGTATCCCACGCACCATTCGAGCGCGCGCATCGCGCCCATCGACCCGCCGATCACCGCGGCCCACGAGTCGATACCCATCTCGTCGGCGAGTGCGGCTTCGACGGCCACCTGGTCACGAATCGTGACGACTGGAAATCTGGAACCGTAGGGTACGTCCTCGACATCCGGTGACGACGGTCCCGTCGTTCCTTGACAGCCACCGAGCACGTTGGGGCAGATGACGAAGTACTCGTCGGTGTCGATGGGCGACCCCGGACCAATGAGGCCGTCCCACCAACCAGGTGACACGTGGCCCGGTCCCGTTGGGCCAACTGCGTGCGAATCGCCCGACAGGGCGTGCAGCACGAGGACGGCGTTCGACCGGCTCTGGTTCAGTTGGCCCCACGTTTCAAAGGCCACCGTCACACTCGATAGAGATGCTCCGTTCTCGAGAGCGAAACCCAGGTTGCCGTTTCCCTTCAGTTCGACGAATCGACGTCGACCGGGGTCATCACCGACCTGCCAGGTACCCGGAATCGGAGTTGGGCTCACGCGTCCTTCGCGGCTCGAAACCCCGCGTCGAGGTCGGCGAGGATGTCTTCGATCGACTCGAGACCTACCGAGAGTCGCACGAGGTCCGAGCTCACGCCGGCCGTCGTTTGCTCGTCTTCAGTCAGTTGCGAGTGCGTCGTCGAGGCCGGGTGGATAGCGAGGCTCCTCACGTCGCCCACGTTCGCCAAATGACTGAACAGATCGAGACCCTCGATGAACTTCTGACCGGCGCTCAGTCCTCCCTTGATGCCGAAGGCGATGATCGAACCCCCTCCTCGAGGGAGGTAATGGAGTTGGCGCGCGTGCCACGGACTTGACTCGAGTCCGGGGTAGGTCACCCACGAAACTTCGTCACGCGCTTCCAACCAGTTGGCGACGACAACCGCGTTTTGCACGTGCCGCTCCATGCGGTAACTCAAAGTCTCGAGGCCCTGAAGGAAAAGGAACGAGTTCAATGGGGCGATCGCCGCGCCGACGTCACGGAGGTACTGCAGTCGGGCCTTGAGCACGAAACGCGCAGGGAAGAGCGGCGCCGGGAGTTCGGCGAACACCAAACCGTGGTAACTGGGGTCCGGTTCGGTAAAGGCCGGGAAGCGACCGCTCGCTTCGTAATTGAACGTGCCGCCATCGACGATGACGCCGCCGATGGAGGTTCCGTGCCCGCCAATGAACTTCGTCGCTGAATGCACCACGATGTCGGCGCCGTGTTGCAGCGGTTGGGCCAGGAAGGGTGTCGCCAAAGTGTTGTCGACCACGAGGGGGATCCCGTTGTCGTGTGCGACCTTGGCGACGCCCTCGAAGTCGAGCACGTCACCTTTGGGGTTACCGAGGGTCTCGGCGTAGAACGCTTTCGTGTTCGGTCGAATGGCGCTCCGCCACGCTTCGAGGTCGTCCGGATCGTTCACGAACGAGACCTCGATGCCGAGCTTGGGCAAGGTGTAGTGGAAGAGGTTGTAGGTGCCGCCGTACAGTGACGCCGACGAAACGATGTGACCACCGTTCTCCGCCAAATTCAAAAGCGTGATCGTCTCGGCGGCCTGGCCACTCGCTACGGCGAGCGCCGCGACGCCGCCCTCCAACGAGGCGACACGATCTTCGAAGGCCGCCTGAGTGGGGTTCATTATGCGGGTGTAGATGTTGCCCAACTCTTGTAGACCGAAGAGCGCCGCCGCGTGTGCCGTGTCTCGGAAGACGTAGCTGGTCGTTTGATAGATCGGGACGGCCCTCGCGTTCGTCGTCGGATCAGGCGCGGTGCCGGCGTGAATCTGTCGAGTCTCGAATCCCCATTCGGGCATGGTGCGTTCCTCCTATTGTGTCGACGGCGCTGATGCCACCAACTTGACGTGAAGACGTATTTATAACAAAGGTGATTGGATTAGTCAAGTTTTATCGATCGTGAACGCGCGAGCGACTTGAAAGAACGACGAACTGAGTATCCGTGTCGTGCTGAAAGAGCGGTTAGTTAAATATGTGAGCTGTCGCGGAGTCCATAAGTGACGATGTGCTGACTCGCTCGCCGTTCGAGCTGAAGTGCAATTTCCTGAATGGAGATATCGAGACTTTCGGCGCAACTAATCAGTCGCTCCTTAAACACTGTTTGAGCGAACGACCGAACATGCTCTCCACAAGCGATGACCAACTCCTCTTCGATGTGGCGAATCTGGCGTTCGATAGCTGAGAAGAGTTGTGCAGCGATCTCGATGAGTCGCTCGACGTCGTCTTGAATACTCCCGTCCTCGGTTGAGGACGAGCGCTGTGATACATCGTGCAAGTAGTTGTTTTCTTCTTCGTCCGATGATTCAAAGCTCGTCGATAGCATCCTTCACCTTTTCTCCCACCTGCTTGGGGTGGCCCTTGTGTTGATCGTTCGCCCCGTCGGTTTCAAGATCCCGGTTTCCGATGGCTCTTCCGTCTTGCCTTTGGAGATTTGGAACATATTCTTGGCTCTGTTAAGTATTTTCATGTTCCTCCTCAAACTTCCCCGGAAGACATCTGTCTTGCCGATTCATTGCCTGCTTTTCTTGATTCGATAGAACATGTGGCCACTCGCGGTGTATACGCACCGCAACGCCCGTGACCACATGAGCAAAATTGATCATCGCGAAAACCAGTGTGTATTGATCGCGATGCGAAAGATGTCGACGGAGCCAGCACGCGAGTGCCCAAATTGGCGACCGGAATCCGATTGAACAGTGTGGTGTTTTCCAGCAGCGCCAGCCACGTGGTCTCGTCGCGGGTACGCCACGTGCGAACCTGGACGTCCGTCACGTTGGATCGTCGCGCTGACGAAATCAGAATCGACGAAATCCTGGATACCGCGACGCCGGTAAGGAGACCAGAAAAAATCACAACGCGTTCCTTCTCAAAAGGGCCTGACAAAATGTCAGGTCCAAAGGATGCGGGATCTAGACGTCCTGGAAGCACAGTACCAGAGTCGCGCCCGGTTCTAACAAGGCCAATTTCTGGGAGCGGCCCACTGCGGTGTTGGTGTTCCGTGAGACAAATCCAACTCCGGACGGGATGCTTCATTGAACCGTGACGGCGTGACTCGCTGGCGGCGCTGGCACCGGCGATTCGTTAAGGACCCTTGGGTTTGGCCCACTGGTCAAGATTGACCGCGTCGATTGACTTGGTAACGAGGCGCGTGGCGAGGTCGGTGAGACCCTCGTTGTGGTTTCTCGCGTGGGCTCGCAATCGATTGAATGCTTCGTCCATATCGCAGCCCGTCGATTGGCGTATCATCCCCTTCGCCTGCTCGATGATGACACGGCTATTGAGGGCGTTACTCAATTGAGCGTTCAACGTACCGGCGTCGATTGTTGAACGGTGTTGAAGTATGGCTATGGTCGCGACGTCGGCGAGACCTTGCGCCACCAAAACGTCATCATCCGTCATCAGTCCCTGATGGGTCCGAAAGAGGTTTAGCGCGCCAATCGTTCGACCGCGAAGGCGCATCGGCAGACTGTGCACCGCCCGGAAGCCTTGGGCGAGCGCTCGAGGCGTAAAGAGCGGCCATCGGCCATCAGTTTCGCTTAGTGCATGATTGGTGATGGCGAGGCCGCCGCGAAAACAGTCGACGCACGGACCTTCATTGGTTTGAATCTGAAACAGCTCTAGTACAGTCATCGACTCACTTGACGAGGCCACGAACTGGAGTTCACCATCTGGCGAAGCCAGCATGACGCCGGCGGCGTCGACGTCAACCGCCTCCACGCAGCGAAGGCACAATACGGTGAGTACGTCAATGACGTCGTAGTCGTCGACCAAGTTGTCCGCCAACTCCACCAGCGTCGCGATCAAGAGCGACTCTCGTTCCATCGTTCTCGCCTCCCTTTTCACCGAACGCCATCAAGTTGTAGGGACCAATTACGTCGGGGCGTTCCGCACCCACATTCTACTACTCATTATTCTCGATTTCCGGAGCGTCTATCCACTCACGCGACTCCGAATCGAGCCGCGTCGATCCCGAGACCACGCGATCGGCGAGCTCTGAAAGTTGGCATCCAACTCCAAACGCATGGGCCCGCAAGAGAACTAGTGAGTCCTTGACCGAAATGGAACCTTGGACCGCCAGCATTCCCGCTGCTTGATGGACGCGAAAGTCCAGCATCGATGCTCCGTTCAACTCCCCGACGAGATTCTCTTGGGAACCACCGGCCTGTGTTGAGAGAATCGCTCGACCAATCACCGAGGCCATGAGATACGCGTCGGAATCCTGTTCGGCATTCAGCGGTCCCGGAGTGGTTCGAAAGAGACTCAGGGCACCGAATCTGATAGCACCTAATCGAACCGGAAAACCAAAGACCGCTCTCGCGCCCAAGGCGGCGGCTTCGGGCCGGTACGTTTCCCAATTGGAGGCGCTCTCCTTGAGAAGATTCGTGTCTTCATTCGCGTCACCATGACTCGCGTCCACCGCCGGACCTTCGCCGAGGGTGATTTCTAGATCCATGAGCGCTCCCGCGGCGTTATTGCTCGTACACAAGGACGTGAGATCTTCGCTGTCGCTGATCATGGCGATGCCGGCTCCATCAAGCGCCATGAACTCGGCCGCTACCGCGCAGAGTGCGTAGCCGTTGGTGCCCTCTCGCTCAAAACGCTCCATGATCGTGAAAATATCGAGGAGCCGACGAACTGTCACTTGAACTCAGTCATGATCGAGAAGACGTGGTTCGCAACATCCAGAGTGCCATTGGGCGGAATGAATTCTGATGAACCAGGCGCATTGTCGGCTCATTCTCAGGCTCTTCTCTTGATTGGTTTTCCTAACATCGTCGACAAGGATCAAGGGGGGCTTGATCCTTGTCGACGAGAACTATGCAGCGCTCGCCGAGTGCCTTACGGATCTACTCCTTAAGAGCGTCCTTGACGTTCTCGCCGGCCTGCTTGAGATTGCCCTTCATCTGATCGACGTTTCCCTCGGCTTCAAGTTGTGTGTCGCCAGTAGTTTTCCCGGCGGTCTCCTTGAGCTTGCCCTTGGCAATTTCAGCCAGGTTCTTGGCTTTCTTCTTTTTGCCCATCGTCACTCCATTTCTCGCTGAGAGGGTTTGCTTCGCTCGTCATTGGATCGATTGCGTAAGACCGACTTGGTCGAACGCGAATCCGCTCCGCTTGTCGCCAACGCCTCAACGCCGCACCATGAACACGATGAGGACAATGATGAGGATTAAGACGACCGTTCCGCCTCCTATATACATAACGACCTTTCTGAGTACATCGGAACCGTCTCCATTCGAAGCCCTTCTTAAGGGAGTCCCCGATTCTCAACGGTCACTTGAAGTCGACCGTGAGCGTCAGACGAACGCCGCTATTTCGAGTCTTCGTGGACCGAACTAGTGTTTCCGGCCGTGTCGACTACTTGACGGTCCAGCGTGTGTCGAGGGGCTCGCTCTGGACCTCTCGAAACCGCGAAGACGATCGCGGATACGACAAACCCAAAGGCCCCGGCGATCATGAGAATCAATCCCACGGTCGAGAGGCGAAAGCCCGTTCCTTGATAGGTGACGGCCCAGTACATAATTGCGCCCGCCGCGGCGGCGATAGCGCTGAGCACCATTCCTGGAAGACCCATGTCACTCCTTCTTCTGCGTCCCTAACGAAATGTCAGGTGAGAAGGATGCGAGGTCTTGACGTCCTAAATGCAGCGTAACACGGGGTGGGTGCAATCACGACGGTCGAAGGCAAAACCGGGCCGACCACGTCCTGCCTGATGGGCCCCGACCTTACGTCGGTTTTATTGCGAGGCGCACACTGATCCCACCGAATTCCGATGACGTCGTCATCGGGAATCCGGAGTGGCGAAATACCGCCAGCATGTCGTGATTGACGAGCGACGTCTCGGCGCTGAACGTGGTGATACCTCTCGCCCAGGCGGCTTCGGCGAGGGCGCCGAGCAGTCGGTGACCGAGACCCAGGTGCTGGTAGTCGTCGCGCACCACGAAGGCGACCTCGGCCGTGGGGGACTCGGGATAGCGGTCGTAGCGTCCGACGGCGACGAGGTCCTCGCCGTCTTCAATCACGAGGGCCAATCGATCGACGAAATCCACCTGGGTAAAGTGCCGCACCTCGTCGGCGGAGAGCACCGGATGCAACGAAAAATAACGACGGTAGATGGAGTCGAACGAGAGATGAGCGTGAAAGACCACCAACTTCTCCGCGTCTTCACTGCGGATGGGCCGCAGTCGGAACTTGGCGCCCGCCGCCACCCTGACCTCGGTGATCAACTCCTTCGGATAACGCCCAGGGAGAAACTGCTCGCGATTCGTTTGTTCAAGCAATGTCACGAGTCCCACTCCGTGTCGACGTGCGATGAACACGATTGTCGGACCGAATGATTCGATGTCATGCATCCATTTTCTTCGCCCACGAGCCGCGACCATCAGGGAAAAAGGTCACTTTCGCACGACGTCACATGCGCTGTCGGCGTCAAGGAGCCGCGAGGGGCGCCGGATCGGGACCTTTTACTCTGATGTCCCTAAAGGAGCCACATCTACGGTGGAATTGTGTCCGCCATTTTCGAGACCAACAGTACGGTAACGCGAGATGTCCCGTATTGCCGCTTTTCCTCATTGGCGTTGCTTCGCTTTAGCTCGCGTCAGTCGACATTCCGATCGCGAATGTCTACCGTTCTGGTTAGCCTGCTGATTTCTGCCCAAGGCACCTAACCGCGTTCAAATATCACAAACCAAAGGAGAAAGAATCATGAAGGCACTTGTCTACAAAGGCCCCGGCAAGAAGAGCTGGGAAGAGGTACCCGATCCGGTCATCCAGAAGTCGAGCGACGTGATCGTCAAAATGGTCGCCACCACGATATGCGGCACCGACTTGCACATTCTCAAAGGTGACGTGCCAGAAGTCGAAGTTGGACGAATTCTCGGACACGAAGGCATCGGCGTGATCACCGAGATTGGCACGGGTGTGACGCAGCTGGCCGTCGGCGACAAGGTGATCCTGTCGTGCGTGAGCTCCTGCGGGCGATGTTCCAACTGCCGAGAGGGCCTCTTCGGTCACTGTCTCGACCCCGAAGGCGTTGCCGGGATCGGCTGGATCTTCGGCTACATGATCGACGGCACGCAGGCCGAGTTGGTGCGCGTCCCGTTCGCCGAGAATTCGGTCTACAAGATGCCCGAGAGCCTGACGGAATCCGAAGGCATCTTGTTGTCGGACATTCTGCCGACCGGGTTCGAGATCGGTGTGCAGTACGGCGACGTGAACCCGGGCGACGTGGTCGCGGTCATTGGTTCGGGTCCGGTCGGACTCGCTTCAGTTATGACCGCTCGACTTTACGGCCCGTCAAAGATCATCGCGATTGACCTCGACGACAGTCGTCTCAAGCGCGCCGCTGACTTCGGCGCGACCGACACGGTTAACTCCGGCGACGCGGATTGGAAAGAGCAGGTGCTCGCATTAACCGACGGCCAAGGCGTCGACGTCGCCATTGAGGCGGTCGGTGTGCCGCAGACCTTCACCATGGCCACGGAGATCGTTCGCCCTGGCGGCAGCGTCGCCAACATTGGCGTGCACGGTAAGCCGGTGGAGTTGGCGCTGAACGAGCTCTGGATCAAGAACATCGACATTTCGATGGGTCTCGTGAACACGAACACGCTCGCCATGTTGTTGAAGCTCGTCACGCAGAAGCAGTTGCCGGTGGAGAGCTTCGTCACCCACGAATTCTCCTTCGACCAGATCCTCCAGGCGTACGACGTCTTTGGGAACGCGGCCGAGCACGACGCTCTGAAGGTCCTCATTCATTAAAGCGTCGTCACGGGGACGATTCGTCATAGCGTTGGACGACGTTATGGCGAACGCCCCGTCTCGGTGAGACGTACTAATCGTGCTCGTGTCGGTTCTGAACGAACGGGTGCACCGGTTCGCGATACCCTTTCGCGTCTACGCGACGGCGTTGCAATGACCGTTCACAGGTCGCGGTTCTGGCCGCGCGTCTTCGATGTCCGGAAAGCCGGGCCTACCCGCCAACGCTTTTGGCAACTGTCCCGGCGTGATTTGTCAACACCCCGGCGACCACGGTATCGACCACCGTCTGAGCGAAGCCATCACTGAGCGGGAGGTGGGATTGTAGGAGACGGTGGTAGGCGGCCCCGTACAGCAAATCCAGCACCACTTCAGCGTCAACATCGTTTGACACTTCGCCACGTTCGATGGCTCGATCGATCATTACGCGGTGGTGCGTGCGCACTCGCACGACGAAGCGATCACGCCAGACCTCGGCTAAATCTGGATCGCGCTGGACTTCGGCGACGAGTCCCGCCAAGGTGCGACCCATCACAGTTCCTTTGACCACCTTGATGAATCCGCGAAGTGCGGCGAGCAGGTCTTCGTGCAGGGAGCCAGCGGAGGGGATTGGCTGTAAGGCAAGGAATTGGTCCGAGAATGCTTCGAAGACCAAGGTGCCCTTCGTGGGCCATCGTCGGTAGATGGTGGTTTTGCTGACCTTGGCGCGCAAGGCGACTTCGTCAATGGTCAGGTCCACGAAGCCGCGCTCGTTCAACAACTCATTTGTCGCAGAGATGATGGCCTGGTGGGAACGCTCGCTACGAGGTCGACCTCGTGGTGCCGTTACGGATGTTGTGGGTTCGGTCATGACTTGACAGGTTATCACACTTACGGTACGATACGTGTCGTACCGTAAATAAGGAGAAGCCGATGACCCCAGTGCAGACCAATCGAAGGGCCCGCCTGCGGCCCAGTCACCCCGAAATTCTCGACGCCAGCGACTTGAGCAGCACTCGTTCGCCGATACCGATCGCTTCTACGGTGACGACGTCTGAGGAGCCAGACAGCGAGAAGGAACAAGCGGCCGGACTGTCCAAGTCAGCGCTCACCTTGGTTCTGCTGGCGTCGTTCATGGTGGTCTTGGACTTCAGCATTGTCAACGTGGCCCTGCCTTCGATCCATCGCGCGTTGGGTTTCGGAGGTAATTCGGTGCAGTGGGTCGTAACGGCGTACGCCATCACCTTCGGCGGCCTCTTGATCTTGGGCGGACGCATCGCTGACACCTTTGGCCGGCGGTCGCTGTTGATCGCCGGATTGCTGATCTTCGCTGTCGCGTCGCTGGCCGCCGGTGTGGCCGATGACGCCGTCTTGCTGGTCGTGGCGCGAGCCGTCCAGGGTATGGGCGCGGCGATTGTGGCGCCCGCGTCACTGTCGCTCATTACTGCACGTCTTGCGGAAGGCCCACAACGCACCCGGGCCCTCGGACTTTACGGCGCCACGGCGTCGATTGGGTTCGTGGCGGGACAGGTGCTGGGCGGCGTACTCGTGGAGTACACCAGTTGGCGATTGATCTTCTTGGTGAACGTGCCGGTGGGTATCGCCGCCGCCGTATGGGCCCCTCGGCTGATCAGCTCAGTGCGGCGCAGTTCGAAGGCGACTCACCTCGACGTGACGGGCGGAGTACTCATCACGCTCGCGGTGGCGGCCGGGGTCTTCGCCATTTCCGAGGCGCCCGTTCAGGGCTCGTTCGATCCGCCCGTGCTGGCGGCGCTGGTCGTCGCGGCGTTGGCGATGGGCAGCTTCGTCGCGGTCGAGCGCGTGCAGTCGGCACCGCTCATCGATCTCTCGCTGCTGCGCCGACGAGGACTTCGCACCGCCGCCATCCTCACTTTTGTGATGGGTGCGTGCACGGCGGGAGAACTGGTGGTGCTGTCGGTGTATCTGCAGCAGGCGCTGCACGACTCACCGTTGGCGGCCGGCCTGGTCATCGCCCCCCAAGGGGTCGTCGGTTTCATGACCGGCATGTTCGGCGCCCGACTGGTTGGACGCATTGGCATGCGTGCCTTATTAGTCGCTTCCACGGCATCGATGGGCGTGGGTTTCTTGATACTGGCTCACCTGCCTTCGAGCGGTCACTACAGCCCGGTGTTCTTCGCGGTCGTGCTGGTGGGCTTCGGAGTCGTGGGCACCGCGTTCGGAACGACCGTCATGGCCGCCAGCGGCATGGCCCAGAGCGACCAGGGCTTGGTCGGTGGCGTGGTGAACACCACGCGCCAAGTTGGTGCCGCGGTGGGCGTGGCCGCGCTCGTCGGCATCGCCGAGGGCGCACGCGCGCGCGCCGGCGTCGCCACACTCAGCGGCGACCGCACCGCGATGTTGGTCGCGGCTCTGGTCGGTTTCATCGGTACGGTCGCTGCGTGGTACGGAGCTCGAACGAGCGCACCATCGTGAGTGACACCCGGTCGCTGCCAGCGCGCCCGGAGCCATGACGTCGCGGGGCGACATCATGGTCTGGAGTTTTCGATCTCTCACCCTTGCATTGTGGACAACAATGTGATATCACTGAGATATCGATTTAATGAAGCCACCCTCGAGGAGAGATGATGAGCCAAACTGACCAGTCGAATCAACTGCAAGCCACCCCGGTGGGACCGTCCGGGACACGCGTTCAGATTCACGAGCAAGAAGCCTGGACCATAAACGGCTGGTTCGGCGTTCTGGTGATCGCAATTTGCATTGGCGCCGTGATTCTGCTCGCTCACGGATCGGCGAAGGGGTTCATCGCCATCCCCATCGTCGTCGCCGTCGTCGTGATGGGATCACTGGTCATAGTGCAGCCGGGTCAGACCAGGGTGGTGCAGTTCTTCGGCAGCTATGTCGGCACGGTGCACAAGACCGGGCTGTCCTGGATCAGGCCCCTCACTAAGCACCGAGACGTCAGCGTTCGAGTTCGGAACTTCGAAACGAGTCACCTGAAGGTGAACGACGCCGACGGCAATCCCGTGGAGATCGCGGCCATCGTCGTGTGGCAAGTGACCGACACGTCGCGCGCGCTCTTCGCCGTCGACGATTATCACAACTTTATTCGCGTACAGGCCGAGTCGGCGCTGCGCCACGTGGCGACCACGCACCCCTACGACAACCCGACCGAGGACGGCGTGTCTCTTCGCGGCTCGACTGACGTCGTCGCTGGTGAACTCGCCGAGGAGGTCGCGCAACGCGTGGCCATCGCGGGGTTGGAGATCGTCGAAGTGCGAATCAGCCACCTCGCCTACGCCCCGGAGATCGCCCAGGCGATGTTGCGACGCCAGCAGGCGAGCGCCGTGGTCGCTGCTCGATCGCTCATCGTCGATGGCGCGGTGGGAATGGTGGAACTCGCGCTGGGTCGTCTGACGGAGCGAGGAATCGTCGACCTCGACGAGGAACGCAAGGCCGCCATGGTGAGCAACTTGATGGTCGTGTTGTGCAGCGACCAGCCGGCTTCGCCGATCGTCAACACCGGGTCGCTGTACTAATCCGTGAGCGAGCGCAAGCCGATATTGCTGCGTATCGACCCCGCCGTCCACGACGCCCTGGCGAAGTGGGCGGCCGACGATTTGCGCAGTCTCAACGCCCAAATCGAGATCTTGATGCGTCAATCTCTCCTCGACGCCGGTCGCATGCCGAAGAAGACCGGTCCGATTCCCAAACGGGGCCGGCCTCCCGCGGTTTAAACGCACCGCCTTCTCAACGCCATCATGTGAGGGGTCGATCTTGCCACGCTGTCACTTTCGCTGTGAGAGCTCGGAGTCCAGACCTGCAGATTGGGTTCGGCGGTGTGTGAGCGGTATCGGACATTTCACCGAACGGGCAAACGATTAATGCGGAGTTTGTGGCAAACTCGTCGTACACGACGTGGAAGAACTCGATTTCTACTTTGGGGCCATCTTGTGTGAGCGACAATCGTCAATCGATATTCGACACCCTAGAGAAGGCGGAGTGCATGAAGGGCATTGCGAGACAATCGAATCGAATCGCCATCCACCGATTGGCCAAAGTTGCTCTGATTGCGCTGCCTTCAACGGCGCTGGCGTTGGTCTCGATGATCGTTCCCGTTGCGAGCGCTTCAGCGTCGACCACCAACTCCTTGGTAGTAAGTGGAGCCTTGTCAGGCACGTTGAAGATCGGTCCCGTCAGTGCATGCAGCGGGAGCACGAAATACGCTTCCCTCAGTTCATTTTCTACGACGCTTTCTTCAAAGAAATACAAGAATTGGTCGATAACCATCTCGTTGACCAAGCCCGGCGCCGCCGCCAAGAAGTTCAACACCTCGACCGCGACTTTCGTGTTGCAAAGCGGACTGAACGGCTGGGTCGCGACGAAGGGAACAATGACGCTCGGGAACAATTCCGGTAGAGTCAACCTCACTTTGGGCGCTCATGAGGGCGCCGCCAGTGGCACCGTTCACGTGAAGGGCAGTTGGAAATGCGCCGGCTAGCTTCTGGCGGCTGCTAAGCAAGCACCTCGAGGCCGCCCGCTTCGCGGCGTTTCACGCCTGCAGCTCTGTCGGCTCACACCGAATTTGGCGGCCACTTCCGTGACAACCCGGTCCGCGGTTTTGACGGCCGTTGACTACCTCGCCGCGCGCTCGTTGGCCATGAACTTGCGCCACAACGGTGCGGGCAGGTGGCGCAGCGCGAAGAAGACGTAACGCAGGATTGGCGGGCTCCAAATGACGCGGACGCTGCTGGCCAAACCCTTCATCACGTTCTCGGCGACCTCGTCGACCCCGGTCGTAAAGGGCCGCTCGGGCGTGCCTGCCGTCATCCTCGAGCGCACGAAGCCAGGGCGCAGCAACTGCAGGGTGACCCCAGTCCCCTCGAGCGAGTCGGCGAGGCCGTCGCAGAGCCGGTCGAGGCCGGCCTTGGCCCCGTCGTAGAGGTAGGCGACCCGACGCACGCGAACCGCAGCGACCGAGGACATGACGAGGATCCGGCCGCTGCCCTGGGTCACGAGGCGCCGGCGCACCTCGGCGAGGGCCGCGACGGGCCAGGCGAAGTTGACCGTGGCCATCAGACCCGCTGCCTCGGCGTCGTCGTCCATGGCAAACTGGTCGCCGAGGATCCCGATGGCCACGATCACCAGGTCGACCCGATCGCCCACCCTTTCGAAGGCCTCAGAGACCGTGGCCCTTGCGTTGGCGACGTCCCTTGCGTCGAAGAGCACGGTGTCGGTAGTGATGGCCCCGTAGTTGCAAGTCTCTCGCGCCGCGGCGTCGAGGAGACTCTGATTGCGTCCGGCGAGTACCACGGTGTGGGTTTGCGCGGCGCAGAGCTTGCGAATCACTGCCCGGGCGATGTCCGAGCTACCGCCCAGCACGATAACGGTCTGGGGCTGTCCCAATGAGTTTTCCATGGCTATCTCCCGTTGAGCTGTAGGCGACGGGAGAGGTTTCTCTCGAGTCCGTGCTCAAGGTCGGCGAGATTCTTCACGGCGAGGAATAATCTAGTATTGAAATTAAATGGAACGGTGTCGCTTGGACGTGCAAGTTTCCGACGTACGGGCGTGCCCCTGGTGGCGTCCGCTAAAGGTCGCGTTCGTGGGCGAGAACCGCGGGTCCGTGCGCATGGCTGAGTTTCAATCTCAACTTTTGGATTCGTTTCGTGACCAGGGTCACACCATAGTGACCACGAGCGAGGCAGATATTGATCTGTTGATTGATAACGCCATGATTCCTGACGGACCCGAACCATTGCTGCAACGCATTCCGGAGCGGTCGCAGCCACTGATGTTGACCGTTATGAAGGACTATCAGCTCAAACGTCGACCTCACAATTTGGTCGTTCTCGTCGGTGTCGACGAGGCGCTGGGTTCCTGGTCTCATGTTGACGTGGTCTCAACGGCACGTGTCGCCATGGGCAGAATAGGTTCTTTTAAAATTGTCTTCGTGTCCGGCTCGGGGGCGGACGAGGTCACTTACTGTACCCTCGAGGGGGGACATCCCACGGAGACGCACGCGAAGGTCGACGGGTTACGTGACCGGCTGGTGGCGAGCGCAAGCGCTCGAGAAGTTGGCGGACAGTTCGATGTCAATAACGACGCCATCACGCAGGCAACGTGGAACGAAACCAAGATTCCCGATGAGATAGTGCGCGCCGGTCACCGAATGCATCAATTGGGATTGCTGCCTCAGCCCCAAAAGATTTCGGATTACGTGTCCCAACGAATGGCTCGCGTGTACGAGCGGTACTTGGGTCTCAAGGGTTTTAGTGAGGGCATGCTGTTCGCAGTGGATCCACTCACCGGGACCACGATGGTGACGGCTTCGGGTAGTTGGGACGTCGACAAACGGGCGTTACATCGCGACGAAGTTACCGCGCTTTCCGGAATCGTTGAGGGACGAGTGCAAGTCCAAGCTCCCTTCGGAGTTCGGCCCAAGGGTCCTTCGGTAGAGGCGCTTGAAGTGTTGTCACTCCTTGACGCCGTCCCACGCATCCGATTATCCCCCGATGGTGTAAACGGTTGGCGACTCGACCCCAACGGCCAGATCGAGGTTCCGATCATCAGATCTGGTATCCATGCTCATATTGGCGTGTCGTCCGCCGACGACGCAGTAGTGGAAACGGTTGAGCCCGATCGGAAGAACTATCCCTACGGCTTTGGCTGCGGGACTGACTTGATGTGCGAAGTCGCCCGAAATACTGTCGAGCGTTCCTCAGCGATTAATGATCCAAAGGATCGTCGACGATACGTTCGCTGGCCCATGTTGTATCACGGTGAGATGGTAATAGAGCTCTGGAAGGAGGGGGCCGACAACGTGACGTTTGAGGGTCTCCTCGATCTATTCGATAATGCTAAGAGCAATGCCATCACATTCCGCTCCGACCACGTTGATCAACCCCGTTGAAGACAGGTTGGTGTTGGAGATCCGGAATCGCCAATCGCAGTCTCATCGACTCGAAAGCGTGAAGCGGCGAACCCAATTCGTCGCGACTTCTTCAACTCGTGTTCGCCGCGCCAGTTCACTGAGCTCGTCAAGTCATTCAATTCATTCGAATTCGAGACCGGAACATACCGCGGCATTTCGATGACTCCGGCAAGGTACCTCGCGAGATGGGAATTGGAAGATGTGCGAGGAGTGGTTGTCGTGGTTGACGTCCTTAGAGCCTTCACGACCGCCGCGTACGCGTTCGCATCTGGAGCCTCAGCCATATGGCTCGTTGGAACAGTGGAGGAAGCCTTTGATCTGTCTCGCGCGATACCAAACGCCCTCACCATGGGTGAGGAGCACGGTCGTCGACCTGATGGATTTGACTTTTCGAACTCACCCGTCGGCGTGGCCAGCGCCGATCTCGAAGGGCGCGTACTCGTGCAACGCACATCAGCTGGCACTCAAGGCGCAATCGCAGCGAAGAACGCAGAGAGGTTGTTTGCCTCGAGCCTCGTTTGCGCCTCGGCTACGGCCAAGGCTGTCAGAAACACCGGTCTTGGAGTACCAACCTACGTAATTACTGGCCGTTTTCCAGATTCCCCCGATGGCGGAGAGGATGACCTCGTTACTGCACAGTTGATTGAGCGCGCCCGACTAGGAGACGCGCTTGCAACCGCCGCAGCGAAAGACGCCGTTGCTAGTTCAGTGTGGGCGCAAAAGATGGACGGGATGGACGTGAATGACGTTCATCAAGATGACGTCGCATATTCAGTCGACGTTGACAGATTCGATTTTGCGATGGAGGTGGAGCGGGTCGACACCCGACTTCGTTTGGTAGCGCGATAGGCGCCAACTACTTTAGGAGGCGAGATAGACGGCGGTCGGCGAGGACTTTGCCTTTCGTCTGGCAGCTCGGGCAGTAGGTCATTTCATAGGACTCGAATGAGACTCGTGCCAGAGTGTCGCCGCAGGGAAGCGGACAGGGTTCACCGAAGCGGCCGTGCACCGCGAATCGACCGCTGAGACTTGACTCCGAAAGCCCACCTACGCGGGTCCGTTCCGCTGCGAGGGCCTGGCTAAGGACTTTGTCGACCGCCTCGATCAGACGCTCCCGCTCGATGGCGCTAAGCGAGCCCATGGCGCCGAAGGGGGAGAGTCGAGCTTGATGCAAGATATCGTCGCCCCAGCCACGACCGATTCCCGACATGACGCGCTGATCGCGCAGGTCGGAGTGAAGGCGTCGGTTACTCGTACTAGTGCGTATGAGCTGGGAGAATTTGGCGGTAAAGGGCTCAGGCCCTAAGCCCTTTAGCGGCCCATCGTCATCGGCACCGAGGATCCACCAAGCCGCTTTGCGGTGGGTACCGAACTCACGGATGAGGATCGCCCGGCCGCGCGGATCACCGTCGAATGTGAATCGAGCGGCGGCCCCTCTAGGTCTCGTCACCTTGGGTGGCTCCTCGATATCGACCCTCCCGGCCTGTGAGAGGTGGAGAACGATTCGTGGGCCATGGTCGAACGTGAAAACAAGGTACTTGGCTCGGCGCGCCACGGACATCAGCGTGTGACCGAGGAGCTCAGCGGACTCTGGCGACACTGTTTTGAGCGAAGAGAAGCCAAGCAGTCGGACCTCTCGCAACCTGCGGCCAACGAGAGACTCCGTGAGTCGCTCGGAGAGCGCCTGCATTTCGGGGAGTTCCGGCACTTTTACATTTTATTGCGTCGACGGTTGTGATTGATTTAGAAGTAGTTCTTCGCAGCGATGACGACCAACATTGGACCACGGATCAGCGGTTATTGGAATGCTCCAGATCAGCCGTGGTATTACAGGAATTTAGTGGGCCGCCCGGGTCTCGATCCCGGCACCTTGGGATTCGAGCCAGGACGTACGGAGGCGTCTGTCGTTGTCCGTGTGGCCTGGTCAGAGGATTATGCATGTGCGCCGACGTCCGCCGATATCCTCTCGAATCTGCTTCCCTGGCTACACGATTGGCTACATAATCTCGGGTGTGTGGTTTCAAGCACCGTTCAAGTTTCTGGCCCTGATGGACTAAGAATCGAGGTTCGTGTCGAGGGGGCCAGCTCGCTGAGATGGCCCCCTCTACTCCTGAAGAGAGATGAGCGCTGTCCAAAATGGCATTGCGAGACTGTCGATCATTCGATAACTCTAAAGACATTGATGCGTTCCCCTTGGCCTCCGCAGTTGAGGTCGCGCAGCGGCGCCTGACTATTGAGCCACCCACTCGGGAACGAGACAGACGGCCCTCGACCTACCGAGGCGCTTCGCTTCGTACATTGCAGTGTCGGCGTCGTGCAGGCCAGCTTGGGCGTGCCCCCGCTCGACGAACGCCACGCCGAGACTTAGCCGCAGGTCGATGGTGGTTGTGCTGGGAGAGACGGTCATTGTCGGGGCTACCAAATTCAAAACCATCCGGTTCACGTCCCGAACGTCATTCTCGTTCGGCCCCCCGGGAAGTAGCCTCGCCCGATCGACCGCGGCCAAGACCTCGGCGTAGTTGCCCCCGGCCAAGTGGATCTCGTGGGCTGCGAATGGCGTGTCAAAGGCCCGCAGAATCGCCCGCGCCGCATCCTGAACCTCCGCGACCTCGCGCACCACGGGCAGCAGCAGGGCAAACTCGTCGCCGCCAAGGCGGGCCACGCAGCTCCCCGCGGGAGCGACCAGGCCGATCCGCCGAGCGACCTCGGCGAGTGCCTGGTCGCCGTAAGCGTGCCCGTACGCATCGTTCACCATCAGGAGGTGGTCCACGTCTGCGAGAACAACGCCGACGTGGGCGCCGTTATCTCCAGGTCGGCTGTCAAAGTCCGCAATGAGCGCGTTGAGACCCTTGCGACTGAGCAACCCGGTCAGCGCGTCTAATGCGTCTGACTGAACGTCATCGCTCATTCGGTGCCTCCGGATGTGGGCCGCGTTCCAGCGGTGCGCTGGTCTCGTCATCTCACCTTAGGAGTAGAGGGGAGAGATGGCGATGACGCAGCCACGCCTAAGGACTCGCCCCCCAGTGCCGGCGTACGCATGCGCGGGAGCGCAGCGCCGACGGCACCGAGTCCGGGGAGACTATTGCAGTTCACTGAAGCGGCTCGTTCGAGTTACGCTTCTCGGAAGTCTCTGCGTGTGGGTTCACGTCGAGGGCCCGACGTGACAGTTCTGCAACCTTGCACTGGAGACTGATTCCTTCATACGAGTGATTGAGGCAACGCTTAGTGCCATTCATGACCCGCGCCAGAGACGTAGTTTGATGCGATGGACGATGCCAACGTCGAATGGCTCAAGGGGCGCGCGGCTCGCTTCGGGGCTCCAGCGCCCAACTGGAACGATGTCCTAGATCTGATGAGTCTCGGCCACGCTGACTTAATCGACTGGCATGGAGTACAAGTCAATCAGGCATGGATCGGCCGTTCTGTTTCAGGAATTTCACCCACAAATGTTGATGAGTTTGGCCCTCGATGGGAAGAGATACTTGACCTCGGCTTCAACGATTGGATTGATGTTGACCCAGTAAAGGGTCCGAACGGATATGTAGTCATGATTATGTACACACCGTCGAATTTCGACCCCAAACACACGTCTCCTATGCGGCGATTTCATAGAGACACTATCGATGTCAATGTGACCCCCTTTCCGCGACAAGTGATCAACGAATTAGCTGGCCGCGTGATCGATATGTCCGAATTTCGCACCCCTTCAACTTGGGACGACATCCTTGCCCGGCTGTCGTTGCGCGAAAACCGACCATTGAACTGGAGCGATGTCGCCGTGGTAGAGGATCCCTTTGACGGCCGTGGAAGAGAAGGTCCGACTCACGCTGCGGAGTTCTCAGAGCGCTGGCAGGAGATCCTCGACCTGGGTTTCGGATACTTCGTTCTTGTCGATCCCTATGCCGAGAATGGCGAACTCTGCCTCCGCATTCGTTATTACACCGCTCCAATGCACTTCACCTCGCATGAAGGCGTCCACGGCGTATCGGAGCGACGCTATAACCGCGATCAAATCAAGGTCGACGTTGTAAGGCCCTTACGCCGCTTTTGGGTTGAGAAACTTCAGGTCTCCAATTCGAGTTAATTCCATCTGATGCTTGCCTGTGTCGGAGGCCCGACGTGACAGTTCTGCAACCCTGCACTGGCGACTGAATTAGTTCGTGCGGATTATGAGGTGATTAAAGGTCGTCTTCAGCCACGGATGAACCGTCAACTTTAAACAGGCCAATTTGTTCATCCGTATCTGGACCAATTTGAACTAATCCCCGTCCGCGCGCGTCTGTGAGTTTGGCTACACAATTGGCTACATTGAGTGCAGCCGGTGATTCCTCTACCCCCGTAACCAGGGATTTGGTGGGCCGCCCGGGTCTCGATCCCGGCACCTTGGGATTAAAAGGCCACCGAATTCATTATTCTCTATTCATTAGATTCAGGGAACCCCACATTCATAGGGTTTTTCGTTCAGTGTGTTCAGTGCGTTCAGTGGCTATCGAGAAATGTTAGGGATGAAATTAGGGATTTTTTCTACCCGATTTTGGCGTCCGCGATTCCACAACGGCTGCGATACATTACGGTGCTTTTCTAACGCCCCGTATTGGTACGTTAAATAAGACAAGTGGCCTATACTTATGTAAGACTCGATGGAGTCGACTCTAGGAAAGGGGCACTTATGAACGGCAGCGACCGCTCAGGCTTCTACGTCCGCCAGTCGGCTGGGTACTCGGCCTTCATTCCGCGTGCCCTGCCACCAATTCCCAGTCTCGATCTGTCCCAGTTGGCGGGCAGTTTGTCGAGAGCCGACCAGGCCCTCGGTCGACTCGATGGAGCCACACGCAATCTGCCCGACGTCAACCTCTTCCTCGCTATGTACGTCCGCCAGGAAGCCCTCCTAAGTTCTCAGATCGAGGGTACCGACTGTACCCTTGATGACTTGTTGGCCTTTGAACTCGACGCCAGGACCAAAGAGGTTCCTGAGCTCGATGTCCAAGAGGTCGTGAACTACGTTGCAGCGCTGAACTACGGCATGGCTCGTCTCACTGATCTCCCCATTAGTCGTCGACTCCTCTGCGAGATCCATGCACGACTGCTACAAACGGGACGTGGGTCTGACCGCTCGCCCGGTGAGTTCAGAAGGACCCAGAACTGGATTGGCTCAAAGCTCGCCGCCGGCAGTTCCATCGACACCGCCGCCTTCGTGCCGCCACCACCAAACGAAATGGAAGCCGCTTTCAGTGAACTCGAGCGCTACCTAGACAGATCACGTGACAACGCTGCGGCGCTCCCGCTCCTGGTGGACTGCGCCCTGGCGCACGCTCAGTTCGAGACCATCCATCCCTACCTGGACGGGAACGGGCGCATGGGGCGACTACTCATCACGCTGCTGCTCTGCGAACGCGGAGTGCTCACCGCACCCGTCCTCTCCCTCAGCACCTACCTTCGTCGTAACCGGTCGAAGTACTTCGAGTTACTCATGGAGGTCAGGGATCACGGTACGTGGGAAGCATGGATCAACTTTTTCCTGCGCGGCATCGGTGAGACTGCCGCCGAGGCGGCGCAGACGGCTCAGAAGGTGCACGCGATGCGCGAGAACCACCGGCGCGCCCTTGAGATGAACGGGGGCACGCTCAACGATCTGGCGGTCTTAGATCGACTTTTCAGTCAACCTTTGGCAAACGCTGCGTGGGTCGAAAAGAGTGTTGGTGTGTCTCAGCCCACCGCCAATGCCATCCTTTCGAGGTTCGAGGCGTCTGGCGTACTGAGAGAGGTCACCGGCCAACGCCGCAATCGTGTCTACCGCTACGACGAATATCTAACGCTTTTCGACCAGCCCGTCCTTGAGCCATCGGAGAACGAGACATTGTCTTGACGTTCGCTTAAGTGTTGTTGTGTCAATGGGTGATATTGGTGAACCGCTCACGATCGATCCACGAAGGATTCACTCGTTCGTCGAAGCGTCGGCCGTTAGATTTTGTCTCCTTCGCGATCTCGAGCAAATCGGAGGTCTAAATTTACTTCAGACATACGGCCTTGACCTTGAGGTATCGGAGATCACTCTGCGATCCATCAGGTCCTGCTTCGCTCGGGAACGTAGCATCGGCCCGCTGCTCATAGGCCGTGAACTATTCTCCGGGGAGAGGCTGATGTCGAGACCCCATTGTGACGAATGTCACGGTCGAGAGTCCACATACGAATCTGCATTCTTTGGTCTGGAGCGGCGACAATGAAGAGGATATGGAGATCCTTCTCACATCGTCGCCCCCGGTGTCGCCTCCCAACCCAAATTCGCGTCGAGTGATAAGAGTGGCGCAAACTACTCCCGTGAGATCAGCACATGACCTCATTCGGTTCGCCTCAATTGGGGCTATCACGTTCACCTTCGCAGTTCCTCTGGTGATAGTGGTCCTGTTCGCTACGACTCATTCGGTGTGGCACCTCTTTCCTGAGGCGGCGGTGGCCACTGCGCTGTATCTGCCCCTTTATGTGCGTCATGTGCGTTACGGACTTCGCGGGGCACGCCCGCGTTTCCTCCTCCTGACGCTCGGGGCCATGGCGGGCGTCATTGTCGGCTTCACACCGGTGCTCGGGGCAGAGTGGTTCTACGCCTATAGCGCCATCGTCGCTTCCGTCCTGGTCACCACGCCTCCCCGGTTCTCGTTCCCCGCCGCCGCGTGCACGCTGGCCGCGGTGGGGATCTGGGCCGCTGAACTCCGCAATGACAGTGGGATACATATTTTCGGAGGCGGGTTAGCCGCCTATTTTCCATTTGCGGTCGCCGACCGGGCCGCGGCCGTGTTCGTCTTGGTCTGGCTCGTAGGTGCGCTCCGCAGGGTCCAGTCAGCACGTGCCGCTCTCGCCGAAGCGGCCCTCGAGGCTGAACGGGGCCGCATGGACATCGAGTTGAGCGAGTCCGTTGTCTCAGAACTCAAAGAAGTCATCACGAAAGGTGTTCATGCTGAAGACACCACCAGGCGGGGCTCGCCGAAGGCGGCAGAGGAGCTGGAGTCGCTTGTAAAAGGGTCCCGGCTTGCCCTGGCGAACGCTCGTCGGATCATTCGTCAATACAAGATTGTTTCGCCGCAAGCCGAGCTCGAAAAGGCGGCGTTGCTCCTTCGCTCTGCTGGCATTGAGGCGACGATTGCTTTCCCTGATACGGACCTTCCGCTAATACTGGACGAGTCGCTGCGATCAGCGCTGCGGGTCGCCGTAGCCCAGTTGCTGAGCGAGGACGAGGTCGGGCCCGTCGTGCTCAAGCTTGGCCGTGTCAGCGGCCAGGTCCAACTCGAAATAGTCAGGCCCGCAAAAGACGAGCCAGCCGCATGACGAACTTCCTGCTCGATCGACCGATGGAGATGTGGTGGAGCACGCGGCGCTCCCAGGGCCTGCTCGTGGCCACGCTTCTCCCCTTCCTCATTCTGGGTCCACTGATCACCGCGGTGGGGCTCGAGGAACCGGCCCGATCGCCATGGTTCGTCGTGCCACTGGCGATGGCCATTGGAGCTCTACAGCTTCGTCATAGTTTCGCCGCGGCGCGCGGAGTCCTGCCAAGAGGTTGGCCGATGACGCTCCTGGCCTTGGGCTTGCTCGTGTACGTGCCTATGTTCTGGTACCAATGGGATTGGGGGAGTACCCAATGTATGTTCATCGCCTCGGTCGCCATGCTTCTGCGCGGTCGCGTCATGAAGGTTCTCATCATTGCCTCGATAATCGGGACGTACCTTGCGGCGGTGATCTCCGAGTCGGTCGAGAAAGGCCCGATTTCCTTGGACTTCTACTTCATTGCCTACTGGGGGGTCATCTTGGTTTCGGGCGCCGCCTGTCTCTACGGAACGTCCCAACTGGTTCGGGCGGTCGATGCCCTGTTTGCGACGAGAGCTGACATGGCTGAGATGACAGTCGGAAGTGAGCGACTGAGGGTCTCGCGCGATCTCCATGATCTATTGGGCCAGAGCCTGTCGGCAGTCTCCTTGAAGGGAGATCTCGCAATCCTCCTCCTTCAGAGTGATCCGCCCGCCGCCGAGGCCGAGATACACAGTCTCACCGAGGTTGCCCGTGACGCATTGCGCGACATCCGCCACGTCGTGCACGGCGAGCACCCGGTTACTCTGCGTAACGAGACCCAGGGAGCAACTGCCCTGTTGGTCGCCGCGAGCATCGACGCCCACATCGACGTGGAGCTGCAGGATCTCATTCCTGAGGTCGATGAACTGTTCGGTTGGGCGATGCGCGAAGGAATCACGAACATTCTTCGCCATAGCCAGGCGGCAAATTGCGTGATTAAAGCTTCTCGCCGGGAGCGAGCTGCACTTCTCGAGATGGTCAATGACGGCGCTCGATCCACCAACGATGCTGGCACTGGCATCACCGGCCTGACCGAACGCGCTCAGTTGCTCTCTGGACATGTCACGGCTGGACCGCTGGAGGATGGTCGTTACCGGCTCGCCGTGGAGATTCCCGAGGCGTTCGTGTGATACGCGTTCTGATCGCCGAAGATATGCACCTCATCAGAGGCGCCTTGGTCGCGCTGCTCTCGCGGGAACTCGATATGGAGGTTGTCGCGGAACTTGACCGTGGTGATCAGGTCCTCGAGGCAGCCATCCGGACTCGGCCCGACGTGGCGGTCCTCGACATCGACCTGCCGGGAATGGACGGTCTGTCGGCCGCCGAAGTGCTTCACGAGCAGGTTCCGAACTGTCAGATTCTCGTGCTCACGGGACTTAGTCAACCCAGTCATTTGCTGCGCGCCTTGAAGGTGCACGTGCGCGGATTCATCTTGAAAGACGCGCCGGCGGCCACACTCGCCCAGGGCGTTCGACGAGTGGCGATCGGCGAACGGGTGATCGACCCGGACCTGCTGGCCCTTGCGCTTGAGACCGGAGAGAGTCCGCTGACGCCGAGGGAGGCAGACGTTTTGCGAGCCGCAGAGGAAGGCATATCGACTGATGAGATTGCGCGGACTCTCTTCCTGTCCTCGGCGACCGTGCGCAACTACCTGTCCAACGCGATCACGAAGGTGGGCGGTCGCAACCGTATCGACGCCATTCGAATCGCTCGGGACGCGGGCTGGCTGTAAGTACGTAGCCCACTTCCAGGGCTCATTATTGTCCATTGTTTAACTTCATGTCCGATTGCAGCGACGCCATCAGGTGACGCGAGCGCGTCGCAAAGTCATTAGTGCGGCCCATTGCGCGGGCTGCCAATGCCGCATTGATGCGTCGCACTGGATTAGGTCTTCGGATCCAAGACATTTGTCACGCCTAAGTAGTGACATTGGTATCTTCTCTTATCAATTTCGAGAGCTCTATGGTGGGCTAATTGTCCAACGTACGAGTGCTGCGAGGGTGATAGGAGGGCGTCATGAATAATCAGGATTTCACCACTTCCTTTGAAGTGGACCAAACGCCGGATGAAGTTTTTGCTGCCATCAATAATGTTCGCGGTTGGTGGGCAGAAGAGCTTGAAGGAGACTCCGACAAGCTAGGTGACGAATTTACCTATCGCCACGGTGACGTCCACATGAGCAAGCAGAAGATTACGGAGATCGTTCCCGGTCAGAAAATCGTATGGCTAATTGAGGACGCATACTTGAGTTTCACTAAAGACAAAAGTGAGTGGAAAGGCACAGAGATAGTCTTTGAAATTTCTAAGAAAGGCAACAAAACTGACGTCCGTTTTACTCATCGAGGTCTGGTCCCCGCATTTGAGTGCTTCAACGACTGCTCGAGCGGATGGAACTATTACATCAACGGGAGCCTGCAGAATCTGATTACCACGGGCAAGGGACAGCCCGACACGATCGATCAAGCAGATTAAACGGAAGTGTGCGCCAGCAGCTCGGGCGCCATCAGGATGAAGGATTCGACATGCCGCAACCGAACGATGAGGTTGCGACTGCCCGCCAGTGTAAATCCGGTCCGAAGAGGAACCAAAGACTCCGTTAGTGAAAACTCCAGCGTTGGCCGAAATGCCTACGCAAGAGCGAGGTGGATCGAATACGCAGTCCGCGTTGCGCCGACTGGCCTCCTGTCCTCGGCGACCGTTCGCAATTACGCCTCCAATTCGATCATCAAAGCGGCCGCTCTCAACCACGTTGACGTCAATTAAATCGCCGGACGTGGATAGGCAGCGAGAACGTACCTTTGTTCCTGGACTATTGCCGACCACTGCGTGATTTCATGATCGATAGAAGCGACGCCCTCAAGCGACGCGAGCGCTTCGCAATTTTGATAGTGCGGTATTTTGCGTGGTCAACCAAGATGGCGTCGACGCGTCGCACCGGATTAGGTCTTCGGATCAAAGACAATTGTCATGCCTAAGTGGTGACATTGACATCTTCCCTTATTGATGCCGCGAGTCCTATGTTGGGCGAATTATCCAACGTACGAGTGCTACCGCGGGTCAGAGGAGGATGTCATGAAGATCGCAAACAGAGTGGTGCTGGTGACCGGGGCTAACCGTGGTATCGGACGGGCGCTCGTTGACGAAGCACTAATGAGGGGCGTGAAGCGGGTCTACGCCGGCACACGCCAGCCATTCGTCCATCCCGATGAACGCGTCACAACTTTGACGTTGGACGTGACCAATCCGGCGCAGATTGCCGCAGCGGTAGAGAAGGTCGAGTCCCTCGACATCCTCGTCAACAACGCCGGCGTGGCGCTCTACGACGACTTGAGCGATCGTGCGGCGCTCGAGCAGAGTCTCGCCGTTAACCTCTTCGGTAGTTTCGGTGTTACTCAGGCCTTCTTGCCGTTGTTGACTCGCTCCAGGGGAGCCATTGTCAACAACGTGTCGATGATGGCACTCGCTCCCTTCCCGATAACTCCGGCCTACGCCATCTCCAAGGCTGCCGCTTTCAACATGACCCAGTCGCTGCGTGCCCTACTGGCCGCGCGAGGCATCAGTGTTCATGCTGTGCTGACCGGACCTACGGACACCGACATGACTCGAGGCTTCGATATCCCGAAGGCCTCCCCGGAGTCGGTCGCGCGAGCCATATTCGACGGCGTACAGGACGATGAAGAAGACATCTTTCCCGATCCCATGTCGGCGACCTTGGCTGAGAGTTGGCGCAGCGGCGCGGTGAAGGAGTTTGAGCGCCAGAGTGCGGCGTTCGTATCTGCAGGTCCTGCTAGGGCGTAAGTCCCTTTCGTGATTTAATGAGAGCGCGTCTCCAATGGAGGGCATCGTGAGCGATGAATTGATCAGCAATAAGAAGTTGGCGCACCACGTCGCCGACGGGTCCGGGATGCCGGAAGTCGTCGATCGCGCAACCTTCCAGGCCAAGCTGGATGGTTTGCGGATTCGAGAGAAACTGCACACCCGCGAAGGCGACGCGATTGCCGCAGCTCGACGGCGCCTGCCCATGGTCGAGGTAGACGCCAACCTCGCGCTGATCGGGCCCGACGGACCGCTCAACCTGCTCGAGGCGTTCGAAGGGCGCCAGCAACTCATCGCCTATTACTTCATGTGGAATATCGGCCGACCCGCGATCGAACAGTGCGAAGGCTGCACGTGGATCGGCACCCAGGTCAGCGAACTGTCCTACCTTCACTCTCGTGACATCACCTATGCGGTCCTCGCTCAGGGCCCCTACGCCGAGGACGTCCGCTACCGCGATTTTCATGGGCTGGGACATGCCGTGGTACTCGGCCTTGGACTCGGTCGACAAACTCCTTGTCGGGCGAGAGGTCGGGCTGTTCCACCTCGTGTGCTACATGCGCGATGGCGACCGGGTCTTCGAAACCTACTGGACGACCCGGCGCGGCGTAGAGGCAATGGACACCAGCTTGGCGCTCATGGACCTTACCGTGTTCGGTCGTCGTCAGGAGTGGGAAGACGCGCCCCCCGATTGGCCAGCGCTCTGGAATGTCAATGGAGACGACGACATCCTGCGCATTGACGGGCGCCCAAGGCCCCAGTGGTCGCGACTCGAAGCAGGGTTGTCCGACGATCTCGGTACCAGCAACTGAAATGGACAAGGAGAGTGCCAAGAAACGACGTCAGCCGGCGCGAAGAAAAGAGTTGTCTACCTCTCGCCTCGGTGGAGCGATCTCGCCACGCATTCAGCGACTTGATCTGGCCGCGGGCGGAAATGAAACAAACATAATTTCGACGTTTGGATCGATAGTCACGCCCACGGTGACGCTGGGGCTAGTCGCTGCATGCTGGGTCTTCTCGGTCCACGAAATGGACGGGATGAACGAGGGCGTGACAACCCAGCTCGGTTCTTTCACCTTCTTCATCACTGTGTGGATCGCGATGATGGCAGCGATGATGCTTCCTGGAGCGATTCCCGCGATGTCGCGGCGCCGCGACCTAATCGGGCGAACTCTTGCGGCGCCGGTGTTCGCCGCGACGTACATCGCCGTCTGGGCAGCGGTGGGCGTCACTGTGTATGCGCTATACCAGCCACATGGCACGCTCGCCGCTGGCGCGTTCACCATTACCGCGGGCGTCTATGAACTGACGCCCATCAAACAGCACTTTCGCGAACAATGCCGGGAGTGCACACGCTCAGGAATGGTGTTCGGGCTCGACTGCGTTGGCTCGAGTATCGGGCTCATGGCGATGCTGATTGTGTTGGGGGTCATGAGCGTCACCTGGATGGCGATCATCGCAGTTGTCGTGGTCGCCCAAAAACTTCTGCCCGCCAAGTTCATGATCGATGTTCCCCTGGCGCTCGCGATTATCGGGCTCGGCATCGTGATCCTTGCCGCCCCGTCATCCGTCCCAGGACTTACGCATATCACCGCTCACATGCCAACGATGTAAGGAAGGAAACAACCAATGACTGATCACAAGTTCGGAACACGAGAAGAATGGCTTGAGACACGGCTCAAGGTGCTTCAGGCCGAGAAGGCATTAACGCGTCAAAGTGACGAAGTGGCTCGAATGATTCAGGAACTGCCGTGGGTTCGCATCGACAAGGAGTATCAGTTTGAGACCGAGAATGGCAAGGTCTCACTCGTCGACCTCTTCCAGGGACGTTCGCAACTACTCGTCTACCATTTGATGTTCGGGCCCAACTACGAAGTCGCGTGCCCGTTGTGCTCGGCAATCGCGGACGGGTTTAGTGGATCGGTCGTGCACCTCGCCCACCACGACGTCACCCTCTGTGCCGTGTCACGTGCTCCGTTCGAGAAGCTGCAGGCATTCAAGCAACGTATGGGCTGGAGTTTCCCCTGGGCCTCCGCGTTCCACAGTGATTTCAACTTCGACTTCCATGTTTCTCACACCGACGAGGAGTGGCAGTCCGGAGACGTTGACTACAACTTCCATAGGGTGGACTTCCGTCCACCGGTTGGTGGTGAGCAGCCGTTCGACGAGCATGCAGCCCTAACGGGTACGGATTGGGATAACTACCGTCGAGAAGGACCGGGCATGAGCGCGTTCGCGCTCGAGGATGGTGTCGTGTATCACACCTACTCGACCTACGAGCGCGGCGTAGACATCCTCTGGGGGGCCTATCAGTGGCTCGACCGCGCTCCACTCGGGCGCAACGAACCTGGCATGTGGTGGCGCCACCACGATGCGTACGACGTCGAAGGGTGAGGAAACTCGTCCAGCCGCAGAAACTGAATGACGCCAAGGAAAAAAGCAAATGATGCGGAGCCAGATTTTCACCATTAATTTAACGGCTCGTTAGGTATTGCTGAATCTTGTCGGGACGCGAACGCACTCCGTCAAGGGCTCGGTCTTCGTTACCACGTGCTGGCCGGGTTGGGGATCAATTCCGATCCCGATAACAACGCGGTACTGGATCAACCCGACTCGATTTTGGTAGGAACCGGATCTAACCGAGTGTTTCGGGCCGAGGTGGCGATCTCGCGGCATTCCGGTCAGACCGTTATCGACGTTCGTCCTGGCGGCCTACCCGGCTCGTGGCCCGGAGGCCTCAAGCTCATTAACCGTGTCTTGACCGCTCGAGGGGCTTACCAGGTACTCGAAGCGCCACCGGCCTTCGGTGAAGGGTCTCAGTGGGCCGCCCGGGTCTCGATCCCGGCACCTTGGGATTAAAAGTCCCCTGCTCTTCCCGATGAGCTAGCGGCCCGAAGTTTGGCCCTTCGATATCGCGCACCGAGGCAGCAAAGAGTTCCCTGCAGACACACGAACGATTCGTCAAGCCATTGATACTTGGCTCAAGGAGCCTACTAACTCCTTTGTGGTGGTCGTGAGCTCTGGGGAAGCGCCGTCTGAGGTGTTAGTACGACTCGCCGAAGTGTTGCCAGCCACCTGCGTTCTTGCCGATGCTCGTGAGATTATTCGCTCACACTTCCTAATGGGGACTTCGATGGCATGAGTGACATCTTTCGCGTTGCCTCGTACCGTTTCCGAGCAACGTTCGGTCGCCGGTGGGGCGGTTACGTGAGCCTCATGCTCTTGATCGCTCTGGTCGGTGGTCTCTCGATGGCGTCGCTCGCCGGTGCGCGGCGAACTGACTCTTCCTTTCCGATCTACGTGGCCAGCACGGATCCAGCAACGACGCAGTTTTTGACGGGGTTTGACGATCCAGCGTTTGGCCTCACCACCGGCTACAGCGCCAAACTCAACCAAGAGATCGCGCGGCTCCCTCTCGTGCAGCAAACCGCAGTCTCGATCGGTTTCGACGGAAATATCGATCTGGGTGGCGTGAAAGGAGTGCATCATCACGCGAGCGCTGGTGAGACGCCGCCCACAATCATCGGTGGTTCCGAATACCTGACTCTTGACAGAGCGACACTCGTTGCGGGCCATCTGTTTGATTCAAATCGGCCCGACGAAGCGGTTGTCAATGCCCAGGCGGCACGAGAGATGGGGGTTCACATTGGTTCTGTGATCCAAGTCCCGTTCTACACCGACAAGGAATCTACGAGTTCGACCTACAACGGTCCGCCGTTCATGTTTCCGAAAATCACCATCGTGGGCGAGATTGTGATCAACAGCACCGTGGTCCAGGACGAAATTGCCGCCCTCGGCTCCAGCGTGGTGTTGATGTCGCCGAAACTGACCGATGAGTTGAAAACGTGTTGCGCGTACTACACGGGAACGGCGGTCACGATACGAGGCGGTGCGGCCAACGTGTCGCGCGTTTCCGCGGAGGTGGCCAAAATCGATCCGCTCAACAAGCTCGGAATTACCGGGGGCAGCAGTGTCCGGCAGGTCCTCGCCAAAGCGCAACAAGAGATCAAGCCGGAAGCTATTGCGCTCGGGGTGTTTGGACTCATCGCGGGCCTCGCGGTGCTCTTGATCGGCGGATTGACCATCGGGCGGATGTTGCGCACGGGAGCCGCCGAGATGCGCACGCTCCACGCGTTGGGCGCGAATACCTCGATGGCGCTCTTCACCGAGTTGATCGGTGTGTCGCTCGCCGTGGTCATGGGAGCGCTGATCGCCGTGGCGCTCGCCGTTTCATTGTCGCCACTGGCTCCACTCGGACCGGCGCGCTTCGTTTATCCGTACCGGGGCGTCTCGTTCGACTGGACGGTGCTCGGTTTCGGAGTCGTGGCGCTCGTTATCACGCTCGAGTCGATCGGCCTCGTGCTCGCTCGTCGCGAATTACGTCGAGTACGGCTGGACCGGCGCATCGATCTCCGAGGGGAAAACTCTTGGGTCACTCGCTTGACGACTACGTCGGGCGTTCCACTCCCTCTCGCCACGGGCATGCGATTTGCGTTGCGATCCGGTCGCGGAGCAAACGCCGCTCCTGTTCGATCGGCCATCCTTGGTGCGGTCTTGGCGATTGTGGTCCTGGTCACGACCGTCACCTTCGGGGCCAGTCTCAACAACCTCGTCTCGCATCCGACGTTGTACGGATGGAATTGGAACTACGCGCTCCTGTCAGGATTCGCCGGTCAGGAGAATTTGCCCGCGCCCCAAGTCGCCACCATGTTCGATCACGACCGCTACGTCGCGTCATGGTCAGGCGCCAATTTCGTCGCGAGCGAGTTGGACGGCCAATCGTTTGAGATGATGACCGAGGCGCCCGGCGCTCGAGTGGCCCCACCGCTGCTTTCCGGACACGGACTGGACGCCGCTAATCAAATCGTCCTCGGCGACGCCACATTGGCCGCCCTTCATAAACGTGTCGGCGATACGGTGACCTTCTCCAATGGCAAGACGAAGTCGACACAATTGACGATTGTCGGTACGGCCACGTTGACGCCGATCTCCAAAGGTCTCGAAATGGGCACCGGAGCACTCGTGGCCACGAACGATTTTTCGCCGGCCCTCCTTAATCCGCAGAGAAGTGCGATTCCCGGTCCCCAAGCGGTGCTCATTCGATTGCGAGCCGGCGCTAATTCGAAGGCGGCTCTACGCAGCATCCACGAGATCATTTACAAATTGAATCGAATTCCTAATGATGGGCGTGTGGCCGGGGGACTCGTCGCGCATCTTCGGCCGGCCGAGATTGTCAACTACCGCGCAATGGGCACGACCCCGGCCATTCTCGGTGGCGGACTGGCCCTCGGTGCCGTGGTCGCCTTGGCGCTCACGTTGGTGGCCTCGGTTCGGCGCCGACGCCGCGAACTCGCGCTCTTGAAGACTTTGGGCTTCGTCCGTCGCCAGCTCGCGGCGACGGTGGCGTGGCAGTCCAGCATTGCCGTGGCGATTGGCGTGGTGATTGGTGTGCCGATCGGAATCGTGCTCGGTCGGATCCTATGGAACCTCTTTGCCCACGAGATCGACGCGGTGCCGATGCCGAGTGTGCCCGGCGTCGTCATCGTCCTCATTGTTGTAGGCGCGTTACTTCTCGCCAACGTGGTCGCGGCGGTCCCGGGTCGGATGGCCGCCGGAACGTCGACGGCACTGGTCTTGCGGGAGGAGTAGGGCCGATAGTTACCCTCGGCCCGATAGTTTGGTGTCATGTCCGACTTCGCCAACGAGAGCGTGAGCGCTATCGAATCGACCTTGAACGACGTCGATCGCGCGCTCGAACGACTTCGCAGTGGTACGTATCGAACCTGTCAGGTCTGCCATGCGCCCATCGACGAGAGTGACCTCATCGCCAACCCGTTGCTCGCCAGCTGTCCGGCCCATCCCGAACTGGCCTGACGAGTCGTACGTCGAAGCCGCGGTGGCCCGCCCCCCGTACGATTAGTCGCGGTTACTTCTTCGTGGCCCAGAAGAGTTCAGCGATCGCGTCGATCTCACTGAGGAGTCGGTCGGCGACGTTGACGTCATTGGTCTTCTTCGCTTCGCCGGCGCTCTTGGTGGCCATCCAGAAGAGGTCGTGCAGGTTCGGGTAGGCCTTGAGGTGATCGACCTTGAAGTAGTCGGTCCAGAGCACCCAGAGGTGGTGCTTCACCAGGTCGGCGCGCTCTTCTTTGATGAAGGTCGCGCGAACCTTGAAGTCCTCGTCACTCGACGCGTTGTACTTCTCCATACAGGCCTTCACCGATTGCGCTTCGATCTTGGCTTGCGCCGGGTCGTAGACACCACAGGGCAGGTCGCAGTGCGCGGACGCGACGAGCGGGGTGGTTGCGGCGTCCAGTAATGCATTAATACGTGTCAGAAGCGTCATGGCTTCGCCTTTCGGTTGTCGTTCGTTGCGCTGTCGGCACAATGCCTTTTGCAATTCGTAGGTTAGTCACGGCCCTCGTCTATCGTTCACTGAAATGGACCGGTTGGTTGAGTTCTTCCTTCGACGCGTGACCGTTGAGGGTTCGTCGATGGCGCCGACGTATCTTCCGGGCGAACGACTCACCGCTTTGCGGCGCTGGCGACCCATTCGAACGGGTGACGTGGTGGTGGTGCGCGACCCGCGTGACGCCGATCGATGGTTGTTGAAGCGCTGCGTCGGACGGGTCGGTCGCCGCTTAGACCTTCGCGGCGATAATGCCGCGGCCTCCACTGATTCACGCGACTTCGGCCTGGTCGACGCCCGTGAAGTGGCCTATATCGTGCTCTCACCGTCCTCGTCCTAGGCAATTCCCCCCTTTGAATCAGGGCTAACGCCGGTAGGATGCGCCCGTGGCTCGACTCGCGGTTCTCTCGTATCACACCTCGCCCCTCGCCCAGCCCGGTACGGGCGACGGTGGGGGAATGAACGTCTACGTGCGCGAACTGTCGAGCGCCCTGGCGCGATTAGGACACGACGTCGACGTCTACACCCGTCGCGACAACACTCAGGTGCGCGACACGGTCGACGTCGAGCCCGGTTTTCGCGTCCACTTCGTGACGGCCGGTCCAGCCACGCCCCTCGATCGCGAAGGGCTCACCGATCACGTCGCCGAGTTCACGGACTCGGTGGCGACGCTCTTTCGCTGTCACGGAACGCCCGACGCCATCCACGCGAACTACTGGCTGAGTGGACTGGCCGGTCACCGCCTCAAGCACGAGCTGAGTATCCCCTTAATCATGACCTTCCACACCCTCGAGCGCGTGAAGGCCGAACTCTACGAGGGCGAGTCCGAAGACCGCGCCTTCCAGGAGGCGGCGATCTTCGCCTGCGCCGACGCCGTCCTCGCCAGTTGTGAGGTGGAGGCCGAACAGTTCGTGCGCTTCTATAACGCCGAGCCCTCGCGCGTGCACATCGTGCCCCTCGGCGTGGAGCACGCATTCTTTGCGCCGGGCTACCGGCCACAGGCCCGCCGGGCCCTCGGCATCATGGGCGAGGACGCCATGTTGCTCTTCGTCGGTCGCCTCCAGGCCCTCAAAGGCGTTGACCTGGCGCTGGAGACCTTGATCGAGCTTCGGGTGCGGGGCCGCAACGCGATGTTGGCGATCGTCGGGGGACCGTCGGGCTCCGACGGCCGCGACACGCTGGCTCAACTGCACCGTCGGGTCGAAGAGGCGGGCGTGATCGAACACGTGAGCTTCGTCGCCCCCCAGTCCCACCAACTTCTCTCGACGTGGATGCGCGCGTCGGACGTCATGCTCGTGCCCTCGCGCACCGAGAGCTTCGGTCTGGTGGCGCTGGAATCCTCGGCCTGCGGCACGCCGGTCGTGGCGAGTGAGGTGGGCGGCTTGATGACGTTGATCGAACCGGGGGTGACGGGATTCCTCCTCGGCGAGCGCGATCCCCGGGTCTGGGCCGACGCCGTCGAGGTGGCGCTCGATCCCCAAAACGCGACCACGATGTCCAACGCCGCCGTCCTGCTCGCTCGTCGCTACACCTGGCGTTCGGCCGCGCGGTCCCTCGCGGACTTGACCGAGGAGTTGGCTCTCTCGGGGCTCGTTCGTTGCTGACGTGACACGCGCTCCCCTCGGTGACGCGGACTCGGCCCGGTACCTGGATGAGACCGTGTCATCGTGGGCGCAACAGTGGCACGCCAGTGCGCTGCTGGGCATTGAGCACCAGCCGTTACCCGACGACCGGGGACACTTCCATTGGCTCATTCGATTGCGGGGCGAGGAAAAGGACGTCATCACCCTGTGGCTCTCGCTGCGACAGCGAACGGTCCACGTGGAAACGGAAGTCACGCCGGCACCGGAGGAGAACCGCGAGACGTTGTATCACTACCTGCTGGTAAAGAACGCGGAGCTGCGCGAACTGCACCTCGCCATCGGACCCGAAGACGGCATCTACCTGATGTCACAGATTCCGATCGGTGAGGTGACGATTGAGCGACTGGACGAAGTCGTCGGCGCGACGCTCACCTACGTCGAGGAGATCTATCCGACCGCCATGGCGATGGGCCTCTCGTCGCTCTACCGCCGCCGAAGGAAACCTTCGTAACAACCCTGTAGCGTTAAGTCGTGGCGTACAAACTCATCATCATTGGCGGTGGACGAATGGGCTCGGCGCTCGCCGAGGGACTGGTGGACGCCAACTGGTCGGCGACGGGCGATATCGCCGTCGTCGAAACGTCCGCGGAACAACGTGAGGTATTGAATCAGCGACTCCCCGGGGTCGCGGTCCTGGCGTCGCTCGAGATAGAACACGTGGACGACGCCAGTGGCGTCGTGATCTGCGTCAAGCCCGAACACGCCGAAGCCGTCGCTCGGATGGCGGGCGCGATGGGTGCGACACGACTTCTTTCAGTCGTCGCCGGACTGTCGACGGCGCGAATCGAGGCGACGCTCACCCTTCCCATCGCGGTGATTCGCTCGATGCCGAATATTGCGGTCCTCGTGCGAAAGGGCGTCAGCGCCATCGCCGGAGGCGCCCACGTCACCAAAGAGGACCTGGACTGGGCCGAGTCGATCCTCGGGGCCGTCGGCACGGTCGTTCGCGTGACCGAGCGCAACATCGACGCCGTGACCGGACTGTCCGGTCCGATGCCGGCCTACCTCTACCTGGTCGTCGAGGCGTTGATCGAGGCCGGAGTTCACCAGGGTCTCTCGCGCGACGTGGCCCACCAACTCGTCGTAGGTACCTTCGAAGGATCGGCCGCCCTGCTCGTGTCGACCGGTGAGTCGCCCGAGGAACTTCGCCATCAAGTCACGTCACCGGGCGGCACGACCGCCGCTGGGCTGCGCACGCTGGAGAGTCGCGCCGTTCGTTCCGCGTTCATCGACGCCGTCGCCGCGGCCGCGGAGCGTAGTCGCCAAATGGGTCGCTGACGGTCCCTGTAGCGTTGCGACATGGCGACCCCGCGTCTTCGAACGAGGAAACTCTCCGAACCGACCATCGCGCGACTGCCGGTCTACCAACGCATCGCGGAGAGTTGGTCCGCACGCGGGCTCAATCGAATCGACTCCCAACAGATCGGTGAACTGGCCGGCGTCACCGCCACGACCGTCCGGCGCGACCTCGCCGGACTCGGCTCCTTCGGTACTCGCGGCGCCGGCTACGACGTCCAGGTGCTGAACGAGCGCATCGCCGAGGCGCTCGGACACGACCGTCAGTACGACGTGGTGGTGGTCGGTATCGGCAACCTCGGTCGCGCGCTCGTCAACTCGACGAACTTCTTGATTCGCGGAGCGCAGCTCGCCGCGCTCTACGACAACGATCCCGACGTCGTGGGCTCAACGATCGCTGGCCATGTGGTGAAATCACTCGAGGACCCGATCGTTCCGGCCACGGTCGCCGTTATCTGCGTGCCGCCGGACGCGGCCCAAGCGGTGGCCGATCGTTTGGTGAGCGCGGGAATCCACGCCCTGCTTAACTTTGCGCCGCAGGTCCTCAACGTGCCGATCGGCACCGCGGTGCACTACGTCGACTTCTCGATCGAGCTGCAGATTCTCATGTACCACCTCAACAACGGCACCGGACCGTTGGGCGGGGGACTGCTGCACTCGCTCGGTATTTCGACACCCACGCCGTTGCGCGGCGCGCTGTGAGGGACGAGGTCGCGTCGTGGCATTGATTTCCGTCGGCATCGACCACGAGCACGCCTCCCTCGACCTCCTCGAACGCGCGAGCGTCCCGGAACACGGCTGGAGCAAGGTCCTTCGAACCCTGATGATCCAACGCAACGTTCACGAGGCGGTCTTCGTGTCGACGTGCCTGCGTACCGAGGTCGTGGCGGTCATTGACCGGTTCCACGGCGCGATCGAAGAGATCACCCACACGCTCGGCGAGGCGACCGGACTGGCCCCGGAGACCTTCACCGATCACCTCACCGTGAACTTCGACCGCGACGTCGCCACTCATCTCTTCAGTGTCGCCTCCGGGCTCAAGTCGGTGGTGCCCGGTGAGTTCGAAGTGCTCGGTCAGTTGCGACGCGCGCTCGAATTGGCGATCGAGGAACAGACCGCCGGACCGGAGATCACGGAGCTGTTCCAGCGCGCGATCGCGTCGGGCCGTCGGGTGCGTAACGAGACACCGATCGCGCGGGGCAGCACGAGCTTCGCGCAAGCCTCGGTCATGATGGCGACCGACGACCTCGGCGTGAATCTTGACGGCGCGGACGTGATCATCATTGGAGCCGGTCAATTGGCCGGAGGTATCGCGCGCACGTTGCTCGATCGGCCAGCGCGGCTTCGTCGCATGACGATCTGCAATCGAACGATCGCTAGGGGCGAACGACTCCGCGACGATCTCGCGGACCCGCGAGCGGTCGTAGCATCGCTCGAGGACGTCACGACGCTGATCTCCACGGCGCGCCTGGTAGTGGCGGCCGTCGAGGTGGCCGCGCCCGTCATCACTCGAAGTGACCTCGAGCGCTGTCGACAGGAGGTGCTCTTCGTCGACCTCGGACTCCCGCGAGCGATCGCGAGCGACGTGGCCGGGCTCGCCAACGTGCGACGCATTGACATCGGCGACCTTCGCGAGCGGGTGGGCCAAGCGCTGGGCGATCGCCGTGACGCCGTCGCGGACGCTCAACGAATCGTCGCGGACGATGTCGAGAAGTACCTGAGCGACCAGCGCGCTCGCGGAGCCGCGGCGATCGTGAGTGACCTGCGCGAACTGTTCGATGAAGTGGTGGCCGGCGAAATGGCCCGGCGCGAGAGCGACTTGGAGGGCTTGACCCTGGAGCAGCGCGACAAGGTGGCATCCTTATTGCGTTCGGTCGTCGCGAAGATTGCGCATCGCCCGACCGTGGTCTTGAAAGAAGCGGCCGGTACCGATCAAGGGACGCGACTGAGCGAGGCCACGCGCACGCTTTTCGATCTATGAGCGAACTACGCCTGGCGACCCGTCGATCGCCGTTGGCTCTCGTTCAGGCGTCCTTCGTTCAACGCCGTCTTCGGGAACTCGACGTGGAATCAGTGTTGGTGCCGCTCGAGACCCGGGGCGATCAGCGCGCGGACGTGTCCCTCGATGAAATCGGAGCGCAGGGCGTCTTCGCCGTCGAGATTCAACGAGCCGTCTTGAACGGAGACGCCGACGTGGCGATCCACAGTGCCAAAGACTTACCGAGCACCACCCCCGACGGCCTCTCGCTGTCGTGCGTGCCGCAACGACTGGACGCCGCCGACGTCCTGATCGGACGATCACTCGCGGGCCTGGGACCGGGTGCCACGGTCGCGACCGGTTCGCCTCGGCGGCGCGCGCTCCTCCTCGAACGACGACCGGACCTTCGGGTGGTGGGTCTTCGCGGCAACATGGCGACGCGCTTCGCCGTCGCGGGTGGCAAAGACGTCGACGCGGTCGTCGTGGCCGCGGCGGCGGTCGAACGACTGGAACGAAACGACCTGATCGCCGAGCGCCTCGACACCGAGTGGTTCGTACCCCAGGTCGGCCAAGGAGCGCTGGCACTCGAGGTGCGCGACGGCGACGACACGACCGCGCGGGTATTGGCGCCGCTCAATCAACGAGATGTCTTGACGGCATTGGTGGCGGAGCGAGCGTTCCTGAAAGAGCTCGGGGCCGGTTGCGCGGTGCCTTGCGGCGCCTACGCCACAGTGTCGGGCGACACGACGACGCTGCGCGGAGTCATGTTGAGCGTCGATGGTGCGGTCAGTGTGCGCTCCGTTCGCCACGGCAACGACCCCTACGCCCTCGGGCTCGCCCTGGCGCTCGAACTCCGCGACGAGAAGGGCGGCGGTGCGCTGGCCGGTTGGCAGCGAACATCGTGAACGTCGTTCTGACCCGAGAGGCGGGCAAGAACGATCCGCTGCTGGCGTGGCTCCCGCCGGAGGCCGCCGTGACCGAGGTTCCGCTTACGACGACGACGTACTACGAACTCGACATCGTGCGCACGGCTCTCGATGAGTCGCCCGGGCACGGGACGTATCACTCGTTGGTCGTGACGAGCGTGCGCAGCGCCGACTACGTCGAGATGGCCCTTCGCGCGTCGGCGCCCGACGTCGAGGTCTTCAGCGTCGGTCCGACGACCGCGAACGCCCTGGGCAATCATGACGTGCGTGTTCACCAACAAAGTGAGGGCTCGTCCGCCTCGCTCGCGCCGCACATCGCGCGGGGTCCGGTGCTGTTGCTCGGCGCGAGGTCGATGCGTGAAGAACTGGGCGCCGAGTTGCGCGCGAAGGGTCTCGAGGTCGTGGCGATCGCGTGCTACGAGACCGTTGGCGCGCAGTTGGACCAGAGCGAAATAGAGACGCTGCGCCACGCCGACGTTCTCTTCGTCGGTGCGCCGTCAGCCTGGGCGGTCGCGCGCGAGAACGTGGCGCCCGATACCTGGGTCGTCGTTCCCGGCGCCTCGACGGGCGCGGTGGTCCGCGTCGATCATCGGCGAGTAATCGAAGGATGGGGACCGCAACTGCGAACCCGGCTGGCCGAACTCACGATTTAGCCGGAAACGTCACATTCGTGCGGTCCTAGGCTGAGACCGTGTTTCCTACTGAACGACCCCGCCGGCTTCGGCGCACCCCGGCCCTGCGTCGCCTGGTCGCCGAGACCAACCTCGCGCCGGATGACTTCGTCGCGCCGCTCTTCGTCGCCGAAGGAATCGGCGAGGCGCGCGAGATCTCGTCGTTGCCGGGTCAGTTCCAGCACACGGTCGATTCGCTGCGCCAAGAGGTCAAGGAGTTGGTGCGCGTCGGCGTGGGTGGCGTCATCCTCTTTGGCGTTCCCTCGTCGAAGGACGAACTCGGTAGCGGTGCCTGGGACCCTCAGGGCATCGTGCAAGTGGCGCTTCGAGCGCTGCGCGACGAGTTCGGAGATGAACTCGTTGTGATGGCAGACCTGTGTCTCGACGAATACACCCGACACGGTCACTGTGGCGTCCTTCGCACCGACGGCACGGTCGACAATGACGCGACGCTCGAACTCTACGGTCGGATCGCCGTAGCCCAGGCCGAAGCCGGTGCGTCGGTCGTCGCGCCGAGCGGCATGATGGACGGTCAGGTGGGTGCCATCCGGGGCGCCCTCGACGGAGCCGGCTTCGACGAGACGATCATCATGGCTTACGCGGCGAAGTTCGCCAGTGGCCTCTACGGACCCTTCCGCGACGCGGTCGGTGTCGAGATCATCGAGGGCGGCGATCGCNNCGACGTCGAGCAGGGCGCGGACATCGTCATGGTGAAGCCGGCCATGTCCTATCTCGATGTGGTGAGCGACCTGCGTCGCGAACTCGACGTGCCGCTGTGCGCCTATCACGTCAGTGGCGAGTACGCCATGGTGAAGGCGGCCGCGGCCAACGGTTGGATTGACGGCCCGGCCGTCGCCCTCGAGCAGTTGACGGCCGTGCGGCGCGCCGGCGCGGACTTCGTCTTGACCTACTTCGCTCGCGAGATGGCCACGGAGCTCGCGCGTTGACCTCATTGAATGAGGCGTGGTTCGACCGGGCGCAAAAGGTCCTCCCGGGAGGCGTCGACTCGCCGGTGCGTTCGTTCCGCTCGGTCGGCGGCACTCCTTACACCGTCGTTCGAGGCGCTGGCGCCTACGTAGAAGACGTTGACGGTACGCGCTATCTCGACTTCGTCCAGTCCTACGGCGCGTCCCTGCTCGGCCACGCGCATCCCGCGGTGGTGAGCGCCCTGTGCGAGGCGGTGGGACAAGGAACCACCTTCGGCGCGCCGACCCCCGGCGAGGTCGTGCTGGCCGAGGTCATGACGACGCGCGTACCGGGACTGGAACAGGTGCGGCTCGTGTCGTCGGGCACCGAAGCGCTGATGAGCGCGGTACGACTGGCCCGGGGCGTCACCGGTCGCGACAAGATCGTGAAGTTCGACGGCTGCTATCACGGTCACTCCGACGCGTTATTGGTGGCCGGCGGGAGCGGCGTGGCTCAGATGGGGCTACCGGGTTCGGCCGGCGTCACCGCCGGTGCCGTGAGTGACACCATCGTCGCCCCCTACAACGAAGTCCCGGCGCTCGACGAATCCGTTGCGGCGGTGCTCGTCGAACCGGTCGCGGCCAACATGAATCTCGTCGCGCCCAACGCCGGGTTCTTGCGGGGGTTGCGCGCGGAATGCTCGCGCGTGGGCGCGTTGTTGATTTTTGACGAGGTCATCACCGGGTTTCGCGTGGCCTTCGCCGGTGCCGAAGAGTTCTTCGGCGTGAGGCCCGATATGTGGTGCTTCGGCAAGGTCATCGGCGGGGGACTACCGGTCGGCGCCTTCGGAGGAACGAGCGAGATGATGGCTTCGCTCGCGCCACTCGGTCCGGTCTACCAAGCCGGCACTCTGTCGGGGAACCCGCTCGCGACCGCCGCGGGCACGACCGTCTTGAATATGGTGACGCCGGGTGACTACGAGGAACTCTCGCAACGGGTGGCCACCTTCGCGGCGAACCTCGAAGCGGCCGTCGCGTCGAGCGGACTGGTGGGACGATGTCCCACGCAAGGTCCGCTGATGGGGCTCTTCCTCTCTCGAGAACCATTCGAAGCACCGAAGAACTTCGGCGAAGCGAAGGTTCTCTGTGAGAACGGACTGTATCGAGCGTTCTTTCACGCGATGCTCGAGCGCGGCGTGGCGCTGGCGCCCGGTGCCTACGAGATTCTCTTCGTCTCTCTGGCCCACAGTGCGGACGATCTCGCCGCTACCGTGCACAAAGCGGCCGAGGCCGCCGAGGTCGCGGCGCGATCATGAGTACGCCGCTTCGCAGTGAGGGGTGGTCGGTTCAGCCGAGCTTCGTACCGAATGGCGCCGTGACGCCCGTCACGCTCCTGATGGACGAGAACGCCCTGACCCAGTTGGCCGGCGAGCCGGCCGTGGCCTGGCAGACACCGTGGACGGAACTGTCGAACATCCAAATCGTGCGCTTCGCGCGCTCGATGGCGCTCTTCGCGACGGCCGCCGGTGTTCGTTACTGCTGGCGCAACTCCAGCCGGTCCGACTTCGAGGCACTGCGTACGATCGTCCTCGAGCACGATGGCGTGGTGGCGCGCCATCGCCGCCGCGCCGGGGTCTACAGCGTCGCGGTCATCGTGTTGCTGGCGGCACTGGCCGGCGGCATTGGCTCGTGGCTCTATCGCAACTCATCGGCTTCCCACGAACTCGCCGACGCGCGCCACGTGAACCTCACCTTGAAGGACCTCCCGACGGGCTGGTATCCGGCGCCGGCTAATACCTCGGCGCTGTCGTATCTCTTTTCCGCGCCCGGCAAGGTCGAAACGCCGTCGACGACGCCCACCAAGAAGCCGAAGAAGCCGAACCCGGTGTTCACCAAGATCATCGCGGACTTCGCCAAGTGCCTCGGCGTCTCGCCCCAACGTGACCGCGTGTACGGCGCGGCGGGGCAACAGCCGGACTATCAGATCTCATCGAAGATCTTCGAATCACCGTCCTACGGAGGGATCGAAGTCGTCTCGGCGGCGCAGTACTACCCCACCACCACGATGGTGCACCGTGACACGCTCGAGATGTCACGCCAGGGTTTCGGATCCTGTTTCATCACCAGCAACGTCGAGCTCGTGGGCGCCGTCCTCGGCGTGAAGGTGCCGAGCAAAGACATCGGTTCGAACTATCGACCGGTCACCTTCTTGCGGGGATGGTCGCGCGGGGGTGAATCACCGATGTCCCTGTCCAACGTACCGGGTACTCCGCATCTCGTCATGGTCGAGATCACTCGCGGCCACTACGAGGTGACCCTCGGCGTCCTCGTCAATCAGTGGCCCCAGTCCGAGACGTTCATCACCGCACTGACCAGTACGTTGTTGTCGCGAACCGTGTCGCCGACGTCCAAGCCCGTGTAGCTCCGCAGGGGCAATTTTCCACGACGACCGCGATGCTCCCTCGAGCTGCGTCGTCATCACATCGGAAGAACGTGACTCTTCGAACTCTGGCCGCCCAGCAACATGGCGTACGCGCGCTCGGGGATAACGTCGGCCAACCGCAGCAGCGCGCGATAACCAATCTCGGCCGGGCCCTTCTTGTCGTTGCGCATGAGATTCGCCATGATGGCGAGCAGTTCGTTCATCAACGGCTCGACGCGTAGCCCGACGCCCACGCACGCGGAGAGGATCTTCGGCTCCGAGATGATCCGCACGAAGGCCCGCGCGACTTTGAAGTAGTCACCGTAGGCCGACTCGAGTCGCTCGTCGTAGAGACCGAGGAGCGAGCAGTCGCCGGCGAGCAGGGCCTCGGCGACGACCGCGGCGGCGATCCTTCCCGTCTCGTAGCCGTAGGCGATCCCTTCGCCGTTGAACGG
>PNAH01000028.1:105579-201808 GCA_003170315.1 Acidimicrobiaceae bacterium
CAGCTCTGGTCGTTGAGTCCCCACGCGTCGGCCGTTTGGGAGACGAAGTACTCCTGGAGCTTGGTGGTGTTGACGCCCTTCCACGCCCCGCCCGTCGAAAGCAGTCCTACACCGACGTTGACGCGCCCGTCCCCGAGCGGGAAGATCCATCCGTAGCCCGGAACCACCTCGCCCTTGGGGTCCCGGATGTCCAGGTGTGAATCGATCCACGGTTCGTCGTGTCGATCGCTGGTGTAGTAACCGCGCAGCGCCATGCCCATCGGCCAGGACTTGTTCCGGACCGTGCCGAGCTCTCGCCCGAGACGTGAGTTCTGACCGTCGCCGACGACGAGGTATCTCGCGCGAATCTCGGCGACGTCGTCGTCGCCCCTGACGAGTACCCCGGCGGCGCCCTTCAGAGAGCCCTTCGGGGCGTCGGTTGGTTCCAGGAGAGCGACGGCCTCGACCCCGTTGAGGAGCGTCGCTCCCAGGCTTTCGGCCCGCTGGGCGACCAGACCGTCGAGATTGAAACGGGTGATCGTGTAGCCGTAGCCCGGAAAAATAGGGTGTTCGGGCCAGTTCATCTCGAGTGAAGCCCCGAAGCCGAAGGCCCGCAGACCGTTGAATTTGTGCCCGTGGGTCGCGACCGAATCCTCGAGACCCATCTTCTGGAGTTGGTAGACCGAACGCGGCGTCAGCCCGTCGCCGCAGGTCTTCTCGCGCGGAAAATGTTTCTTCTCGATTAAACAGACCGACCAGCCGGCCTCGGCCAACCAGTACGCGCAGGCCGAGCCGCTCGGTCCGCCACCGACAATTGCGACGTCGTAGACGGTCGGTGTTGATACGACTTCACGCAGGCTCGTCACCGGAACAGCCTACGAGGTTCACGTCAACGCCCATCGGCCGAAGGGGGCGATTCAGTCTGGTAGAAATGATGTCCGTGGACCAGTACTTACCAATACTGGGGCTCCTGATTCTCGGAGTGCTCTTCGGTGCAGGTTCGCTTGTGATGTCAGCGTTGCTGGCGCCTCGGAAGCGACCCTCTGACGCGAAGTTGGCACCGTACGAGTGTGGGATTGTCCCCGAAATCGAGCCGCCCCAGCGATTTCCCGTTCGGTTCTACTTGGTCGCCATGATCTTCGTGATCTTCGACATCGAAGTCGTCTTCATGTATCCCTTCGCGGTCGTCTTTCGTCAACTCGGACTGTTCGGACTCATAGAAGTACTGGTCTTTTCCCTCACGGTGTTCGGGGCGCTGCTCTTCTTGGTCTCCGAGGGCGCGCTCTCGTGGGGACCGGTGAAGCACCTGGTCGCCGGGATGCCGTCGCGCACCAGTTCGTCGACGATTGTTCGCATCAACTCCGACTCCGACCAGGCGGCCTAGCGGTGGCCTTAGAGGATCTGCAACACAACTTTTTGACCGGACCGTTGGAGGACATCGTTCGCTGGGCCCGTCGCGCCTCGGTGTGGCCGGCGTCGTTCGGTCTGGCCTGTTGCGCCATTGAGATGATGGCGACGGGCGGCGCCGACTTCGACATTGCGCGCTACGGCATGGAGGTCTTTCGCAACTCCCCGCGCCAGGCCGACCTCATGATCGTCGCCGGGCGCGTGAGCCAAAAGATGGCCCCGGTTCTTCGCCAGGTCTACGACCAGATGATGGAGCCCAAGTGGGTCATCTCCATGGGGGTCTGCGCGTCGACCGGAGGACTGTTCAATAACTACGCCATCGTCCAGGGCGTCGACCAGATCGTGCCGGTCGACGTCTACGCACCGGGCTGTCCGCCGAGCCCCGAGACCTTGATGCACGCGATTCTCACGTTGCACGAGCAGATTCGCACTGGCGAGATCATGAAGCGTCGTCACGAGGGTCGCCCCGTTCACCTCGACGGCACGCCGGAACTCTGGACCCCGGAGGTCCCCGTCGCTGTGAGGGTAGGCACACCGAAGTGACCTCCCTGTCGTCCACGGCCCCCCCGGGCGTAGTGACCAGCGAGGGTCTCGCCGCGGACCTGTGCTGCTTTCCTACGCCGGATCAGTATTTCGACCTGGTTTCGTCGTTTCGCGACGACGGCTTCGAGATGTGCGTCGATCTCTGCGGCGTGGACTACCTCGAGCACTTCGATCGGTGGCTGCCCAAGGACATCGACGCCACGCGATTCGAGGTCGTGGTCAATCTGCTCAGCCTGTCGAAGAAGGAACGCGTTCGCGTTCGCGTCCAGGCCGGCGACGACGCGGCCGAAGTCCACTCGCTGTTCGCTCTCTACCCCGGGTCCGAAGCCATGGAGCGCGAGGCCTTCGACCTCTTCGGCATTCTCTTCACCAACCACCCCGACCTGACGCGAATCTTGATGCCCGAAGAGTGGGAAGGTCATCCGCTGCGCAAGGACTACGGCGCCGGACGGGTCCCCGTGCAGTTCAAAGACTCACCGGGTCCGCGATGAGTGAGCCCATCGTGCGCGCCGCCGAACGTCTCGATCCCCTCGGCGCCGAGACCTCCGAAGGCGCCCAGGAACTGCAGCGGCGCACCGCCACCAACGTCGACGAACTGAGCCGCGAGGTCGGCGCGGTCCTCCGTCTCGACGGACTGACCCTCGATCCGACGTCGATCGACATGGACCGCCGCGACGACGAAACCATGATCATCAACATGGGTCCGTCGCACCCCTCGACCCACGGGGTCTTGCGACTGATGCTCGAACTCGATGGTGAGTTCGTGCTGCGCACGAAACCGGTGATCGGCTACCTGCACACCGGCATGGAGAAGACCGGCGAAGAGTTGAGCTACATCCAGGGCGCGACCAACGTGACGCGTATGGACTATCTCAGCCCGGTCATCAACGAACTCTGTTATTCCATGGCCGTCGAGAAACTGTTGGACATCGAGATCCCCGATCGCGCGGTGTGGATCCGCATGCTGATGAGCGAACTGAACCGAATTTCTTCGCACCTCGTATGGATGGCGACCAACGGCATGGACCTCGGGGCGTCGTCGATGATGATTTACGGATTGCGCGAGCGCGAATTGATCCTGGCCTTCTTCGAGAAGACGGCGGGGCTGCGACTCAATTTGAACTACGTGCGACCGGGCGGGGTGGCCGCCGATTTGCCCGATGGCTGGCAAGACGACGTGCTCGTGATCTGCGACACCATCTTCGCGCGCACCTTCGAGTACGACGAGCTGTTGACCGGCCAGCCGATCTTCCGCAATCGAATGATTGGCGTGGCGCCGCTCGCCGCCGAAGAGGCGCTGGCGTTGGGTGTCACCGGACCGCTGCTTCGTTCGACCGGCGTCGCGTGGGACCTGCGTCGCGCGATGCCGTACCTCGCCTACGACCAGGTGGAGTTTGACGTCATCGTGGGCACCTTCGGCGACAACTTCGACCGCTACGCCATCCGACTGAACGAGATCCGCGAGTCGATTCGCATCGTACGCCAGTGCATCGACCTGATGCCGAGCGGCGACTACCGCAGCCAGGACCCCAAGGTCACGCCGCCGCCAAGGGCCCGCATCGGTGAGTCCATGGAGGCTTTGATTCACCACTTCAAGCTCTTCACCGANNCGAACGGCATGGACATCGGCGCGCTGTCGATGATGATCTACGGCTGGCGCGACCGCGAAGAGACGCTGCGATTGCTCGAGATGATCACGGGACTGCGTATGAACCACAACTTCATCCGTCCCGGTGGCGTGGCCGCCGACCTGCCCGATGGGTGGCAGGATGCGACGCTGCGCGTGTGTGACCTTGTCGACAAGGGCGTGCGTGACTACGCGGCGCTCCTCAACGAGAACCCGATCTGGCTGGAGCGGCTGGTCGGCGTCGGCCCGATCACCACGGAGCAAGCGCTGGCACTCGGCGCGTCGGGCCCGATCCTTCGTTCCACCGGGTTCCCGTGGGATCTCCGGAAAGCGCAGCCGTACCTCGCGTACGACGAGGTCGACTTCGACGTCGTGTACACGAACAACGGCGACAGCTACGACCGGTTCCTCATTCGGCTCTACGAGATCCTCGAGTCGGTGAAGATCGTCCGTCAGTGCGTCGCCAAGATGCCCGGCGGCGACTACCGCGTGCAGGATCGCAAGGTCACGCCGCCGCCGCGCGCCCGCATCGACGAGTCGATGGAGGCGCTCATCCACCACTTCAAGCTCTTCACCGAGGGTTTCCAGGTGCCGCCCGGTGAGGTCTATACGGCCGTCGAATCTCCGCGTGGCGAACTGGGCTGTTACATCGTGTCCGACGGTACGGCCAAGCCTTATCGCCTGCATGTGCGCGCCCCGAGTTTCGTCAACCTCCAAGCCGTCTCATTGCTGATGCGCGGCGGATCGATGTCCGACACCATCACGGTCATCTCCACCATTGACCCGGTCATGGGCGAGGTCGATCGGTGAGTCACTTTCGCATCGACCTCCGCCAGCGGGCCGAAGAGATACTGGCGCTCTACCCGAGACCGCGCTCGGCCATGCTGCCGTTGCTGCACCTAGCCCAAGAACAGGACGGTTACGTCAGTGATGAGGGAATCGCCGAAGTGGCCGAGCTCACGTCGACGACCCCGGCCGATGTGCGCGGCACCGCGCTCTTCTACGACATGTTTCACCTCGAGCCCGTCGGCCGCTACGTCGTGGGTGTGTGTACCAACATCGCCTGTCTGCTCGCCGGCGGCGACGAACTGCTGGAACACGCCAGCGCCTCGCTCGGCTGTCCGGTGGGCGCCACCTCCAGTGACGGACTGTTCACGTTGGAAGAGACCGAGTGTTTGGCCGACTGCGATTACGCGCCGTGCGTGCAGGTGAATCATCGCTACGTGCGAACGACGACCCCCGACGCCTTCGACAACGTCGTGGCGCAGTTGCGGGCCGGAAAGTTGGACCACGAAGTTCCGCACCACGGCACCCTGAATCGCGTGCGACGCGCCGGCGGACTGCGCGCGCCTCGCGCCGAAGTGGCGGCCGAGCGGGCGGCGGCCGGGGCCGCCCGCGAGGCGCGCGTCGCCAAGGAGACGAAGTAGTGGCGACGTTGACCGCTCCCCGGATCGTCCTGTCGCGCGCCGAGTACGACGACTCGTACACCCTGTCGCGCTATCTCGCGACCGGCGGCTACGTGGCATTGCGTAAGGCGCTCACGATGTTCCCCGAGGCCGTCGCCAGCGAAGTCGATCAGGCGTCACTGCTCGGTCGCGGCGGTGCCGGGTTCCCGGCTGGTCGCAAGTGGTCGATGTTGCGCAAAGCACCGATCTCCTATCTCGTGGTGAACGGGGACGAGTCCGAACCGGCCACCTTCAAGGACCACCTGTTACTCGAGCGCGATCCCCACCAGTTGGTCGAGGGCGTCATCATCGCGGCCTACGCCCTGCAGGTGTCGGCGGTGTACATCTTCGTGCGCGGTGAGTTCGCCCTCGGTCTCGAGCGCGTCCAACAGGCCGTCAACGACGCCTACGAGCACGGGTCGCTCGGCCAGAATATTTTCGGTTCGAAGTTCTCCATCGACGTCGTCGTGCATCCGGGCGCTGGCGCCTACATCTGCGGCGAAGAGACCGCGTTGATCGAGGCTCTGGAGGGCAAGCGGGGATTCCCTCGAATCAAGCCGCCGTTCTTCCCGGCCGTCGCCGGCCTCTACGGCGAGCCGACCGTGGTCAACAACGTCGAGACCATGTCGAACCTGCCGTGGATCATCAACCACGGCGGCGCGGCCTTCGCCGCGCTCGGCGGCGGTCGCTCGACCGGCACGCGACTCTTCGCGCTAGCCGGGCGGGTGAACAACCCCGGCGTCTTCGAGATCGAGATGGTGAAGAACACTTTCCGGGACCTGATCTACGACCCCCAGCTGGGTGGGGGCGTGATCGACGACAAGAAGATCAAGGCCATCATTCCCGGCGGCGTCTCGGCCCCGTGGTTCGGTCCCGAACTGCTGGACCTGCCCCTCGGCCAAGACGAGGTCGCCGAAAAGGGATCGATGCTCGGCTCGGGTTCGATCGTCGTCATGGACGAAACGACGTGCGTCGTGCGCGCGGCGTGGCGAATCACGAAGTTCTTCGCTCGCGAGTCCTGCGGTCAGTGCACGCCCTGTCGCGAAGGTTCGGGTTGGATCGAGCGCGCGATGTACCGCTTGGAACACGGCGGCGGTCGTATGGAAGACATCGACCTGCTGCTCGATCTCTGCGACAACATCGCCCCCGGCCTCACCTGGCCCCCGCAGCAAACGACGATATGCGTGTTGGGTCCTTCCATCCCGTCGTCGGTGCACTCGGCGATCCAGATGTTCCGCGACGACTTCGTTGAGCACGTGACCAACGGTGGGTGCTCCCATGACTGACGTGATTCGCTCGACGGTCACGATCACGGTGAACGGCCGATCGATCGAAGCGACACCGGGAGAACTCCTGATTGAAGCTGTCGAACGCGCCGGGACCTACGTACCGCGCTTTTGTTACCACCCTCGCATGGAGCCGGTGGGAATCTGTCGCATGTGTCTCGTCGAAGTCGACTCCCCGCGGGGCGCGACCCTGCAGCCGGCGTGCTACTTGAAGGTGAATGACGGCATGAACGTCGTCACCGACTCCGAAAAAGTGAAGAAGGCCCAGGACGGAGTTCTGGAGTTCCTCCTCGCGAATCACCCGCTGGACTGCCCGATCTGTGACAAGGGCGGCGAGTGCCCGTTGCAGGACCAGACCCTGGCACACGGCTCCGGGGAGACGCGTTTCATCGAGGAGAAACGTCACTTCGTCAAGCCGGTCGAGATTGGCGCGTTGGTCCTGTTGGACCGGGAGCGCTGCATCCAGTGCGCGCGCTGCACCCGTTTCGCTGCCGACGTCGCCGGCGACGCGCAGATCGCCTTCGCCGGTCGCGGTGATCTGATCGAAGTGGCGACGTCGCCGACCCAGCCCTTCGACTCGGTGTTCTCGGGCAACACCGTACAGATCTGTCCCGTCGGCGCGCTGACCGCCAAGCCCTATCGCTTCAACGCGCGACCGTGGGACCTCGAGCAAATTGAGAGCACCTGCACGACGTGTGCCGTCGGCTGTCGAGTCGCGGTGCAGTCGTCGGGCAACCGCCTGACGCGCCTGCTGGGCGTCGACAGTGAGCCGGTGAATCACGGATGGCTCTGCGACAAGGGTCGTTTCACGCTCGAATCGATCGACGGCAACGAAGAATCCACCGACCCCTTGAACGCGGCGACCCGCATCACCGAACCGCTCGTGCGTCGAAACGGCCACCTGGTCGCGGTGAGTTGGGACGAAGCTTTGGTTGAGGCGGCCGAACTATTGCGTCGGGCCGCTGCGGCTCCCAACGGTCTCGGCGCCGTTGGGGGAGCGGCCCTCACCAACGAAGGCGCCTTCGCCTGGGAACGGGTGCTCCGAAGGGTCTTGCGAACCGAACACATCGACGCCCAGTACGGCGACGGTCTCGATGGCTCGCTCCTCCAGGCCCTGCCGCGCGCGACGATTGACGACGCCGCGAACGCCCGTGTCGTCGTCACGTTGACCGGCGACCTTCGAGAAGAACTTCCAATTCTGTTCCTTCGGCTTCGCGAGAGCGCGGTGCGCTACGAGCGCTCGATCGTGGAACTGGCCTCCGGTGCCAGCGCGCTGCGTTCGGTCGCCGACATCTCGTTGCCCGTTCGACCGGGCGAGGCCCATCTCGTGGCCCAGGCGCTCAGCGACGGCGCCCTTCCGCTGGGCGTCGTGTTCACTCAGGGCGAGCTTGACGAGGCGCGACATCTGATCGGCGAGGACGGCCAGGGAGTGGTCTTCGTGGTCGGTCGGCCCAACATCGCCGAATCATCGGAGATCGTCGAGCACGCCATTCGACTCTTGGCAACGCATTTCCCGCGGGCCACATTCCTCCCGGCGCTTCGGCGAGGCAACGTCATGGGCGCCCTCGACATGGGACTCGCTCCCAAGCTTCGACCGGGACGCGGATACGACGCCGAGAGCGTCGGGCGTGACACCCTGGCCCAATTGGAGGCCATTCGTGCCGGTGAACAGACCGCGCTCTTGATGCTCGGCGGTTGCCTGTTGGGTAACGTGCTCGACGTGGTCGGCGCGCGCGAGGCTCTCGACACCGCCGACGTCGTCGTCGTCACCGGTCACGGTGGCGCGTCGCTCGCCTACGCCGACGTCGTCTTGCCGGCCGCAGTGCAACACGAGCGCTTAGGGACGGTTACCAACATCGAAGGGCGCGTCACCGCGGTGGCGCCCAAAATCGTCGCGCCCGGATCGGCGTGGCCCGACGTCGCCATCGCCTCGGAACTGGCCGAAGAACTGGGGCAGAGCATCGGGCTGTCGTCGGTGGAACAGGCGGCCCAGACCCTTGAGGAGACCACGGGCTACCCGGCGCTGTCGGTGCTGAATGACTCGACGAGCGACGGCGTCGTCGTGGGCGACCTCGCCGAGCGTTCCGCGCGTCGACCACTGGACCCCATGGCCTTTCCCGGTATCCGATCGACCGAAGCCGTCGGTCTCGGGGCTAATGCGGGGACCACGTTCCTGGCCGACGTGGCGTCGTCGTCTTCGACCTCGGCCGCGACGCTCGGTGACCTCGGCGACAGCGCCAAGCTCGAGGTCCCACTCGCCGACGCCTACTCCTTGCGGGTGAATCTCAGTCACCGTCTGTACGACAACGGCATCGCCGTGCAGGGTTCGCCGTCCTTGGTCGCACTGAAGGCCGTGAGCGTGCTGCAACTCAATCACTTCGACCTCGATCGACTGGGTGTCGTCACCGGCGACGTGGTCGGCGTGAGCGGTCCACGTGGTTCGACTCGCTTACCGGTCGCTCTGAATGACGCGGTCCCGCGAGGGGTGACCGAGATCGCCTTCGGCTCACTGAACGAAGAAGGTCACGACGTCATTCGGCCGATCCTCGACGGCGGCGTCCTTTCCCAGGTTCGATTGGAAACCGAGTGAGCTGGCTCGCCACGACCGATCCGCTGTTCACGAACAGCGGGCACGTGGGCCTCGCCATCATCGTCATCGTCGTAGTGAAGATGCTGTTAGGCCTCGGACTCTTGATGACCTCGGTGATTCTGATGATCTGGTTCGAGCGCAAGGCCATCTCGGACATGCAGAGTCGAATCGGTCCCCAGCGCTGGGGACCGTTCGGTCTACTCCAGACCCTGGCCGACGGTTTGAAGTTGATCCTGAAGGAAGACCTCATACCTTCCGAGGCCGATCGCACGGTCTTTAAATTGGCACCGTTCCTCGTACTCGTACCGGCCATCATCACCTTCGGCCTGGTACCGATCGGCGGGACGTTGACGATCGCGGGCCACAAGGTACTGCTCCAAGTCGCCAATCCGCCCATGGGGATCTTGCTGCTGCTCGCCATGTCAGGAATCTCGGTCTACGGCGTCATGCTGGCCGGCTGGTCGTCGGGCTCGAAGTACCCCTTGCTCTCGTCGGTTCGCGCGAGCGCCCAGATGATCAGCTACGAAGCGGCCCTCGGGATGACCATCGTGACCGTGGTGCTCGTGACCGGATCGCTCTCGGTGCACAACATCGTGACCTCGCAAGCCGACGGCGTCTGGCACTGGAATCTGATCCGCCTCGGCGTCGTGCCCTTCGTCGTCTTCGTCATCGCCATCACCGCGGAGTTGAATCGACCGCCCTTCGACGTCGTCGAAGCCGAGAGCGAGCTGGTGGGCGGGTTCCACACCGAATACTCCTCGTTCCGATTCGCCATCTTCTTCTTGGCGGAGTACATGAACACGATCACCATGTCGGCCATCATCGTGACGCTGTTCCTCGGGGGACCGGCCGGCTGGGCGCCGAACGTGGCGCATTTGAAATGGCTCTTCCCCATCGCGTGGTTCTTGGTCAAGACGGTCGGCTTCGCCTTCTGTTACATCTGGTTCCGGGCGTCGCTGCCGCGCTTTCGCTACGACCAGTTGATGGACCTTGGCTGGAAGCGGTTGATCCCGCTCAGCCTCGGTTGGATGTTGATCGTGGCCGGCTTCCTCGTCGCCCCGGGCTGGGGCTTCATGATGGGCGCGGTCGTACTGCTCGCGTACTCGGTGCTGGCGCGCGCGTTCTCCCTCGGACAGACCCGCGAAGTCGGTGTCGACTCGGTGTTACCGATGGTCGGTGCCCGGCCGCTGCCCGGCGAGGTCCTTCGCTCGAGTAGCGATGAAGGGAGCGACTGATGGCCCGTGCCCTCGACTTCTTCGGCGGCTTCAAGTTGACGTTCCAGCATCTGACGCGACCGACGGTGACCACGAGCTACCCGAAGGCCAAGCGCCCCAAGCAGCCCCGTCAGCACGGACGACACGTGTTGAATCGCTACGAGGACGGCATGGAGAAGTGCATCGGCTGCGAGCTGTGCGCCGGCGTCTGTCCGGTCAACTGCATCTACGTGCGCGGTCTCGACAATCCGCCGGACCACCCGGTCAGTCCCGGCGAACGCTACGGCTACATCTACGAGATCAATTACTTGCGCTGCATTCACTGCGACCTCTGCGTCGAGGCCTGCCCGACCCAAGCGATCACCGAGTCCAAGATGTTCGAGTTCTCTTTCACCAACCGCTCCGACGCGATCTACACCAAGGCCGAACTACTCGTTGACGACCAGGGCTTCCCGCAACGCCTCCCGTGGGAGGACTGGCGCGACGGCGAAGCCGCGATGACCGGCGGATGGATGCGCGCCACCTCCCCGAACGGTGACGCCGCCTACGAGGGCGTGGTGCAGTGGACCGCCGATCTCGGCGCGGGCGTTCGCGCCGCCGAGGCCGGCCAGAGTGGTGTGCGCGACGACGAGGCGACCGGCTCGAAGCAGTTGCGCAACATCTTCCCCAAGCACTTCGAGCCCGAGGACGTTCCACTGCAGTTCCGGGGACTGCAGGGAAAGTTGAACGAGGCCCGCGCGAAGATGCCCAAGCGCCGGCGCCGGGCCAAATCGTGATCGCCGCCGCCTACACGACTCCGAGCGTGCTCGTCTTTGCCACCTCGGCGTTGCTGATCCTCGTCGGAGCGATCGGCGTGATCGCCGTGAAAAACCCGGTGCACGCGGCGCTGTGCTTGATCATGACGCTGATCGGCGTCGCCGTCGCGTTCGTGGCCCAGTCAGCCGACTTCCTCGCCGCGGTGCAGATCATCGTCTACGCCGGCGCCATCGTCGTCTTGTTCTTGTTCGTGATCATGTTCCTCGGTGTCGATCGACGTGAGCACATCCACTTCGAACCACTGGTGGGTCAGCGGGCTTTCGCCGCGGTCGGCGTGGCGATCACCGTCGGCGGACTGATCGCCCTGATGGCGAAGTCACATTGGGTGAGCGGTGCCACGTCGGTCACGACCAAGTTGTCCGCGGGGAGCGGCAACGTGCACGAGCTGGGGACCGCAGTGTTCACCACCTACCTCTTCGCCTTCGAAGCGACCGCGGCGTTGCTCATCATCGCCGTCGTCGGGGCCGTCTTGCTCGCGCGCCGCGAGCGCCCGATTCAGAGTGAGAAGGAAGCGTGAACGTTCCCGCCGCGTGGTATCTCGTCCTGGCCGCCGGGCTCTTCGGCATCGGCGCCTTCGGACTTCTGACCCGCCGTTCGGCGCTCATCATGTTCATGTGCATTGAGCTGATGCTGAACGCCGTCAACCTCACCTTCGTCACCTTCTCGAGGACGTTGAATGACATCAGTGGTCAAGCCATCGTCTTCTTCGTGATGGTCGTCGCGGCCGCCGAGGTCACCGTCGGTCTGGGCATCGTGGTCTCGGTCTTTCGCCGACGCTCGTCGACCTCGGTCGACGAGCTCTCTGAATTGAAGGGCTGAGATGGCACACGTCGCAACCCTGATACTGCTGTTCCCGCTGGGTGGTTTCATCTTCGTGCTCCTCAATGGTCGTCATATGAGCGAACGCCAGGTCGGCGTCGTCGGGACCGGCGTCGTCGTCGTGAGCTTCGTGCTCTCGGTCCTCTGCTTCGTGATGCTCCTCAGCCATTCGTCGCGCGAGGTGACGGTCAACCTCTTCTCGTGGATCACCGTCGGGACGTTGCACGTACCGGCCGCGTTGCTCGTCGACCCGCTCTCGATCACCATGTGTCTGTTCGTCACCGGCATCTCGGCGCTGATCCACCTGTACTCGACCGGTTACATGCACGGGGAGAAGGACTTTCGCAAGTTCTTTCTCTACATGAACCTCTTCGTCTTCTCGATGCTGTTACTGGTCCTGGCGAACAACTTGGTCCTGACCTTCGTCGGCTGGGAGGGCGTCGGACTCTGCTCCTACTGGCTCGTGAGTTACTACTTCGACCGCGACACGGCGGCCTCGGCCGGCAAGAAGGCCTTCATCTACAACCGCGTCGGTGACGTCGGGATGTTGGTGGCGATGTTCCTGCTCTTCTCGCGCCTGCACACGCTCACCTACGTCACGATCTTTGCCAGGGTCGGCACCCTGACCCCGACCGTAGCGACCCTGGTCGTGCTGGCACTCTTGCTCGCCGCGACCGGCAAGAGCGCGCAGATCCCTCTCTTCAATTGGCTCCCCGACGCGATGGAGGGTCCGACGCCGGTCTCGGCCTTGATTCACGCCGCGACCATGGTCACGGCCGGCGTCTATTTGCTGGTGCGCATGTCCCCGGTGTTGGCCCTCTCTCACTCGGGCCGCCTGACCATCGCCATCATCGGGGGAGTGACCGCGTTCGTCGCCGCCACGATCGCGACCTCCCAGAAGGACATCAAAAAGGTGTTGGCCTTCTCCACGATCTCCCAGATCGGTTACATGGTCCTCGCCGTGGGCGTGGGCGCCTATTCGGCGGCGATCTTTCTGATGATCAGCCACGCCTTCTTCAAGGCCCTGCTCTTCCTCGGATCGGGTTCGGTGATCCACTCGCTGAACGGCGAACAGGACATGCGAAAGATGGGCGGCCTTCAGAAATATCTGCCCCTCACCTTTCCGGCGTTCCTCATTGGTTGGCTGACCATATCCGGGATTCCACCCTTCGCCGGTTTCTGGTCGAAGGGCGACGTCCTCACCAATGTCTTCGATCAGAACAAGGCGTTGTGGGTACTCGGCGTCCTCACCGCCATCCTCACCGGGTACTACATGACCCGCCTGTTCGTGCTGACGTTCCGCGGCACCGAGCGATTCCGTGAGGACACCGGCGGCCACGACCCGCACGAGTCGCCATGGGTGATAACCACGCCACTCATCGTCCTCGCGGTGCTCTCGATCGTCGGTGGAGTCCTCGACCTACCGTGGATCCACCACGACTCGCTAGCCGGTTTCCTCTCGCCGACGTTCGGCTACGTCGCAGCCGGCGGCCACGCCGACACGTTGGCCCAGTACGGGCTCGCCCTGGTCGACGTCGCCGCGGCGGTGATTGGTCTGCTCGCGGCCTATTCGATCTGGCGCAATATCTGGGAGTCGTCGCGTTACGAGTCGTCGTTCCTCGAGCACGTCTGGCATTGGGATGACTTCTATGACGCCACCATTGGCCGACCGCTGACCGAAGCGGCTCAGTTCGGTGACGACGTGATCGAACCCAAGGTCATCGACGGCGCCGTGACCGGCCTCGCGGTGAGCGTGCGGCGGAGCGCCGAAGGGTTGCGCAAAGTGCAATCCGGCTTCGTGCGGCACTACGCCCTCGCGACGATCCTCGGTGTCGCGGTCATTATCGTCTTTCTCGTGGCGAGGGTCGGCTAGGCATGCACTCTTCGTTGTGGCTGACCTTCTTACTCGTCGTCCCGCTCGCCGGGGCGATCGGCGCGGCGTTGACGCGCAAGGTCGAGGGCCGGGCCTACGTCGTCGCCATTACGGCCTCCTTCGTCGAGCTCGTCCTCTCACTCGTCGTGGCCTTTCTCTACAACGATCACGTCGCCCAGACCCAGACCTTCGACTTCGCCACCCGCCACGTCCTAGCCGCGCCCTTCGGCCTCGCCTACGACGTGGCGATCGACGGCATCTCGTTGTTGATGATCGTCTTGACGGCGCTCACCGTGTTGTTGGCGTTGCTCGGCGCGCGCGACCGACGTCAAGAGCCGGCCTTCGTCGCGTGGATGTTGCTGCTCACGTGCTTCACCATGGGCAGTTTCCTCGCCCACGACCTGCTCGAGTTCTTCATCTTCTTCGAACTAACGCTCATCCCGTGCTACTTCATCATCAGCCAGTGGGGTGGCCGCGAACGCTCCAAGGCGGCGCTCAAGTTCTTCATTTACACCTTCACCGGATCGGCGTTCCTGTTGATCGGCATCTTGTTTCTCGGCTTCGCTCACCAGCACCAGGTCGCCGGATCGGCGCTCACCTTCTCTTACGGCGCCCTCTCGGCCACGACCATGTCCCACGGCACCGCCGTGTGGCTCTTCATCGCCTTCGCCATCGCCTTCGCGGTGAAGGCACCGATCTGGCCGCTGCACACCTGGTCGCCCATCACCTACGCCGAAGCGCCGACGGCCGGCTCGATCGAGATGTCGGCCCTGCTGGCCAAGCTCGGCACGTACGGATTACTGCGATTCGCGGTGGGACTGTTCCCGTTGGCCTTGGTGACGATGCGCCCGGTCGTGTTGACCCTCGCGGTGATCGGCATCCTCTACGGCTCGATGCTGGCCTGCACCACCCCGGACCTGAAGCGATTCGTGGCGTACTCCTCGCTCGCCCAGATGGGTTTCATCACGTTGGGCGTCATGTCGGGTTCGACGATCGCCACCGTCGGGGCGGTCTTGTTGATGTTCAACCACGGCGTCATCACGATCGGCTTCTTCTTGATCATCGGCTTCATCGAGAAGCGCCGCGGATCGATTCTGATCAAGGACTTCCAGGGTCTGCAGGGACCGGCGCCGATCATGGCCGCGCTCTTCACCGTGGTCATGCTGGCCTCGATCGGCCTACCCGGTCTCTCGGGATTCGTGAGTGAGTACCTGATCCTCATCGGGACCTTCGCCACGCACTCGTGGTGGGCGGTGGTGGCGACCTTCGGCGTGCTCGCCTCGGCGCTGTATCTGCTGTGGGCCTACCAGCGGGTCTTCCACGGCCGGGCCGAGGGCGCCAACGCCGAGATCGCCGACGCCACGACCCACGAGCAGTGGGTGCTGGTGCCGGTGGTCGTGTTGATCGTGGTGCTGGGAGTCTTCCCGAAGCCGGTGCTCGATCGCATCACGCCGTCGGTGCAGCAACTCATACACCACGTCGCGCCCAGCGGGGTGAACAAGTGAAGCTCGTGATCCCCTCGATTCACTACCTGGCGATTCTGCCGGTCCTGATCTTCTTCGGCGCGGCCCTCGCTCTGGTGCTCGTCTCGGCGCTGGCGCGCGGCAAGGTGCCCCTGGTCGTCGCCACCTCGACCGTCGTCACGGCCGCCGTGGCCAGCCTCGTGGCCAACTTCTTCCAGTGGCGCTGCGTAGCCAAGGCCGGCGCCTCGGTGACCATCGCCCACGCCATCGTGCTCGACGATTTCTCGGTCGTCGCCTCGGGCGTGATCGCGCTGAGCGTGATCATGACCGCCCTGGTCGCCCACGACTGGGCGATCCGTGAACGGGTCTCCGGCGTCGAGTTCCACATCCTGGCGCTCGCCTCCAGCGCCGGGGCGCTGTTGATGACCCAGGCGAATGACCTCATCGTCATCTTCTTGGGCCTCGAGATCCTCTCGATCGGACTGTACGTGTTGGTCGCCTTCGACCGACACCGCGCGACGTCCTCGGAGGCCGCGCTGAAGTACTTCTTACTCGGCGGATTCGCCTCGGCGATCTTCATCTACGGTGCGGCCCTGGTCTACGGCGCGACCGGCTCGACCAACCTTTCGACGATCTCGTACTTCTTGGGTACCAACGTGTTGCTCCACCCCGGCCTCCTCTACGCCGGCGGCGCCTTGTTGCTCGTCGGGTTCGCCTTCAAGATCGCCGCCGTGCCGTTCCACCTCTGGTCGCCCGACGTCTACGAGGGGGCGCCGACGCCGGTGACCGGACTCATGGCCTCGATCGTCAAGGTCGGCGCCTTCGCCGCGCTGATCCGCGTCCTCATCTCGGCACTCGGCACCCAACTCGACACGTGGCGTCCGATCCTCTGGACCCTCATCGTGCTCACGACGGTGGTCGGGGCGTCGTTGGCGGTCGTGCAGCGCAACGTGAAGCGAATGCTCGCCTACTCCTCGATCAACCACGCCGGTTTCATCTTGCTCGGCGTCTGGGCCGGCACGATACGCGGCACCGCGGCGACGCTCTTCTACGTGATCACCTACGCGCCGATCGTCGTGGCCACGTTCGCCATCGTGACCTTGATCGGTGGCGTCGGCGACGAACACCATTCCATCGAGCGCTACCAGGGACTGGCCCGTCGCCAACCGTGGCTCGGCGCCGCCCTGGCGGTGCTGCTCCTCAGTCAACTCGGCGCGCCGCTCACCACCGGCTTCTACGCGAAGTTCGCCGTACTGGCGTCGGTCGTCGACGCCGGCGGCGGAGCGTTGGCGTTGATCGCCTTGATCAGCGCGGCGATCGCCGCCTTCTTCTACCTGCGCTGGGCGATGGCGCTGTACTCCGATGACGGCCCCGAAGGCCCCCGGGTCGAAGTGCCGCGCTTGACGGGCATGGTGATCGGCTTCGGCGTACTGGTCACCGTGGTCTTCGGCGTCTGGCCCGGACCGCTCGTGACGCTGGCTCAGCACGCGACGGTGCTCTTCACGCCGTGAGGCGCATCGCCATCGCGACGAGCGTCAGTGACGACGTCAATCTCGATCCCGACGCCGAGCTGCTACTCGCTGCGCTCTCCGATGTCGGAATCGAGGGCTCGATGTGCGTCTGGGACGAGCGATCAATCGACTGGGAGGATTTCGAGCTCACCGTCATCCGTTCGACCTGGGATTACACGCGCGACCGGGTTGGGTATCTGGCCTGGGCCCGTCGGATCGAGCATCTGCTCAACCCGTATCCGATCATTGAGTATTCGACGGATAAGCACTACTTGAACGACCTCGCCGCGCGCTCACTTCGAATCGTTCCGACGACGTTCTGCGATGTCGGGTCCGAACCTGTCTTTCCCGACGGTCGATTCGTGGTGAAGCCCACGATCGGCGCCGGTTCCATTGACGCGGATAAGTACGGCCGAGGCGACCACGAGAGAGCACTGGCCCACGTGCGCCGACTGCACGCGGGCGGACGTGACGCGATGATTCAGCCCTACGTCTCATCGATCGATGACGACGGCGAGCGCGCGTTGGTATTCATCGATGGCAAGTTTTCCCACGCCATGACCAAGGGCGCGATGCTCAACACCGCCGCGGACGATCGCGACGCACTGTTTCGTCGAGAGCAGATGTCGGTGTCGGCGGCGGAACCCGATGCCGTGGCCTTCGCTGAATCGGTTCTCGCTGAAGAACCCTTCCGTCAGATCCTCTACGCCCGCGTCGACCTGGTGAAGGTGGATGATGGCTGGGCCATCATGGAACTAGAGCTCGTCGAGCCATCCTTGTTTCTCGCGTACGACGATGACGCCCCTCGTCGAATGGCCCATGCCATCCGCGCTCGTCTCGACTGATTCGGACGTCAGGGCCGCACCAGTAACTCCGGAAGCAGATGCATCGATTCGAAAACGGTCACGTCATCGCGTTGGAGTTTTTGGGCACTGGTCACGCCGCCGCTATACGCGAAGACGGTCATCCCCGCCGCCAGACCGGCCGCCACGCCCGAGACGCTGTCCTCGATCACGGCGCAGCGATCGGGTGCCACCCCCATCGACGCGGCCGCGAAGAGAAACACGGCGGGATCAGGTTTGCCGTGGGCCACGTCGTCGGCACTGAAGATCCGTCCTTCGAATCGCTCGGACATACCGGTCAGGCCGAGTTTGAAGTTCAGCATCTGATGGCTACTACTCGAAGCGACGCAGGTGGCCACCGCGATCTCGTCGAGCACCGCGATCACCCCCTCGACCGGCACGAGTTCGCGCTCGCACGCCTCGCGTACGCGTCGCTCGAATTCATTACGCCAATCAACGGGTCGGCCGATCTTCTCCTCGATGACCGTTTGCATATAGACCGACGATCGCTCCACGAATCGTTCAATCACCTCGGCCTCCGAAAGTGGCCAACCCAATTCGGTGAGTATCTGAGATTCGGTGCGAACGGCGAGGCGCTCGCTGTCAATCAGTACGCCGTCGCAGTCAAAGATCACCAGTTCAAAGCGCGACATCCGTGCAGTCTACGAAAGCAGTACCCGGTGTTGGCCCGTGACAACCTCGTCATCGTGGTCGAACAACTCTTGGACAATCACGCTCGCCTTGTCGCGAGCTCGAAGTAGACCGGTTGAATGGCTGGCCATCGACATCGAGCACACCTTCGTCTGACGGGGTTCGTTACCTCGTTGATGTTCATCGGACTCGGGTTGTTCGCGGCGCCGGGAATCTCCAACGCCACGACCCGATCAAACCCGCTCTCGACCAGATCGTCGGATCGGGTGGTCGGTCCAACTTTTCCCGGGACCAACTGCCCAGCCTTCCCGGCGGACAACGTGTGGAACACGCCGATCACGACGTTGCCGGTGGACGCGAACAGCGCCACCTGGCTCGCGTCGATGTCCTCCGCGACGACGTACTTGCACCCGGACTACGGACCGTCGGGTAATCCACGGGCGCCCTACGGCATACCGTGGGTGGTCGTTCGAAAGAACACGGTGTTCACACACGTGACGTTTCAGTACGCTTCGGAGAGCAACCGGCGACCGTACCCGTTGACGGCGTCGACCCCGGTCGAAGGGGGATCGGATCGTCACGCGCTGATGGTCGACCCGTATCGATCGGCCTCGTCGGCGCCGTGCACGCTCTTTGAGACTTACGACACGTACTACCACGCCGGCGGACGATCGACGGCCGGGTCGGGGGCCACGTGGAATCTGCGATCGAACACGTTGCGTCCCGCCAGTTTCACGTCCGCGGACGCCGCCGGGCTGCCGATCCTGCCCGGTCTCGTCAACTACAACGAAGTCGCCGCGCACGCCATGAATCACGCGATTCGATTCACCGCGGACTGTACGCAGGAGTCGTATCTCTGGCCGGCGCGCCACGAGGCCGGCCAGAGTAATTCGTCGTGTCCACCGATGGGGACGCGGTTCCGACTCAACGCGTCCTTCACCTTGTCGGCGTCGCAGTGCTCGGCCTTTTGTCAAACGGTGCTCGCGACCATGAAGACCTACGGTCTGATCCTCGCCGACAACGGGAGCAACTGGTACTTCCAAGGTACGGCCGACACTCGCTGGACCTACACCGAGGTCGATCAGCTCAAGGCCATTCCAGCCAATCAGTTCGCGGCGGTTGACGAATCGTGTCTGATGATCAGTCCCAATTCGGGACAGGCGCTGCAGCCCGGCACCACGGCGTACCAAGCGAAGTGTGGCGCACCGACCGGTACGTCAGGCACCTAAATAAGTTGCGTGCCCCTGGATGACGAGCGGTCCATCGAACGTCAGCACTTCGTTGACTAATCCACCCGTGTGGTTGCGGTAATTGATGACGATGGTGTCGACGCCGAGGTAGAGGTTTTCGATCTCGAAGTGGAGATCGGGGTTCCGTCGTAGACCCTCGCTCCAGTACGCACGGAGCTCTCTCACGCCGCGGATGACGCCTTCGGAGCCGTCGACAATCCGCTGGGCAGCCGGCGACGTGAAGACAATCTCGTCGGCGAAGTGACCAAGTATCGCATCGACGTCGTGAGCGTTCCAAGCGTCACGCCAGTCGGAAGCGAACTGTTCGGCGAAATCGCTGTCCATCCGGAGACTTTAGGCGAACCACGTTGGTTCCTACGGTGCCACCGGCGCCGTGGAAATGCGTCATCGAGTCGACACGAGGTCGTCACGCGGATCCTCGTTCGGCGCAATCACCCCTTGTGGTGTGACAGGGGGTGACATAATCTGAGTTCCGAAATACGGTTCGAGCACTAGTGGAGGAGATCATCATGACGACTCTTATCGATCGTCCGAGTACCGCGCTTCTCGTCATCGACGTCCAAAATGGCGTGGTGGCGAACGCCCATGACCGCGACGGAGTGATCGCGAATATCAATACCTTGGTCGACAAGGCCCGCCGCGAGGACGTGCCCGTCATTTGGGTGCAGCACTCCAGTGATGAGCTTGCGGTGGACAGCGAGAGTTGGCGCTACGTCGCGGAATTGAAGGGCGCGAGTCAGAGCCGCTGGTCCACAAACTCTACGGCGACTCCTTCGAGGACACGAACCTCGAAGCGTTACTCGCGGAGCGAGGGGTCGGGCGCCTCGTGGTCACCGGTGCTCAGACCGATGCGTGTATCCGTTCGACGATGCACGGGGGCTTCACCCGGGGCTACGACGTGACGTTGGTCTCCGACGCGCACACCACCGAAGACTTGAGCGAATACGGTGCGCCGTCGCCGGACAAGGTCATCGCGCATACGAATCTCTATTGGGACTGGCAAAGTGCACCCGGCCGCCGAGGCGGCGCCGTGCCCACCGCGGAGGTCGATTTCCAGGCTGACACCGACGCCGACGAATGATGATTCGACGCGATCAGCTCATTACCCTTTCGTGCGACGAAGGGTAACTCGACTATGTACGCCGGACTCGAGCAATGGCCCGAACCGCCCATCGACGGCGACGAAGCCGCCACACTCATTGGATCGCTCGAGCGACAGAGAGCGACGTTCGCGTGGAAAGCGGGAGGGCTCAACGCCGAGGAGCTCCAAGTCTCCATTGGCGACTCGGTCATCACGCTGGGCGGTCTGCTGAAGCATCTCGCCCTCGTCGAAGATCATCACTTCTCGGTTCGGCTCTTAGGTCGAGATCCGTCGGAACCGTTCAACTCGATTGATTGGGAGACTGATCCCACTTGGGACTGGTCCTGGGCGAGCGACGACACGTCCGACTCACTGTACGAACTCTGGCAGGACAAGGTCGACCAATCGAGGCGTTCGGTGGCGGAAGCGCTCGCGAACGGCGGGTTGGATCAACGAATGGCGCAGGTGTGGCCGGACGGCCGAGCCCCGAGTTTACGACGGACCTTTGTGGATCTCATCGAGGAGTACGCGCGTCACGTGGGCCACGCGGACCTCATTCGTGAGTCAATCGACGGTCTCGTTGGTGAGGACCCACCGGGCGTTCACGATCAGTAGGGCGATGCGTGTCGAGAACTACGACGGTGGCGCGAAGAACTCCAACGCGATGTTGTCCGGGTCGCGAAAGGAGAGTCCCGAGCCGTAGCCGGCGTCCACGATGCCGCCGTGGGCGATGCCGAGTTCGTTGAGTCGGTCCTGCCATTGGGACAACTCGTCGCGATTGACGCACTGAAAAGCCAGGTGATCGAGACCCACTCGTCGTTCGTTGAATGCCGAGCCGTCGGCGAGATCGGGAAACTGATGGAGTCCGACTAGCGTCTGACCGCCAACTAACCACACCACGTGTCGAAATGGTCCGGTGTCCTCGTCCAACACGGGCTTGGCGTCAAAGAGTCGCTGGTACCACGGCACACTGCGGTTTAAGTCGGTTACGGTCAACGCGACGTGCGTGATAGTCGGAAATTCAGTCATTGGCTTCCCTTCGATAGAACAGGCAGCCACACTCTATCTATCGAGTGGTGACGGTGCTGGACCACGATTGGTCATTCGACGGTCACTTGTGTTAATGAAGAACGCGGTCGTCTACTTTCTTCGCCGCGGCGAGCACCTCGGCGGGCACCACCGTCCCCGGGCGGTTCGATGGGTCGCTGACCAGGAATCGACCGAGGACCGGCAACTCGGTGAGTGATTCGGCGCGCAGGACGGCCGCCGCCACGGGAACGAAACTCTCCGCCGCCGGATAGATGAGGTAGCGCGGTAGCCACGTGGGGTCGTACTTCGCGTTGAAGGTCCAGAGCGACTCGAGCGGGAAGATCCCGGAGAGCCGTTTGAGGGCCCATCGCTCGACGCGGGTGAACGTTCCTTCTCCGCGCTCTCCGTCCAGCACCGACCGGAAGGCCGCGAAGTTCAAGCTGAGTCCGCGTGCTCCGGTGTCGCGCAGGTGTTCGATGGTGGAGCAGAGCGCGAAGTCGATCAACCCGTTCGGGTGATCGCCGGGATCTCGACGCATGAGATCGAGCGAATAGCCATTGATCGCGGGCGACGGCACGAACTGACAGACCGCGGCCGGTTTCCCGTCCGGTCCGTGCACGATGGTGAGCAGCAAACCCTTGTCCTTGGGATTGAACAGGCGACCCAGCATCATGGAGAAGCCGCGCTCCGCCTCGCCGCGTCGCAACATCGAGATCAATTCGAGGATGTCGGTGACGCGACTCGGATCGATGTTCGCGGGATCGAGGAACTCGACCGTATAACCGCGGCGCACCAGTCTCGTTACCGCCTGACGAAGCCCCTTCATCTTGCCGCCGGCCAAGCTGAACGTCGGGCAGTCCACGATGGCTTCGTCGCCCATGTAGAGGTGGTGGAGTCCGGCCGTTCCGTAGAGGGGGAGCCACTCCTCACTGGCGCCGATGACCCCGATCGTCCAGCCGCGACCTTCGGCGTAAGCGCGAAAGGCGCTGAACGCTTCGGAACGCTCCGCTTCGGGTCCAATGGGATCGGGCGACACCAACGCCACACCGCCGTAGACGGCGTAAGCGACGAGGGAGTCTCGGAAGAAGAAGAACTGTTTGTCGTCGCGTAAGGCGAAGTAGTCCAGCGTCCCTCGGCCGTGTCGACGCACGATCTCTCTCGCGCGCAGTTCGGCCAGGCGTCGCTCGGTGCCGCGCCCGGTCATGGAGAGTCGTCGGTCCACCACCGGTCGCGTCAAGAGGTACAGGGACGACACGAACAGTGAGACCCCGACCGCGAAGAGTGACGGATCGACGAAGTCGCCCGCCGTGTCGGGCAGCGCAATGTTGTTCTGTCCGACGAACCGCTCGATGCACGCCATGAAGACGACCCCGAAGGCGGGGAGGTGGTGGCGACCGGAGGAGACTTCGATGCCGACGGTCGCGGCGACCACCGAGACCAACGCAATGAGTCCGAGTCGCGGCATCGCCGCGCGCGCGCTCGATCGATCGGTCGTCGCCTGAAAGTAGCGACGTTCGACGATCAACAAGGTCAAAATCGTCAAGGCGATGAGTGAGGCGACGACCGTGCCACCGCGTAACACGTGGGCGAAGACGGTGACCGCGAGCACCGCGCACGCGACGAACCACGCCCGGCGCTGCCCGCGTCGAATCCCCCGGGCCATCATGATCATCGCGATGCCAGCGACGGCGGTGAACGCGGCCGCCGACTGGGCCACGCCCAATGGGAAGAACGTTTGGACCTCGTGGAGGCGACTTCGCAGGGGTGGCGTCGCGGTGACGATGACGTTGACGAGTCCGTCGAGAAAGAGCAGTCCGCTGGCCCAGCGTCGCACCGTTCGCAGCCGTCGCTGTTCCTTGAGACGTTCCACGGTGACGGGGAAGGGGTTGCCGGTCGGCCAGGAACCGACGGTCGTCGTGGCGTTCGAGGGCGCCGGCTGCACATAGGTGTTGGCGACAATCTCTTCCAGCAATCGCTTGCGGCCGTGACGGGTTTCGCCGGCGTACAGACGAACCTGCACCGCACTGGCCGCCTCGATCTCCACGACCCCGAGTCGGTCGACCGAGGTGAAGACCGGCGGGAGACCGAATCGGCCTCGACGTTCGACGATCACCGTCCTGGAGGGTCCGGGCGTGGCGCACACGCCCCGGTCGAGGAAGGCGAGCGCCGGTCGCGGCGCGCCGCCCACCACGGCACCGGCACCGCCGCGCTCGGCGTTTCGTCGGGCGAACTCCAGCGCGTCGACGTCGTCCACCAGCGTGAGGGACAGTGGTTCGCTGAGTTCGGTCGGCGCCGATCGACGGGCGTCGCGGTCGAAACGTCGACGAACGATGAGCCCGGCGCAACCGACCACGATCGCCTCGACGACCGCCAGGATCAGCAAGTTGAGCACGAGGTTGCCCCAGAAGCTGCCGGTGTGGGGAGTGCGCACGTGCACGTGGTGTCGGGTGAAGTGATAGATGATCGCGTTGAGTGACGTCAAGATGTCGAACACCATCAGCGTGATCACCGGGAACCAGACCCAGCCACCGAGTCGGCGGTACAACACGCGCGACGCCACAAAACGAGGCAGCGCGTGCGGGTCTTCGAGGCGATCGGCGTCGGAGCGGTCATTGACGTCGGCCCGTTGCGTGTCGATGGTGCAATGACCGGCGGCCACCGCGAGGTCGCGCACACCGGTTGCCGTGGCGACCTGCAGGATCAGGTCGCTCGCCATGGTGACGCCCAGCGTTTCTAATCGTTCGCGCGCCGATTGATTGTGTTGCAGTTCCTCGTCGTCGCTCCCCGGCAGCACGATGAACCGGTGTCGCTCGTCGGTCGTGAAGGCGACGATTTGGTCACGCAGCGTCGCCAGTGCGGCCAACGTGGCGTCCATGAATTTGACGAGGTCCGAGGTTGGCTCCGGATGAAACAGATTGCCCGCGACCACGACGACCGCGGCGTCATCGATGTCGCCTAGAAGACTGACGAGCTCTTGCACCGGACGGCTGGTCGGATCAGTCGTGGGCGAGAGTGAGAGGTCGCTCACCACGTAGACGTGATGACCAAAAGGAATTGGCAGCGTTTGACGCTCGGTACAACCCACGGTAACCAGTCTCGCAGACATCGTTGCTGGCGACGCCGTTAGCGTGACGTGAGATATGAGTTCGGACTACGCGCGCGAGAACTGGCACTGGCGAGAAGGCTCGTCCGGAGCCGGCCCGGCCGTCATCTTCGATATCGATGGGGTTCTGGCTGATGCGGCCGGTCGCCAGCACTACCTCGATTGGGGCGACTGGAAGCGGTTCTTCGACGCGTGCGGCGATGATCCGATCATCGAAGAGATCGAACGGCTGCTCGAACTATTGGATTCGTCGTTGAAAGTCGTGCTCCTGACCGGACGTCCGCGGCGGGTCCAACCGCACACGGTCGGTTGGCTCGAGCGCTACGGACTGCGCTGGGACCTCCTCATCATGCGTGAATACGGGGACTATTCGGGCGTCGACGAGTTCAAACGCGGCGCGCTGCGCGACCTCGTCAAGGAAGGGTTCGACATTCGCCTGGCGCTCGACGACGACCCGAAGAACCACGCGATGTACGTCAGCGAGGGCGTGCCCTGCATCTATATCCACTCCGGCTACTACTTATAAGCCGGTCAACGGCAACTCAATCGCACCATGTCGAGAGCTTCGCGACCGGCCCGTCGACCGGAGCCCACGCTCGCCGGGATGCCGACGCCGTCGTAGGCGTTCCCGCACAGTGCCACACCGAGCGTCGAGGCCGCGCGTCGGGCGTTGGTCACCAGAGTTTCGTGGCCGAGGTAGTACTGCGGTAGTGCGTCGGGCCAGCGCTGCACGAGCGCGTCGTTCGGCGTTCCAAAAGTGGCGAGAAGGACAGTCAGTTCCGCACTCACTCGTGCGATGAGTTGTTCGTCACTCATCTCGCTCCAGCGCAGGTCGTCGATTCGTCCCACGTGCACTCGCAGTAACACGTCGTCGCCGCGGCGCAGGTGCGGCCACTTGCGATCGAGGAAGGTGACCGCCGTCGTCATCATCGAACCTTCGCCTGACCACGGCGTCGCGAGCGGCACGAGGATGCCGGTACCGCTGGCGGGGAGGGTGAGCGCGCGGCGCGCGACACTGAAGGTGATCATCGCCGCGCCGGCGCTTCGCACGCGGGCGAGCTGCGCCAACGCCGGGTCGTGCGGGCCGAGCAGTCGCGCGGTGACCTCCGCCGGCGTCGCCATCACCACGGCGTCGGCCGGGGTGGTGGTGGCGTACGTGTCGATCTCCCAGGGATAGTTCCCCGACGGGGTGCGCCGAAGGGCCGTGACCGCGACCCCGGTGCGAACGACGACGCCGCGCTCGCGAAGTTGGCGAGCGATTTCGAGGGGGAGCGATCCGACGCCCGCGAGCAGCGAGAAGAACGTAGGACCGGTGTTCGTGGACGGCGGCGACGGTCCCGGCGTGAGCGGACCACTGGCGCGCATCGCGCGCATGAGCGAACCACCCTGGCGCGCCGCATCCAATAACGCGGGGAAGACGGACTTGGCCGAGAGGTCATCGACGCGACCGGCTTGAATGCCGCCCACCATCGGTTCGACGAACTGATAACAGAGCTCGCGTCCGAGCTTGGTGCGCACGATGTCACCAATGGTCGCGTCGTCACCGACCTTCATGCGCGCCGGCGCGTGTTCGTCGCGCCGCGCGTCGAGGCGCGCCCGCCAGGAGAGTCCACGGATGGACTTTAACTGTCCTGATGAAGTGGGTATTCCGAGCGCGAGTCCGGTGGGCAGTTCGTCAAGTGCGCCGCGCAACCAGATCGACGCGCCACTCGCGTCAATCGCCTCGAGTTGGCCGTCGCGTCCGAGCTCGCGTACGAGGTCGACCGCTTCGGGCCGACGGGCGAGGAAGCCGTCGGCGCCGAGATCGATCGTTCGATCGCCCAACTGTGTCGTGGCGAGTAATCCCCCGACGACGGCCCCGTCTTCAATCAACTCGATGCGCGGCGTGGCGTCGTCCGGTCCCCGGGCGCCCCCGGAGAGTTCCCACGCGGCACTCAGTCCGCTGATGCCGCCACCGACCACGACGACCGACTCGCGACTCACGAGACTCGATCCAGTACGACCTTCGCCAACAAGGTCATGAACGCCGCGTCGTCGTTGAGTGAGGTGGTACGAACCAAGTTGAGTCCCACCTCGCGCGCGACGCCCTGCGCCTCGATGTCGATGTCGAAGAGCACTTCGAGGTGATCGCTGACGAATCCAATCGGACAGGACACGACGTCGGTCACCCCGAGCGCCCCCTTCTCGCGCAAGACCTGCAAGATGTCGGGCCCGATCCACGGGTCCGGGGTGCGACCAGCCGACTGCCACGCGATGTCCCATCGATCGACGCCCGCCATCGCGGCCGCTCGCTCGGCGCTCTCGCGCAGCTGATCGGGATAGGTATCGCCGCTCTCTAGGATCTTTTCGGGCAACGAGTGGGCCGAGAAGATCACCTCGGTCGTGTCACGACGTTCGTCCGGGATGCCCGTCAAGGCGTCGTTCACCCGGGCCGCGATGATCTCGAGGAAGCCCGGGAACGCCCACCACGCGCCAATGTCGAGGAACTGGACGTTGGCGCCCAATGTCTCTTTGGCCCGCGACATGTACTGGTCCGTCGACATCGACGACGAGTGCGGTGCGAGGACCAGGCCGACCACCACCTCAAAGCCGTCGTCGCGAAACGATTCGGCCGTCGTCTCCAAAAGCGGCTGTTCGTACTTCGAACCGAAGCGGACCTCGAAGCCTCCGGGTCGGTAGCGCTCGAGCGCCGCGGCGAGGCCCGCCACCTGATCGGCGCTGCGTTGAGTCAGCGGCGACGTGCCGCCAATGGCGTTGTAGCGGCGTTGCAGGTCGGCGAGTTGTTCCGGTGTCGGAGCTCGGCCGTGTCGAATTCTGGTGTAGTAGGCCTCGACGTCCTTCGGTGTCGTCGGTGTCCCGTAGGCCATGACGAGCACGCCGATCGTCATGAAACGCCCGCCCTTCCCTCTTCGTGCACGACCCGCACGACCGCCTCGAGCGCCGAGGGATCGGTCGAGGGCAACACGCCGTGGCCGAGGTTGAAGATATGGCCCGGCGCGCCACCGGCTCGAACGAGCACTTCACGGGCGCCTTGGACCGCGGCGTCAACGCCGCCTAAACAGCGCGCCGGATCGAGGTTGCCCTGGACCGGACGACCGCCGGCGCGGCGGCGTCCTTCGTCGAGCTCCACGTGCCAGTCGATACCCATCACCGTGCTATTGGCCGAACTCATGAGGTCGAGCAGTTCGCCCGTGCCCACGCCGAAGAGAATCGTCGGGACCCCGAGGTCGGCGACGCTCGTCAGGACCCGCTCGGTTGCGGGCAGCGCAAATCGGCGGTACTCGTCGCGCGTGAGCGCCCCGGCCCAGGAGTCGAAGAGCTGCACGGCGCGGGCGCCGTGGGCCACCTGGGCCCGAAGGAACGAGACCGTGATATCGCAAAGTCGCTCGAGGAGTAGGTCGAAGAGGAGCGGCTGGGTATGCATCAGCGTCTTGATGAGCGCGAACTCCCGGGTCGGTCCGCCTTCAACGAGATAGCTGGCCACCGTGAACGGAGCGCCGGCGAAGCCGATGAGCGGCGTGTCGGTCGCTTCGAGTTCTTTCACCACTCGGTCGACGGTCTCGGTCACGTGCGCGAGGTCGACGTCGGTCAGGTCGCGAAGACGCTCCAAATCCGCGGCGCTGGTGAAGGGATCGGCGATCACGGGACCGCGTCCCGGCACCACGTCGACTCCGAAGCCAAGGGCGTGATACGGCACGATGATGTCGCTGAAGAGGATGGCCGCGTCGACGCCGTAGCGACGAACGGGCTGCATCGTGAGCTCACAGGCGAGGGCCGGATCGGCGAAGGCCTCCAAGATCGATCCGGTGCCGCGCAGTTCTCGGTACTCGGGTAGCGATCGTCCGGCCTGGCGCATGAACCACACCGGTACGTGCGAAACACTCTCACCGCGACAGGCCCGAAGGAAAACTGGCTCGCTCACGTCACTCCTTCTTATCCACCTCAATCTACGTGAGAGCGCTCAGTGGTCAGTTTGAACTGAGGATGCTGAGGTGACCTAGACTTGAAATTTCTCAATTTTGAGAAATGAAAAGAGGACGCGATGGCCCACGAGCGTGAGATTAAAGAGGAACAGGTCTTCCTCGATCTCGCTCTCACGGCCCTCGATCACATGCGTGACGAGGCCCGCTCCCTTCGTGACAGCGCCGCAGTGGCGAATATGCGCGGCGCGGGCGACCTCGTCGAACGTGACGTCGTCATGGGCACGGCGCTGCATCGCCTCGACCAATTGGCCATCGGCGATCAGCCCCTCTTCTTCGGTCGCATCGACTACGCGCCGGATGAGTGGGGTCGCATCGACGAGTATCACGTCGGTCGTCTGGCGGTCTCGGACGAAGAACTGAATCCCCTGGTGATCGACTGGCGCGCGCCGGTGGCCGAGGCGTTTTATCGCGCGACCGGCGTCGAGCCGCTCGGTCTGGCGCGACGACGCCACGTCGCCATTCACGGACATGACGTGACGGGCGTTGAAGACGAATACTTCGCCGACGCGAACGGTGAACTGGCGTTGCCCGAGGACGACGTTCGCGCGGCGACCGAAGAGGGTCTCGTTGATGGCGGCCTCGCGCTCGGCGGCCCCGGGGCGCTCCTCGCCGCGCTCGGGCGCGCGCGCACCGGACGCATGGGCGACATCGTCGCCACGATCCAAGGCGAACAGGACCGCATCATTCGTAATCCCTTGGCCGGCGTCTTGTTGGTTCAAGGGGGACCGGGCACCGGCAAGACGGCCGTGGCGTTGCACCGGGCGGCGTACCTTCTCTTCACCCACCGAGCGACGCTCGAGCGACAGGGCGTGCTCGTCGTCGGACCGAACCCGCTCTTTTTGAACTACATCGAGAACGTCCTGCCGTCGCTGGGCGAGTCCGGCGTGACGCTCTCGACGATCTCGGGTCTCGTGACCAACGTCGAGATCCGCGGACGCGACGCAGAACCGGTGGACGAGTTGAAGGGCGACCTTCGCATGGCTCGATTGCTCGCGCGCGCCCTGCGAACCCGACAGCGACCGCTCAAAGACGACATCGAGATTCCCATCGGTCGCGCCATCGTCGTCTTGAAGGCCCGCTACACCCAAGAGACGGTCGATCGCGCGCGACGTCGTCCGGGCAACCACAATCAGCGCCGCTCGGCCGTGGGTCGCGAGCTCGCCAATCGGTTGGCGAACGAGTACTACGAACGATTCGTTCGAGAGGGCGTCGACGAAGTGAACGCCGTGGGCGAGTTGGCCGATCTCATTCGGGTCACGGCCCAGTTCAAGTGGGCGCTCGAACGCATCTGGCCGCGACTCTCGGGACAGGAACTGCTGCACGACCTCTTCGGCGCCCCGGCCCTGTTGCGCGCGGCTGGACAAGGATTCGTGAGCGACGAGGAGTTGACACTGTTGTATCGGGCGCGCTCGGCCACGATCGACGAGGTCAAATGGACGAAGGCGGACGCGGCGTTGATCGACGAGGCTCGGGTCCTGCTCGGTCCGCTCCGTCGCCCGCGACCGGTCGTGAAACCAGGCGACAACGGCATCCTCGACGGCATCGACCTCGACGCCTACGCCGGCGACGTGCGCGCCGCGGCCTTGCGTGAGGCCCAACGCAACGCCCCGGTGCTGAGCAACGAACTCGACGAGGCGGAGTTCGTCACCTACGGACACATCGTGATCGACGAAGCCCAGGACCTCTCGCCGATGGAGCTTCGCGTCTTGAAGCGCCGCGACCTCACCGACTCGATGACGATCGTCGGCGACATGGGCCAGGCGACGACCGCGTCGTCCTCGGCGTCGTGGAACGCCGTCTTGGAGGTGCTCGAACCCCGTCGCGCGCCGACCCGCGTGGACCTCACGGTCAGTTACCGAACGCCCGAAGAGGTCCTCGATTTCGCGGCGCCGACGTTAAGGGCGGCGGCCCCGGATCTCACGCCGCCGCGTCCCGTACGCCGAGCCGGACACTCGCCCAGCGTGCACCACGTCAGTCGCGAAGAGTTCGTGGTGACCCTCGCCGACGTCACTCGCCGAGAGGTCGACGCCGTCGCGCCCGGTCGAATCGCGGTCATCGTGTCGGGCGAACGCGTCGAGGAGATCGTGTCGATACTGCGCTCGAAGGGACTTGACGCTATTGATCCTCGTGACCCGGAGTCCAAGGGACTGGGCGCCGACTTGATCGTGCTCTCGGCCGAAGGGGCCAACGGACTGGAATTTGACGGCGTCGTGGTCGTCGAACCGGTTCAAATCGCCAGCCGTGGCGCTCGGGGCATGACGTCGAGTACGGCCCGGGGACTGCGTACCTTGTACGTCGCGATGACGCGCCCGACGCGACGGCTCGCCATCGTGGCGGTCGAGCCGCTGCCCGAGACATTGCGTTGAGCCAATTCGGTCGACCTGACGCATCGGGGTCGCAATTTCCGCTAGAAATGTAGCCGTGAGTCAGGCGGTTTCCCCCAATAGCCTGGCGAAGCAAGAGAAGATCGTCCACGATCGTCCGCCGATGCTGGCCATTGGAGTGATGATCTGGCTCGGTAGCGAGCTGATGTTCTTCTCGGGACTCTTCGCCGCATTATTTACCATTCGCGCCCACCTGGCATCCTGGCCTCCCGTCGGCACGCACCTCGACGTCCTGCAGTCCGGCGTCTTCACCGTCGTCCTCATCGCCTCGTCCTTCACGATGCAGTGGGCGGTGTGGCTCATCGAACATCGCCGCCGCGCGGAGGCCCGGCGTTGGATCATCGCGACGATGATCATGGGCACCTTGTTCGTTTCCAACCAGGCCTACGAGTGGATACACCTCACGACGCGTTGGTACACCAACTCCTACGGCTCGGTCTTTTTCATCACCACCGGTCTCCACGGTCTGCACGTGATCCTGGGCCTGGTGGCCATGGCGTTCCTGCTCTTTCGCATGCGCGGCACCGAGGGCGACCCCGGTGAGTTGTCCACGTTCCAGGGCGTGAGTTACTACTGGCACTTCGTCGACGTGGTGTGGATCGGGCTGTACTCGGCCCTGTTCTTGTTGAAGTAGGCATGGCGTGACGTCACCCCTCATCAAACGCTGCCTGGCAGTCTCAATCATCAGTCTCGTGGGCCTCGGTCCGGTCGTGCTCTTCGTCGGCGGCGCTCAGGCGTCGTACAAGGTGACGCCCTATCAAACGTCGCGCAAGAACGCCGGCACGCCGAATTCGACGATGGTGAAGAAGAACAGCGACGGCGTCATCATCGCCTACGGCAACTCCTCGATCACCTACCGTGCCCCCTCGGCGGCGCTGGTCACGCTGGGCGACGCGCTCTTCCAGCAGAACTGCGCCTCGTGCCACGGCACGCAGGCCAACGGCGTCCCGGCCAATGGCACCGCCGGCGCCTTCCCCGACCTCGTGGGACTCGGACCGGCCACGATCAACTTCTGGGTCGACTCGGGACGCATGCCGGCCGCGAATCCTCGATCGATCGAGGCCAGCCGTCGCGTCCCGCGTCTCACGCCCCACCAGGCCCTCGCGGTGTCGGCGTGGGTGAACTCACTCTCGCCGAGCTATCCCGACATTCCCTATCCCCATTTGAAGAACGCGAACGTGGCCGACGGCGCTGCGCTCTTCGCACTCAACTGTGCGTCGTGTCACACCATTGAGGGCGACGGCGACGCGCTCGCGATGAGCACGTTCTCACCGTCGCTGCGCAAGATCCCTTCGATCGAAGTCGCCGAGGCAATTCGCACCGGTCCGGCCAACATGCCCCGCTTCACCGGCAACCTCAGTGACGCGCAGGTGAACGACATCGTGAAGTACGTGACCACCGAGATACAGCACCCCAACAACCCCGGCGGCTTCGGGCTCGGCGGCCTCGGACCGGTCGCCGAGGGTTTCGTCGGTTTGGCCTTCGGCGTCGGCGTCCTGGCCCTCGCCGGATTCTGGGTGGGGGAGCGCGATGACTGACGAACACCGCACACCGGTCTCGTTGTCCGGACTCTCGTCGAACGATCCCCGCCTGCAACCGGCCGCGCGCAATCCCGAGTTGGTCGAACGGGTCATCAGCGTTTGTTTCATCGTCGGCACGCTCTGCCTCGCGGGCTTCGGGGCCTGTTACTGGATCGACGCGCAGCCCTGGAAGCTGGGCGCCACACTCGGCGGTGGACTCATGTTCCTCGGCATCGGCATCGTCGCCTGGGGCAAGTACCTCATGCCGCGCGGGCCGTTCGTCGAAGAGCGACACACCCTCGCGAACTCCGACGCCGATCGCCAGGCCTTCGCCGCGGCGATCGTCGAACGAGGCGGCAGTGTCGTTCAGCGACGCAAGCTCCTCGGGGGTCTCCTCGGCGGCGGGATGGGGATCTTCGGCGTCGTGGTCATGTTCCCGTTACTGCGCAGTCTCGGGCCTTTGCCCAAGAGGACGCTCCAGCACACCGACTGGCGTTCCGGCTCCTACGTGGTCGACCAGTCCGGACGACGGGTGGAGGTGGGCGACCTCGCCGTGGGATCGATCGAGACGGTCTTTCCCGAAGGCACCGAGAACTCCGATCGCGGCCAAGCCGTGGATCAGACGGTGTTGATTCGCGTCTCCAACGAAGCCTTCACGACCATGAAGGGTCGCGAGACCTGGGCGCCGCACGGCTACGTGGCGTACTCCAAGGTCTGCACGCACCTGGGCTGTCCGGTGGGGCTCTACGAACAGGAACTGCAGCTGCTGGTGTGCCCGTGCCACCAATCGATGTTCAACGTCACCAACGGAGCGGTGCCGCAGTTCGGACCGGCGCCACGACCGCTGCCCCAGTTGCCGCTCTACGTCGACTCCTCAGGGTTCCTGCGCAGTCAGAGTGACTACCACCAAGCGGTCGGTCCGGGATTCTGGGAGCGCTCGTGAGCGACGTCATCAACACCGAGCGCGCGAAGAAGCAGGCCCTCGGACCCTACGGTCGCGTCGGCAAGTCACTGGACGAACTGGACGACCGCTTGGGTGTCGCGCGCGCCGGACGCACGTTCATGGACAAGATCTTCCCCGACCACTGGTCGTTCATGCTGGGCGAGATCGCGCTCTACTCGTTCCTGATCTTGTTGGTGACCGGGGTCTTCTTGACGCTGTACTTCATCCCTAGCTCGGCCATCGTGACCTATCACGGCAGTTACGCGCCGCTCGACGGTCAGAAGATGACCCAGGCCTTCGCCTCGACCGTCAACCTCTCCTTCGCCGTGCGCGGTGGTCTGTTGATGCGACAGATGCACCACTGGGCCTGCGACATCTTCGTCGGCGCGATCGTCATTCACATGGCGCGCGTCTTCTTCACCGGCGCCTTCCGCAAGCCCCGAGAGTTGAACTGGATCGTCGGCTCCACCTTGTTGATCCTGGCGATCGTGAACGGCTTCCTCGGCTACTCGCTCCCGGACGATCTGGTCTCCGGGACCGGCATCCGCATCGCGTACTCGATCATCCTCTCGGTGCCGTTGGTCGGAACCTACCTGGCCTTTTGGATCTTCGGCGGCAACTTCCCGGGCACGATAATCATCCCGCGCTTCTTCATCTTGCACTGTCTCATCGTCCCGCTGGTCATCATCGGGCTGGTGAGTGCGCACCTCTTCTTGCTGGTACGCCAAAAGCACACGCAGTTCCCCGGCAACGGTCGCACCGAGAAGAACGTCGTCGGCTCACCGATGTACCCGGTCTTCATTGCCAAGACGACGGGCTTCTTGTTCATCGTGGGCGGCATCACCGCGCTGCTCGGCGCCTTCGCCCAGGTCAACCCGATCTGGCAGTTCGGACCGTACGACGCGGCGCGGATCTCCTACGCCGTGCAGCCCGACTGGTACATGGGATTCCTCGACGGCGCGCTGCGAATATGGCCGTCGTGGTCGTTCCATGGTTGGGGCCATACGATCCCCTTCGAGGTCCTGATACCGGCCGTCGTGCTGCCGGGCTTGATCTTCAACTTCGTCTTCGTCTGGCCGATGATCGAACGCAAGTTCACCAAGGACAACGAGATTCATAACCTGCTCGATCGACCGAGCAACGTACCCATGCGAACCGCGGTCGGCGTCACGATGCTCAGCTTCTTGGGGATGCTCTTCATCGCCAGTTCGACCGACGTGCTCGCGAAGTTCTTCAACGTGTCGCTCGACACCGTGCTGGTCGCGATGCGCTACCTGACCGTGATCGTGCCGATCCTCGCCTTCCCGATCACCTATCGCATCTGTCACGAGATCCAGACGCTGCACGGCGGCGGTCGGCGAAAGACGCCGAACGTCGTCGCGCGCTCGGCCGAGGGCGAGTACACCGCCACGCCGTCGCCGCGCTATGTCGACGACGTGCCCAGCCATCTCGAGGCGGCTCCGGTGCCGACGTACATCCACGAAGAGTCAGAAGAGTCTGGCGAAAGTGGTGTGCGCGTGGTCGATCGCTGATCGTTCGCTTACGCGTTTCTCCTCTTTCCCATCGGTGCCATTCGAGCGATAAAAACGGCTAGCGCCACTCTTTCTCACTTCCAAAAAGCATCGATTGATTCTGGGCAAATCGGCTTCTTTCGATCCGAATTTGGATAGTTTTGCTATCTGGAGATCAATTAGACCGACCATTGTGATCCGATATGTCATGCCGAGTACCGCGCACCGACGCTGGTAACCGGGTCAGCCAAAAAGAGTTTCGATGTCGCAAGTGCGGTCACTGTGACTTCGCCGACATCAGCGCTGCACGCAACATCTTAAGGGTCGGTAGAGCCCTGCAGGCTTCGGCCTGCGTCCGCTGAATTTAGGCGACTACCCGTAACATGGGCAACGTGGCGACTCCACGAGACCCCAATTGGCCGTCGGCCGCCACCATGCTGCGCGACCGCCCCGTCGAGGACCGACGCAACGTCGGTCTGATCGGCATCTCGACCTACGCCACTTCGTTGACTGCACGTTCCGCGTCGAGCACGCCGGCAGCCATTCGTGCCGCGCTCGAGCGCTACTCCACCTGGTCCTTCTCCGAGGCGCTCGACATCGCGGAGTCCGTGGCGCTGGTTGACTTCGGCGACGTCGACGCTCCCGACGCCGAGGGTGGCGCCCAGCGCGTGGCGACCGCTTTATCGGGGTGGGACCCCGGCATCGCCCTGCGCCTGATATTGGGCGGCGACAACGCGGCGACGTGGCTCGCGCTGCGCGCACTCAGTGGTGGCGACTATTCGAACTTTGGTCTGGTGACGCTCGACGCGCACCTGGACATGCGCGACGGCGTCTCCAACGGTTCGCCGGTGCGACAACTGCTCGAAGAGGGACTCGACGGACATCACGTGGTGCAGGTCGGTTTGGCCGATTTCTCGAATTCGCCGGCCTACGCGCGACGCGCCCACGACGCCGGCGTCACGGTGATCTCGCGCGACGTCTTGCACCACGAACCGGTCGAAGAGGCGGCCCGTCGCGCCGTGGCCATCGCCGGGGCCGGGGGACGACACGTTTACGTGGACATCGACATGGACGCCGCCGACCGCATGGCCGTGCCGGCCTGTCCGGCGGCCGCACCCGGCGGCCTGAGCGCCGACGAGATCCGTCGATTCGTTCGGGCGGTGTCGGTGCAACACGGCGTGGTCGCCATGGACATCACCGAGATCGACGTCGAACGAGACAGCGCCGATCAGCGAACCGTTCGCCTGGCGGCGCTGCTGGTCCTGGAAACGCTCGCCGGCGTGCGAAGGCGATTGCAATGGCCGTAGAGGTCGGCGTTGAACCGCTCACGCGCGCGCAACTCGTGGCGGTGGCCCGAGGATTCGAGACCGTCACGCTGAGCGACGAGGTGTTGACGCGTCTCGAGCGCCAACGCTCGGCGATCGAGGCGCTGGTTGAGAGCGGCACGCCGGTCTACGGACTGTCGACCGGTTTCGGTTCACTCGCGACCACGTTCATCTCGCCCGAAGAAAGGCGCGATCTGCAACGCTCTCTCATCCGCTCGCACGCCGCGGGCGTGGGAGCGGAAGTCGAGACCGAGGTCGTGCGCGCGATGATGGTGTCGCGTCTCACCAATCTCTGCAGTGGCGTCTCGGGAGTTCGCCCGTCGACCGCCGAGGCCTACGCCGCGCTGTTGAACGCCGGCATCACGCCGATCGTGCACGAGTTCGGGTCACTCGGGTGCTCGGGCGACCTGGCACCGTTGGCCCACGCGGCGCTCGCGTTGATGGGCGAAGGTGACGTGCGCGATCGCGGCGGGCAACGCGTCAGCGCCGCGGAGGCCCTCCTCGCGAACGGCCTAGCGCCGGTGGTCTTGGCCGAAAAGGAAGGACTGGCGCTCATCAACGGCACCGACGGGATGCTCGGCCAGTTGATCCTCGCGCTGGACGACGGCATGGCCCTAATGCAATTGGTGGACGTCGCGGCGGCGATGTCGATTCAAGCCCTGCGCGGTACCGACCAGGTCTTCCTCGCCGAGATCCACGCCCTTCGCCCCCACGCCGGCCAAATGGTGAGCGCCGCCAATCTGTTGGCTCTGTTGGCCGACTCGGTCATCGTCAATTCGCACCTGGATGACGCCACGCAAGTGCAGGACGCGTACTCGTTGCGCTGCGCGCCGCAGGTCCACGGCGCCGCACGCGACACCTTTGGCTTCGCCACTCATATCGCCGACGTCGAATTGGCGTCGGGCATCGACAATCCGTCGGTGCTGTCCGACGGATCACTCGCCTCCAACGGGAACTTTCACGGCGCGCCGGTCGGCTTCGCCCTCGACTTCCTCGCCATCGCGGTCGCCGACGTCGCGTCAATGTCCGAGCGTCGGACCGATCGCATGCTGGACGTCTCGCGCAGTTTCGGCCTCCCCCCATTTCTCGCCGAACAGGCGGGGGTCGATTCGGGCCTGATGATCGCCCAGTACGCGCAGGCGGCCTTGGTGTCGGAGATGAAGCGTCTGGCGACGCCGGCGAGCGTCGACTCGATTCCGTCCTCGGGTATGCAAGAGGACCACGTGTCGATGGGATGGCACGCCGCGCGCAAGCTCCGAAAATCGCTCCACGCCTTCGCCGACGTGATCGCCATCGAACTGCTCACCGCCGCGCGCGCCCTCGCCCTTCGCGAACCCCTGACGCCGTCGCCGGCCACGGCCGCGGTAGCGCAGCGCGTCAACGGCGTCTCCGGGGGCCCGGGCCACGACCGCTGGCTCTCCCCCGAGATTGCCGCGGTCGGAGAACTCGTGCGCACCGGAGAACTGCTGGACATCGCGGTGCGCCACGTGGCACTGTCGTAGAAGTGAAGGTCGACTGATATGGAAGGCGCGCGACCGGTTCGAGCGGACCGCGGCATGGCGCTGTCGACGTTGGGCTGGCCCCAAGAAGGCGCACTTCGCATGCTCCAAAACAACCTCGATCCCGAGGTGGCCGAACGACCGGACGATCTCGTCGTCTACGGCGGGACCGGACGCGCGGCGCGCGACTGGCGCAGCTTCGACGCGCTGGTGAGGACGCTGCGCACCCTCAAGGGTGACGAGACCATGATGGTGCAGTCCGGTCGACCGGTCGGCGTCTTCTCGACGCACGAGTGGGCGCCGCGCGTTTTGATCGCGAACTCGAACCTGGTCGGTGACTGGGCCACCTGGCCGGAATTCCGTCGCCTCGAAGCACTCGGTCTCACGATGTACGGACAGATGACGGCCGGATCGTGGATCTACATCGGCACGCAAGGGATCCTGCAGGGAACGTTCGAGACGTTCTCGGCCGTCGCCGACCGACACTTCGGTGGTTCGCTCAAGGGCACCTTGACCCTGACGGGCGGTTGCGGCGGGATGGGCGGCGCGCAACCGCTCGCCGTCACCATGAATGACGGTGTCTGTCTCTGCGTCGACGTCGACCCGTCGCGCCTGCAACGACGAGTTGACCAGCGCTACCTCGATGAGTGGACCGGCGACCTCGACGACGCGATTGCGCGCGTGGAAGCGGCCAAGCGAGATGAGCGCGCCCTCAGCGTCGGGTTGGTGGGCAACGCGGCGACGGTCTTCGCCGAGCTCCTACGCCGTGGCGTCGAAGTCGACATCGTGACCGACCAGACCTCGGCGCACGACCCGCTGAGCTACTTGCCCGAAGGGATCGACCTGGCCGACTGGCACGACTACGCCGAGAAGAAGCCCGAGGAGTTCACCGACCGGGCTCGCCAGTCGATGGCCAAGCAGGTCGAGGCGATGGTCGGCTTCCAGGACCGCGGCGCCGAGGTCTTCGACTACGGCAACTCGATTCGGGGCGAAGCCCAACTGGGCGGCTACGAGCGCGCGTTTTCGTTTCCCGGCTTCGTGCCGGAGTACCTGCGACCGCTGTTTTGCGAAGGCAGGGGACCGTTTCGTTGGGCCGCGTTGTCGGGCGACCCCAAGGACATCGCGCGAACCGATCAAGCGGTGCTCGATCTCTTCCCCGAGAACGACGCGCTCCGTCGTTGGATCACCAAGGCGCAAGAACGCGTGGCCTTCCAGGGACTGCCGGCGAGAATCTGTTGGCTCGGCTACGGCGAACGCGACCGGGCGGGGCTGGCGTTCAACGACCTCGTGGCCTCCGGCGAGCTGGCGGCGCCGATCGTCATTGGTCGCGACCATCTCGACAGTGGTTCGGTCGCGTCGCCGTATCGCGAGACGGAGTCGATGCTCGACGGTTCGGACGCCATCGCCGACTGGCCGCTGTTGAACGCGCTGGTCAATACGGCGTCGGGGGCCACGTGGGTCTCGATACATCACGGCGGTGGTGTCGGCATCGGTCGCTCCATTCACGCCGGTCAAGTGTGCGTCGCCGACGGCACCGAGCTCTCGGCGCAGAAGTTGGCCAAGGTCCTGACGAACGATCCGGGCATGGGCGTCATCCGTCACGTCGACGCCGGCTACGAGATCGCGGAACATACCGCCGAAGAGCGAGGCGTCCGTATTCCGATGCGCGAGCAGTAATGACCACGCGGGTCATCAAGAACATCCGTGAGTTGACGACGAACGATCCGTCCCTCGGTGTCGGTGTCACGGGTCGGCTGCACGACGCCGCGTTGGTCCTTGACGACGAACGGGTTCTCTGGGTGGGGCCGAACGCCGCGGCGCCCGCCGCTGACCAGATGATCGACGCCCAAGACTCGGCGGTGATACCCGGCTTCGTCGATTCGCACACACATTTGGTCTTCGCCGGCGAACGCTGCGAGGAGTTCGAGGCTCGCATGAACGGTACTCCGTACCACGGAGGCGGCATTTCGAGCACCGTCGCGGCGACGCGCGCCGCGTCGAGTGACGAACTGCGCGGCGCGACCGAGAAACGTCTGGGTGAACTTCGCGCCGGTGGCGTGACGACCGTCGAGATCAAGTCCGGCTACGCGCTCACCCTCGACGGCGAGTCGCGACTCCTCGATTTGGCGAACGAGTTCAGTGATGAGGTGACGTTTCTGGGCGCCCACGTCGTGCCGCCGGAATACCTCAACGACCGCGAGGCGTACGTGGACCTGGTACGAGGGCCGATGCTCGACGTCTGTGCACCGAAGTCGAAGTGGGCCGACGTGTTTTGCGACCGGGGTGCCTTCGACGTCGATGAGTCGCGCGCAATTCTGAGCGCCGCGAAGTCGGCCGGACTGCAACTGCGAGTACACGGCAATCAACTCGGGGCGACCGGCGGCGTCGCGCTGGCGGTCGAACTGGACGCCGCGAGCGTGGATCACTGTACGTACCTCAGTGACGACGACATCGAACGGCTCTGTGCGTCGAAGACCGTCGCGACGCTCCTGCCCGGAGCAGATTTCTCGATCCGCGCGCACTACTCCTCGGCGCGTCGACTGCGCGACCGCGGCGCCGTCGTTGCCTTGGCGACCGACTGTAACCCCGGCACGTCGTACGTGACGAGCATGGGCTTCGTGCTGGCAATCGCCGTGCGCGACATGCGTATGGACTTTGACGACGCGCTGTGGTCGGCGACGCGCGGGGGAGCGGCCGCGCTTCGTCGCGACGACGTAGGTCATTTGGGTATCGGCGCCCGGGCCGACGTGGTGATCCTGGACGCGCCGCGCGCGGCCCACCTCGCCTATCGACCGGGCGCGTCGATCGTGCGCCGGGTGATCGGCGCCGCGTGAGGATATTCCACGGCGACGTGGCCCTTCGCGCGAGCAAGAGCGTGGTGCATGCCTGAATCGTCGCTGGTCGTTCGACCGATTGACGCGCGTGATTGGGACCGCGTCTTCGAGATCTTTCGCTTGGTGATGACCGAAGGCGAGACCTACGCCTATCCCGAGGATCTCACGTCCGAAACCGCGCGGTCACTGTGGATCGAGGGACCTCCCGGACAGACCGTCGTTGCTCTGCGAGACGGCGTGATCCTCGGCACCGCGAAGTTCGGTCCCAATCGCCCGGCTCGAGGATCGCACGTCGCCACGGCCAGCTTCATGGTCGCGGCGGAGGCCCGAGGAACGGGTCTCGGTCGAGCGATGTGCGAGTACGCCCTGGCGTGGGCGAGGGAAAAGGGCTACGCCGCCATGCAGTTCAACGCGGTGGTTTCGACGAACCTTCACGCCATCGAGCTCTATCGGAAACTGGGATTCGTCACCATTGGCACGGTGCCCGAGGCGTTCGAACACGCCACGCTCGGTCGCGTCGGACTCGACATCATGTACCTACGACTTTGAATGTTGGGGCGAGCGTGAACGAGCGAACCCGAGCGTGGCGCGGATTCTCGAGCCCGTAAAGTGGAGTTATGAGCACCCCCCTTACCCCCACCGACCTGCCCACGACGCTGGGCGCGCTGCGCGCGTCGAACTACCAGCCCAAATCGGTTCGCGAAGAGATTCGCGCCAACCTCGAAGTTCGCCTCGCCGAAGGGCTACCGCTGACGTCGGACGTTCTCGGCTACGAAGACACCGTGTTGCCCCAACTCGAGACGGCGCTGCTGGCCGGTCACGACATCATCTTGCTCGGTGAGCGCGGTCAGGCGAAGACCCGCATGATTCGCTCGCTGGTCGCTCTCTTAGACGAATGGCTGCCGATCGTCGAGGGATCCGAGATCCGCGACGATCCCTTCGCTCCGATTTCGGCCTACGCCATTGAACTCGTCGAAGAAAAGGGCGACGACACGCCGTTGACGTGGATCCACCGTTCGCGGCGCTTCGCCGAGAAGCTGGCCTCGCCCGATACGTCCATGGCTGACTTGATCGGCGAGGTCGACCCCATCAAGGTCGCGGGCGGCCTCTATCTCGATGACCCGAAAGCGCTCTCGTACGGACTGGTGCCCAAGTCCAATCGCGGCATCTTCGCGATCAACGAGCTGCCCGACCTCGCTGAACGCATCCAGGTCGGACTGCTCAACGTGCTGGAAGAACGTGACGTGCAGATCCGGGGTCACTTGGTGCGCCTCGAACTCGACGTCATGGTGGTGGCGACCGCGAACCCCGAGGACTACACGAACCGTGGTCGTCTGATCACGCCGCTGAAGGACCGCTTCGGTTCGCAGATCCGCACGCACTACCCGTACGAGCTGACGACCGAGATCGCCATCATGCACCAAGAGGCGAAACTACCGGCCTCACCGGTGCCCATCACGGTGCCGTGGTTCATTAACGACATCGTCGCGCGCGTCAGCCACGTCGCGCGCAAGAGTCACGTGATCAGTCAAAGCTCCGGCGTGTCGGTACGACTTTCGATCGCCAACTACGAAATCGTCGTGGCGAACGCGCTGCGCCGGACCTTGCGCACCCACGACGGTGCCGTCGTGCCGCGGGTGAGTGACCTCAGCGCGATGGTGCAGTCGACGCAGGGCAAGATCGAGTTCGACACGATGGACGACAGTGACTCGGACCAGGTCATCGCGGCCTTGGTCTCGCTCGCGGTGCGTCAATGCTTCGCCGAACACGTGGTATTGGAAGAGGGACCGCAGATCGTCGAAGCCTTCAATACCGAGGCGCTGGTGCACACCGGTGACGACCTGCCCGACCGCGACTACCTCGCGGTCATGGCCGCCATGCCGTCGCTGGACGAGCCGGCGAGACGCATCGCCGGACCACGGGCGAACGACGGCGAACTCGCCTCGGCCGTCGAATTCATACTCGAGGGTCTCTATCTCACCAAACGACTGGCCAAGGACGCCTCGGGCGCGAGGGCGCTCTATCGCTCGAGGAATCGTTAGTGCCCGTTCGCTACGGCTACCGTCGCTTCGGCGAGGACGACGACTTCAACGATCTCGACGTCGAAGAGATGCTGCGGATGCTGGCCGATGACTTCATGGAGAACGGCGACCTCGAAGAGGCGATGGACCGGCTACTGCGCGAGGGCTACACCACCGCCGACGGTGAGCGGATCGAGGGGCTGCGCGATCTGCTCGAGCAGGCGCGAGCGAAGCGTCGCGAACTCGAGCAACAGGCCGACCCCGACGGGGAGATGCAGCGCTACCGGGACTGGTTGAACGAAATTGAAGCGACCGAGGACACCGAGCTGGGCACCCTGCTCGCCGAGGCCGAGGCTTCCGACGACGAGCGACGCAAAGAGGTCACGCGCGACCTCGTCGATCAGAAGAAGATGCAGCGTGACCTGATGAGCGACCGTATCGGCGAACGACTGGGTGAGTATCAGAACTACGAGTTCGTCTCGAGTGAAGCCCGAGAGCAGTTCGAAGAACTCCTGGCCGAGTTGGAACGAGACGTCCTCAACACCTACTTCGAGAAGAGCAAGGAGATGATGGGTCGCCCCGACTCCGAAGAGTTGGCGCGTATGCGCGACATGATGGACGCACTCTCCACGATGATCGAGCAGGATCGACGCGGCGAGGATCTCGATCCGACCTTCGACGACTTCATGGAGAAGTTCGGCGACTTCTTTCCCGGCGCGGAGAGTCTCGAGGACGTCGTGCGCATGATGGCCGAACGCGCCGCCGCGGCCGAGGCCATGTTCAACTCACTGTCACCCGATCAACAAAGCGAGCTGCGTTCGATGTTCGCCGGGATGATGGAGAACATGGAGCTCAACTTCTCGCTGAATCGTTTGGTGTCGAATCTGCGCATGGCGACGCCCGACGTCGACTGGAACCGCGCCCACCGGATGCGTGGTGACGACGGCTCGCCCTTCGCCGACGCCGCCTCGGTAGCCGAGCAGTTGGGTCAGTTGAAGGGTCTGGAGGAGTTTCTGGGCCAGGCCAACGCCGCACAGGGTCTGCCCGAAGTGGACGTCGAGGCCGTTCGTCGAAACCTCGGCGACGACGCAGCGCGCCACGTCGTGCGGTTGCAAAAGGCCCTGCAGGGACTGAAGGATCAGGGCTTCGTCGACCGACAGGGTCGCCAGTTGCACCTCACGCCGAAAGGCGTTCGCCAGATCGGCCAACAGGCCCTGCGTGACCTCTTCGCGCAGCTGCGTGATTCGCCCACGCTCGGCCTGCACCGCGTCGCGAGCGTCTCGCGCGGGGGAGACCGCGAGGAGACTTCCAAACCCTGGGAGCCCGGTGAGCCGTTCGCGTTGAACCTGCCCAAGACCTTGCGCAACGCCGTCCTTCGTCAGGGCCCGGGCACGCCGGTCAAGTTGCACGCCGACGATTTCGAGGTCGAAGAGTTCGAATCGACCCGTCATTCGGCCACCGTCTTCGCGATCGACCTCTCGCTCTCGATGGCGATGCGCAGCAACCTGGTGCCGGCCAAGAAGATGGTGCTAGCGCTCACCTCGCTGATTCGCTCGAAATTCCCTCGAGACTTCGTGGCGGTGGTCGGCTTCGGCGAGACGGCCCAGCAACTCAAGATCGAAGACGTCCCCGCGCTCACCATCGACTACGCCTACGGCACCAACCTCCAACACGCCCTGGCGCTCAGTCGCCACTTGATGCGCAACGAACGTGGCGAGCGACAGATCGTGGTCGTGACCGACGGAGAACCGACGGCCCACCTGCTGGCCAACGGCGAGCCCTTCTTCGCCTGGCCGCCGGTGCGCGAGACCCTGGAAAAGACCATGGCCGAGGTCCTTCGCTGCACCAAGGCCGGCATCACGATCAACACCTTCGCCCTCGACATCGAACGAAGCCAGTTCCCGTTCGTCGAACAGATCGCCAAAGTCAACGGCGGGCGGCTTTTCTACACCGACGTGGACGATCTCGGTTCCTACGCCCTCGATGACTTCGTGAAGCACCGCCGCGCTGGCTAAAAGGCCTCTCGAAATTGTCGAACGCTTTTCGTCCATCTTCAAATGACTCTTAGCCCTTGATCAGGGAATTACACATTTCCATTTGCTTTTTGTCACGTTACCCGTCACAATTACATGGTTGTAATTACATCGGTGGAAAGAGCCACTGGGGGGAAGGAATTCAACGTGGAAATCGTGGAATTGATGAGCGGCATGGAAGATCGTGGTTGGCAGGCACGGGCGAACTGCATGGGCGTCGACCCCGATCTCTTCTTTCCCGAGCGCGGTGCCTCGACCCGCGAAGCCAAAGAGGTCTGTCGCGGCTGCGTCGCGCGCGAGGACTGTCTGGAGTACGCCCTCGATAACGGCGAGAAGTTCGGCATCTGGGGCGGCATGAGTGAACGCGAACGTCGCCGACTGCGCCGCGCGCGCGCCATCGAGCGCCGCGCCCAGGCCAGTTGAACTAAATCCGACTCTCAATCGTCTGATTCTCACTCAGTCCGAGTTGAGCCCACCGACTGGGATCTTGGGCTTCGAGCAGTGCTCGCGGTACCAGTCCCACGAGTTCGCAGCGAACGATCTGGCCGCCCTCGGGCACTAGCGCCGCCACTTCGTCGTAGACCACCGACGGGCCTTCGGTCATCGGGTCAATCAGGTTGCAACTGACCTGCATGTGCTCGCCCGCGCGAAAAGCGAGTGAGCGCACGGCACCACGTCGAATCGCCTTAGCGATCACGCGCGTCTCGTCTCGCGAGACGCCCGATAGCCAGATATTCCAGGCGACCAGAATCGGTCGCGCGCCGACGGCGACGGCCCCGAGGGTCGGTGACGGTGCGGCCGGTCCGAAGTCTGGTGAGAGCTCTCGAAAGGCGTGCTTTCGAACGGCCGGCAGCGTTCGAAGAGCGGCGTCCACCGGCCCATAGAGGAAGGTCGCGACGCCGAAGGTCTCGCTGATCCACCGGGCCGTTTCGTCGCGTAATTCGACCGCGCGAGAAGACTTTTCGAGGTCGAGGGCCACGAACGGCACGACGTCGACGACGCCGAAGCGGGGATGGACGCCTTCGTGAGCGCGCAGATCCAGGAGTTCGAATGACGCGGTGATCAGTGCGCGAACGTCACGGATCAAGGATTCGGCGTCGTTGACGAGCGTGAAGACCGAGCGATGGTGAAACGTGTCGGCGTGCAGGTCGCGCAACGAGGGACCGGCCGAATCGTCCAGTTGGTCTAAGAGTTCGAGGTTGCGGCCCTCGGAGAGATTGATGACACACTCGAGCACGCGAGTGGCGTACTACGGGGCGTCAGAGTTGAACACGCGACGGCGGCGGCGCTCGCGAAGTATGCGACGGCGCTCGCGCTCGGAACAGCCGCCCCAGATGCCGTGGTCCACGTGGTTCTCGAGTGCGTACTCGAGGCACTGGCTGGCCACCGGACAGGTGGCGCAGATTCGTTGCGCAATGATCACCCCGACGCCATCTCGCGGGAAGAAGGTCCCCGCCGGGTACTCGCGGCACTTCCCGTCTGCCATCCATTCGGTACTCATGCACACCCCCATGCCGGTTCTATATGCCACAGTAGCGACACTTTGTGTGACGATCTGATTGCGAAGGGCTCATTTGTTCACAAGCCGATGGTTACCATACTTCTCACAGACGACTGTAAGCCCTTTCAAAGACAACGGCTCGAAGGACGTTCCAGAACCAGTTAGTACAATGGTGTTTCGCCTTAATCGCAACGCCAAAGGAGCACCGTGAGCCAGGTCCCAACCCCGGAGACCACCGAAGTCGTGGACCCGGTCGGTCACGTCCAGGTCATCTACCTCGGTCCCGTGGCGCCCCATTGGGAGTGTCGAATGGTCTTCGGCGACGAAGAGCAGATCCAGGCCTTCGTCGACCGCGTCGACGCCCGGTTGCGTTTCTTGCCGCCGCACGATCCTCAGTTCCGACGTAACCGCGAGCGCGTGAACCGCGACGCCGAACGCGAGAACCTGCTGGTCGAATGGAACCTCGGGTACGACGAGGAGTCCTAAGCGAGAGGCGAATTCGTCACTCGCTCGAACCACGCGTTCGGGTCCAGCAGTTCATCCGTACTCGGCAGCCCGTCGACGCGCAGCAGGGCGTCGAACACGCGCAACGTGTGATCCTTCGAGAGCGTGGCGACGAACGTCGCCGCTTGATCGTGGTGCTCGCCCTGGGTCGATATGCCAAAGAGCGCGGCGGCGGCGTCCTCACCGCGCGCGTCGCTTCGGCGGTGACGTCGGTAGGCCTCGACCAGCGCCGGACGTGGCCCCAGGATCGCTTCAGTGATCTGATGGGCGGCCGAATCGAAGAAGGCCAGGAGCACGCTGGCGGCGGCGTTGATGGCGCGCGTGGCGTCAGACTCTTCGGGCATCTCGATGCCGTCGAGCAGTGATTCGGGGTTCTCCATGAATCCCGCGATGTCTTCAGGGTTGATCATCGATTGCAAGCGCGTCAGTAGATCGCCCTGCGCTTTGGTGGACTCACGCACGGTGTCAATCAACAGCGCGCGCAGCGCGTCGCCGGTCCCGGGCTGGGTCAGCACGAGTGACGCGAGGAACTCTTGGGCCAGGGCGAAGACGTAGACCTCATCGCGTTCCAGCGACCAGGCTTCGGCGAAGCTGGCGAGATTGTTCACGACTAACTGTCGCTCGGCGTCGACACGAGGCAGTGGCAACGCGGCGAGCGACCACGCGCGTTCGGAGAAGTGACCGGCGACCGAGCCCATCTGGAAGCCGGAAAAGAGCGGTCCGAGCGCGGCGGCCATCTGGGCCATCATCTGGTTGTCCCCCAGGTCCAGGTTCTCGCCGATGGTGGCGCTCGACGAGACCATCGGCTCCATGAGCGGGCGCCACTGAGTGAGGGCCGCGATGGTGAGCGCCGAGCGATTGACGGCGACGACCGAGGCGTCAATCGATACTCCGAGCAACGAGTCGACGTGGCGCGCGACGAGCGGCGCCAGTTCTTCGAGTCGCTGGCGTTCGATGGGTTGGGCGTTCGGGTCGCCGTCTTCTCCGCGGGCGATATTGAGCGCGAGTTGGGTGGCCGTCGTAAACCAGGCGTCGGGTCCTTGTTGGCCGAGCATGGAGAAGATGTCGCCGAACATGCCGCCGAAGGGGTTGTCACTCACGGGGACAATTTAAAGCGCGCAGGCGAGGGTCATGTCGGCGTGGTGGACGGCGGCGTCACGGATGAAGGTGACGTGGGCCACGCTGAAGGCCGGCGTCAAGTACAGGGCCGTGTCGAGGGCGTCGAAGGTCTCGGTCTGCTCGCCGTTCAACGCCGTGATGACGTCACCCTTCTTCAGCTGCCACTGCGCCGGACTCTTGGGGATGACCCGAGAGACCGTCACGCCTCCGCCCTGGGCGTTCAAGCCGACGATGCCGAGGCTCGCGTGACACCCTCGGCCCGTGGCGACGATGTAGGCGATGCGCGCGACGAACTGGGCCGAGTACCAGAGGTGGTCGGTGGACAAGACGGCGACGACTCGGCCGCTCTGATCGACGGCAATCGCGTCGATGAAGCCACTGATATTCGCGTCGGACTTGGTCGAGAGATAGCTGATGACCCCCGTGGCGTCACTCTTGGGATCGCCGAGAATCGTGTTGGCCCACGCGTACTGCGGCGACGTCGACGAACTCTTCAAAATTGGCGACACCGCGACCACCCACCGGCTGGCGGGTAACGGCGCAAAGCTGAGCGCGGGAACGTGGCGGCCCAGGCGCACGATCGAGAAGCCCATCACTTGGTCGCGCCCGACCCAGTGAACGGGAAAGTTGGCGTCGCCCGGGGTCGAACCGGTGATGAGCGCGTTGGCCGGGATCTGGGTGGTGGTCACCGCGAGGTCGTGGGGAAGGACCATTGCGGCGACGACGTCCACGTGGCCCGGCGTGGCGATCGAGAGGTTCACGGTGTCGGCCGCCGCGGTTCGTGAATTCGAAGGGAGTTGGCTGATCGACTGCGCCAGGTGCGGCGTCGCCGGCGGATTGTTCGACTGCGTGAGGTACAGCCCGGCCGATCCCACCACCAGCGCAACCGCCATTAGAGCGGCGACGGCGCGGGCCGCGGGCGACTTTATGGGCCAAATCTGATGGGTGCGGAGCCTCTCAAAACTCGGTAATTCACTCGGGTGGACCCACTCGCGCTCGCCCCTCGGAGGGGGCTTCGCGTGTGCGCGCCGACGACGCCACCATTCCCCAGGTCCCCGACTCTCCACCCAGTGAAGGCTAGTTACCACCGGTTGGCCAGTTGGGGTCGCCCTATCATCGAAAACCATGGCATTGGACGTCGCGCTCGACATCGGCACCTCGAACACGCGTCTCGCCACGACCGAACGAGGCATCGTCTTCAACGAACCGACGTTGGTCGCGATCGACACCAACAGCGGTCGCGTCGTCGAGGTGGGCCACGGGGCCCTCGACATGGTCGCGCGCACGCCTCGCCACGTCGTCGTCTTTCGACCGCTCGCCCAGGGAGCCACCGTGGACTTCGACGTCACCTCGCGACTCATCGCCGGACTGTTCGAGCGCGCCGGCGTCTCGAAGATGAGTCGAGCCCGGGTGGTAATGAGCGTGCCGTCGCTGGCGACGTCGATCGAACGCCGCGCGCTACGTCAAGCGGCCATTCAGGCCGGCGCGCGCGAGGCGACGCTGATTGAAGCGCCGATCGCGGCGGCGATCGGCATGGGCCTTCCGGTGCAGGACCCCGTTGGTTCGGCCGTGACGGTCCTCGGGGCCGGGGCCTCGGAGGCGGCGATCATCTCGCTCGGCGGCATCGTCACGGGCAGCGCCCGTCGTCTCGGCGGCAACGACCTCGACGCGGCCATCGCGTCGTCGTTGCGGATTCAACTCGGTGTCGTCGTCGCCCCGTCGGTCCTCGAGAGCCTGAAGTTTTCCTTGGCCTCCGCGCTCGGTCGCACGAAGGGTCGTTCGGAAGTGATCTTGGCCCGTACGGTGGACCGCGGTGACCTCGTCGAGATTGACGTCGACGCCGAACTAGTGAACGCCGCGGTCCTCGACGTCGTGACGACCGCGGTACGAATGATCCAGGAGTGTCTCGGTGACGCGCCGCCGGATCTCTCCCAGGACGTCAGTGCTCGGGGATTGATCCTCACCGGCGGACACGCACTCTTGAGTGACTTTGGCGAACTCATCGCGACCAACACCGGCGTCGAGGTCACCGTCGCCGAGGAGCCCGACACGGTGGTGATTCGTGGACTCCGGCTCTGTCTCGAAGAGATGTCGTCACTGCACTCGCTCTATCGAGACGCCGATCGTTAGTCCTCGTCGCGACCGAGTTGGTTGACGGCCGCTCGAACCTGCCAGTCCCGGTCTTGGTTCGCACGTTCCAGAGCCTCGTCGATGTCGGGTCCTTCGAAGTTCGCCAGGGCGACGATGGCGCGACGGCGCACCGGCGGTTTGTCGTCGAGCGCACCCAGAATCGCCGGACGTGCCCGGTCGTCGCCGATCGCCCCGAGCGCGGCGACGGCCGACTCACGACAACGGGCGTCGTCGTGGCTCGTCGCGATGACGCACATTTTTTCGACGGCCGCCACGTAGAGGTGCTCCCCGAGGGCGAAGACCGCGCCGTCGACGACCAGCGCGTCCTCGTCTTCGAGACAGTGCATAAGGGCGGCGTAGACGTCGTCCCCCTCCATCTCCACGTGGGCGATCTGGTTCAACGCCTCGCGTCGAACCTCGACGTCGGGGTCGCGCAGGGCGTTCTTCCAATCGTCGGAGGTGACGAGCCGTTGGCGCACGACACCGCGCAGCGCGAGGATCCGGTGACGAGGGACGGGGCCGTTGAGATGCGTACGCAATACCTCGACGTAGTCGTCACCCAATCCAAAGCCGGCGCGCAACAGTAACTCGTCAATGCTCTCCGCTATCGTTGATTCATCACTTTGCACGCACCCATCTCACCACCTACGAGGCATCGTCGGGTCTCACGAGTGCTCCTCGCAGTTCTGATCCTCATTCTGGTGGGTGTGGTGGGGCTCTACGAGTGGCCCATACACGAGTACGCCCTGACCCCGGGCGACGCGACGCCCGTGGCGCCGCTGGTGAAGATCAAGGGCGTCGCCAGTGAAACGCACCACGGCAAGATCATGCTCACCGACGTCTATCTGACGTCGTTGAACGGTTGGCAATGGGCGATCATGCACTTCGAAAGTCACGTGCAGTTCATTGGCGTTGACCAGCTCGTCGAACCCGGCGTGCCCACCGATGAACTCCAAGCCCAGGGGTATCTTCAAATGAGCGATTCTAAGCAGGCCGCCGAGGTCACGGCCTTTGACGCCCTGGGCTGGAAGACGCCCTCGACGCCCACGGGCGCGATCGTCAACTCGGTCGTGTCGCCGTCGCCGGCTCGCGGCGCCGGAATCCAGGTGGCCGACGAAATCGTGGGGGTGAATGGCACGAGCGTCGACTCGATCTGCTCACTCTTCGTGGCGATGCGTTCGATTCCCACCGGCACCACGGTCCACCTCTCAATCAAACGGGCGCGGATCTCCTCGACCGGCGTCATCACCTACCGTTCGCCGTCGACGGTGGCGTTGAAAACCGCGAAGGCGCCGGCGAGCATCGGCTCTTCGGACTGTGCCGGAGTAACGGGCGTCGGCGCGTCGTATCTCGGGGTCTCGATCGAAGACGGAGCCACCTACCAGTTGCCCGCGCGGGTCAGCATCAACACGGCGAACATCGGCGGACCGTCGGCCGGGCTCGCCATGACGCTCACCTTGATCGACAAACTGAGTCGCCAATCCATCTCGGGCAATCAGCCCATCGCCGCGACCGGCACGATTGACATCCATGGGAACGTCGGCGACGTGGGCGGCGTCGCCGAAAAAACCGTCGCGGTGCAACGCGCCGGGGCGAAGTATTTCTTCGTGCCGCAAGTCGAGGTCGCCAGGGCCAAAGCGGCGGCCCGGCCGGGTCTCAAGATCATCGGAGTGACGACCCTCGCCCAAACGCTGCGTGACCTACGCGCCCTCGGTGGCGTCGCTCCGAAACCCCTTACGCCGCCTCGTTAAGCCATTTACTCCAAGGCCGACGCCGTAGTCTGGAGGGAATGGACGACCGCCGGATTCTCTCAACCACGCGCCAATCGTCAGCCGAGATTGCCCGAATGAACTTCACCACCGTGCGAAAAGGGGGCTACGACCCCAACGAAGTGCGTATTCAGTTGGAGTCGGTGGCGCGAGAGATGGGTCACCTCGAGGCCCGGATTCGAGAGCTCCAAGATCAGCTCAGTGAGGCCCATCGCCGAGCCGCCAATCCGACGTTCGACGAGGCCACGCTGGCCGGGGCGCTCGGTGCCCAGAGTGCGGCGATCTTGCGCTCGGCCCACGAAGAGGCCGGCCGGGTGACGGCCGAAGCTCAAGAACGCAGCGCCCAGGTCTTCACCGAGAGCCAACAACGAAGTTCGGCCCACTTGATCGAGGCCCAGGAGCGGGCCGCGGCGCTCATCTCCGAGGCCGAGAGCACGGCCGGTCAAGTTGACCACGACGCCCGTTTGGCCGCGGAACGACTCGTCGAGTCGGCCAAGGTGAACGGCGAAGCGCTAGTCGAAGGGGCGCGCGAGCAGGGTCGCGCCATCGTCGAGCAGTCCTACGACGCTCGCAAGGCGGTCCTCAACGACCTGGCGGTGAAACGCAAGGCCCTGCAGATTCAGATCGAGCAGTTGCGAGCGGCGCGCGACGTTCTCGCTACGTTCGTCACGTCGGTCCTCGACCAGGTCGAAGGCGTGCTCTCCGGTATTAACAACTCGGACGAGGAGGCGCGCAACGCCGCTCTCGAAGCCTTGCGACTTCGACCGAACGTGCCCGAGCCGACCGAAGAGGAGGTGCTGGCCAGCACGCCCCTTCGCCAAGTCGCCGAACCGCAGCTGCAAGAGGTGACCGATCTGCCAACCGAAACGCGACCACGGGGGCGCCGGGCACCGAAGGACGACGTGACCAGCGTCGCCGACATCACCGAGGTCTCGATGATCGACGACGACGGCTCGGGAACTGACGTGGTCAACGAGATCTTCGCGCGGCTCCGTAAAGCGACGCTGGAAGAGCGCGGTGCCGCACCGGTGCCGAAACGGGCCGCTCCCGCGCCGGCCAAAGCGCCGACGGTGACAGGCGAACTGTTCGAACGCCGCGACGCGGCGCTCGCGGGGTCCCTGGCGGCCCTGACGCGCAAAGTGAAGCGCTCCCTCCAAGACGACCAGAACATCATGCTCGAGCGACTGCGTGACGTAAAGGCGATGATCACCACCGAGCTCGAAGACGAGCACGAACAACGCGCCCGCTACGCCGACGCGGCGATCGACGCCCTCTCGGGCGCCGCCGCCGCCGGCGTCCAGTTCGCGAAAGACGAAGCGGGCGTCAGTGGAGGAGCGGTGGAGAGCGCGGCGCTGAAGGACTGCGCGGCCGATCTGGCGGTGACGATCGTGTTGGCGTTGCGAAAGAGGATTCTCACCGACGGCAGTGGCGATGGCCCGGACCGCGCCAACGCCGCCTACAAGGAGTGGCGCGGCGCGCGCGTCGAACGTCTCTGCACCGACGCCGCTCGACGGGCCTTCGAAATCGGTGTCGTGGCCGCCTCGCGAGGTCGCCACGTTCGATTCTTCGTTGCGCCGAACGACGCGCCGTGCGACGCGTGCGCAATGGACGCGGCGTCGGGGGAACGGCCGGCCGGCGAGCTCTTCCCGAGCGGTTCACCCTTCCCGCCACTGCACGCCGGGTGCGCCTGCGCCGTTATTCCTGTTTGAAAAACGACCTAGGCTCGTTGCGTGCGTAGTCCGACTGATATTCCGCCACGTGCGCGCCGGCTCGGTCGGTTCTCTCGAAGATTCTGGTTCGGACTGGCCTTCGTCGTCATCCTCATCGGGTTCCTCTCACTACGCAATCTCGCGGTGCTGTGGACCGACCAAATGTGGTTCTCTTCGGTCGGTCTCGAAAAGGTCTTTTCGACGCTGCTGCTGGTGAAGGTGGGGCTCGGTCTGACCTTCGGCGCGATCTTTTTCTTCATCATGTGGGGCAACCTGCTCCTGACGGATCGTTTCGGGGCGCGCGACCTCTCCTTCGACCCCGAAGACGAGATCGTTCGCCGATTCCAGAACGTGGTTCGCCCCTACGCCAAGCGCATCTACGCGGCGATCGCTCTGGTGATGGGCTTGATCGCCGGACTGGACGCCACCGGCCAGTGGAACAAGTACCTCCTCTTCGCTAACAGCCAGCCTTTCCACGCCAAAGACGCCCTCTATCACAAGGACTTGAGTTTCTACGTCTTCACCTTGCCCTTCGTGTCCTTCGTCGTGACCTGGCTGTTGGTGGCGCTGATCGTCGCGTTGATCGTCACCACGGGATTTCACTACCTCAACGGCGGCATCCGCGCTACCAGGGTGACGCCGCGCGTCTCGCCACGGGTCAAGGCCCACCTGTCGGTCATCGGTGCCGGCATCGCGCTCATGAAAGCGGCCGGCTACGTCATCGCCAAATGGGAGTTGGTCAATTCCACCAACGGTTTCGTGCAAGGCGCGGGGTACACCGACGTGCACGCCCGGATGCCCGCGTTGACGATCCTGTTCTTTCTCTCGATGGCCGCGGCGTTGATCCTGCTCGCCAACGTGCGCATGCGCGGATGGTCGCTACCGGCGGTGGCGGTCGGACTGTGGCTCTTCGTCGCGCTGGTGATCGGGGTGCTGTACCCAACGATCCTGCAGGCCCTTAAGGTCAGCCCGAACCAGGACACGCTCGAGGCGCCGTATATCCAGCGCAATATCGAAGCGACGCGCGCCGCCTTCGGGCTCGACAAGGTTCAGTACTCGAACTTCGCCGCCTCACCCACAATCTCGGCGGCGACAGTCAAAACTGATACCGCCACCCTGGACAACATTCGTCTTTGGGACCCCGCGGCGAACATCGCGCTGGCGACCGTGACCCGGCGCCAATCGATTCACGCGTATTACACGTTCTCCACGCTTGCGGTCGACCGTTACTTCATCAACGGCAAGCTCACGCCGGTCTTGATCGGCGCGCGACAACTCAACACGGCGAACCTGCCCTCGCAGTCCTGGGTGAACCAGCACCTGCAGTACACGCACGGGATCGGGGCGGCGGTCCTCGCGGCCAACGCGGTCGATTACACCACGGGTAATCCCAACTTCGTCGTCTCGAACGTGCCGCCCGCTTCGACCAACGGCATGCCGGTACTCACGCAGCCGGACATCTACTTCGGCATCCACGATCCCGGTTGGATCGTCGCCGACACCAAGCAGCTGGAACTCGATTACCAGGTGAACTCCGGGGCCAACGCCGGACAACCGGTCGAGACCCACTACGACAGCACCGGAGGCGTACCGGTCGGCAGCATCTTCAGTCGCATGGCGCTCGCGCTACGCCTTGGTGACTTCAACTTTCTGATCTCGAACCAGATCACGTCAAAGAGTCGGGTCCTCTTCGTGCGCGACGTCCAACAGATGGCCCAGAAGGCAGCGCCTTTCCTCACCTTCGACTCGAACCCGTACGCCGTCATTGCCAACGGCGAGGTGCAGTACGTGCTCGACGGCTACACCACGACCGATCAGTACCCCTACAGCGAGAACGCGTCGAACCTGAACGTGAATCAGGGCGGTCTGCCCTCCAGTTTCAACTACGTGCGCAACGCCGTCAAAGTCGTCGTCAACGCGTACACCGGGGCCATGACCTTCTACGCCAACGACCCGAACGACCCCATCCTGAAGGCCTATCGCGCGGCCTTCCCGTCGATGTTCCACCCGATGAGCCAGATGCCCGAGGCGATTCGCTCGCACCTGCGCTACCCCTCGAACATCTTCGCGGTCCAGGCCGCGACGCTGGGGAAGTACCACATCTCGACAGCGAATGCCTTCTTCTCGGCGTCGGACCGTTGGGAGGTCTCGCCGACGACAGGAGCGGGCACGCCGAGCCAGTCGCTCGCCTTGACCCAGACCACTAACAATGCCGGCAACGTGGTCGCGTCGTCGCTGGCGCCCATGAGTCCGATCAACCAAGTGGGATCGCTCCCCGAGGCGAACCACCAACAACTCCTCGAGAACATCGCCTACGTGCCCGCCGGTAACTCCTCGACCGTTCAGGGCCTCACGGCCTTCATGGTCGCGACGAGCGATCCCTCGGACTACGGGCAGCTCCACGTCTACATCACCCCGCGCGGCACGTCGGTGACCGGTCCGGTCCAGGCCGACTCTGAGATCCAACAGAACGCCGTAGCGTCCAAGGACATCTCGCTCCTGAACGCGCGCGGCCAGGGATCCACCGTCCTGCTGGGCAACAACGTCATGGTGCCGCTGGATCAGAGCGTGCTTTACGTTCGCCCTCTCTACGTGACCAGTACGTCGAACCCGTTGCCGCAGTTGCGCTACGTCATCGCCGTCTTCAACCAGGACGTCGCGATTGAACCAACCCTTTCGCAGGCGCTTTCCGCTGTCTTGGGCGCGAGTTTCACCGGTCCGGGCACGACCGGCAAGACCGGGGGGTCCACGAAGACCGGTCAGAAGGCGGCCGTCTACCTCAAGCAGGCGGCGACCGATTACGCCGCGGCCCAGACCGATCTCAAAAACGGCAACCTCGGTGCCTATCAGGCTGAAGTCAACGCCATGGAGAATCAGTTGCAGTTGGCCCAAAGCGCGCTGACCAAGAAGTAGTTCAGCAGTCGCTCCTTCATTGGCGCTGAGCGATACCGTGACGGGTTTCTGAAGGCATCTCGTATTTCGCCGGCAACGGTTTGGCGCGGCCTTCGAACACTCCGCGATGTCCAATTAAACCAGTATCAGCTTTCAATCCAAGGGTTAAATGGTAGCACTCGTTTCACGAGACGCACCAGGTGATGCGTGGCTGTTCGACACAGTGGCGACGGCAAAGGTGACCGAGTGATTTTGCGATAAAGTGGACTCTGCATCGCGGGGTGGAGCAGTCTGGTAGCTCGTCGGGCTCATAACCCGAAGGTCGCAAGTTCAAATCTTGCCCCCGCCACCAAGATCAAAGGTCTCTCGCAAGAGAGGCCTTTGTCATTTCCCGTCGTTTTTGAATCGCGATCTCAATATCCCGATCATCGCCAGCAGACACGTTGTTTAGTTGCCGATCAAATTCAAGTTTCCCAATTTTAGCCCGGTACCTGTCAATTGGAGAATCCATTTGCCATGGTGGTTGGGGTGCGACTCTTGGACATTATGGGGGATTGAGCCCGTTGATTGACATAAACGGGTGTAACCATCTTCGAGAGGCAGAGTGTTGAATATGACTAGGGACGCTTTCCAACGCGAGGCTGAGGACGTCTTTCGTGGAGTTTGGTTTCGGAACTTCGAGTCAATTTCCAAGTACGTCCGACGACGTATCGCCGCAAGCGAAGCCGCTGACGATGTCGTCGCTGAGATTTTCAGTGTCGCCTGGCGTCGTTTGGAAGTACTGCCCACGGTGCCCAACGAACTTCCTTGGCTGTACGGAGTGGCTCACAACGTCGTGCTGACACACTTTCGTGCGCAGCGTCGCGCGTTCGCATTGGTCGATCGACTCGAAGCCAACTCTCGGCCGAGTCATAGTTCAATTCCGCAAATCAGTGCGAAGTTGTTATCGGCACTTCAGGGTTTGAGCGACATCGATCGCGAATTGTTCCGACTCACAATATGGGAGGAATTAAGTCAACATGACGCCGGAGTTGTTGTCGGTCTCAGCACCAAGGCAGTGGAACGTCGACTTGACCGTGCGCGTCAGAAGATTCGTGAACTTTGCATAGAGGACAATCGCGTTGCTTTGTTCACATCTTCAAGAATGGCGTTCCCATACGAAGCAATACCTATAGAGAGGAATCACTAATGAACATGATTGACCAACTAATTGCGGGACCGGATCCGCTCGGTGAGGGGGCGACTTTCGAGTCACAGAGTTCTGAAGCGGAGCAGATGTTTCAGAAAGTTATTGCATTGCCACGAGGTCGAGTCGCTGGCGTGCGGCGTATTCGCCCTCGAGTTCTCGTGGCTTCGGCGGCGGCCTCAATTATTGGTGCTGCCAGTATTCTCATCCCACTGATGGGTGCAAATGCTCCGTCGGCTGCCGCATCCGAACTTCAGAGGCTTTCATCAATCGTCGCGGCAGCTCCTGATGCCACGCTGGCCCCCGGTCAGTACGAGTACACCGATTCGGTCGGCCTCGGCCTCGTCGAGGCGGTGGAGCGACCCTCATACAACTACAACGTGAAGATGCATCGCCAGTTTTGGATCGGCGCCGATGGCTCGGGTCGCATTGCTATGACTTATTCGGACCCAACTTTTCCGACCCCGAAAGATCGTGCCGCGTGGGTATCCGCTGGTAGCCCGGAACTGTCGGGTTCGCTACCTGATATGCAATCAATCACGAATCAGAGTTGGGGAGCGAGTAGCGGCAGTGCGCCCATTGACGAGTCCCAGTTGCCTACCGACCCGAGTCAGCTGTTCGCATACGTGCAGGCGAAGGCTAATAATCCCAGCGCGGGCCAGAACTTTGGAGAGTTACAAGAGATTGCTTCACTGTTTGAAGAGCGCTACACGCCACCTGGGCTCGCATCGGCACTCCTGACTGTGGCATCTGAAATACCGGGTATCACGCTGGATAACTCCGCGACCTTGCCCGATGCTGCGGCCGGAATGGGTTTCGCGTTGACTTCAAACAATATGGCTGGATGGACTTTCAAAATGGAACTCATATTGAATCCGACGACCGGGTCAGTCGTCGGCGAGAAGGACTGGGCCACATCGAATTCGGGTTCAACGGACTCATTGAGGTGGACACACTTCGTAACTCAAGGAGTCGTTAATTCGATAAGTCAGACGAGCGCGACGACGAAAACGAACATTTGAGTTCAAGCTTGCCAACTTCGGGCTCATAACCCGAAGGTCGCAAGTTCAAATCTTGCCCCCGCCACCAAGAGATTCTCAAGCCGGCTCGGTCAGAAATGATCGAGCCGGCTTGATTGCTTTCGCGCTCTTCGTTACCGACACGGACTACCGATCGATTCCGTGCCAACCGCATGACCTGTGACCAAGTTACAGTCGAAATATGGTGCGAGAAACCGTCACGGGTTATTGCTGGCCGCAGTCAGTTGGCTACGGAGAACAAATCGGTCTTCACATGTCGTCGTCGGGTGCACGACCGGTGCGCGTCGAGATCGCACGGGTGGGGGGTCAGCGCGAGGTTGTGTTCACTTTGGCGTCGGTGGCGACAGAAGATCACGAGACTCCGAAGAGCGCATCGTCGACCGGTTGCGGGTGGCCCGTAGCACTCACGGTTGACGTTGATCATTCGTGGCGTTCGGGCTACTACGAAGTCGTAATGGAGATTGAGGTTGGCGACAAGGTGCGTCGCGATTACGCCTTCTTCGTGGTGCGACCCCAATCCAAAGAGCGGATCATCGTCGCCTTGGCTACTAACACGTGGCACGCTTATAACGATTTCGGCGGTACGAACCTCTACAACGGCGGAACCCACGTCTCGATGCAGCGTCCGATGTCGGCGGGCTATCTGCACAAACCATTCGGCAAGGGGCGTCGCGTCACCGGCACCGGTGCCCCCGATCCCCAGAACGCCGCTCACGTGGGGTATATCCAGTTGAATCATTTGTCGGGCTGGGCGGGATCCGCGGGATGGCCCGACTGGGAGCACCCTTTCATTGCCTGGGCGGAGCGTGAAGGATTTGAAATTGGCGTCTGTACGAACGCGGACCTCGAAGACCATCCCGAAGTATTGGATAACGCGAGTCTGTACTTGTCTATCGGTCACGACGAGTATTGGTCGAAGGGGATGCGCGACACCGTCGAACGCTTCATCGCGCGAGGCGGCAATGCGGCTTTCTTTTCGGGAAATACGTTGATGTGGCAGGTCCGCATTGAGGGCAGCGATCACGACGTGATGGTGGGCTACAAGGGATTCTTTAAGGACGACCCGCTCATGGGGACACCGCGCCAGTCGGAGGTGACGACACTCTGGTCCGACGTCATTGTTGGTCGACCTGAAAACATTTTGACGGGGGTCACCTTCACTCGTGGTGGCTATCACCGCATTGGCCGCAACGTGACGGCCGGACTGGGTGGCTACACCGTGCATCGCGCGGGTCATTGGATTTTTGACGGCACCGGACTCAGCTACGGAGAGGTACTCGGTTCGAACGCGACGGTTGTTGGCTACGAATGCGATGGGTGCGCGTTTACCTATCGAGACGGCCTTCCGTACCCAACCGGAGAAGATGGCACACCCGCGACGTTCGAGATTTTGGGCACGTGCCCGACGCAGCACTTCACCCATGAAACTGCTCCTCGTCCACCGAAACCGGGTGAGCCTAGCGAGTTGCAGTACATCGCCTCGCGTGTTTTTGGGACGCGGGATCCTGCGGCGATGGACCGGATTCGACACGGCCACGCGGTGTTGGGTGCATACACGAACGATGCGGGAGCGACGGTCCTAACGTCGGGGTCCACCGATTGGGCGCACGGTCTGAGCGCGCGCGATCCCCAGATTGAACAAATCACCCGCAATGTGTTGACCAAGTTGGGATAGAAATTATTGGCGTTGATCTCGAAAGCGAGGCGTCAGTGAGGTCCCGAACGGGGCTGAGTTCGAATTCGACGCGCGACGAAGTGGGCAATGCTTTCATTGAGATCGCTCTCGGGCGCGAAACTTCTTAATCGCAGCTCGTCCGTATCAGTGGTGATCCGCCCGGCGACTACGTCGAATATCTGTCGATTGCCCGTCGACGCCACCTCCGACCACGACGCGATCAACGTTGCAAGTTCGAGTGCGCGCGCTCGTAACTGTTCCCTGCCGACAATGTCAGTTATGAGCCCCATTCCGAGTGCTGCGTCAGCGGTGATGTCGCGACCACTCAGAAAGAGGGCCCGAGCGACGCTCTCACCCATCACATCGACAACCAACCGGATCCCGGCTTCTGAATACACCAGTCCCAGTTTCAACGCGGGGATTGAGAATTTCGTCTCGGGCGACGCCAAGCGCACGTCCGCCGATAGTGCCAACTCCAGACCCCCACCGATGACATTGCCTTGAAGGGCCACAACAATCGGCACTTTCGATCGACGCAGGCTTTCAAAGTTCTTCTCGTGCGCGATCAGAGCCTCGGCGCCCCCGAGAGACGCCTCGATGAGGTCGTAGCCCGCACAGAAATCGGGGGGAGCTGCCGTAATGACAATGACTCTCGTGCCAACGGGCGGAGTCGCCACCAGCTCTTCGAGACGGTCGATGGTCGAGCGTCCGAGCACATTTCGCCTATCGCCGCCGGCCAAACGAATTTCGAAGACGCCGTGCTTCATCGCCTCTGCCTCGACTCGGGTAGCGGGGGGGACGGGCAAGCGATGTCGCCGTCGGTCGTGGATCCACTTCGTCGAGCGTCGCCAGCGATAACTCGCCTGCGACTGCATCCGGGACACCGAACGACTCAGGCGAGACATCGAGGTCACAATGGTCTCCTTGTCTTCACGTTTCGAGACACTCTCTTTTCAGCGTTGCGCGACTTAGATCTCATGGCGCTTCGCCTCGTCAATCAGCCCTTCACGGACCTCGCGGGAATGTTCACCGAGCGTCGGGGGCGGTAGTCGGAGCGCTACTTCATTGCGACTAAAGCGCAGTGGGCTCCCAGACAGTTCAATCGAGCCCAAGGTGGCGTGCTCCGCCGTCCACACGAGATTCTGCTGGCGCACCTGCGCACTCGAGTACACCGCGTCAAGCTTCTTCACTTCACCGGCGGGGACGCCGGCCCCGTCAAAGCGAGCCAGCCACACTTCGACACGGTCAGCGGCGAGGGCCGGGCCGATCAACTCGTTGAGTTCACGTGTGTTCGAGATGCGCTTGTCGTTAGTGGCGAAACGGACATCGTGAGGGTCCATGCCCACCAGTGGCGCGAACCGACCCCAAATGGCGTCGTTGCCAACGGCGATCACGATAGGTCCGTCGCTCGCGTCGAAGACGCCGTAAGGGCAGACCGTGGGGTGTTGGTTTCCCGACGGAGGCGGCACCTCGCCAGCAACCAAGTACCGAGTGCCTTGAAACGCGTGGAGGCCGATTTGGCCGGCTAACAGCGACGTCGACACCCGTTGGCCTCGACCGCTTGAAGCCCGTTCGACCAGGGCGGCCAAAACGCCAATGACGCCGAAGAGTCCCGCCGTAATGTCGGCAATGGGGACGCCGACTTTCACCATGGGGCCTTCGGGCGACCCGGTCAGCGACATCAAGCCTCCTTCGGCCTGTGCGATGTGGTCGTAGCCGACTCGTTGAGCGTCGGGACCGTCGTCACCAAAGCCACTGATGGATAGACGTAGGAGACCCGGATTCAACGCCTCCAACTGTTCATCACCGAGGCCGAGGCGTTCCATGACCCCGGGGCGAAAGTTCTCCACGACCACGTCGGCCCAACGCACAAGTCGTCCAATGAAGGGACGTTCACTCGGGTCCTTCAGATCGATCGTCACGCTGCGCTTGTTGCGATTGACCGATAGGAAATACGTACTCTCGCGCTGCGCACCGCTGGCCATGAATGGTGGTCCCCACAACCGGGTGTCGTCACCCGTGCCGGGCTGTTCCAACTTGATCACGTCGGCGCCCAAATCACCCAGGACCATCGTGGCGTAGGGTCCGGCCAGAACTCTCGAGAAATCGAGCACGTGTGTGCCGGCGAGCGGTCCACGCGGTACGTCGGTGCTGTTGTTGTCCGGGTCACTACTCAATTGGATCTATCCCTTTACTTACGATTGTGATGTCGCGACGACGTCGTTCGGGAACGGGGCGAGAGCGTCTCAAGATGGAAAACCGCAACATCTCGAGACGCTCTCGCCCCGTCCTTCCTTACTTCACACCGTCTGCCTTCAGCACCGCGAGGCACGCGGAGGTAGACGTGCAGTTCGTCACGTCGCCCAATATCTTGGCCGTGAGCGGTGTACCTTGGACTTCGTTGCCGGTCTTCGCGTTGGCAATAAAGGGCGCGTAGGGACCGAATGTGTTGTGATACTTGTTGAAGTCGATGCTGCCACTAGCGCCCTCATAATTAATCTTCTTTTTGGCCTTTATGAGCGCCACGCAAGACTTGTACGAGTAACACTTCGTGCCCGGCGGGTTCGTCACCATCGTCATGTCCTTTGAAACCGTCGAACCCTTCGTCGTCTTCGCGTACGTGTCAGCTAGGGCCAACGTGATCACCGCGTCATAGGCGTAGTTCGAGCCCGACAGTGGACCGGCGGCCGCTTGGCTCGGGAACAACTTCTTGAAACCAGCCAGGAAGAAGTTATCGGCCTGGCCCGTCAGGGACGTTCCCATCACCGACGTCAAATGGGCGTGAGCGTTCGCAGTTCCGAATGCCTTGATGAAGTCACTACTCGTCGTCACGTCGGTGCCAATCCAGGGAATGGTCGAGCCGAGTTGCGTGAACTCAGTCTCGAGCACCGCCACTGTTGGCGCGTCGGTCTGTGAAAAGATGACGTTTGGCTTGTCGGCGATGACTTGCGCCACGGTATTGGTGTAGGACGACTGGTCGGCCTGAACGTTGTAAACGTGTATGACTGTTCCCCCCAGTTTGATCCACGTTGTCTTCACTGGAGCCACGATGGTCTGCGCCGCGGCATCAGAGTAGAAGAGCAGGTCGGCCGTCTTGTAGCCCTTGATGTGCGCGTACGTGGCCATTGCGACACCGAGTTGGCTGTCCGACGGGCTATCGCGAAAGAGATACGGATCGGTCTGCGTGTCGCGGGTCGTGTCACCACCTTGGAACTCGTCAATAATCTTGTTGGCCTTCAACACCGGCTCCACCGAGTTGATCTCTTGAGTGGTGGGACCGATGATGCCGGCAATGCCACCGCCCGAGATCAACTTCAACAGCGCCGTCTTGCCTTCGACCGGGTCACATCCCGTGTCGCCCTGGGGAATGAGGAGCTTCTTACCCAACACCCCGTGGTCGGCGTTCACTTGCGCCTGGGCGATTTGAGCACCTTGGTAGATGCCCTCGCCCAAACTCGCTAATGGACCGGTGAAGCACGACAGGACGCCGAACGAAATGGTGCCCGAAGAGGCCCCGGCCGTCGCGTCCGCCCCGATGGCCACTCCGCTTCCCAGCACCGTCGCCAAAGCGACCGCGCTCGTCAACTTCCGAATGGTTATTAAATTCCTAATTCTTCTCACCGTCTTACCCCCTTATTTTGTTCTTTTCTCCTACGAGAACTGGTGTCGTCGTACTACGACATTCTCCCGACGTAGAGGTCAATGACCTCGTCGTCGTGTAACAGTTTTTCGGCCGGACCGTCGAGGCGATTCTTGCCGAGCACCATGACGTAGCCCCACTGCGCGTGCCGCAGCGACCGACGGGTGTTTTGTTCGACCACGCAGATGCCCACACCCGTCGTCATCACTTTTTCAATCTGTTCCCAAAGTGCACTCTGCAACATTGGTGAGAGTCCGGCACTGGGCTCGTCGAGCAACATAACCTCGGGATCGAGCATGAGACCGCGGGCCATCGCGAGCATGCTGCGCTGACCACCGCTCAGCCCCCCCGCCTTTCGCCGGAGTGACGTCTTCAAATCGGGAAAGAGTTCACCGAGTTCGTCGATTCGTTGCGCAACTCCGTGCTTACGCGTGTAGCCACCCATCTCCAGGTTCTCTCGAACCGTGAGATCCGGGAACGTGTTCGCGACCTGGGGCACGTAGGCCAACTTTCGACGCACGAGTTTCTCAGGTGGCAAGTTGGTGGTCTCTTGATCGAGTACGTAAACGTGGCCACTCGTGGTCTTGATGACACCACTGATCGCCTTTAGAAGCGTCGACTTGCCGGCGCCGTTGGGCCCAACGATGGCCGTTATGTGGCCCTTGCGAACGTCGAGTGACACGTCTTCGATGATCGGCGAACCTCCGTAACCGGCGGTCACATTCTCGACTCGTAAGACGACGGGCGCGTCCAAGTAGGCGTCACTCATTCGTCATCATTTCCCAGGTAGGCGTCCACAACGCGCTTGTTGTCTCGTAGCTCGTCAAAGCGACCTTGAGCGATGACTGAGCCCAGGTCCATGACGATCACTTCATCGCAGGTCTTCTCAACGAAGGGCAGGTTGTGCTCTACGACGACGACGGTGCTGCCGGCCTTCTTCAACTCTCGGATGGCCTCGCCGATTCGTTCGCCCAAGACCGGATTCACGCCGCCCATGGGTTCGTCCAAGATGGTCAGGCGCGGTTTGGCGGACGCGATGCGAGCGAACTCCAACAGACGTTTCTGGCCGCCACTTAGACCAACGGCCCGGTCGTTTCGAAGCTCGTCCAGGTGATAGTGCGCCATGAGTTCGCGAAGTTCCTCAGTGTCCAGCGCGTCTTGACGACGAAGGCGCCGAGCCGACGTTAGTGAACGCCAGAGTGATTCGCGCTCGAGGTCGGATCGGCCGACTCGGACGTTGTCAAGGACCGAGAGGTCACGCCATTCGCGCGGCGTCTGGAACGTACGGATCATACCCATCCGCGAAATTTGATCCGGTCGCTTACCCACGACGTCAACTCCGGCGAAACGCACGCTGCCCGACGAGGGCTGCTCGAAGCCCGAGACTAAATCAATCACGCTGCTCTTGCCGGCGCCGTTGGGACCGATCAGTCCCACGACACTCCCTTCACGGATCGTCATGGTGCAGTCACTAACGGCCACCACCCCGCCGAAGGACTTCGAGAGGCTCTCGATCTCGAGTAACGCGGTGGCGCTCACGACTCGACTCCGATGACGGGGTCCGACGCGACGTCGTCGGGACGAGGATCGGGCAAGCGCCTCGAACGGGTAAACCACCTTCGCCACGATCTTTGAACACTCGTCCCATCAGTGCCCAATCGTTCCGGCAGGAGTCCGCTGGGACGAAATTTGAGCATCAGAATTATCAACAGGCCGATAAGTATCTGGCGTAGGGCCGGTCCCAGTTCGGGACGGGCCGCGGGAGAAGGAATGTAACGCGTCATCTCCACGAAACCCACGTACACGATGAACGAGCCCAACACGACTCCCCGGGGGTTACCGCGACCCCCTACCAAGATTGCCGCGTACAGCACGAATATTTCCGTGGGCTTCCAGTCCAGGGGGTTGAAAGCGCCTATGTAGGCGGCGAAGAGTCCCCCGGACAGACCGGCGAGGCCGGCTCCGAAGAGGTACGTCCGGTACTTCGCCCAAAAGACGTTGCGCCCGTACACTGACGCCGCGCGCTCGTCATCTCGAACGGCGCGCACCATTCGACCAAAGGGACTCGTGGAGAGACGCTGGACCAAAAGGTAAACCAAGAACAAGACGAGGAGGCAGAATGCGAAGAAGAAGTAGTGGTAGGCGTTGTAAGAAAGGTGTTGCCCCATCGGATCGAAGAGTCCAAAGACGCCGTTGTAGCCATTGAACAACGGCGTAAAGTTCTCCACCAGGTAATAAATCGCCCAGACGGCCCCGAAGGTCGTGATGGAGAAATACACGTCGCGAAGGTTTCGTAGCGCGATGGCGCCAATAATCGAGGCAAAAGCCACCACCACCACCACCGCGATGACGACGGCCAGTAGATACGGCAAGCGCCACCCCAGCACATACTCCACGGGCGCCTTCGCCTTTCCGACCGTCATGATGATGGTCATGTATACGCCCAGGGCGAAGTACGCGTAGGCCGAGAGGTCAAAGTCACCGGCCCATCCCCAGATCATGTCGATACCGAGCGCCAGTACGCCGAAGATCGTCGCCTCGGTAAGGATTGCGGTCCAGTACTGGAGCATCAGGCCCGCACCGTAAGAGCTCGTCCCCGCACGAACATCCCATTGGGCTTGATGAGCAGCATCACGACCAGGAACCCAAAAGCAAAAACGAGCTGGTACGCCGACGAGGTGTACGTCCCAGCGATCGACATAACGAGGCCCAACACGACGGCGCCACCGAGCGTGGCGTACGGGCGTCCGAGCCCCCCGCCCACTGCCGCGGTGATGGATAGCAATAGAAAACCATTGCCGACGGTCGGCGTGATCGTGCCAATCGTTTCTCCGTAAAGAAAGCCAGCGAATCCCGAAATGGCTCCGGCAACGGCCCAGGTCTGCATCACCACGCTACGTGCCGGAATGCCGCTTACCTGCGCTAATTCGCGATTTTGCGATACCGCTCGAAGGGCCTTGCCCAGACGCGTCCTTTGCAAAAGTATGTACATCAGTCCCGCGACTACCACGGCCGAGAGCATCACCCTGATCGTGAGGGTCGTCCATAGGAAGGGTCCCACGTGCAGGAGACTGCCCTGCGCGAACCCGTACGAAACGCTCGCGCCCCCAAAGCCGATCAGCAACAGATTCTGCAATATGAGCGACGCGCCGAGCGTCGCGATGAGTGTTGACAACGGTTTTTGATTCCGGAATCGTTCGATGAGTCCGAAGTTCAGCGCCGTGCCAGCGAGTGCACCAAAGATGGTGGCGATCATGGCGCATACGTAAAGATTCTGATGAAAATTAGTATCGCTAACGTACGCGGCGTACGCCCCGATGGTGAGCACCTCGCCGTGGGCCAAATTCACCACATTGCTCACGGCGTACTCGAGAGTAAAGGCCACTGCGGAGAGCGCGAGAATTGCGGCGACCGCCAAGCCCATCCCCAGGCTGATCCAAAAAATACTCATATCCCCCGAGACGCTGCGAAGCATCGGCTCCATCAAATTCGGAGGGATACCTCAGACTGAATTGCTGCGAGAATAACACAGCAGATATGTCCAGAAATTTTGAGTCGTTGAAAAAATTTCATAGGGCACAAGTCCACCCGTACCCGAGTCGCCGGTCCTACTGTTCGTTCGTCGACGCCCACAAGTGACATGCGAAACAACGTGGGTTCAGTGAGTCACAACCAATTCCCAACCAATTGTTCGTGAAGGGCTCGTCCGAACGCCACCTCTTCGATCCCCTTGCTGCGTCCGGTCTTTACGGACCCGAATCGTGCATTTGACGATCGAAGTCACCTCGATGATCGCTGCCTCTTCGCTGAATGTTCTGGGAGGGAACGGATGCCCAGTCGCTTTAGAGAACGGTCACAATGCAATGGCGAATCGTGCAGCCACTCGTAACGTCAGATCGGGACCGCGAGGCGGTGTTCGGGACGTTTGCGCGTTCCCCCGCACAGTTCCCCCGCTACCGATTGGTCATCAGCCACGTCAACGGCCCAGGGAATCCTGGGCCGTGGCGCTGCCCGTTCACGAAGCCAATTTGTTCAACCGTCTTGCGAATTATTTCCGTGCCGAGTGACAACGTGCTCTGGACTTCACGTGAGCAGAACTAACCTCGGTGTGTCGGCACCGTTGAAGCTCGGCAGCTCGGCGAATCAATCTGACGGCGGTACCTCGGCGCTGGTAATCTCGCCCACAGTGCTCGGGGAGATCCGAGAGCGGGTACGTGTGGGTGGCACGTCCAAGGAAGGTCGGGTCCATGAGTATTCTTGGTAATCGCGTGCTGCGGCGAGAGGACCCCAAGTTCCTTACCGTGGGTGGGACCTACGTGGCCGATCTCGCATTGCCCGGCTCGGTCCACGTGACGTTCGTGCGTTCGAGCATGGCGCACGCCAGAGTCGTGTCGGTTGACTCGACGAACGCGCAAGCGATGGCGGGCGTGCTCGCCGTCTACACCAACGACGACCTGGGCATGGCCAAATTCCCGACCGTCATGGGCATGACGAACGAGGCCATGGCCCCTCCGATGCTGGCCTCCGGTACGGTGCGCTACGTGGGCGAACCCATCGCGGTCATCGTCGCCGAGTCGCGTGAGATCGCGGAGGACGCCTTGGAACAGGTGGTGGTCGAGTACGACCCGCTCAAGGTCGTCATTGATCCTGTCAAAGCGAGAACCGACGAGGACTTGCTCTTCCCGGACGCCGGGACGAACACCTCCTTTTCCCTCGACTTCGGTGGCGACGAGACGCTCTTCGACGATTGCGACGTCGTGGTCGAATTGGCATTGGTCAATCAGCGTGTGGCGCCGTGCCCACTCGAAGTTCGTTCCGCGGCCGCTCGTATGGCTGAGGACGGACGTCTGGAGTTCAACTCTTCGACCCAAGCTCCTCACGGCGTTCGCGACGCGCTCGCGACCTTCCTCGGGCTGGAACCGGATCAAGTACACGTCGTGACACCCGACGTCGGTGGCGGATTCGGAGCCAAGGCCATGGTCTACCCCGAAGACATCGTCGTGGGGTGGTGCGCGCAGAAGCTCGGCCGCCCGGTGCGTTGGACCGAGACGCGCTCGGAGAGCATGCTCGGACTCGGCCACGGCCGCGCCCAGGTCCAGCACGTGCGAATCGGCGGGACCCGTGAGGGCGTCGTACAGGCGTATCGCATCGAAGTGCTGCAAGACAGTGGTGCCTACGCGGGGTTCGGTACGGTGCTTCCGTTCATGACCCGGGTCATGACCTCGGGACCGTACAAGATTCCGAAGGCCGAATGCGCGAGCGTCTCGGTCGTCACCAATTCGACGCCGACCACGGCGTATCGCGGGGCCGGGCGTCCCGAGGCCACGGCCGCCATCGAGCGGATCATGGACGTGTTCGCGCGTGAAATCGACATGGACCCCGCGGAGCTGCGCCGCCGCAACTTGATCGGCAAGGACGACTTTCCTTATACGACACCGACCGAGACGGTCTACGACGTCGGTGACTATCACCGCGCGCTCGACCTGGCGCTCGAGGTGGCGGGCTACGACGACTTGCGAGCCGAACAGGCCCGCCGGCGCGCTACGGGCGACCTGCGCCAGCTCGGCATCGGTCTGTCGTGCTACGTCGAGATTACGAACGGACTGCCCGACGGTGAGTTCGGCGCCGTCGAAGTTCGACCGGACGGCAAGGTGATCGTGCGTACCGGTACCTCGCCGCACGGTCAGGGGCACGTGACGGCGTGGTCGATGCTCGTCGCCGAACAGCTCGGCGTAGCGATCGACGACATCGAAGTCGTCCACGGCGACACCGACATCGTGCCACGCGGCGCCGGCACCATGGGCTCGCGTTCGTTGCAGATTGGCGGCGCCGCGGTCAATCAGGCCGCGGTGGACGTCGTGGAAAAGGCTAAGGACCTCGCGGCCGACCTCTTGGAAGCGGACCGCGAGGACATCGTGCTCAACAAAGCGAACGGACACTTCCACGTGGTGGGGACGCCGGCGGTGTCGCGTAGTTGGGCCGAACTCGCCGAGACGGCGGCGAAGGACGGCAACCCGCTCTTCGCCGAAGTCGACCTCGCCTCGCCCGGTCCGACGTTCCCCTTCGGTACCCATATCTCGGTGGTCGAGGTCGACACTGAGACCGGCAAGGTGAACCTGCTTCGTCACATCGCGGTGGACGATGCCGGACGGATCATCAGCCCCTTGCTCGCCGAGGGCCAGGTGCACGGGGGCATCGCCCAAGGCGTCGCCCAGGCTCTGCTCGAAGAGGTGGTGTACGACCTCGAAGGGAATCCGCTCACCTCGACCCTGGCCGACTACTCGTTCATCTCGGCCGCGGAGTTGCCGAGCTACGAGACCCGATTCACGGAGACGCCGACGCCCGTGAACGCCCTCGGTGCCAAGGGAATTGGCGAGTCCGGGACCATTGGATCAACGCCCGCCGTGCACAACGCGGTCTGCGACGCGGTGGCACACCTCGGCGTGCGCCATATTGATATGCCCACTACGCCGATACGCGTGTGGAACGCGATCAACGATGCGGCGACCGGCGACGGCAGCGCGAAGGGGGGACGCTGAGATGCGGATCGACATCACGGTGAACGGGACGCCGGAGTCCCACGACGTCGAGGCGCGCACGCTGCTCGTGTACTACTTACGCGACGCGGTCGGGCTCACGGGTACCAACGTGGGCTGTGATACGACTTCGTGTGGCGCCTGCACCGTACTGCTCAACGGACAGTCGGTGAAGTCGTGCACCGTGCTGGCCGCACAGGTCGCGGGCGACGAGGTGACCACTATCGAAGGAATGGCGCTGGAGGACGGGCGGATGCATCCGATCCAGCAGGCCTTCCAGGAGTGCCACGGCTTGCAGTGCGGCTACTGCACGCCGGGCATGGTGATGGCGATCGCCTCGCTGCTGGCCGAGAACCCCGAACCGACCGAAGAGTACATACGCCTCGGCCTCGAGGGCAACCTCTGTCGCTGCACCGGCTATCACAACATCGTGGCGGCGGCCCTCGCTGCCGGTGGCGCGCCGGAGATGCACCAGTGATCCCGGCGAGCTTCGACTACGTGCGCGTCGGCTCGGCCGACGAAGCCATCGGACTGCTCAGCGAGCACGGCGAGGGCGCCAAGCTCTTGGCGGGCGGCCACTCACTCTTGCCGCTCATGAAGCTGCGACTGGCCCAGCCGGCACTGCTGGTGGACATCGGACCTTTGCGCGAGCTCAGCTACGTGACGGAGGAGAAGGACTACCTCGCGGTCGGCGCTCTCACTCGTCATCACGACATCGCCACGAGTGCGCTCACGCTCTCGAGCGTCCCTTTGCTCGCCCACGTGGCCGGGCAGATCGGCGACCCGCAGGTGCGGCATCGCGGCACGATCGGTGGTTCGATCTGCCACGGCGATCCGGCCTCGGACCTGCCGGCGGTGTTGTTGGCGCTGGGCGCGACGTTCGTCGCGCGAGGTCCGAACGGACAACGAGAGATTGACGCCAAGGACTTCTTCGTCAGTTTCTTCGAGGTGGCCCTGACCCCCGACGAACTGCTGGTCGAAATCCGCGTGCCGTGGCCGCGCGACGCACTTTGGGGATTTGAGAAATTGACCAAGCGCGCGCAGGACTGGGCGATCGTCGGAGCCGTGGCCGTGCGTTCGGGGAACAGCGTCGGCGTCGGGTTGATCAACATGGGGCCGGTACCTCTACGCTCCAGCGCCGTGGAGGCGGCCGTCCTCTCCGGAGCGAACGCGGCCGAGGCCGCTCAGTTCGCCGCCGGGGGCACCGAACCTTCGGCCGACTTCAACGGTTCGGTCGCCTATCGCCAGCACGTCGCGCGCGTGCTCGTTCGCCGGGCACTCGAGAAGGCGGGCGTCTGATCGCTGCCGCACCATCCGCCGTCGTCTCACCCGAGCAGATGTCCGAGGTATTGGCCGAACACGGCTATTTGGCCGACGATTCGCTGGCCACTTCGCTGTTCTTGGCGCTGCGCATGGGCCGCCCGTTGCTGCTCGAGGGCGAAGCGGGCTCGGGCAAGACTGAGGTCGCTAACGTCCTCGCACGCTGGAGCGGGGGAGAGCTTCTGCGCCTGCAGTGCTACGACGGTATCGACGCCTCCCAAGCGGTCTACGAATGGGACTACGCCCGCCAGCTGCTGCACCTTCGCGCGGCGGAGATGTCCGGGGTCGGCACTGACGGACCGGGAGAGCTCGAGCACTCGCTCTACTCCGAGGAGTTCCTGGTGCGCCGCCCGCTGCTGCGCGCGATCGCCGGCGCGAGCGACGACGGCCCGGTGCCCATCTTGTTGATCGACGAGATCGACCGGGCCGATGACGAATTCGAGGCCTACCTGTTGGAGATCCTCTCGGACTTCACGGTGACCGTTCCCGAGCTCGGCACGTTCCGAGCGGCGCGTCCCCCGGTGGTGATCCTGACGTCGAACCGTACCCGCGACGTCCACGACGCACTCAAACGCCGGTGCCTCTACCACTGGGTCGATTACCCGAGTTTCGAGCGCGAGGTTGCGATCGTGCGCCTTCGCGTGCCCGAAGCCTCTGAACCGATCGCTCGCGAGGTGTCGGCGGTCGTCGCCGAACTGCGCCGGCGCGGTCTTTACAAGCCGCCCGGTGTCGCCGAGTCGATCGACTGGGCCCAGGCGATCAGCGTGCTCGGCTCCAGCCACCTCGACGAGCGTACGGTGGAGCGCACCCTCGGCGCCGTAATCAAGTACCGCGAAGACGCCGAGCGCGTGCGCGCCACGGGGATCGCGGAATTGGTGAGCGGAGCCCTAAAATACGGCACGTGAGCACTGCCGTCACCAACGACCTGGCCGCGCTGGCGACCGGATTTTCGCGTTCGCTTCGCGGAGCGGGGCTTGAGGCGGCACCGAGTTCAACCATCGACTTCGCCGAGGCCTTGGCGTTGCTCGGGACGGACCGACCCGAGCACGTCTTCTGGGCCGGGAGGGCGTGCTTCTGTCGGCGCGCGGAAGACGACGAGCCCTTCGCCGAAACGTTCCGGGCCTACTTCGGTAACGTCGCGCCGATCTACCCGCGCGGACGCTTGACGACGGTGCCGCCCGTTCCGGTGACCCGGCCGCCGGCGATGTTCGACGACGACGACGCGAGCCGAGACTCGCCAGAAGGCCCAGAAGAAGACGAGCGTCCGCCCCGTTCGGTCGCCTACAGCGCGACCGAAGTCCTGCGCACCAAGGATTTCGCTCGTTGCACCGAGGCCGAGCTCGCTGAGGCGGCGCGGCTCATCTCGAGACTCCGACTGCGACCCCCGATGCGCCGGGGTCGACGCCTCGAAGCGGCCCGTCACTCGGGACGGGGTGTACTGGACGTTCGACGCACGCTCCAGAGGTCGCTCGCGAGCGGCGGTGATCCGGCGCGGCTGGCTCGACGGGTGCGCGGCGCTCGGGAGCGACGGGTGGTACTGCTGCTCGACGTGTCGGGCTCCATGGGCGCTTACGCTCGGACGATGCTGCGATTCGCACACGCGACCATCGTCGCTCATCGAAGCGTGGAGGCCTTCACCCTCGGCACCCGGTGTACGCGCGTCACCCGACAACTGTCGTGGCGCGATCCCGACGCGGCGCTGGCCCGGGTCGCGTCGGCGGCGCCCGACCTCGAGGGAGGCACCCGGCTCGGAGAGTGCCTGTACCAGTTCAACGAGTCCTGGGGTCTCGGAGGACTCGCGCGCGGCGCCATCGTGGTGTTCATCTCCGATGGCTGGGACCGGGGCGACGCGGCGGTGCTCGCGGCGCAGATGGCTCGACTCGCCAACGTGGCTCACCGGGTGATCTGGGTCAATCCGCTGAAGGCCTCGCTCGGTTACGAACCACTCGTGCGCGGTATGGCTGCGGCCTTGCCCTTCACCGATGAGTTCCTTTCGGGGAACTCGCTCGAGGCGTTGGACGAGCTGGCCAAGGTGATTGCCCGATGAAGGAGATTCTGGCCACCATTGACACCTGGCTCGCCGACGGGAAGCGCGTGGCAATCGCCCGAGTCATCGGGATCGAGGAATCGGGTCCCCGCGAACCCGGAGCGGCCATGGCCGTCAACGAGGACGGCGAAGTGGCGGGATCGGTCTCTGGAGGTTGTGTCGAAGGGGCGGTCGTCACTGAGGCGCTCGAGGTGCTGGCGACGGGCGTGGCGCGACGATGCACCTTCGGTTACTCCGACGACCAGGCCTTCGCGGTCGGACTGACGTGTGGGGGCACAGTGCACCTCTTGGTGGAGCCGCTCAACTGGTGAGCGGAGAGATCTACCACGAGCTTCGCGCTTCGATTCTTTCCGGGGCGCCGGTGGGCCTGGTCTCGGTGACCGGTGTCGCCGACACCGCGAACGCGACGACCGCCCTCGCCGCGAAACTACTGATCCGTCCGCCGGCCGCGGTGTTGGGCACGTTGGGCGACCCCGAACTGGATCGAGTCGTGGCACGTGACGCCGCGGCGATGCTCGAACGCGGGGTCTCGGGAACTCGCCACTACGGCTCGCACGGCGAAGCGCGTCGCGAGGAGATCGAGGTGTTCGTCGAGTCCTTCGTATCGCCTCCGAAGTTGATCGTGTTCGGGGCCGTGGACTTCACGAGGGCGCTGGTCGAGATCGCTCGGGTCCTCGGCTTCGTCGTCACCGTCTGTGACGCGCGAGCGGTGTTCGCGACGCGGGCGCGATTTCCCACGGCCGACGAGGTCGTGGTGGATTGGCCGGATCGCTATCTGGAGCGAGTGGGGGCGTCGCTCGGAGCGCGCGACGCGGTGTGCGTCTTGACCCACGACACGAAGTTCGACGTGCCGGCCATCGTCGGCGCTCTCTCGACCAGCGTGGGTTACATCGGCGCGATGGGATCGCGCCGAACGCACGAGCAGCGATGGGCGCGGCTGCTGGAGGCGGGCGCGACCGAAGCAGAGCTTCGCGCGCGTCTCATGAGCCCGATCGGTCTGGACGTCGGCGCCCGCACGCCCGAAGAGACCGCGGTGTCGATCGTCGCCGAGATCATTGCGGTGCGCAGCGGTCGCGCGCAGGGCGCGATGATGCCACTGCGTGACGCGAAAGGTCCGATCCACTAACGCCCGCGGCGTGGCGATCGCCGCTGAATCGATCTCCGCGAAATCGCGCAACTGTCGACTCCCGGCGATGGGTCAGATCGTTAGGCTGGATCGATGTCCGTCGCCGCCGTGATCCTGGCCGCCGGGGGCGGCCGCCGCTTCAATCGTGGTGAGCCCGAAGCAATGCCCGGCGACAAACTTCTGAGTATGGTCAAGGGCCGCGCCCTCCTCTCCTGGGCGCTCGCCCCCGCACTGGACGCCGGACTCGACGAGGTGGTCGTCGTGAGCGGCGCCGTCGACCTACGAGCCGTCATCCCCGGGTTGGTCACCCTGCTGGAGAACGAGGACTGGTCGAAGGGCCAGGCGTCGTCGCTACGGGTGGGCCTCGAGTGGTGCGCGTCGCGGGGACACGCCAGCGCGGTCATTGGTCTGGGCGATATGCCCGGACTCACGGCGCAAGCCTGGCGCGCGGTCGCGGACGCGCCGCGGGGCCCCATCGTCTTCGCCACCTACCGAGGAATGCGGGCCCATCCGGTGCGCCTCGACGCCGAAATCTGGTCGATGCTGCCGCCGGAGGGAGACGAGGGCGCACGCGCGTTGGTGCGCCGACGTCCCGAACTCGCGCGGGAAGTGGCGTGCGTCGGGGTTCCCTCCGACATCGACACTGCTCAAGACCTGCAACGATGGAGTGGAGAACATGGAACTGACCAATGAATTCGAGGTGGCCGTACCCGTCGAGCGCGCCTGGGCCGTCCTGACCGACCTCGAGCGCATCGCTCCGTGCCTACCCGGCGCGCAGCTTCGCGAAGTGCAGGGCGACGAGTATCGCGGATCGGTCAAGATCAAGGTCGGCCCCATCACCACCTCGTACGAAGGAGTGATTCGCATCAGTGAGCTCGACGTTGTGGCGCATCGCGCGGTGCTCAAGGCGGAGGGGCGTGAAACGCGCGGTCAGGGCAACGTCGCCTCCGTGATTACGGCGACGTTATTCCCGACCAGTGCCGGCACGAAGGTGGTGGTGATGACCGATCTCACCATCACCGGCAAGGTGGCGCAGTTCGGTCGGGGAGTGCTCGCCGACGTTTCGGCGAAGTTGCTCGATCAGTTCGTGGTCAATCTCGAGTCGATGGTGTTGGTGACCGAGGACGACGTTCCGACGAGCGAAGCGGTGCCGCAAGGCTCGAGCGACGCCAAGGCGAGACCAAAGAAAAGGGCGGCCACGAAACCGAAGCCGCCGGTTGACGTTGCGCCGTCGCTCGACCCTGAAGAGATCGATGAACCCGGTACCCCTGTCGCGGGTGCAATGGGCCCGCAGGACCCGGCCAGTGTGGTCCGTCGGATTGATTCGGTACCAGCTGAGCCCATTGATCTCGTCGACCTAGCCGGGGGGTCGGTGGCACGACGTGTTTCGAGGCCCTTCATCGTTACGGGAATCGTGCTCGCGGTGGTGGTGCATTTCGCGCGGCGTCGTCGAAAATAATCGCTCACGCGTGGCCCTGGGGCCGCCAACTCAGACTTGGTGACGAGATTGCCGTGAGCGAGGACTCGGCTTAATAAGTTACCGATATAATGTTATCGGTAACTTATAGAAGGGCCGTGGGTGGAGCTCGCAGGCAAGGAAGTGCAAGCCATTTGGAATGGGCGCCGAATTCGCGCGTTCGTGCCGACACATCTCGCCGATCGCGACCTCACGCTCGACGCCGCCACTGCCGCCAGGGTCGCCATCGCCGCCACTGAAGTCGCGTACGCGGCGGAGGCGCTGGACGCGGAGTACGAACCACTCGCTCGTCTGTTGTTGCGCTCTGAAGGAGTGGCCTCTTCCTACATTGAAGGTGTCTCGGCTCCCGTGGTCGAAGTGGTCCTCGCCGAAGAACATCTCGGTCGCGGAAGCGCGGCCGCCGCGTGGGTGGCCAACAACCTGGCGGCCGTCTCCGAAGCCGTCGCGGGGGCGAGCGGCGTCACCGCGCTCTCGATTGAGACCCTCTGCCACTGGCATCGCACCCTTATGACGGGGAGCCCTTCTCCGGAGCGCCACATCGGAGTCATCCGAAGTGAACAAGGTTGGATCGGGGGGACGAGTCCGCTCGAAGCGCACCTCGTGACACCTCCGCCGAATGAACTCTCGGCACTGCTCGACGATCTCATTGAGTACGTGAATCGCGACGACGTCGACCCCGTCACCCAGGCGGCGGTGAGTCACGCGCAGTTCGAGATCATCCATCCATTCGGCGACGGCAACGGCCGCGTGGGTCGCGTACTCGTCGCCTGGGTGCTAACCCGACGACTCGCCCTCCTCGTGCCGCCGCCGGTCAGCGTGGCGATTGCCGCCGACGTGGCGGGCTACTCCTCGGGGCTGGCGCTCTTTCGGCTAAGTGATCACCGTCGGTGGATCGCTTGGTTCGCCAATGCGGTTGCCAGTGGAGGCGGGGCCCAGCGCGCGCTGATTTCCAATGTCCAACAGATCAAACAGCAGTGGCGGCACCTGCTCACCACGCCGGAGCGCCGACTTCGAAGCGACGCTGCGGTCTTCGCCGCCCTCGATCTCCTTCCTCGTCATCTCGTCCTCACCTCACGGGTACTGGCTGACGATCTCGGGATCTCTCGCAAGGCCTCCCTAGCAACACTCCACCGCCTGGTCCAACTCGGCATTCTCACCGAGCAAGGGACGATAGCCAGTGCGACGTCCGGCCAGCCTCCGTCACTCTTTGTCTCGCGCGAACTGCTCGGGCTCGCGGGCGCTAGACCATTGCGCTCGCAGTGATGTATCGATCAAGATTCGCTCGGAGGAAAACGTTAATCTAGCAACGATGTAGCCAGAGGAGGCTTTATGTCGTACGACTTGGAATCAGATCTTCGAATAGATCCCCGCATCAAAGCGATGCTCAGCATGCTTCCCGACTCAGAAGCAATCGACACCGAGAGTCGTGAGCAGTTACTCGCCGGGGCCGCATCGCCGGAGGGTGTGGCGGAGAACGAGATGGTCGAAAGCATTATGAACATGGGCGGTAACGAAGAAGTTGCGCCGTCAGCTGGATTGAGATTCACGACCGAAGACATCGTGTCGTCGCCCGATGGCAATACGATCAAACTGCAAATCATCCGCCCGGATAACGACCAGACCTTGGCTTGCGTGTACTACATTCACGGCGGCGGAATGGCTTCGCTGTCGAGTTTCTTAGGCAACTACCGCGCGTGGGGGAGGATCGTCGCCTCGAAGGGTGTGGTGGTCGTGATGGTGGAGTTCCGCAATTCGGTCGTGCCGTCGGCGGTGCCCGAGGTGGCACCGTATCCCGCGGGCCTGAACGATTGTGTTTCGGGACTCAAGTGGACCGTGGCCAACGCGTCGAAGTACGGCATTGATCCATCGCGAATCGTCGTCAGCGGCGAGAGCGGCGGTGGCAACCTGACCCTCGCGACCGGCCTCAAGCTGAAGCGCGACGGTGATCTCGGTCTCGTGAAGGGCCTCTACGCGCTCTGTCCCTACATCGCAGGGAGTTGGCCCGATGCTCGCTACCCGTCGTCAGTCGAGAACAACGGAATTCTCTTGAACCTGCACAGCAATCACGGAGCGATGGCGTACGGTATAGAAGCGTTCAAGAACAGCGATCCCTTGGCGTGGCCCGGATTTGCATCCAAGGATGACGTGACGGGCTTTCCTCCCACGGTGATCAGCGTGAACGAGTGCGATCCCCTTCGCGATGAAGGCATCGCGTTCTATCGGCTTTTGCTGTCGGCTGGTGTTGCCGCGCGCGGTCGCACGGTGCTGGGAACGAGTCACGGTACGGAAATATTTCCTACGCTGTGTCCCGAAATTAGCCATGGTACTGCGGCGGACATCGCAGCGTTCGCGATTTCGTAGGTCGTGTCATCTCACACCGAGGACCACATTTCGACCGCTCTAATACATTGAGGGGTCGGTCGACGTATGGCTCGTCGAACGATGACAACCTCGATATGGTGACTGGATGGAATTGGAGTTCAGCGGCAATGTGTGGGAGTGGAGGGGGCCGTCGCCGTTTTACTTCGTAACGGTTCCCGACATGGAGAGTGCCGAACTCGAAGCGATGTCGTCACTCGTTACCTACGGCTGGGGAATGATTCCGGTCGAGGCGGTGATCGGAACCACTCGATGGACGACCTCGTTGTTTCCCAAAGACGGGCTCTACGTGGTGCCTCTCAAGAGCGTCGTACGCCAGGCCGAAGGCATCGACACCGGCGATGCGGTGACGGTGCACTTGGGCGTCGCGCTCTGAAGCCTTGGAGTTGACGAACGGCGTCGACCATCGCACGACGTGTCACTGCATAAGACATCGACGGCTCAGCGCGAACGGCGTGGTTCAGGAATTCACCTTGTCGCTGCGGTGCGGCAGCACCCAGTTCGGTCGCGGGAAATGACAGGTGTAACCACTGGGGTAGTTCTCTAGGTAGTCCTGATGTTCCGGTTCAGCCTCCCAGAACGGTCCCGCCGAACTGACCTCGGTGACGACCTTGCCGGGCCAGAGTCCCGACGCGTTGACGTCGGCGATCACGTCATCGGCGACCTGACGCTGCTCGTCGTTGACGTAGAAGATCGCCGAACGATAACTCGTGCCAACGTCGTTGCCCTGTCGATCCATCGTGGTCGGGTCGTGAATCTGGAAGAAGAAGGCGAGGATGTCTCGATACGAGACAACCGAAGGGTCAAAGATGATTTCGATCGCTTCGGCGTGTCCTTCGTGATGACGATAGGTCGCGTTCACCACGCCGCCGCCGGTGTAGCCCACGCGAGTCGTGACGACGCCGGGACGTTTCCGGATGAGGTCTTGCATTCCCCAGAAGCAGCCTCCGGCGAGGACCGCGGTCTCAGTTTCGTTGGTCATTGTGACGCCTCCTCTTTCGATGCATCGTTGTCGAAGAGATGCCTGTACTCGCCGTAGCCCGACGCCTCGAGCTCGTCGTACGGAACGAATCGTAACGACGCGGAGTTGATGCAGTAGCGAAGGCCCCCCTCGTCTTTGGGGCCGTCGTCAAACACGTGACCCAGGTGGCTGTCACCGTTCGAAGAGCGAACTTCGGTGCGCGTCATGCCAAAACTGCGGTCCTTGATCTCAACGACGTTCGCGCTTTCGACCGGCTTCGTGAAGCTGGGCCATCCGCACCCGCTGTCAAACTTCTTGGTCGAGGTGAAGAGCGGCTCGCCGGAGACGATGTCGACGTACAGTCCCGCTTCGTGGTGGTCCCAGAACTCGTTGCGGAACGCTGGTTCGGTGGCGCTCTCTTGGGTGACCGAATACTGATGGGGAGTCAATCGTGAGATTGCCTCGCGGTCCTTCACGTACTTTTCGCTCATCTCCACTCCTTCACTCCAGGTGCTTACCGACGCTTGGGTTATTGCCTCCATAACGGTATCGGGGGGAGCGCAATTCGTTACAGAGTCCCTCCCGAAGGGGAGGGGACTCTTTACCTCGGTGGAAACTGCGTCGTGGTGGACCGCACATAAGTGCTCTACCGGTTATTCCACCATGGCCAGCGACACCATCTCCCCGGCCGTCTCTTCGGCGTTGGAGGCGATCGATTGCGTCGGTCGAATGGCGAAATAGGCGACCAGGAAGGCGACGGTGATGATGCCCGCGCCCGTCAGCAGCGCGTCCGAACGGCCGTGGGCCGCGGCGATACTGGTGAGGGCGGCGACTCCGACGGCGGCGCCGGTCTGCTGCATGGTCTGGAGCATTCCCGATGCCGCACCGGCGTCGGCCCGGGGGACTCCCGCGAGAATCGTGACGCTGAGCGGCAAGAAACAGGATCCGGCCCCGATGCCGAAGAGGACGAGCGGTCCGAGCAGGCTCTCGAAGTAGCCCTCCGACGGCGTGGCCTTGGAGATCCAGAGGGTTGCGACGCCGAGCGTGACAAGACCGAACAAGAGAATCGGTCGAGCGCCGATGCGTCCGATGAGGCGCGGCGTGATGCGCGAACTCATGAAGATCAGTCCCGTCATCGGCAGGAACGCGAATCCCGCGTCGATGGCGCTGAAGTGCAGGTCGCTCTCCAGGTACTGGCTGATGAAGAAGAACACGCCGTACATCACCGACGGGACCAACATCATGGTGAAGTACGCGGGACCGCGTAGGCGATCGGTCAACAACCGCATCGGCAAGAGCGGTTGAACCCGTCGCTTCTCTACCCGCACGAACGTCGTCAGCAATACCGCACTGAGAACGAAGGAGCCGAGAGTGACCGAACGGCTGCCGTGCTCGGCGAGCCGGATGAAGCCGTAGATCAAGCTCCCGAGACCACCGGTGACCAGGGCCGCTCCGGCGACGTCGAGGCGTCCGCCGTTGCGCGGCGGTTCCGGGACGAAACGCGGGGCCAAGAGAATGATGGCGATGCCGATGGGCACGTTGATGAACATCACCCAGCGCCACGACACCCATGACGTCAAGGCACCACCCAGGATGAGACCGAGTGATCCGCCACCGGCCGACACGGCGGTGAAGATTCCCAGCGCCTTGTTTCGAGCGGGACCCTCTTCGAACGTGGCGCTGATCAAACTCAAGGTGCTCGGTGCCGCGAGCGCGGCGCCGACTCCCTGGACGGCTCGGGTGAGGAGCAACATCGTTGACGTCGTCGCCATGCCACCCAAAAGCGAGGCGGTAGTGAAGATGGAGAGGCCGGTGATGAGCATCCGACGTCGGCCGAAGACGTCGCCCGCCCGACCGCCGAGGAGCAAGAGCCCACCAAAGGCCAAGCTGTAGGCGTCGATGACCCACGAGAGGCCGGCCGAACTGAAGTGCAGGGAGTGCTTGATCGGCACGAGAGCGATGTTGACGACGGTGGCGTCGAGTACGACCATTAACTGGGTGGTGACGATGATGGCTAGGGCGATAGTTGAGGCTCGTTTTTGGACGTGAGAGGTCAGAGGCACGATGGCTCCTTTTTTGGAATAGATGTTTAAAACTCCGGAAAATTAGTAATCCCACAACCTCGCTGCCCGAAGGCGTTGCTTTTGGTTTCCGGAAGACCTAACATGAGGGTGCCTCCACATACTATACGGAGGTTGCCTCCGGTTGCAAGTATTTCTTGGCAAACTTTGGGGTGTTCCTACAAAGGAGAGGCGATGAGCGAAACGGTGGTGAGGAAGAATCCTCGCCGAGCAGACGCTCAGCACAACTACGACGTGATCTTGGCCGCCGCGCGCGCCGCGGTCGCTGAACGAGGCGGGGACATCGTGCTCGAGGACATTGCCCGCAACGCCGGGGTCGGGATTGGGACGCTCTATCGTCATTTTCCCACTCGTCAAGAGTTGCTCGAAGCGGCGTTCCTGGACGAAGCTCTTGAACTTCGCCAGCGCGCCGAAGATTTGAAGGCCGCGCCGGCGCCACTAGACGCGTTGATCGATTGGCTGCACTTGCAAATGGACTTCGGCGCACACGGACGAAGTATGGGTGCCGCCGTAATGAACGCGAAGCACACCGAGGGCACCGAGATTCAAATCGCGTGCGTCGACATGCGAGAGGCCGGAGCAGTCCTGCTGGGTCGGGCTCAAGACGCTGGTGAAGTCCGACCGGACGTTGAGATCATCGACCTCCTTCGATTGATGCACGGGATTGTCATCGCCAACGAACAGGCGCCCGATCAATCGCGCGTGAATCCTATGTTCGACCTCGTGATCGCGGGCATTCAGGCCTGAATTAATTCCCGGGCGGGACCAATTCGACCAGGGAAATCGTGCGATCGGTCAGTTGTTGATAGTCGCCCCAACCGCCGTAGTAATGCACGAGCTCGTTCCAAAGGATCGGATCGTCGGTCGAGAGAATTGCACGGGCGGTGGCCCCGAACCTACGTGATCCGACCTGCACGTTAACTACAGGATTCTGGCGAACGTTAAGGAGCCACTCGGGATGCTCCGGTCGGCCCCCGTTGGAAGCCACGACGAAGTAATGATGATCCTTCTCGTAATAGAGGAGCGTCACCGAACGCGGAAGTCCGCTCTTGCGACCGCGCGTCTCCAATATCAACATCGGGCCCACCGGGCTCTTATGACCAATGACGCCTCGAGTGAGCCGATAGAGATGCACATGCCATCGATAGATCGTTCGTCCGATGCTGCGATCAATGGCCACCGTGAGTTTCAACGCCGTGTCCTTCTCTATGAGATTTTCTTGTGAAGTCTTTCACGGCTCACACCGAACGATGGAGCGGCGATGAAGGTCATACGTCGACGCTGATTGTCAACGGGGGAGCGCCCTTTAGGTTGGGCGTGAAGGGCACGACGTGGTGTCCAAGAGGAGCGACGTTATGGAGATAGTCCGAAATGCCGACGGGAGTTTGCTGATACCGATTCCCGAGAGCCGGCATCATGAGAGTGACGACGCGACCGACGGAGCGGCCGAAGACAGGGCTGAGGGTGTCGAGGTACCAACGACCCGGCTGCTGCATCCCGGTGAAGGTGGCTACAACGAAGCCCTCGCCGAATGGGACCTTCAACAAAACCCGGACCGCGCTCCCGCGGTGTCGACCGCGAGTGGCCGAGAAGAGGCCATGAACGTGGTTCACGCCGTGGCCGAGTCGCCGGACCATGACGTTGCGAGCGCGCTCAAGGACGTGAACGACTCCGAAGCGAGCGGCGAGGCGCTACGACACGTATTGATCGGCGGGACGCACTCCGTGGAGGCTTTCTCCGATGAGGTGGCGGAGGCCGAAGGGGGAGAGCCGCTACCGGCGCACAAAATGACCAAGATCATTGGCGAGGTCCTGGCCGAACTGGATAAGTAAGGATCCCCTGCGGTGCGTCGCCATCGCGCGGTTCGCTCGAGTCGCTCAGCGGCGCCTACATTCGAAGAGTTGACCGAAGCGAAAAAAGGACTGGTGTGATGTGGACGTTCAAGAACTGTTAGGCAAGGTGGGTCAGAATCTGTCCGTGAATCGCGCCTTTGGAACGGCGTACGAAAAGGACGGGTCCTTGGTGATACCTGTAGCGATCGTGGCTGGCGGCGGAGGCGGCGGTGAGGGCACGTCGGGTTCACCCACGGCCGACGCCTCGGACGATGCCGAATCCGAGGACGACGACACCTCCCCGGAAGGTGAATCGTCAGGTTCCGGGGGCGGTTTCGGCGGGGTGGTCATGCCCGCTGGCGTCTTCGTGGTGAAGGACGAACGGGTCCGTTGGGTGCCGGCGGTCAACGCCAACCTGGTGATTGTCGTGGCCTTCCTGACGTTGCGAATGATCGCGCGCGCGCGCCGTAAGGCTCGCCGTCACGCTTCGTGATTCGGTCGGTGGGAACCGAACTCCTTCCTTGACGCTCTCCGCAGGCTCTTATGATTGAGCCATGACGCAGATCGTCGGAACCCTCGCGTCGCCAATCCTCCGTGGCTGAACGCCAGTGGTTTGCTCGGCGCCGTTACGGCTTCGGCGTTCGTCCCGTGACCCGGCAGGGCTGGCTTATTACGGCGGTCGCACTCGGTTGCGCGATCGGTGCTCTGACCGGTGTCAAGAAACCCGTCGGCGACATTCTCTTCGTCAGTGTGATCGTTCTCTACCTCGCCGTCGCCTACAGCCTCGGTGGTGCCAAAAGGCAAGTCGACGCCAAAGTTCGAGAGAGTGACGCCGACGACGACCACTCGCTTGAGGACGGTGTCGCAAGAGTCACCGTGCCGCCCGAGATATACGGATCACAGACGCCCAGGGAAATCGCCAACGCCATCGTCACGCGGTCCGGCAACTTTTCGACCGCGCCGCAAGACGAGGTGACGAGTGATTCGGTCATCGTGGTCGAACACCTGACGAAGCAATTCGGTCAGCGTGTGGCGTTCGAGGACGTGTCCTTTCACGTCCGTCGAGGCGAAGTCTTCGGGTTCCTTGGTCCCAACGGCGCCGGAAAGACCACGACCGTTCGAACGCTCAGCACCCTGGTAACCCCGACGTCCGGAAGCGCCGAGGTCGCCGGAATTCCCCTCGACGGGGGTCACGACATTGAGATTCGTCAACGGATCGCGGTGATGACCGAAGTTCCGGGCCTGTATCTTCGCCTGAGCGTCACGGAGAATCTGGTCTTCTTCGCCGGGCTCTATAGCTACCGCGACGCCCAACCGAGAATCGATCGAGCGTTGGAGGCCGTCAATCTCTCCTCGCGAGCCAACGACCTCTGCGGCAGCTTGTCCAAGGGTCTTCGTCAACGCGTGGGATTGGCTCGGGCGCTTTTGAGTGACCCGGAGATTGTCTTCTTGGATGAGCCCACGGCCGGTTTGGATCCCGTGGCTTCGCTCGAAGTGCAGAATCTGATCAACGCCCTTCGAGCCAAGGGCGTCACCGTCTTTCTCACGACGCATCGACTGGACGAAGCGGAGAAACTGTGCGATCGGGTGGCCATCTTGAACACCACGCTGCGCACGGTCGGGCGCATCGACGACCTTCGTCAAAGGATGTTTCACAAGTCGATCCTCGTAACGACCGTGGATCCATTGCCCGACCCCGATCGACTGTTCTCCGCCATCGATGATGTTGCCAGTTGGACGAAGGACGTCACCGGCGGCTACGTACTTGTGGTGAGCGACGTACGCGTCGCTGCTCCGGCGATCACGAGGGCGCTGGTCGCTGGGGGAGCCGACGTCCTCTCACTCGCTGAAGGTCATCATTCGTTGGAAGAGGTCTATCTGGAACTGGTCGGGGCGGCCGGCCAAGGTGGTGAGCAATGAACCAGAGCTGGATCAGAATTCGGGCCGTGATGCGAAAGGAGTTCCGGGAGTACCGGCGTAATCGGTTCATCATCTACACCATGGGCACGTTGCCTTTGATCTTCACGGCGCTGCCGGTGATATCGCTCTTCAGTATCTCGAGCGCGACACCGCCATCGGTGGTGCGAACCCAAGTGGGGATCACGCTCCTCTTGTTGCTCGTGATACCTGTCGTGTTGCCGGCGACGATCGCTGCGTACTCCGTCATCGGCGAGCGAGATCAGGGCACCCTGGAGCCGCTTCTCACCACGCCCATCAGTCGCGAAGAGTTCCTCCTCGGCAAGTCACTGGCGGCCACCATTCCCACGGTGGGTGTCGCGTACGTGTTCTTCCTCGTGTTGGTGGTGGCGATTCGACTCGGCGCGTCGAGCGTTGTCGCACATGCCGTGTGGCAACCTTCGTGGTTCCTAGCGGAGTTGCTCTTCGCGCCGCTGTTAGCGGCGTGGTCGGTGTGGGTGGGCACAGCCATCTCGGCCCGGTCCTCGGACGTACGAGTGGCCCAGCAGCTCGGAACCCTGGCGAGCCTTCCGGCACTGGTATTGCCCCTGCTCATGTCGCTCCAAGTCTTCAAACCAACCGCGACCGTCGCCGTCGTTATCGCGGTGGGGTTGGCGGTGATCGACGTCGCGGCGTGGCGCGTCGTGTCGAAGATGTTCGACCGCGAACGGCTCATTACCGGCGCTTCCGCGGTGACCATGCGAGCCGAAGCCGGGACCTAACCGCCGACCTCGTGACCGGTCTGGCGGACAGTTATCGCGGCGTTCGTGCGACCGCTCACCGACTACGGTTTCTCAATTACTGCGCAAATCAGATGAGTCGCCTCAACCAACGGTGGGCGCACGTCGAGCCTTGAACGATGTGACGGCCTTGAAATTCTCACGAAACTCAGGTCGCCGAGACGCCGTCACGGTGTGGGACGTGCAGTCCCGCCGACATCGGTCAACGACCAATCACTCCGTGCATCTTGAGAGTGCGCAACTGGAGTCGAGAAGGAACTCGATGAGAATCCGCGTCGTTGTTTCCAGGTGTGTGTGGTGGACATCGTGGGCGCGCGGTGAGGAGAGACTATTTCCGAAATCGCCATTAATAAGTCGCTATCAGGCGATATGTCCACGGAATACGACTGCTGACTGTGCCGCGAAATTCATTCGGGACGTGGACCATCACGCAAGGGCATGCTGGTGGTCCACCTCAGAGAGTTCTGAGAAGTGCCCTCGCGTGACGCGAGGCACCATGAGTGTGCCATCTGATTGTGCTGTTTCTGCTGACTTGATTGGAATTTGCGAGGAGATTGTCGCAGCGTTGTCGCAGTGCATCAATTTCGGAAAAGTTCGTTCACGACGTCGTGCATGATGTTTTTCGATCGTGCAGCATCGACAGTCGTGCGGCGGTCTACGACTTTATGAGCGCGGTGAACACGACAATGTTGGAGAGGTAGTGACCGGTGCTCGGATCGAAAATACCCCCACAGGTAACGAGTTGGAGGGCGGGGTACGTACGTGAGCCGTACACCAGCTGGTCCGGAAATTTCGACTTCTTATACATACGCACGCCAATGACCGCGAACACTAACTTGCGCCCGTCGGCCAATGTGACGTCCACTCGATTGCCGAGTTTCAACTTGTCCAAGTAAAAAAAGACCGCGGGTCCGTGGTTGTTGTCGACGTGTCCCAAGATGACGGCCGAACCCTTTTGGCCCGGCGATCGGTCGCCGTTGTACCAACCGGGAACGGAAAAGCTCGTCGGAACTTTTATGGTTCCATTCTTGTTGAGCGTCAATGCGGACAACGGCACCGAGACACCAATTATCGGAATTGAAAGATGCACCGGTCGCGACCGCGGAACTGGACGTGCCACGTAGGTCGGTGGTGGAAATTTCTTCTGCGTCAGACGAGTCGAGAGTGCCACTGTTTGAATCTGCGGCGACGCGCCGACCAGGCTCGATGCGGGCTCGATGGTCGAGGTCGTCGTCGGCGCTGATGCGGCGGGAGTGACTTCAATCGAAGTGGTCGTTGTAGGCGTCGTTGGCGAAGGAATGACAACTCCAGACGAGGGCAAGGAGACGACGCCTAACGACGAATTGAGGGTCGGACCCTTGGGTTGGCCGTGGGGACCAAATATGATCGCCAAAATCCCAAGACTGATCAGAGCGAGAGAAACGGCCCACCACACTTTCTGTGGGGACCGTTTCACTTTTTGGGACTTCACATCGACCATTCTAAAGGGCGACCACCGCACGTCGAAGTACACCGCCAACAGACATCAATGTTTGCTCAAGCTTCGGCCTGACACCTCCACAGCGGAATTTCAGCAGAACCGGCAAAAGCATGAGATTTGGTCTGAGGAGTCATCTTGAAGGATCGCCATCTTGGAATCGTGGATTTGAAGACATATTCACTGTTATTTGATGCACCTAGTAACGTCAGCACCGAAGAACTTGTTCCAACGCCTACTTTTCCGGGCCCGAAAAAAAGCGACGAGTAATGGGCAATCAATCTGAATCCTCTGGTGAAATAGCCAAAAACGTTGATCTCGTGGGGGAACTGACCAAGGCACTCGAGGACGAGCAGTTTTTCTTGGTCTACCAACCGGAGATCGACTTACACACCAACGCCTTCGTGGGGGTCGAGGCCCTCATTCGGTGGCGCCATCCGCAACGCGGAGTGCTGAGCCCCGACGCCTTCGTCCCCGAGCTCGAATCCAGTGGATTGATACTGGCGGTCGGACGTTGGGCGCTGGCCACCGCCTGTGCTCAGGGGGCTGAGTGGCATGACAAGGGATATCGATTCACGGTGTCGGTCAATATCTCGGCGAGGCAGTTCGCGTGGAACGGTTTCGTCGATGAGGTAGAAGAAGTACTTAGCTCGAGCCGCTTTCCCTCGGGACTCTTGGTGTTGGAGTTCGCCCTGCGTACGCTGTCGGGCGAACTGACCGATCGGCTCACCGAATTGACTCAATTGGGAGTGCGGTTGTCGGTCGACGATTTTGAACCGGGTCCCTCGCTCCTGAGCGATATTGAGAACTTACCTATTACGGTCGTGAAGCTCGATCGACAGTTTGTCGCAACGCTGTCGGACTCCCCGACGGGAGCTGAACTCGTGCACACTCTGGTCGACTGGGCGAAGAAGAGCAGATTGCAAATTGTGGCCGCCGGAATCGAAGACGCGGAACAGCGTCAACGACTCCAGTTGGAAGAGATCGGAGTCGGCCAGGGCTTCTTGTTCTCTCGGCCCCATGAGGCGGCGGAAATCGATCGATACTTAGAAGACTTCTCAATCTTCTCGGGGAAGCCTCTTTGATTCGACGCTTCTCTCGCCGCGAACCATCGCCAGGTCGAACTCCGGTAATCCCCCTCGGGACGACAGGGACGCATTCGATCATTCATTCACATGGCCCGATCAGAATTGCGACACGAAGATGAGTGCTCGAAAGTCTTCATCGAATGACCAACGGAAGATAAAGAGTCGCGATCTCGAGAATGAGACCTTGACGACTCACGACGCGATTCGCCGGTCACAGCGCATCGCGATCCAGCTTCATCAATTGATTGCCGCGTCCATCACGGTCACCAGCTTGCGGAACGAGCAGGACATTTTGAAGAGTCTCGCCGCGAGCTTGCGAAAGGTGTTCGACGCCGACGAGTCCGTAGTGTCACTCACTACAGGGCCGACGGCGCCGCTGAGAGGTATCGCGCGCCGCGGCAAGAAAACGATCTGCGAAGTTCCCGCCCACGAGCAATCCCCGGAGTATCCGACCACGTGGGAGGTGGGGAGTGAAACGCGGCTAGAGAATGGTTGGCTCGTAGCGCCGATCCTGGAGCGACGTGATCGCGCTCGCGGTGTCATTGCCGTTCGCCGCGGATTCGCCTTTGATGACGAGGACAAGGAGGTGCTCGCCTTGCTCGCCCAGATGGCTTCGAGCGCACTGGGAGCCGTCGAACTGGGCCGAAGCGTGGAGTCGAGCGAGGCGCGCCTACGGGTTTTGATCGAGACCGCCCCGGTCGGCATCGTGGAAGCCGATGTCGAAGGGCGAGTGCGCTGGTGGAACCGTGCGGCCAGTGAAGTGTTCGCGTGGCCCGAGTTCGGCGAGGGATCTGATGGACATGAGTCAAGTTTTCCCGAAGCGACGTTGCCGGAGTTACGCGATCTCTGGTCTGAGGTTCTGAGCGGTGGTCCGGTTGACGGCCGCGACTTCGTTGACGTCGAGATTGCCGGCAAGCTTCGAGTATTGAGTGCGTCGGCGGCGCTCTTGCCACCCACCGGAACTGAGGCGGCCGGAATCCTCACGTTGATCGACGACGTGACGAATCATCGCGAGTTGAAAGCCGAGTTGCGACACGCCTACACCATGGAGATTCGGGGTCAAGTGGCGAGTCGAATCGCGCACGACTTCAATAACCTGATCACATTGATCTCGGGCTACGCGGAGATCCTTTCAAGCGATTTGGGCGAGAACGAACGGGCTCTGGCGATGGTGAAGGAGATTCAATCCACGGCCTCGCGCGCCTCCATGCTGACGACGCAACTACAAGCCATCGGGCGTACAAGAGATCCCGAACTCATGGTGTTTAGTCCCGTGTCCGTAATACAGTCCAACGCCGAAGTGCTCGAACGAATCCTCGGCAGCAATATCGACGTGCGCTTCGTGCTCGACGTCCGCGCGGGCAACGTGCACGTGGACGCCGATCAATTCGAGCAAATGATCCTCAACCTCGCAATCAATGCCCGCGACGCCATGGCGCTCGGGGGACAGTTGACCATTGGAGTAGCCCCGGCAACCCTTGACCGCTCCGCGGCCGATTCGCTCGGGCTCTCCGAAGGCGAGTACGTCAAAGTTACCTACACCGACAACGGCGTCGGGATGGACGACGAGACGCGCGAGCGCTGCTTCGAGCCACTCTTTACCACCAAGGGTCCATTCAAAGGAACCGGAATGGGGCTGGCAGCGGCGAGACGGCTCGCCGAGGAGAGTCACGGAGCGATTGTCTGCCGGTCGCGGCTCGGCCAGGGAACCACATTCGAGATCACGTTTCCCACGGTCGCCGACGGAGTGGACGATCGTTCGCGTCTCGCGGTGCCGGAGCGGCCGCGCGGCTCAGCCACGATCTTGATCGTGGACGACGACGAAGAACTACGTCGTTTTATGAGTCGCATTCTGGAAAGGAACGGCTATCGGGTGGTCGAAGCCGATTCCGCCGAACGGGCACTGCGGGTGGTCGATGAGTTCGAGGACACTTTCGATCTGCTCGTGAGCGATGTCGTGATGGGCGAGATGTCGGGTCGCGACCTCGCAAAGTCGTTGCAGACCCAAGAACCCGGCCTCGCCGTGCTACTGGTATCGGGTACGGCCAAACGAAGCATCCTGGCGGATCTCAATTCGGGAGCGAGCGATTTTCTCGCGAAGCCATTCAAACCGAGCGATCTGGTTGACCGAGTTCACGATCTCCTGACTCGTCGCTCCTGAGGGAGCCTTACGTCGTGATCGATTCTGGCTCGAAGCGATATCCGACTCCGCGCACGGTGGTAATCCAGCGCGGATGATCAGGATCGGCTTCGAGTTTCGCGCGAAGTCGACGAATGTGTTCCGTCACCGTGGCCTCGTTCTGCCACTCACTCGAGGACTCCCACACGTGTTCGAGCAACTGCTCGCGCGAGAAGACCTGGCGGGGGGATCGAGCGAGGAAGGCTAGGAGCGCGAACTCCTTCGACGTGAGTTCCAGGAGGGTCCCTCGGAGATGCACTTCGTGGGTGTTCTCGTTAATGAGGAGGTCGCCGAAATGCAGGGTGGGCGCGTCAATATGCAACTGCGCCATGTTCACGCCAGAACGTCGAAGCACGGATTCGATTCGCGCCGAAACCTCGCCCAAAGAGAAGGGCTTCACGATGTAGTCGTCGGCACCGAGCTTCAGACCGGCGATACGCTCCGATTCGAGACCCCGCCCGGTCAGGAAAATCACCGGCACGTCGCTGATGAGCCGAAGTTCGCGAAGGACGTCGCGCCCGTCCTCGGTACCGAGGACGATGTCCAATAAGACCAGGTCCGGTTCCATCGAAGAGGTGGCTCGAACGGCGGCTCCGCCGTCGACGGCGACCAGGACTTCGTGGCCTTCACCCGTCAGGAACGTGTCGAGCAGCTTGGTCATTTCGGAGTCGTCATCAACGACCAGGATCTTGGTCAATTCTCTCCATCCGTGATAGCGGCCAAATTTGTGACAAACCCATGACAATGAATACTTCGTACATCGGTACCGCGCTGGTGAATAAACACATCGAGACGACGAGTGGTCGTCACGTTGACCATTCTATGGACGCGGCGTGTTATATCTGGTTGAACCGAAAGGAATTCTGTGCCGAACTCGAGGTGCGCGGCGCGAGCATGGCCACGAAGTGAACCGCCGTTTCGAACCCTCGACTGAGGAATGTAGACGCCGTGTGGTCCACCAAAATCAGCGGCCGATTCACTATAGTTTCAAGGGAAATGGCGGCAAATTGACGGCTGTCGGCCATCGGACGCAGAATGGAAAAGGTGGTCAGTGGGTAACTCAATCGGTCGTCGATATCGCTACGGCTCGAGTTTCGTCGACCAGGAGTCGGGAGTCCGTTTCGAAGGCCACCACCCCTTAGAGCGACCCGATCTCTGGAAGGTTTACCTCAATGAGGCCGAAGGCATCTTCCGCAGTCGGGGATTTGAGGGAACGTTGCGACGCCAGGAACTCGAAGAGGGAAACGGGGTGCCGTTGTTCATTCTCGGTTTCGACGCCGAGGGCGCCCCGGTCGCCGGTGTCCGGTTTCACGGACCTTTAGAAGGTAGCTACCAGGCCGCGATTATCGAAGAGATGGCGACCTCACCGGATATCAGTCTCATTCACGATTTGATCGAGCGAGAGATCCGCCTCGGTGCATTGGAGGTGAAAGGCGCGTGGTCCAAGGGCGCCGCGGTGGTCGGTACGCGTCTGCTCAGCGCCATTTCGCGTTCGGTCACGCACGGCATGAACTGGCTAGGCGCGGAATTCGCGATCGCCGCGGTGTCGGACACTTTGATGCCGGTCGGCGACGTAACGGGCGCGCTCCAAGTGGGCACCTACTGGGTTCCGTTCCCAGACGAGCGCTACCACACGGTCGCAGTCTCGTGGCATCGCGGACGCACCTACGAACTCGCGACGCCGGTGAATCAGCAGGCCTATCGCCGCGAGGCCGAGCAACTATTTCGCGGTCCGTCGCGGGTCGGCGAGGGACCGGTCGAACCGGCCTCGACGCGAAACCGGGCCAGCCGCCCACTCATCTTGGACGTCGGGCAACGAGCACAACGAGAAGTCCTGCGGATCCTTCGAGAGGAATCGGCGTTGCAAATAATTGACCGATTCGCCGAACAACGCGAACAGCTCGGCGAGATTATTCCTCCGCCCTCGAAAGCACTGCTCGATGAAGGTTCGCGCTGGGTCTACTACCCGTGGCGCCGCGCCGTGGTGCGACTATTGGCGCCGCGTTCGTTTTCGACGCTTCGACTCGATCGCAACCGTAACAAACTGACCCGCGCCGAACAGGCCCGTCAGCGCACTCTTCGCATCGGTGTCGTCGGACTCAGCGCCGGGCATACCATCGCCCACGTCATCGCCATGGAGGGACTAGCCGGCGAGATTCGGCTCGCCGACTTCGACACACTGGAATTGTCGAACCTGAATCGCATTCCCGCGAGCGTGCTTGATCTTGGGGTCAATAAGGCGGTCGTCGCGGCTCGACGAATTGCCGAAATCGATCCCTATCTTCGAGTGATCGTCGAACCCACTGGCGTTCGACCTGAGAATCTCGGCGTGTTCCTCGACGGACTCGACCTCGTCATCGAAGAGTGCGACTCACTTGACATGAAGTTCCTCGTGCGTGAGGCGGCCCGTGAGCGCCAGATACCGGTGATCATGGAGACGAGCGACCGCGGCGTACTCGACGTCGAACGATTCGACCTCGAACCCGATCGACCCATCTTCCACGGTCTGCTCGGTGACATGGACTCCTCAAAGTTGGCGAATTTGACCACGGCGCAAAAGGGCCCCTACGTCATACGTTTGATCGGGGCTCGCGAGGCGTCGTCACGGGGCGCGGCCTCGCTCTTAGAAGTAGGACAGACGATTACGGGCTGGCCCCAGCTCGGCAGCGAGATCACCCTCGGTGCGGCGACCGTCGCGGCGGCCGTGCGACGAATCGGACTGGCCGGCGAGCTGCCGTCGGGACGGGTGCGCTTCGACGTCGAAGAGATTCTCGAGGGCCTCGGACCGGTCGAGGTCAACCTCGAAGCCGAGGCCGATCTCTTTACGCCGCCGCCGGAGGACCCGCCACTGGTCAGCGACGATCCCATCGAATTGATTGTGGACGCCGCCCGTCGTGCACCGTCCGGCGGCAACGTGCAACCGTGGCGCTTCGAGGCCGACGAAGAAGAGATCAGATTCTTCATGATCCCCGAGCGAACGTCCACAATGGACGTGGCCCATCGGGCGACGTACGTGGGCATCGGCGCGGCCGTCTTCAATGCTCGAGTACAGGCGTCCTCACTCAAGAAGCTCGGACCGGTGAAACTCTTTCCCGAGGGTCGCCCGTCACACCACGTCGCCTCCATGAGACTTGGCGCTTCGGACGACGTTGCCATCACTCCGCTTGGTGACTATCTGCACAGTCGTTCGTCGAACCGTCGTATCGGGCAGCCGGCGCCCATCGATTCCGAAACGCTCTCGACTTTGATGCGCGGCGTCGAGCGCGAAGGCGCTCTGCTGCACGTCGCCACGGAAAGCGATCGCCTTAGTGCCGGCGCCGAACTGTTCGCCGCGTCGGATCGTCTTCGGTTCTTGTTACCCACGGTGCACGAAGAGATGCTTTCGGAGATTCGCTGGCCCGGCCGTGACCCGTTGGAAGAAGGACTCGACGTACGGACGCTGGAGTTGGATCCAGGCGGCTACGCCGCCTTGGAGATACTGCGTCGACCCGACGTCATGGGTCACCTCTCGGACTGGCGGGCCGGATCGGCGCTGGGCATGCGCATGCAGGCGTCGGTGATGACGAGTTCGGCGCTCGCGATGATCACCGTCCCTCGCGCCGACCCGATGTGGTACTTACGAGGGGGAGCGGCGATGGAGAGGTTCTGGCTGAGCGCGGAAATGCACGGCCTAGCCGTGCAGCCGGCGTCGCCAGTTTTTCTCTACGCCGTTGACGAAACCGACATGCTGACACTCGCGGGCGAGCGCTACTTGGACGAGATGTTCGCGCTCTCGGAGCGCTTCCACGAGTTCTGGGGACTCAGCGACGGCGAGACGGCCGTCATGGTATTTCGAGTCTTTCAAGCGCCCCCACCTTCGGTGCACAGCGTGCGACTCCCGTTGAGCCACGTTTTGAGCCGCGAGACAGAGTCGATATCACCGATCGAGCCCTATACGGTTGAAAAAAGATGAAAAGTGGTGAAAATATTGGGGTTTACTTAGCAGATGGCCTGTGCAATAATCTTTTACTGGTAACGAAACCGCACAACGGGGGTCGAATCGCGAGGTTCAACCCCTGATCCAAGCCTTTATATTTCGGCGAAGGTAGATCTCCCGATGAGAAGTCTCAACCACTCGTATCTGGACCGCGCCGGCGAAGAGACGCGTCTGGTCGTCGAAACCCTCCTCCAGGTCGTTGCCGGTACACAAATCGTCGCCGTTGTGACGAATCTCACCAAGCCCATCCCGGGTTTCGAGCTCGAACCGCTCGTGGGCACTGACGCCGAGCGCGCTTTCGACACCATAAGTGATCGAGTTCGCCAGCAACTGACGGGTGAGATCCCCTTTGGGTCGTTCTCGTGTGTGGTGCTCGGCGTCGAATGGGGTGTCCTCGTCGATTCGATCGCGGTCCAAGACGGCGACGTAGTGGGCGCGTTGGTCGTTGCTCGTCACGGTCGTACGTGGTCAGGTCGCGAACGCTCACTCACCAAGGCCTTCAGCAGTCTGCTCAGCCACGTCGCGACGCTCGCCACCCGCGAAGGTCACTTGCTGCACCAGCGCCGACTCGATGAATTGGTCGCTCAAGTGGCCGAAAAACTCATGCCGGCATCCGCGACGAACCGACAAGAGGTTCTGGACTGGGTCTGTCAGGTTCTTGCCGAATTCCTCAATGCCGATGTCGCCTTCATACGACGAAACGACCTCACCCGTGGAATCACGATTCTCGAATCGGAGTGGCCCCCACGCGACGAGATTCCCGACCCCGACCCCCTGGGCGAAATCTCTTTCGACGCCGACCCCATCTTCATGGCGCTGCGCGATCTGCGCTCTCCGTATCTGACGGGTACCGAGGACATCACCGACGACTATCGCGATCGAACAATGGAAGCTGCGGGCGTCAGCCCGGCGGCCGGTGCTTGCGTTCCACTGTTGCTCGGTGACTCGACGTGGGGCGTACTGGGCTTCTTGCACTTCAACCTCCACAACTGGAACCCACCCGAGATCAACGCCCTCCAAGCGGTCGCTTCAATGCTTGTTCAACTTCAGGGACGAATCGAGGCCGAAGAGCGCACTCGCTTCAACGCGAACCACGACGAATTGACGGGATTGCCCAACCGGCGAGCGCTGATTCAAGAATTGAAGTCGCGCTTGGACGCGAAGCGCCAGACCGCGGTGATGGTGATCGACCTCGACCGATTCAAGATCATGAACGACTATCTAGGTCACGGCAGCGGGGACCGGCTCCTCGTCACCATCGCCGACCGGATCCGTACGAGTATTCGCTCGAATGACTTCGCCGCCCG
>PNAH01000028.1:201891-206568 GCA_003170315.1 Acidimicrobiaceae bacterium
GCCATGGCCGAGCCCGGTGAGCAGAGTGGGCTGGACCTGCTCGGGTGGGCCGATGTCGCGATGTACGCCGCCAAGGCCCGCGGTCGTAACCAGGCCGTGGTCTTCGACCGTGAACTGCGCGAAGAGGTGAATGACCGTTCGCGAACCGAGTTGATGCTGCGCGAAGCCATTGAAATGGGCGGTCTGCGCCTCCACTTCCAGCCCGAGGTCGACCTTCGCACCGGTAAGGTGCTTGCCGCCGAGGCCCTCGTTCGATGGGAACACCCGACTAGAGGACTCTTGGCCGCGTCAGAGTTCATTACCGTCGCCGAGGAGACCGGACTGGTGACCGAACTGGGCCGATGGGTCTTCTCTGAAGCCTGTCGCCAGTTGGCTATCTGGCAAAACGAGTACAAGGATTTGCCCTTTATCGTGCGAATCAACATGTCGCCGGCCGACTTCAAGATGGGCGACCTCGTCGAGTTCGTCGAGCGCTGTCTGCGGGAGAACAACGTCCCCGGGAACCGTCTGTGCATTGAAATCACCGAGTACGCCGTCTTGGACGAGCCCGAGCGCATCGCCAAGATTTTGAAGAGATTCCAATCGCTCGGGCTCGAGATCGCCCTGGACGACTTCGGTACGGGTTTCGCGTCGATGACGGGTCTGAAGAACCTGCCGGTGAACCTTTTGAAGCTCGACATGAGTTTCGTGCGCGGCATTGCCTCGGACAACCTCGACGGCCGTTACGACCGGGCCATCGTGGAGTCGATCATTCGACTGGGCGAGGCCCTCAACTTGGGCGTCATCGCCGAAGGTATCGAGTCCGACTCGATTATCCAAAAGCTCCTCGAACTCGGCTGCTACCGCGGTCAGGGCTACCTGATCTCGCGCCCCGTTCCGGCCGCCGAACTCGCCGAAATGCTCCGCGAAGGTGCCGTTGCCGCTTCGATCCTGAGGTCCGTTGAGACGACCTCGGTCGAACTGGCAGACTTGCAACTGTGAGCTCCAAGAACGGATCGACGGCCGATTCCATGCGCAAAGAGAGGGACGACGATGCCGAGGCGACGGCTACCTTAACGTCGATTCACGCGCGCGAGGCAGGTCCGGACTTCTCCAGCGAAGGCTACGAGCCGTGGCTTTTTCAGACCATGTTGAACGAACTCTCGGAGCGCGAGTTGGGCGTCGGTTTCATCTATTCGATCCTCGATCTGTTCGCCACCCGACACGAACTGAACGATGTCGCCGTGGTCCTTGTCAACGAGGCGTTCGGCACGCAGATGTTCCGACTCGGTGGCGAACCGGTCACCGCGGACATGGCGGCCCACCTCAACGCGTCACCGGGCGTTTACTGCGAACCGGATACCGTGCCGTCGGCCGAGTGTGACGCCGTGCGCACCGCGTGCCAGTTGGCCCTGTCGTTGCACCTCGCTCGCTTCAGCGCCGCGCACGACCCACTCACGAACATTGCCAATCGACGCAGTTTCGATGAGGCCCTCGAAGTGGCCGCGGCGCGTAGCGCTCGCTACGGCTGGGCCTTCACGCTGGTACTGGTGGACCTCAACAACTTCAAGGCCGTGAACGACAAGTCCGGTCACGAGTTCGGCAACCACCTGCTTCGACAGTTCGGCTTCGCCCTGCGTCAGGCCGTTCGCCAGGGCGACACCGCGGCGCGCATCGGCGGCGACGAGTTCGCGGTGATCTTGAGTAACGCCGAAGGACACGAGTCGTCGGGCTTCACCGAGCGTCTGAAAGGTCACCTCGTCGCGCTGGGCAATCCCGTCGAGTTCACCATCGGTACCGCGTCGTCGCCGCGTGACTCGACCGACCCGGGCGAGCTTTTGCGGATGGCCGACGGACGCCTCTACGAGAAGAAGGGCATTCGCATCTCATGATGTCACGAACGGAAGAGGACTTCGAACTGGAGTTGCGTTCGCTGCCCGGAGTTCTCAATGTCGGGATCACCAAGCACTCCAACGGTGACGTCAACGTGGTCACCCTGGTGGCCAACTCCATGGATCCGCTCGCCACGCGCAGCGCCGCCAACCAGATCGCCAGCCTCTACTATCCCGAGGCGGCCGTGGTCGTCGAAGACGCCAACCGCGCCTTGATCGATAGCCATCGCGGCGATGGTCCGCGAGTCGCATTGATTCGCGCCGACTACGACACCACCGACGGATTCTGCGAAGTGCAACTGTCGATCGAGGGACGCACCGGCATTGGACGAGCCGGCAGTGGTCCGCTGATCGGCGGCGCGGAAGCGACGCTCGCGGCGTTGCGCGACCTCGGTTACGACGTACCGTATTCGCTCATGACCGTGACCAACGTGACGAACGGACGCGACTGGCCCGTCATCGTCACCCTGCGATCGCTGGCCAACGACGCCGATCGCTTCGGCATCGCGCGTTCCGAGGACGATTTGGTCTCCGCGGTGAAAGCGACTCTTGATTCACTCAATCGTTTCCTCTCGACTCTCGAAGGCCGCGTTTAAGTCTCGTCGCCAACGACGCCGTAGTCCGCGACCCGAACTCTGTCGCGCCGGGTCGATTCAAGAATTGCTGAATCGATCAGCCGGTCGTCACGGCCCTGACGTGACTGCGTCATACGTGCGACCGCGCAACTCGGCCAGACCGGCGGTGCGCAGCGAACCGCCGAGCGCGGTGGCGATGCCGACGCCCGCCACGGCACCGTCTCGGGGCAACACTAAGAGCGCGTTGAGCTCTCCTCGTGCGACGACGAGGCCCGGCACGCGCGCCGCCCGCGCCGCTTCGTCGAGGGCGAGCACCTCAACGTCGAGGTCGAGCTCGACCACGGGATTCTCGTATTTGCGACGTCGAAGGGTGCGAAGGTCGCGAATCATCTGAAGGGAGTCGCGCCCCACGTGGACCGTGGAGCCGGCGATGTCGTCCCAAGTGACGGGGATCGGTCGAATCACCATGCCCAATTGGTTGGCGAGGTAGAACATCTCGGCGTCGTAGACGAAACGGTCGTAGAAGCCCAGGAGTCCCAGCATCCTCGCCGGACCCAGTTGGAAGCCCTTGCATCCGCACTGCGTGTCGCGCACCTTCGTGCCGGTGTAGTGGCGAACGAGGCGATTGAAGGTTCGACTGGCGAGGGTGCGCAAAAACGTGTCGTAGCCATCGTCTCCGTCTTGATCGCGAGATCCCGGGACGAGCGGGCTGTCACGCAGGGCAACGACGAATTCGGGCAGATGAATCGGACGAATCGACAGGTCGGCGTCGGTCGCGATGACGAACGGGGCCCTCGCGACCGAGATGCCGAGGCGCACCGCCGCGCCCTTTCCTCGATTCCGAGGATGTTGGACAAAGAGAACGTGGGGCAGGTGACCGTACACGGCGTGCGCGACTCGCAACGTGTCGTCACTCGATCCGTCGTCGACGATCACGACTTCGATCTGCTCCGGGCCTATCTCGTCGAGGACCGGTCGGAGTCGCTCGAAACCGGCCGCGAGGCGACGTGACTCGTTATAGGCCGGTATCACTAGCGAGGTGGTGATCGTCACAGGGCTCTATCTCGATGCGACCGTCATGGCGAAAAGAATCGTTGGCGCGAAATAAACCGTAGTACGACATCGATCGCGAGCGTGACTCATCGCGTCGACGAGCGACATCGAGAACGTCGACTCATGGTGAGCGGCGTCGGAATCGACGACTCGGACGACGTGATGTCGTTCGTCGCGACATTGCGAATTGCCGTGCGTCACGCGAAAAGTTGACAGTGTGGTCACGTGCGGTGCAATCTCATTGGAAACGCGCACCACTCTGGAGGTAGTTTTCTTGGATGGGAGTCTTGGTATTGGGCATGCATCGCTCGGGCACGTCCGCGTTGGCGGGCGCCCTCCATTCGATGGGCTTCGAAGTTGGCCCCGAGGACGACGTTATGCCCGCCGACGAGAGGAACCCCGAAGGGTACTTCGAGCTCTCGAGCATCGTGCGAGCGAATGACGATTTGCTGACTCACTTCGGGGGACGCTGGGACAGCCCGCCGAAGTTCGCACCGGAGTGGGCGAACGATGATGCGGCGACTCAGTTCATTGAGTCGGCCCGCTCGGTGATCGGCGAACTCTTCGAGAGCGATCACTACGTACTTAAGGACCCGCGGATCTCGATACTGCTGCCCGTCTGGCGACAGATCACGAAGGACCAAGGTTGCGCCGTGGTGATCGTTCGCGACCCGTTGGAAGTGGCGGCGTCGTTGACCCGTCGCAACGGGCTAACCACCCTCACTGGTCTGGCCCTGTGGGCGGCGTACAACCGGGCCATGCTCCGTGACCTCCGCGGTGCGCGCGTTCACGTCTGCAGTTACGTCGACCTCGTCGAGAGTCCCGTTGAAGTGCTCACCGACATCGCCAAGAGTTTGCACGAGTGGGGCGAACTCTCCGACGACGCGGACCTTTCCGGCGCATTCACCACGATTCATCCCGAACTTCGTCGCAACACGATTCGTAACGCGGAACTGGAGACCGAAGCGCCACCCGTGGAAATCACCGAATTGATGAAGTTGGTGTTGGACCAACGTGGTCGACACGAAGTGTTCGATATGGGGACGGTACTGGAGCCGGGGTGGTGGGACGGCCCCTTGCTCGAAGAGCGACGCGTACTCCTTCAATGGGCCGGCGAGACGTTTGCCGAGCTCGAGACGCTCAACGCGAATCTCCTCACCGAGAACGCGATTCTCTGG
>PNAH01000028.1:206576-238145 GCA_003170315.1 Acidimicrobiaceae bacterium
ACCGCTCTATCAACTCGTGACCAAGCTCGCCCGACGGTCCTAATACGGCCGATCGGGCCGGCGGTGACGTCTGGTCATCTTGTTATGGCACTATCGGCCGACTAATTCGATGCGGCGAACATCGAGAAGTGAGTACACCAAGTGAAACGGAAAACCCAGATGGCAGTTGCACGATGGTGGCGTCCGACTTCGAGCACTTCGATCGATGGTTGACGTGCGCGCTCCGACCTTCGTCGTGTGGTTCACGGGAATCTCGGGGGCCGGGAAGTCAACGATCGCCTCGGTCGTGGAGGAGCGGCTCCGTGAGAAGGGACTGCCCGTTCACAACCTCGACGGCGACGCCATTCGCCACGGCCTGAACCGCGATCTGGGGTTTAGCGACGCCGATCGAGCGGAGAACATCCGTCGAGTCGGTGAGTTGGCTCGGCTCTTCAATAAGGCGGGCATGATCGTGCTCGTGGCCGCCATCTCACCTTTTCGTGACGGACGGGACGCCGCGCGAGCGCTGGTCGAGCCGGGGCGATTCGTCGAGGTGCACGTGGACACGCCGCTCGACGTCGCCGAGCAACGTGACGTGAAAGGTCTCTACCAGAAGGCGCGGGCGGGTCAGTTGCTCAATTTCACTGGCATCGACTCGCCGTACGAGGCTCCGCTACAGCCCGATGTGCGCATCGACCCTTCCTTCGAGTCGGCCGAGGACGCCGCCGATGAGGTATTTCGCGTGCTAGTGGCCATGGGACTTTTGACGACCTAGTTATCGGTGGGCTTTGGCGAACTCGACGGGGTTCCGTCGCTTCCCGGAGCGAGGAAGGGCCGTGGTTCCAGTGGGCCCGTATTGACCGGCATCGCTGGGACTCCCGAAGCCATGCAACGGATCAGATCCATCTGACACTGGTCTCGTTGTCGCATGGCGCTGTTCAATCCTTCGACGGCCTTGGCCACCAACGACGCGTGCGCCGGCTCTTCGTCTGGCGAGTCCACCAGCGTTCGTTCTCGCTCCACGGCCTCCAAGTGAGCGCGGGCGCCTTCCCAGTACTTCACGGCACGCTCGGCCAATTCGAGCGCCTCTCGCTGAGCGCTGCACTCGCCCGGACGACGCTTGCGACGACTCCAAGTGAAGACGAAGAATCCGATGATGCCGAGGAACAAGACCACTCCACCAAGAATGAGCAGCACGACGCCGCTTTTGGTGGACGTGGTCGCGGTAGCGATCACTTGTCGACTCGATGCACTGGCCGTGGAGCTCACGAACACAACTGAGGCGATAATGGTGCCCACCGCGGCGACGACCGAGCGACCGGAACGAATTCGCCGACTCAAGGTTTTCGTGCCCGCCATCGATACCCTTCCGCGAACGAATTCGCTCCCCAATGGCAAGAACGATACCTCGTGTCTCGCGTTGGTGACCTGATGCGCGAGCTTTTGCGCCCTGGGCGTCCCGGTGCGACCTCAGCGATCGTGGGGAAGCACGCCGTCGACGCGGCGGGGAATGGCGAGGGGATTTGACTCTTGCAAAGCCGGCGGTAGCAGTTCGTCGGGTGTCGACTGGAAGGTCACTGGTCGCAGCCATCGTTCGATCGCCGCGGCACCGACCGACGTACCGGCGCTCGACGTCGTGGAGGGCCACGGTCCGCCGTGCTGCATCGACCAGCTCACGCCGACGCCGGTGGGATAGCCGTTGACGATAACGCGACCGCTTCGATGTGCTCCGAGCTCCATGAGCCATTGGCCGTATTCGTCGTTCTCAACGCAGAAGAGACTAAACGTGAGCGCCGGCTCGCTGGCGAGCAGCGCGTCGCGCAATTCTTCATACGAGCGGTAGCGAACGATGAGCGCGATCGGTCCGAAACACTCTTCGCGCAAGGCGTAGGCGTCGCGACCGACGAAACGCGCGGCGTCCACTTCGTACAACTGCGCGGCCGTGTGCGCGTCACGGCCGGCGTCTTGTTGCACCAGTGGCCGAACGTCGCTGATAGCCGCAATCGCCTCGGCGCCGCGACGAAAGTGATCGGCGATGGACGAACTGAGCATCGTGAACGTTCCCAGTGAGGACAGGGACTCGACGGTCGACGCGACGAGGACGTCGCCGTGTTCACCACTCGGCACGAACACCAGTCCCGGTTTCGTGCAGAACTGACCCACGCCGAGCGTCATCGATCCGGCGAGGCCGGCCCCGATCTCAGCGCCGCGTTCCTCGGCCGCACTTTCGGTCACGACCATCGGATTCGCCGAACCCAGTTCGCCGAAGAAGGGGATCGGGACGGCACGGGCATTGGCCGTCTCCCAGAGCGCCAGACCGGCCCCCACCGAACCCGTGAAGCCAATAGCGCCGGTGTTATTCGCCTCGACTAGGGCCGTACCGGCGTCGAGGCCGAAGATGAGGTTCACGGTTCCTTTGGGCGCGTCGCAACGCCGCGCGCCACGTCGAAGCGCTTCGAAGGTGGCGGCGCTCGTGGCCGGGTGCGCCGGGTGCGCCTTGATCACGACGGGACAGCCGGCGGCGAGCGCGGACGCGGTGTCGCCCCCGGGGACCGAGAACGCGAAGGGGAAGTTCGAGCTGCCGAAGACGCCCACGACGCCGATCGGGCTCCGCATTCGACGTAGGTCGGGCAGCGGACCCATCGGTGAGTCAGTGGCGTGGTCAATGGTCGCGTCGAGAAAAGATCCGTCGGTCACGACGTCGGCGAAGAATCGAAGTTGAAATACGGTCCGTCGCAACTCACCTTCGAGGCGCTGCGCGGGCAGCGCGGTCTCGGTGCTCGCGATCGCGACCAGATTCGCCGCATCGTTTTCGAGTTCTTCGGCCATCGCTCGAAGCATTCCGGCCCGCCAGGTCAGCGGACGATTGGCGTAGTTATCGAGTGCGCTCGCGGCGATTTCCGTCGCCGCGACGACTTCCGCGGGGCCGTCCTCCTCGAAGCCCAAGGACCGTTGTTCACCGGTCGCGGGATTGGTACTCATCACTTCACCCACGTCTCTCCAATCTGGGAAGTCGAATCGGTGCACCGGGGTGCTCGGGCGCGATGGTCACCACGTTGTGCCCGCACAACGACGCGAGCGCCAAACGGTCGAGCCGCTCGCCGTAAAAGGCGACGTTCGTCGGCGAGAGAATGAGTTCTCCGGTCCACTCATCGACAATCAACTCCAGTCCCGTCTCGACGCTCCAGCGCCACAACTGATTCGGTTGGTAGCACGAGATCAAGAGGCCGCCGGCGGCGTCAAAGGCCAAGCCGTCCGGGACGCATCGTTCCATTTCGATGACGCGTTCGAGTTCACCGCCGTTCAAAGTCATCGCACTCACCGCGGGCGCGGCCGACTCGATGATCCAGAGCGTCGTTTCGTCGATGGCGATGCCGTTGGCGAACGCCAGGGGACGCGTGGGCACGCGCGAGGTGGTGCCGTCGGGCTCAATCACCACAAGGCCACCGGTCGCTGTCGCGAACTCTCCGGAATCGGAGACGAACAGGCGACCGTCGGGCGCGAAGGCCGGGTAGTTGGGATAGTCAATCGCGTCGCCGAAGGCCTCGACCCGAAAGTCCGCGTCCATCGTCCAGACTTGGTGATTGCCCGGATCACAGATATACAGCGCTCCACTCGCGTCGAGCGCGAGTCCCAACAGTGCACCGCCGTCGATCACCGTGACGACGCTGACCGATCCATCGAGATCGACGCGGTAGACCTGGCCCGCTTCACCGCCGGCCCACAGGCACTGTCGCGCCGCGTCCCAGCAGACGCCTTCGACGTGGTCGAATCCCGAGGCCAGGACACGGTAGTCCAGCGCGTCGGCGATGGTGTTGGTCATCACACGCCCCGACGAAGACTGAGACCGGAGTCCGCGTCGAAGAAGTGGAAGTGATCGGGATTGAGTCGAACGTCGAGATGGTCGCCGACGCTCACGCCCGAACGAGGTCCCATCTTGGCGACCAACTTCGTGGGGCGCGCGACGACCGCGCCGCTGTCGTTGACCACGATGGCGTTGTCGCCTCCGACGTCGACCAGTGAAAGGTGCACGAGGATCTCCGCGCCCAAGGCCTCGCGTCGTTCGACCCTGGTGGTGAGCGAATCGGCACTCGAGCCGTCGCGCACTTCCACGTCTTCGGGTCGCACGCCAAAGACCACGCCCGGTCCGTCGACCCGGGGCAGGTGGTGTGACGTGGCGTAGCTCGCCGGGATGGCGAGGCGCTGCGATCCGAGCGCGAGGGCGACGCCGGCGTCGGTCGTTTCGAGCCCGACCCGCAACAGGTTCATCGGGGGCGATCCCATGAACCCCGCGACGAAGTCATTCTTGGGATGGTCGTAGAGGTCCTGGGGCGTGTCGCACTGTTGGAGCCTCCCTCCTCGCATGACGGCCACTCGATCGCCCATGGTCATGGCCTCGATCTGGTCGTGCGTCACGTAGACGGTCGCGACACCCAAGAGGCGCTGGATCCGGGCGATCTCGAGCCGCATTTCGACGCGCAACTGGGCGTCGAGGTTGGAAAGCGGTTCGTCCATTAAGAAGGCCTGCGGACTACGGACGATCGCGCGTCCCATGGCGACGCGTTGACGCTGGCCGCCGGAGAGTGCCTTCGGACGACGGTCGAGGTACTCGGTCAGTCGAAGGATCGCCGCGGCCTCGCCGACCTTCCTCGCGACCTCTCCCTTGGACTGCCCCCGGATCTTGAGTGCGAAACCCATGTTTTGGGCGACCGTCATGTGCGGGTATAGGGCGTAGTTCTGGAAGACCATCGCCACGTCACGGTCCTTCGGCAAGACGTTGTTGACGACGGTGCCGCCGATCGAGAGCGAACCCGCCGTAATGTCCTCCAGGCCGGCCAACATGCGAAGCGCCGTGGTCTTGCCGCAGCCCGATGGCCCCACGAGGACCATGAACTCGCCCTCGGCCACGTGGAGCGACAGTTGGTCGACCGCCGGAATATTGTCACCGAAGATCTTGGTGACGCCGTCGAAGGTGATCTCGGCCATCAGTGACTACTCCTTGATTGGTGCGTCGAGGGCGTGATCATCGGTCGATGCCCATGGTCAGGCCCTTGACGAGGTAGCGCTGGAAGCCGAGGTAGACCAACATCGCCGGCAAGGCGCTGATGATCGAACCGGCCATGAGTTCGGGGATCGACGTCGTGCGTCCGGCCGCGAGTACGGCGAGCCCGACGGTAATCGGTCGGTCCGAGGTGTTCTGGATGAAGAGCAGACCGACGAGCAGGTCGTCCCAGATCTGGATGAACTGCAGCACCGTGACCGTGGCGATCGCCGGAACCGCGATGGGCAGAACGAGTCGCCACAGGGCACCGAAGTAGCCGAGGCCGTCGACGATGCCCGCTTCGATGAGTTCATCGGGCACGCCGCGAAAGTACGTGGTGAAGAGGAACACCGAGAACGGCGTGCCGAGCGCGGCGTAGACCAGGATCGCCCCGGTGTAACCGCCGGTCAGTCCGAGCTTGGTGACGTTGACGAATTCGGGCATGAGGATCGCCTGCAACGGCACCATCATCGCGCTCACGATGACCAGGAAGACCACCGTCGACAGACGAAAGCGCAACTTGGAGAACGCGAATCCGGCCGGCAGGCCCACGCACAAAATGATGAAGATCGACGACGAACAGACAATCGTCGAACTGAGGACCTCCTGGCCGACCGGGATGACGCTTGTCAGACTCGACCAGCTCAGCCACGAGAAACCACCGCCGGAGAGGAACTGCGACTCCGATTTCAGGCTCGTGACGCCCATGACGAAGAAGGGGTACAGCATGATGACCGCCACGACGATCATCGCGCCGAAGAGGACCCATCGGCCGATCCTGCGCGGCGGTGGCTTCAACGGCGGTGGCTCTTTATGGCTCCCGGACTCCGTGGGTGGCGTCAGTACGGTCGTCATTCGTTGGAACCGATGAGTCGAAGTTGCACCACGCCGACGATGCCGGTGATGACGAAGAGGATTAATCCGTACAGCGCGGCCGTACCGAAGTCGCCCTGATTGAAACCGGTCTCGTAGATGAGGAACTCCATCGTGGTGGTGGCATAGCCCGGTCCACCGCCGGTCATCACGAAGATGAGACTGAAGAGCGCCGAGAAGAGCGCGATCACCGTCATCACGAACGCCAACTGGACAAAACGACTCAGGTGGGGAAGCGTGATGCTACGGAAAATCCGCCATCGGCCGGCGCCATCGATTCGCGCGGCCTCTTCGAGACTGGGATCCAGTGTCGCGAGGCCCGTCAGAAAGAGCATCGTGTTCGTGCCGATCATCGTAAAGATGAACGTGATGCCGAGCGCGATGAGGGCCTCGGACTGATAGCCCAACATGTTGGTGCTGACGTGAGAGAAGCCCAGGGCGTGAATGATGGAATTCAGCGTTCCCTGGTAGGCGAAGAAGCGTTCGGCGACGAGTCCGAGGACAACCCACGAGATGGCGGTCGGAAGGAAGTAGATGCTACGAAAAATGCGCCACCCGGCGACTCGCTGATGCAAGAGGACGGCAATTCCCAAAGGGAGCGCCAAGGCGAACGGAACCGTGAGCAACAACAGGCCGTTGTTGCGAAGCGCGGTCCAGAGATTCGTATTGTGGAACGCCTGGGTCCAGGTCGAGGGACCGATCCAGGTCGAAGTGGCTCCGTTCCACTGGGTGAAGGAGTAGTACACCGCCTGGCCAATGGGTATGCCGATGAAGCACACCACGAGGGCAATGGCCGGTAGTGCGAACACGACGCCGGCGAATTGGCGGCGACGCTTGAGCGTCATTCGTCGCACTTTAGGCGCGAACACCGGGGCCGCGGTGGTGGTGACGGTCGTGCTCATGGAGTGGCTGCTTCGAATCCCTTTCAAATCAGTGTCGCGTCCCCATCCGCACCGCAACCGGTGTGGATGGGGACGCGACGTGGACTACCGCTTAACCCACGAAGCCCTTGGAGCTTCGCTGCGCGGCGGGGAGAAGCCTCCACGCCTGGGCCATGTTCTTGAGCGCCGCCAATGGTGCCGTCTGGTTCGCGAGCACCGAGGGCAGTTCACTGTCCGCGGCGTTACCGACGTTCACCTGTACGTAGTTGTCCATCATCGGGTACGGCGTCATGTGGTCCACCGTGACGAAGTTCAACATTTCCTGGTTCACCGGGTTGGTGGTCTTGAGGCCCGAGATGTCGGGAATGAGACCGGCCGCGTTGATGATGTTGCCGGCCTGCGTGGTGCTCAAGAAGTCGAGGAACTTGAAGGCGTCCGCCTTGTTCTTCGAGTACTTGGTTACCGAGAATCCATCACCCGGGTACTCCACGACACCCTGGATCGGCGTCACCGAGTACGGCGGCACGAAGGCCGCGACGTTGGTGCCCATCGTCTTGGTGTACTGCAGCGTGTCCCACGTGCCGTCGACCATCATGGCCGCCTTACCGTGCTCGAACTGCGTGATGTTCGCGGTGTTGGTCAAGACGTCGTTGTTGGTGTAGCTCTTCTTTTCCAGCGTGGCCCAGTTCTTCAACTGAGCGACGTTGGTCGAAGACGTCCACGGGATCGAACCGTCGTAGAGACCCTTCCAACTAGCGAGCGAGTGCGCCCCGATCATGAGATAACTCATGTCGTACCAAGGGTAGAACTCCGTCGAGATCGCCTGGCCACCGTTGCCGTAGACAATGGGCTGAATGCCCTTCGCTTTCAGTTTCGCGCAGTCGGCCAACAACTGACTCCAGTCCGTCGGCACCGACGTGATGCCGGCCACCTTGAACAGATGCTTGTTGTAGAACCCGATGTAGAACTGCGTCTCTAACGGCATGACGTAGGCACCCTTTGAGACGTTGAAGTTCGGCGCCTCCCACTGCATGCCTTCCATCTTGGCCAGGTCCGCGGACGGCACGTTGCCCTTCAAGTTCACGAGATAACTCGCGTACTGGAGGTCGTAGATGCCGGTCCACATGACGGCTAAGTCGGGTCCGTTCTTCGAGATCGCGGCCGACTGGAGCAACTGGAAGTAGTTCGTTCCCGGTTGAGCCACGTCCACGATCTTGATGTTCGGATTCAACTGTTCGAATGCCGTAATCAAGTTCTTCGTTGCCACGGCGTTCTGCTCGGTGCCGTAGTTTTGCCATAGGGTCAAAGTCGTCTTGGCACTTGCCGACGCTGGTCCCGACGCGTAGAACGTACCGGCGAGAACAAGCGTTGCGGCGACCGCGCCGAAACTCCTCATTCGTATCTTTTTCAAAGTCGCACTTCCCCCTTCTTCAACGAAGCCCTCTTTGAACTCCGGTTCTTTTGGATGTTCCTCCTCAAGATCTGCCCACTACCGGCTCATCGAGGAAGGGACGTTGCCCCGGCTCGAGCGCCAAGAAATCGAAGTCACAACCGGCCGGAGCCTGGGTGACATGTTGTCGATAAAGTTCAACATAACCCCGCCTCGCCGGTGAAGTCTGGTCACGACCGCCCCGTCGTGCGGCCAGTTCTTCGCTCGAGAGGGCGACCTCAATGAGACCGTGGTCGGCGTCGACGGTGATGACGTCACCGTCGCGAATAAGCCCGATCGCCCCGTCGGCGGCACCCTCCGGTGCGACGTGCAAGAACACCGTTCCGAAGCTCGTGCCGCTCATGCGCGCGTCGGTGACGCGAACCATATCGGACACGCCCTGATCGAGCAGGGGAGCAGGAATCGGAATCATGCCCCACTCCGGCATGCCCGGGCCGCCAATCGGACCGGCCCCACTCAAGACCAGTACGGCGTCCGGGGTCGCCGAAGAGTCCGCACCCGTGCGCGCCGTCACCTCTTCGGGACTGCGCATCACGAAGGCCGGGCCGGAGTGACGCAGCAACGACGCGGTCGCGGCCGATCGTTTGATGAGCGCTCCCTCGGGTGCCAGATTTCCGCGCACGACACGAAACGCTCCGGCGCCGTCGACCGGATTGCTTCGTTCGCGCACTGCCCCCTTGGGAGCCAAGGCGTGGGCCTGCGCGTCGGCCATCGATCGGCCGTCGGCGAGGATGCTGTCGCCGTGGAGTAGTTCGCCCAGTGCGCCAAACACTGTCAGCATCCCGCCGACGTCGTCCAGATCCTCCATCAACGCGGTACCCGAAGGTTCGACGTCGACAATGACCGGGACGGCGCGACCAACCCGATCGACTGCGTCGAGATCGAGGGCGAGCCCGAGACGGCGGGCCATTGCGGTCAGATGGATGACGGCGTTGGTCGATCCGCCGAGAGCGCACAGTACCGTCAACGCGTTGTCGACGGAATCTTGCGTCACTTGACTCGAGATCGAACTTCCGGAATTAACGAGCACGACGATGCGCTGTCCCACGTTTCGCGCCACGTCCAAGTGCCTCGGATCGCCGGCCGGCATCGACGTTGATCCGGGCCACGCCAGGCCGAGCGCCTCACAGATGGCACCCATAGACGAGGCGGTGCCCATGGTGTTGCAGGTCCCCTTGCCGAGCGTGAGCGCGCGTTCCAACTCGGCCCACTCCTGATCGCTGAGATCGCCACGACGACGCTCGTCCCATATCCGCCACAGATCGGTGCCGGTGCCGATTCTTCGACCCTGGAACGTAGCGACGGGACGTGGCCCCGAGACCGCGACGAGGCACGGCACGTTCGTGCTGAAGGCCCCCATCAAGGCGCCGGGAATCGACTTGTCACACGCGGCCAAGATGACGACACCGTCGAGTGGTTGGCTGCGCACCGACTCTTCAACGTCCATGGCCAAAAGATTGCGATACAGCATCGAGGACGGCTTCATGAGATCCTCGCCGAGAGAGAGGACGGGGAACTCCACGGCGATGCCGCCGGCCAGTTCGATGCCCTCGCGCAGCGGCCCGATGAGATCGGCGAGTGGTTGGTTGCAAGGATTGAGATCGCTGGAGGAGTTGGCGAGGCCGATGATCGGTCGCCCCCCGGCCGCGTCCACCGCCGCGCCGCCCATCTTCAAAGCGACGCGACTGTCGAGGGCGACTTCGTCGTCGCCTCGCACCCATCGATCGCTTCGCAAGGTCACGGCTCGGGAACCCCGATCCCTTCGGCTCCGGGCTTGGAAAGAATTAGATCGACGGCCGACGTCTCGAGGATCTCCAGCGCCAACGCGGCTCGTCGGACTTTCTCTCGGACGTTCGCGACCACGTCACTCATGTTCTGTTCGCCCGCGGGGTACACCATCCGCGCGTTTCTCAGTCCAAATTTCGCGTAGAGAGGAGCCGCGACGGTGGCGATCTCGGCGAGCTCGTTGCCCCTCACCATCCCGCCGAGGGCGTCGGGGGCTTCGAGATAGAGATCGATCGGCGCGGCACTCGCGGCTCGGATCTCGGCCAGTTCGACGAGACTCATATCGCTGGGCACGTTGACCGTCGTGCCCCCCATGTCGATGAGCTGTTTGAATGAGACGGGATTGGACGGCGCCAGGACCGCCGAGATCTTCCACACGATGCTCGGGGGTAGCTCGCCGTCGCGCACCATGGCGTTTACGAGTTGCAAGAGACCGCTGTCGGCGATGAGGAAACCACGAATGCCGGCGTCGACGGCCCGCTGGATGTCTTCGATGGCGTAGCGCAGTTGGTCGAGTCCCCGAAGCCGGCCGGCGAGCACCATGCCTTCGGGACTGCGCACGGAACCGCCAATGCCGTACTCCTCGCGGGGTCCGACGAAGAGGTTCACTTCGAGTCCTTCGTCGGCGCCGATGACCGCCATCTCGGCGAGCTCGGATCGAGTCAACAACATCGCGCCGCTGCCTTGGGAGACGCGGTGGACTGGGGTCTTGTGAGTGCGAGCCTCTTCGACGACGGCGCGAAGGGCCGCGGGGTTCTCCACGCTCGGTATCTCGATGCGAAAGTGCGCCCCGTCGGGGAAGCGTTCGTCGCTCGCTCGCACGGTGTCGACGGGCGCGGCGAAGTGGCGTTGCAACGCCGCGGTGCCACGAGGACTTCCAGTACCCCTAATCATGCTGTTCCCCCATTCATTGGACGACCTTCACCTGACTGTGTTGCACGCCACCATCAGTCGACGTCGCCCACGCGCCGGAGTTGGTGATCAATTCAAATCCATCGTTCCCCACAAGGTAGGTCTCCTCGATCTTCGCGCCGCCGCGCAGACTGGGATTCCACGCGACCGCGGTGTTAACGGCACAGTCGAGGTCCCAGTAGGGCGAATCGGTCTGACCCGGCGCGAGTTCGAACTCGCGTTGTTCGAAGGCGATCGGGCCACCCTGGAAATGTTCGCGCCACGCGCCGGGCTGGCCGATGTTCTCGTAGCCCTTGGCCAGCGCTTCCACGGCGTCACCCCAACTTTGTCCGGGACGTGATGAACTCAGGACCGCGTGGTGGACCGGTTCCAGTCGCTTCGTGAGTTGAACGATCGGGTCGTCACCGTTGGTGACCGCGCTGCGCGTGGCGGCCACGTGAAGGCCGCCGCGTCGAGCAACGACGACCGCCATGAGCGCGTCATCGACGACGGCGCCGATCGCCAGGGGATGGCGCACGGTTCGAAGACGATCGTCGCCGCCCACGATGAGACACGCCGCCTTCGCCCCGAAGCGTTCCAGTTCGCGACTAACGACCGCAGCGATCTCGAAGTCCGTCGATACCCCCGGCCGCCAGGATTCGACGCCGACCTCGAGGGCGTGCGCCGCTAGGGCACCCAAGAGTCGAAGGTCCTCTCGTTCGGGTTCGCTGAGCACCATGCGCGTTCGAACAATCGCCGACGTGATGTTCGTGCCGAAGGCGTCGGCATCACTGAGTAGATCTTCGGGCGCAACACCACAAAACGACGAGGCCGCTCGAAGAGGGGCGTAGGCATCGAACCACGGCACGGTGATGACTTCCCAACCGAGCGACGCGACGTCGAAGTCGCCCTGCAGTCGAGGGGCTTCGATTTCACTCGTGATGAGCGCTCGACCGTGCTTCGATTCGACGACCCAGGCGGGGTCGCTGGAGGCCGTGAGGTCGACGGGATCCGAGAGCCCGCCGGTGATCCAATTCACGGATCCCGGAGTGGTGAGAACTAAGTTCCGTTCGTCGAACTGCGCTCGCAGTGCGTCCACACGCGCGCGCGAAGCGACACTGCGCTCGCCGATACGGATTACTCTGTTCGGCACAACAAAACGCATGTCGGTATTGATGAGGCCATACAAGCATGTATTTCCAGGTTGGTCAAGTCGATACTTGCGGAACGTGTCGGCTAGGCCGTATTGTGTTGGCCTGTGCCGAACATTAATGATCACGACAAACGTTATGAAGTGCAATCGGTGGCTCGCGCTGCCTCGCTGCTCGACCTCGTCGGGAGTGCCGGCGGTGGGGGACTGGGAGTCACCGAAATAGCGGGACACCTAAAGGTTGCCAAGAGTACCGCCCTCTCGTTGGCGAGGACGCTCAGCGCGGCCGGCCTGCTGCGCGCGGTCGATCCCGGTCCGCGCTACGTGCTCGGTCTCAACCTCCTTCGCCTCGGTGACCTCGTGGGTCAGCAGACCTCGATCACCGAGCTCGGTCTTCCCACTTTACGCGACCTCTCGAGCATCACGGGCTTGACCGCCCGTCTCGCCATGAACGAAAACGGCTACCCGGTTTTCCTCGAGCGAATCGACGGTGAGGGTTCCATTCGCTTTCACGCCCCCTTGGGTCAGCGAGAAGAGCCCCACGCGACCGCGGCCGGCAAAGCGATCCTCGCCGAGATGACCGAGCAACAGGTTCGCGATCTCATTGCCGATGCGGGCATGGCCGTGCATACCTCGAAGACGTTGACCGAAGTGTCCGCGCTGCTCGAGGACCTCGATCGAGTTCGGGTGGAGGGCTATGCCACCGACGACGAAGAGGAGGCCGAAGGAGTGTTTTGCGTCGGTGCGGCCTTCTTCGACCACCAAGGCGGGTGCGCCGGCGCCCTCAGCATCACCGGGCTGAAAGTCGATGTCTCGCTTCGCGAGGTTCAACGCCTCGGCGCGATTGTGAAAGAGCACGCCGATCGAATGACGTTCTTGCTCGGTGGCATTCGCCAAGGTCGAAGATGATGCGCGCGCTCGTCGTACGCGCCCCCCACGACGTCGATCTCGAATCCGTCGCTGCACCGGGCGCCGGCAACGACGAAGTACTGGTCGCCCCGCTGCTCGCGGGCATGTGCGGCACCGATCTGGAGTTGATTGACGGAAGCATCGATCCGGCGTACGTGCGCTATCCGCTCATCCTCGGTCACGAATGGGTGGGCGAACTAATGGACGACGTACCCGACGTGGCGAAGTCTGGTGAGCGGATCGTCGTGGAAGGCGTGATTCCGTGCGGCGTCTGTAGCGAGTGTCTCATCGGCGCGACCAATCGCTGCACCACGTATGACGAAATTGGCTTTACGCGACCCGGCGCCCTCGCCGAGCGCATCGCCGTGCCGCGCCGACTCATCCACCCGCTCGAGGCGTCGGTCAACCTCGACGACGCCGTGCTGATCGAGCCGATGGCGGTGGTGTGGAGAGCGCTAAGCCGGTTCGCGCTGCGCGAGGGCCTGAACGTCGTGGTGATCGGCGACGGAACCATCGCTCTCCTGGCCGCTCACCTGATCCGGCGCTTCCGGCCCGCTCGGGTGGTGATGGTCGGACGTCGATTCGCTCAGGAGCCACTGGCGAAAGCGGCCGGCGCTGACGTGTTTGTGACCGACGTGCCCCAAGAACTGTTCGACCTCGTGATCGAAGCGGCGGGCACCGGGGCGTCAGCGTCGACGGCCTTGGCACTGGCGGCCCGCGGAGCGATGGTGATCCTCCTCGGATTGCCGCCACACGGCACGCGCGTCGAGCTCGCACCCGACGACGTCGTCAACAATGACATCGTGATCCAAGGAAGTTTCGCCTACACCAGCCAGTCCTTCACCGAGGTCGTCGAGCAGGTGAACGCGGGATATCTCAGGCCCTCGTTTCTGATCACGCATCGTTACGGGATCGAAGGGGCCGTCGACGCCATCGACGTACTTCGAGGTGGCGTCGCCGACGACCAGCCGCGGGGCAAGGTCGTCATCGCCCTGAGGTAATGCACCGTGGCGGCGTCACGAGTCGAGTTGCACGCCGAGTCGAGGTAGGTAGCCGAGCCCCATCACGGCCGCTTCGCATCCGATCGCGGCGAGCGCGTCGAGGTCACGGTCATCACGAACGCCACCGGCCGCCACGACCGCGATGCCGCTAGCGCAGACCTGGCGGTAGAGCGCGAGGTCCGGACCGCGCATGGTGCCGTCTCGATCGATCGCCGTGACGTGCAGGCGCGCCACGGCGGCCTCGCGGCACCTCGACAGCGCGTCGTCGACGTCGAGACCGCTCGACTCGGTCCAGCCCCGGGTGGCGATTCGACCGTCACGCACGTCGAGGGCCACGAGGAGTCGTGGTCCGAACGTTCGCGCGAAGATCGCCAGAGCGTCACTGTCCTCCCACACCGCCGTGCCGACGATGACCCTCGAAGCGCCCGCGTCGAGCGCGGCCTGGACGGCGTCGAGGGAGCGGATGCCTCCCGAGACCTGTAACGGAATGCCACCGGACACGGCCACGCACCGCTGGACCACGTCCAGGCGCAACGCCCCGTCGCGAGCGCCCTGGAGATCGACGATATGGATGAGCGGCGGCTCGGTCGCCACGATTCGCGCCATGAAGTCCTCAATGGGCTGGCGGAAGATAACGCGTTCGAAGTCGCCTTGTTCGAGACGAACGGCGTCGTCGCCGAGGAGGTCGAGAGCGGGGAGGACTTGCATAGCAGCGTGTTAGCATGTTAGCATAGTGAAATGACTAGTGGCAAAGTAACTTCGGCCGAAACGAATCCCGAGACCGCCGCGCGCTTCGACGAACTCGTAGAAGCGTTCGCGGCGCTTCGCGACAAAACCGTCACCGCGGCGTTCTTACGGGACCTCTGCACGACCACCGAGATCGACGCCATGGGCCAACGCCTCCAGGTCGCGCGTTTGGTCAATGACGGCGTCTCCTACCAAGAGATATCGCGCCGTACCGGCGCGTCGACCGCGACCGTCACGCGCGTCGCCCAATGGCTCCACTACGGCGAGGGTGGCTACGCCGCGGTGCTGAAGCGGAGCCGACGATGAACCGTCGCCTGTCGTTGGCGTTGCCGTCCAAGGGTCGGCTTCGCGAACCGTCGTGGTCCCTGTTGGAAGCGAGCGGCGTCTCGCCCCAGGAGCCGGGCGAGCGCGTTTTGCAATCGCACTGTCGCAACGCCGACATCGATCTGCTCTTCGTGCGTGCCGAGGACGTGCCCGAGTACGTCCAAGACGGCGTGGTGGACTGCGGGATCACCGGCCTCGACCTGATATCGGAGCGCGAGAGCGACATCGAAGTGCTCCTGCGCCTGGGCTACGGTGCTTGTTCACTGCAGGCGGCCGTTTCGATGGAGGATGACGCCCGGTGCATCGAAGATCTCGCCGGTCGACGAATCGCCACGTCGCACCCGCGCATCGCTGCTCGCGCCTTGGCCGAACTCGGCGTCAGCGCCGAACTGGTGCAGGTCACCGGGTCGGTCGAGATATCCCCCCGACTCGGCCTGGCCGACGCGATCATCGACCTGGTGTCGACCGGGAGCACGCTGCGCACCAACGGACTGCGCTCGATTGGCACGTTGTTCGAATCGGAAGCGGTGCTGGTTGGGCGAGTCGGCTCCACCGATCTCGAGGCTCGCCGGACGCTCACCATGGTGCTCGGATCCGTCATCAACGCACGGGCGAATCGTTACCTCTTGTGCAACGTCGCCAAGAATCGGCTGGCCGAAGTAACGGCGTTGTTGCCCACGTCGGGATCGCCGACGATCATGGATCTGGCGACGCCGGGCGTGGTGGCGGTGCACGCGTTGGTACCGGCGGCCGAGATTTGGTCGCTACTGCCGCGGTTGGAAGCCTGCGGCGCGAGCTCCATCCTCACGCTGCCCGTCGAACGGATGGTGCCGTGAGCAAACCCGTCGCCATCGCGACGCCGGTCACCATTGAGGACATCGTGAACGATGTTCGGGCCCGCGGCGACCTCGCACTCGTCGAATGGTCGAAGAGGTTTGACGGCACCACGGCCTCGAGTCCCCAGCGCGCCGTTGCCTACGGTGACATTCCCACTTCGGCGGTGCTCGCCGCGGCCCAAAACGTACGCACCTGGCACGCCGCGCAACGACCGTCCGACTTGACGCTGGAAGTATCGCCCGGCGTCACGCTCGAACGTCGATGGACGCCCATTCGTTCGATTGGCATCTACGTGCCGACCGGCCTGGTGTCGTCGCTCATAATGGCCGGCGTGCCAGCCCAGGTCGCCGGAGTGGAACGAATCGTGGTTTGTACCCCGCCGAAGGGATCGGCCACGGTCGCCGCCGCCGCGGCGCTGCTCGGCATCGACGAGGTGTGGGCGATCGGTGGCGCGCAAGCTATCGCGGCCATGGCCTACGGCACCGAGTCGATCGCCCCGGTCGACAAGATCTTTGGTCCCGGCGGGGGCGCGGTCAACACCGCCAAACTGCTCGTCAGTCGCGACGTGGCGATCGATCTACCGGCCGGACCGAGTGAAGTGGTCGTCGTGGCGGACGTCGGCTTCGATGCCGAAATCGTTCAACAAGAACTCGATGCTCAAATGGAACACGGTCCTGACTCGCGCGCCCATGTGGTGTGGGTCGGCGACGACCTCGACGCCGCTCTGGCCGAAGTCGAGGCCTACGCCGCCGAGCACGTCGCGCTGTTGGGCCAGCGCGCGGAGTCCTTAGCCGATCGCATTCGAAACGCCGGTGCGGTCTTCGTCGGTCCCTACTCGCCGGTGCCGGCGGGCGACTACGCCACCGGCGGCAATCACGTGCTGCCGACCGGCGGGTGGGCCAAGTCGACGGGCGGGCTCGGTCTCGAAGCCTTCATGAAGACCGTCACCGTCCAGCGCGTCACCAAGGAGGGACTGGACCGCCTGGCGCCCACGATCGAGGCGCTGGCCGATCTCGAGGACATGCCCGCCCACAAGGTCACGGCGCGTCGATGAAACGACCCGTCGCGCTCGCTAGTTACCAGTGGCCCCCGTCGAACGAGGTGATCGCGGAAAAAGTCGGATTGGACCCGCGTGAGATCGTTCGATTCGACGGCAACGTGGCGGCGACGCCGCCTCCTAGCGCTCGCCCGGCGGCGCTCGCTCGGGCCCTCGCGGACGTCAACGAATACGACCGCGGTCGATACTTCGCGTTGCGCACGGCCATCGCCGAACGACACGGCGTCGGCCTCGACCAGGTCGCCCTCGGCGCCGGCAGCGACGAGTTCATCATCTTGCTGGCGCGGCTTTTCGCCGAGGGGGGCACGGTGGCCACGGTGCCCGCGTTCTCCTATTCGATGTACCCCTTCGCCGCGGCCATGGCCGGCGCCACGATCGTGGACGATCCGAAGACCGCGGACCTCATCTTCGTCTGTCGACCGAACAACCCGACGGGGGAGTTACCGGAGATCCCCGACGTGGACGGCCAGTTGATCATCGACGAGGCCTACGCCGACTACGCCGGCGTCGACGCGCTGGACCGTGTGAACTCTGGTGCCGTCGTGCTGCGAACGTTCTCCAAGGCCTACGGCCTGGCCGGCGCCCGCGTCGGCTACGCCATCGCGAGTCCGGAGTTGATCGACATCATCACGTCACGTCAGGCCCCGCTCTCGGTCTCGTCGCTGTCGGCGTCACTGGCACTCGCGGCCATTGCGACGCCGCTCGACGTCTCGACGCAGGTGGCGGAGCGCGAGCGACTCGCCGGGGAGTTGACCTCGCTCGGACTGGAGCCGGTGAAGTCCTACACGAACTTCCTCTTCATCCCGATGGAGCGTCCCCAAGAACTGGTCGAGCAGCTGATGGCCTACGGCGTGGTCGTGCGCGCCTACGAAGGGGGACTGCGGATCAGCGTGAAGGACGAACTCGACGACAACGTCTTGCTCGACGCACTTCGCGGCGTTCGCGAGGGCGCGGCGATGCCGAGTCCTTCGGTGCGTCGTCGTCGCGCGACGGCCGAGACGCTGTTGAACATCCGGCTCCGCATTCCCGGCGAAGGTCGTGTCTACGTGAACACCGGGCTCGGTTTCTACGACCACATGCTCCAGCAGTTGGCGTTTCACGGAGGTATGGACCTGCGTTTGGAGGGGGTGGGTGACCTCGAGACCGGCGAACACCACATGGTGGAGGACATGATGATCACTTTCGGCGAAGCCCTCGACGAGGCGCTCGGCGATCGCCGAGGACTCACGCGCTACGGCGAGGCGCGCGTCCCGATGGACGAGGCTCTGGCCCACGCCGTCGTCGACCTCTCCGGTCGAGCGACCGCCTCCATCGCGATCACACCCGACCCGGGCATGGCGGCCCACGCGTTTCAGTCCCTCGCTCAGAACGCGAGGATCACGCTGCACGTGACGGCGACCGGTGAGAACGACCACCACGTCGCCGAGGCCGCGTTCAAAGCCGTCGGACGAGCCCTCGCTCAGGCCCTCACTCGCGACGGCACGCTCGTGCGCTCGACCAAGGGATCGCTATGAGTGACGTCGTGGTGGTCGACTACGGCGCCGGCAATACGCGATCAGTACGGGCGGCGCTCGCCCACCTCGGTGCGACCAGCGTGGTTAGCTGCGATCCCGCCGTGATCACTGACGGCGACCTGGTGATTCTCCCGGGGGTCGGTTCGGCGCGCAGCGCCATGGATCACCTCGATTCGACCGGCGCGGCCCAAGCGCTGCGTGATCGCTTCTCTTCCGGCGCGCCGATCCTCGGCATCTGCCTTGGCATGCAGTTGGCGCTGGAGCACAGTGACGAGGACGGTGGCGTCGACGGCATCGGGCTGTTGAGCGGTTCGGTTCATCTGATGACCGAGGGTCGAGTCCCTCGCTTGGGTTGGGCCACGGTGGAGCCGTGGGGTGACGCGTTCTACTTTGCCCACTCGTACGCCGCGCACTGCCCCGACGGCGTCGCCACGTCCGAAGGTGTGACCGTCGCCGTCGAACGCGGCGCGTTCTTCGGTGTCCAATTCCACCCGGAAAAGAGCGGGACCGCCGGCTTGGCGTTTCTCGAGCGATGCCTCTCGCCCGTCTGATCCCCTGTCTCGACGTGGCGCACGGGCGCGTCGTCAAGGGCGTCAACTTCGTGGGACTTCGAGACGTCGGTGATCCGGTGGAACTCGCGAAGTTCTACAGCGACGGAGGAGCCGACGAACTGGTCTTCTTGGACATCACGGCGACGCCCGAGGAGAGCGCCACGATGACGACGGTGGTCGCGGACGTCGCCGACGTACTGGAGATTCCTTTTACCGTCGGCGGCGGTGTGCGCTCCGTGGAGGACGCGATCCGAATCATTGAGTCCGGTGCGGACCGGGTGTCCCTCAACTCGGCCGCTCTGGCCGATCCCAGTTTGATCAGCGCGATTGCGCGGCGCTACGGCAGTCAAGCGGTGGTGGTCGCGATCGACGCCGGTGACGGTGTCGTGCATACGCACGGCGGTCGCGTGGTGACCGCGACCAAGACAATCCCGTGGGCCGTGGAAGCAGCGTCGCGGGGCGCCGGTGAGATTCTGTTGACGTCAATTTCGCACGACGGGCGCCGCGAAGGATTCGACCTCGAGTTGACCGCCGCCGTTCGTGACGCCGTGTCAGTGCCGGTTATCGCGTCTGGTGGCGCCGGTTCGGCCGCGCACGTCGCCGACGCCCTGCGAATTGCCGACGCGGCGCTGATCGCGTCGATCGTGCACGAGAACCCGACCGGCCTGCCCGGTCTTCGTCGAGAGATCCAAGACCTCGGTATCCAACTTCGACCAATGAGGGAATTGATATGAGTGATGAACTTCGTGCGGCAATCGTGCAAGACGACGCTTCGGGGCGCGTCTTGATGTTGGGATGGATGGACGAAGAGGCGCTCGCGCTGACGCGATCGAGCGGACTCGTTCACTTTTTCTCGCGGTCCCGTCAAAAGCTGTGGCAAAAGGGTGAGACGTCCGGCAACACGATGCACGTCGTAGAAATCGCGCACGATTGCGACGACGACGCAGTTCTGGTGCGCGTTTCCGCTGACGGACCGGCTTGCCACGACGGGGCTACGTCATGTTTCACGCCGTGGCTGTGGCGAAAGATCCTCCGACGCGAACAAGACGCCCCCGAAGGGTCTTATGTCGTGAACTTGCTTCACGAAGGGACCAGCCACGTGGCGCGAAAGGTCGGCGAAGAGGTGATCGAACTGGTGGTTGCGGCGCTCGGCGAAAGTGACCAACGAGTGATCGAAGAAGCGGCCGACCTGTGGTTTCACACTCTCGTCCTGCTCCGTTCACGGGGACTCGACCCGGCCGCGGTCGAAGACGAACTTCGTCGGCGTGAGTAGTGAGCGACGAGACATCACGGCCGGCTGCGCGTGACCAATAGTAACCTTGGACCTGAAATGGGCGTGCGATACGACTGAGTTGTTCGGATGAATCGATTTGTCACATACTTCGGTGCAATCGCATTTATTCGCAATAGCCCTGCGTACGTGATACCAGTAAGAGGGAATGAGCTGTGTTCGTAGCAACATCGGTTTCATCGGGAACGGTCGTGCTCGTCGGTGCCGTGTTCCTGGCGTCGTGCGTGGAGATGGTTGAAGCCCTCACGATTGTGCTGGCCGTCGGTCACACGCGCGGATGGCGCTCCGCTTTCGAAGGAACGGGCGCGGCACTGTTGGTACTGACGGCCCTCGTCGCGGCCTTCGGTCCGGCCCTCGTGCACGTTCCACTCAGTGCCTTGCGACTCGTCGTCGGCGGCGTGCTACTTATCTTCGGAATGCAGTGGCTGAGAAAGTCGATTCTCCGTGCCTCGGGCTTGAAAGCCAAACACGACGAGGACGCCATCTATGAGGAGTCTGTCGCCACGTTACGAGCAGCCGGATCGACCCCCGGTCGAGACCGCATCGCCTTCGTCATGGCCTTCAAGGGAGTCTTTCTCGAGGGCCTCGAGGTGGTCATTCTGGTCATCACGCTCGGCACGTCGGCGCACCAGCTGGGTCTCGCGTCCGTCGTGGCCGCGGTCGCCGTCGTCCTGGTCGCCTTGTGTGGCGTCGTGGTCGCCAAACAGCTCTCGAGTGTGCCGGAGAACCTGTTGAAGATGTCGGTCGGCGTGCTACTGGTGACCTACGGGACGTTCTGGACCGGCGAAGGGTTGAAGGTCCGTTGGCCCGGCGGCGACTCCATGCTCCTCGGACTCGCCGCGATTTACGCCGTCGTCACGTGGCTGTTCGTCGTGTCCCTGCGACGCGAGACCAGCGCACAAACGCAGAGGACGAGCGCGTGAACCGTCGTCCGCCACTGGTGCTGCGCCTCCTGCGCGGCTTCGGTCGCTTCTGGTGGGACTTCTTGGTGGGCGACACGCCCGAACTCTTCGTCGCGGCCCTGGTGATCATCGGGGTCATTGCCCTGCTGAGTGAGCGTGGCCATTTCAACACCGCCGCGATAGTGGTCCTACCCGTGTTCGCCACTCTCGCGCTGGCGGCGTCGCTGGTGCGAGCAGTGCGACTCTCGCGTCGAAAGTGACCTAGGCGGCCGGCAACTCGTACGCGGTCATCGACAACGATCCGAACTCGTAACCGTCGATCAGCGTGCGCGTCGGCGTATTCGCCGCGGCCGACAGTCCCGCGACGTAGGCGAGTGGCAAGAAATGGTCGGGCGTCGGGACGGCGAGACGGTAGTCATCGTGGGCACTGGCCCGACCAAGTTCGGCCGCGTCGCTCGTCATGATCTCGCGCATATCGTCGTCGAATCGATGAGCCCAGTCGGTACCCACGCCGGGAGAGTTGAAGTCGACGAGTCGTAGGTTGTGCACGACGTTGCCGCTGCCCACGATGAGGACGCCTTCGCTGCGCAACGCGTGCAACTTCGCGCCCAGATCGAAGTGGTAGTCGAAGGGCAATTCGGCGTTGATTGAAAGTTGCAAGACGGGCACGTCCGCCGCGGGGAACATGTGCACGAGGACCGACCACGTGCCGTGGTCGATACCCCAACTGTCCTCATCGAGGCCGACGTAGGTGGGTTGAACAACGTCGACGATTCGTTCGGCGACGGAGGGATTGCCGGGCGCCGGATATTCTACGGCGAACAGTTCCTGCGGGAAGCCGTAGAAGTCGTGAATCGTGCGCGGTGCGGTCATGGCCGTGACCGCGGTGATGTTCACGTACCAGTGCGCCGAGATCACCAGGATCGCTCGGGGCTTCTCCATCGAAGCTCCGAATCTCGTCCAACTCTCGGTGTAGCGATTCTGCTCGATCGCGTTCATGGGGTTTCCGTGGCCGATGAAGGCCGCGGGCATCAACTGTGACATCGGACTCTTTTCGACGCTCGCCAGCGTAGCGGTCGGCAATTCGTAATTCCCCGTCGTAGCCTTCATGCGTGCGACAATGGCGAATCCTCCTCGGTGCGGTAGCGCTCTCCAGCGTGTTCGTGGTGAGTGTCGGCGCGAGTGAGCGTCGAACGACCCTCAACAACGTCGAGTGCGCGATGCAAATCGTCTCGACCTGGACGACCGAGCAGTTGGCGAATGAGACCATCGCGATACCGGTCGAGGCGACGAATATCGGCGCGTTGGGACCGGCCGCGCGCGCCGGCTATGGCGGAATACTCCTATTCGGTTCCACGGCGCCCGCGTCGATGCCCCAAGTCCTCGCCACTCTCCAGCGAGAACGACCCGGCCATTACGCCTGGATGGTGATGACCGACTATGAGGGCGGCGGCGTCGAACGGCTCACGAACTTGGTCGGTTCGTTTCCGTGGGCGCAGACGATGGGGAAGAACCTCAGCGCGACGCAGATCACCGCGATCGCTCGACGGGTGGGTGCCGCTCTGGCGGCCGCCGGCGTGAACACGGACCTCGCGCCGGTGCTGGACGTGGACGCTCGGGCCCAGTATCCCGGTGCGGCCAATCCCGACGGCTACCGATCCCTCAGTGGTGTGCCGTCGGTCGCTGCGACCGACGGCACCGCGTTCATGAAGGGTCTCCAAGAGGCCGGCGTGTTGTCGGTCGTGAAGCACTTCCCGGGACTGGGCTACGCGACGCGCGACACCGACTACGGTCCGGCGGCGACACTGTCGTGGGCGAAGTTGCAAACGACGGGTCTCGTTCCCTTTCGTCAGGCGATCGCGAACGGGGCCACCGCGGTAATGATGTCCAACGCGCGCATCCCCGGTCTGACGTCACTGCCGGCCGGACTCTCGTCGGTCGCCGTAAATGCTCTTCGGAGCGACCTCGGTTTTAATGGACTCATCGTCACCGATTCGTTGTCGGCCGGAGCGATCAGCGCACTGCACCTCAGCTTGGCCGCCGCGTCGGTGAAGGCGCTGGCGGCGGGTGATGACTTGATCCTGTTCGGATCGCCGACCTCCGTGACCGCGTCCCTCGCGCAGGCCGCCACCGTTTCACGCAACATTGTGTCGGCGGTCTCTGACGGCATCCTCAATCGGCCGCTATTGATCTACGAAGCCGCGCTGGTCCTGTCGGCGCGCAACCAACTCTCGTGCTCGACGACCACCACTACGACGTGATCATTAGAGATAGTGCGGCGGCGTCTCGTTCGTCTCACGACGAAACCGACGGATCTCTTCCTTCAGTCGAGTGATCTCTTCACGTAACGACGAGATGATTTCTTCGAGTTCATCGCGAGTCGGTTCGGTCGGAGTCATCTCGTAACACTCGCATAGACAGTCGTGCTCGACAAATGTCTTTTCTGAAAGTCTGATTCGCGTGTGAATAGTCGGTGACGACTGGTTGACGCGATTACGGAAAAAGCCCTCGAAGTTCGGTTGCTTCGGCGATGCGCTCGACACCGACGGCGATCGCCGTCTCCCGCAACGTGACGCCCAGTTGGAGGTGACGAGTCCAGATGTAGTTAAACGCTTCGCGCAACGTCTTTTCCAAACGGTCGTGGAACAGTTCCGGCTCCCACAGATAGCCCTGGAGGTCCTGAGCCCACTCGAAGTACGACGCGACGACGCCACCGGCGTTGGCGAGGACGTCGGGCACGACCGCGATACCTCGACTCGCGAGTACCTCGGCACCCTCGCCAGTGGTCGGACCGTTGGCCGCCTCGACGACGATCGAGGCCGACATGGTCTTGGCGATGTCCTGGTCGATGACGCCACCCAAGGCGGCGGGGATCGCGATATCACTGGGCAGCGTGAAAAGCAGATCGGCCGCGACCGCTTCGGCGCCCGGGTAGCCGACGATGGTGCCGGCCTCTTTGAAGTGACTGGTCATGAGCACGGGATCGATGCCCGTGGGAACGTGGATCGCCCCGCGAATATCGGCCACGCCGACGACCTTCATGCCGCGGTCGCTCAAGAGCTTCACCAACGGCGCTCCGACCTTGCCGTAGCCCTGGATGACCACGCGTTGTTCACTGGCGAGGCGGCCGAGGCGTTGGAGGATCGCGCTGGTGCAGATCGTCACGCCGAGCGACGTCGCGCCGGCGTGACCGAGCGTGCCACCGATGGCGAGCGGCTTGCCGGTGACGACGCCGGGGATGTTGTGTCCGGCCAGCATTGACACGGTGTCCATGATCCAACTCATGACCTGCGTGTCGGTATTGATGTCCGGGGCGGGAATGTCGCGGTCCGGTCCGATCATGGGCGCGATGGAGAAGGCGTAGCGGCGGGTCAGTCGCTCCAGTTCGGCGCGACTCAGCGCCGTCGGGTCGACGCGGATGCCGCCCTTGGCGCCGCCGTAGGGGATATTGACGACCGCGCATTTGATGGACATGTCGGCGCTGAGGGCCGCGATCTCATCGACGTTCACACTGGGATGAAAGCGAATGCCGCCTTTACCGGGGCCGCGCGCCGTGCTGTGTTGGATCCGCCACCCGTGGAACATCTCGATTTCGCCGGAATCCATGCGCACGGGGACCGCGACTTCGAGGATTCGCTCCGGGGTCACGATTCGCTTGATCAATCCCTCGTTCAGACCGAGCAGGTGCCCGGCCGTCTCGATGAGTGACGTGACATGCAGCCACGGGTTGAATTCGTGAGGGGACGCCTCAGTCGGACGCGTGACCACGTTGTCACCAGCCTTTGATCTTGTGAAAGCGAGATTGCTTACAGGTACCAGCGTACGTCACGTGTGAATGGCATTCGGGCCAGGACCAGGGCCTTGCTGCTCTGACGTCCATGACCCCGACCAACCGTCCACCGCTACAGATTTCGACGATCCTGGCGTACTCGGGAGGCTTCAAGGAGGCGGCGCGAAGTGTCGCCGAGATGGAGCGCGCCGGCCTCGACCTCGTCTGGGTCGCCGAGGTCTACGGGTTCGACAGCCCTTCCCTGATGGGGTACCTCGCGGCGCTGACCGAGCGGGTCCAGATCGGCTCGGGGATCATGAACATCTACTCGCGCACCCCGTCGTTGATCGCCATGACCGCGGCGGGTATTGACGCGCTCTCCGACGGACGGTTCCACCTGGGCCTGGGAGCCTCGGGCCCGCAGGTCATCGAGGGTTTTTACGGCGTGCCCTACGCGAATCCGCTGGGACGAACGCGCGAGATCGTGGATATCTGTCGCAACGTGTGGAAGCGAGAGGCGCCGTTGGTGCACCACGGCAAGCACTTCACGTTGCCGCTGCCGAGTGATCAGGGCACGGGCCTCGGCAAGGCGCTGAAGATCTTGACGCACCCGGTGCGCGGTGAGATTCCGATATGGATCGCGTCGCTGGGAGAAAAAAACGTCGAGATGACCGCGACCATTGCCGACGGCTGGCTCCCAGTCTTCTTCATTCCCGAGCGCGCCCACGAGGTCTGGGGCGCGTCGCTCTCGGCCGGGCGAGCAACGCGCGACCCGTCGCTGGGCGAACTGATGATCTCGGCCGGTGGTCTGCTCGCCATCGGCGAAGGGAAGGACGTTACGGCGCTACGAGAGTTCTCGCGTTCGGGGACCGCGCTCTACGTGGGGGGCATGGGTGCCAAGGGCAAGAACTTCTACAACGAACTCATGGTGCGCTACGGCTTCGAAAAGGAGACTGCGATCATCCAGGACCTTTATCTCGATGGCAAGAAGAAGGAGGCCGAGGCGGCGATACCCGACGAGTTCCTAGAACTCACGACGCTGTGCGGTCCGGCGAGTTACGTGAAGGAGCGCGTCGCCGCGTTCAGGGAGGCCGGCGTGACCCACTTGCAAGTGCACCCTTTCCCGCTCGGCGAGCAGACGCCGGCGTCGCTCATCGAGGCCGTCAAGGGGATGGCTTAAAGATCCGTCGCGTCGGCGCGGGTTGCGTCACGACCGCCCGAGGCGAGCCACGCGTCGTACATGGTGGCGTAGGCGCCGCCCCGAGCCAGCAGTTCCGCGGGGGTACCCATCTCGACGATGCCGCCGTCGTCGATGACGACGATGCGGTTCGCACGTTGGGCGGTCGTGAGGCGATGCGCGATGAGAATCGCCGACCGGCCCTCGAGGAGACGATCGAGGGCTCGCTCGATGACCGTCTCGCTTTGCAGGTCGAGCGAGGACGTTGCTTCGTCCAAGATGAGCACGCGGGGTCGTGCGAGGAAGGCCCGCGCCAGCGCGAGCTGTTGACGTTCGCCAGCCGAAAGCGTCTGGCCACGTTCGTGCACCGGGGTTTCGAGACCTTGAGGAAGCCGGTCCACCAATTCGCGAAGCCCGACGACGTCGACCGCGGTGTTGATCTCGTCCTCGGTCGCTTCGGGGTGGCCAAAACTCAAGTTGGTGCGGATGGACCCCGCAAAGAGAAAGGGCTCTTGGGGTACGACGCCGAGCTGTGAGCGCAGCGAACGCAAGGTGACTGTTCTGATGTCAATCCCGTCGAGCAGCACCCGGCCCGACGTGGGGTCGTAGAAGCGGTTCGCGAGTTTGGCCATGGTCGACTTGCCGGCGCCGGTCGGACCAACGAAGGCGACGGACTCGCCCGGGGAGATCTCCAGATTGACGTCGTGCAATACCGGCTCGTCGCTCAAATACGCGAAGTCGACGTGCTCGAAGGTGATGCGTCCCTCGATGACGGGCAGGTCGGTCGCGTCGGGCACCTCGTCGACGGTCGGCGCGATGTCGAGCAGTTCGCGCAGCCGGATGATCGACGAGCGACCCTGTTGCAGGGTTGTGTACTGCTGGACGAGCAGTTGGATCGGTGCGAAGAATCGATTGAGGTAGAGGAAGAACACGATGAGTTGCGCCACGTTGAGTTGGTGGTTCAAGACCATGTGGCCGCCGATACCGAGCAGCAGGGCCTGGCCCAAGATGCCGATCATGAGCGTGGACGGACCGTAGATGGCGTTGACGCGACCGGTGTACGCGTTGGCGTCGCGATAGGCGCCCACCACGTGTCGGTGGTTTCGGATGTTGCGGCGCTGGCGGTTGTTCGCGGTCACGACACGAATCCCGTAGAGCGACTCGGAAAGGTCGGCCAAAACGGTCGCGATTCGGTCGCGCGCGAGCAGGTAGCCCTTCTCCGACGCTTGGTGATACCAAATCGAAAAAACGACGAGGAGGGGAATCACGAGCAGCACGGTCCACGCCGCGAGTTCGACGTTCGTGAGGAACAAGATGACGGTGATGACGACCATCGTGAGTCCCTGGAGTGCGAACTGGCTGATGCCGTCTTGAATCAGCTGTTGCAAGTTCTCGATGTCACTCGTCATTCGGCTCATTAAGACGCCGGCCTTCTCTTCGGTGAAGAAGTCGAGGCTCAGTCGCTGGAACTGCGTGAAGACTCGAATACGTAGGTCGTGCATGACGCGTGAGGAGAGCTTGCCCGTGACGTTGACCTGCTGTCTCTGGAAGTAGACACTGACGAAAGCGAGAGCGAGGTATAGCACGGAGCACACCACGATCACGCTCAGGTTCTTGTGGCGCTCCATCCCGTGACTGATGGCGTACTCAGTGAGGAGCGGTCCGGCCTGCAACGTGAGGCTGATGACGATGACGAGCGCCGAACCGGCGACCACCCATTTGGGGTAGACGCGTAGCAACTGAGGAAGGGTCAAACGCTCGCGTTCCTTCTCGCTCGGTCGTTGCGTGAAGTGAACGTGGGACGGCTCGCGAACGGGTTCGCTCGCGAGCAGCTTCGTTGCCTCCTCCATCAGCTCTTCGGGAATGCCGCCGAACGGAAGTCCCGCCTGTCCGCTGGACGAGGACGCGCTGGGACCGAACATCGCTCCTCCACCGGGACCACCCCAACCCATCAGGACCCCTCGCTCGACGTGGTCTGGGCGAGAATCTCTGAGTACAGCGGTTCGCGTTCGAGCAACTCCTCGTGCGTGCCACTCGCGATCACGTGACCCTCATCGAGCACCAAGACCCGACTGGCGAGTGCGATGGTTGAGATACGGTGCGCAATGACGATCGTGGTGCGCTGCGTCAAGAGACCGCGGAGGGCCTCATAGATGCCCGACTCCACGTGCACGTCGATCGAGCTGGTGGCGTCGTCGAGAATGAGGATCGGGGGATTGAGCAGCAACGTTCTGGCAATCGCGATGCGCTGGCGCTGACCACCGGAGAGGGTATAGCCACGCTCGCCGACGACGGTGTCGTAACCATTGGGCAGGCGGACTATGAACTCCTCGGCGTTCGCGGCGAGCGCCGCTGTCTGAATCTCCTCCAGGGAAGCGTCGGGCCGTCCATAGGCGATGTTGTCGCGGATGGAGATGGAGAAGAGGAACGGCTCGTCGAGCACAACGCCGACGTTCTCGCGCAGTGACGTGAGCGTCACGTCACGCAGGTCGTGTCCGTCGACGGTGATGTCGCCGTCGGTCACGTCGTAGAAGCGATCGAGCAGTCGCGCCACGGTGGACTTGCCCGATCCGGTGCGCCCGACGATCGCCACCGTCTCTCCCGGCGAGAGGTGGGCGTCGAAGTCGCGAAGAATCTCGGCACCGTTGTCGTAGGTGAAGTTCACGTGATTGAAGTCGATCGCGCCACGTACGTCGAGGAGGTCGTAGGCGCCCGGGCGGTCCACGATCTCGGGATTCTCGTCGAGGATCTCGAAGATTCGACCGGCGCTGGCCCTGGCGCGCTGTCCCATCATGACGAGCTGGCCGAGCATCATGAACGGTGCCTGGAGCATCAAGAGATACAGACTGAAGGCGAGGATTTGGGGATAGGCCAGGTCTCCGTGCAGGACCATCCAACCACCACAAAGCAGTACCAGGGCGAGTCCCAATTGGGGCAGGTTCTGGACCCAGGGCGACCAGATCGCTCGAATGTTGGCGTCCTTGATGTAGGCCCAGGCGACACCTTCCGCAGCGTCGGCGAGGCGATCAATCTCCGCCTCCTCTTGCGCGAACGACTTCACCACCCGAACACCGTTCACGTTCTCGTCGACGATTGTCGCGACCTCGGCCAAGCGAGCCTGAGTGATCCAGGAGATTGGAAACATGACCCGGCGCATCTTGATGCCGACTACGTACAGAATCGGCATCACCACCATCGAGATCAGCGCCAACGCCCAGTTGATGCTGAGCATGAATCCAAAGGCAACGACACCGATGAAGCACTGCACGATGATGAGCGGTGCGAAGATGGAGTACATCTGAACACTGCGAATGTCGCTGTTGGCACGGCTGATGAGCTGACCGGACTGGACCCGGTCGTAGAAACTGAATGACAGCCAGGTCAAGTGCTGGTAGATGAGCGAACGGAGGTCCGCCTCCACGTTATAGGCGGTGTTGTAAAGGAATTGCCGAGAGATGATGCCGGCCGCTCCCGCCAACAGCCCCACGATGACGAGCGAGACAACGTCGCCGTGTAGAGACGCGACGTGGCGTACAAACGTGTGGTCGATGTCGTTACTCAGCATGTTCGGCACGAGCACCTGGAAGATGAGACTCACGAACGAAAGGACAATCGCCGTCACGAAGGTCACACGATGTGACTGAATCACCGGAAGTACTCGGCGCCACCAGGTCAGGCTCTGATCGCGCGAGATCTCGTGGCGCGGGCCGGGATACTTCGAGCGCACCCCTCCCAAGGGATTGGCCGACTGCTGCTCTCGCTCTCGGACGCGTTCGGAACGCGAAGAGAGGAAAGAAGGCATTGATCAATAATACCGGTCGTCTGCAACCCCGAATCTCGGCAACGGGCTTCGTCGACGCGTGAACATCGCTCGACGTAGTCTGACGTCGTGCCATCACTACACGTCATCAACCACCCCGTCGTGGCGGACAAGGTCCGAAGCCTGCGCGACGTCGCGACGTCCAACGCGGACTTCTTGCGCCTCGCGGGGGAGATCTCGCGATTCGTCGCCTACGAGGCTTTTCGCGAGACGCCCGTCACCGAGACGACAGTCGACACGCCGGTTCTCAAGGGTGCGCCGGCGGTGCGCATCGATACCGAATATTTGATAGTCCCGATCCTGCGCGCCGGTCTCGGCATGAGCCCCGCGGTCCAAGAGGTGTTGCCCCATCACCGGGTCTGTCTGGTGGGACTGCGCCGCAACGAAGAGACGCTGCTGCCCGACGTGTACCTCGACGGACTGCCCGAGTCGCTCACCGGTGTGCACGTCGTGCTCTGCGACCCGATGCTCGCCACCGGGGGATCGTTGGTCTGTGTCTTGGACATGCTGCGCGCACGCGGCGCCGGTGACGTGACGGTGCTGTGTCTCATCGCGGCCCAGCCCGGTGTCGATTTCGTCTTTTCCCGGCACCCGGACGTCGCTATCGTGGCCGCCGCGCTCGACACCGAACTCAACGACGTTGGTTACATCACACCCGGCCTCGGCGACGCCGGCGATCGACTGTTTGGACCGCCGGCGCGCTAACTACAGACCGATGTCCTCGTTCCAGAGGTCGGGGTGCTCGAGTATGAAGGTGCTCAGCAACTCCGTGCAGGCCAGATCATCGAGGACGAGGATTTCGACGCCGAGTTCGCCGAGCCAGTCGTGACCGCCGTGAAAGGTCGTCGCTTCCCCGATCACTACGGCGCCGATGTTGAACTGTCGAACCAGCCCCGAGCAGTACCAGCACGGTGAGAGCGTCGTGACCATGACGGTGTCCGGGTAATCGCGTCGACGACCGCCCTTGCGAAAGGCGTCGGTCTCGGCGTGCACTGACGCGTCGCGTTCCTGGACCCGTCGGTTGTGGCCGGAGCTGATCAGCGTGCCGTCGCGCAAATAGAGCGCCGCGCCAATGGGAATGCCACCCTCGCTCAGTCCGAGAACGGCTTCGTCGTACGCCGTCACGAGCATTCGTTGGGCGAGGTCGCGATCGAGTGGTGATGGGGATGAACGCATCGGCTAAGTATGCTCGCTCAGCGTGGGCGAGCGCACGTACTCAGTCGATATCGGCACTCAGCGTGTCGACCTTCCGCTCGTCTCGCTCAACGAACAGTTGGCCCTGGCCCTCCTCATCACGGTCGACATGGGCGTCGAGTTCATGTCGCGCGCGGGCGCCGAACTGGCTGAGATCATCCGACCCTACGACGTCGACATCGTCGCGACGGTGGCGACGATGGGCATTCCGGTGGTCGTCGAAGTCACGCGTCACCTGGGGCTTGATCAATACGTCATCTTGCACAAGACCCCCAAGATCCACTTGGCCGACGCAGTGAGCGAGAGTGTTCGTTCGATCACGACCGACGCCGAGCAACGCCTGCTCTTTGATCGCGCTCGGATCAAGGACGTCGCCGGCAAGCGCGTGGCCATCGTGGACGACGTGATTTCGACCGGCGCCTCGAC
>PNAH01000028.1:238153-253240 GCA_003170315.1 Acidimicrobiaceae bacterium
TGGTGACCGAGGCGTCGATTTGGCGAACCTCGCTCGGCGACGACGCGCAGATGGTTCGAGCACTCGGCTCGATTCCGGTCTTTCGCCCCGATGGTTCGGGCGGCCTCGTCGAAGACTGGGCCGGATAGCTTCGAGAACGACACGGCCCCCAAGCCGAGACTCGGGGGCCGTGTCGTTCTCTAGGACGTGGGTTCGAGTTCTTGTTGCTTGGCGACCTGTCGAGACACGTTGCCGGTGACCTTTTCGAGTACGAAGTACACGAGTGCGGCCACGATGATGCCGGTCGGCACCGAGAAGTCGGCGCCACCGTACCAACCGGCGGTGCAGACGTTGTGGACGAGATTGCCGGCGCAGGCGCCCCCGTAGTGATTCGAAATCGGCGTCATCCAGTGGAACGGGAAGTTGACCGGCGGCGGCGCCTTGGAGAAGGCGATCGTGGCACAGACCATACCGACGACGAAGGCGACGATGGAGTTCCAGTTCACGCCGCTCTTGCCGACGAAGTAGATCGCACCCTTGTCGTCGCGCTGGAGTTCCGAGGCGCTGTAGCGATACCTGCGCATGATCCAGTCCATCAAATAGATGCCGAGCCACGGGGCGATCCACACGATGATGACGCCGACGAACTCCCTCATGTAGAGCGAGAAGGTCGACTGGAACATGGCCCAGATCGTGAGTCCACAGGCGAGAAAGCTGTCGAGGACAACGGCCTGATAGCGCCGAAGCTTGAGTCCCATCGCCTGAAGAGAGACGCCGGATGAGTAGAGGTCGAGTGAGTTGATGCCGAACAGTTGCACGATCGCGAAGATCAGAAAGAGCGCGACCACCCAACTGGGAATGACGTGCTGTATGTGCAGCGCCTCGAAAGGATTCGAACCGTTCCAGTCAGCCGACTGCGCACTCGAGGAAACGAACGTGAACGTGGCCGCACCGAGGACCATCATGAAGATTTCGGGAATCGCCGTGCCGAGGAACATCCAGCCGACGATGGATCCCTTGCTCGCGTCGCGAGCGACGTAGCGGGTGTAGTCATTGCCGCACTCCGTCCAGCCGACCCCGGAGAGCGCGAAGGTGAAGGCCAGTCCCGCGGTGAAGAGCTCCCAACCTCCGCCGAATCCTTTGAAGCTCGCGGACCCGTGCTTGAAGTCATAGATCGCCAACAACACGAAAATCGCGCCGAAGGGAATGATCAGAGCGCGGAGCACCTTGACCATCGTCGCGTGACCCAGGTAGGGCATCACGGCCTGAATCGCCGCCGCGAGAATGATGTAGGCGACCTTCAAACCACTCGAGGTGTGAAGGCCGGCCATCTGGGTCAGCACGAGCGCCGCGCCGACAATCAATATCAGTCCCTCGGTCTCGAATCCCAATTGGGTGAGCCAGTTGAAGAAGCTGAGTAGACGCGAACCTCGAGTGCCGAAGGGCGCCCGAGAGATCATGAAGGCCGTCGTGCCGGCCTCGGGACCCTGCAGCGACGCGAGGCCGAGAAGGAAATACGAAAGGTTGCCGATGATGATGACCGCGAGCGCCGTATAGAAACTGAAGCCGAAGCCCATCAAGAGTGCTCCGTAGATGAAGTACTCGACGTTGATTGACGTACCCGCCCAGAGGGCGGCGATGTTGCGCGGGGTAGCCCAGCGTTCGTTCTCGGGGACGTAGTCAATGCCTCGTCGTTCAACCTTGAAGGCTTCGTCGCCCGATGATCCGTCGTGAATATCAATGCCTGTCGCCACTCGTGTGGTCCTCCCTAATTGATGGTGTGCACCTGACACGACTCCGTGAGGTGCTAGTCGTACGCGCCCAGTATGCCCGAATTCAATCCGTTCATGAGGCCTTCGTGACAACTTCGTGACGAACTTCGAGTTTTAATTCCTTCTTAGGTCCCCCCAATGCCATCCACACACTCATGGGAGAAGATGTCCCTGTCTCGATATCCCCCACTCGAGACAGAAAGTGAATCCCATGTACCAGCGATCCCGGAAGAGAGGCCCGCGACACGCAGGACCTTCTTCCGGGTTCGCACGGAGGTGACCTCAAGCGGAATCGGTGCAAATGCGCGAGGTGCCGCAGCAACGAACACCTAAGTAATAGGTGTCGACACAATCTCAGGGCCCGGGTGGTCCCTCCCTAACCATCCGGGCCCTGATGCACCACTTCCTCAGTTCTGTCAGAGCCCAGACGGCCCCCCCGTCTGGGCTCTGCTTCAAATAGGAGACGATCTCAATCTTGCTGAAATGATTGTTATCTACCTCGAATCAGGCGGAACTCGCCAAGAATTAAGTGATATCACCTAAATAAAGGGCGAGTGCTCCACGATCTGGCAAGAAGTTGGCATTTATGGCCATTTAAAGTTCCTCGAGGGACTTTCACAGGGCTCTCACAAACCGACCTTCGAAGATGGATGTGTCTCGATGCAAGGCGACCCGAGATAGAGGGCGAGTTTCACGATGTTCCCTACCAAGACTGTGAGCACCATTGATCGCACGGGATTCATCTCAGCGAGGACGGTCGACGCGACCGAACGGAAGACGCGTCTCTGGTCACCGCAAAGCAGCGATGCAAGAGAAACCACGTACTGGACCCGAACCTGTCGAACACTGTTCGTCAGTACCGTACTTTCGCCGGGGATATTTGCCAAGAACGCGGCATCGATTGCAACGACCCCGGGTTCGATCATCCATTCCGAACGAACACTCCTCGCTGATTCAACGACATTTCACGGCAAATCAGTGGGCGAGGGCACTCAAAGTCGCCGGAAATGGCGGTGCGAATATCACAGCGACCATCACAGCCGTGATCGATGTCACGACGCTCTGCACACCCTCGCTGGCCGTCACCCGCACGGCCTCGCATGAGTTTCCCAGGGTCTGATCGGCGTCGCCCTGCCGATCGGGCCCCGGGAATTTAACCCGGGGAGAATTCCTCGGTGGCCTTCTTTCTCGATGGGTTCTTGCTAAGTTGCGACCAGTAGGAGCGCCAGCACAAGGCCGGGGCTCCGGGGGGAAAGCAGGACAAAGATGTCATCCACGTTCGATCGCCGATCGTTCCTAACTCACTCAGCTGCCACAATCGGTGGTGTCGCACTGGCCGGATCGATCGTTGACGATCTTCTCGCCACGTCGGCCAGCGCCGCCGCAATTGGAGTGAATAATGGCAAGCCGAAGCGTGGGGGGACGCTGACCGTCGGGACTCTCTCCGACGTTCCGAACTACCACATTTTTAACGGCTCACAAGGCAAGATGGACGCTTCAGGCTTTTGCGTCGCCAACGCGCTTTACGACCCTCTGTTCGTGATGTCGGCGAATGGCAAGGTTGCGTTGCCGATGCTGGCGCTCTCGGCCACTCCCAACGCCAACTACACGGTGTGGACAATTCCTCTTCGCCAAGGCATCAGCTTCACAAACGGTGATGCCTTCAACGCCGACATTGTCGTCGCCAACTGGGTGGCCGCCAACGCCGACCCTACGGTCGGACTGGCGATTAAGCCAATCATCGGTTCGGTGACGAAAGTCAGCAGTTACACCGTGCAGTACAACATGGTGATTCCGTTCTCGGCCTTCCCGGTTTCCCTGGCCGAGCAGCAGATTGCCTACATGGCGCACCCGGACTCCTTCGTGCCGACCTACACCGGTAACCCGATTGGCACCGGTCCGTTCAAAGTGAAGTCCTGGCAGGTCAACGTCGAGTCCCAGTTGACCAAGAACGCGGGCTACTGGAAGTCGGACGCGCACGGACGTCAGTTGCCGTACTTGAGCAATATTCACTTCAAGACCATCGTGGACCCCGAAGCCCGCAACCAGGCGCTGCAGGCCGGCAACGTGGACATGATCCTTCAACAGAGCGGCCCCCAGATCAACGCCTTCAAGCACATGAAGGGCGTGAGCTACGTCACGGACATCCACTCGCCGCGCGACCCGGGGCTCAACTTCTTGATCATGAACACGACAAGCACGTTGAACCAGTACTTCGCGTGGGCCGGCGAATTCGCGAGTTTGGGCGTGCCCGGATCGTTGCCGTACCTCTTGAAGGGTCAGGCGCCGCCGTTGCTGGTGCAAGAGGCCGACTGGCTCGGCACCTTGGGTGCGGTCAACCCGTCTTCGGGACAGTGGGACACGACTATGAAGCCGGTCGTGAACGACCAGAGCGTGCGACAGGCCCTGGCGATGGCGGTCAACCGCAGTACATACTTCCGGGTGATCGACAACAACGTCGGTGCCTTGACCGACGGCATCTTCCGAAAGAGCTCGCCGTTCTACAAGAATCCCGGCTATCCGGCCTATAACCCGACGAAGGCCAAGGCCCTCATCGATGCCTACAAGGCGAAGAACAACGTCTCTCAAGTGGCCTTCGTCATGGACATTTTGAGCGGCAGCGCGACCGCGACCAAGGCCTTCGACTTCTTCCAGCAGGAGTTTGCGAAGATCGGCGTCACGATCACGGCTCGTCAATCCGTCCAGAGCACGCTCATCAACAACGTGATCTACGGCCAGTTCGACTGCGCGGGCTGGAACCAGTTCGGCGGCACGGACCAGTCGCTCAACTACGTGTGGTTCGACTCACAGCCGGCGACCACCTCGCCGCTCGCGGGCGGACTCGGCATGTCAGGGCTTCCGGCCGGCACTCAAATCGCGGGTGCCGTCAACTTTGCCCACCAGGCCGACCCCGTCGTGGAGGGGGCGTTGCTGTCCGCTATGGCGGCGCGAGTCGGTTCGGCGGCTCAGAAGACGGCGTGGCAGACGGTCAACCGACGCTTCGCGATCGAGATTCCCTACGTCATGCTCGACACGACGGTAAATGCGTGGGCCGCGAGGTCTCACGTGCAGAACTGGGTATCGGGAACGGCCGGTGACGGTACGACTCGTTGCCTCAGCCCGGACGCTGGATCGGCGCGTTGGGACGAAATCTGGAAGAGTTAGTCGTCCTAGTCACCAACGAACGTAGTGAAGGAGGGGCGGCGAGAGCCGCCCCTCCTTCACGGACGCTTATGTGACTTCGGTGATATTGCCCGTTACGTTGCGCCACCACCACAACGTCGTCAGTCCGAGAACAAATGAGATGACGGCGAGCAACGTGAAGGGAAGCGCCGAGTTGATGGTGAAGAGGAATCCCGAGGTCCCGGCCGCGACGGCGAGTGCCGCGGTATTCGACGTTGCGTAGAGGCCCTGGCGTCGACTGAGTTCGCGGTGGACCGCCCCTTGGCTCATCAGTGAAGAGATCGACGGCGCCGACATGGCCGCGCCGATTGACTCGAGTGACCCCATGAACAAAATGAGGTCGTTGTTGTGAATATGCGGATAGATGGACAGAAAGATCGCCCCGTTCAGCAATCCGGCGAGGGCAACGTAGCGGCGATTGGCGTGATCGGCCAACCATCCACCAATGCCACTGAGTGCCACGAAGGGGAGACAGAAGATTGTCCAGCTAAGTCGGATCTGTAACGTCGAAGCGTGGTGGGCGTGCATCAAAAGGCTCCAACAGGCTTCGTACACGCCGATGACGAGGCCGCCGGCGCTGGCGGCGACCAGGGCGCCCGTGAGTTGCGCGCTCCACTGCAACTTGGGCAGCGGTGTCGGATCGAAGGCTCGGTCGCCCAAGTTCGTTCGGTACGCCACGATCGCCGCCACGAAGCTGACCATGCCGGCCGCGAAGAAAGCCCAACCGAGGCTGTTGACCGACACGACGACGCCCGCGATCGGACCAAGGGCAAGGCCCAACAGTTGCGCGGCGATAATGCGCGAGACGGCTCGACCGCGTTCGCTCTCGGAAAAGAGGGCTGCGACCGCCGACATTGACGCCACTTCGATCGCGCCGGCCGACGCCCCTTGGACCGCTCGCGCCAGGGCGAACCACGGTGCCGAGACCGGGAGGAGGTACGCCGTGCTGGCGATGCCGTAGGCAACCAGGCTGTAGATGAGTATCGGACGTCGACCGAATCGGTCGGCGAGCCGACCCAGAAAAAACTGGGTGACGACCCCCGCCAAGAAGAAGGACGCCATGATAAATCCGATGATCGTGGGCACGCCACCGCGGTGCTCGAGGAACAGTGGAAGCAGTGGAAGCCCCAACGTGGCGCCCATCCACTGGATCGCCACGATGATGGTGAGGCGTCGCAAAGTCTGTTGAGGAGTGCTCTGGGCCACCGTTCAACGCTAGTCACGTTGAGTTCGGTGGCGGAGCTTCGGTTTGGCCAAGAGCGAGCCGCCCGACAATGCCACCTAAGGCGTCGCGCGATATGCGTGTGGAAGTATGAGTCGCATGCACGCGATCGAGCTCGTTTTCGCTTTCGGATGGTCGGCGTTCTGGATTTACTGGCTTTGGGCAGCTTTCTCCATGAAGAAGGGGCGCTTATCGCTGGGGCGCGAACTCCGGATCAGGGCCCTCATTGTCCTCCTCGCCCTCCTCTTGATTCGAGTGGGAGCCTTTCGGAATCGCGGTCTCAGTTCGGATCCGTCGCGCGCAGTTCTCGGTCTCGTCCTCTTCGCGGTCGGACTCGGGTTCGCCATCTGGGCTCGCCTGCACATCGGTCGCAACTGGGGTACTCCGATGTCGCGCAAGAACGACCCGGAGTTGGTGACCAGCGGTCCCTACCGCCTGGTCCGCCATCCCATTTACACCGGAATATTGGTCGCGGGTATCGGCACCGCGGTAGCGCTGAGCTGGTCGTGGCTGATCGCCGTGGCGCTCGCTGGGGTCTACTTCATCTACAGCGCGATCGTCGAAGAGCGCTACCTGAGCGAGCAGTTCCCCGACACCTATCCGGCCTACAGGCGCTCGACCAAGATGCTCGTGCCGTTCATCTTTTGAACCGAAGTCACCTACGCACTACAGCGAACCGCATTCGAACAAGATTAAGACGCCGAGACCGAAGTACAGCCACGGCAGAAATAGCGGAGCGTGTTTCGTGCCCCAGGCGACGAGGCCCGGTCGGCCGCTGATCCATTGCGCGCTGACGATGAACAACAGTTCCATGGCGGCGAATACCACGACGGTCACGAAAGCGTGGGCGATCCCGTTGGCGCGAAGCATAGGGATCCACACGGCGAGGTTGTCGCCGCCCAGGGCCAGCGTCACCACGAAGGTGGTGAACGCACCTCGGCGAAAGACTTCGTGCGGCGCTCTATCGCGGTGTCGCCACGCGTACCACCCCAACGCCCACGGCGCGAGACAGAGCAATCCGATCCACGGAAGGGGAATCGGTGTGAGCAGCGATCCAATGCCCCCGGCGAGGACCAGCAGTGTGGCCACGCCGAGGGCTTGGGCGTAGCTGACGCGACGGAAGCGCTTTTTCTCGGTGACGATCAACTGCGCGGCGAAGGCAAAGAAATTGTCGAACATCGTTCCGACGAACGCGAGGATGGCCACGACCACAACACTGAGAATCGTGTGCACGCGACGACCTTACCTGACGGTGGAAAAGCGAGAAATCGAGCACAGTAGGCTGTCGACGATGATTCGTCAGGTCTTGCCCCCGAGCGTCGAGCAACTTGAAGCGGCGCGACGCGTCGTCGCCGACCACCTCATTGCGACGCCCACCATCACACTTTCCCTGCGTGGGCGACCGGTGTTGGTGAAGATGGAGAGCCTCCAACCCACCGGGTCGTTCAAGGTCCGCGGTGCGCTGGCGGCCGTCGACGCCGCGCGGCGTGACGATCCCAACGGCGCCGTGATCACCGCGTCGGCGGGCAATCACGGACTGGGCATCGCCTACGCGTCCTCCGTGCTGGGCGTTCCCGCGACGGTCGTCGTTCCGGAAAATGCGTCGGCCGCCAAGGTAAAAAAACTGGGCAATTACATGATCGAACTGATCCAATTCGGATCGTCGTTCGACGAGGCGCAAGCGCACGGCATGGCGTTGGCCGAAGAGCGATCGATTCGCTTCATCTCGCCGTTCAATAATTCGGACGTCATCGCCGGACAATCAACCGTCTTCGACGAGATACTGCTCCAGGCGCCCGAACTCGAACACCTCGTCATCTCGGTGGGCGGTGGTGGACTCCTCTCCGGTGCGCTCATCTCGCGCGACGCGCACGGGCGCGCGGATATACGCGTCACCGGCGTTCAACCGTATGAGAGCGCCGCGCTCTATCACGTGTTGCGCGGCGCGACCATGGCCGAAGTGGTGCACCGTCCCACGATCGCCGACGGACTCGCGGGAGGCGGCGACGACGGATCGGTGACCAACGAACTGATCGCGTCGCACGACATCCCTCTCGTCTTGGTGCCCGAGATCGATATTCGTCGCGCCGTGCGCGAAGCGGCGGAGAACAACGGCATCGTCATCGAGGGATCGGCGTCGGCCTCTTACGCGGCGATAACGAACGACCTCGTCGACGACGCGACGTCGCGCATCGGATTCATCGCGAGCGGTCGCAACATCTCGCTGGAACTTCTACTGGAGATACTGCAAGAGCCACTGGCCTGAACGCCACGGGAGTGGAAAACGCCGAACAGTAGGGTGTTGCTATGGCCGCGTTCAAGAAATCGTCGGGAATCGCGCTCGCCCTTTTGGCCTTCGCCCTCACGTTCATGGGGGTCGTGTTCGCCGCCACCGACCACAATCCTTCGGGCATTCCCAAGGACGCGCTGGTCTTGAACGGCGTGCCGCCGCGTTCGGCCAGTCTGCTCATGACCGTGTCCAACGGACAGTCGTACACCGTCTCGGCGACGATCAACGTCAATTTCGACACGTCGCGCGCCGAGGCCATCGTGCAGTTCCCGCTGCTGTTTTCCCAGACCTCGGTCGATCTTCGACTGGTCGGCGACCACCTCTACGCCGAGGCGGCCGACGTCTCATCGGGCAAGTGGCTCGAGGTCAACGAACACGCCCCGTCGTTTTTCGGTATCGCGCTCGAGATGACGCAACCGGCGCCGGACCTCAATTTGATCAAGAGCTTCGGTCACCGGACGGTCACCCGGAGCGGGTACTTCACGACGTACGACTTTTCGAGCAACGACGTCGCCTTGAGCAACGTGCTGGGAACCCCGAAGAAGACCGTCCTCGGTTCGCTCGATATCACGATCACGACCGGTAGTGGCGGCGAGGTGATCGGCGCGACGATGACCTCACGTTCGAGACACGACATGAGCAAGATCACGCTGCAAGTCCTCTCGTACAACAAGCCGACGACGATCAACGCTCCGCTGGCGCGCGACGTCAATCCCCTCAAGATCTCCTCGATTCGCCAACTGTTCTCCTCGACATCAATCGCCACCTTGTTACTGCCCGACAACCTGGCGTCGTTGGGCCAAGGGACCGCGCAGGTAAGTTGAGCGCCGTGAACCGCGTCAGAGCCGAGCCTCGCTGGCCCGCGTCACTCGCTCTGGTCGCGTGCGTGGCGCTCTATCTGGCCCTGCCCAGTCGACTCGTCGTCGGACCGCACTGGCTCGTGCCGGTACTGGTGGCCCTGCCGCTGGCCCCGCTGTCGGCGCGAAAACATCGCCACCCCGACGAGAGCGCGTGGATTCGCCACGCCACGATTGGCCTCATCGCGCTGGTCACCCTCGCCAACGTCACTTCGTTGGTGCTGCTCGTGCGTCACTTGTTGGCGGGCCATGTTTCTCAAGGACGAGCGTTGATCTTTTCGGCGGTCGCGGTGTGGATCACGAACGTCATTGTCTACGGTCTCTGGTTCTGGGAGGTCGATCGCGGAGGACCGCATCGCCGTGCCTCGGGCGAGAAACTAATGCCCGATCTGCAGTTCCCGCAAATGGAGAACCCCGACCTGGCGCCCGAGCACTGGCGCCCTAATTTCATTGACTACCTCTACACCTCGCTGGCGAACGGCACGAGTTTCGCGCCGGCCGACGCCATGCCCCTGTCGGTTCGCATGAAGGTGCTGTTCGCGGGCGAATCGATGGTGTCCTTCGTCACGATCGCCGTGGTCGCGGCGCGCGCGGTCAACATTCTTCGCTAAAGCTCAGTCGACGAGGCGATCGAGCCAGCGATTCGCGTGGCTCACCCGGGCGTGCTTCGCTTCGACGCGGTCGCCCCAGCCGGCGAGGAAAAGCCCCGCGTTGATGCCGATCCAGCGAAAAGGTTCGAACTCCCAGCGACGCCCCGAGCGTTGCACGAAGGCCAGGCGGGTAAAGGCGGTCTCGCTATCCGGTCGCGTCATCAGATCGGCGAGCGCAGTCGCCGCAACGTGGCTGAGCACGACGCCGTCGCCGGTGTAACCGCCGGCCGACGCGAGGCCCGACTCGAAGTCGACGCGCACGAACGGCGAGTGGTCCCGGGGCATCGCCAGGGGGCCGCCCCAGGCGTGGGTGATCGAGGCGTCCAACGTCGGAAAGAGCTCTCGTAACGTGGCTTCGAGCTTGTCGAAGACCTTTTGATCGGTGTCGAAAGCCGGTTCGACGGAGGATCCGAAGTGATAGGGCGCACCACGGCCCCCAAAGGCAATTCGGTCGTCACTCGTGCGCTGGCCGTAGATAATGAGGTGGCGATCGTCGGCGAAGGTTTCGTAGTGCGCGAAACCGACGTCATCCCAAAAGTCCTTCGAGAGCGGTTCGGTCGCGATCATCAAGGAGTACAGCGGCACGACGGAGCGACGCTCGTGCGGCAGGTTCGGCGTGAATCCCTCGGTGGCTCGCACGACGACGTCGGCGTGCACGTTCGCCCCGATGGTCACGACCTCCGCCTGACGGCCGAGACGGCCCGGGATAATTCGCGTGACCGCGGTGTTCTCGAAGATCATGGCGCCGAGACGCTCAACAACGTCGCACAGTCCCCGAACCAGTCGCGCGGGGTCGATCCGTGCACAGTGAGGGGAATACATCGCGCCGAGCGCACCGGCCACGCGACCGTGCCCGTCGAGGTCCGTTCGGTCGATCCAGGAGAGATCTTCCTCGCCGATGCCCTCAACACGCGACGACGAGATCTCCTCGGCGAGTCGCGCGACTTGGATCGCGCTGCGAGCGAACTTCATCGTGCCACCGTGCACGTAGCGCGCGTCAATGCCGTCCTCGCGCGCCGAGGAACCGAGTTCGGCGACGGCCGCTTGGAGTAGGTGGCGTTGGTGGTCGAAGGACTCTTTGCCGTAACGCCGGATGACACTGGCGTTACTCATCGGAAAGAGTCCCGAGGCCCACCCGCCGTTTCGCCCCGACGCGCCGAATCCGCAGACCTCTTTCTCGAGTACCGCGACGCGCAGCGTGGAATCTCGGCGTAGCAGTTCTCGAGCGGTCCAGAGACCGGTGAAGCCGCCGCCAACGATCGCGACGTCGACGTCCAAATGACGTTGCAGGGTCGACCGGGGCGTTACCGGGCGCTCGAGTGACGACCACCATAGTGACTGCGATGGCGACACGATCAGATGAACTTGACGGCTCCGGTGAAGACCTCGCGCATGGTGCCCGCCATGAAGTCGATGTCGGCCCTGGTAGAGATCAGGGGTGGCGCGAGCTGGACCACGGGGTCACCCCGGTCATCCGAGCGGCAGATGAGACCGCGGCGGAACATCTCGGGCGACACGTAACCGCGGAGCAATCGTTCGGCGTCTTCACCGGCCCACGTCTCTTTGGTCACCTGGTTCTTCACCAGTTCCACGCCCCAGAAATAGCCGGTACCGCGTACGTCGCCGACGATCGGGATGTCGCGCAGGTTCAAGAGGCTCTCTCGGAAGTAGTCCTGGTTGGCCAGGACGTTCTCCAGCACCTTTTCGTTCTCCATGATCTCGATGCTCTTGAGCGCCACGGCGCACGAGACCGGGTGTCCGGACCAGGTGAAGCCGTGAACGAACGAGGCGTCGCCGTGCTGGAAGGGCTCGGCCAGACGATCCGACACGATCATCGCGCCGAGTGGGGCGTAGCCGGCGGTGATGCCCTTGGCGCACGTGATGATATCGGGCACGTAGTCGAACTTCTGACCACCGAACCAGGTGCCGAGTCGACCGAAGGCGCAGATGACGTCGTCCGACACGAGGATCACGCCGTAGCGGTCACAGATCTCACGCACCGACTTCCAGTAGGTCGGCGGAGGAGTGAAACAACCGCCGGCGTTCTGGACCGGCTCGAGGAAGACCGCGGCGACAGTCTCGGGACCTTCGCGCAAAATCGCCTCTTCGATCTGATGGGCCTGCCAAAGACCGAAAGCCTCGAAGTCGTCGCCGTACTGCTCGGCGCGATAAAAGTTGACCGCGGGGACCTTCACGGCGCCGGGGACCAGCGGCTCGAACGGTTGGCGGTATCCCTCGAGTGACGTGATGGTCAGGGCACCCAAGGTGGTGCCGTGATAGGCGACGTCGCGACTGATCACCTTGTAGCGATCGGTGTCGCCGCGCATCTTGTGGTATTGACGCGCGAGCTTCCAGGCGCTCTCGTTGGCCTCGGCGCCGCCGGAGGTGAAGAAAACGCGGTTGAGGTCACCGGGGGCGAGGCTCGCGATCTTCTCGGCCAGTTCGATGGCCTTGGGGTGGGCGTAGGTCCACAGGGGGAAGAAGGCCATCGTGGTCATCTGCTCGGCCGCCGCCGCCGCAATGTCGGTGCGACCGTGACCGAGCATGTTGGTGAAGAGTCCCGAGAGCCCGTCGAAGTACTCGGTGCCGTTGGCGTCGTAGACCCGCGTGCCTTCGCCGCGCACCATGATCGGTACTTCGGAGTGCTCGTCGTAGGAACCCATGCGCGACATCTGGAGCCAGAGGTGGCGCCGAGCGCGCTCGGAGTAGTTATGACTCGCGTGTTGCTCGTCCGTGAAATTGATTCCGTCGCTAATTGTGTTAAGCGTCACTTGGTCCCCCATACGTATGTCTGCTTTGAAAGCTTCAAATACAGAAATGTTTCAACTTCGGTCACCCCGGGAATGCTCCGAATCGAGTCATTCAAGAGGTGGACCAATGCGTCGTCGTCGACGGCGATGACCTCGGCGATGATGTCGAAGCTGCCGGCGGTCATGACCACGTAGTTCGCTTCGTCAATCGAGGCGATCTTGTCGGCGACGAGGCGAACGTCACCGTGCACGCGAATGCCGATGAGCGCTTCGCGGCCGTAGCCGAGCAGAAGCGGGTCGGTGATCGCGACGATCTGAATGACCCCGGATTCCTTCAGGCGTTGCACGCGGCGTCGCACGCCCGCTTCGGAGAGTCCGACTTCGGTGGCGATGGCCCCGTAGGCGCGACGACCGTCGCGCTGTAGGTGGCTGATGATCTGTCGATCGATGGAATCAAGACCATTGGGCGCGGACGAGATAAGTTCCGAAGGCGAGCCCTTTGCGCTCTTTTTGGTTTGACGAATCGGTTTGGTCGCTGGCATTGGTCGCTCCCGGCGAAGTAGCCCTAGGACCACCTCGCTGCGGATAGAGACAGTATAGGGGGCTGGAGCGACGGAAAGCGTCGTATTTATTGCGTAAGGGGACTTATATCTTCAGCTTAGGTTGCAGACCCCAGGCAATCTCTGGCAGAGTGGCTCAGGGCTGCACCGAGACGGTGCCCGTGACCGGGAGGGAAAAATGCGTCGTTTGGACAATTTTGTGGGGGGCGAGTCCGTCGCTCCCAAGAGCAAAAAGTACGTCGAGCTGATCAACCCCGCGACCGGTGAGCCGTTCGCCGAGATGCCGGTGTCCAACGCCGTGGACGTCGATCACGCGTTGCAAGTGGCGAACGCGGCCTTCCAGAGTTGGAAGCGGACGACGCCGTCTCAGCGCAGTCGAGCCCTGCAACAGATCGCCGACATCCTCGAAGCGCACGCCGCGGAACTCGTCGCCGTCGAGGCCGAGAACTGCGGGAAAATCATCTCACTCACGATGAGTGAAGAGATTCCGCCGATGATCGACCAGATTCGTTTCTTCGCCGGGGCGGCGCGTCTCTTGGAGGGTCGCGGTGCGGCGGAGTACATGGAAGGCATGACGAGTTACGTTCGCCGTGAGCCAATCGGCGTATGCGGCGCGGTCACGCCGTGGAACTACCCGATGATGATGGCGGTGTGGAAGTGGGCGCCCGCGATCGCCGCCGGCAACACGATGGTCTTGAAGCCCGGCGATTCGACACCGGCCTCGACGGTGTTGATGGCGCAACTGATGGCGCAGGTCCTGCCGCCGGGAGTCTTCAACGTGGTGTGCGGTGACCGCGACACCGGTCGCGCACTGGTGGAGCACGCGATCCCGGCCATGGTGTCGGTGACCGGTTCGGTGCGCGCCGGCATGGAGGTCGCCTCTAGCGCGTCTCAGACCCTGAAGCGGGTCCACCTCGAACTGGGTGGCAAGGCACCGGTCATTGTCTTCGATGACGTCGACATCGCCTCGGCCGCCGAGAACATCGCGGTCGCCGGGTACTTTAACGCCGGCCAGGACTGCACCGCGGCCACTCGGGTGCTCGCGGGGCCCAAGGTGTACGGCGACTTCGTGGACGCCTTAGCTGAACAGGCGTGCAATACCGTCATCGGACCACCCGACAATGACGACGCGCTCTTCGGACCGGTCAACAACGTCAATCAGTTCCAGCGCGTCACCGGTTTCCTCGCCCGCTCGCCGGGACACGCTTCGCTGGCCGCCGGGGGCCACCAGGTCGGTGACGCCGGCTACTTCATAGAGCCAACGGTCGTGGCCGACCTGCGCCAGGACGACGAAATGATCCAGAGTGAAATCTTCGGACCGGTGATAACGGTACAGAAGTTCAGCGACGAAGCCGAGGCGCTCGCCTGGGCCAATGGCGTCGACTACGGACTGGCGTCATCGGTGTGGACCAGCGATCACGGCCGCGCCATGCGCTTCACGAGGGACCTCGACTTCGGCTGCGTGTGGGTAAACACGCACATTCCACTGGTGGCCGAGATGCCGCACGGTGGGTTCAAGAGGTCCGGCTACGGCAAGGATCTCTCGATGTACGGCTTCGAGGACTACACGCGCGTGAAGCACGTCATGCACAACATCGAGTCGTGAGGCTTCTTTGAGACGCCGACGCGAGAGGTGTCTACGACGACGATGGACCAGACCAAACAGTCGTCGACGTTGATGAGGTCATCATTCATCGTCGCCACGTCGCGCTGTACGACAACTCGCTTCAGCACGCGCTCACGGCGAGTGACTACCGTGGATGGGGCGACAAAAACCAGAAAGGATGATCAACGATGATCATCGGCGTACCCAAGGAAATCAAG
>PNAH01000028.1:253278-263473 GCA_003170315.1 Acidimicrobiaceae bacterium
GACGCCGACTACGTGGCCAACGGAGCGACCATGATCGATTCGGCCGATGACGTCTGGTCCGAGAGCGAACTGCTGATGAAGGTGAAAGAACCAATCGCCCCGGAGTATCACCGCCTGAGCGCCCATAAGAATCAGGTGCTCTTCACGTACCTCCACCTCGCGGCCTCGCGCGAATGCACCGACGCGTTAGTCGCCGCGAACAACGTCGCCATTGCCTACGAAACGGTCCGTCTGCGCGACAATTCGTTGCCGCTACTCACGCCGATGAGCGAAGTCGCTGGACGAATGGCTCCCTTGATGGCCGCGCATCACCTCATGCGACCCGGCGGGGGACACGGAACACTCATCAGTGGCGTACCCGGCGTCGCGCCGGCCAACGTCGTCGTCATCGGTGCGGGCGTCTCGGGACTGGCGGCCGCGACGATGGCCGCCGGACTGCACGCCCACGTGAAGATCCTTGATCGCAACCTCGATCGACTTCGCCAGGTCGACATCCACTTCGACGGACGCGTCCAGACCATCGCGTCCTCGACGCTCGCACTCGAAGACGCCTGCCTCGACGCCGATATCGTCATCGGCGCCGTGTTGGTGGTCGGTGCCAAGGCGCCCAAGCTCGTGAGTAACGAACTGGTGGCACGAATGCGCCACGGCTCGGTGTTGGTCGATATCTCGGTTGACCAGGGCGGCTGCTTTGAAGCAACCCACCCGACCACGCACTCGGATCCGGTATTCGAGGTGAACGGTTCGATTTTTTACTGCGTGGCCAATATGCCCGGCGCGTTTCCCTATACGTCGACCTACGCGCTGGCCAACGCTACGTTGCCTTACGCGATGGAACTCGCGCGCCACGGATGGCGCGAGGCCGTCGTCGCTGACGACGCGCTGGCCGAGGGCGTCAACGTCGTCGAGGGCGCCGTCACCTACGGACCGGTGGCCGAGTCCCTCGGTGTGGCCTTCAGTCCACTACGCTCGCTCCTGTAATCGGCGACGGCCCGAATTGGGCGTTATGGCCGTGTCCAGGACTCGCACATCAATCACTGCTCGGGGGAATTAATGTCGGACGCTTCAGTCAGTCACGTCGTCCACGCCGAAATGCCCGATCCGCGACGTTGGTTCGCGCTCGTCGTCATCGGCATCGCGCAGTTGATGGTGATCCTCGACGCTTCGATAGTGAACATTGCGCTGCCGCACGCCTCACTGCCCAAGGCGCTCGGCGGCTTGGCGATCGCGCAGAAGAACTATCAGTGGGCCATCACCGCCTACACCTTGACCTTCGGCGGGTTCCTGCTACTCGGTGGACGAATCGGTGACTATATGGGTCGCAAGCGGTCATTCCTCATCGGGCTCCTCGGCTTCGCGGGAGCGTCGCTCCTCGGTGGGTTCGCCCAAAACCAACAGTGGCTCTTCGGCGCGCGGGCCCTGCAGGGACTCTTCGGTGCCCTGCTCGCGCCCGCGGCGTTGTCGCTCATCTCGGTGACCTTCACGGACTCCAAGGAACGAGCCAAAGCCTTCGCCGTCTACGGCGCCCTCGCCGGCGTCGGTGGCGCGATCGGACTGATCGCCGGGGGTCTGTTGACGCAGTATTTGTCCTGGCGCTGGTGCCTCTTCGTCAATACGCCGATGGCCATCATCGCGTTCTTCCTCGCCGTGCCGAACGTTCGCGAATCCAAGGTCGAAGGTCATCCGCACTACGACGTCCCGGGGGCGCTCACGGCGACGGCGGGCATGCTCAGCGTGGTCTTCGGGGTCTCCCAGGCCTCGACCGACGGCTGGGGCTCGACGAGTGCGTGGCCGTTTCTGGTCCTCGGTGCCTTCTTGCTGTTGGTCTTTTTCGTCATCGAAGGCCGCATCAAGGAGCCGCTGCTGCCGCTACGACTCATCACCGACCGGATACGGGCCGGCGCCTTCCTCGCGCAACTTTTCGTCGGGCTCGGACTCTTCGGGATGTTTCTCTTCATGACGTTCTATTTCCAGTACGTCGAGGAGTATTCGGCCGTGAAGACCGGACTGTTGTTCATGCCGTTCTCGGTCGGGGTCATCCTCGCCGCGGGAATGACCAGTCAATGGCTCCCCAAATTCGGGCCGCGACCGCTGGCGACCATCGGCAACCTGATGGCCGCCTTCGGGTTGCTCTATCTCTCCTTCATCAAGGTCGACAGCTCGTATGTCTCGAGCGTCATGCCGGCCATGATCGTCACCAGTCTCGGACTGGGCGTCGCCTTCGTGTCGATCGCCTCGACCGCGCTCTTCAACGTGCGACCGAACGACACCGGCGCCGCGTCGGCGGTACTGACGACGTCCCAACAGATCGGTGGATCCTTCGGTACGGCGATCGCCAACACCATCGTCGTTTCCAGTGGGACCGCGTTCTTGGTGGCGGCCCTGAAGCATTCGCACCCGGCTATGACGGCGAAGGCGAAGTTGCTGTTGATCGCCACGTCCCACGTCCACGGCTACGACGAGTCGTTCCGCTTCGGATCCCTGATGCTCTTCATCGCCGCGGTCGTGTTCTTCGCGCTGGTGAATATCGACCGAGACCACCTCGGACAACACGACGAAGCCGTGTCCGAGGCCTATCCGGCCTCGACGTAAGGGCAGTGGCGACAGCCACTCTCACAGCACGTACCGCGCGCCAGGTGCGTGGCCGCCGTCAAGACCATGAGACCCGACGAGGGATCGCGGTACGTCGGCTCACCGGCGATGGTGGCTGCTTCGTGAGCTTTGATGATGGCGTCGTAATCCGAACGCGACGGGTCGCATCGACTCGGGTGCGGTCGAGGGATCGGAGTACTCACCGAATCAAACTAACGGGGCTCACTCATCGATTCGCAAGACGACCTTGCCGAACTTGCCCGGTTGGGCAAAATACTCGTAGGCCGCGGCGACCTCTTCCAACGCGAAACTCTGGGCCACCGGCACGCGCACTTCACCGGTGCGCCAACGAGGGATGAGCGTTTGACTCACCCGATCGGCGACCTCGCCCTTTTCTTGGCGAGACCTCGAACGCAACGTCGATCCGGTCAGCGTCGAACGGGTGCCCATCAACAGCCGAAGGTCGACGTCGACGCGACTGCCGCCGCCGGAGATGCCGATCACCACGACGCGAGCGAACGGATTGAGCAGTCCTTGGGCGACGCTCAAGTGGGCCGCGCCGACCAGCTCGAGAATGACGTCCACGCGACCAACCTCGCCGACCTGATCGAGCGTGACGGTCTCGTCGGCGCCGCACTCGCGCAGCGCTTCGTGGTGCTCGCTCGTTCGCGTCACGGCGATCACGTGGGCGCCGAGCGCACGGGCGATCTGCACCGCGGCGATGCCCACGCCGCCGGTCGATCCCGAGATCAGAACCCGTTCGCCGGCACTGAACTGTCCTTGGGTCACCAGTGCGTCGTGGGCCGTCGTGAAGGCTTCGGGAAAGCCTCCCGCCTGATCCCAACTGACGTGATCGGGTACGAAGAGCAGGTGTTCACTCGGCACGAGGCAGTGCGTCGACTGCGCGCCACCGCCGACGATCGCGCAGACTCGTCGACCCAACAGCGGCTCGTGCACGCGCTCTCCGACGGCGCTCACCACCCCGGCCAGTTCCATACCGGGAACGTCCACGGGCCAACCTTCGGGAGCGGGGTAGTGGCCGTCGCGCTGCATGAGGTCGGCCGCGTTGATGCCGGCGCCACGGACCGCGACGATGACGTCGTGGGGACCGGGATTCGGGGTCTCTCGCTCCTGTATCTCAAGGTTGCCCTCGTGGATGACGACGCAGCGCACTCGTGCAGCCTACGACGCGTCGCACTCGGCGACGGACCGTTAGTGTCACGCCATGACCATCTACGACATCCCTTTGCACACCCTTGACGGAGAACCGAGTTCGTTGGCGCCCTACGCCGGCAAGACCGTCCTCGTTGTCAACGTCGCCTCCAAGTGCGGCCTGACGCCGCAGTACGAGGGCCTTGAGCAATTGCAAAAGACCTACGCCGACCGCGACTTCAGCGTCGTCGGCTTTCCCTGCAATCAGTTCGCGGGACAAGAACCCGGCACCGCCGAGGAGATCCAGTCCTTTTGCTCAACGACCTACGGCGTGACCTTTCCGCTCTTTGAGAAGATCGACGTCAACGGAGAGAACCAGAGTCCGATCTACGCCACGTTGAATCAAACGGCCGACGCCGAGGGCTATTCCGGTGACATTCGATGGAACTTTGAGAAGTTCCTCATCGGCCCCGACGCCTCCGTGCAACGCTTCTCACCCACGGTGACGCCGGAAGACCCAATCCTCATAAGTGCGATCGAAGCGGACCTGGGTTAGCCGAGCCCGATCGTGCGGTGCAACCGCACGTAGGTCGGCTCGAATCCGTAGTCCAACCAGAAGTTTCTCGCCCGACGGTTGGTCACGCGCCAATTCGTTTCCACGAACTCGAAACCGGCGGCCTGCGCGTCACGAAGCGCGGCGTCGACCATGGCCATGCCGACGCCCGAGTGTCGGTGCTCGGCGTCGACGGTCACGGCACTCAAGTGGAGCGTGTGCTCAAAGGAGCCGCGCCGGTGCGGCAGCGGAAAGGTGATGCACTGAGCCACGGGGTCCTCGCCCAATTGCACGATGTAGTGGTGCACCTCGGGGTCCTCGAGAGTCTCTAGGAGATCGTCACTTTTCGAAGAGTGGTCGAGGCCGATGGAGAAGCTCGGTCCGACGCGCTGGACCGCGTCGAGTTCGTCGTCCAGGGCCACCGCGATCTCGAGGTCGTCGACGCCACCACGGCGAAGCGCGTAGCCCTCCGGTAGGGCGTGATCAAACGGTCCCTCGATTCGCATGACGCCGCGCATGTGCATCCGCGCGAAGCCCATCTCGTACCACGGCTGCGTAGAAGCGACGTCGTCGATGGTCCACACGTAGTGCTCGAGAGCTCCGTGCTCGATCCACCGCGCCCCGGCTGCGCTGTAAAGATCGCTCAGAATATCGGTGGTGTCAAAAGAGGCGCCGTCCGGACCAATCCACACGCCGTTGCCGTAGGTCTCACTCTCCAACATCACACCGTAGAGGTGACCGACGACGACGCCGTCGTTATCAGCGACCCAGGTCTGATCGGTCGCTTCGCGCAGCGAATCGGATAGCAGTTGCGTGGAAATCGACGGGTACACCAGAGGCTGGATGTCGGCGTCGCGAGCCAATCGATCACAAATGCGTGTGACGACGGGTTCAACGTCGTGTGGTTCCAATTGGCGAACGGTTGTCATGGAACAACCCTAGGTGGCTCGTGTGCCAGAGTTGCCGGGTGAGTATTGCGGCTTCGCTGTTCGACATGGACGGTCTCTTGATCGACTCCGAGGTCTTGTGGCACAAAGCCGAGGTCGAAATCTTCGGCGCCCTCGGCGTTCCGCTCTATGAGAGTTCGAGCCGTTCGACCAAGGGCGTGTTCGTCAATGAGGTCGTCGACTACTGGTACGCACGCTATCCCTGGAGCGGGCCGAGTGCCGACGAGGTCGTCGAGATGTTGCTCGAACGCGTGGGATCGCTCATCGCGTCCGAGGGTCGTCTCCTTCCCGGCGCGATCCGCGCGATCGATCTCACGAGTGATCGCGGACCCGTGGCGCTCGCCAGCTCGACGCCGTTGTCGTTGATCCATCGCTGTCTCGAACATTTCGACTTGACGACTCGATTCGCGTCCATACACTCCGCGGAGTTCGAGCCCTACGGCAAGCCCCACCCCGGTGTCTTTCTCACCGCCGCTAGCTCACTGGGCATCGAGCCGACGCGCTGCCTGGTCTTTGAAGACTCCACCGCGGGGGTCATCGCGGCGCGAGCCGCGAGCATGCGTTTGGTCGCGGTGCCGACGCCCGAGGACCGCGCCGAGATCGAATTCCTCCTGGCTGACCTGGTACTGGACAGCCTGGAGGAACTGTCGCCGCACTGGCTCGACGAGCAGTTCGCCTAAAGATCCTTCGTGAAACGTCGGGCCCGGGGATGGCTGAAGGCACCGGCGGGGTACGCATCGATCTCCACCCATCCGTGTGACTGGTAAAGCGTCAGCGCCTCGGGTTGGGCCGGTCCGGTCTCGAGAAAGAGCGTCACGTACCCGAGTTCCTTGGCGTGCGTTTCGATCTCGTTCATCAAGACGAGACCGATGCCCTCGCGGCGCAGGTCCGGTCGCACCCAAAGTCGTTTCACCTCGGCGAAGTGCAAAGCGGGCTCGCAGATCGATCGAAGACCGACGCCGCCCACGAGGTCTCGCTCGTGGCGTGCGACGAGGAAGAGGCCGCGTGGCGGGCGCAACTCGTCGACGATGAGGTGCTTGTCGTCGCCTTCCCCGCCGTAGCGCTGTTGGAGTTCGTCACTCGCCGCGTACAACAGGGCGAGCGCGCCGCTGGTGCCAATGGATTCGGGGATGACAGTGATGGGAATCACGTGGACATCGTAGGGGTCGGTTCGTTGCGGATTCCTGGTTCAGTACCATGTGATGACTAATCGAAGGAGAAATGTGTTTCGCCCCGTCAGCGCCGAACTGGATTTTGTGGCTCTCGAAGAAGCCGAACTGGCCCGCTGGCGCACCAACGACGTCTTCGCACGGTCCATGAAGCACCGCGAAGGGGCCGAGCCGTGGGTCTTCTACGAGGGTCCGCCGACGGCGAACGGCGTGCCCGGTCTCCATCACGTGTGGGCGCGCGTCTACAAGGACCTCTTCTGTCGTTACCAAACCATGCAGGGCCGCTTCGTCGCGCGGCGAGCGGGCTGGGACACCCACGGACTACCGGTGGAAGTCCAGGTCGAAAAGCAACTCGGCATCTCGGGGAAGAAAGCCATCGTCGAGCAGGTCGGCGTGGAAGAGTTCACACGACTCTGCCGCGAATCGGTCCTCACCTACGTCGGTGAGTTCGAACGGCTCACCGAACGCATTGGCTACTGGACCGATATGAAGCACGCGTACTACACGTTCCATTCGGAGTACGTCGAATCGGTCTGGTGGCACCTGCAGCAACTCTTCGAGCACGGCCTGTTGTACGAAGACCTGAAGGTCATTCCGTACTGCCCTCGCTGCGGCACGTCCCTCTCGAGCCACGAGCTGGGTCAGCCGGAGGTCTACACCGACGAAGTCGATGAGAGCGCGTACGTTCGGCTTCGCATCACCGACGCCGAGGCGCACGAACTCGCCGGCGCGACGCATCTCGCCGTGTGGACGACGACGCCGTGGACGTTGCTATCGAACGTGGCGGTCGCGGTCAACCCCGAGATCACGTACGCCGTGGTCGACGGCGTGATCGTGGCGGCCGGACTCGTCGAGTCGGTCTTCGGGGCCGGGGTCGTGCCGAGCGCCACGCTCTTCGGGAAGGCCTTGGCCGGTGTGCATTACGAGCGGCCCTTCAGCGACGCCGCACTGCCCGACGACGTGGACGCCTGCTACGTCGTGCTGGCCGACTACGTCACGATCGAAGACGGCACCGGACTCGTGCATCAGGCGCCGGCCTTCGGCGAGATCGACCGACAAGTGGCGCGCGATCACGGTCTGCCCACGGTCAATCCCGTCGGACCGGACGGTACGTTCACCGCGGAGATCCCGTGGCTCGAAGGTCAAGACGTGCGTGCCGCGAACCACGTCATCAACGACGAACTTGAGCGACGGGGCACCTTGATCCGCCGGCTCAACTACAACCACTCGCTGCCGCACTGCTGGCGTTGCGGAACAGTCCTCATCTACTGGGGCAAACCGAGTTGGTACGTGGCGACGAGCAAGTTCCGTGAGAAGATGCTCGCCGAGAACGCGACCATCGACTGGCACCCGGAGCACATTCGCGACGGCCGTTTCGGCAACTGGCTGGACAACAACGTCGATTGGGCGCTGTCGCGCGACCGCTATTGGGGCACGCCGCTTCCGATTTGGCGTTGTCCCGACGATCACTTCACCTGCGTCGGCTCGCTGGCCGAGCTTGCGGCGCTGGCCGGACGAGACCTCGGCGACCTCGACCCGCATCGTCCGGGTATCGATGAGGTCCTCGTGCCGTGTCGAACGTGCGCGAAAGAGGCTCGTCGGGTGGAACCGGTCATCGACGCCTGGTTCGACGCCGGGTCCATGCCCGCGGCACAGGTGGGCTATCCCCACGTTGAAGGGAGCGCCGAGGCGATGCAGTTCCCGGCGCAACTCATCGTGGAAGCGATCGATCAGACGCGAGGGTGGTTCTACACCTTGCTCGCGGTGAACACCTTGGTCTTCGGCGCCACACCGTACGAGCACGTGTTGTGCCTCGGCCTCATCGTGGACGAGGACGGCAAGAAAATGAGCAAGTCGGTGGGCAACGTGATCGACCCGTGGGAGGTGTTGAACACTCGTGGCGCCGATCCGCTGCGCTGGTGGATGTTCTCCCAGGGGTCGCCCTGGTCCTCCACCCGCACGAGTTTCGGCGCCATTGACGCCTCACTTCGCGAGACGCTCGCCACGCTCTGGAACACCTTCAGTTTCTTCACGCTCTACGCCTCGATCAACAAGTTCGACCCCTCGGACCCGGAGATTCCCGCGCACCAAGATCGCGCCGCGATCGACCAGTGGATCCTCTCTCGTCTGGAGTGCGTGACGGTGGCGGTCACGAGCGCCCTCGACGGCTACGAGCCGCTCGGCGGCACGAACGCGCTGAGCGAATTGATCGACGATCTTTCGAACTGGTACGTGCGACGAACCCGTCGACGCTTCTGGCGCACCGACCCCAACGCACCTCGCTCCGATTCACTGGCCGCGCAGGCCACCCTGCTCGACGTCTTGCAGCGGGTGACGTTTCTCCTCGCGCCGTTTTGCCCCTTCATCGCCGAGCGACTCTACGCTGAACTGTTCGACGTTGCGGAGACCGACTCGGTCCATCTCACCGACTGGCCCATCGGCGAACGGGAGCGTCGAAACGTCGCACTCGAGGAGTCGATGGCCGTGGCCCGACGGCTCACGTCGCTCGGTCGCGCGGCGCGCGCCGAGGCCGGCGTGAAAGTCCGTCAGCCCCTCGCGAGAGCGCTGGTATTCTTGCCGCCACTCTCGGCCATGCCGCCGGCCGGCGTGGTCGAAGACGAACTCAACGTCGATCATCTGGAATACGCGACTGATTTGGCCAATGTGTTGGCCTTCGAACTGGTGCCGAACTTCCGCACCGTCGGTCCACGGCTCGGCGAGGCGGTGAAGGAGTTGAAGCCGGCGTTGGCGGTGCTCGACTCCGTCGAGGCGGCCCAAACGCTCGAATCGGGCGGATCGCTCAGCGTCACGCTCTCGTCGGGAACGTTCGAACTGAACGGCGAGGACATCGAGCTACGCGTGAAGGGACAAGAAGGCTACGCGGTGTCGCGCGATGGCGGAGAGGTCATCGCCCTTGATTTGACGCTCGACGACGACCTGCGGCGCCGGGGACTTCTGCGCGACGTCATTCGCCAGGTGCAGGACCTTCGAAAGAATTCGGGATTGGACGTGGCCGATCGAATCGTGCTTCACGTCTCGGGAATCGACGATCTCGCGGACGGCTTCGCGACGTTGGCGAGCGAGGTGTTGGCAGTTGAAGTAATCACCGGTCCGGGCTGGGGCGAAGGGACGGTCCTGGAACTCGACGACGACCGCGAGGCGAGGGCCTGGGTCGCGAAGTACTAACGAGAGGCGTTGAGCTTCGTCAACAATGAAGCGAGGGTCGCGCGTTCGCTCTCGGTGAGTTGCTTGGCCAGGCTCTCGTCCAAGTACTCGAGGTGGACGTTGAGGGCTTGGTCCAACTTGGCGTTACCGGCCTCGGTGATGGCGACGTGAATCGCACGGCGATCGCTCGGACAGTTTCGGCGCTCGACGAGACCGGCCTCTTCAATGCGATCGACGAGCCGGGTCGTGCCGCCGCTCGAATGGACGATCGCGTCGGCGATCTCGCTCATCTTGAGTCGTCCCTCGGGCGAGCGACGCAACTGTAAGAGCACGTCGAACCAGGCGAGGGGGAGTTCGCACTCGGCTTCTAACTCCAGGCCCAGACTCCTCGAGAGTCGGGCGTTGGTTTCCAGCAGCAGGCCGAACAACTGGACCTTTTCGTCCCCAGAAGGGCAGGAATTGGCTTGGAAAGTCATACGGACATCATACCATATAGTTCGCCTAACAATTACTGCTTGACAAGTAGTTGCATAAGCAAGTATACTAAGGGGAGCACAGGAAGTGCCTAGATAACAGGAGATTCGAAATGAGCAGTTCCCCCACTACCGAAGTTGCCA
>PNAH01000015.1 GCA_003170315.1 Acidimicrobiaceae bacterium
ACTCGAAGCCATGCGCGCCACGACACCCCGCGCCACATGGCGCGAAGAGGCGGTCGCTCCGGCGGCATAGGGCCGGGCACCGGTCGATCGAGGCGATGCTCGACCCGGGGTCGCTAGCAGGAGGAGCGGTGCCACCCCTAGAGCGATACAAAGCCCTAGACGGACGGTCGGCCGCAGCCCCCCGGCGCTTTGTGTCCTCAGAACTCCACCCTTCCTCTGCGGACAGGTCAACTGCGTCGGGATTGATGACGAAGCTAGGGGACTCGGACGGCCCCTTCAAGTCGAAACGCAGAGGTGCTATTGCCTGAATTCGAGATAGCGAAACACGCGAAAACAGATGGCCGCCTGCATGATGCAGAGCGTGGCAATACCGCCACCTCTCCTGCGAGGAGGTCATGGAAGGGTTGTGGAAAACCTTCTGGAATAAGGCAAAATTAACCACCCAGAGGATTGAAATACTCACGAAACACTTGCGCTCATCAGCGAACATCGGCACCGATGGCCACGTCGCCAACGACATTCGTTCTCACTTGACAAGTCGTGGAGTGGTGATATTCACGCCGCGTCATCACGGTGTCGATGCCGGCACCGGTTGCGTGGAGTGCGACGAATTCACGATGGCCGTGCTCTCGGTGTCGGTCCACTGCGGTGTCACCGTGGAGATGACGTCCTGCGCGTTGATGGGCCCGACGCGCCCCGCACATCCACGACACGACACCGACGCTTCACCGGTCGGCGGCGTTGCCACCGTCATCGGCGCCGGGAACTGACTCTCGAGCACGGCGCCGGTGTCGGGATCGATGATGACCTCTGTCACCGCCGTCGCACTGGACGAAGAGATGCCGGTCCCTTCGCGACCGGAGTGATCGGTCGTCGTCCCGAGAACTGTGACACCGCGTTGATGGGCGAGAACCTTGTACAGAGCCGACTCGAGCGCCGGCGTCATCGCCCGGTTGGGAGCGACCAGCAGCAGGGCGGCGCGTTCGAAAACGGCCGAAGGACCATGGTCCACCGGATGGGTGGAGAGGCCGTCGGCGCCACGAGCGAGCTGTCGGCTCAGGATCGCCGGATGGGTGGACAGCCCCGAGACGTCGGCGGGCGAGGGCGACGGATCATCCACCGTCTGCTGGAAGGACGAGGCGAATTGCCGGCCCGCAGCGACGGAGTTCCAGGCCGACTTGTCGGCCACCGACGGGTACTGCAGAGCGCCCCGTGTGAGCAGACTGCGACCGGCGCCACGGGAGTCGGTCCATGACTGCTCGGTCTCCAGATACTGCACGGTACCCAGGATGGGAATCGCGCCGGCGGCGGCGGCGGCGACGGCACCGGGACCCGACCCCGCCTTCGAGTCCGACGGGGCGCGGCGCTGGTAGATGGTGATCTGGTACAGGCTCTTCGACTCGCTGTACAGGTACTGCCCCGGCCCGGGTTGCTGTGCCGGCTGATGGAGAGCCACGACGGCGGCCTGATCGAGGACGGAGGTGGCCGACTCTCGGGGTCCGTTGAGCGCGGGTACCAGGTGCACGAAGAGCACAGCCGCCACCACGGTGACGGTGACGGCGGCAACGATGGCGGCCACCGGAACGGTCAGCCGAGTGGGCGCGGCGACACGGCCCCCGACGCGCGTGATCTGTCCGTATGTCCACTGCGCGGTGGCCGACGTCCCGTGCAGAGGTGCTCTGTTCTTGGCCGGGTCGGCCCTCATCACGAGGGTGTCGATGTCCATCTCAATGTCCTTCCGGGAACGCGACGTCGGTGACCGCCGGGTCGGCGCCACCGGGAGCCGGTTCGAGGGTCAGCTCCACGCGGAGCCTCTGCCGGGCCTTATGCAGTCGAATAGCCACCGCATTGGCGGAGCAGCCGAGGACCTCCCCGGCATGGGCATGGCTGAGCTGTTCCCAGAGCACCAGCCTGAGCACTTCTTGATCCTTCGCCCGCAAGCGGTCCATGGCGGCGCGCACACGCACGCCCTCGGTATCGGTTGGATGAGAGGGCTGGCCCGATACCAGGGCTTCGCTCGTCAGGCGGTCGTGCAGGCGCTGACGACGTTGCTCGGTCCGTCGGTGTCGACTCACGATCTTGCGGGCCACTGCGTAGAGCCAGGGAAGATCGTTCGGTGGCTCGGGAACCTGATCGAACCGCTTCCAGGCCACGGCGAACACCTGGGCCGTGACGTCGAGGGCATCCTGATTGGACGATCCGAGCCGCCTGAGGACATACAGGTGGATGGCGCCGTACCGGTTTTCGAAAATGGACCGGAAGCTCGCTTCGACCCTGGTCGCCTCATCAGAGAGAGCCGAGCCCACCTCCTCGGATCGCTCACGGGCCACGTGGGGATCTATCTCCGGGACCGGGTCAAACCTTTCCTCTCGACCCTTGGCTCCCATGGCTGTCCTCCCCCGCCCGGGAGATCAAAGCGCATCGGCGTGCCATCCGCTTCTGACCCAGGGTCAGGTCAGGGCGAAAGCGAGGCGGGCCGCCGTCATCGACGAGGCGGCGATCTCGCTCGGCGCCATCGCTTTCACGGCAGCCACCGCTTCGCCCACCACGGGCACGAGAGCGGGCCGATTGCTCTCACCGCGATGCGGGACAGGGGCGAGAAACGGGGCGTCGGTCTCGACCAGAAGGCGGTCGAGCGGACAGAGCGCGGCGGCGGCCCGCACGTCGTCGGCCGTCTTGAAGGTGACGATCCCGGAGAACGACAAAAAGGCATCGAGATCAAGACAGCGCCGCGCTTCTTGCGGTCCGCCGGTGAAGCAGTGCAGCACCACCCTCTCGGGTCGGTCTGCGCTGCTCAAGATGTCGAGGGTGTCGTCCCAGGCGTCGCGCGTGTGGACGACCAGGGTCAAGCCCAGTCGGCGGGCCAGCGCGACCTGGGCGGCGAACATCTCGCGCTGGGCCGGCCGCGGCGAATGGTCGTAGTGATAGTCGAGGCCGCATTCGCCGACCGCCACCACCACTGCCCCATGCACTGCCCCTTGTTCGGACACTGCCTCCTCGAGTACGCGCTCGACCTCGGCCAGGCCGTTCGACGCGTCATGGGGATGGAGCCCGACCGTGGCCCAGGCACCGAAGTCCTCCGGCACCGAGCCCACGCCCGAACCACGGGCGGCGCGCACCTCGTGCACAAAAGCAATGGCCTGGCGCGATGTCTCGGCATCGGTGCCCACGCACACGAGGCCGACCACGCCGGCGTCCGCCGCGTCGGCCACCGACCGCAGGGCGTCGGTGTCACCGGGCCGGTAGGTGTCTTGCAGATGGCAATGGGAGTCGATCCAGCGCCCGGGTGCGTCCGACGGGCCGGACCCGTCGCCGCTGGTCATTCTTTTCGTCGGGGGAACAGTGGCGAACCGCGCTCCACCGTGAGACCCCCGGCGTAGCCGCCCCACGCCGCGTCGTCGGGCACCCGACACTGCGCCGGATCACCGGTCAGTCCGAGCCGACGCCATATCTCGGCACTGGTGGCGGGCATGGCCGGGGAGGCCAGCAGGGCCACGATCCGCAGGGCTTCGAGCGCACTTCCGAGAACGGCATCGACGGCGGGACCAGGTTCGGATTTCCAGGGCTCCGACGTCTCAAGCTCGGCGTTCGTCTCGCGGATCAACCGCCACGTCGCCTCGAGCGCCAGATGCGGTTGCCCGGCCTCCCAGGCCGCACTCGTGTCGGCCACGACCTCGGCCGCCACCGCTGACAGCCGGCTCGACGGATCGGGCGCCGGACCGATACCGCCGCACTTCGAACCCACCACCGTGGACACGCGCGCCACCAGGTTGCCGAGGTTGTTGGCCAGATCGGCGTTGTAGCGGGCCGTCACCCCCTCGAAGGAGAAGTCGCCGTCGGCTCCGAGCGGCGTGTCGCGCAGGAGGTGATACCGGAAGGCGTCCACCCCGTACTCCGCCACCATGGCCGCCGGGGTGACCTGATTCCCACCCGACTTGGCCATCTTCTCGCCCGACACGAGCAACCAGCCCGAGACGAAGAAGTGCGCCGGCGGCTCGATGCCGGCGGCCATGCACATGGCGGGCCACCAGACACAGTGGAAGCGGATGATGTCCTTGCCGAGCAGATGGTGCACGGCCGGCCACCAGTACTCGAATCGCTCGCTGTCTTCGCCGTAGCCGATGGCGGTCAGATAGTTGATGAGGGCGTCGTACCAGACGTAAAAGACATGGGCCGGGTCCCAGGGGACCTCCACGCCCCACTTCGTGGAGGTCCGGGTGATGGAGATGTCATCCAGGCCGGCCTTGATGATCCCCAGAGCCTCGTTGCGCTTGGTGGCGGGCACGATGGCGTCGGGGTGGTCCTCGTACCACTGGAGCAAACGGTCGCCGAAGGCACTCAGTTTGAAGAAGTAATTCTCCTCCTCAAGCAATTCGACGGGCCTCAGATGGATGGCGCACAGGCCGTCGACGAGGTCGGACTCTTTCTTGTAGTCCTCACACGAGACGCAGTAGAGCCCCTGGTAGACCCCGAGCTCGGTGTAGCCGTTGTCGTGGATCTTCTGGAGGAAGTGCTGCACGGCCCGGTGATGCCGGGGCTCGGTGGTGCGGATGAAGTCGTCGTAGCTGATGTCCAAGGCTTCCCAGGCCTGGCGAAACTGCTGCGACTTGAGGTCGGTCCATTCCTGGGGGGACTGATCGTTCTTGGCCGCCGCGTCGGCCACCTTTTGACCGTGTTCGTCGGTCCCGGTGAGGAACTTGGTCTCGTCGCCGATCAACCGGTGCCAGCGCGCCAGGGCGTCGGCGTTCACCGTCGTGTACGCGGTCCCGACGTGCGGCGCGTCGTTCGCGTAGTAGATCGGCGTCGTGATGTAGAAGCGAGCCATCGCTCAAGGATAATGATTCAAACTGCGTCGTCGGCTCGTAGCTCCAGCGCCATCTGATAGACGATGCGGTGCGCCACGCCGAGCGATTCGGCCACGTACGAGACCGCGTCGCGCGTACTCGCCCCCTCGTCAACTTGATCGCGCAGCGCCGCGCGAATCAACTCGTCGTCGACGACCTCGACTTCCAGGTTTCCTTCGAGGACGACCACGATCTCACCGAGGACCTCGCGAGCGTTGACCAGTTCGGCGATCTCGGCCACGGTGCCGCGAAGGACCTCCTCGTGCAGTTTGGTGATTTCGCGCGCCACGCTGATCCGGCGCGACCCGAACGCTCCGACCATTTCGTTCAGCGTTGCGGCCAGTCGTTGCGGCGACTCGTAGAAGACGATGGTGCGCGGTTCGTGCAGCCACTGGACGTACAACGCTTCACGCTCCCCCGCCTTTCGCGGCATGAAGCCCTCCATCGCGAAGCGCTCGGTCGGGAGACCGCTGATCGTGAGGGCCGCCACGACCGCCGACGGCCCCGGGGCGGTCGTGACAACAAAACCCGCCGCGGCGACCGCGGCCACGACGCGAGCCCCGGGATCGCTGATGCCCGGCGTGCCGGCGTCGCTGATCACCACGACGATTTGACCGCTCGCGACTTGCGCGACCACCTGATCGCACAGCGAGGCTTCGTTGTGTTCGTGCAGCGCGCGCAGGCGGCCATTGACCGCAATCGAATGCGCGCTGAAGAGCGTGCTCGAACGGCGCGTGTCTTCGCAGTAGATCACGTCGGCGATACTGAGGAGTTCGAGGGCCCGTCGTGAGATGTCGCCGAGATTGCCCAGGGGCGTCGCGACGATGACGAGTTGACCAACGGTGATGTCACTGGATTCCACGATCGTCCTCTCGTTTGGCTCGTCACGCCGCCTATCAACTAACATTGTCACCTATGTCAAAGCGAACCGTGAAGCGCAAGATGCGCGCCAAGAAGAAGGCCAATCACGGTAAGAAGCCGAACTGCGGTCGCGGCTAAGGCCGTTCCTACAGCGCCCCGTCCCACGCGCAGCCCCGTACTTTTAAGACCTGGACCAGCGGCGTCGGTCGGTCGCTGATCAGCCCGTCCACCCCCAGGTCGAGCAGTTGGTTCATCTCGCCGGGGTCGTTGATCGTCCACACGTGCACCGCGATGTCCGCGGCGTGCGCCGTCTCGACGAAACGCTCGTCGACCACGGTGACGTCGCCGTACACCGCGGGCACCTGGAAGGCGCAGACCGGCGGCACGCTCGGCACGCCCTCGAGCATGGAGAAGTAAAACGTCGCCGCCTCCCCGGTAGCGGCCGACGTCGCGACGTCCGGGGCGAAGGAACGGAACCGCTGCACCGCGACGTCGTGGAACGAACCCACGATGACCGAGGTCACGCGTTCCAGTCGGCGTAGCTCTTCCGCCAGCAGCTCTTCGTACGGTTCCACGTCGGGATCGGTCCGCTTGAGATCCAAGTTCAACAGCACGCCCGGGAATCGTTCGCTGACCTCTTCGAGCGTGACGATGCCGTAGTCACGATCTAAGGGCGCCTTACCCCGTTCGAGGTACGCGGAAGGATCGCGACCGGGCGTCACCGTCTCACCGGCGATCCACCAGTAGGCGTTATCCATGTCGCGCAGTTCGGATAGGGTGAAATTGGCGATTTCGCCGTGATGGTTCGTGGTTCGATCGACCGTCTCGTCGTGGCAGACCACGATCTGGCGATCGGCGGTCGCGTGGACGTCGAGTTCGATGGCGGTTGCGCCCTCGGTGAGCGAGTGCGCGATCGCCGCCAAGGTCGAGGACGGTCCTTCGTAGGAGCCCCCTTGGTGCGCGAAGGCGATCACCCGCCGTTCGAGCCAAGGGCTGCTCACTTGGGAAGTCCCTGGGGGTAGAGCTTCAGTCGCAAGCGGTGTTCGAGGTAGAACGCGACGCCCGGCAAGAAACCGGCGATCAACATCAAGAGCAACAACGCGAGCGGCAGGCGAAATTTCAGCACCATCTGAAAGCTGGCGATCATGTAGAGCGGGTACATCACGATGCCGTGCGCGATGCCGTCGATCCGCACCACGATCGACAGGTGCTTCCAGAGCGACAGGTCCACCTGGTGCAGTAACAGCGCTGCGAACAGAGTGAGCAGCGTCGTGCCCGTGACGAAGGACATGATCCGGTAGCGCCGGAATGCAGCGTCCATCAGTGACCCCAGAGCCTCTTCTTCGGACGGGTCGCTATTTCGGCCAGGTGATCGTTGTAGGCCGCGAGCGCGGGATCCTCTTCTTCGACGTCGACCTGGCGCGCCAACTGCGCCTCGGTGCGCATCCTCTCTTCGTACTCCTTGCGGGCCTTTTCTTGGTGTTCGGTGATCTTCTCCATGTTCAACAGCGCGTACCAACCGAACACCCCGAGCACGGCGAAGGCCGGCCACTCGACGGCGTAGAGGTAGCTGAGCGAGTTGCCGAGAACCGCGGCGCCGACTTGCCACCACGCCGCCGAGATACAGACGGTCACCCAAACTACGAGGGCGAGATGGAGGCCGAGCGCTCGGCGCGAGAAATACTTCGACTTCACCGGGCCATACTAACGGGCTACTTTTGGCGCATCGGAGCGAAAGTAGATTTGACTCGTGCCTGCAATGTCGACGTCGCGCCCGCAGTTTTCGTGGCATGACTGGAATCAGTGGCACGTCGGTGTACTGCCACTGCTGCTGATCTTTGGCGCCCTCGTGCTCTACCTATTCGCCGCGCAACGCGTGGGCAATTGGTCAACCAATCGAATGGTGGCTTTTCTCTCCGGACTCATCGTTACCTTCATCGCGACGCAGTCCGTCATCGGCGTGTTCGACATGGAGTACTTCAGCGATCACATGATCCAACATCTCTTGTTGATCATGGTGGCGGCGCCGCTGTTCGCGCTCAGCGCGCCGCTGGACCTCGCCTACGACGCCGGTTCGCCGCGTCTGCGTCACTTCCTCGACGGACGTTTCATGACGACGATCACGCAACCGCTCTTCGGCTTCGCGGCCTATTTCGTCTTCATTCCCGTCACGCACTTGACCGGACTGTTCAATCTGATGATGGAACACGAGTGGGTCCATCACCTCGAACAGATCGGCTTTCTGGTGGTGGGCTATCTCTTCTTTCGCGTCGCCTTCGGCCTGGAGCGCGGTACCACGATCCACCGCGGACTTCGCCTGGTCTTCGTCATGGCCGCCGTGCCGGTCGACACGTTCACCGGACTCGCGCTGTCAATGTCGTCGCACACGCCCTTCCCCGCCTACGCCGCCATGGCGCCGCGCGGATCGACGACGGCCGGGATCCTCTCCAATATCCATTTGGGTGGCGCCATCATGTGGATCGGTGGCGACGCGTTGATGTTGCTGGCCTGCATTCCCATTGCCATCGCGTGGGTGAAGTGGGAGACGGTGCACACTCGAGAGCTCGACGCGATCCTCGACGCCCAGGGGATCTAGCTACAACAGGCCGGCTTCGATCGCCAGCTCCTCGAGGTCGTTCTCCGGTCGAGCCCCGAGGTGTGAGATGATCTCCCCGGCGCACAGCGATCCCAGTACGGCCGATTCGACCGGATCGGCGCCGAGCGCGAGACCGTAGAGGAATCCGGAGGCGAACATGTCGCCGGCGCCGTTCTGATCGACGACGTGTTCGACCTCGTGCGCCGGGACGCTCACGACGCCGGTGACGGTGAGGACGTCGGCGCCGAGTGGTCCGCGCGTGACGACCGCCAGGATGCCCAGTTCTTCGAGGTTCTGGAACGCCCGATCGAGCGTCGGTACCTGGAAGAGCGAACAGATCTCGGTCTCGTTGCACAGCAGTACGTCGACGTCGTTGGTGACCAGTTCCAGGAAGTCGCGACGGTGCCGATCGACGCAGAACATGTCCGAAAGCGACAACGCGACCATGGAGTCGTAATCGTGGGCGAAGTTGACGACCTTGTGGATCGCCTCCTTGGCCGGCGGCAGATCGAAGAGGTAGCCCTCGACGTAGGTGATCTCCGAGCGCGCGATCAACGTCTCTTTGATCTCCGAGACGTGCAGCTGATTGGACGCCCCCAGGTACGTCGCCATCGTGCGCTGCGCGTCATCGGTAATAAACACGTGGCACCGGCCGGTCGCGCCCTCGTCCGCAGCGGCGATCGCTAAGTCCACTTCGACGCCCATGGACGTGAGGTCGTGGCGGAAGCGCTGGCCGAAGTCGTCGTCGGCCACTTTGCCGATGTACCCGCAGGTGCCACCGAGCGCCGCGACGCCGGCGATGGAGTTGGCGACCGAACCGCCGGACATCTGGACCGTCGGACCCATGGCGTTCGTGAAAGTCTCGAGCTGGTCCTTTTGAATCAGCGACATCGACGCTTTCACGAGTCCGAGTTGGCGGTACACCTCGTTCGAATCCTGCGAAATTATGTCGAGCATCGCGTTGCCGATACCGGTCACCGCCAAGCGATTCGGACCGGGTTTCACACGGAGCGAAACCGGCGTGGGGCTTTCTGTCACTTAGCGAGGATAGACCGGAGCCAACTACGGTTGTTCCATATGACCAGTGAAACCAACCCCTATCGTCTCGACCGAACGGTAGTCCCGTCGGCCTATCGGATCTTCATCACCCCGGATTTGGACAGCGCCACGTTCACCGGGCGCGTCGAGATCGACGTCGACATCGTGGAGCCGACGTCCGCCTTGAAGTTGAACGCCATTGAGCTCGACCTCGGTGCCGCGACGCTCACCACCGGCGGCACGGCCCATCGTTCGATCGACCTGCGCCTCGACGAGCAGTACGAAGTCGCCACCTACACCTTCGATTCCGGGCTGCCCGTTGGCTCGGCCGTCCTCGAGATCGCCTTCAACGGCATCTTGAACGACCAGTTGCACGGCTTCTATCGTTCGACGTACACCGACCCTTCGGGCGTGAAGCACACGATCGCCACCACCCAGTTCGAGAACACCGACGCCCGACGGGCCTTCCCCTGTTGGGACGAGCCGGCCTTCAAGGCGACGTACCAAGTGAACCTCACGGTGCCGAGTCACCTGGCCGCCTACTCCAACTCACCGGTTTCGTCGAACACCGACCTCGGCAACGGCCAGCGCACGGTGAGCTTCTCGCCGACGATGAAGATGTCGACGTACCTGGTGGCCTTCATCATCGGACCGTTCGAAGAGACCGAGGCGCTAGACGTCGACGGGGTACCGCTGCGCATCGTCTATCCGATCGGCAACGCGCACCTCACCGCGCACGCCCTCGAGGCCGGCGCGTTCGGGCTTCGTTTCTTCTCCGACTACTTCGACATCCCCTATCCCGGGGACAAGATGGACATGGTCGCGATCCCCGACTTCATGCAGGGTGCGATGGAGAACCTGGGTTGCATCACCTACCGGATGCCGGACCTCTTGATCGACCCGGCCACGGCGTCGCTCGCCGAGATGGAGCGCGTCGCCCACGTGGTGCTGCACGAACTCGCTCACATGTGGTTCGGCGACCTCGTCACCATGGAGTGGTGGGAGGGTATCTGGCTCAACGAAGCCTTCGCCACCTTTATGCAGGTCCTGTGCCAAGACGCTTTCCGTCCCCAGTGGAAGATGTGGGTCTCCTTCAGCGCCCATCGCGACTTGGCCCTCGACATCGACGGACTCCACGAGACGCGACCGGTGGAATACGAGGTCGTGTCACCCGCCGATACCCAGGGAATGTTCGGTCGTCTCACCTACGAAAAGGGTGCCGCGGTGCTGCGCATGCTCGAGCAATACCTCGGCGCCGAGACCTACCGCGACGGCATCCGTCACTATCTGCGCAAGCACAGTTACGGCAACACGCGTACGACCGATCTCTGGGACGCCATCGAGGAGGTCTCGGGCGCACCGGTGCGCGACGTCATGAATACGTGGATCCTCCAGGGCGGTTATCCGCTCGTCACGTTACGGGACGGTCTGATCTCACAGATCCCCTTCGCCTACGGCCCCGCTACCGGCGAGAGTGCCATCGGCTCGTCGTGGAAGGTTCCCGTCATGACGCGTTCGTTGAAGGGCGGCGCCGTCAACGTTCACCTGCTCGAAGATGACGCGATCGTCATTGCCGACGATCCCCCGGTCGTTCTGAACGCCACGGGTGCGGGCTACTACCGATCGCGCTACGGCGACAGCGAATCGGCGGCCCTCGCCGACCACATCGATGAACTCGATGCCATTGAACGCGCGGTACTGCTCTCGGACAGTTGGGCGCTGCTGTTCTCGAGTCAGATCAGCGCGGAGCAGTTCCTCACGGTGGGTGCCGGTCTCGACGACCTGGATGAGCCGACGCCGTGGGGCACACTCGCGACCGCCGTCGGCTATATCAAGCGCGCCCTACCCGACGCGCAACTGACCGGATTCACCGAGAGAGTTCGCGGGATCTTCGAGCCCCAGTTTGCGCGTCTGGGCTGGGACGCGCTACCCGGCGAGAGCGAACTCACTCCGCAACTGCGCGCGTTCGTCCTTTCCACGCTCGGCACGGTCTGCGCCGATGAAGAGATCCGCGCCGAGGCCCTGAAGCGCTTCGACGCCAATGACGTCAGCGGCGACCTCGCGAACGCAATCCTGCGCATCGTCTCGTCGCGGGATCGTCCCGGCGACTACGAGACCTTCCTCGAGCGCTACCGCACCGCCCACACTCCCCAAGACGAACAGCGATATCTGTTCGGTCTGAACGGGTTCGGCGAGGAGCGCGTGGCCCTCGACGCCGCCGGCAAATGCTTTAGCGAGGTGCGTAATCAAGACGCGTCGGCCCTCTTGGGTGTCTTGACGAGCAACGCCAAGACCGGCCCCCGGGTGTGGCGATTCATGGCGTCGCGATGGGACGAGGTGCTCGCGAAGTTCCCGCCCAACACGCTGTCCTACGCGACGCGGGGCATTGTCACATTCATCAACGACGCGGCGCTGGCCGACGAGGTCGAAACGTTCCACAGGTCGCACCCACTGAGCGGCGAACAGAAGGAAGTCCAACAGAACGTCGAACGGATGCGCGTTGGTCTCACCTTCGCCGCGGCGATGCGCGAACAATTTTGATGACGACATGACCGTAGGGGCGTTCTTGGGCGTGTTCGCCCTCATGTTCGTCCTCGAATTGCCCGACAAGACGTTCTTGGCGACGGTGATCATGAGCACGAAGGCGCGGCCGTTGATGGTCGCCTTCGGCGCGTCCCTCGCCTTGACCGTGCAAATGGCGGTCGCGGTGGGCGCCGGTTCACTGCTCACTCTGTTCCCGGTGCATTGGAAGGACCTGATCGTCGGGGCCCTCTTTCTCGGGGGGGCCGCGTATCTGCTCTTCGTGCCCGAGTCCGAAGAAGAAGAGAAAGGTCGACGCGAAGGTGAGTTGGAAAAGTTCGGCACGCGCTGGAAGGAGATCACCACGGCTTTCGTCGTAGTTTTCATCGGCGAGTTCGGTGATCTCACCCAGATCCAGGGGGCGAACTTCGAGGCCAAGCTCCATCAGCCCCTGGAAGTCTTCGTGGCGTCCTCGCTGGCCATGATCTGCGTCACGTTCATCGGTGCCTACAGCGGTCGCGCCCTCCAGCGCGTCATACCGCTCAAGCGCATTCGTCTGGGCGGAGGACTGATCTTCGCCGGTCTCGGCGTTTGGACCCTGGTGTCACTGGGGGTAGCGGTCGGATGAGTCGACGCGACGAACTGCTGGACTACGCCGACACGGTGAAGGGCTTCATGCCGCGCGACGAGGGACTCGCTCTCTTCGAGTTCGCGCTGGCCCACGGGGAACGAAGTCACCGCGGCACCTGGCTCGAGATCGGCGCGTGGTGCGGCAAGTCGGCCGTCTATCTCGGCGCCGCGGCCGAAGCCACCAACTCCGTCGTGTACTCACTCGATCACCACCACGGCAGCGAGGAGAACCAGACCGGCTGGGAACACTTCGACGCCACGCTGGTCGATCCCTTGGACGGGCGGCTGAACACGCTGCCCTCGTGGCAACGCACCATCGCCGAAGCCCGACTGGAGTCGACGGTGATCGGACTGGTCGGTGCGTCCGCAGTCGTCGCCGCGCACTTCAGTCAACCGCTCGACATCCTCTTCATCGACGGCGGTCACGGACAGGACGTCGCATGGGCCGATTACGAGGCGTGGTCACCCAAGGTCGTGGTGGGCGGACTACTTCTCATCCACGACGTCTTTCCCAATCCCGACGACGGTGGTCGCCCGCCCTTTGAGATCTACCGCGCCGCTCTGGAGAGCGAAACGTTCATGGAACGCGCCGAGTGCGGGTCGCTGCGCGCGCTGACGCGCGTCAACTAACGCAGCGGACAGCCGGGCTCGGCGAGGTCGATGGGCATCGGCAGCGAATCGTGACGAAAGAGTCCGGCGGCCGATGACGAAGAGGTCAACGCGTCGGCGGCCAGGATGATCGCCGCAGCCGTATAGGACGTCGTTTCGCGGTCGGGGAAGGTGACCTCACTGGGATAGGCGATACCCGTCCAGTACGCACCGTCGTCACGGCGGTGTCGGCGGGTGAAGCTGAAGAGGTCGAGCGCCTGATTGGTCAGCCCGAGGGCGTCGAGGGCCAGCACGCACTCGGCCGTCTCGGCCGCCGTCACCCAGTCGCTGGTCGACACGCAGCGCACGCCGTAGCCGTCCATGACGTGACGCTCCCACCCGTCGTCGATCCGTTTCAGTCCCGCGTCGCCGAAGAGCGCCCCGGAAAAAACCGGGTAGTACCAGTCCATGGCGAATTCGTTCTTCGGCGCGAAGGCGCCGGGGTGATGTGCGACGGCGTGACCGAGTCGACCGGCCGCCAGTTCCCACGACGGCTGGGGCGCGTTCACACGTTCGGCCAGGGCCACCGCGCAGCGCAGCGAGTGGAAGATCGACGAAGATCCGGTCAGCAACGCGTAGCTCTCGCGCCGGCCAATCGAGTCGAGCGACCACGCGATCGTGCCGTCGGCGTGCTGGAAGCGCAGGACGAATTCGATGGCACGCTCGACGACCGGCCACATCTCGACACAGAAGTCGATGTCGTTGGTCGCGACGAGGTAGTGATACAGCCCGGCCGCCACGTAGGCGCAGACGTTGGTGTCGAGTCGCGCGTCCTTCACCTGGTCGCCCAGGTAGTAGTTGAACCAACTCCCGTCGCCGAGCTGGGTGTCGGCGAGCCAACGGTAGGCCGCCCGGGCCTCGGCGACGTAGCCGGTCACCGTGAGCGCCATCGCCGCCTCCACGTGGTTCCACGGGTCGCAGTGGCCACCGACGAACCACGGAACCTGACCGCGTCGCAGTTGCAGCGACGCGAGATGCGCGGCGCTCTGGGCGATTTCGCTTTCGCTCAAGAGACCGGGCACACCCGAGACCGTGGCGAGGGTGGTTGTCACGGGTTCGGCTTCACTAAGTACACGACGATCGACTTACCCATGAGCGGCGCCATGACTCGTTCGGCCAGTCGCGTCGGCCAGGGCGCCTTCATGATGTCCCAGACGAGGAGGCGGTGATAGAGCTGGACGATCTTGTTGGTGTCGTTCTTCGTCCCGACCAGACACTTCAGCCACCAGTACGGACTGTGCAGTCCGTGGGCGTAGTGGTGTCCGGTGTCGGTGAGACCAACCGAACGAAGTCGCTCGGTGAGGATTCGGCGACGGTAGATGCGTATGTGGCCGCCCGGCACGTTGTGGTACTCATCCGAGAGCGCCCAGTTGATCAACTCCGGTCCGAAGCGCGGCACGGTGATGGCCATGGTGCCGCCGGGCTTCAAGACCCGCGCCAACTCGCTCATCGCGCCCAGGTCGTTGGGGATGTGCTCCAGGACTTCGGAACAGATCACCCGGTCGAAGGTCGCGTCGGGGAACGGGAGGTGCAACGCGTCACCCTGGACCGCGGCGGTGTGCAGCGAATCGCCGTCGAGCTCGCCCGCGGCGACCATCGCGGCGAACATGTTTTTGACGCCCTCGACTTCGTCTCGACCGGCGTCGAGCGCGATGACGTCGGCCCCGCGGCGCGCCGCTTCGAAGGCGTGACGTCCGAAGCCGCATCCGAGATCGAGCATCTTGTCGCCGCGCTCGAGACCGAGCTGGTCGTAGCGCGCGGTGAGCACTAGTCGAACACCATCGAGTCCGGCAACGGTTGACCGGTGAGAATGGCGTCGTAACAGGCGGCCGTGCCGCGCGCCGTCACCTCCCAGGTAAATCGCTCCATCACGCGTTGGCGACCGGCCGTACCCAGTCGTTCGCGCAGCGGCGCGTCGTCGAGCAGCCGACCGATGGCCACCACGAGCGCCTCGGGGTTGTTGGGCTCGACCAGCAGCCCGGTCTCTTCGGTGACGCCGACGACTTCGGGTAGCGCACCGCCGGTGGTCGCCACCACCGGCACGCCGCAGCTCATGGCCTCGATTGCCGGCAGCGAGAAACCTTCGTACAGACTCGGCACGATCGCGACTTCGGCCTCGCCGTAGAGGCGCGCCAGTTCCTCGTCACTCACGCCCGAGATGGTGGTCACGATGTCGTTGAGTCCGAGACGGTCCAGAGCCGACGCGACGCGACCCTTGGGTTGGGGCTTGCCGATGACGATGAGGTCGATGTCGCGCTCGGCGCGCAGTTTGGCGATGGCCTCTAAGAGCGGCACGAGACCCTTCATGGGCACGTCACTCGACGAGGTGACCATCAGGCGGCCCTTCTTCTTGACCACGTCGTCGTAAGGACGAAAGACCGTGTGGTCGACGCCGACCGGTACGACGGTCAGCCGATCGAGCGGCACGTGCATCTGCGCGTTGATGTCGACCTTGGAGTTGTGCGAAACCGTGAGGACCGCCGGGAGTTGCTTGACCGTGCGCACCTGCATGCGCAAGAAGCCGAACCAGCGCCGGGTCGAATAACGCCTCCAGGCCGTCTCGGCGTGATCAAGCGCGATCGAGCGATCGACGGTGATGGGGTGGTGCAGCGTCTCGAGTAACGGCCAACCTTCGCGGTGGAGCTTCAAGATCCCCGGACCCATGCACTGGTTGTCGTGGATGATGTCGAAGTCGCCGCGACGGTGCTGCAGGATCTTCTCGATTCGCAGGGAGTACGCGAGCGGCTCGCCGAACCCGCCGGTCATCATGACGCCGAACTCCGAGAGGTCGGCTACGGAGCGAAACTCAGATACGGCCGGGATGCGAAACGGGTCGGGATCGCGGTAGAGGTCGAGCCCGCGCACGGCGGTGAAGCCGACGCCTTCGTCGAGCTCGGGCCACGGTGGTCCGGAAAATACCTCGACACTGTGCCCGAGGTTGACCAGTTCGCGCGTCAGGTGTCGGGTGTAGACGCCCTGTCCGCCGCAGCGCGGGTTACCCCGATAGATCAGGAAGGCCACACGGTACTTGCCCGGCTCCGGCGGCTTCGCGCTCACGTGGCCGGGGGTGACGATGGTCTTGGAACGGGCCCAGGACGCCTTGGTCTCGTCGATGGTCTGGCGCAGGGTACGGGACAAGGGGCTACTTTCGGTATCGCGAGTCCTCCATTCTCGCCGAATTCGCCAAAGGCGCACAAATGTCAGGGAACCAATGGGTTGCGGCGTTGTTACATTGTTCGAATGGACCTCAATTACCCCGCCGAGACTGAACCGTTCCGCAAAGAAGTGCGCTCGTGGTTAGAAGAGAATCTGCCCGACCACTGGTTCGACGCCGACTTCTCGATGAGCGCCGAGGAACGTCGCGCGTTCAATGAGAATTGGAACGAGAAGCTCTTCGCCGGTGGCTGGATCTGCGCCGGGTGGCCCGTCGAATACGGCGGCAAGGGACTGACGTTGTTGCAACAGGTCGTCTTGAATGAAGAGTTCGCCAAGGCCGGGGCGCCTATGCGCGCCGATTTCTTCGGTGACACGTTGGTCGGTCCGACGATCCTGCAGTGGGGCACCGAGGAGCAGAAGCGCGAGTTCATCCCCGGCATCCTCCAAGGCAAGATCGCCTGGTGTCAAGGGTTCTCCGAGCCAGACGCCGGATCGGACCTGGCGAGTCTGAAGACCAGCGCGGTGCTGGACGGTGACGAGTGGGTCATCAACGGCCAAAAGGTGTGGACGTCCCAGGCCCAGCACGCCGACTACGTCTTCTTGATGGTGCGCACCGACCCCGACGCGCCCCAGCACGCCGGCATCAGCTACCTGCTCGTCCCGATGCACCAAGCGGGCGTCGAAGTACGACCGATCATCCAGGTCGACGGTTCGGGCGACTTCAACGAAGTCTTCTTCACCAACGCGCGCTGTTCGAAGAACAACGCCGTGGGCGGCGTCAATAACGGCTGGAAGGTCGCCATGACCACGCTTGGATTTGAACGCGGTGCGAGTTCCACGACCGGTTATCGGCGATTCCTCAAGGAGTGGGAAGAGATCGTGAAAGAAGCCACGCGACTGGGCAAGAACGACGATCGACTCGTTCGCGATGGACTCGTGAAGGCCTGGGAGAAGGTGAAGATCATGGAGATCAATGGCTACCGCTCCCTCACCGACTCACTCAACGGCACGAACAACACTGCGTTGCTCGGCGCCTGCAACAAGATGTTCTGGTCGGAGTACCATCGCGCGACGATGGAATTGGCCCTCGACGTCCTGGGTATGGAGTCCCAGATCCTTACCGGCAACGGTCCGAGCGATGGTTCGGTGGCCGGGAGTCGTCGCGGTCGAGCGGATTACCCGGTATCGGATTTACAAGGGTCGTTCTTCTTCTCGCGCTCCGAGACGATCTGGGGCGGCACCGCGGAAATTCAGCGCAACATCATCGGCGAACGTGCGCTGGGACTGCCGAAGGAACCCAGGCCCCAAAAGCTCTAGCGACACTCGCTACTGACCGCGGAGCGACTTTTTGATCCGCGTGATCAGATTTGGCTTCATGTAATACTGGTTGCGCTCTTCTTCGGTCATGGAGTCGTAGCGAGCGTCCTGCTTCGAGAGGATTTTGTTGACGTTTTCGTGCACCACGGCCGTGTCATTCATCTGTTGACCCGGACGACGCGTAGCGCTTCGCCTCCAGCCGAAAAGACCGAAGATTCTCATCGTGCTCCTTCGCCCAAGCTCACCAACCGATGCCGATTCGCAGTAATGCTAGCGCTGGATATTTCGATCCCTTAAGGCCGGCGGTACGAAGCGCGACGGCTCGTTGGTGAGATATATCGAAATGGCGATGACCATAAAGACGAGGAACGCCACACCACCGCACGTCCCGACCGCCAGGATCATCCTCCCGAGGGTTGATTTACCTACGGCGTCAGCCACGGCCGCCAGGATCGCCCCGGCCGCAAACGACGACATCGCAATGGCCACCGCAGGCGATGCTGCGTACACGCGCAGACGAGTCTGCGGAACGTCGGCCACCGACGCGACTTGTCCGGTATTGCGGAAGTCGAGATTTCCGTGCCACAGCTGGAAAGCCCCGCGCGCGTAAAAGACCGAGACCACGAACAGAACGACCGCAATGAGCCACAATGCCGCCACGTACGCTACTCGTTCTAGTTGTCTTGCCCAAATCGTAATTCGAATCGTGACGAACTCAGAAATGAACCGGCGCACTCACTGTGTCGTACTGATTTTCTTCTACAGCTGGCGATAGCGCGGCACGTAGCCACCGACGCCGAGCGACATTGAGTCCTCGGGGTCGATTGAGTCGTCGACGCCGCCAACGACGTCGGTCACCCAAGTCAAGCGGTCCTTCAAGATCCTCGTCACGCCACCTTGCAACGTGTCCGAAGAGATCGCACAGCTGGAGCACGCCCCTTGAAGCTGCACTTCGACGACTCCGGTCTCGACGTCGCAGCGAATCAATACCAGGTCACCGCCGTCGGCTTGGACGGACGGACGCATCAGGTCCAGGAGCGCATTCAGCGCCTTCAACCTCGTGGCGCGCTCTTGGTCGGTCAGTTCTTCCACAAGACCAGTCTGCCGTGAAATCGACGATACGTGTCACTGGGACTGAATGGATACCATTTGGCTCATGGAAACAAACGAGTCCTGGACCGTCGATTCGATCAACCTTACGGACATAGAGTTCTGGCGCCGTCCGTGGGGCGAGCGCCACAGCGCCTTCGCCACGTTGCGACGTGAACGACCGATCTCGCACTTCGAGGAGCCAGTGATTGAAGGCACGTCCATCGAGTTCCCTGCGGGCAATGGTTTCTACGCGCTCACGAAGTATCGGGATGTGCAAACAGCCTCTCGCCACCCGGAGGTCTTCCTTTCGGGCCCCGGAGCGGTATCAACGATGGATCTGCCGAGCGAGATGGTGGAGTACTTCTCAGGCATGATTTCCACGGACGATCCCAAGCACGCGCGACTGCGCCGAATCGTGTCGAAAGCATTCAATCCCCGAAACGTTCGCGCGGTGGAGGACTCGATCGAGCGCAAGGCCGATGAGATGATCGAACGTTCGCGAACGAGCGGCACGGGCGATTTCATTTCCGACATCGCGGCGCCGTTTCCCCTCGAGATCATTTGCGACATGATGGGCGTGCCGCCGAGTGAGTACGCAACGGTGCTGCATCACTCGAACATCATCCTTGCCTTCGGCGACCCCGACATCATTCCTGAGGGTCAGGACCCCGTGTTGCTGTTGCTCGAGTCGGGCGCCGCACTGACGGCGATCATGGAGGACTTGGGCAAATACCGGATCGACAACCCCATCGATGACATCACGAGCGCGCTGGTGAACGCCGAGATCGAAACGGAGAAACTGACGCAACAGGAGTTGGCCTCATTCTTCGTTTTGCTCGTGACGGCCGGTAGCGAGACGACTCGCACGGCCCTCGCTCATGGGCTCCACGCGCTCACTGAACACCCCGATCAAAAGACCCGACTCCTCGCCGACTACGAGGGTCTCGCCAAGACCGCTACCGACGAGATCGTGCGTTGGGCTTCACCAGTTATCTGGATGCGCCGCACACTCGCGCAGGACTATACCCTTTCGGACTTCGATCTCGTGAAGGGTGACAAGGTCCTTCTGTACTACCTTTCGGCGAATCGCGATGAAGACGTCTTTGAGAACCCCGATGTCTTCGACGTTGGACGCACGCCCAATGATCACTACGGATTCGGCGCGCCCGGCCCACACTTTTGTCTCGGGGCCCACCTCGCGCGACGCGAGATCACGGTGATGATTCGAGAGTTACTTCATCGACACCCCGATATCCACTCGACGGGAACGCCATCACAGTTGGCGTCCAGTTTTCTCAACGGCGTCAAACACCTGCCGTACAGCCTCTAGGCCTGGCTGAGAGCGCTCGCAATGGCCAACGCTAAGCGACTCCCTCAACACGTGGGCATCATTCCCGACGGCAATCGCCGATGGGCACAAGACCAAGGGTTCGAAAAACAAGACGGTTATCACTTCGGACTGCAGCCGGGTCTTGAGTTGTACAGCGAGTGCCTGACGTTAGGTATCCCCGAGATAACCTTCTACGGCTTCACCGTCGACAATACGAAACGTCCGGGAGCTCAGATTGAAGCATTTCGCAATGCCTGCGTGGAAGCCGTGGCCGAGTTGGAGAACAGGGACGCGGATCTGCTGGTGGTGGGCAACACCGAGTCGGTGTTCTTTCCCAAGGAACTCTTGCGCTACACGCAACGGACCCGAATCGGCCAGGGCCGCATCAAAGTCAACTTCCTCGTGAACTACGGCTGGAACTGGGACCTTAACCACGCGCTCCAGAACGGTGAGCCGAGCAAGGGCTATAACGTTGCCGACGGCATCGCCTCCGCCGATATTTCAAGGATCGATCTCATCGTGCGCTGGGGCGGCGGTCGGCGACTCAGTGGTTTCTTACCCATTCAGTCGATCTACGCCGACTTTTACGTGGTCGATGAACTGTGGCCGGACTTTTCACTCGACCAGTTCCACGAAGCACTGGCCTGGTACCAAGATCAGGACGTCACGCTCGGTGGCTAGGGCGTCAGATGCGTAAGGCTGACTATCCCGGTGCTGGACTCGTCAATTTCGTATGCATACCAATTCGTTGCAACCTTCGGGACCGGGATTGAATCGGCCTCGATTTCTCCACTACTTGTTCGCCCTTCGCAGGAAACGACTTCAGTCGAATGATTCGTCGCACGCCAGACGAGCGACTATACCGACCACCACTGCAGTCGAGTTTCGTCAACGGCGTCCAGCCTTGTCACTTCAACCTCTAAGCCTTTCTGGCGGCTACCGCTTCGTCGTAGGCGTGGAGGGCTCTCGGACCCCACACGGTTCCCGGGCCGCCGTTCAAGGCGATGGCGACACCAATGGCTTCGGCGATCTGCTGTCGGGTGGCGCCCTCGCGCAGCGCGCCGCGAGTGTGGGCCACGATGCAGCCGTCGCACTCGCGAGTGATCGAGATCACCATGGCGAGGAGCTCTTTGGTCAATCGAGATAGTTCGCCTTCGGTTTGAGCGGCTTGGGACAACGCCCCGAAGCTCTTCATCACGTCGGGAATCAACTCTCGCAAATCCTGGGCCGGCTGACGCAGCTCTTCACGAATTTCATCCATGCTGTTCATAACTACCTCCGGGTTTGATCGTAGTGATTGTGGACTTGACTCCTCCGACACCGACAATCTCGGGCCGACAGGATGAAGTCTGTGACTCACGATCAATTGCGACGAGGTTTAAGAACGCACTCGTTCATAGAACGTCCGAATGAACCTATGAGAGACGCCCCGGACCAAGTCCAATCAATGTTTGAGTGAACCACGGGCCTCACGCAGGGCGTAATAAACAATCACGTAGCCCGTCACGGGATCAGCCCACCACCAGCCGGCAAAGGCATTCAATACGAGGCCGGAGAGCACTGCCGTGGCGAGGATTCCGTCAATCATTGTGACGCGACCCTCAGCCTTGAGAACGGGATTCTCCAGGGCCGCTCCAATTCGGGCTTTTCCTGAAGCGAGTGCGAACATGGCGACGGCGGTCACTGCGGTCCAGACGATGCCGATGGAACTGTGATGGGGCCGAAAGCCAACCACGAGGACCAACGTGCTCTGCGCACATAAATAGATTGCCAACGCCACAAAAGCAGACCCGATCATCCGCATTGCCTTGAGTTGCCGGGCTTGGGCAATGTCGGCGAGTTCCCAGAGTACGACAGCTGACGCCCCAATCTCAATGACGCTGTCCAAGCCGAAGCCCGCCAGAGCCACCGACTTTGCCTCAATTGCGGCGTAGGCGAGAATGACCACTCCAACCGCGTTCCAGCCAAGCGTGATCACTTCGAGCTGGCGTCCACGACTCAGTGCAAGCGCACCACCGTCGTCTGGCTGAATGGTCACTTGCACAATTTAAGTCGTTCCAATTCGAATTCGATGTGACAACTTCGAATTAACTACATAGTGTCCCGCGCGCTATCCAGAATCAACGTGCCACGAGTGAATCAATGACGCAGAGACATTATTGCGTATGAGTCGATGTTCCAACGAATTGTGGACGTCGGCCCTCGTCAAGATTCCTAGGATTGTCCGATGAGCGTAATCGACGAACTCGTGGCAAATAATCGCGCCTACGTGGAGCGTCACGGCCATCGCGAGATGCCGACGTCACCCCAACTCCATCTGGCGGTGTTGACGTGCATGGACTCGCGACTCGATCTCTTCGGCGCCCTCGGCCTCAACCTCGGCGAGGCGCACCTCGTTCGCAACGCCGGCGGACTGGCGAGTGACGACGCCATTCGCTCGCTGCTGCTCAGTCAACGACTGCTGGGATCGCGCGCCGTCATGGTGATCCACCACACGCGCTGCGGCTTGGAGTCCTTCGACGAACAGTCACTGGCCGATGAGGTCGAAACCGCCGTCGGCGTCCGACCGCCCTTTCGATTGGGCGCCTACCGCGACGTCGAAGAAGACGTGCGCTCGACGCTCGAGACGCTGCGGGCCAGTCCCTTCGTGGATTCGACCGAGATCCGCGGCTTCGTGTTCGACGTTGATGACGGTGACCTCCGCGAGATCATTCAAAGAACTTCTTGAATCCTTGACTGGTCTGTCCGTAGCCGTTGGCCAGGTAGAACCGGTGCGCGTCCTCGCGTACGTTGCGACTGGTCAATTGGATCCGGTAGCAGCCGCGATCCTTCGCCAGCTCTTCGGCGGCACTAAGCAGCTGGGCACCGATGCCGCGACTTCGCATGTCGCTGCGTACGTGCACGCTTTCGATCTCACAACACCAGCCCGCGGCGTGTTGAAAGTGTTGGAAGATGATGACCTGACAGACGCCGACCACTTCGGCTTCGACCTCGGCGACCAAGACGTCGCCGCGCTGTCGACGAGTCTCTTCGACGGCCGGCCAGTAGATGCCGGGGACCGAGGTGACCTCGAACTTCGGCGCCAACGATCCGCCGAGAAGTAATTCAATGGCCGCCGGAACGTCGTCGTGGGCTATCGGGCGAACGAGCGCCATCAACTACTCGCGAGGGTCGATCGGGGTCAGCACGCCAACCTCACCTTCGATGGCTTCGGCCGCGTCGAGGCAGAGGTCATCGCGAAAGAGCGTCCCCATGACCTGGACCCCGGTCGGTAGGCCGTTCGCGACGCCAGTCGCGACGCAGGCCGCGGGCAGACCCATCAGGTTGGCCGGCATCACGAAGCGGAACAGCTCCACGACCTTCATGGCGGTGTCGCCATCGATGACGTCGTAGCCGTGTTCGAACGGTGGCTGCGTCCAGACCGGTCCGACGACCAGCGGATAGGTCGTCATGAACTCGCGCCACGCCTTTTCCACCTTGTAGCGACTTTCGTGCATCAGAGCCATCGACTCGGCCGTCGCCGGTGGATACTCGATGTTCGTGAGCTCCAAGAATCGTCGACCCTCCTCCCCCATTAACGCCTCGAGTACCGGTCGGCGCACGGTGAGGCTGGTCATCATCAGCTCGGACCACGCCAGGTAGCTCTCGAAGACCAAGGGCGGTTCGATCTCTTCGACTTCGTAACCCGCCGCTTCGAGGGCCCGCCCCGCGACGCGAACGCCTTCGGCGACACCGGCGTCGGTGTCGCCGCCGAGTGGTTCGGGCACCAGCGCCACGCGCTTGGCGACGCTCGGCCCACCGAGCGGGGCATCAATGGACTGCGGGTCGCGGTGGTGGGCGCCCATGACTGCGCCGAGACCCAGGCGAACGTCACCGACGGTTCGGGCCAAGACGCCATTGACCAGCATGATCTGGGCGTTGATCGCCATGTCGATAATCGACGACGGGTTGCCCTGGGCCACTCGGCCGCGCGAGGGCTTGATCGACGCGATCCCGCAGGCGTAGGCCGGGTTACGAAGCGATCCGCCGATGTCGTTACCCAGTCCGATGGGGCTCATGCCCGAGGCGATGGCCGCCGCTTCCCCACCGGAAGAGCCGCCGGCCGTGCGCCCGCGCTTCCAGGGATTGTGCGTCGCGCCGTAGAGCGAGGACTCGGTGTTGATGCGCAGTCCGAGGTCGGGCATGTTGGTGCGCGCCAGGGCGACGGCCCCGGCTCGGCGCATCGATTCGACCGGCGGCGCGTCGGCGTTGGCCATGAAATCCTTCAGCGTCACGCAGCCTTCGTTGGTGCTGTAGCCGGCGACGTCGAGGTTGACTTTGATCGTGAAGGGCACGCCGTGCAACACACCGAGCGGTCCGCCGGCCTTTTGCTTGGCGTCGGCGGCGTTAGCCTCGGCGCGCACTTCGTCGGGCCGCACTTCGACCACGGCGTTCACGGCGCCGTTGACCGCGTCGATTCGCTCCAGGTGGGCCTCAATGACCTCGCGCGACGACGTAGCGCCGCTACGAATCATGTTCGCCAGCGATAATGCCGTCTCCTGCCACAGTTCCTTTGCCACGAGACCCCCCGTCGAAAACTCTCTGGGTAGTCTGGCACGCGCCATGGCGCGTTCGAATCAGCCGAAACGACCGAGGGTGTAGTCCAGCGTTCGCGGGTCGATGGGATTGTTGAAGATCTTCTCGGTGGTGTCGAACTCGATCAGTTCACCGGCGCGGTCCTCACCCATCAGCAAGAACGCGCAGTCGTCCGAGATGCGAGCGGCCTGTTGCATGTTGTGGGTCACGATGATGACCGTGACGCGCTTCTTCAACTCGGTCATCAACTCTTCGATCTTCAAGGTCGCGATGGGGTCCAGGGCCGACGTGGGCTCGTCCATCAAGAGCACCTCGGGGTCCATCGCGAGGGCGCGCGCGATGCACAGGCGCTGCTGCTCGCCACCGGAGAGGTTCGAGGCCGCGACCTTCAGACGACTCTGGACGCTGTCCCAGAGGGCCGCGGACTTGAGCGACGTCTCGGCCGCTTCGTCGAGGATCGACTTCTTCTTCACGCCGTTGAAGCGCAGTCCGGAGACCGCGTTCTCGTAGATGGACATCGTGGGGAAGGGATTCGGGCGCTGAAAGACCATGCCCACGCGCGTGCGCAGTTCGGTCACCGTGATGTCGCCGCGGTAGATGTCGGTGCCCTCGAGCAGGATCTGGCCGGCTACCTTGGCGCCGGGTGTCAGGTCGTGCAGTCGATTGAGCGCGCGCAGCAACGTGGTCTTACCGGAACCGGACGGTCCGATCAGACTGGTCACGCGATTCTTGGTGACGTCGAAGGTGCAATCGCGAACGGCCACGCGACCGTGAAACGAAACGGCGACGCCCTTCAGCTGCATCGCGGCGGCCCCGCGTTGGGGTGACTCGGTCGGCACTACGACCTTCGTCTCGACTTGTGCCATGAATTCTTGGTCCATTGGTTACCTTGCCTGTTGCTTTCTCGATGCCCAGATGCGGGCGCTTAAACTCAAAACAAAAACGAACACAACAAGCACCAGCGCAATACCCCATACTTCGGTACGCAGACTGGGCCATTCCGACTTGGCGTTCTCGTAGATCGAGAGCGGCAAAGCAGAAACAGGGTCCAACGGCTTCCAAGAGTTAATGTAGCCGCCCCCGATCACCAAAAGCACTGGCGCCGTCTCCCCGATAGCTCGCGAAATGGCCAAGATGATGCCGGTCACGATTCCGGTCATCGCCGCCGGCAGCACGATCTTCATCGATACCTTGTGGGGCTTGGCGCCGAGCGCCAGTCCGGCCTCTCGAAGAGTGTGGGGCACGCCGCGCACGGCGATCTCGCTGGAAATCACGATGACCGGGAGCATCAGAACCGCCAAAGCGAAGGATCCGGCGATGGCCGAGAAGCCGACGTGCAGGTCGCGCACGACAAAGGAGAAGGCGAACAGACCCATGAGGATCGACGGAGCCCCGGCCATCGTCTGGGAGATCACCCGCAACGTCGCGGCCAGTTTCGAGTCGGATTCGGCCAGGTAGACGCCGACCAAGACGCCGACCGGGATCGCCATGACCGAGGCGTACAGCGTGAGTACCAAGGTGCCCAGGATGGCGTTGGAGACGCCACCGGTCGCGTTTGGCGCGATCAACGACGGCGTTTGGGGTAGCTGGGTGTAAAAGCCGGTGTGCAAGACCACGGGTAGGCCGCGGTTGAACAACTGGAACAAGAGCAACACGAGCGGTACGGCGGTGACCGAGAGGGCGATCGCGCAGAGCACGACCATGATCCTCGAACGCACCTGTCGCCTCGCGCGGGAGCGGTCCGAGATCGAGCGAATCTCGTCGCGCATCTGATGGCCCGTCTCGACTGGCTCTGCGAGTTCGGTCATGTCGCTCATACGACCGCCAAGACCTTTCGTTGACGAGATACCAACCACCGACTAATCAACGAAAGCCCGAAGTTCACCAGCATCAACAACACGCCGAGGGCCATCAGGGCCGAGATCTCGTTGCCCTGAGCCTCGCCGAACTCGGTCGCGATCCACGACGCGATGGACGTGCCGGGATAGAGCAGGTGGTACTGCACGTTGGCCACGCCACCGGCGATCAACGCCACGGCGACGGTTTCGCCGGTCGCTCGCGCGAGGGCGAGGAACGTGGCCCCGAACAGGCCAATCTTGGCTGTCGGGAGGACGACCTCTCGAATCATCTGCCAGCGAGTGGCGCCGAGGGAGAGACTGGCTTCGATGAGGTCATTGGGGACGACCGAGATGACCTCTCGGCTGATCGCCACGAAGGTCGGCAGGATCATCACCGCGAGCACGATCGAAGCTAACAACAGTGACTGGCCGTCCTGCTGGCCCGGGTTGCCGAATAACTCTTTGGCGAAGGGCCAGCTGTTGAGCCACGGGATGACGGTCTTCAACATCCAAGGGGCCAGTACCAGGAATCCCCAGAGTCCGTAGACGACGCTCGGGACGGCGGCCAGCAGTTCGACGAGCGTCGCGACGACGTTGCGAAACCGACGCGGCAGGAGAAAGACGATCGAGATCGAGGTGCCCAGTCCAATAACGACGGCGATCACTAAGGCAACCACTGACGTCTCGAGGGTGCCCACGATCATTGCGAGGCCGCCGAACGGTCCCGCGGGAGATTGCCAGCCATTGCCCCCGAGCAGGGTGCCGGTGTGATGCTCAAAGTCCGGCAGGGCGTTCCAGAGAATCGTGCCGATGAAGCCGACGCTCACCGCCGCGAACACGATGCTCGCGAGGATTAACACGTAGTGGTACCACGTGCGCGAAGGAGTGGCGGAGTTGAACTCCGCCCCTCCTCCTTCGTGCGTGGTGAAATCTGGAGGTGGAGGTATGACGATTGACACCGCTGCTCTCTACCTCACTTTATGGTCGTTACTGCTTCGTTGTGGTTACGTCGTCTTGGTGAGCAGGACGGCCCCTCCCGAGGTCACGTTCATCAACTGCTGACGCGAGTAGGCCGCGATCGCCGCCGGCAAGGGCACATAGCCCTCAGCCTTGGCGAGTGCGCCCTGGGCGAAGTGGGTCTCCCAATCGAGGTACTTGACGATCGCTTCGCCGTTCGCCTCGTTGGTCTGGTTCTTGGCCACGATGGCCCAGCTGTAGGTCGCGAGCGGCCACACGTTCGCGCCAGGCTGGTTGACGATCGAGAAGCTGTCGGGCGTAATGTGCGTACCGGCGGCGGCCGCGGCGTTGGCGATGTTCGTCAGCGTGGGCTGGAGCCAGGCACCGTCATGGTCCTGCAGCGAAGCCGTCTGAATGGCGGCGTTGCCGGGGATCAACAGGTAGCTGTACTCCACGTAGCCAATGGCACCGGGGATCGAGTTGATGTCGGTGGCCAAGGCCGCGTTGTTCGCCGCCGCCAAGATGTTCGGGGCGTGGAAGGCGTTGCCGCTACCTTCCATCACGTTGCCGCTCGGGGTGTGCGCCGAGCCGCCGGCGGAGTGCAGCCAGTCCGTGAAGGCGTAGGTCGTTCCTGAGCTCGCGCCGCGATAGATGACCTTGATCGTGTTGGATGGTGAATTCGAGGTGTAGAGCGCCTGGAGCGCCTTACCGGTTGTCGAGGTGGCGCCACCGTTGGTGGCGATAATCGCGGGGTTCGACCACGTGGTGATCTGGCCGTCGTAGATCTGGGCGACCTCGCTGCTGGTTAAGCGGACGGTCGTGAGATTCGAGCCGGCGAGGTTGTAGCCGACGACCGCGCCACCGAGGATGTACGGAACCTGGACGAAGTTCGCCTCCACCGCGCCCGTTGGCAGGGTTCCCGCCGAGGGCGTCATGGGCTGGTCGGAGAATCCGATGTTGACGCTGCCGTTGGCGATCGTGGTGCGACCGGTGCCGGATCCGGCGGCCGGGTACGAGCTGAAGTGCACCTTGCCACCAGCGCTGTACGCGGTCGAGCCGCTGGTCGTTGCACCGACCATGGGGGCGTCGAAGGACGAGCCGTTAATGGCCAGGGAGACTGAGCTGGGGACCACGAGGTCGATGTCACCCGACTTGTTGGATCCCTGGAGTGCGCCCGAGGCCGGCTTGGGTTTGGGCTTGTGCTTCGACCAACCCTTGGGGCATACGCCGCCCTTGGTCACGTAGCGCTTGGATTGGACCTTGTTGGATTTGAGCCGGTAGCAAATGACGGACTTCTTATGTGAGGTTCCGGCACTTGCGGGTGCTGACACGACGGCGAGCAGACCGGCAACGGCGAGCGCAACTGCCGCGAGGGACCTGAATAGATTCTGCATTCTGAACTTTCCTCCTAAAGAAAGTGATTCATGAGCGACGCGACGGTTCGACATTCGAACGTTTTGCCACTACGAAACCTACGAATCGAAGGTAAACAGAATGTGAGCGGATGGGTCGTTCAGAGTGAATATTTATGGATTTCTGGAAACTGTCATGGCGCGGTAATCAATCACAACAAGAGTCGCGCCAACCGCACGACGAACACTTGAAGTGGGCGTGTTCGGGGCTAAGTGACCCACCACAGTGGGGGCACTCGGAGAAGATGGCGAACCGATTGGCGCACTCGGGAACCGGAATGAACTGGTCACCGCGTTCATTGACTGTTTCGGTCATCCACCCATTGTGGTTTCTCGCCCGTGATGGCACGATGATAGCCAGGGCACTGCATCGGAGATCTGGCTTCCAATAGGCCACCGACTCCAATTCACGAGCGCGACGGCCTCTCCACGGCGACCACGACCACGTCGTGGTCCACTCAGGCCTCAGCGCGAAGCTGACCCGAGCGGTAGTGCGTTCGACACAGCACCTGATAGTGCACCACGCCCTCATTGACGTCGCCGGTGAAGAACTGATTGCCTTCGCGCGCGACCACGCCGTCGACCACGCGGGCGTTGCAGCGACCCTTCTGTCCGCACCAGCACGTCGAGGTGAGGGGCAGTTCGTGAGCCCAGTCCGAAATGGCGAAGAGTCGCGCCGAACCCGGGAACAGATTGAGGAGGAAGTCGGCCGAAAGACCAAACGCGTGGACGTCGATCGCGAGGTCGTCGACGATCTGCGCGAGAGCGTCGATCTGTTCGACGCTCGCAAACTGAGCCTCGTCGATCACGAGGATGTTGATTCCGTCGCGACGGAGTCGTTCGATGTGCGGCGCGAGATCAGTGCCGGGCGCGACGGCCTCGGCGCTGGCTTCGATGCCAATCCGACTGGTCACCATTCCGGCGTCGCTGCGATCGCCGAAGGTCCAGAGGGCGACGTCACTTCGTCCTTGGCGCAGCTGCCAGCACAGTTGCAACGCCAGTGTCGACTTGCCCGCCGCCATCGTTCCGTAGGTGAAGGTCAATTCGGGCATGGGCCTCTCGTGGTTGAAGTGGACGCCCTACGATACCGCCCACGACGTTCCCGTCCGGGACTCGAACTCGACCTTTGGAGCATTTCGACCTCGTTAGATTGTTGACGTGGACTACACCGTTCGACCAGTCGCTTACATCCGCAACGAACGCAGCGAAGCACTCGACGACAATTGGGACGAGGTCACCAGCACGGTCGAACTCGCCCAGGACGTGCCGAGCGAAGCGCTGCGCGGACTCGCGGAGTTCTCGCACGTGGAGATCGTCTTCTTCGCCGACTGGGCCGACGACGTACCGCCGGCGCCGTGGCACCGTCGTCCTCGCGGCAACGAGCAGTGGCCCGATATCGGCGTCTTCGCGCAGCGCAACAAGGATCGTCCGAATCGTCTGCTGCTCTCCACGGTCGCCATCGACGAGCTCTCGGAGCGTTCCTTCACGACGCGCGGCCTCGACGGCATCGACGGCACGCCCGTGCTCGACATAAAGCCGGTCTTTCGCTGGAGTGTTCCGCGAGGCGAACTGCGCGTGGCGCCGTGGAGCGAAGAGCTCGGCGAGAACTACTTTTAGTTCTTACGGAATTTCGCGAGGCGCGAAATCAGGGCAACTTCGCGATCATGGCGGTGACGACTTTGCGTCCGGGACACGACGCCGGCCCGAGGACCGAGATCGCCGATGCGGCCGCGGCGTTACCTCGTCGAGCCGCTTCGAACACGTTGGTGCCCATAGCGAGTTCGGCGAGAAAGACCCCTGAGTGCGTATCGCCCGCGCCGTTGGTGTCGACAACGGCGACTTCGAAACCTGCCACGTGCACCGGTGTGCCGTTCTTCACCAGCACGGTGCACCCGCTCGCCCCGTGGCGAACGACGACACCGCGTCGACCGGTCTTCGTCGCGAGCGCCACCACGGAGTTGACCAGCGAGTCGTCACCCGTGAGCAACGAAGCCTCGGTCTCGTTGCAAAGGGTCCAATCGGCGCGTGCGAGAACTCGATGCAGGTTGACCTCCGGAATGTCGATTACGCGGTTACTCGGATCAAAGGCCACCACGACGTCGTCGTTCAGATTCGCCAAGAACTCGAGGACGATCTCGGCCGATCCGGGATACATCACGTTGTACCCGGAAATCAACACGTAGTCGCCGCTTCGGACGTCGAGTGAAGAAAGGTCCAAGGATCGAAGCAAGGCTTCGGCCCCCGGTGCGGTGATGAACGTCCGCTCGCCGTCGTCGTCGATCATCGCTACGCAGAAACCGGCGTCGTGCGTCTCGTCCGCTTCGATCGGTTCGGTGACGTGGTCGCGCGCGAACGACGAACGAGCGATCGCAGAGAAGGGACCTCGACCGAGGCGTCCGGCGTAGACCGCCGAGACGCCTTGGCGCGCTGCGGCGCTCATGGCGTTGTAGCCACCGCCGGTGGTGATCAAATGCTCCGACGCCAAGACGTCGCCGCCACTTTCGGGAACCTCGGCAATCCTCACCACGACGTCGATCATGACCGTGTCGAGGCAGAAGAGACGGGCCGAAACGCTCACCCGTTCACCCTAACGAGTGACCTAGTAATCGGTGGAGGAACGTGAACTTTATGGTTTAAGAAGTCATTCGCGACGTGTCTAAACTCATCGCAAGCGAAGCGCGGGGTCGAAAAAGGGGACGATGTGAGCGAAGTCACTGCAGTACGCGGTACCGGCAGCGCCGGTGCCCTGCGCATTGAAGAGAACGGCATCAACGTCATCACCGAAGCCGAACGAAAGGGCCAGCCGCGAGAGCTTTTTTGGCCCTGGTTCGGGGCCAACGTCTCGGTCCTCGGTCTCAGTTACGGCGCGTACATCTTGGGATTCGGTATCTCGTTCTGGCAGGCGCTGATCGTCGCACTCATCGGCATCATCGTCAGTTTCCTGCTGTGCGGCATCATCGCGACGGCCGGCAAGCGCGGATCCGCACCCACCATGGTGCTGAGTCGCGCCGCCTACGGCGTCCGGGGAAACCGGCTGCCGTCGGGCATCTCGTGGTTGCTTTGCGTGGGGTGGGAAACCGTGCTCACGGTTATCGCGGTACTCGCGACCTCGACGGTCTTCACGCGGCTCGGGTGGGGCGGCGGCAACGGGGTCAAAGCCGTCGCGATGGTCGTCATCGC
>PNAH01000032.1 GCA_003170315.1 Acidimicrobiaceae bacterium
TGGGAGTCGACGGCCTCGTACTATCGCTACTTCAATGAGCTCTTCGTCGGGGCGAACGAGTGGTCGCAACCGCAACTGATCATCGACTCGGTCGATTTCGGCACCATCGTGCCGCTCCAGCGCGAGGGAAACTGGGAGGCCACCGGCGAGATCTTGGCGGCGTCGGCCCAACGTCTCGAACGCTCGGGCGCGACGGTGCTCGGCATCGGCGCCAACACCATGCACCTCAACTTCGACCGCGTGCAGAGCGCCGTCGCCATCCCCGTCGTGGACGTGCGCGACGCCGTCGCCAAAGAATCACTCGGCAGCGGTCACCACACGATGGCCTTGCTCGGTACGAAGTACCTGATCGAAGGCGAGTTCTACTCGGATCGATTGCAGGACCTCGGACTGACGTGCGTCAAGCCCACGGAAGAACAGACGGAGCGACTGCAGTTCATCATTTTCTCGGAGTTGACCCGAGGCGTAGTGACCAAAGGTTCGCGCGCGTATCTGCGAGAGGTCGCCTCGTCGTGTCTTGAGCGTGGCGCGAGCATCGTCGGGCTCTGCTGTACCGAGTTCGGAATGTTGATGAGCGAGGACGAGTCCTTCCCGGTGATCGACTCGACCAAGGCGCACGTCCGGGCGCTCCTCGCGGCCTAAGCGAGAACGACGTCGTACTCGGCGACTAAGACGACGGAAGTTCGAAGAGCTCGACGGTGTGATTGTCGATTTCGCCCAGATACGTGTTCAATCGCGCGAGATACGGGGCACCCGATTCGTGGAAGAGATGTGGTTCGATCCCCGCGAGTTTGATGGCGCTGCGCGCTCGGGTCACGGCCCGCAAGGCGTTGCGCCGAAGTGAGTGCCGCGTCACGGGATCGCTAGCGGGGGTCGTTCGCTGATAGCTCGCCACGGCCTCACCCACCTGATCCAACTGTTGGCGCGGCCGTAGCGACGGCGCGTGAAGCCACATGACGTAGTCGAGGACGAGGACTATGGCTGCGCCGATGGCGGTGTCAACGATTCTCGCCCCGAACAGGTTCTGGTCGGGGCCGAGCACGCCCACGAACACGAAGACGATCGGCGTAAAGACCATGACGGTGAGCGCGTGGCTCCGTTGCGACGCCCACGGCACCGCCGCCGCCATGACGCAACTCAGGAGGATCAACGAGATCTGCTGGTTTCCCACGGCGGCCACGGCGGCGGCGATGCCGACGCCGGCGAGGGTCCCAATGACTCGCGAGATCGCGCGACGCATCACCGGTCCGAGATCAGGACGAAAGACGAACGCCACGGTCATCGGCAACCAGTAACCCTTGGGGCCATCCAACGCGTGCGCGACGATCGTCGCGACCACGACGGCCCCGGCGAACAACAGCGCGAACCGAATCCGGTCGACCATCGGCAATCGAAGGATCGTGGAACGAAAGGGCATCTCGCTCACCAGCGTCGATCGCTCGGGACAACGAAATGCCTCCGCGATAAGCCGATGTGACGGCGCGTCGAGCGACGTCGCGAACGTTGCAGCGAAGTGGTCCAACTGCGCCACCGCGTCGAGACATGTTCGCTGTCGAATCGTCACGGCGACCTCGCGCAGAGCCGCGCTCACCGCGACGTCAACTTTCTCGACCTTGCTCGCCAGGTACGAGGCCAGCTCTCCGAACTGCAGTACGACGATAAACACTTGGTGGATGGCGACACCCTCGTCGTCCTCGGGTAACTTTTTTGCGCCGACCACGTCCTGGGCGACGTCCAGCACGACCACGGCGCGGCTACGCGCGTGATTGAGTCCCTCGGTGCCGATGGCTTCCAAGAGCTGGGCCAGTGACTGCATCGCGTTCGCGAGACAGAGCCGCTGATCGGCTCGTCGGCTACGACGATCGGAGAGACTCGCGACCGCGTAGACGAAGAGCCCTCCCACCATGAGACAGATCGCCGACTGCCAGATTCGCCCGGTGAACGCCAATCCCCCGCCGAGGATCGCGCCCAACAACAGGTACATACCTTGAGTCGCCCAGAGCGACGCCTCGATGAGACCGGCCACGAAGGCGACGACACCGAAGAGCACCACCAGTGACCACGGAGCGTGGACGTGATTCACGAACAACGCCCCTAGGGCGAGCCCCGGACCTCCCGCGAAAGCGACACCGAGCATTCTCGGGGAGCGGTTGCGCCAACGGTCGAGTCCGTCTTGACTGACGGCCCACAGGGCGCCCAAGGCGACGAGCGTGCCGTACGCCCGCTGGCCGGTGATCAGGCCCACGATTAGGGGGGTCGCTAGACAGAGCGCCGCTCGCGTGGATAGTCGCGCCTGTGACGAGAGTTGCCAACGCACGGGCGTGGTGACGGCGTTCACGCTGATGAGATTAACGCCAGCGCGAAGCGCAACTTCGAAGTGATCCGCGGCGGTGCGTCACGAATGCGGGTCCCCCGATTAGTTCGACGGTCCCGTCACCGGAAGTTCCACGGCGACCGTAAGTCCGCCGCCCGGGGTGTCCTCGAAGAGGAGTCGCCCGCCCAACAGTTGCGTGAAGCCGGACGCCACGGTGAGATTGAGTCCCGCGTTAAGTTGATCCCCGCTAAGTCGATCAAAGGGCGCCAGGACCGCATCACGAAGCGGAGTGGGCATACCCGGACCGCGATCGACCACGAGCAACTCGACGAAGTCGCCCACGACACCCGCCTTAATGGTGACCGGCTGGTCGACCGGTCCGAATCGGCAGGCGTTACTCACGATATTGGCGATGACCCGTTGCACCAAGACTGGATCGGTGATCACCGACGGGAGGTCGCTCGCTATGTCGCAGTCCACGGTTCGACCTCGCGTGTCAACGTGGGCGAGAGCACTGGTCATCACAACATCTATCTGCACCGACTCGGGGTGGACCGACACTTCGCCCGCTTCGAGGCGACCGGCGTCGATGAGGTTCACGACCAGACGTTTCAGTTGCCGTACCTGGGCGTCGACGCCACTGAGGACGGCGTTCCGCTCGTCGAGCGAACGGCGCTCGTGGCTGCCGGTGAGGAGCGCGATGTTGGCCTGCACTTTCTCCAGAGGGCCGAGCAACTCCTTCGACGCCGTGCGGAACAACGCCAGTCGCAGCGACTCCGCTTCGGCGATCTCTTGGAGCTGGGTCGCGTCACGCGCGATGATCTGACTGCGCAGTCCGGCGGCGATTCTCCGGGCGAAGGCGCTGACCAATTGATTGTCTTGATCGTTGAGCGTCGCCCCACTCACGTACAGACGATGTTCGTCGTCAATCTCGAAATTCGAACCAGCGTCGAGATCATCAATGGCGGGGCCGCTCGCGAGATCACTCACCCAGACGCCGCCGCGCAGCACCATTAGGGCTACGCTCGTCGCCGCGAAGACGGCCCGCAAAGATTCGAGCATGGGTTGGAGGTCTTCGTGAGAGGTGGCCACACGGGCGGCCGCACCGGCGAGAATCTGCGCCTCGGCGCGGGCGCGATCGGCCTCGTGGGAACGCTGGGTGAACCGATTGACGATCACGCTCGCCGCCACGGCGAAGACCAGGAAGGCGACGAGCGCCACTATGTCGTCGGGACGAGCGACGACCAAGGTATGGAAGGGCCTCACGAAGTAGTAGTTCTCCAGGCCCGACGCCACGACGGCCCCGAGCACGCCCACGAATGCGCCGGACCACGTGGTGAGGGCGAGGATCGCGACGAGATAGACCAAGAACACCGTCGACAGCGAGAGGCTGGAGCGAAACTGAGTCATGACGACGGTGAGCAACGGCATCAGGAGCAGAGTGATGATCGTCGCCACGATCTTGCGCGTCCACGTTACGCGCTCGGTCTGTCTTGGACGATGGACGTGCGGCGGCCGTTCTCCTCCCACCGAGATGATGTGGACGTCGAGATCTCGCGCGTGTCGCAGCACCTTTTCCACGACGCCGTTCGCCGGCCGCCAGAAGGGACGCGGCCGACTCGCGCCTAAGACGATCTGAGTCCCGCGTTCACTGCGAGCGAAGGCGACGAGCGCCGCGGCGGTGTCGTCGTCGACCACTTCTTGAAATTTCCCTTCGAACTCCTCGACGAGCTCGCGCGCAACTGAGGTGTCGGTTGGGACGTGACGGATCTCATCGGCCTTCACCACGTGCACGGCGAAGAGCTCGGCGCCGGTCCTCGACGCGATGCGCGCGGCCCGACGCAAGAGGTCCGCGTCGGTAACGGTGCCGGTGATACCGACGATGAGACGCTCGCGGGTCTCCCACCTCTGATCGATCGCGTGATCGTCGAGGTAGCGCTGCAGCGAGTCCTCGACCCGGTCGGCCAACCACAACAGGGCCAATTCGCGAAGGGCGCTGAGATTGCCAACGCGAAAGTAGTTCGAGAGAGAGGCGTCAATCTTGTCGGCGGTGTAGATATTGCCGTGCGCCATTCGACGGCGAAGCGCTTCGGGCGTAACGTCGACGATCTCGATCTGCTCGGCTCGTCGCACGATGGCGTCGGGAATCGTCTCTTGCTGGTGAATGCCGGTGATCTTCTCCACCACGTCGTTCACCGACTCCAGATGCTGGATGTTCACGGTGGTGATCACGTCAATACCGGCGTCGAGCATCGCGTCGACGTCCTGCCAGCGCTTCTCGTGCGTGCTGCCCACCACGTTGGTGTGGGCCAATTCATCGACCAGAGCAACGGCCGGGTGACGCGCCAGCACCGCTTCGAGGTCCATCTCTTCCATCAACGCGCCGCGGTACTCAATCGCCTTACGCGGAATCACTTCGAGATCTCGCAACTGGGTTTCGGTGAGCGCTCGACCGTGCGTCTCCACGTACGCGACGACCACGTCGGTGCCGCGTTCTCGACGACGCCAACCTTCGTCGAGCATCCGGTAGGTCTTGCCCACGCCGGGTGCTGAACCCAAATAAACCCGCAGTACCCCTCGGTGCATTGCACCAGTATCGCCTAACGACATTCGTCGCCAACGCATTGTCCGGAGGGCCACGAGCACCGAGATTCCACTGTTCGACCTGTCGCGAGCGACTTCTCAATCGTGTGAGTGGTCACGTTCGAATTACATCGCATGCAGTTCGCCAACGAGGTACGCGGCGAACACGTCCACCACCGCGACCGCGACGATTCGTTGCTCCAACGAGACCGTCGCGCCGGGCGTCGGGGTCACGACGAAACGCCCGACCACCCGCCCGCGCCACTTCGCCACGATCTCAGCCTCGGGACCGGGCAGCCCCATCTCCTTGGCCGGCCAGCGCAGTCCGACGTGAGCGACGTCGCCATTGAACTGAATCTGCGCCAATAGCGGATCTGAAAGCGCTCGGTCAAATCGACACGCTCGCAACGAAAGCAGTTGCGTGAGCGATTCATTCGTCTGGTCAATCATCGATGCCACCGGGGCCGAGTCGGCCGCGAGTACGGCGACGCCGTGAATCATCGCGATGTACGCCGTCGAACTGTTGGCCGACTGCCAGTGTTGGCGGCTCCGGGCCGCGAGTTCGGTCACGAGGACCCCGACCACGAAGATGGCAAGGGTGGTCTCGAGGTCGGGTCGATGACTGATGGCGAAGCGATCGTAGGGGCGAGTGAGAAAGAAATCGAACCAGAGCGCCGCGGACGCACTAGCGACCACGCCGGAGATCCGGTTGCCACTCACGGCGGCGGCCGCGATGACGATAACCATGACCAGTGCCGCTGCGGTGCTGTCGAACGTTCCACGGAAGGGAACGAGCAGTGCGGCAACGGCCAACGGCGCGACGGCGCCGGCCACGATCACCAATCGAGATCGATTGTGAAGAATACTTCCCATCATCGTTGCCCCCTTCGTTCATCTACCTCGCGCTCGCGACCTCGGACGTTCGATCCGAGGTCCGGCATCAGCCAAATCGGATGTGTGGACGAAAGGGTCGATTACTTCTCCAGTTTCGCAAGGCCTTCGTTCAACTGAAGAACGTCGATGAAGCTCGAACCCATGAATCCCCATTGCGCCGGATGCGTCTGTTGGGCGATGAGAGTCCGAAGGTGCGCCGGTGAGATCCCGGTCGCCTTGGCCACCATCGGAATCTGCACCGTGGCGTCCAGGGCCGAGATATCAGGGTCGTAGCCGCTACCCGACGTGGTCACCAGGTCAATGGTCGGCTTCACACCGAGATTGTGCCAGTACGCGACGAGCGCTTTGGTGTTCGTCTCGAGCAGTTTTGAGCGCGGTCCCAGGTTGGTGGCGGCCGACTCGCCATGAGAACCGTTGGCCACCAGCGGATTGTCACCGCCCGCGACGTTGTTCTTGGCGTTGGCGGCGTAGGGGCCGGCGTCGTCAGGGCGACCGTGGAACCACTTCGGACTCGACCAGTTCTGGCCAATCAGCAGCGATCCGTTCTTCGTGACCGAACCGTTGGCGTGGAACGGAAAGAGTACCTGGGCCACACCGGTCCCGGCGAAGGCGTAGACGAATCCGAAGAAGACGAGACAAAAGACTGCCATGACCAGTGAACGGCGGAGGTGAGCGAGCATCAGGAATTCCTTTTAGTAGGCGTGGAGGGCAACGAGAATCAAGTCGATGAGTTTGATGAAGATGAACGGCACGATCACGCCACCGATACCGTAGATCCAAACGTTACGTCGAAGAATGGACGCTGAACCGGTGGGGCGGAACTTGACGCCGCGCAGGGCCAGTGGGATCAACGCGATGATCACCAACGCATTGAAGATGACGGCCGAGAGCACGGCGCTTTGAGCGCTGTGCAGATGCATGATGTTGAGCGCCTCGAGTGGCCGGTTGTGATTGAAGACGTACGTCCCGGCGAAGAGCGCGGGAATGATGGCGAAGTACTTGGCCACGTCATTGGCGATCGAGAACGTCGTCAGCGAACCTCTTGTGATCAACAACTGCTTGCCGATCTCGACGACGTCGATCAACTTGGTCGGGTTGGAGTCGAGGTCAACCATGTTGCCGGCTTCTTTGGCCGCCGTGGTCCCCGTGTTCATGGCGACGCCGACGTCNNGCGTCGTTGGTGCCGTCACCGGTCATGGCGACGAGCTTGCCGCCCCCCTGCTCTTTTTTGATCAGCGCCATCTTGGCCTCGGGTGTCGCTTCGGCGAGGAAGTCGTCGACACCGGCCTCTTGAGCGATGGCCGCCGCGGTCAACGGGTTGTCGCCGGTGATCATCACGGTTCGAATTCCCATCTTGCGCATCTCCGCGAACTTCTCGCGTATCCCTTCTTTCACGACGTCTTTTAGTTCGATGACGCCGAGAATGTCGGTACCGTCGGCTACCACGAGCGGCGTCGAGCCCGCGCGTGACGTGCGCTCGACAATCGCGTCCATGTCGGCCGGCGCCGTGCCACCCGCTTCGACGACCCAACGTTTCACCGAATCCGCGGCGCCCTTTCGAATCTGGCGCGTGCCCATATCGAGCCCGGACATCCTCGTCGTGGCCGTGAAGGGAACGAAGACGTGGTCGGTGCCGAGTTGACGCTCGCGGATCCCGAACTTCTCTTTGGCGAGCACCACCACGGAGCGACCTTCCGGGGTCTCGTCGGCGAGCGAGGCCAGTTGGGCGACATCGGCCAACTCCGCTTCGCTGTGACCGCCGACCGGGAAGAAGTTTGCGGCCATGCGATTGCCCAGGGTGATGGTCCCGGTCTTATCGAGCAGCAGGACTTGTACGTCACCGGCGGCTTCGACGGCTCGCCCGCTCATCGCCAATACGTTTTTCTGGACGAGACGGTCCATGCCGGCGATGCCGATGGCCGAGAGCAACGCGCCGATAGTCGTCGGAATGAGACAAACCAGCAACGACACGAGGATGACCACCGACACCGAGGCGCCGGCGTAGTTGCCGAAGGGCACCAGCGTGACGACGACGGGAATGAACACGATGGTCAGGACCGCTAACAAGATCGTCAGGGCGATCTCGTTCGGCGTCTTCTGTCGGTTGGCCCCTTCAACCAGGGTGATCATTCGGTCGATGAAGGTCTGACCCCGTTCCGCGGTGATACGAACCACGATGCGGTCCGAAAGCACTTTCGTGCCTCCGGTCACGGCGGAGCGGTCGCCGCCGGACTCTCGAATCACGGGCGCCGATTCTCCGGTAATGGCCGACTCGTCGACCGAGGCGATGCCTTCGATTATTTCGCCGTCGGAGGGAATCACGTCGTTGGCTTCGCAGACCACCAGGTCGCCCTTGGACAGCAGCGCCGCCGCGACGAGCACTTCGGATCCGTCGGGGAACAGTCTTCGGGCCTCGGTCTCCGAGCGCATCTTGCGCAACGTGTCGGCTTGCGCCTTGCCCCGCCCTTCGGCCATTGCTTCGGCGAAGTTGGCGAAGAGAACGGTCAAGACCAGCCAGACGGTGATCGACCAGGTGAAGATGCCGGGGTGGGCGATCGCCTCGATGAAGGTGATGATCGAGCCGACGAGCACGATGAACATGACGGGGTTCTTGATCTGGATACGAGGGTCCATCTTGCGAAACGAATCGCGAACGGCTTGGGCCAGAATCTCGCGGTCGAAGAGACCACGCGATTTGGCGACGCCGCCGCGGGGGGCCTCGTGGGTCGGTTCGGTGATAACAGTGCTCATTAGAAGAACCTCAGATGACTTAGCTGCTCGACGATGGGTCCGAGCGAGATGGCGGGGAAGAAGGTCAGACCACCGATGATCAAGATGACACCGATGACCAGACCGACGAACATGCCGTTATCGGTTCGGAAGGTCCCGAGGGACTCCGGTACGACGTTCTTCGCAGCCAGCGATCCGCCCAAGGCGAGGCACGGAATCATGATTGCGAATCGCCCGAGAAGCATGTCGATCGCCCCGATGACGTTGTAGAACGGACTGTTACCGGACAGGCCGCCGAAGGCCGAGCCGTTGTTGTTGCCCTGGGACGTCAGTCCGTAGAGGATCTCGGTGAAACCGTGGGGCCCGAGATTTTCGGGTCCGAGGCGGCCGGCGGCGAGTGAGACGGCGAGCGCGGTGACAATAAGCACCGTGATCGGCATCACCAGGGCCGCCAGCCCTGCGAGTTTTATCTCTTTCGCTTGAATTTTCTTTCCGAGATACTCGGGCGTTCGTCCGATCATCAATCCGCCGATGAAGACCGCAATGATGGCGTAGACCAGCATCGTGTAAAGGCCGCTGCCGGTGCCACCGGGCGTGACCTCGCCCAGCATCATGCCGCTCAAGAGACCCAGTCCGCCGACCGGCGTGAAGGAGTCGTAGGCACCGTCGGCCGATCCGGTCGAGGTCATCGTGGACGAGACGCCGAAGAGCGCGGTCGTGGTGTCGCCGAAGCGCACTTCCTTGCCCTCCATGTTGCCCACGGTCGAGTGCACGCCGGCCGCTGCGACGGCGGGGTTGTTCTGGTGCTCGGCGTTCGAGGTGAAGCCCACCCAGATACCGAAGAGCAGAACCATCGCCGCCAATAGCGCTGCCCCGTGGCGGATACTGCCCACCATCTTGCCAAAGGTGTACGTGAGGGCGAAGGGAATCGACAGCAGTAAGAAGATCGAGAGCCAGTTCGTGAGGCCCGTCGGATTTTCGAACGTGGTGCTCGAGTTCTGGTCGAGGAAGCCACCACCGTTGGTACCGAGCTGCTTGATGGCTTCCATGAAGCCAATCGGACCTCGCGGGATGGTCTGGACGACGCCGTTCAGCGCGTCGTGGAAGGTGATGGTGCCAGCGAGCGTCTCGACCGCGCCTTCGCCGACGAAAATGATGCCCGCGATGAAGGCGATGGGCAAGAGGATGTAGAACATGCACCGGGTGATGTCGACCCAGAAGTTGCCGATGGTCGGCGAGTTGCGTCGTGCGAATCCCCGCACCATGGTGATCGCCACGGCGATGCCAACGGCCGGACTAACGAACTGCTGGACGGTGAGGGCCCCGATCTGGGAGAAGTACGACATCGTCGTTTCGCCACCGTAGTTCTGCCAGTTGGTGTTGGTGACGAACGATGACGCCGTGTTAAAGCTCAGGGCCGATCCCACGTTCCCTTGGTGTTGGGGATTCAGGGGCAGCGAACCCTGGATGCGCAGGATCACGTACGTGAAAGCGATGGAGACGGCCGAGAAGACGACCAGCGCACCGGCGTAGCGCTTCCAGGTCTGTTCCTGTTCGGGACTGGTGCCGAGCATCCGGTAGATCGGACGCTCGATGAAGCCGAGGAAGTGCACGCGCCCGTCGAAGACGGCCGCCATGTACGAGCCGAGGTAGCGCCAGGCGAGGCCCAGCGCCACCACGAGAGTGAGGATGGTGAGGAAGAAGCCCATTTAGAACTTCTCCGGCTTGAACATGGCGTAGCCGATGTATCCGAACATCACGACGGCCACGCCAAAGAGAATGATTTGGGAAAAACTCATATTCGGTCCAACGCCCAAATGAGTCCAAGCATTGCGGCGGCGAAGGCGATAATGCCAAGTGCTGAATATAGATCTGCCATGACTCCAGTGTCACTGGCGAATCCTTAACAGAGTCTTCAAAACTTCTTACATGTCTTAATAATCTCTTCAATTCGCCCTCGAGAGCGAGAATCGAACTCTGGACAATACTGAGTTCGTGCGTAGACATCTCGTCGGATCGATCATCGGAGTGGCGAGTGTGTTGGTGCTCGGATTCGCGATGCTGCCCCTTCGTTCGCACATCAGCGTCTCGACCGCGGCCTTGGTGTTGGTCGTCCCGGTCGTGGTCGGATCGGCCATCGGCGGCATCAAGGCCGGCGTCTCCAGCGTCATCGCCGGCTTCCTGGTCTACGACTACGGCTACATACCGCCATATAAAACCCTCGACGTCGGCACGCCACAAAACTGGGCGGCCTTGGTGGTCTATGTCATAGTGATGCTGCTCGTGGCGAGCGTGGTAGCGAGTTTGGACTCCTCGAGAATCGAAGCCCGGCGCGGGAGCGAAGCGGCGCTCCACCTCTCGGAACTCTCCGAGCACCTAGTCGGAGACCGCCCGGTCGATGAACTGCTCGAAACCATCGTGTCCGCGGTCCACGCGGTCTTCGCGATTCCCGGCGTCTCGTTGCTCGTCCTCGACGAGGGCGTCTTAAAGGTCGTCGCGTCGGCGGGCGATCCCCTCTCCGATGAGGAACTGGCCCGACTGGGGCCTCACTCGGGTCAACCGATCAGCGTCGGCACGGACGCCGAATCTTCCGGCGAATTGCGGACCATCGCGCTGGCGGCTTCGGGGCGAGCGGTCGGCATCTTGGCGTTACGTGGTCTACCAACGTCGAAGAACGACCGCGCGGTGCTCAATACCTTCGCCAATGACGCGGCGTTAGCGTTAGAGCGCGCGCAGTTGCGCGAACAGGCGCTGCGCTCGAAACTCCTCGAGGAGGTTGACCACTTTCGCCAGAGCCTCATGGGCGCGGTGTCCCACGACCTGCGCACGCCACTGGCGACGATCAAGGTCGCCTCTTCGACGCTTTCGAATCGCTTCGCGTCGCTCTCGAACGAACAGGCGGCTGAACTCTACGACCTCATCGAAGTCGAGTCCGATCGTCTCACGCGTCTGGTGTCGAATCTTCGGCCGTCAACGCCATGGAGCCGACGCTCAGTACGCACCGCGTCGACTCGATCGTGCCCGCGGCCCTACCGGCGGTGAACGTGGACCCCCTCTTGATCGGACAGGTGTTGATCAACCTGCTCGACAACGCCAATCGGCACTCGCCCACCGACGGTGTCATCACCGTCGAGGCGCGACGCGAAGAAAACCAGGTGGTGCTCTCGGTGGCCGATCAAGGACCGGGCATCGCGCCGCAGCAACGACAGGCCGTCTTCGAGCGTTTCGCCCAACTCGACAAGGGGGGCCGGGCCGGCCTCGGACTCACGATCGCTAGGACTTTTGTCGAAGCCCACGGCGAAGAGATCTGGTACGAGGACGCGCCCGATCACGGCGCCCGGTTCGTCTTCTCACTCCCGATGGTCGACGACACCGTGCCGCTACGGTAACCACCATGGCGAAAATCCTGGTGATCGATGACGACCCGTCACTGAATCGGGCATTGCGTCTCGGTCTCCAGGCCGGTGGTCACGACGTCACGACCGCCGCGACCGGCGAGCACGGCATCTCCCAAGCCGCTCTGATCTCGCCCGACGTGGTGGTGCTGGATATGGGGCTTCCGGACATGGACGGCATCGCGGTCTGTCGAACCATTCGTGGCTGGAGCGACGTGCCCATCATCATCCTCTCGGCGACCGGCGCTGAGAATCGAAAGGTGGCCGCGCTTGACGCCGGGGCGAACGACTACGTCACGAAACCCTTCAGCATGCCCGAACTCGAAGCGAGAATCAGAGTCGTGACTCGGGGCCGGGGCCTCGAACGTGACGACCCGGCCGAAATGAGTCTGAGCTGTGGCGAACTCCTCATCGACCTCGTTCACCACGACGTCTCCTTGGGCGGTGTCAACGTGGCCCTTACCACCAAGGAGTTCGAAGTCCTCGCCTTCCTAGCTCGACACGCCGGCAAGACCTGCACGCACCAGATGATTCTCGGCGCCGTCTGGGGCACGGGCTACGGCGCCGAGGCGCAGTACGTGCACGCCTACGTCCACCGGCTCCGTCAGAAGTTGAACGACGAGTCGGCCGAACTGATCATCACCGTACCCGGTGTCGGCTATTCACTTCACTGTCCCGACTGATCCGAGGAAACTCGCTTCAGCGAAGCGTGATCAGGTGAATGTCTTGGATGCCATCGGTGTCGCGAAGTCGCGCGATGACCTCGGTCGGCGTCGGAATCTCGGTCGAGAGGACCATCAGGGCGGTCTTGGTGCGTTGGTCCGGTCCCACCGCCATCGAACTGATCGAGACGCCGGCCTCGCCGAGCGCCACGCCGACCATGCCGATCATGCCCGGGCGGTCGTCGTTGTGCACCACCAGCATCGAAGCGGCCGGAGGGATCTCGACGCTGTGGCCGTCGACGCCGACGATCCGTGTCTCGAGACGCGTGCCGATGGTGACGAGAGTGCCCGAGACCGCGTGGTCACCGGAACGAACCGAGATTTGATTCACGTACTCCGGTGACTCGACGGTCGAAATTTCGCTGTAGGTGAGGTTGTGGTCTTCAGCGAGTTGCGGCGCGTTGACGAAGGAGACCCCGTCGTGTCCGGTCGCCGTGAGCAGACCTTTCAGCGCACAGAGCGTGAGGATCTTGGTCCCCGATCCGGCGAGCTCGCCCAAGTAGTTCACTTCGAGGTCGGCCGGTTTTCCGTCCAGTAGTCCGCCGATGAATCGACCGAGGACTTCGGCCAACCCCATGAAGGGACGAACGGCGTTCGACACCTCCCCGGCCGCGACGTTGACGGCGTAGGGCACGAAATCTCCGGCGAGCGCCAGTTGCACCTGCTCGGCGATGGTGATCCCGGCTTTGTCCTGCGCTTCGAAGGTCGAGGCGCCGAGGTGAGGAACGACGACGACCGAAGGAAGTTCGAAGAGCGGTGACTCCGTGGTCGGCTCCTTTTCGAACACGTCCAACGCCGCGCCCTGCACGTGTCCGTTGCGGATGGCGTCGGCCAGGTCGGCCTCGTTGACGATGCCGCCTCGAGCGACGTTGATGATGCGCACGCCCGCCTTGGTCTTCGCCAGCGCTGCGGCGTCCAGCAGATTCGTCGTCTCTTTGGTCTTCGGCAGGTGAATCGTGATGAAGTCGCTCTGGGCGAGCAGCGTGTCGAGATCGACCAGTTCCACGCCCATGTGTCGCGCTCGTTCTTCGGAGATGAACGGATCGAAAGCAATCAGGCGCATGCCGAAGGCGGACGCGCGCTGGGCGACGAGCGCGCCGATTTTCCCGAGTCCCACGACGCCCAGGGTCTTGCCGTGGAGTTCGACGCCCTCCCACTGGCTGCGCTCCCACTTGCCGGCTTTCAGAGCCGAATGCGCTTGGGGAATGTTGCGGGCCTGGGCCAGTAGGAGCGCCATCGTCTGTTCGGCCGCGGAGAGGATATTGCTGACGGGCGCGTTGACGACCATGACGCCGAGTTCGGTCGCCTTGGCGACGTCGACGTTGTCCAGTCCGATCCCGGCGCGGCCCACCACGACGAGATCGGTCGCCGCCTCGAGCGTCGGACCGTCGACCTTGGTGGCCGAGCGAATAATAAGGGCGTGGGCGCCTTCGAGCGCTTCGATCAACTCAGAAGGTGAGAGTCCTAGTCGGATGTCCACGTCGTGCCCGGCGTCGCGCAGCTCTTGAAGACCGGAGTCGGCAATCTCTTCGGTTACCAATACACGAGCCACGAGGTCACCTTTCGTTGAGTCCTCTCAGACTACGGGAAAACGAGAGAATCTCAGCCCGCGGCGACGAAGTTAGCCAGGCGTTCAAGTCCTTCGGCGAGGTCGGCGTCACCCAGCGCGGAGCTGAGGCGAAAATAGCCCGGTGTGCCGAAGGCTTCGCCCGGGACGACCGCGATCATGATCGATTCGAGCAACATCTCGGCCAGTTCGGCCGACGAGTGGGCCACTCGCCCCCCGAAGGAGCGACCCAAGAGTCCCGTCACGTTGGGGTAACAGTAGAAGGCGCCTTCGGGCTCGACGCAGCTGACCCCGTCGACGGCGTTGAGCATTGACGTCATCACTTTGCGGCGGCGATCGAATGCTGCGCGCATTTCGTAGACCGCACTCAGGTCACCATTGAGCGCGGCGACCGCGGCGCGCTGAGAGATGTTCGAGATGTTCGACGTCGTCTGACTTTGGTAGTTGACGGCCGCGTCCATGACGTCGGGCGCACTGATCATCCATCCGATTCGCCATCCCGTCATGGCGTAGGTCTTCGCGACGCCGTTCACCACGATCCAGCGATCACCCAACTCCGGTGCCACGACCGGCATCGATGCGAATTTGGCGTCGCCGTAGACCAGGTGTTCGTAGATCTCGTCACAGAGCACCCAGATGTCGTGCTCGGCGGCCCATCGACCAATCGCCGCGACATCTTCGGGGCGAACCACGGCACCCGAGGGGTTCGACGGTGAGGTGAAGATCAGCATCGTCGTCTTGGGAGTCCTCGCTCGTTCGAGTTCGTCGACGCTCACACGAAAACCGTTCGCGTCAGAGGTCATGACCGGCACCGCAGTGCCGCCGGCGAGATAGACGGCCTCGGGATACGTCGTCCAGTACGGCGCGGGAATCAGCACTTCGTCGCCGGGGTTCACTTTGGTCATCAGGGCCGTGATGATCGCGTGCTTGCCCCCGTTGGTGACCAGCACCTGACCGGGCGTCGTGCGAAGTCCGGAATTGCGCATGGACTTGGCCACGATCGCCTCGCGCAGCTCCATCAGTCCGGCCGTCGGCGTGTACTTGTAGTTGACCGGGTCGTAGCAGGCCTTGGCGGCCGCTTCCACAATATGGACGGGAGTGGCGAAGTCGGGTTCGCCGGCGCCGTAACCGATTACGGGTTCGCCGGCGGCTTTCAAGGCTTTGGCTTTGGCGTCCACGGCCAACGTTGCGCTGGGGGCTAGGCCGCCTAGAAGGTGACTAACTCTCGAACTCATCGGACGCTCCGTTCAATATCCGTAAGAATAAGTCTATGAGTTCTTCTGAGACGATCAAGATTCCCGCCGAGCTTCTCCCCGGTGATGGGCGATTCGGATCCGGTCCGTCGAAGGTTCGCGCCGAGCAGTTGAGCGCACTCGTCGCCGACGGTACGACCTACATGGGCACGTCGCACCGCCAATCGACCGTGCGCAACAAGGTCGCCGAAGTCCGCGATGGACTTCACGCCCTCTTCTCGTTGCCCGACGGATATGAGGTTCTGCTCGGTAACGGTGGAACCACGGGATTCTGGGATGCCGCCACGTTCCATCTCATCGCCGATCAGTCCCAGCATTTGAGCTTCGGTGAGTTCTCGTCAAAGTTCGCGACGTGCGTCACCGAAGCCCCCCATCTCAAGGATCCGCAAGTCATCAAGAGTGAATTCGGATCGCACCCGAGTGCCGTAACCGATGACGGTGTCGACACCTACGCCCTGACACATAACGAGACGTCGACCGGCGTCATGATGACGATCGAGCGCCCGACAGGTGCGAAGGGACTCGTCATCGTTGATGCCACGTCGGGCGCGGGCGGCTTAATGGTCGACGCGTCGAAGTTCGACTGCTACTACTTTGCGCCCCAGAAATCCTTCTCCTCGGACGGCGGACTTTGGCTCGCCGTGTGCTCACCGGCGGCGATCGAACGCATTGAGTCACTCGCCGCATCGGGACGATGGACTCCGGCCTCGCTCGATCTGAAAATCGCGCTCGACAATTCTCGACTCAACCAGACCTATAACACCCCCGCCCTCGCCACGATCCACCTGCTCGCCTCTCAAATCAAATGGATGAATGACAATGGTGGATTGAGCTTCTCCGCGGGTCGTTCAAAAACGTCAGCGGAGATCCTTTACACCTGGGCCGAAGCGTCGCCCTTTGCTCGACCGTTTGTCAAGAATCCGGCATATCGAAGTAACGTCGTAGGAACGATCGACTTCAATGACGACATCGACGCATCGAATATCGCGAAGATTCTTCGGGCCAACGGCATCGTCGATACTGATCCGTATCGCAAGCTCGGTCGAAACCAATTACGCATCGCCATGTTTCCGAGTGTCGACTCCGAAGACGTAGCGTCACTTTGTGCGTGCATCAACTACATTGTCGGTCACCTATAACTTCTCAGATTACGCTTGGGCGATCTTGGGTGCGGATTCACTCGGGCCGAGGTCTCGAACCCACACGGTCGGTTTCAAACGCCCGTGCTGGGTGGCATCCCCGTCAATCCGGCCTCCAACATGGACCAGCTTTCCCGCAAGTTACAGTTCTTTCGGCCGGAGTAGTTCATCTTCTCTTTAAGTTTCCTGTCGCTTCAGAATGCACAGAATAATATTGGTGGTGGGAGCAAGATGAGCAACAGCGTGGATGACCTAATCCTTGATCTTCTCGAATGGTTGGGATCCTCGCCACGTCCCTACACCGAGGTTCTAGATGCCTGGAGGACCTCGTGCCCTCGTCTGCCTGTATGGGAAGAAGCGAACGATCGCGGATTCATCTTGAGGCATGATCTGCCCGGAGGTGCGCCGTTTGTAACTGTCTCCGCCGAGGGGACTGCGTATTTGTCGAGGTACCGCTCAACGACGAGATTTTCATCTGAAGATCGTTGAGTCTTGCAGCGAGTACTCATGGGTGCGTCACGGGGCTTCCCGAACTCGTAGCGAGGAAAATTTCGCTGATTCATTTTCGTCGTTACTACTTCAATTTTTGTTGAAGCATTATCGTCACACATTCGTCATGCTCGATCCAGCGAAATAACTCGTTTGGTAGCAAACGACAACGCGATGAAGTGACTTTTGACCCCGGAATTGCACGGTTCTTCCGAATAACCAATTTTTAAGATTGGTGTTACACGATTGATAAATCGGAAGGAAATTTATGAGGATTCGACAGAGTTCACACAGCACAAGTTCTGCAGTTTCGACCGGCCGAAAGGTAATCGCGATGGGGGCAATTGGTCTCGTCACCACCCTTGGAATCGCACTCCCCGCGGGAGCGGTCAACGCGACATCGCTGACGCCAGTGGCGCACGTAACCCTGTCGAGCCACGCAACGGCGACGAAGAAGGTCATCAAGATCAAGCACGTCGCCTTCAAGGGGACCTACACCGGCACGATGGCGCTGCTCTGGAGCAGCACCGGCGTCACGGCGACGTCGGTCACTGGCCACGGTACCGGGACCTACGGCGCCAACACCATGAAGGGTTCCGGCGGGGGTTCGGCAGCGAGTTCCTGTGACCCCTTCTCGGGAGCGGGCAGCCTCGTGGGCGCGAGTGGTTTGAAGTTGAGCATCGTGTCATCGACCAAATCTCAGGCCTGCGCCGTTAACAGCGCGGCACCCTCACCGGTAACCGTGAACGGCGTGGCGAAAATCGTGAGCGGAACCGGCAAGTTAAAGGGAGCCACCGGCACATTGAGCTTCAAGGGTTCGTTCTCGATTCAGGCCACCACGGCCGGTTCAACCGAGAACGATTCGTTCAGCGCCACGCTCACCGGAACAGTCACGATCAAGACGGTCACGACCGTACCAGTCAAGAAGTAGTCGTCACCTAAGCAAGAGGAGAATCAATATGAAGAGAATCATGTCAATGCTCGCCATAGGGTCTCTGGCCCTGGGCAGTGTCGTAGTTTTCAGTGTGGGCTCAGCTTCGGCGGCCTCCACGACACCCACCGTGGTCTTGAGCGGCGGAAAGGGAGAGGTCCCCGGGTCGACCGCATCTAACCCAGCGACCATCGTGGCGACGACCAGCGTGGCCGGATCAGTCACGTTCACCCTGGGCGCAACCACCATTGCCGGTTGCTCCTCGGTAGCTACCTCTGCAACTACACCCTTCCTCGCGACCTGCGCGTGGGTTCCTACCGCCGCGGGACCAGCCGCGTTGGGCGCTTCATTCGTACCTACTGACACGACCGACTACGCCAACGCCTCGGCCGCGACGTACAACGTGGTCACCGCCCCACCGATCCAAGGCAACGCCGCCGGCCCGATTGCGTTCATCGTGGACACCGTGGGCAGCGCGAACAATTGCGGGATCCAGTCAGAATTTGTGGTCGGCGACGGAATAGTCTTCCGCGTCACCGCCAATGATGCCGATCTAGGAGGTGCCGCCTTGACCTCTGCGAACGTCAGCACTGCGACCATCACAGTTAACGGCTACGCGACCACGGTTGCCCTGGCCTACGGGAACCACGGTGGTCTCGGCATTTGGACCGGTGTGCTGCAAACGGGAACCGCGGCTGGCAACTACAGCCCCACGGGTGTCATCCCCTACACCATCACCATGAAGACAATCGCTGTCCCGGCGGTGACCAAGAAGGTCAGCGTCGTCAGTCATAAGCGCATCAAGGTCCGGGGTAAGTTCGTGATCCGCTCGTACCGCACGATCAAGACCATTGTCGTGACCAAGGCAGTTGCCGGCGCCACTGGGACGTTCAGCCCCAACCACACGATGTCGGTGCTGACGTTGCTCGCGGCTCCCGTCACTTTGAAGTAACCAGCAACCAGATGTAAAGCACTACGCAGTATCCAAGTAGTCCCGAGTGAACGAACCAGCTTTCAATGTTCACTCGGGATTCGTGGCATCAGCGCATAACCCAGAGTCCAAAGACACTCGCCAAAGTCCCAAGAACAACAAGAAGCGAGTGGAAGAGAGAGGAAACCATGAAAGCGTCTCAACAGAAGAGGTCCCGCGGTTCGATCGCCGCAAGGATCGCGGCGGCTATCGCCATGCCGATTGCCTTGCTGGCCACGACGAGTGGCGCCGCCACGGCCCCACCGCTCAATCCGACACAACTGACCGCACCGAGTGGTCTTCCGGGTACGGCGCTCCCCTTCAGCGGGACTACCGCCGCCACCTTCACGGCGACCGCCAACTTCCAGAAGCTCACGACCAGTCCGAACGCCGGCGTCACCGGCACGCCACTCACGGTGAGCGGAACGGGGCTCACCCCCAATACGGCGCTGCAACTCACCTGGGGCACCAACACGGCTTCGTGGAGCGTGGACCCCGAGCCCTACACCGTTAACTACCTGGGGTCGGTCTACTCTCCGATCACCGCCTCCTCTCTCCTCAACAACAGCAACTCGATGTACGTGAACCTGGCGACGGTGACGACGGACGCCAGCGGCAACTTCAAGCTCCAGACGAAGGCACCGACGGACTTCGGTGGCAACCACGACATCTGGGCGGTCGCCGGTGGCGTCGGCGTCGCCAACGGTTCCTTCGACCTGCTGCGCACCGTGACGATTTCACCGAAGAGCGGGCCGGTCGGCACGCCGATCACCGTCACCTACACGTCCATGGACGCCAATGCCTACGGCGGCGGGGGATCGATCCTCTGGGACAATCACTACGCCGGTGAGATCATGGGCAACTGGACCCGCGGCACCGCGAGTGTCACCATTCGGGCGGCGGGTGCCGTGGGCACTCACTTCGTCCAGGTCGATGACGCCATCAGCTTCCAGTACATGAACCCCATCCAGTCGCCGATCACCGATGACAACGGCGGGGTGCGCGCCTTCAAGGTCACCCAGGGCAACGCCCTGCCGAAGTCTTCGATAACGTGGCCCACCAGTGTCACGTCGAATGTCAGCGCCACCCAACTGACGACCATGTACAACAGCGCTTTGGGTGCGAAGACCAACCAGCCGACCGCCCTAAACCCCGCGAGTTCTGCGCTAGCCACCCTGTCACCGAACAGTGGTCCCGTGGGGACCAAGACCGCGCTGCACGTCACCGGTCTGCCCGCCACAAGCAACGGCAGTGTCGAAGTGGATCTGGTCTCGGTCACCGGGAGCCGCGTCAACTGCGCCGGCACCTGTTGGGGCTACACCTACACGTCCCTAGGCAACACTGTGGTGGCCAACGGAACGTTGGACCAGAGCGTCACCGTTCCGAACAACCCCGGGGTCAATACCCTCGGTGGCTGGCACGCCATCGTGGTCATCAAGGGCGCCATGGGCACCGACGGCGCCGGCAACCGGGTACCTGGCGTGGGCAGCCTGGTCGAGGTTCAAGTCCCCTTCTACGTGAAGGAGAGCATCATGCCCTTCTATAACAAGGCGGGCAAGTTGCTCTCGATGGGCGTCGCAACCGCGAACGATACGGTAGCGCTCGCCAACGGAGTTGGCGGTCAGGTCGGCAAGGGCACGTACACCTTCAAGGAAGGCCAGGAGTTCACCATAAGCATCCTGGGTGTCGGCTGGACGCAACTCGACAACACCTTGGCGGTCGACTACGACAACAGCTACATCGGCTACGGCTGCGGATTCCACTCCAACGGCTACATGGCCGTCCACTTGACGGCGACCGGCGGACCGGGTATCCACCTCATCGACCTCTACCCGCTGCTGTACTCGGTGTCGCCGAACATGGCCACCTACTACGGCATGGTGCCCCTGCTCTCGGGCAATCACGACGACCCGGCTCTAGCCCTCGGCTACCAGGTTCCGGTGATCCACTTGGCCATTCGTATCGTGAAATAACAACTCGATTGGCGTCCTACTGCCCCGTCTCTTGAATCTCGAGTGACGGGGTAGTGACGCGTAGTGCCGTCGCCGCCCAGGAAGGCAGCCACCAACTCCGTTCACCGAGCAGGGTCATAACGCTGGGTAACAGGAACCCGCGCACGATCGTCGCGTCGACCAGGACCCCGAGCGCGAGTCCGACGCCCAGTTCTTGAAGCCCGGCAATATGACCGAAGACCAGTCCGCTGAGCGCCGCGACCATGATAAGCGCGGCGCTGGTAACCACGGCGCCGGTGTTGGACAACCCTTCGACGATGGCGTCGATACTGTTCGAGCCGTTAACCCAGGATTCACGAATGCGCGCCACGATAAAGACCTCGTAGTCCATCGAGAGTCCGAACAACATCGCGAAGAGAAAGACGGGAACCCATCCCTCAATCTGGCTCACGTGATAAGTGCCCAGGATTTGCGACCCGACCCCAAATCGAAAGACCACCACCAAAAGGCCGTAGGCCACACCGACCGACACCAGGCTGAGCAACGTAGCGATGAGTGGTAACACGAGTGAGCGAAACGCGCGGGCGAGCACGAGGTACGCGAGTAACAAGGCCAGCACGAGAATCCAGGGAAAGGTTCCGTACACGACGTTGAGGAAGTCGACTCCTTGGGCCGGAGCACCGCCGACCATTACTTTGGTGCCCGCGGGAAAGGTCATCGAAGGAATCGTCGTGTCACGAAGGACGGCAACCAGATGCTGCGAACCGGCGCTCCCGAAGTATTCGCGACTGACCACCAGGATCTGTTCGTAGCGGCGAGTCCGGTCGACGAAGGGCTCCGTGCGTCCGATGGCGACGATGGCGACCTCCGGATTCTTCAATATCAACTTCGCCAGGGCCAATCGAGTGCGTGACTCCAGTCCCGTTACGGCGCCGTCGCGGCGGCCGGTGTCGATAATGATCTGGATGGGCGTGATGCCCCCGGGCCCGAGCCGGCTGCTCGCGAGAGTAAGCGCTCGAGCGGCCTCGATGTTGTGCGGGATTGCCGTGGTCGATGCGGGGGTCAATTGCAGCCAGAAAATGGAAGTCGCCGCGCCACCCAGCACGATGATGGCCGTCACGAGAACATACAGAGGTCGACGGATGACACCGCGGGTGGCCCGCGCCCAGAGACCGGTCGAGACATCACGTTGGGCCATGAGACCCTTGATACCCACCGGCCGAACCCCTCGGCGCCCGAGAAACGAAAGCAGCGCCGGTTGCAGACTGAGCGCGGACGCCAGCGAGAACACGGGGACCACCAGACCGGCCGCGCCAAGCGATCGCACGAAGGGCACTGGCACGAGGAGCAAGGTAGCCAAACCGATCGCGACAGCGAAGCCGGAGAACGTGACGGTTCTTCCGGCGCTCTGCATGGTCGCGATGATGGCATCGTCAACGCTCACGTTCTCACGGTTGATCTCCGTTCGAAATCGATGAACCATCAGCAACGAATAGTCGATAGCGAGTGCGAGTCCGATAAGTCCGACGACATTGGGTACGTAGAGAACCATGAGAAAATGATGCGCGAGCAAATAGACCACGCCGAGGGTGCCCGCGGACGTCGCTCCCGCGACGAGAAAAGGGATCGCGACCGCCCAGCAGATTCCCAACACGGCGATGAGGAGCAGGAGAGCCAGTACGAAGGCCAGCACCTCTCCTCGATGGAGGTCACTGGTCAGCACCGGCGTGATGTCGTGCTGGAGCGCCGGTGGTCCTGTCACCAGGGCGTTCGAGAGACCGGCGTCGTGAAGCGCGTGGCGCAAGGTGCCCGTGACGTTCGCCGCCTGATCCAAGTTCATTGAAGTGTTGACGTTGACGTAGAGCAGCCCACCGATGGCGCGTTCTTCACTTATCGTCCCCGTAGGCACCTTGGTGGCGGCAACTTTGATCTTTGCTTCGAGGGCCGAGATTTCACTCGTTGTCGCGTTCTTGAATGGCACGACCACGGTGAAGGTTCCTTCAATGTTTTCGTGGAAGTCGCGGATCAGAATCGCGTTGGCCTGGGCCGAGCTCGTGCCGGGTACCGAGAGCGACGTGGTGAGCAGACCGGAGAGTCGTGACGCCGAGAATGCTCCGACGACAATGATCGCGACCCATATGGAAATGACAACGACACGTCGCTTGATGACCAGGCGACTCCACCGCTCTAACACCCTTGAAGCGTACAGTTCGCGATTGATACCCTTCTGGGAGCCAACCTGTAGATGGCCCGGGCTTAGTCGGTGTCTCCCCCGGAAACTTCCGAGACCTTCTGCTTGCCCGCCGACACGAAGGGCATCATCGCGCGGAGCTTCTTGCCGATGTCTTCGATCGGGTGTTTCTTGCCGGCGTCGCGCAGTTCTCGGTAGCGCGGTCGACCAATTTCGTTCTCCAAGATCCACTCCGCGGCAAAGGTTCCGTCTTGGATTTCGGTGAGGATCTTCTTCATCTCTTTCTTCACCGATTCGTTGATCACTCGTGGTCCCCGCGTCAAGTCGCCGTATTCGGCGGTATCCGAGACACTGAAGCGCATGCCGGTGATCCCCTCTTCGTACATCAGGTCAACTATGAGTTTCAATTCGTGCAGGCACTCGAAGTACGCGCTCTCCGGCTGGTAGCCCGCTTCGACGAGCGTCTCGTAACCGGCGCGCACCAGGGCCGTAACTCCACCGCACAGCACGGCCTGTTCACCGAAGAGGTCGGTCTCGGTCTCTTCGGTGAACGTGGTCTCGAGCACCCCGGCGCGCGTGGCACCGATGCCGTGCGCGTAGGCGAGGGCGATGTCGTGGGCCTGTCCGGTCGCGTCTTGTTGCACGGCCACCAACGAGGGCACGCCGCCGCCTTCGAGATAGGTTCGACGAACGAGGTGACCGGGACCCTTCGGCGCGACCATCGCGACGTCGACGTCGGCCGGCGGTTTGATCAAGTCGAAGCGAATGTTGAAGCCGTGCGCGAAGAGCAGGCACTTGCCGGCCGTCAGATGGGGCGCGATCTCGGCGTCGTAGGTGCGCTTTTGCTCGGTGTCGGGGACGAGCACCATGATGACGTCGGCTTCGGCGCAGGCGTCGGCGATCGAGAGGACTCGAAGGCCGGAGTCTTCGGCCTTGGCGATCGACGAGGAGTCGGTTCGCAGACCGACGCGTACGTCGTAGCCGCTGTCGTGCAAATTGAGGGCGTGCGCGTGGCCCTGGGAGCCGTAACCGAGAATCGCGATCTTCTTGGCCTTCAAGAGCTCGGGTTTGGCGTCGGCTTCGTAGTACATCGTGGTCATGGGGAGTCCTTCATCCGGTTCATGGTGCGTCTTGGGTCAACTCAGTCTAGGGAGTGCCACGCGACCGGTTCGATGGAGTTCGACTCCGGTGAAAACCTCCAGAGCCCGTTCCAGTTCGTCGCACGCCGCGGGGGTCCCGGCGAGCATCACCGTCACCGACGTCGGCCCGACGTCGACGATCGACGCGCCGGCGAGTGTGATCGTGTCGAGCATGGCCGGACGATGCTTGTAGTCGAGCGGCAACGTCGCCAGCAACAGTTCACGCTCGACGGCGTCGCGCGGCGCGAGGTCGCTGATGGCCACCACGTTCACCAACTTGTCCAGCTGTTGCACGATCTGTTCCAGCGGCGCCGATTCGGCGTCGACGACGATGGTGACGCGCGAAAACCGGGCGTGACTCTCGGCCGGGGCGACCGCCAGTGAGTAGATGTTGAAGCCTCGACGGGCAAAGAGGCCGGCGATTCTCGCCAGTACACCGGCCTTATTCTCGACCAGGACCGACAGGATGTGGTGGCGCACCGGCGTGCGCGACACTTCGCCCAGGTACGGTTCGGGAGGGCTCATCGACGGCCCCCTCGCTGCAACGGGTGCACCAAAATGTCGTCGTTACTCGCGCCCGACGCGACCATCGGAAAGACCTTCTCTTCCGCATCGGTGCGAAAGTCAATGACGACCGGCACGTCGTTGATCGAGTTGGCCTCATCAATGACTTCGTGCATCTCCTTGAGCGTGCGGGCACGAAGACCCACGCACCCCATCGCCTCGGCCCACTTCACGTAGTCCGGGAGGTCGGCGCTGAGATAGACCTCGGAGTAGCGCTCCTCGTAGAACATCTCCTGCCACTGGCGCACCATGCCGAGGTAGGCGTTGTTGAGAATCGCCACCTTGATCGGGATTCCTTCCGAACGCGCCGTCGTCAACTCTTGGGCCGTCATTTGGAAACAACCGTCGCCGTCGATGCACCACACGGTGCGATCCGGTCGACCGACCTTCGCGCCGATGGCGGCCGGGACTCCGAATCCCATGGTCCCCGCTCCCCCGGAGTTGATCCAGGTGCCGGGCTCTTCGAACTTCCAGTGCTGGGAGGCCCACATCTGGTGCTGACCGACGCCGGCCGCGACGATCGTGCCCGGCGCGGCCTTGGCGGCGATCGCTTCGATGACGTGCTGGGGACGCAGGGGGCCCTCGGCCGTCGGTTCGTCGTAGACCAGCGGATACCGATCGCGCCAGTCGTTGATGGTCTTCCACCACACGTCGAGGTTGCGCGGCATCGCCTGGGCGGCGTCGAACGCCGTGAGCACGGCGCCCACGTTGCTCTGGATCGCGACGTCGGCGTGACGCACCTTGTTGAACTCAGCGCGATCGATGTCGACGTGAATGACCTTGGCGCCGGCGGCGAAGGTGGGGATCTTTCCGGTCACGCGGTCATCGAAGCGAGCGCCGAGCGAGATCAGGAGGTCACTCTTTTGAATAGCGGTGACCGCGGTGTACATGCCGTGCATGCCGGGCATGCCCAGGTGCTGTTCGTGCGAGTCCGGGAAGGCCCCGCGGGCCATCAACGTCGTCACGACCGGCATGCCGGTGCGCTCGGCGAAGACCAGCAGCTCGTTCGCGGCGCGCGACTTCAAGGTGCCGCCACCGACGTAGAGGACCGGTCGCTCCGACTCGGCGATCAACGCCACCGCGCGCGCGACTGCTCCTTCGTCGAGAACCACCTCGGGGCGATAGCCCGGCAGGTCGTACTCCTCGACGCTCGCCGGGTACCACCAGTCCATCATCGACTGGGTCACGTCCTTGGGCACGTCGATCAAGACCGGGCCCGGTCGACCGGTCGTCGCCAAGTAGAAGGCCGCCGCGACCGCGCGTGGGATCTCCTGGGCCGATTGGACGAGGAAGTTGTGCTTGGTGATGCCCATGGTGATTCCGGTGATGTCGCACTCCTGGAAGGCGTCGCTGCCGATGGCGGCGGTCGCCACTTGGCCGGTGATCACGACCAGCGGCGTGGAGTCCATGTGGGCGTTGCCGATCGGCGTGACGATGTTGGTCGCGCCGGGACCGCTGGTGACCATGGCGACACCGGGACGCCCGGTCGCCAGGGCGTAACCCTCGGCCATGTGACCGGCGCCCTGTTCGTGGCGCACGAGAATGTGGCGAATCGACGAGTCCAGGAGCGGGTCGTAGACCGGGAGGATGGCGCCGCCGGGCAGCCCGAAGATCGTGTCGACGCCCTCTTGTTCGAGGCTCCTGATCAGTGCCTGCGCTCCTGTGAGTTGCACAATGTTCCTTTGTTCTTAGATAAGCAAAAAGGCCTCCCTTATTTGGGAGGCCTCCGGAGTACGTGTGAGCGTGACTACCGGCGCCGCGCGCCTACTACCACCACGAGAATGTCGTTACGGGTCGTCACGTCATTATCTTGACACACTCGGCTTCCCAGCACAAGGCGCCTATCTCGTGGTCACCGCTCCCTTCTCCGCGCCCTGGGCCATGCGAGCGAACTTTTCGAGCACGCCGGTGGTGTATCGAGGGACGAACGGCGCGACGTGCTCCGCGCGTTCGGCGAGTTCGGTCGGATCGACGTCGAGTTCGATGGACAACGTCTCGACGTCGATCGTGATCCGGTCACCGTCGCGTACGAGTGCGATCGGCCCGCCGTCGAGCGCCTCCGGCGCCACGTGACCGACGCAAAATCCGTGCGTCCCGCCACTGAACCGGCCGTCGGTGATGAGGGCGCAGTCGCTGCCACGGCCGACGCCCTTCATCGCGCCGGTGACCATGAGCATCTCGCGCATGCCCGGACCGGATTTGGGACCTTCGTAGCGAATGACCAGCACGGTCTCCGGCTCGATCTCGTTGGCGAGGATCGCCGCGAGCGCGAACTCCTCGCCGTCGAAGACGCGCGCGCGACCACTGAACTGCAGTTGGTCGATCCCGGCGACCTTTACGACCGCTCCCTTGGGCGCGAGCGATCCCCGCAACACGGCGATGCCCCCGCGGTCGTGGATGGGACGAGTGAGAACGTGGACTACCTCGCCGTCGGGCGTCGCCGCGTGATAGTCCGCGAGGCTCTCGGCCATCGATTTGCCGGTCACGGTCATGACGTTGCCGTGCAAGAGGTCGTGGTCGAGCAGATGTTGGAGGACGACTGGCACGCCACCGACCCGGTCGAGGTCACTCATGTGAAAGCGGCCGTGCGGCTTCATATCGGCGATGTGGGGCACCCGGGCCGCCACCTTGTTGAAATCGTCGAGTTCGAGTTCGACACGAGCCTCGTGGGCGATGGCGAGCAAGTGCAAGACGGCGTTGGTCGATCCACCGAGGGCCATCACGACGGCAATCGCGTTTTCGAAGGCCGGCTTGGTCATCACCTGGCGCGCATTGATGCCGCGGTCGAGGAGATTCAATACGGCCAGTCCCGAGTCGTAGGCGTACTGGTCCCGACGCGGGTCGATCGAGGGCACCGAGGCGCTGCCGAGCAGTGACATCCCGAGCGCCTCGCCCACGCTCGCCATCGTGTTGGCGGTGAACATCCCGGCGCAACTGCCCTCACCGGGACAGGCGGCGCACTCGATCGCCGTGAGCTCTTCGTCGCTCATCGCGCCCACGGCGTTGGCGCCGACGGCCTCGAAGACCGAGGTGATGTCGAGCGCGCGGCCGTCGAGTTCACCGGGCATGATCGTGCCGCCGTAGAGGAACACGCTCGGCACGTCCAAACGAGCGGCGGCCATCAACATTCCGGGCAGCGACTTGTCACACCCGGCCAGGGTCACCATGGCGTCGAAACTCTCGGCGTGCATGACGCACTCCACCGAGTCGGCGATGACCTCGCGCGAAACGAGCGACGCGCGCATACCTTCGTGTCCCATCGAGATGCCGTCGGAGACCGCGATCGTCACGAATTCAAACGGCACGCCACCGGCGTCGCGCACGGCGACCTTGGTGCGCTTGGCCAAGCGGTCGAGCGGCAGGTTGCAGGGCGTAACTTCGTTCCAACTCGAGGCCACACCAATTTGGGGCTTGGTCATGTCCTCGTCGGTAAGGCCCATGGCGCGCAGCATCGAGCGCGCTGGGGCGCGGCTCTTGCCGAGCGTGACGTCGGTACTGCGTGGCGTGGGGTGGGTCGTCATGGGTGAAGTCTACGAAACGACGTTGCGCGTCCGCGACGAAAAGCTACGGACGCGCGTAGACGCTGACCGTCTCACCGGTCGCGAGCAACTCGACCCACGTCTGGCCGGGTCGCAGGGCAATCACTTTGCCCGACGCCGAACGATAGGCCGTTGTCAGGTGGATGTTGCGGCGGAACCACGTGCCCTTTTGCAGACGTCCGTCGGTGAAGACCTCGACGGGACCGGAGCCCACCATTTGGGCGTAGGAACCTTCGACCCCGACCCCGCCGAAGTAGTTCACGCTCATCACGATCACGTTGGTGGGCGCGACCCGCACACCGGTCGCCGTCACGTCGGGCGCCCCGAAGATCGATCGCAACCACGTCCGGGTCTTACCGTCCCACTGAAACGACGTCGCGAAGCCCGACAGAAAGTTGACCGTGAAGGAGCCCACCGGCGCGCCCACGGCCGGGACCTTCCTCGAAGCGTAAGTGAAGAGCGGCGGTGGCGAGTGGACCTTGCCGCCCTCTTTCATCAGCAGTTCGGCGTTGGCGAACAGGTTGTGAGGCGGTGGTCGGCTGAAGTCGCGGAACATCGCCGCTCCGGCGTTCGATTGGTCGATGAGCGTGACCGGCGCGGTCTCGATACTCGATATGGCGTACTGCGCGCCACCGGAGAAAGCGAAGATTCCGCCGATCGGAAAGACGATCTCCCGATCGGTGCGTCGCACCGATCGCACCGGTCCGACTATCGTCGGCAGATTTGAATTGAAGATGGCGGCCAACCGAGTGATGCCGCCTTCGACGATCTCCTCGTACACGACGTCGGCTTTGTTGACGCCGTACTGCGGATGCGCCTGCGGCGTATTGTCCATCTTGATGGTCAGCGTCGAACGGCGCTTCGTTACAGCGGTCGGATCGGGCAGGCCCGTCAAGGCCGCGACGCGGCGATGCGGCACCATCGTGGTGGTGGTGGTGGTGGTCGTGGCCGACGTCGTGGTCGTGGTGTCGGCGGCGCTCGTGCTCGCCGCGACTCCGCTCAAGAGCACGATCGCCATCACGACGAGGGGAAGGCGGCGCATACGAAAAAACTACTGCTTCACGCAGCGACTTTGACGACGGTCTCGATCAACACTCAACGACGAGCCTGGAGTTCGGCGATGACCTCTTTGCCGTTCGCCTGACCGTTGGTCAGTTTCATGACTTGACCAATGAAGAACTGCGCCAGCTTCTCGTCTCCCGATCGGTAACGCGACCACACGTCGGGATGCTCGTCAATCAGCTGGGCCACCACCTCGCCCAGCGCGCCCGAAGCGAGTCGCTCGAATCCCTTGCTCGCCGCCACCGACGCGGGCTCTCCCCCGTTGGCGAGGATCTCGGCCAGCACCGTCTTGGACTGGGTCGCGGACAGTTCACCGCGCTGTTCCATCAGCAACGTCGCCACGTACGAGTCGACGCCCAAGTTGACCAGGCCCTCGAGGTCGCTCGCGATTTCGTTCGCGGCGCGAGCCACGGCCAGGTCCGGCGCGACGCCGGCGTCGAGGGCCGCGATGACGTACGAATCGAGACCGAGATCAATCACGACTTCGAGCGCGTCGAGCAGTGCGGGCGCCGGTTCCCCGAGACGACGCGTGAGCACCGTGCGGCGCTCTGCGGGCATCGGCTGTAGGCCGTCGCGAACTCGGTCCTGCCACGCCTGATCCGGTACGAGCTCGACGAGATCGGGCTCGCGGAAGTAGCGGTAGTCATCGGCCTCCTCTTTCACCCGCATCGTCGAGGTCGAGCCGAGGTTCTCGTCCCAGTGGCGGGTCTCTTGGCGAACCGTCGCGCCGCCCTCGATCAATTCGACCTGTCGCGCGGCCTCGAAGTCGATGGCGCGCACGAGGCTACGCAACGAGTTCAGGTTCTTGATCTCGCAACGGGTGCCGAGTGGCTCGCCCGTTCGTCGCACCGAGACGTTGGCGTCGATGCGCATCGAGCCCTCTTCCATGCGTCCGTCCGAAGCGCCGGTAGCGATCAAGATGCCGCGTAACTCCGCGGCGTACGTGCGGGCCTGGGCTGAACTGCGGATGTCGGGTCCCGAGACGATCTCCACCAACGGCACGCCGGAACGGTTGTAGTCGACCAGGGACCGATCGGCGCCGTGAATCCGTCCGCTGCCGCCCAGGTGGGTCGATTTACCGGTGTCCTCTTCGAGGTGGGCCCGTTCAATCGAGACCCGCGAACCGTCGGGCAGGTCGAGGTAGCCGCCGGCGTTGATCGGCAGGTCGTACTGACTGATCTGAAAGTCCTTGGGCATGTCGGGATAGAAGTAGTTCTTGCGGTGAAACGTCGACGGCGAGATCGTGCTGTGCAGGGCGGTGCCGATGGCCATCGCCAACTCCACGGCGCGCACGTTGAGTACCGGAAGTGATCCGGGCAGTCCCAAGCAGATAGGACACACGTTCGTGTTGGGCGCGGCACCGAAAGTGTTCGCGCAGCCGCAGAACATCTTGGTGTTGGTCTTGAGTTCGGTGTGGACTTCGAGTCCGACCACCATCTCCCAACCGTCGGGCAGGCTCACGGCCGTCCGTCCGCGATTTCCAGGACGCGCGCGCCGGCGAAGAGCTGCGCCTCACTTCGTCCAGGACCGAGTAGCTGTACGCCGATCGGCAGTCCCGCTTCGCCGGTGCCGAAGGGCACCGAGATAGCCGGCTCCCCGGAGAGATTGCTGGGGATGGTGAAGACGTCCGAGAGGTACATCGCCATCGGGTCGGCCGTCTTCGAACCGAATTCGAACGCCACCGACGGCGTGGTGGCGCCCAGCAAAAGGTCGGCCTCTCGGTAGGCGCGGCGAAAGGCGTCGATGGTCAGCGTGCGGACCTTCAGGGCCTGTCCGTAATAGGCGTCGTAGTAGCCGGCCGACAGCACATAGGTGCCAATCAGGATGCGCCGCTTGACCTCTTGGCCGAAGCCCTCGCGCCTCGTGTTCTCATACATGGAGGTCACGTCGTGGCCCTTCTCGCGCAGGCCGTAGCGCACGCCGTCATAGCGGGCGAGGTTGGACGAGGCCTCCGCCGGCGCCACAATATAATAAGCGGGCAGCGCATATTTGGTGTGCGGCAGGTTCACCTCTTTGATCTTGGCGCCGGCCGCTTTAAGCCACGCGACACCCTGCTGCCACAAGGCCTCGATCTCGGGCGCCATGCCGGCCACGCGATACTCCGCCGGGATACCGACGGTGAGCCCCTTCACGCCCTTGTCCACCGCCGCTGCGTAGTCGGGCACGGGCGCATCCACGCTCGTCGTGTCCTTGGGGTCGTGGCTCGCCATGGCTCCGAGCAGAAGTGCTGTGTCGCGCACGGTGCGCGCGATCGGACCGGCCTGATCGAGGGAAGAGGCAAAGGCCACGATTCCCCAGCGTGAGCAGCGGCCGTAAGTTGGCTTGATGCCGACGGTGCCGGTCACGGCCGCCGGCTGGCGGATCGAGCCTCCCGTGTCGGTCGCCGTCGCACCCATGCACAGGCGTGCCGCCACCGCCGCCGATGAGCCGCCGGACGAGCCGCCGGGAACGAGCTGGGCACTAGAGCCCTTGCGCCGCCAGGGATTGACCACCGGGCCGTAGAAGCTCGTCTCATTGGACGAGCCCATGGCGAACTCGTCATTGTTGAGCTTGCCGAGCATCACCGCACCCGCCGCCCAGAGATTGGCGGTCACCGTCGACTCGTAAGGAGGCGTGAAGCCGTGCAGGATGTGCGAGCAGGCGGTGGTGCGCACCCCCTTGGTGGCGAAGAGGTCCTTGATGCCGAGCGGAATGCCTTCCAGCGGCCCCGCCTCGCCCGTCATGATGCGGGCGTCGCTCGCTTTCGCCATGGCGAGCGCGCGCTCGGGCGTCGGCAGCACATAGGCGTTGAGCGCGGAGTTCGCCACCTCGATGGCGGCGAGATGCGCGCGAGCTAGCTCGGTCGCCGAGAAGTCCTTGCGCTTTAGCCCCTCGCGGGCCTCGGCGATGGAAAGGTCGGTGAGCTCGGTCAAGGATCTACTGCTTGACGTTCTGGCACTTGAGATACGCGCTGACCTGGTCCGCCGCCTGGTCCTCGCTCCCGACGCCCGCGTCGGTCGAAGGAGTCTTGGCAGCGCCTGCGTCAGGCGAAGGAGTCTTGCCGGCGCCTGCGTCGGTCGAAGGCGTCTTGGCGGCGCCTGCGTCACCCGCGGCCCCACCCTGGTCGGACTGGTCCGAGGCCTCGGAATCCGACGACGATTCAGGTGAGCCCTGCTGGGTCAGGTCGGTGAGCCGCGTGACGGCGAGCTTCCCTCCGTCCTTCTGGGCGATGGCGAACAGGTCGGGATAGGTATAGCCCTGCTCATCGCAAAAGGCGGTAGCAACCCAGCTCGTGGCGTTGCGCGCGAACACGTTGACGAAGTCGCAGGCCTGCTGGTAGCCGGTCAATCCCTTGCTGGTGAGCACATAAAAATCGAAGTCGTCGCCGAGCTCGGTCGTCTTCTTTGCTTCCAGCTTGGTGCACCCCTCTTTCGTCGAGGCGTAGGTCCCCTCCGGCAGCCCTTGCGCCGCGGCAACACTCACGCTTCCCAGCCAAAATCCCAACATGCCAAGTACGATGCGACGCATGACGGCTCTCCTATTCGACGATCTTGGGAACGACGAAATAATGGTCATCAACGGCAGGCGCATTCTTGAGGATGTCATCGGCATAGCCGCCGTCGGTCACCTCGTCTTTCCGCTGCTTCATGGTCATGGCCACGACGCGGGTCATCGGCTCCACCCCTTTTGTGTCGATCTCGTCGAGCTGGGCGACCCAATCGAGAATCCCCGAAATCTCGGTCTCCAGCCGCGCGGCCTCGTCCTCGGTGATGGCGATGCGGGCGAGCCGCGCGATGCGGTGGACGGTGGCGCGATCGACTGACATCAGGCTTCCTTTGCCCGGGTCCATTGACCCGCTTCCAGGCGCTCGCTCGTGTAGCACTGGGCCCGAGCAGCATCAACTTGGCTTGTTTACATCAAACCTCAAACGGCACGCCAACCTCCGGCACCCGCACATTATTGCCGCCCATCTCCGCCACGAATTTGTCCGGGGTCTGATCGAGCATCGGAAAGGTGCGGTAGTGGCAGGGCACGACGATCTCGAACTGGAAGTAGCGCTTGCAGGCGAGCGCCGCGGTCTTGGCCCCCATGGTGAAGCGGTCGCCGATCGGCACAAAGCCGATCGCAGGCTGATAGATCTCGTTGATCAGCCCCATGTCGGAGAAAATCGCCGTGTCGCCCATATGGTAGACGGTCTTGCCCTCGCGCGGCGCGATGACGAGGCCGCAACAGGCCCCGAGATAGACCCACCGGCCGTCGACGATCGCAGCCGAGGAGTGCCAGGCAGGGACGAAGGTGAGGTCGAAGTCGGCCTGGTGCAGCATTCCGCCGGTGTTGCCGGGATCGACCTTCGCCACCCCGAGGCCGGCCATGCGCATGGCAAGCTCGAACACGGCGATGAGCGTGGCGCCCGTCTCCTTGCAGATAGCGACCGTGTCGCCGGTATGGTCCTCGTGGCCGTGGGTCAACGCCACATGGGTGACACCGCGGGTGGCGCCATGCACCGTAAGCCCCGTATCCTCGAAGGTGGCGTTGCCGGTGAGGAAGGGATCGATCAGGATGCTGCTCTCTCCCGTATCGAGGCGGAAGCAGGAATGGCCGAACCAGGTGATCTGCATGGATTTCACTCGAAATTGCTGCGCACGCCTATAGGAAACCGAACCCGGTTGAAACGCCAGCCATGACGGAAGCCCGCCTCGTCCCCATCGAAGAGCTGCCGGCGCTGCTCGCCTCCGACGCGAGGCTGCTCGGCCTCGATCTCGGCAGCAAGACGATCGGCATGGCGCTCTCCGATGTGACCCGCAGCATCGCCACGCCATACAACACGCTGAGGCGCACGAAGTTCACCGAGGACGCCGAGATGATCAGGCAAATCATTGAAACGACTCAAATCGGCGGCCTGGTCGTGGGCCTCCCCTTCAACCTCAACGGCTCGGAAGGGCCCCGCGCTCAATCAACCCGCGCCTTCGTCCGCAACCTAATCCCCCATATCGAGGTGCCGATCGTGTTCTGGGACGAGCGGCTGTCGACCGCGGCGGTGGAGCGTCACCTCATCGAGGCCGACGCCTCGCGCAAGCGCCGCGCCGAAGTGATCGACCGCATGGCGGCGGCCTACATCCTGCAAGGCGCGCTCGACCGCCTAAAGCGGCTGTCCGAGCAGCGTTAGGCTGAGATTGTCATTGAAAATGAGATAGCCGCCGGGGGTTTCGGGGCAGAGGCCAACACCGCAAATGGCAAGCGTGGAGACCACATTGGCCACCACCAGGCTAACGAACAGCACGACCGCCGAGACCGGGAGCACCTTCAAGCGGTCGCGCTCCGTGGCAGCGAACTGGCGGTCGAACAGGAGCATGATCGCCGAGCCGATAATGATCAGCGAAAACGCGATCAGCGCCCAGCTATAGAGGTGGAGATCGAGGATCGCGTTGCCGTAGGACCCAGAGCCCGGCACGATATGCAGCAGGATCTGCCGCACCGAGACGACCACGCCGGCAACAGCACCCAGGATCATCACGCCGTAATGGCTCGGTCGCGGCCCCAAGATCAGATTGAGCGCGAGCCCGAAACCGGCGGCGACGAACCCCGCCCGTTGTAGGATGCAGAGCGGACAAGGGAGATCGCGAAACCAGAGCTGGTCGACAAAGGCCAGCACCAGCACCGTGTCCACGGCGACAAGACCCAAGGCATTGAGCAGCCGGGACAGGTTGGGGGTCACGCTTCGTCGCCTCGGCTCACAGGGCGATGTTCAACACGTCCGTCGCATGCATGCGAAACAGCACAAGCAGCATCAAGACGCCCGCGACCCAAAACCCGAGCGCGGCCACACGTCGGCTCGTCCATGCCGCGCCGAGCCCGCAAGCGAATAGGACAAAAGGTAAGCTCATCATGGTTCAAAGCCTCCGCCTGATCGAACCGGCGGCACCCCGGAAAAACGCCGTCACGCCATGACCTCGTCATGCACTGACGCCATTTTTGAACGCCGCCGCCTTAAAACGACCGTTGTCCCTGCCAGTCAGGCCGACTCTCACTGATTCGCCCGCCACGGTAAACCGCAAGTTATTGAAATTTCGGGGCGGCTGGCTGTGCATCTCTCCGGGCGGAAGCCTCTATTCGGCTGGGCTCGCGGGCAGCTCGCCCGACGCTTCGGTCACCCCGCCAGTCTTTTGCTGCCACTCAAACAATACGGATTTCTTGTCGGTGGGCGTGAGCGTGATCGTTCCCCCGTCGATACACTTGGTCTGACCGTAGGTCAGCGTCTCGCGATAGGCATGCGGGGCTTCGCTCGTCTCGATCGGCGTGAGTGTCCCGCCGCATTTCAGCGACGGGTAGTCGCTTCTGCCGCTGCCGCTGTCGTTAAGCTCGATGACCGTCTCATAGGTGCCGGCGGCACTGTCCGGCTGCGCCACGATGCCGGACCAATGGCCCACGAGAGGAGCGGCAGCGATCGCCTCGGGCGGCGGGGCGCCGGGAGTGAGCGCCGCCTGCGCACCAGGCTTGAGGTAATACTCCCCGATCAGCGACAGCGAAAGCTCTGGGAGCTGGGCGTGATCGGTGGCGGCATAGACATCGGCGCTGATGCGCCGGAACACCGTGCCGATCTCGTCGGGTGCCTCGATATGCTTGAGGAAGGCCGCGGTATAGGGGCTGTTCCTCCCGGTCCCATCGGCAGCCGTCTTTCCCGACTGGGTGGCGTAGGCCACGATCATGCCTTGCGGGCCGTCGATGCGGGCGAGGCCCCGCTGCACCGAAGCGCTCCGCGTCAGGCCGACGGAGCGCTTCAGCTCCTCGGCGAGCGGATTGTCGCGGCAGGAATCGAGCACCAGAAGCCGCAAGGCGCTCGCCTCCTGCAAATCGGTGACGATGTCGTCCACCTTGGTCATGCGGCGCAGATCCGCTTCGTCCGTGAGCTTGACGTCCACGGGCATCAGATAGTTCGAGCCGGCAAATTGCATGGCGTGGCCGCTATA
>PNAH01000014.1 GCA_003170315.1 Acidimicrobiaceae bacterium
TTGTCGTAGGCGCTGAGGTTGCTGCGCAACAACGCGGGGCTCGCGAGGTCCAGCCACCACAGTCGCGTGTTGCGATCGACTAGCGCGCCCCGCGTCGAGGGATCGGCGGCGTCGAAGGCCTGGAGGATTCTCGTCGCCCCGTCGAGCAAGAGGACGTCCCGGCGAACGGTGGCGGTGGAGCGCAGCCCGAGACCGTCGTGGATAACGCTGTCGCTCGGGACGAGTCGCTCGAGCGATCCCTCCGAGAGCTGTCGGGACGAGGCGGCTTCGGTGACTTCGTGGTTCTTGATCACCAGGGGGGCGTAGGTGAAACCGTCGTCGACACGACCGACGCGCACGAAGGCCTGCGACGTGATCGTGCGCCGTGCGTCCACGTCGGTGAGGCGGGCGTTAAGAATGAGTTCGACCCCGTGGTCGATGAGCTCAGCGGTGTGCTCGTGACCCGTCGCCGTGACGGCGCCGGGATGCAACGCGATCAATCGCTCGATCACGCTTCGGCGATGTTGATCGGCCTCGCGACGTCGCCGCTCGATTTCGGGAGTGGCTGGTGTGCGGTGGGCCCGGGTCGGCTCGGCCCGGGCCAGGGCGATTCGGTGGACGCAAGCGTCGATCTCGGCGCCGCGAAGAAGGGGAGTCACCATGCTCCAGAAATCCTACGAGGCGCCGGGCTTCTCGTTCCGCCAGCTACTCCACAGTGACGCGTACTCGCCGTTGAGCGCCACGAGTTCGTCGTGGGTACCGAGCTCGGCGATCCGGCCGTCGATCACCACGCAGACCCGGTCGGCGTCGTGGGCCGTGTGGAGTCGGTGGGCGATCGCCACCACCGTTCGACCGCGCAGCACCGCGACCAGGGAGCGCTCGAGATGGCGCGCCGCCCGTGGATCGAGCATGGCCGTCGCCTCGTCCAGCACCAGCGTGTGCGGGTCGCTCAAGACGAGCCGGGCGAGCGCCAGTTGTTGCGCCTGGGCCGGTGAGACCTGGTAGCCGGTCGTGCCGAGTTCGGTGAGAATCCCGTCGGGCAACGCCTGGACCCATTCGAGTGCGTCGACGGCATCCAGGGCGCGAACGATTTCGTCGTCGTCGGCCTCGGGTTTGGCGAGCGCCAGGTTCTCACGCACCGTGCCGATGAAGATGTGGTGCTCCTGGGTCACGAGGGCCACGTGCCGTCGCAACATCGCCAGCGGCATGCTGGCGAGCGCCACGTCGCCCACCATCACCGTGCCGCTCCTCGGGGCGTCAATGCCGGCGAGCAGTCGTCCGATGGTCGACTTGCCCGCGCCCGAGGGACCGACGATGGCCAGTCGTTCGCCGGGTCGGATCGTGAGCGACAGCCCGTTCAAGACGTCGAAGCCCGGTCGGTAGGCGTAGCGGACGTCGTTCATGGTGATCGTCTCGTTGCTCGGTTCCACGCCTTCGGTGGGACGATCGTCGCGCACTACCGACACTCCGACCAGGCGGGCTAACGACATCTGGCCCACTTGCAGTTCGTCGAGCCACGAGACGATGCGGTCGATCGGGTCGTTGATCTGGACCACGTAGAGCGTGACCGTCGTGGCGGCTCCGATGGTGATGTCGTGGTGCAGCGCCAACCAGCCGCTCCAGGCGAGGGTGGTCGCGACCGCCAGGGCGAAGGCGCTCTCGATGGTGGGGAACCAGACCATTCGCATTAGCATCGTGTACATCTCGGAATAGAAGGACTCGCGGATATTGCCCTCGATGCGCTTGCCCTGGCGGGCCCCGAGACGGTGCGCGTCGACGGTGCGCGCGCCTTCGGCCGTTTCCGAGACCGAGCCCGACATGGTGGCGTAGCTCATTCGCTCGCGTCGATATCCGGGTGTGGCGTAGTGCAGGTAGTAGCGCGTCGAGACGAAGAGAATCGGCAACGACACCAAACTGGCGACGGTCGCGAGCGGACTGACGATGGTCATGGCGATGAGCGTCAGCAAGGCCTGGACAACCGCCACCAGCCATTCGGGCATGGCGAAGCGCACCGTGCGCGACAACGCTTCGATGTCGTTCGTCGTTCGACTGAGGAGGTCGCCGGTGCCGGCGCGCTCGACTTCGACCAACGGCAGGGCCAGCACGCTTTCGAGGAACTCCTCGCGAAGCTGGGCGAAGACGGTCTCACCCAACAGGTAGCTGCGACGTCGAGCCAGGAAGGAGAGTCCGGCGTAGAGGATCGACGAGACGAAAAGAATCCCGACGTCGATCGTGATGCGATGTGACGTCAGCTGGTGATCGGCGGCGTAGTTCGTGATCTCGCCGATCACGTAGGCCGGGATGAGCGCCATGAACGCGGCCAACGCGTAGAGCGAGAGCATCCGCACCAACCGGGAACGATGTTGGCGGATGAGTCGTTTGGCGTAGGCGCGCACGGCGGCGGTGTCGGCGACGGGGAGTTGACTCATCAGGCGTCCTCGCGCAACACGATCTGACGGTAGTTCGACGACGTGGCGACGAGTTCCTCGTGCGTGCCCCGTTCGATGGCGCGCCCGATCACCACGACGTAGATCACGTCCATCTTCTCCAACATCAGCGGACTGGTGGTGGCCACCAACGTCGTATGAGCGCCGCGCACGTCGCGCAGTCGAGCCGCGATCCGTCCCTCGGTGTGCGTGTCGACCGCGGAGGTCGGTTCGACCAGGATCAGCACCTCGGCGTTGGTGAGTATCGCGCGCGCCAGACTGAGTCGCTGACGCTGACCGCCGGAGAAGCTTCGACCCCGTTCTTCGATGAGCGTGTCGAGACCGTCCTCCAGGGCTTCGAGGATGTCGAGAGAACTCGTCGCTTCGAGCGCGGGCATGATGTTGCCGTCTGAGATGTCGCCGTGGGGCACGAGTTCGTAACGAAGCTCTCCCGAGAAGAGACGTGGTTCGATCTCGCTGACCACGATGTTGCGCCGGGTGTCGCTCACCGAGAAGAGTCCCATGGGGGTGCCGTTGATCGTCACGCCGGTGACGTCGGACACGAATCGTCCCAGTCGATCGGCGATCATCGACGCCTCGGCCGGTGTTTCGGTGACGTAGGCGACCAGCTGACCCCGTCGAATCGAGATGCCACTGACGCGGTCGTCAATCCGGTCGATGGTGGCCGGCCAGAGGAGCGGTGACGCCGGTTCGGCGACCAGGGGTTCGATGTTCAAGATACGAAGTACTCGGCCGGCGCCGACGTAAGCGCGCGTGGTGGCGATGACGTATTCGATCGCCGTGCGAAGCGGAGTGGTGAGGAAGGTGGCGTAGCCGAAGAACGCGACCAGTTGGCCCGGGGCCAGCGTCCCGTGCATCACGTCTTGGGCTCCGAGGTAGGTCACCAGGCCGGTGAGAATCGCCGGCAGCAGGACCTGGCCCGACTCCAGTCCGGCCTGGGGCGAGGCGATGCGATTGCCGGCGAGGCGCACGGTGTTGCTCTGTCGTTTGTAGTTGTTGAGAAAGACCTCTTCGCCGCCGACGCCGCGAAGAATGCGAAGACCGGCGACGGTGTCGGAGCCCAGGGCCGCGAGGCGTCCGGCCGCTTCGCGTTGGGCCGCTTGGGTCGCGTGCAACGGCTTCATCAACGGCGTCGTCAACGACGCAAGGACCGGCACGCCGATGAGGACGATGAGGCCCAGTTCGACCGACGAGGAGATCAGGATGATGGAGACCACGATCCAGGCGGCGATGGCGCCCATGAAGCGCGCCAAGACGTCGTAAGCGCCGCCGATCCGCATGGCGTCCGAGGCCACCGTGTTGACGATGTCACCGGAAGGGATTTCGTCGGTGACCGCGGTGCCGGTCTTGGAGACGTGGTGGCCAATGACCTGGACGGTCTTGTAGGAGGCGTTCATCCAATTGGTCACCGCCAGCTGATGACGCAGCGCGCCGCAGACCGCTTGAAAGAGTCCGAGGGCCATGACCACGCCGACCCAGAGAATCAGCTCGCCGGTGTTCTTGTCGATGACGCCGTGATCGATGGCGGCGCCCACGGCCGCCCAGATCAACGCCTGGCTCACCATCCAGCCGATGCCGAAGATGGCGTTGAAGGTCAAGAGAACCTTCTGTTGCGCGGCGATCCAGATCAAATAGCGAAGCGGCGAACGCGTGTCGGGTGTGCCGGGTTCCGCGCTGGGCAGTTCGCGGTAGGGCAGGTGTAACACGGTTCGACTTTCGAATAGTTGGTTGGATGATGAGTCGACCTATAAGCGGGGTTCTGTCCACCTTCCTTGCGGAAGGATGGGCGGCCATCCATCTCAGCGATCTACCTCGGGAGTGCCTTGTTTCCAAGGCATGCGGGCCACGCGCTCCCACGTTTGATCTTGCTCCGGGTGGGGTTTACCAAGCCACCGTGATCGCTCACGATGCTGGTGCGCTCTTACCGCACCGTTTCACCCTTGCCTGTACTCGGTTGCCCGAGCCATCGGCGGTCTGTTCTCTGTGGCACTGTCCTGCACGTCACCGCGACTCACATTTCGTGAGCACCTTGCCCTGTGGAGCCCCGACTTTCCTCACCACCTGTTGCCAAGCGGTGCGGCCACCCAGCCGACTCACCATCCACCACAATTCTGTCACATGCTCGACGGACCGACAAGGAGCGTAATGATGTTGTAACCGGAAGGTAGCCTCGCCACGTGGATGACGAAGTAATCGAACCCGACGAGGTTCTGGAGGTCGGCGCCTTCTACCAACTGCTCACGGCGCAACTGGAATCAGCCTTCGGACGCCGTCACCCGAACTGGGTGCGCGGCGAGATCGCCAAGGTCTACGAGAAGGGCCACGTCTACGTGGACCTGGTGGACGCCGGCTCCGCGTCCTCGGATACCAAACGTCCGGTCCTCAACGCGCACTGTTGGGCGACCCAGTGGGCGCCGCTGAAGAAGAAACTGGCTGCCGAAGGGGTGACGCTTTCGGCGGGCCTCATCGTCAACTTCTATGGCTACGTCGACGTCTACGCGCCCCAGGGCAAGATCGGCTTCACCGTCACCCAGATCGACGTGCAGGGTCTGCTCGGCGACGTCGCGCGTCGACGCGCCGAGCTGATTGCGCGTCTCACGGCCGAGGGTCTGCTGGAGGCCAATAAGCGGATCGCGATCCCGCCGGTACCACTGCGCGTCGGACTGGTGGCCAGTCCCGGGACCGAGGGCTACAGCGACTTCACCGGACAGTTGCTCCACTCCGGTTACGGCTTTCAGATCATCCTCGTGAAGAGCGCGGTGCAGGGCGACGCGGCGCCGGCGCAAATCGTCACGGCCATCGAGACCCTCGACCAACACGGCGTCGACATCATGTGCCTGGTTCGCGGCGGTGGCTCCAAGGGCGACCTGGCCTGCTTCGACGACGAACGCGTGGCGCGCGCGATCGCGGCGTCCTCGACGCCCGTCTTTACCGGCATCGGTCACACCGGAGACGAATCGATCGCCGACCTCGTGGCGCATACGCGAGCTATTACGCCCACCAAACTCGGCGAGGAGATCGCCGCGATCGTCGAAGGTTGGCACGCCCGTCACGTCCGCCTTCCGGCGCAGCGAGTGCTTGACGCGACCGCGGAGATCCTGGACGAGGCGACCGAGTACGCGGCCGAGCGCCGTCGCACGATGATCTTCGCCGTGCGCGATCGACTCCGCGCCGAGCAGCGCCACCTGGCCCGCACCCGCTCCGGACTATTGGTGCACAGTCGCCATCTCCTCACGTCGAGCGCGCAGATGCTGGCGAGCCACCGGGCACTCCTGAGTGCGTACGATCCGAAGCGGCGACTCGCCCAGGGCTGGTCCATCGTGACTAACCGACAGGGCCAGGTCGTGAAGTCGCTCGATGACGTCGCCGCGGGCGACACCGTCTCGGTACTGGTGAGCGACGGGTCGTTTGAATCTACTGTGAATGAAAAGACGGGAGTAGCACGATGAGCACTGTCGGTGACTGGAACGACGCGGCCAAAGAGTTGGACGCCATCGTCGCGTCCTTCGACGAAGGAGAGGTCTTGGTCGACGAGCTGTTCGTGAAACTCGAGCGAGCGACGGCGATCATCGAGGCGCTGGAGGCACGACTGGACGCCACGAAGGCGAAGGTCGATGAATTGGCGCCACGGCTTTCCAAGGTGCTCGAAAGCGAATGACGGAACACTTCTACTTTCGCCAACTGCTCAGCGGGCTGGACTTCGCGCTCGATGATCCCGTCGCCGAGCAGATGGTGAACTTCGCCTACGCCTTCGGCGACCGTGAGACCGGTGAGGCTGTGCTGGTCGACCCGGCCTATCGACCGGCCGAACTGATCGATCTGGTTGAGGCCGACGGACTGCGCGTGAGCGCGGTCTTCGCGACGCACTATCACGCCGACCACGTGGGCGGCAGCCTCGGTGGTCGTACGGAGATCGCCGGCATCGTCGATTTACTCGAGCGAATCGACGTCCCGATTCACGTGCAGGCCGATGAGGTCGAATGGGTGACCAAGCGCACCGGCGTCGGTGCGGACTCCCTCGTCGCCCACGACGCCGGCGACGTCGTTGCGGTCGGCGCCTACGACGTCTCGTTGATCCACACGCCGGGGCACACGCCGGGCAGTCAGTGTCTGTTGGTCAACGGCCGCCTGATCAGCGGTGACACCTTGTTCCTGGACGGCTGCGGCCGGACCGACCTTCCGGGCTCGGACCCCCAGGAGATGTACCGCACGCTGACCCAACGACTCGCCGACGTCTCGGACGACACCGTGCTCTTTCCGGGTCACCTCTACTCGGCCGATCCGAGCGCGCCCATGGGCGACGTGCGCCAGCACAACCGGGCGCTGGTGCCGGCGAGCGCCGAGCAGTGGCTCGCGATGTTCGCGCACTGACCATGCTCCAGCCCTCGGACCAGGTCGTCATCGTCGGCGCCGGGTTCGGAGGGTGGCGACTGGTCGAGGCGCTGCGACGAGACGGCTACGACGGCGCGATCACGCTCCTCGGCGAAGAGACCTACGCGCCCTACGATCGGCCACCCCTGTCCAAACACGTCCTGGCCGGCAAGTGGGACGTCGAGCGAGCGACGCTCGCTACGCCCGAACGCCTCGCCGCCAGCAACGTCACGCTTCGTCTCGGCGTGCGCGCGGTTGGGCTCGACATCGAAGCCAACACGGTGGCACTGGAGGACGGCTCGCGCGTCGACGGCACGCACATTGTGATCGCCACCGGCGCTCGGGCTCGCCGACTCCCGTTCAGCGCCGACGACGATATTCTCACGCTTCGCAATCGCGACGACGAACTGCGCATGCGCCACGAGCTGGAGCGCCTCGACGAGGGCAGCGTGGTCGCGGTGATCGGTGGCGGATTCATCGGCGCCGAAGTCGCGACCCAACTGAAGAGTCGGGGATTCGTTCCAATCGTCCTCGAAGCTGCGCTCCGGCCGCTGATCGGCGTACTCGGTCCGGACGCCTCGTCGTGGCTCGAACGTCTCGCCGCCGACGCGCAGATAGAACTTCGCAACGACCAACACATTCGAGACGTCGAGCGCGACGCCGACGGATTCGTGATTCGCCTCGGCGACGGCCAGGATCTTCGCGCCGCACTGGTCGTGGTGGGTGCCGGGGCGTTACCGAATTTCGAATGGCTCGAGGGATCGGGACTCACGCTGGACAACGGTGTGGTCGTCGACGAGAACCTGTTGGCGCGCGAGCACATCGCCGCGATCGGCGACGTCGCGCGCTTCAGTTGGCCCAACGTTATGGGCGAGGAATTGGTGCGCATCGAGCACTGGGAGGTGGCCAACCTCCACGCCCACGCCCTGGCCCATTTCTGGATGACCGGCGAGGGCGCGGCGGCGTTGCTGGTGCCCTACTTCTGGTCCGATCAGTACGGCAAGAAGATCCAGATGTTGGGTCACGCTCGTCCCGACGACGACGTCGTTCGCGTGAGCGGCAACCCGGAGGAGGGCAAGTGGCTAGCGCTCTTTTCGCGCGGCGGCGTCGTGACGGGCATCGTCACCCTCTCCCAGCCCCGCGCGCTCATGTTGTCCAAGCACCTGTTGGAGTCGCCTTCGACGTTGGAAGGAGCCCTCAGCGACGCCCCGTGGACGCGTTAGAACTCGACCGCACTCAGTTCGGGGATGGTCTTTTCGACCCGGGTGATCACGGCGGCCCAGGCTTCGCGACATTGCTGGCGACTCTCATTGGTGAGCGAGGGCGAGAGAACCTCCGAGGGCGACCAGAGCCGTTCCACGTCATCGAGCGACATCGCGTCGTGCGCCACCAGCGCCATCAGTCCGGCGCCCCTCGTGGTGGCCTCACGCTCTGAGGACACCGCGACGCGAAGACCCGTGAAGTCAGCGAGACATTGGAGAAGGAATCGGTTCGCGCTCATGCCGCCGTCGACGCGAATTTCCTCGAGCGCCTCGCCGGTCTCAAGCTGCGCGGCGTCCACGAGGTCTGCGCCGCGCTGCGCGATGCCTTCGAGCACCGCGCGAACCAGGTGGGCCCTCGTCGAACCGCGCGTAATCCCGAAGAATCCGCCGCGCGCGCCGAAGTCCCACTGCGGCGTGCCGAGTCCCGACAGCGCCGGCACGAACGACACCCCGTCGCTCGAAGCAACTGACGTGGCGAGGGACTGCGTTTCGCTCGGCTCGGTGATAAGTCCGAGGTCGTCGCGGAGCCATTCGATGCACGCACCGGCCGAGAGCACGATGCCTTCGAGACCCCAGACGACCTCGTGGTCTCGGCTTCGAGCGACGACGGGAAAACAGCCCGAAGGAAAGCGGGTCATCCGGTCCGGTCCCTTCGCCCCGCGCACCATATCGAGCATCGCCCCGGTACCGAAGGTGATCTTGGCACCCCGGGTGACGCACGACTGGCCAAAGAGTGACGCCGATTGATCGCCGACCAGCGCGGTGATCAGAGGGGCGCCGGGTAGCGCCGTGGCGCGACCCACGGCCCCCATCGTGTCGACGATCGTCGGCATCATCGTCTCATCGAGTCCGAGCAGGGCGAGGGCCCGTTGGTCCCACTCCTCGACGCCGAGGGCGACGAGGCCGTTGACACCGGCGTTGGAACGATCGGTCACGTGCAGCGCACCGTCGCTCAATTTCCAGGCCAACCACGTCTCGATCGTGGCGAAGCGAAGTTCACTCGAACTTCGACCGGACTGCTTCACGAGCCAACGCGCCTTGGTCGCCGATTGATTGGGCGCCAGTCGCAGACCGTCGCCTTGCAAGATCAGGCAGTCGATGACGGTGCGCAGGTCCTGCCAACCGAGGGCCGGGCCGACGGGCGCACCGGTGATCGGATCAAAGACGATCGTCGTCGCGCGCTGATTCGTGATGCCCACCACGTCGGCACCACCGGCGTCATGCAAGGTTCGCGAACCCAATTCCAGGGCGAGCCGAGCGATTTCGTCACCGTCGAGTTCGACTTCGCCGGGATTCGGTGTCGCGATGCTCAGTCGCTGCTGGTGGGTATGGGTGACGGTTCCGATCGCGTCGACGATCGCCGTGCGAATCGATGTCGTGCCGACGTCAATAGCGAGCGCTCTCACCACGGTTCGCCGCCGAGACCCAGCACGCCGGGATTCATGATGTTGTCGGGGTCGAGCAGGCGTTTCAATTCCTGGAGGACGCTGAAGGCACCGCCGAGCGCGTCGGGGACGAATCGGGCTCGATTGCGACCGACGCCGTGATGGTGGCTGAGCGCAGCGCCGTGACGCAGCACTTCGCTGGTCACGCACTCCCACGCCCGACGATAGAAACCGATCACGTCGTCCTCGGGTCGCGCGGCAAAGGTGAAGTAGAGACACGCGCCATCGAGATAGGCGTGCGACTGGTGCACCGACGCCACGGTGACGCCCGCCAACTGGTGGAGCGCGTCGAGAACCCCGTGACGCATCGTCGCCAACGTCGCCCACGAGCCCGCGACCTCGATGGTGTCCACGACGTAGCCGCGTTCCCACAGCGGGGCCAACGCGCCGACGTCGTTACGATGTTCGAGCCACGTCGCCACGAGCGTCGACCCGAGCTCCGTCGCCGAAGCACACTCCTCGGCGACAATCCGCATGGTCGCCTCCACCAGGTGGCCGTCACCTTCGTCGAGCACGATCAACGCGCAGGTCTCAACGTCGAAGGACCGCTTGGACTCGGTCTCGTCGTAGAGGCGCAAGACGGCCGGCCGAGCGTCGCGCTGCATGATGCGACGACAGGCGTCCAGACCGTCGTCGAAGTCCGCGAAACCATAAGCCGCGCGCCGCTCACTCGTCGGCGCCGGGTGCATGACGAGGGTCGCGCGGGTAATCACGCCGAGCGTGCCTTCGGATCCCACGAACAGTTGCACGAGGTCCGGTCCGACCGCTTGGCGCGGAGCCCGTCCCCCGAGCTCAATGACCTCGCCGCTGGCGGTCACGACGCTCAGTCCTCGCACGATGTCTTCGATCTTGCCGTAGCGATTGGAGTACTGGCCGGCGCCGCGACAGGCGATCCACCCGCCGACGGTCGCCAGCTCGAACGATTGGGGGAAGTGTCCGACGGTCCAGCCTGCGGCTCGCACCGCTCGCTCCAGGTCCGGTCCGAAGACGCCGGCCTCGACGCTCACGGTGCCCGAGACCGCGTCGATATCGAGGATTCGTTCTAGACCAGTCAGGTCGAGCGCGATGGCACCGGCCGGTGCGAGCGCGCCACCGACAACGCTGGAGCGGCCGCCCTGGGCCGTGACGGCGACGCCATGTTTCGAGGCAATGACGAGCACTCGGCTCACCTCGTCACTCGAGGTCGGCAATACGACCACGCCGGGCCATTGGGGAACGTGACCGCGGGCGACGTCGGGGATCGTGAGCGGCCACCAGTCACGACCGTGATCGGCGCGAACGACGGAACTGGTATCGAAGGCCACGCCTGAGGCGGTCAGATCATCGAGCAGTGCGCTGGTGGCGAGGGACGATGAAGCGCCTTCGAACGTTCCCGCCGGATACTCATTCGGCATGGTCGGTCGGCTCACCGTTGCACTCTACAAAGTCAATCCGGCGGCGCCGAACTCGCGGCGCACCAACGATTCGTATTCCTGCAGTTGGCGCTGTAGTTCCTCGTCACTCCAGCCCAACGTTGGAGCGACGAGGGCGCCTACGCGCGCCGCGCCCTTCAGGGTGGCGCGCGCGTCGTGCAGGTGGGCGCGCGTGCGTCGGGTCAAGAGGTCGATCAATGACGTGGCCATTTCGAAGCGGACCGAAAATACGAATTCGGCTCCGAGGTAGGGCTGGCCCTCGATCGGACACTCACCGAGTTCCTCGTTGTCGGCGATGAGGTCGAGGATTACCTTGGCGTCCTCGCCGAATCGCTCGTAGAGGTGATTCTCTCGTTCGGACGACGGGCGCCACGGTCCCACGCCGCGGAGTCGGAGCCTCTTCGTGCGCACGCCCTTCAGTTCCGTCACGTAGGAGCCTAGGGCGTCGACCGTGTCTTCGGCCATCTGTCGATAGGTCGTCCACTTGCCGCCGGTGATGTGGACGACGCCGTCGCGCGAGTCGGTCACTTGGTGTCGTCGTGAGAGATCGGCCGTGCGTTCTTTCACCGCCTTGCCGTCAACGGGCGCGAGCAACGGACGTAGCCCGGCCCACAGACCCGTCACGTCACTGGTCGTGAGGTTCGACGAGGTGGACGCGTTCACGGCCGCTAACAGATACGCGACGTCCTCGGATGTGCAGTGCGGTTCGTCGAGCTCGCCGTCGTAGGCGGTGTCGGTCGTGCCGACGTACGTGAACGCCGCTCCCTCGAAGGGCACGACGAAGATGCTTCGTCGATCACCGGGAACGTTGAGGACCGCGGCCACGTCGGCCGGCAGTCGATGGCGCGGGACGCTGAGGTGGACGCCCTTGGCCGGCGTAATACGGTGCGACGGGGTGTGCTCGGCCATGGTGAACACGTCATCGGCCCACACCCCGGTCGCGTTGACGACGGACTTCGTGGTCAGCGTGAGCGTCGCGCCCGCGAGGAGATCGTGAGCGACCACCGCGTTGACGCGCCCCGTGGGGTCGTGGAGAATCTCGACGCAACGCACGTAGGTGGCGACGTCGGCGCCGAAGTCGAGCGCGGCGGTCTTCGCCAATGCCAGCGCCACGCGTGCGTCGTCGCCACGGGCGTCGTAGTAGAGGAATCCCGCGACGAGGTGATCGGTGTTGAGCGTGGGGAGATGCGCGAGCGCCTCGTCACGAGTGATCTTGCGGTGGCGTTGACCGATTCGCCAGCCCCCGCTCAAGTCATAGATTCGCAGCGCCGTCGAGTAGCCCTTCACCAACGCCTTGGACGCGACGCCGTTGCGACCGAAGAGAGGAACCAGGAAGGGGAGTGGACGCACGAGAAATGGGGCGTTCTCCAGAAGCCGTCGTCGCTCGCGAAGATTCTCATAGACCAATCGGAACTCTCGTTGCTGCAAATACCGCAGTCCGCCGTGGACCATCTTGGACGACTTCGAACTCGTTCCCGACGCCACGTCCCCGCCGTCGATCAGTGCGACGCGCAGTCCTCGTGACGCGGCGTCGAGCGCCACGCCCGCGCCGGTCATCCCGGCGCCGACCACCACGAGGTCGTAGGTCGTATGGGCCATCGCTTCGATGGAATGATCGCGTTGGAAGGAGGCCACGGATCAATGCTTGCATAGCGCTCGGACTACCTTGAAGGGAATGGACTTCCAACTTTCGGATGAGCTTTTGGCGTTGCAACAAAGTGTGCGACGGCTCGCTCAGGACAAGATCAAACCCCGAGCTCGAGAGATCGACTCGACCGGTGAGTACCCCCAGGACCTCTTCGACGAGTTCCGTAAGGCCGATCTGCTCGGTCTGTGCATTCCGCCGGAGTACGGCGGTTCGGGAGCCGGCATCATGGGCCTGGCGATCACCATTGAAGAGGTCACCAAGTACTCCAACGTGCTCGGTTTGATGTTGCTCCTCACCCGACTGCCGACCGGTCCCATCATGATCGCGGGCACCGAAGAGCAAAAACAGCGCTACCTCCCCGGTATCGCCAAGGGTACCCACCGCGCGGCGTTCTGTCTCTCGGAACCGGGCGCCGGTTCCGACGTCGCGGGAATGCAGACGGTGGCTCGCGGGGACAGTTCTGGTGGCTACGTGTTGAACGGTACGAAATGTTGGATCTCGGGCGGGATGCAGGCCGATTGGTTCGTCGTCTTCGCCAAGACCGGTGATCCGGCGTCGCGAGACCACACGAGCATCGGCGCCTTCATCGTCGAGTCCGACAGCCCCGGCGTGACTCGTCCACGCGTCGACAAGAAGATGGGCGTGAAAGGCATCGACACCACCGAAATCGTCTTCACCGACGTGAAGGTCCCGGCCGAGCAAGTGATCGGAGGAGGTTTCGCCCTCGTCATGCAGTCGCTGAATGCCATGCGGCCCATCGTCGCGGCGCGCGGGCTCGGCCTCGCCGAAGGCGCACTGATGTACGCCACCGAGTACGTCAAGAATCGCGCGGCCTTCGGCAAGACGATCGCTGAGTTCCAGGGCATCCAGTGGGAGATCGCCAAGTGCGCGACCGAGATCGAGGCGGCGCGTCTCCTCACGTACCGCGGCGCGTGGCTGGCCGACCAGGGCTGCTTCACCAAGGAGTACGTTCCCATGCTCTCGATGTGCAAGTACTACGCCTCCGAGGCGGCGGTGAAGGCCTCCGGGCTTGCGGTCCAACTCCTCGGCGCGGCCGGGTACATGGAAGAGCACCCGGTCGAGATGTTCTATCGCGACGCGCGCCAACTCACCATCGTCGAGGGCACCAGCCAGATCCAGCTAGGCCTCATCGCCAAGGGTGTGCTCGGACACGATCTGTGGTGGGACTAACCAAGTCGTAGAACGCGCGAACCTACACTGACTAAGTGCGCGGTCCCCTTGACGGATTGAAGGTTGTCGAGTTGGCGGGGATCGGTCCGAGTCCCTACGCCTGCATGTTGTTGGCCGACCTCGGCGCCGATGTACTGCGCATTGAACGAGGTGACGTCGACGCCGACCACGAATCCACCTGGGAGATCCTCAATCGTTCGCGTCCTTCGGTCGCGGTGGATCTGAAAAATCCCGCCGGCCGCGACCTGGTGCTCGAACTGTGTGAACAGGCGGACGTCCTCATTGAGGGATTCCGGCCCGGGGTCACCGAGCGCCTCGGACTGGGTCCCGAGGACGTCGCGAAGCGTAATCCGCGCCTGGTGTACGGGCGAATGACCGGTTACGGGCAAGACGGTCCCAACGCCCAGCGCGCCGGTCACGACATCAACTACATCGCGGTGTCGGGGGCGTTGTGGCCGATAGGGCGAAAGGGCGAGTCGCCGGTGCCGCCGCTCAATCTGGTCGGTGACTTCGGCGGTGGATCGCTCTTCTTGGTCTTCGGGGTCGTGGCGGCGGTGCTCTCGGCGCGCACGACCGGTGAAGGCCAGGTTGTCGACGCGGCCATGGTGGACGGCACGGCGTCCTTGATGGCGTTGAGTCACTCGCTCATGAACGCCGGTTTCTGGCACGAAGAGCGCGGCGCCAATCTCCTCGACACGGGCGCACCGTTCTACGAGGTCTACGAGACGAAGGACCGGCAGTTCGTCGCGGTGGGCGCGATCGAAGCCAAGTTCTACGAAGAACTTCTCCGGGGCCTCGGCTTGGACGACAGCGATGTACCAGCGCAGTTCGAACGCGGTTCGTGGCCGGCGACCAAGGAGCTTTTTGCAGCGAAGTTTCGAGAGAAGACCCGCGACGAGTGGACGGAGACCTTCGAAGGGGTCGACGCGTGCGTGACGCCGGTCTTGACGCCGCGCGAGGCGGCCCGTCACCCCTACAACACCGCGCGCGAGGTCTTTTCGCTCGACGGCGACGTCCAACCCCAGCCGGCGCCACGGTTCTCCAAGACGCCCGGCGCGATTGGTCGCTCCCCGGGCAAAGCCGGGTCGGGCACGCGTGAGGGACTACTCAGTTGGGGGATAAATCGCCAGCGCCAAGAGACCCTGCGCGCCGAGGGAGCCTTCGGCTAGATATTGACGACGGGGCAGGTGAGGGTGCGGGTGATCCCGGGCACCTTTTGGATGGCGCCGACGATGAACTTGCCGAGGTCATCGACACTCTCCGCGGAGCAGCGCACGATCACGTCGTAGGGACCGGTCACTTCAAAGGACTCCAGCACCCCGGGCACGGCGCGGGTCGCGAGCACGACCGCCTCGCTCGAGCCGATTTCGGACTGGATCAAGATGTACGCCTGAACTCCCATGGAGGACCTTTCGTTTCAAGTCCCTCCATATTGCCCGATTGGGATTGATCGGCGCTAATCGTCTCGGAACCGCTTTCCGATGTGCCACTGGAAGCAGTAGTCACAGCGGTAGCTGTCGAGGTCGACGCCGCTCAGTGTCCAGGCCAACTGCGCCGCGCTTTGCGCCTCGCTCTGGGTGCGGTACGAGTTCTTCGGTAGTCCGTCGCGGTTGAAGTGCGACGCGACGCGCCCGAGCGGTTTCGTCACCGGTTTGGCTGCCCGTCGTCGCTTCATGGACCTTGAGATTAGTCAACTCACTAAGGTTTCAGGCGTGACTTCGCGAATCGAGACCGAGCAGGTGGTGACCTCGTCGACGCAGGTCGACGATGAAGATCACGAACGATTCACGCACATCGTCCTCGAGGGCTACACCCCGAAGGACGGTGAGTTCGTCGCCTTGGACAACTCGGTGGTCGGCGCCATGATCAACGCCACGCCGGTGATGGCGCTGTGCGGCAAGGTCTGGGTGCCGGGTCGTGATCCCCAGAAGTACCCGCTCTGTCCGACCTGCAAGGAGATCGCCGAGTCGCTCGGATGGTCACTGCCCGCGAACTAAGCGAAGGTCAACGGGCAGGCCCGTAGGCTCATCATCCATGACGCGCGCGCTGGTACTTCGACATCACTTCGAGGACCACTCGGGACTGATCGGGGAGGCCTTCGAATCGCGCGGCTACGAGATCGACCTGCGCATGATGAACGAGGACAGTGCCACGCCGTCGCTGGACGGCTACGACGTTTTCGTGATCCTCGGATCCAAGAGCGCGGTCTACGACCAAGAGGTCGAGCAAGCGTGGTTTGGTCGTGAAGTCGAACTCATCGCCGAGGCGGAACGACGCGACGTACCGGTCTTCGGCATCTGTTTCGGGGCTCAGGCGCTCTGTCTCTACCACGGTGGCGTCGTCGAGCGTTCCGAGGAACCGGAGATCGGCTGGTACGAGGTGCAAGCGCACAACGACTCGGGTATCGCCCCGGGTCCGTGGTTCGAATTCCATTTCGACCAATGCCAACTGCCGGAGAAAGCCCAGCTCTGGGCGACGTCGCCGCGCGCGGTGCAGGCCTTTTGCGTCGGGCGGAACGTTGGCGTGCAGTTCCATCCGGAAATCGACCACGTCCAACTCCGAGATTGGCTTGCCAACGGCGTGGAAGAGGCGCGAGAGTTCGGCGTCGATGTCGATGCCCTCATCGAGCGGACGAAGCTGGAGACGCCGGCGGCGCGCAAACGCGCGGCCGACCTCGTCGATCTTTTCTTGGCGCACATCGAGAACTAACCGTTCGTCTGCGACGCTCAAGAGTTCGAAAATTCAGTCCTATTAGGCTGCAGTGGTGAGTAGCACGATTGTCGACCAAAATTCCAGCCCAGTGCGACTGGAACGCCCGGCGACCGGGGGAGCGGTCGGACGACTCGGCGACGGTCGAGTGGTGTTCGTGCGCCACGGTCTGCCCGGTGAATTGGTTCGCGTCGAGGTCACCGAAATGACGTCCAAATTCTCGCGCGGCGACGCCGTCGATATCCTCGAAGCCAGCCCCGATCGAGTGGCCCCGCCTTGTCGCTACGCCCACCCCGGCGGCTGCGGCGGCTGCGATCTGCAACACGCGTCGACGGCCGCGCAGGTCTCGTGGAAGTCATCGCTGGTCGCCGAGCATTTGCGCCGTATCGCCGGCGTCGAGACCGAGATCACCGTGGCGGAGCCCTCGAGTGATCCGCAGGGATCGCGGACCCGTCTTCGTTGTGCCGTTGACGACGACGGACGACTCGCGCTGCGCGCGGCACGATCACATGATCTGATCGTCCTCGACAGTTGCTGGATCGCGGATCCGTCGTTCGCCCCGGCGTTCGCGGCGTCCTGGCACGGCGCCGAAGAGGTTGAGCTGCGCGCCATTGGCGAGGGTGATCCTTTCGCGCTGGTGCGGCGACTCACGCCGCGCGGCACCCTGCACGAACTCTGCTCACTACGCGGTGAGCCGCTCGAACCTTCGACGCAGTCGCGCGTCAATGTTCGCGGGCACGTCTTTTCCGTGGGACCACGCTCCTTCTGGCAGTCGCATCGCGACGCGCCGACGCTGTTGCTCGATAGCGTCCTCGAACTGGCCGGGGCGAGGGTCGACGACCACGTCACCGACCTCTTCAGTGGCGTCGGCCTCTTCGCGGTTCCGCTCGCCAAGGTCGTGGGACCGGGCGGTCGCGTGACGGCGGTCGAGTCCTCGCCCTACGCCGTGCGCGACGCCCGACAGAACGCGGAAGGGCTTCGCAACCTGAAGGTTCGAGAGTGGTCGGTCACGCCGCGATCGGTCAACGACTCGGTGGGCGAGGGTGACGTGGTCGTGCTCGACCCTCCTCGGGGCGGATTGGCCAAGGGCATGGCCGAAGCGTTGGTTCGACGACGGCCCCGTCGAGTGGTGTACGTCTCGTGTGACGCGGCGACGTTCGCTCGTGATCTGAAGATCTTGCTCGCCGGCGGCTTCGCGTCAAACGAAATTCGAGCGATTGACCTGTTTCCAATGACCGAGCATGTGGAACTTGTGGCAAGCCTTGACTTAGGCCCCTAAAGGGTAGAGAGTGCAGTTGAGGGCGAGACGACCTCGACCCTCGCGAGAGGGTTGAGCATGCCATTCAAATTGGATCATCACCACCGCGTTACCGCCCAAAAGCTTTTCACGCACCCGCTGTGCCACAACATTCAATGGCACGACGTCTGTTCGCTGCTGGGACGTTTCGGCGAGGTGTATGAGACACATCGCGGAAACTGGGCGGTGACCATTGAGGGCGACACCACGTCGTTCGGCTCAACTCGATCGCGAGACCTCACCGAAGACCAGGTGGTGAAGGTGCGCCATTTCTTGCGATCGCTCGGCGTGACCAAGGACCTCTTACAAGCGGCCTAAGCACGGGCGGCCAGTACCGTTAAGTCGTGCCCGCACCGCTCCTCGTTCTCCTTCCGCCCTCGGAGGCCAAGACGCCCGGCGGCACGTTGAGAGCGGGTGTCGGCGCGTTCGACGAAGCGCTCGGGGACGATCGCCGCCAGGTCATCACCGCCTTGATCAGGACCCTGAATGAATCGACGACCCGTCGCCAAGAGTTACTACTGAACGCCCGCGGTCCCTTGCTGGAACGAGCCATCGAGGCCACGAGACATCTGGCCGACGACCGGGTTCCCCGATTGGCGGCGTGGCAGCGCTACAGCGGCGTCGTATGGTCGCACCTCGGTCCCTCGTCCCTCGCGCCGACGCTGCGTCGACGAATACTCATTCCGTCGAGTCTCTACGGGATCACGACGGCCGAGGACCGCATCGCCGATTTTCGATTGAAGATGAACGTCGGCGTCGCGCCGCTGGGCACGATGGCGACGTATTGGCGACCGAGGGTCACCTCGGTCGTGGCCGCGCACTCGAAGCGTTCGACGTTCGTCAATCTCTTGCCGCGGGAGCACGAGGCGGCCATCGACATGGACGAGTTGACGCGGACGCGCCGCGTGGTGCGCGTGCAATTTATCGATGGCGTGGGCGGGACGACCGTCGGTCACGACGCCAAGGCCGTAAAGGGGATCCTGGCGCGCACGGTGCTCGTCGAGGGCTTGGATGCACTCTCGAACTTCGAGTGGCAGGGCTGGCGATCAGTGACGGTCGACGGTGAGATTCAGATCGTGTCACCGGAACTGCGAGTCTCCGAGGGCTGGGTGACCAAGAGGAAAAAGGCTTCATTTCAAAACCTTTAGAAAATACTTGATTTTGATATCAAAGTAATATTATACTGACATCATGTTGATATCAGAACTGCTTGANNNNGAACCATCGCTTCGCACGCACTTCCTGGAGGCCCTGAACCACGTGGTTCAGGAGTTCAATCTCCAAGACAGCGTCGCGTTGACGTTGAACCTCGAAGGCGATCAGATTCGAATGAGTCGGGTCGTCGCCGTGGACGGCAACGTCGCCGCGCCGACGCCGAGCGACTACTCCGCACGCATCGCGCTGCGACTGAGTGATGGTCTCAAAGGGGACATCGAGCATCTCGCCACCGACGTCGGTTCGTCAGTGAACTCGTGGATCGTTCGCACGCTCGAGCGCTCCGTGCGAAGCGACCCTTCCGACTCGGGGTCGAGTCACCCGCGTCAACTTCGCGGCAAGGGCCGCGCCTAAGAGATGTGAAGGAGTTCAGCATGTCCAACAATGCAACGTCCGACAGGTCGTCGGAGTACCGAGGGGGAGAATCAGTGATATCCAAATTAGAACGCCATGAGGTCTTTGAGGCATCCGGTGCGGGAATCGCGCGCGTCACAACGAGCAGCGGCGACGTGACCATTGGCGCGTCGGAGAGCAACGTCATCGAGGTCACCTTGAGCGTCAAGGACGTCTCGTATCAGAAAATGCTCGACGAGGCGGTCGTCGAATACGACGCCCGCAAGAACTCGCTCGTCGTGCGCACTCGAACCCACGAGAATTTCGACGCGCTGCGCGGTTTTAAGGCCGCGATTCGTCGCAACTCCTGGTTCGAGTTCGGGGGATCCGACCCCGACGTTCACGTCGCGCTACCGGAGGGATCGACGGTCGAGGTAACGACGGCGTCGGGGGATACCGAGATCATCGGTGTGCTGGCCCGGGCCAGCGTGACCAGCGCGTCGGGAAGCGTATCGGTCGCGGACGAGGTGGGCGTCCTCGAGATGAAGACCGCCTCGGGCGACGTGTCGACGGCCAATGTCCGGGAAAGCTTGACGTGTCATAGCGCGTCGGGCAACGTGCGCTGTGACGGTGCCGGCACCACAACCAAGATTCGCACCGCCTCGGGGAGCATTCGGCTGTCGGTTGACGTCCCGTCGGACATCTCGGTGCATACGGTCTCGGGCAACGTGGCGGTCACTGTGGCGCGCGGACTCGAAGTCGACGTCGACGCCTCGTCGATCTCTGGTCGACTCTCGTCCACTATGCCGCTCGACGGATCGACGAGCGACTCGCCCAAGGACGCCGTCTCGATTAGCGCCAGAACGGTGTCCGGCGACGTGTTGGTCAGCTCAGCGTCGTAACAGCTCGCGCGCGTCGTTCATTTCGAATGAAGTTGGGCGCTGCCCGCGTGGAACCATTCCAGTTGGTCGTCACCGCGTGAACGATGTAAGCGGCCCACATGATGAGTGCGGGCCGCAGTCCTGAGAGTACTTCGTCAAGGACGACCGCGCTTAGCGGTGTTGATCGCGAGGCACGTATTCGATTCGCATCTCGCCGAGGACGTCCTCGTCACTGATCATGTCGATATATGTGATCTGGCCCGCGAACATGGTGAAGTCGAAGGCCACCTTCGGTCTGCCGCCCTGGGTCCACACCAGTCCGGCCCGACCGTTGAGGAGCGCCGTCCGCGCGGCCCGCGCACCGCCCGAGAACCTGGTCGCCACGTCGTGCGGTCCGAACAGATGCGTTGGTGCTCCGATGTCGACGGTGGTCGGGTCGGCACTGAGTTCGACGTCGGGGCTGAGCAGGGACAGCAGTTTTTGGAAGTCCCCACTCTTCGAGGCGCTCAAGAAGGCGTCGACTACTTCGCGCTGGCGTTGCGGGTCCGAAGTCGGATCCTCCGCGGAGCGAACGCGCCGCCGGGCTCGACTCGCGAGCTGTCGACACGCCTCCGAGGACTTGCCGAGAATCTCGGAGATCTCGTCGAAGGAAACGGAGAACGTGTCGTGCAGGACGAAGGCGATTCGCTCCGCCGGCGAGAGCATCTCGAGCACGATGAGCAGCGCCAAACCCATTGAGTCGGCGATGACGGCCCGCTCCTCCGGAGTCGGGGCCGCGCGATCGACGAGACGTTCTGCGTTCGCCCGAGGGTCATCGATGGACTGGACGGGGCGCCGTTGTCGGGCGCGAAGAGTGTTGAGGCAGATTCGTGAGACGACCGTCGTCAACCAACCGGCGAAGTTTTCGATCTGAGCGGGGTTCGATGACGAGAGACGGAGCCACGCCTCTTGCAGGGCGTCGTCCACGTCTTCGGTGTTGCCGAGGATCCGATACGCCACGGCGCGTAGATGCGGTCGATTCGATTCAAACTGTAGGGTCAGAAAACTTTCGTCGTCCACGTGTCACACCCTCCAGGGCTACGGTGTCAAACATATTGACCCACGAACGTGGCGAAATGTGACAAGAGGAGACCCCGTGCCCACCCAATTCCATACCGTGCTCTACCCCGTGCGAGATATCGACAAGGCGAAGGCCACGTTTACTGCTCTGTTCGGATGCGGGCCCCACGTCGATTCGCCGTATTACGTCGGCTACTCAGTGGACGGCCACGAGATCGGTCTCGTCCCCAGCGGCCACGATCAAGGAATGACCGGGCCCGAACCGTTTTACGACGTCGAAGACATCGCCGCCACGCTCACGGCCCTGCGAGACGCCGGCGGGGTCGTGGAGCAGGAGCCGACCGACGTCGGAGCTGGACTCCTCGTCGCGAAAGTCCGCGATACCGAGGGCAACCTGATCGGTGTCAAGCAGCCGCCGGCCAGCGCGTAAGGAGTGGAATCAGAGGTTCGCCAGGGCGAGTTCGTACGAGACTCCTTGTCGACCGCCAACTTCCGTCGGCCCGACAGCCACGAACCCAACCTTCTCTAACACCCGTTGAGAGGCAATGTTCCCATTGGGCGTGGCCGCTTTGAGCGTCGAAAGTCCGAGTTCCTCTTTCGCAATCCGGCACAGGTCCACCAGTGCGGTGGTGGCGACGCCGTGGCCGGCGACTCGCTGCGCGACGCGATATCCGACCACCGCGGCGCCGTCAGCGACGTCGTAAAGGTTGAATCGACCAACGACCTTCTCGTCTTGATCGACCATGACGTAACAGGCAACGAGTTGCGTCTCCTGTTCAGCCAAAAGGTCGCGGTGCCTTATTGTGAACTCTTCAAAGAATTCATCGCCTCGGTCGTTAATCGATTGCGCAAAGTACGTGCGGTTCGTCACTTCGAACTCGAGGATGGCCGCCTCGTGGTCAAGGCGAAGCCGCTGCAGTTCGAACACTCGTCCAGCCTATTTCGACGGGGTATTCGAACTCACCCACAACCAGCCCGCACTCTCATGAGTGCGGGCTGGTTGTGGGGTCAAGTCCAGCGAGTGGAGGTGCGGGGATTCGAACCCCGGTCCAACGGCTTCTTGGTGAACATTCTCCGAGCGCAGCTGACAGAAGGTTGTAGGGAGCGTCACTACTGCCAGCACCGATGACGCTCCGTAGTTAGCTGAATTGTCCCGACGGAACCACTAACGAGTTCTGACGGTAAGCCCTACTTCATGACACCCGATATCTAAACCGCAGGGCTGGGTCTAGGCGGATGTTGCTACCTAAGCAGCAAGCGCAAGCGAAGGCTTGGCGTTTATTTATTGTTTCCGGCTCTTTAACGTGGTTCCGGAGACCACGGCTCGCTTCTTTCACCTCGACGACCATTGTCGAGACCATTCACCCCCTCGTTACATCTCAACCGATTTGGCTGAATACCCAGTGTACTGGTCAATGCCCAAATTTCGTATTAGCCGAGCTTTTCGGTGTTGCGGATGGCTCGCGCGATGTCGCGAGCGGCGTCGCGTTTGGCGATGGCCTGTCGTCGGTCCTGTGATTTCTTGCCCTTGGCGAGCGCCAGCTCGACTTTGGCCTTGCCGTCTTTGAAGTACAGCTTGAGCGGGACCATCGTCAGGGGTTCAGTGCGCGTCTCGTGTTGCCACTGGTCTAATTCGTGGCGGTGCGCCAAGAGCTTGCGACGGCGATCGGGGTCGTGACTACCGAAGCCGGTCGCGTAGACCCACGGTGGAACGTGCATCTGATACAGCCACAACTCGGTGTCGTCGAACCGGGCGTAGCTTTCGGCGATCTGGGCCTTGCCCTCGCGCAGTGACTTGACCTCTGAACCGCTGAGCATGATGCCGCATTCGAGGGTCTCGATGATCTCGTAGTCGTAGCGGGCGCGGCGATTCGTGGCGACGACTCGGTCGCCGCCACTCGCGTCGACCCGCTTCTGGGCGCGCTTCTCTTGTATCTGCTTGGCTCGGGCCACCTGACAAGCGTAGTGATAGGTGTTCCGGGGACCGCGGCGGCCTCGCTAAGGTGCACGCGTGTTGTCAGTCAGCTCCGTCCATCGAGACGCCGTCGTGGCTACGTGCATTCGCGCGTTGCCCAACGAAGGCTGCGGCCTGATGCTCGGCACGTCCGACGGAACCGTCACCGAGATTGTGCCCAGCCCCAACGTCGCCGATTCGGCCAAGCTCTACGAGATTGACAGCGGTGTCTTGCTGCGGGCCTATCGGCGCAGTGAAGAAGAAAGTCTGTTGGTCCTTGGTGTCTTTCATTCGCATACGCACTCCGAGGCCTATCCGAGCCCGACTGACGTCGCCCAGGCGCCCGATCCCGAGTGGCACTACCTATTGGTCTCTTTGCGCGACGTCTCGACGGCAATTCGCAGTTTTCACATCGTCGACGGCGAAATCAGCGAAGAGGAGATCTCGCTTTAGCCATATTTCGCCGGGCGATCGGGGCCCAAAACAGACACTTCGTGTCACGGTGAGGCACCCGGCTAGTAATGTCGACTTGGTTAGTCAGGAATCAAGCAAACCGGAAGAGATGAAATGACGGCACTAGTTCGAATTCCCACGGTCCTGCGACCGGCCATGGGCGGCGACACCTCGGTCGCCGTGGAAGGATCGACGGTGGGCGAGATCCTCGATCACTTGACGACGAATCACCCCGCCGTCAAGGGCCAGTTGCTCAATAGCGATGGCTCGCTGCACCGATTCTTGAACGTCTACGTGAACGACGATGACGTGCGTTACTTGGGCGGCGTTGACGCGCCGGTCACGAACGGTGACGAAATCACCTTGCTGCCCGCCGTCGCCGGAGGCACGTTGTAGTGACTCGCTACGCGTCGGTGCTCGATCTCATCGGACAGACACCGGTTATCGACGTCAGCGCGCTTTCCCCAAAATCGAACGTCACGATTCTGGCCAAACTCGAAGGGCGCAATCCGGCTGGTTCGGTGAAAGACCGAATCGCCCTTTCCCTGGTGGACGCCGCCGAACGCGACGGTCTGCTGATTCCGGGCAAACCGGACCAGGTCCTGCTCGAACCGTCATCGGGGAACACCGGTATCGCGCTCGCCATGGTCTGTCGACTGCGTGGCTATCACCTCAAGGTCGTACTGCCGTCCAACGTGTCGCCCGAACGTCGCCAACTCCTGCTCGCCTGGGGCGCCGAGATCATCGACTCACCGGGCACCGAAGGGTCCAACGGCGCGGTGCGACTCGCGCAGTCACTCAGCGCGGACAACCCCGACTGGACGTTCCTCTACCAGTACGCCAATCCGGCTAATCCCGAGGCGCACTACTCGCACACCGGTCCCGAGATACTGGCCGACGTGCCCGAGATCACCCATTTCGTAGCGGGACTCGGGACCTCCGGCACGCTCATGGGCGTGGGACGGTACCTTCGCGAACACCGTCCCGACGTACAGATTTGGGCCGTGGAGCCGCCCTCCGGAGAGATCGTCGACGGACTACGAAATCTCGACGACGGGTACATCCCCCCGATCTTCACGGACAACCACGGCGCGGAGTTGCTCGACCGGAGAGTCGTGGTTCGACCGAGGGAGTCGATCGAGTGGACACGACGCTTCACCGAAGTGGGACTCTTCGTCGGACTTTCATCCGGCGCGATCATGGCGGGCGCCGTGAAGTGCGCCAATACCATCGCCGACGAGGACTCGGCCACCATCGTGACGATCGTGGCCGACGACGGCTGGAAGTATCTCTCGACCGGAGCGTGGAGCGACAACATCGACGACGTCGTCGAACGCGCCAAATCGATCATTTACTTCTAAGAAATTTCGTCCAAGTTCCTCAACTACCGTTGAAGCATCATTCATCTTGAGGAGCCCTATGTCACCCACGCGCGCCGACGGTCGCAGTCCCGAACAGGCCCGGCCCCTCAGTTTCGAGCGTGACTTCACCGCGATGGCGGCCGGGTCAGTGCTCGTGAGCTTCGGTCGAACCGTCGTCTTGTGCACGGCGTCGGTCGAAGAGGACGTCCCGCGATGGTTGCGTGGGACCGGCAAGGGATGGGTCACCGCCGAGTATTCGATGCTGCCCGGTTCGACGCCCGAACGCGCCAGTCGCGAGGCCGCCAAGGGAAAGCAGTCGGGGAGGACCCAGGAGATCCAGCGACTGATCGGTCGCTCGCTGCGCACGGTCACCCGACTCGAACTGCTGGCCGACGTGCAGATCACCGTCGACTGCGACGTCCTGCAAGCCGACGGGGGTACGCGTACGGCATCGATCTGTGGGGGCTACGTGGCCCTGCACGACGCCATCACGCGTCTCGTCCAAAAAGGAACTTTGCGCGAGCACGCCTTGAGCGATTTGGTGGCCGCGATCTCGGTCGGCATCGTCGACGGCGTGCCGATGCTGGACCTGCCCTACGAAGAGGACTCTCGCGCCGACACGGATATGAACGTGGTGATGACGGGCGCCGGGCGCTTCGTCGAGGTCCAGGGGACGGCCGAACAAGAGGCCTTCACGCGCCACGAGTTGGACCAACTGTTGGACCTCGCGGCCTCCGGCATCGCGTCGATTCATGATGCCCAGCGATTGGTCCTGGCGAGTCCGCCACCGCCTCGTCCGTGACGACGTTTGTTCTCGCAACGGCCAATCACCACAAGGCCGAAGAGATGCGCGCGGTCCTTTCACCGCTCGGCGTCGACCTGTTGGACCGCCCCGAGGAGGTGGCGGACGTGGACGAAACCGGTGCGACGCTCGAAGAGAACGCGTTGTTGAAGGCGCGCGCGCTCGTGGAGGCAACGGGTTGGCCCGCGATCGCCGATGACACGGGACTTTTCGTGGACGCACTCGACGGGCGTCCGGGCGTTCGCAGTGCACGATACGCGGGCGTTGCGGCGAGCTACGACGACAACGTGACCAAGTTGTTGGACGAATTGAAAGGTGTATCCGTCCCCCGAACGGCGCGCTTCGTCACCGTGGTTGCCGTCGCCTTTCCCGACGGAACGTCGTTTTTCGTCGAAGGCGAACTCGACGGCGTGATCACGCACACTCGCGCTGGTGATCAGGGATTTGGATACGATCCGGTCTTCGTGCCGAACGACGCCGAAGGTCGGACACTGGCTCAACTCTCGCCGCAAGAGAAGAACGAACTGTCGCACCGGGGTCGCGCACTGCGCGCGCTCTCCGTAAAGCTCGCTCAGCGGTAAGTCAGTTCACCGGGATTTCACCTTAGGGTGGAGTCGTGATCGACCAGCAACTGCCCATGTTTCCCCTGGGCATGGTTATCTTCCCCCATCAAGTGGTCGGACTGTGCGTATTTGAACCGCGCTATCACCGAATGCTGAACGATATTGAGATCAATCAACGATTCGGCACCTGTTTGATTGCGCGTGGTTCCGAGGTTGGCGGCGTCGACGAACGTACGTCGGTCGGTACGTTGATGCAGGTTCTCGGAGCGCAGTCGTTACCCAACGGACAGACCCTGGTCATGGCCGAGGGCGTTGAATGTTTCGAAGTGGCGACCTGGCTCGAGGACGATCCCTACCCGCGAGCGTTGGTGAAGAACCGCTGTTGCGACGAGGACCACGTGATGGCGGCCCTGTTGAAGTCAACGGAGTCGGCCGTCCGAGCGATTCGCGCCCTCCAGAGCGAACTGTTCGCCGATGAATGCTTGCAATCAAACTGCGAAATGGACGCCGACCCGTGGGTGCGCAGCTGGCAGTTGTGTTCGATGACGCCCATGTCCACGCTTGATCAGTTCAAAGTCCTCAGCCTGAGTGACCCGAATGACCGACTACGACTGGTCGCCGAAGTCTGCTGTGAGCGCTACGGCGACTATCAGCGAATGGTGGCGATTGATGTTTCCGCCAGCCCGTTCGACTAACGAAGCTCCAACAAGTCGACGACGAAGATCAACGTCTCGCCGGGAGCGATAACGCCGCCGGCGCCCCGATCGCCGTAGCCGAGATGGGCCGGGATTACGAGTCGCCGTCGCCCGCCGACCTTCATTCCGACGACGCCTCGGTCCCACCCCTGGATGACGTGACCGGCACCGAGGGGAAAGACAAATGGCTCGTTGCGGTTCCACGATGAGTCGAACTCTTCACCGCTGGTGACGCCGACGCCGACGTAATGAACGACCGCGTTACGACCGGCGGTCGCCTCGTCGCCCGTGCCGACGATGATCTCTTCGATCAAGAGGTCGTCGGGGGCCGGACCCAAGTGCGGATCGACCAATGGCTTCTCAGACATGAGAGGACTAGCGACGGCGCTCGCGTCCGCCACTGACGGCGCGAACGTTGCGAGCCTCCCGGCCTTTGGGACCGTTCGCCTCTTCGAAGGTGATCTTCTGGCCTTGGGCGAGAGACTTGAAGCCGTCACCCACGATGTTCGAGAAGTGAATGAACAGATCGTCGCCCTTGTCGTCGCTGGCGAAACCGAATCCCTTCGCGTCGTTGAAGAAGCTGACGACTGCTTCGCTACCGCGCGCGACGTTGGCGCCCTTCACGTACGGAGCGTTGCGGGTGCTCGAGCGGTCGGTCCGAGGTGCGCGGTCGGTGAAGACTCGTTCCGCGCGAGGCGCTCGGTCGTTTCGTTCCGGACGCGTAGCGCGCTCGGCGAAGGAGCGCTCGACGCGAGGTGCGCGTTCCGGCCTATCGGAGGAACCTCTCGCGGGTCGGGCGTGCTCGGCGTTTCGCTCGGGGCGTGGTCGATCAGAAAAACTGCGATCGCCGCGCGCCCCGCGCTCGAATCCTCGCGGACCGTGCTCTCGTTCGCGAGGCGTTGACCGCTCCGAACGTCCCTTACCGCGGTCGTCCAAACGCTCCGCGGCCACGGCGTCGTCGACGGCGCCGAGCCGAATCGCCTCGGCGTCTTCGCGACGCTCGATCGACGATTCGAGTCCGAGGGCCCTCTGGAGTCGCTTCACTTGACCAATGACGTCCTCACCGACCAGGGAGATGACGGCCCCGGTGGCGCCGGCTCTTCCCGTGCGGCCGGAGCGGTGCAGGTAGTCCGTGGCTTGCGCCGGCGGGTCGTAGTGGATGACCACGGGTAGATCTTCGATGTGGATGCCTCGGGCGGCGACGTCGGTCGCTACCAAGACTCGAATCTGACCGTTTTTCACACTTCGCAGCGCTCGGTCGCGCTGGGCCTGCGTGCGGTCACCGTGCAGGGGAACGGCCGAGATGCCTCGCTCTTCGAGTTGACGCGACAGACGGTCCGCGCCGTGCTTGGTGCGGGTGAACACGAGCGCGCGCTCGTACTCTTCGACGATCTCGGCGGTGATCTGGGGACGCTGTTCGCGCGCCACGCGCCAGAAGTAGTGGTCGACGTCGTTCGGCGCCTCATCGCCGACGACGTCGTGGACCGCGGCGTTGTCGGTGAACTCTCGCACCAGTGACTTGACGTCGGGTCCCATGGTGGCCGAGAACAGCATCACTTGACGATCGCGAGGCGTCGCCCCGACGATGCGTCGCACGCAGGGCAAGAAGCCCATGTCGGCCATGCGGTCGGCTTCGTCGACGACCACGGTCGTCACCGACGAGAGATCGAGGGCGCTCTGTTCGAGCATGTCCTCCAGGCGGCCGGGGCAGGCCACGACCACGTCGACGCCGAAGTTGAGGGCCTTGCGCGCGACGTTGTACGAAGTGCCGCCGTAAATGGAGATGACGCGACGACCGCGGTCGTCGGTGAGCTGCGCCAGTTCCTTTTGCACCTGGGCGGCCAGCTCGCGCGTGGGCACGAGAATCAGGGCCACCGGCTTGCGGGGACGGGCCTTGGTGAGGCGCGCCATCAAGGGAAGGCCGAAGGCCAGGGTCTTGCCGGAGCCGGTGATGGCTTTTCCGACGACGTCGCGCCCGGCGAGGGCGTCGGGAATCGCGGCCTCTTGAATGGGGAAGGCTTCGGTAATGCCGCGCTGTTTCAAGTGCTCGACCAGATTGGACGGCACGCCGAGCGCGGCGAAGGACAACGACATATAACTCCTACAAGTTGAGATGAGCCCAACTCGAGGTTTTACAGTCGAATCGGTCTCCACCGCGATGTGCGGCGAAACAGTCATTCCACCTTAGCAGAGAGTGCCGTGCTCCAACGCACCGGCCACCGCAACGGCGAGTGCGGGCGGAGGGACTCGAACCCACACTCCGAAGAACTGGTACCTAAAACCAGCGCGTCTGCCAATTCCGCCACGCCCGCAAGAGTCACCAGTCTAAGTCTCACAACGGGGAGTTCGGAGTCTCGCACGTTAGATTGTGTGCATGAGTATCTCCAACAGAGCCGAAGGATTCGGCGCCATCGACCTCAATCAGCGACTTCTGCGCGAGCGCATTGTCTTCTTAGGTTCCGAAGTAAACGACGACTCGGCGAACCGAATCTGCGCCGAACTCCTCTTGCTCGACGCCGAGGACAGCGAGCGCGATATCAGCCTGTACATCAACTCCCCGGGTGGCGTAATCACTGATGGACTGGCCATTTACGACACCATGCAGTACGTGAACGCCGACGTACGCACCATCTGCATCGGTATGGCGGCCTCCATGGGTCAGTTCTTGCTGTGCGCCGGGGCACCGGGCAAGCGTTTCTCCCTGCCCAGCAGTCGAATCCTGATGCACCAGCCTTTGATGGGCGGGATGCAGGGTCAGGCCTCGGACATCGCGATCCAGGCCGAGCAGATCGGCTTCATGAAGAAGCAACTGGCTGAGCGAATCGCCTTTCACACGGGCAAGTCGCTGGCGCAGATTGAAACGGACTCAGATCGCAACCGCTGGTTCACCGCTCAAGAAGCGTTGGAGTACGGCTTCATCGATGCAGTCATTGAACATTCGGCCGTTCGTCTAGGCGCTTAGTGAGCGACGGCTCGTCGGCGCGAGTCGATCGACGCTCCTTAGAGGACGACGCCTTTCGCGTCGTGAGCGCCCGCGACAGCTTGACCACGCGACTTCGCAATCTTTGGAATCGCCGTGAGTTACTGTTCAGCCTGATCAGGTCTGATATTCGCATCAAGTATAAGAACTCGGCGCTGGGCATTGTCTGGTCGATGTTGACGCCGTCGCTGTTCCTCGCCATCTACTGGTTGGTCTTCGCGAAGTTCCTCAAGAACGGGATTCCAAACTTCGTCGTCTACCTGTTCGCCGGCATGGTCGTGTGGAACATGTTCAATACGTCACTCAGCACGGCAACCGGCGTGATCGTCGTTCGCTCCGGACTGGTGAAGAAGGTCTCGTTTCCCCGCGAGATCCTGGCGCTCGCCAACGTCGGAGCCGCCACGTTTTACTTCTTCATCCAACTCTGCGTGTTCGGTCTGTATCTGTTGGTCGTTCAACACTCACCGGACTACGCCTACTTCTGGCTGTTGCCGATCGCGTTTCTCGCGTTGTATTTCTTCACCGCGGCGCTGGCGATTCTCATGTCGGCCATCACCGTCTACATGCGTGACATGGAACACTTCATCCTGATCATCTTGCAGTTGTGGTTCTTCATGTCGCCCATCGTCTACTCCTACGAGCACTCCATCGCCCCGCAGCTGCACGCCCACGGACTGGCGTGGTTGTACTTCCTCAACCCGATCACGCTGATCATGTTGACGTTCCAACGCGCGTTTTACGTGGCGACCTACGCGGCCTCGACGTCGCAGACGCAGATCGTGAGTCATCACGTCGTACCGGTGATCCTGAAGATCCTGCCGTCGTGGCCCATGTCGACGTACTGCTATTTGGATCTCGCCCTCCTCGGCATCATGATCGTCTTCTTCTTGTTGGCCGAGGTGCTCTTCGGGCACCTCCAGGGCAACTTTGAGTCGGAGCTGTAATGACCACCGTCATCAAGGTGGAGGGGATCTCCAAGACCTTCAAGATCCACCACGAACGACACCAGTCCTTGAAGGAGCGCCTGTTACATCCGCGCACGGGATCGACCGAAATGTTCAACGCCCTCAACGACATCAGTTTCTCGGTGGACACCAATGAGACCGTCGGACTCGTGGGCCACAATGGATCGGGCAAGTCGACCTTGCTCAAGTGCATCTGCGGCGTCCTGCAGCCGACGTCGGGTCAAATTCATATTCGCGGCAGTCTGGCCGCGCTGTTGGAGCTCGGTGCCGGCTTCCAGCCCGAGCTCTCCGGTCGCGACAACGTCTTTCTCTACGGCGCGATGTTGGGGTTCTCCAAGAAGATGGTCGACGGGATCTTCGACGACGTCGTCGGATTCAGCGAGATCGAGAACTTCATCGATACCCAGGTGAAGTTCTACTCGAGCGGTATGTACGTGCGCCTGGCCTTCGCGGTGGCCGTCAACGTCGATCCCGACATCCTGGTGGTCGACGAGGTCCTCGCGGTCGGTGACGAACGTTTTCAAGCGAAGTGCATCGATCGGATCCGTACATTTCAAGATGAGGGTCGATCGATCCTCTTCGTCACGCATAACGCCGATCAGGTACGCGCCATCTGCGACCGGGCCATCGTGCTCGACGGCGGGCACATGATCGCCGACGGCCCGACGCACGAGTCACTGCGAATCTTTCGCGAACACCTCATGGACAGCGCCGCCGAACACGATGGCAGCGGTCTGCTGGCGTCGATCAGTATTGACTCGATCACCACGCCGTCGGGATCCTTCGACGTGCGCAGCGGCGCCGGCATGCACTTCGACGTCAATATCACTTCACACGGTGCGTACAGCGGCAACTTCGTCATGGAGATCTTCACGCGCAACGGTCTGCTGGTCAGCCGCAGTGACGCCAAAGGTTCACCCGTGAACTTGACGCCCGGACAGAACCGCGTGGGCATCGACCTCGCTCAGATTCCGTTGCTCGACGGTATCTACGACGTCAACGTGGGCGTGGTCGATCCTCGGGGCAACACCGTCATCGCGTGGCGCGAGCAGGCCGCGTCCATCCAGGTGACCTACGACGGTCGCGAGGGCGGCCTGGTGGAACTCGGCGCGGCGATCCGCCAGCAATAACTCACTGCTCCGCGGTCTTCAGTCGCGGGAACTGGCGAAGAGTACCGAGCACGCCGAGCCTGCCCACGTTGAAGGGGTGCGTGGCGCCACTCAACATTCGGCGGTCGCCGCGAGAGTTGCCGTAGGCGAAGACCACCGGGGGAGTCGGGTAGTGACGTTGCGCGATCCATTCGTCCAGTCGTCGCAGTTTTTCGGTTCCGCGGCAGTTCTTGCCGAGGTATCCGCCGGTCAGGCGACCGCGCGGGTCGACCGCGAGACGGGTCCCGAGCCCGCCGTGGGCGTGCAGATCCTCGGTCATCACGTCCACGTAGAGCTGGGGCGAGGCCGAGACGATCACGACGTCGTGCCCCTGTTGGCGATGCCAGTCCAAGCGAGCGAGCAGCAGGGCTCGGCCTTCGTGTTCGAGGTGCGCTCGGGCGAACGTGCGCGAGCGCGCCATGACGAACTGCTCGTCCATACCGGCCAGGAGTTTCACGAAGAGCCGTTCCTTCGCGTTGTCGGCCCATCGGCTGCTTCGCAGCGCGCCGATGGTCAAGGGCAGTGCGAGGGACATCGCCGCGCGCCAGGTTCGACCGCGTCCGGCGATGGATTTGAGCCAGGGAAAGACGCTCCCGCCCTCGGTGAGCGTGCCGTCGAGATCGAAGGCCGCGATGACTGGCTGGAGATCATTGTCCACCGGTCTAGTTTCACAGCCTTTGTGATCAACGCGTTTCCACTTACCTACAAATCCGATAGGTATTGGCAACAATTCGAAACTTGGCGCTAGGGTTGGCTCGTTCAGTCAAGGGACTGACATCACGCACAAGGAGACCACATGGCGATTCGACTCGGCGACGAGGCCCCTGACTTCACGGCGGAGACCACCGAAGGCACCGTCAACTTCTACGACTATCTGGGCGACGGCTGGGGCATTCTCTTCTCGCACCCCAAGGACTTCACCCCGGTGTGCACCACCGAACTGGGCGCCTTTTCCGCGCGCCGAAGCGACTTCGACAAGCGCAATACCAAGTTGATCGCGGTGTCGGTGGACGACGTCGACTCCCACCTGCGCTGGAAGAGCGACATCAACGAGACCCAGGGCGCGGAACTCAACTTCCCGATCATCGGCGACGCCGACCGCAAGGTGGCGGACCTCTACGACATGATCCACCCGAACGCGAACGACACGTTGACCGTGCGCAGCGTCTTCATCGTGGATCCCAATAAGAAGGTGAAGCTCACGCTGACCTACCCGGCCTCCACGGGCCGCAACGTCGACGAGATCGTGCGCGTGCTCGACTCGCTGCAGCTCTCGGCCAAGTTCCCGGTCTCGACGCCGGTCGACTGGAAGGACGGCGAGGACGTCATCATCGCGCCGGCCGTTAGCGACGACGACGCCAAGGAGAAGTTCCCGAAAGGCTTTCGCAAGGTGAAGGACTACCTGCGCTACACCCCTCAGCCCAACAAGTAATCGATACATCTTCGCGAAGCGGCCACCCGCGGGTGGCCGCTTTTCGACGTTCGCACCGTAAAGTGACTGTTCGACAAGGAGTCTTATGACCGATCCGACGTTCACCTACGCGAATCAGACGGTCAATCGTCTCGGTTTCGGCGCGATGCGCATTACCGGCGAGGGAATCTGGGGACCGCCCAAGGACCCCGATGAGTGTCGCGCGGTGCTACGTCGGGCCGTCGAGCTGGGCGTCAACCTCATCGACACCGCCGACTCCTACGGGCCCTACGTCTCCGAAGAGCTGATTCGTGAGGCGCTGCACCCCTACGGTGGCGTCAAGATCGCGACCAAGGCCGGATTCTTGCGCATCGGACCGAACGCGTGGCGCGAATGCGGCCGACCGGACTACCTGCGCCAGGAGTGCGAGATGTCGCTTCGTCGCCTGGGCCAGGCGTCGATCGATCTCTTCCAGTTGCACCGCATCGACCCCGCGGTCGCGCCGGAGGACCAGTTCGGACTGCTGCGGGAACTGCTCGACGAGGGCAAGGTCCAGGCCGTGGGTCTCTCCGAGGTGAGCGTCGAGCAAATCATGGCCGCCAGAAAAGTGGTGACGATCTCGACGGTGCAGAACCTTTACAACGTGTCGAACCGCCAAAGCGAAGACGTGCTGGAGTACTGCGAGCGCGAGGGCATCGGCTTCATTCCGTGGTACCCAGTCGCGGCGGGAAACCTCGCGCGAAGTGGCGGGCCGCTCGACGCGCTGGCCCACCAGAACGCGATAACCGTCGGACAGCTCTCGCTCGCGTGGTTACTGCGTCGCTCGCCGGTGATGCTGCCGATCCCCGGTACGTCCAAGGTGGCGCACGTGGAAGAGAACTGCGCCGCGGCCACCATCACGCTCGACGACGCGACGTTCGAAGCTCTCAACGAACTGCGCGATTAAGCGGAACGCTCGACCCGATCGACCAGCGACGTCCGGAGTTCTCGTTTCAGCACTTTGCCCTGCGGGTTGCGCGGGAGCGGCTCGGCACGAAAGAAGATCTTGGTCGGCACTTCAAAGCGCGCGAGATGTCGGGCCACGTGACGAGTGATCTCTTCGGCCTCGATGACTCGTCCCGGTCGTAAGACCACGACGGCGGCAACCTCTTCACCCATGGTGGCGTGAGGCAATCCGACGACGGCGCAGTCGGCGACGTCGGGGTGATCAAAGATCGCGGCCTCGACGATGACCGAATAGACATTCTCGCCACCCCGAATGATCATGTCCTTGGCGCGGTCGACGATGAACACGAAGCCTTCGTCGTCGATTCGTGCGATGTCGCCGCTTCGCAGCCAGCCCTTGGTGAAGGACTTGGCCGTCGCTTCCGGTTTCTTCCAATATCCGCGCACGACGTTGGGGCCTTTGATCCACAGTTCACCGATCACGCCGGGTCCGCTCGGCAGGTCGGGCGTGGGCTCGTCGCCGTCGAAGTCTTCGGGAACGATCGCGATTTCCGTGACCGGCACGGCCGGACCGCAGCTTTCGGGTTTGGCGACGTAATCGGCGCCACCGTTGAGACAGACCGCGGCCGAGGTCTCCGTCAGTCCGTAGCCGTTGCCCGGCATGCCGCCAGGAAAGGCCGCCTGAATACGGCGCACGAGCTCGGGGGGAGCAGGCGCGCCACCGTAGGAGACGGACTTCACACTCGAGGTGTCGAACTTGGCGAAATCGGGATGGTCCAGGATCTGCATCGCGATTGTCGGCACTCCGCCGAACATGGTGAGTCGTTCGGACTCGATCAACGCCAGCGCCTGACCGGCGTCGAAGTGATGCATCATCACGAGTTTGCCGCCCGACGCCGTATTGGTGATCATCGTCGCGAGACAGCCGGTCGCGTGGAAGAGCGGCACGCTCAAGAGGCCCGCGTTGGGGATGCTCTCGCCCGACTCGTCGAGGTTGCCGCCGCCCCAGCGCATCGTGGCGCGCGCCCCGACGAAGAAGAGGTTCATCAAGTTGGTGATGGCGTTGCGGTGCGTGCCGACGGCGCCCTTGGGATGGCCAGTCGTGCCCGAGGTGTAGAACATCGTGGCGTCGTCGTCGGTGGCGATGTCCACGTCGGGCGGAGTCGCCGAGGCGCTGATGTCACCGACGTACTCGTTGAAGTCCACGGTGCGAACGCTGGCGTGGGTCGCGCCCAGTCGGGCCGGCCGAGTGGGATCTTCGCTGATGACCACGATCGTCGACAGCTCCGGGAGGTCATCGAATTTGCTCCGGAGCCGTTCCAGTCGCTCCTCGTCGACGAAGAGCACGGAGGTGCCCGAGTCACTCAGTCCGTACTGCAGCTCTTCGGGGGTCCACCACGCGTTGATCGGCACTACCACCGCGCCGGTCAATACCGCTCCCCAAAAGGCCATGACCCACTGGGGCAGGTTGCGCGACGCGATGGCGACGCGGTCGCCCTTGGTGACGCCGTCGGCGATGAGACGCTGGGCCAGCGTCGACACCGCCCGGTAGTGCTCGTCAAAGGTGAATCGCTGTCCTTCGTAAACGAGGAAGTCACGCGACGCGTGCGCGAGGGACAGGTCCAGGATCTGGCGCAGCGTCGCCGGGGCGTGTTTCCATACCGTCATCTCGATGCCGTGGACCGACGCGCGCTCGGTTTCGAACATGGAACCCGGCGCGGTCATCTGCGCCGTGGCCTGCGCTAACGACAGGACCTCGTCACTCATCGATCGCCGGAGGGTTCACCGGCACCTTGGGGAACAGCGCGTCGCGGTAGTGCTGCAGTTCGTCGATCGATTCGCGGATGTCGTCCAGCGCTCGGTGCGCGGTCGCCTTTTCCGGGAGCGCCTCCAGGACTTCGGGGTGCCAGCGACGAGTCAACTCCTTCAACGTCGAGACGTCGACGTTGCGGTAATGGAAGAACTCCTCCAACGTCGGCATGTACTCCTGGAGGAATCGACGGTCCGTACCGATCGAGTTGCCGCACAACGGAATCGAACCCGCTTCGACGATGTTCTCTTTGAGGAACGCCAGGGTCTGCGCTTCGGCCTCATCGTTGGTGACCGTCGACCGGTTCACGGCGTCGATCAGCCCGGACTTGGTATGCATCTCCGTGACGAAGTCACCCATCTCGGCCATCTGTTCGGGGGAGGCGTGAATGACCAGGTCCGGTCCTTCGGCAATCACGTTGAGGTTGTCGTCGGTAATCAAGGTGGCGATTTCGATGATGACGTGGCGCGATGGTTCGAGTCCCGTCATCTCCAGATCCATCCACACCAGCACACGTCGACACTACTGAACCTTCAGTCAATGTTGATCACACCCGGCGATAGTCTCGCGATATGGAAATCCCCGTTCGGGTCCTTCACCCCGATGCCACGCTGCCCGTTTACGCGAATGACGGTGACGCGGGATGCGATTTAGTCGCGATCGAATCCTGCACGATTGCGGCCGGCGGCGGTCGCGTTATGGTGTCGACCGGCGTGGCCGTTGCCATTCCCGAAGGTCACGGGGGATTCGTCTTGCCGCGGAGCGGTTTGGCGGCGAAACACGGCGTCACCTGCATCAACGCACCGGGGCTCATCGACGCCGGGTACCGCGGTGAAGTAATGGTGGCGCTCGTGAATCTCGACCCGACGCACGACTACGAAGTGAAAAAGGGCGACCGGATTGCCCAGCTCGTGGTGCTGCCCGTGCCACGGGCTTCGTTTCACGCCGTCGAGGACCTCCCAACGGCCGATCGCGGCGCCGGTGGCTTCGGAAGCAGCGGACGTTGACGCGTTATCTCGGTCCGCTGGACAGTGCCTTCATCTTGTTGGAGGTTCCGGGATCGGCCATGAACATTGGCGCCGTGATCGAACTCGATTTTGGCGACGTCGCTGATCCGACCGAGCGATACGAACTGATTCGAAAGAACGTGGCCGATCGACTGCACGAGATACCGGTATTGACCCAGCGCGTCATTCGCGCTCCCTTTGACCTCACGTGGCCCGCGCTGGTACCTGATGGGCACATCGACCTGGACCGACACATATCGCGCGTCGCCCTGCCGTCACCGGGAACGGCCGATCAGTTCGATCAGTTGATCTCCGAGTTCTTGTCGCGACCACTGGTGCGCACTCGACCGCTGTGGCAACTCATGATTGTGGAAGGGCTCGCCGACGGCCAGGTCGCGGCGGCGTTGAAGGTGCATCACGCGTTAGCCGACGGCGTCTCCGGCGCTGAGACCTTCGCCAGTCTCTTCGACATCTCACCCGAAGTTCGTGCACCGGCTCCCAGGCTCAGCGACGTCGACGCCGAATCAGCGTCGAGCACTTCGATGTCACTCCTCCTCGGCGGACTGCGTCGGGTGCGTGACGACCCCGCCCTCGCCGTCGCGGTCGTCACATCCTGGCTGAAGCGGGTGTTCGACGTCGTGCGCACGGTCGTTCGGGTGGGGCTGACGCGGGGCCGAAAACGTTCGACGCCCGACCAACCGTCGATCTTTGAAGCTCGCCGCACCTCGCTCAATGGGCGCGCGGGGGTGGAGAAGATCTATCACCGCATGCGCGTCCCCCTGGCCGACGCGAAGCGCGCGGCGAAGTATCACGGAGCCTCAGTCACCGACTTCGTCATGGCGACCACGAGCGGCGCGCTGCGCCGCCTCTTGGCCGATCGCGACGAGGAGCTCAAGCGCGACCTCATCGCCTTCGTCCCCATCAACGTTCGCGGCGACGGTGACGTCGCGGCCATGGGCAATCAGATTTCGGGAATGCTGCTGGCGCTGCACGCCGACATCGATGATCCGGTGGATCGACTGAGGGCGATCGCCCGGGACTCGGCCAAGACCGTCGGCGTGCAGCGTCGACACGGCGCGAGGATTTTCCAGGAGATGCCGAAGGTGCTCGGCCCGACCATGCTGTCGCTCGGCGGAAAATTGGTCGACGCCTTCGGTCTGTTCGACGTAGTGCCGCCGATGGCGAATTTGATGGTGTCGTCCGTACCGGGACCGCCCATTCCGTTGTGGCTGAGCGGTCACCGCGTCGTGTCGGCCGCGCCGGTCGGGCCGCTCCTCGGGCCGTTCTCGCTCAACGTCACGGTGCTGGGATTCGAACAAAATCTGGAGTTCGGCATGCTCGGGTGCGCTCAGACCATGCCCGACCTCGCGACGCTTCGTGACTATCTGTTTGACGAGGCCTCCACCTTGATCGGCACGGTCAGAGAGTGATCCGGTGTCGATTCCGATCGGCGCCTCGGCTACTATGGGTGACCACGCGGACGTAGCTCAGTTGGTAGAGCGCGACCTTGCCAAGGTCGAGGTCGCCGGTTCGAGCCCGGTCGTCCGCTCCAGAAACACCGTTTCGTACTCAAGGCGCCGGAATATTCGTCCCCGGTGCCCACATCGTCGAGCGTCGTAGACTTGCATTCCCTGCCATCGAGATGATGCGTGTCGTGAAAGGCCTCTGACGGACCGAGTTACCAGACCTTTACGTGCGAAAGGCGCCACCGTGACGACGGGCGGAGCGACGTGGTAGAGGAGTCCCACGCGTCGGCCGACCTCGTGATCGCCGACGTGCTCAATCAGTTTGCCCGCAACTTTCTCCTCAATGACCTCACCAATGAGCAGTCCGGGAAGTTGCTCGAAGCATCGCGCGGCGAGAGCGTCTATCAATTGCCCCGCCGCGAGGCTCGTCGACGAGACACCGTCATCGGTCAGGTTCATCAGGCGCGCGTCAGTGTGCGACGTCTTCGATCGGTACTTCGGACGTACTCGGGTCTCTTCGATTCCGACTGGTCGGTGCCGATGCTGGTGGAGCTTTCGTGGTACGCCGGCGTGCTCGGCGAGATGCGTGATCTCGACGTCCTGCGCTCGGGCATCGAGAAGTCACTGTGGTTGGTCAAAGACGAACCCCTGCAGTCCCGGATCATGCAGCGACTTGATCGACGTATCGAAGACGCCCAGGAGCGAGGTGCCCTCGAGCGCACGACGAAGCGTCACGCGCTCCTCGTCGATGAGATTTCGACGATTAGTTCATCCGTCGCCTTCGACTCGAAAGCGAAGGGTCCGGCGCTCGAGGTCCTCAGTTCACAACTGAAGCGGACCTGGCGTGACGTGCGAAAAGCCGCCGGAGAGGCTCGCGCGGATTCGTCCAACGAGAACCTCCACGAGGTACGTATCGCCTTGAAGCGACTGCAATGCGCCTGTGAAGTGCTCGGATTGGTCGCCGGCAAGCCGGCCGTGAAAGTAGCTCGGGCCGCCGAGACGACGCAGACGAAACTGGGCGTGGTGCACGACGAGGCGGTCGCGAGTTCGTGGTTGAAGTCCTTGACCGTCGCCGATCCCGACTGGAAGCACCCACTGCGAGAGATACGGGCCTTCCACCGAGATGCGCGCCGAGCGGCGAAGCGCGGCTGGCGAGAGTCGATCGAGAACGTCCAGACCAGATGGGACGACCTGCGGAGCTGAATCGGTCGTGGGCCGGCGCCCGCCGATGCGTAATCTCTAGCGAAGGAGGTTGTCATGGTCCACCCGTCGCTCGAGCCCTACGTGAATGCCGTGCGCGTCGAGCCGGCAACGCATCCCTCCCTGCTGAGCGCCGACGAGCGCCGCACCGCCTACCGCGACCTGGCGCTCGCCAATCGAGGAGACCCCCAGCCCGTGGCCTCGGTTCGTGACGTGGAACTGGTCCTGGAAGGACGCACATTAGGGGCACGCCTGTACGTCCCGCTCGAGGACGAGAGCAAGGCCGTGGTGGTCTATTTTCATGGCGGCGGGTTCGTGGTGGGGGACCTCGATACGCACGACGCACTGTGTCGCCGCTTGTCGTCCGATACCCGAATGCGCTTTCTCTCGGTCGACTACCGCTTGGCCCCGGAACACCCGTTCCCGGCCGGCATCAACGACGCCGTCGACACCATCCGTTACGTGTTCGAGCACTTAGAGGAGTTCGAAGACGCCGGTGCGAAGCTGATCGTGATGGGCGACTCGGCCGGCGCGACGCTGTTGACCGTGGCGTGCGCCTTGACCAGAGGCGAGAACCTGGGCATCGCCGCGCAGGTCGTGATCTATCCGACGCTCGGTCCGGAACTGTTCACCGACTCGGTGCATAAATATGGTGTCGGCTTCGCGCTCGACATCGACCATTTGCGCTACGACTACGGGCTCTATCTCAATGGGTGGACCGATCACAGCGACCCGCGGGTCACCCCGATCATGTTCGAAGACCTCACCGGTGCGCCGCCGGCGATCGTGGTCGTGGCCGAGTGCGATCCCCTGCGCGATGAGGCGGTCGCCTACGTCGGACTGCTCGAACACTTCGGGGTTCGCGTGGAGCTCCTCGAAGCCGAGGGAATGATCCACGGTTTCTTGCGCCTGCCGACGATGGTCCCCGAGGCGATTGAGATCATCGACGACCTGGCCGAGCACCTGCATCGCTACGTCGAGGCCGCGAAGTGAACGTTCTGTTCATCACGTTGGATCAGTTCCGCGGGGACTCTTACGCGGCGGCCGGCCATCCGCTGGTACAAACACCAACGCTGGACCGCATCGCGCGCGAGGGCGTTCGTCTCAGCCGCCACTACTCCCAGGCCGCGCCCTGCTCACCGGGACGCGCCGCGATCTACACCGGCACGTATCAGATGAACAATCGGGTCGTCGCGAACGGGACACCGTTGCCGAAGGGACTCGACAATATTGCCCACGTCGCGCGTCGAGCCGGCTATGACCCGACGCTCTTCGGCTACACCGACCAGGGCGTCGATCCGGCCAACGCCGACGGCAACGATGACCCCCGACTGGACAGTTACGACGGTGTGCTGCCGGGGCTCTCGGTCGGCCTGTACCTGCCCGAGAGCCAGGCCGGCTGGATCCAGCACCTGCGCGCCCAGGGCTACGACGTGCCCTACGGCTGGGAGGTGGCCGCGCGCGGTGAGCCCGACCGGCCGGCCGAACTCTCGCTCAGCGGTTTTCTCACTACTCGCTTTTTGGACTGGCTCGGTACCCAGGGAAGCGGATGGTTTGCCCACCTCAGTTACTTGCGTCCTCATCCGCCGTACGCCGCGGCGGGAGAGTTCTCACGGATGTACGACCCCGCGGACGTCGAGATGCCGATCGCGCCGGTGCCCATCGAACAACGACACCCGATCCACGAGGCGGCCATGGGTTTTGAAGCGAGCGCCGCGCCGCGCGATCCCGACCAGATGCGCGCGCTCAAAGCTCAGTACTACGGGATGATCAGCGAGGTCGACAGTCAGCTCGGGCGAGTGGTGCGCGCTTTGGAAGAGCGCGGTGAGTGGGACGACACTTTGGTCGTCATTACGGCCGACCACGGCGAACAACTGGGCGACCACGGGCTCAAGGAGAAGCTGGGGTTCTTTCCCCAGAGCTATCACGTCATCGGACTGTGGCGCGATCCTCACGCCGGCAACGCCGGTCGCGTGGTGACCCGATTCAGCGAGAACGTGGACCTGCTGCCCACGCTCGCCGACGTACTGTCAATCGACGAGCCGGCCCAGTGCGATGGTCGGTCTTTGACGCCGCTGCTGGCCGGTGAGGACGTTGCGTGGCGCAGCGCCGCTCACTACGAATGGGATTACCGCAGTTATTTCATCCGCCACGTCACCCGCGATTGGCCCAGGGACCGAAGCCTGTCGCTCGCGAATCTCGCCGCGTCGGTCAGCGACGACCTCGGATACGTGCAGTTCGCCGACGGGACGTTCAAATGTTTCGACCTTCTCGCCGATCCGATGTGGCGAACGGAGTGTCGCGACACCGAACGCGTTATGCGCGGCGCCCAGGAGCAACTCGTGTGGCGCCAAGAACACCTCCGACGTGACTTGACCGACATGTTGTTGCGTCCCGGTCGACCGGGTCGCTGGCCCGCGGGATTCAAGGACGTGGCGCTCGCGCCGGCCAATAGCTAGCAGTATCGATGGCGCCTGACGTTCCGGTACAACTATTTGTCACGCCCGCCGCCCGAGACCCCACGTTCGATCGGCGCCGGGGGCGCCGTCAACGAAACGCCGGGAGAGCTCGGCGGCACCACTTGCGTGGCGATAATCGGCTCGGTCTTTGCCTCACCGTTCGGGCCGGTAATTTCAAACACCGAAGTGGCCCGCGGAGGGCTGCGGATACTCCCGTCGGTTTTTCTGGTATCAATGGAACCCAGACGCCGACCTCGGCGAAGGAAAAACTAGGGAGATTTCATGCAGCGATTAACTCGATTCCGTCAGGGTCTGGTCATGGTGGGAGTTGCCTCGCTGATGCTGGCCACCAGCGTGAGTGCGGGGGCCAGTTCACTATCGGGCAAGCACAACGCCGCGGACGCGAAGCTCGTCCCATCAGCTTTTAAAGGTAAGACTCTCCAGGTCGCCACCGACGCCACCTACGCGCCGGACGAATACATGAACGGTGGCACAATCTCGGGCTTTGACGTTGACTTGATGTACGCCATTGCCAAGACTCTGGGTATCACGGTGAAAGAAAACAACGTGCACTTCGCCAGCATCCTTTTGGGCATCGGCGATGGTCGGTACCAGATCGGCAACTCGTCCTTCACCGACGAGAAGAGCCGTGAAAAGCAAGTCAACTTCGTGGACTACTTCCAGGCCGGCGAGGGTATCTACGCGAAGAGTTCGTCCACGGCCACTTTCACCGGACTCAAGAGCTTGTGTGGAGTCACTGTGGCAGTCGAGACCAACACGACCGAGCAGAGCGACGCGCAAAAGACCGCCAAGACCTGCTCCGCCAGCAAGAAATTGACCGTCCTGTCCTACGACACGCAGACTGAGGCGAACTTGTCGGTCAGTTCGGGTCACGCGACTTTCGGTTTCCTCGACAGCCAAGTCGCGGCCTACGTCGTCGCTCAGTCTGCGGGGGTCTTCAAAACGATTGGCAAGGCCATCGAGGTTGCCCCTTACGGCATTGCGACGCCCAAGACTCCGAGTGGCAAGAAGTTCGCGGTGGCGATTCAAGCAGCCATCAAGACCTTGATTGCCAACGGCACCTACGGCTCAATTCTGAAGAAGTACGGCGTCACTTCCGGGGGAATCCCCTCATCGAAGATCGTTCTCAATGGAGCGATCTCGTAAGCCGTAGTAAAACAACTGAATGAGCACGAACGGGGACGTCGATGTCAAGGTCGTCCCCGTTCGTCATGTGGGTCAATGGATCGGCGTCGCCTTCTTGGCGCTCTTCGTCGCCATGCTTATCCATACTTTGTTTTCGAAGATTCCTTCGGGATCCAGAACGTGTCATTTGGTCGGAGGAAGATATCAGTGTCACGCCATCCTGAAATGGCGATTCGGTTGGAACGTTATCTTCCACTACTTCACCAATGGAGAAGTCCTTAGGGGACTGGTCATCACTCTCGAGTTGACGGTGCTGGCCATGGTCATCGGCATCGTGTTAGGCGTCGTCGTAGCGATCATGCGACTTTCGCGCAGTCGTCTCTTGTCGGGGGCCGCGTGGACCTATACGTGGCTGTTTCGAGGAACGCCGGTCTACGTGCAGCTTCTGCTTTGGGGATTCATCGGGTTTCTCTACCCGACGTTCGCCATCGGCATTCCGTTCACTCATATTTACCTTTTTCACTTCGGCGCGAACACGGTGTTCATTCCTTTCAATGCCGCGGTCGCGGGCTTGGGACTCAATGAAGGTGCGTATTTTTCTGAGATCGTTCGCTCTGGCCTGATCGCCGTCGACGAGGGCCAAACCGAGGCCGCCACTTCGCTCGGAATGACGCGCGGTCAGAGTCTTCGATACGTAGTTTTGCCTCAGGCGATGCGGGTCATCATTCCCCCGACCGGCAATGAAGTGATTTCCATGTTGAAAACGACGTCGCTGGTGTCCGTGGTGGCCGTGGTGGACCTACTGGGCGCGGTCGCCAATATTTATGGTCAGACCTATCAAATAATGCCGATGTTGCTGCTCGCCAGTATGTGGTACTTGATTGTGTCGACAATATTGTCGGTCGGTCAGTTCTACCTCGAGCGGTACTTTTCTCGAGGTGCGTTGCGCACCCCTCCGCCTACGCCGATCCAGCGAATCCGACGCGACCTTCACGGCATTGCCTCCAAATACCGAACGAAACGCGGCGTGCAGGTGGGAGCGTGACCGTGAACGAACCGATGGTGGAGGCAATTGGTGTCCACAAGTCCTACGCCGGCGTCGAGGTTCTCAAGGGTGTGAATCTCACCGTCTCCCGTGGTGAGGTCACGTGCTTAATCGGTCCCTCGGGCTCGGGCAAGAGCACGCTGCTGCGATGTATCAATCACCTGGAAAAGCATGACGCCGGCGAACTTCGAGTCGACGGCGAACTGGTGGGCTACGAAGCGCGGGGCGACAAACTGTACGAACTGAACGATCGACGCATCTGTCACGAACGCTCCCAGATCGGGATGGTCTTCCAGCGGTTCAACCTCTTCCAGAATCTGAACGTGCTCGAGAACGTCACCGTGGGACCAATCAAGGTGAAAGACGTCAACGATGAGCGGGCCAAGAAGTTTGCCCGCGAACTGCTGCAGCGAGTCGGCCTCGAAGGTAAGGAGAAGAACTACCCCACGCAACTGTCCGGCGGTCAGCAGCAGCGCGTGGCAATTGCTCGCGCGCTGGCCATGGAACCGAAGTTGATGCTGTTCGATGAACCGACGTCGGCACTCGATCCGGAGTTGGTGGGGGAGGTCCTGGACGTCATGAAGGATCTGGCGCGAAGTGGCATGACCATGATCGTGGTGACTCACGAAATGGGTTTCGCCAAGGAAGTCGCCGACACTGTGTACTTCCTGGACCAGGGCGTGATCGAAGAGTCGGGGGATCCGAAAGTAGTGCTCACGTCGCCGTCGTCCCCCCGCCTTCAGAGTTTCCTCTCCAAAGTGCTCTGATGACCTGGTCTCTCGACCCGACCAACGTCGGTACCGGACTGCCGCTCGAAGGCGTACGCGTTTTGGACCTCTCACGTGTTCTCGCGGGACCGCTGTGCGCGATGATCGCCGGCGACCTCGGCGCGGACGTCATCAAGGTCGAAGCCCCCAACGGCGATCCGGTGCGCTCGCTCGCGCCACCACGTTTCGGTGACGACGCGACCTATTACTTGGCCGTCAACCGTCATCGCCGCAACGTCGTGGCCGATCTCCGCGATCCGAAGGGCTTCGAGCAGGTGGCCGCGTTGGTGCGACTGGCCGACGCCGTGGTGGAGAACTACCTGCCGAGTCAGATCACCTCACTCGGCATCGATCGTCTGCGCCAGATGAATCCGGAGTGCGTCTGGGTGAGCATCACGCCGGCCACGGTGGGTGGCCCGGTCGCCGATCAGCCGTCCTTCGACCTCTTAGCCCAAGCCCGCTCGGGGATAATGGGGGTGACGGGTGAGCTTGACGGTCCGCCGATGAAAGTTGGCGCGCCAGTCGCCGACGTGGTCACCGGACTCTATGGCGCCATTGGCTTACTGGCCGGTCTGTTCGCGCGCGTGCAGCACCGCCCTGGTCGTCACTTCGAGGCGCCGCTCTTGGAATCGACCATGACCGCTCTGGTCAATCAGGCGCAGGGCTACCTGGCCAACGGTGAGAACCCGACGCGTCTCGGCAACGATCATCCGAGCATCACGCCCTACGGACCGGTGGCGACCGCGGACGGATTCATTCTCCTCGCCGTCGGGACCGACGCGCAGTACGCGCGACTGGTGGAAGTCCTCGATGACGCTTCGCTGGCGAGCCACGATTCGTGGCGTGACAACGCGGCGCGAGTCGATCACCGCGGCGAACTTCGAGCCGAACTCAATCGGATCTTCGAAACCCGTTCGACGGATCAGTGGCTGGCAACTCTGGCCCTCTCCGGTATTCCGCACGCGCCGATTCTGGACGTGGCGGGCGCCTTTGCGCAAGCCCAGATACGCGACGGTGACTTCGTCGGACCGATGGACACGCCCGGTGGGGAAGTGATGAGCATGCGTACGCCTCTGGTCATCGACGGATCGCGCCCCATCGTTCGTCGAGGGCCGCGACGGTTGGGCGAAGACTCCGAGGAGATCTTCGGCGCCTAACTGCTCGCGGTGAACTGGCTTCCATCGAAAGCGTCAGTCGTGGTGAAATCTTCGACGGCGCGTCGCTTCAGCTTCGTCGCCCCGCTCGCCGGGTGTCCCAGGGCCACAATCGACGCGACGATCTGACCGTTCGGAATGTTCAGGACGTCGCGCACGCCCGGTTCGTTGCGCGTGGCGATCGTCGTCATCACGCCACCCAATCCTCGGGCTCGCGCGGCCAGAAGAAGGTTCCACACGAACGGATAGATCGACGCGCCACCGGCGATCTGGTATCGATCGAGGTCCCGGTCGGTCGCCGCCAGCGCGGTGAGGTCGGCGCAAATGACGAGCATGACCGGCACCCGATCGAGCGTCTCGGGGAAGCCGTCGGGCGTGGAGGACGCTATCGCCGCCTCGCGCTTCGCCATCGCCGCGGCGCGGTCCTCGTCGCTCGCGAGCGGAGAGAACGGCACGAGCCCGGCCAGTACGTGGGCGACGTAGTCGTGCCATCCGTCAAGGTAGAGATCTCGCAGCGCCCGGCGCCGGGACTCATCTTTCACGACGATCACGCGCCAGGCCTGGCGATTGCCACCGGACGGGGCGAAACGGGCGTCGTCCAGGATCGCGTAGAGGTCCTCATCACCCACCGGATCATCGAGGAACGCTCGAACCGAACCGGTGGTGCGAAGCGCGTCGATCAGGTCCATGACGTCATTCTAGAACTGGATTACTGAGTGGTCCCGGCGTCTCTTCGCTGGAACAGAACGAAGGCGATGGCCAACGTGGCGACCACGTACGCGAGCAGAATGAGCGTCGCGCTCCAGGCCCCGAAGGAGTTCGACGGCGCGAACGGTGACTCCATCGAAATGCCGAGGCTGGACGGTTCGAACCTCATGAAGTCGTTTTGCCAACTCTGGGGAAAGAACAGTCCGACGATCGGCACGATGAGTAGCACCG
>PNAH01000030.1 GCA_003170315.1 Acidimicrobiaceae bacterium
GACGCGCACGCGATTCGAACCATGGAGGCGACGCGGCGTCCCTCGCTGGCGGGTAAGGACCTGGCCTCGGCCCTGGGATTTCGCCCGACCTACGTCTTAACGACGTTGTCCAAGCCGATCGACGGACACTGCTACAAGAGCTGCACGGGACTTTTGCCGCGCGGGTGAATTACTTGGGCAGTTTGCCCGAGGCCAGGGACTCGGCCATGGCCCAGCCGAAGACCACGAGGCGCTCGCCCTTTTGCGGCTTGAGGCCGACGAAGAAGGTTTCGACCCCGTCGGGAATCGGACCCTTGGACGCGGTGTAGTCGAGCCCGCCGACCGGTCCCGGCGAGACGGTCATGATGAAGGTCTTGTCGTCGATCGACTTTTCTGAGCCGAAGCGCTTGGCCAGTCGTCGGCCCCAGGCGCGGTCCTCGCCGGTCGGCTTGTAGCCGAGACGGGGCACGACGTCTTCGAGACCGGTGAAGGCGCGAAAGCCGTCGGGCGAGGTGAGACGCGAGCCCAGCAACACGTCCTCGTCGGGAAAGGCCAGCAGGGCGCGGCGGAACTGGTCGTGCAGGATCGACTTGAGCGTCTGATCGGACTTGGCGTTGCGGTCCACGAGCAACAGCCCGACCAGTAGTGACGGCGTGCCGCCAATCCTCTCCAAGGTGCAGAACGAATAGCCGCGCAACTTGTTGCCCTCGCGCACTTGGGTGACCAGCACCCAGTCCTCGCGTTGCTTGGAGAGAAAGCCGATGTCAAAGTTCGGCTCGCGATCGACGCAGAGATCGGCCATCTCGGCGAGTTCTGCGTCGCTGAGCGCGGTGGTGTCCTTCGTAGAGACGGTCATTGCCATAGAAATACATTCTACGACTCTTTCGACAACACTCCGGCCGACTAGGCCTTTATAACGTTTCGACCGAATTCAGTGCGCAGATCGGCAACCACGCTCGCAATGTTCACGTTGAACTCCGGGCCGAGTTTGAAGGCCTTGCCGGCGGTCCCGGTCTCCACAATGACTGGCGAACGGCCGGGATAACGAGAAAGTATCTCGCGCAGCGTGGCGATGGAGCTCTGCGTGAGGTCTTCGGGACGCAGCGCCAAGCGCAAATCCTCGTTGCCGCGCTCCACGCTCAACATTTCGACGTCCATCGCGCTGAAACGAAGCTCCTCTTCGTAGCCGGGCCGCACTTTCACCAGCACGATGTTGTCCTTGGCCAGAAATCCACTGAATTTCTCGAAATTGTTCGCCGAAAAGTTGATCTCCATGGAGGCCCCGAGGTCTTCTAACACGACGCGCGCGTACTGCTTGCCCATTTTGGTCGTACGAATCTGGACCTCGGCGAGAATGCCCCCCACGGTGACGGCTTTGCCGGCGTGCGCCAAATCTTCGCCTCGCTCGCGAACGCTGATGATGGAGCCGTCGGTCTTCATCGCCAGTTGACTCTCCACCTCGTAGAGCGGGTGGTCCGAAATGTAGGTGCCCAACATCTCGCGTTCAAAATCCAGCTTCACCGACTTATCGAACTCGATGTCGGCGAGCGCGACGTCGGTCCCCTCCCAGTCGTGTCCGTCACCCTCGCCGAAGGCGGCGAACAGCGTCGTGATGCCGAGTGCGTGGTCGCGCCGACGAGCGAGCGTCACGTCACAGATCTCGTCGACCTTCAACAAAAAGCCCAAACGAGGCACGCCCAGGGCGTCGAACGCGCCGGCTTTGATCAGGGACTCCATCGTGCGGCGGTTGAGCACCATCGGGTCCACGCGGCGCACGAAGTCATAGATGGAGCTGAAGCGGCCGTGGGACTCGCGCTCTTCCACGATCTTCTCCACCAGGGCTTCGCCGACGTTGCGCACGGCGGCCAAACCGAAGAGGATCGTCTGGTCCTGGGAGAGACTCGGGGCGTACTCGGCGAAGGACTGGTTCACGTCGGGTACGCCGACGGTGATGCCCATCTGACGGGCCTCGTTGAGGTAGACCGACGTCTTGTCCTTGTCGTCGCGAAACGACGTGAGCAGGGCCGCCATGTACTCGACGGGATAGTTCACCTTGAGCCACGCGTCTTGGTAGCCGAGCAGGGCGTAGCCGTAGGCGTGACTCTTCGGGAAGGCGTAGTCGGCGAAGGGCTCGATCTTATTAAAGATCGTCTCACCGAGGTCGCGACCGTACCCTTCGCGTTCGGCGCCGTCGACGAACTTCGAGCGTTGAGCACGAATCATCTCGCGAATCTTCTTGGAACAGGCCTTGCGCAGATCGTCGGCTTCGGTCATCGAGAAGCCCGCGATCAGCGTGGCGACGCGCATGATGTCCTCTTGGTAGATCATCAGCCCCGAGGTCTCGCCGAGGATCGACTCCAAATCGGGGTGGTCGTAACTGACCGCCTGACGACCGTTCTTGCGATCGGCGAAGTCGTTATGCACGTTCTCCGAGAGCGGTCCCGGCCGGTACAGCGCGTTGAGGGCAGCGATGTCGTCGAAACCGGTGGGCGCCAAACGTCGCATGAGCTGGCGCATCTTGTCACCTTCGAGTTGAAAGATGCCGATCGAATTGCCGAGCCGCAACATCTCGTAGACCTTGGGATCATCGAGCGCGACGTTGTCGATGTCGACCTCGACGCCGTGGCGCCGGCGAATGTTCTCCAGGGCCCGTTCGATGATCGCCAGGTTGCGCAGCCCCAAGAAGTCCATCTTCAACAGCCCCAGCTTCTCGATCGCCGACGCCTCGTACTGGGTCACGATCGGCGCGTCCTCACCCGAACCCGACGGCCCGGACTTTCGTTGCACGGGCACGTAGTCGAGCATCGGCTCCTTGGTGATCACGACCGCGGCCGCGTGGATGCCGTCCTGGCGGCGCTTGTCGACGAAGCCCATCGCGACGTCGATCGAGTGCTTGACCTCGACGTCGCTGTCGTAGAGATTTCGCAGCTCGGCCGCTTCGACGAAACGTCCCTCGTACCCGGGCGTCGGCTGGAAACAGGCTTCGAGGGGCAGGTCTTGACCCATGACGAGGGGCGGCATCGCTTTGGCGATTTTGTCGCCGAGTTGCGGCGGGTAGCCGAGCACGCGCGCCGCGTCGCGCACCGCGGCGCGCGCCTTGATCGTTGAGAAGGTCACGATCTGGGCCACGTGGTCCGAGCCGTAGCGCTCGGCGGCGTAGCGGATCATGTCGCCGCGGAACCGCTCGTCAAAGTCCATGTCGATGTCGGGCATGGATCGTCGACCGGGATTCAAGAATCGTTCGAAGATCAAACCGTAGTGGATGGGGTCGAGGTCCACGATACGCAGGCAGTACGCGATGCAACAGCCGGCCGAAGAGCCCCGACCGGGTCCGACGCGGATTCCCTGTTCGCGCGCGTGACGAATGAGGTCCCACACCACGAGGAAGTAGTCCGAGAAGCCCATGTCGGCCACGACCCCGAGCTCCTTCTCCAGTCGGGCGACCACCTCGTCGCTCAGGTGTTCGCCGTAGCGCTCGTGGGCGCCGCGCAAGACGAGGTCACGCAGGAGTCGATTCGCTCCCTCTTTGTGCGTGTCGGCGCGAAACGACTCGGGGATGGGGAACTCGGGCAACGCGTCGTTGTCGAACTCGATGGTGACCGACGCGCGCTCGGCGATCGCGAGCGTGTTGTCACAGGCCTCGGGCAGGTCGCGAAAGAGATAACGCATCTCCGCGGCCGACTTCAGGTAGTGCTGATCGCTGTGAAATCGAAAGCGGTTGGGGTCGGCGACCAAGGAACCGGTGCCGATGCACAACAGGGCGTCGTGCATCTCGGCGTCGTCGTGATGCACGTAGTGCAGGTCGTTGGTCGCCAGCAACGGGGCGCGAAGCTCCTTCGCGATCTGGAGGAGTTGGGGATTCGTTCGGTCCTGTTCGGGGAGGCCGTGATCCTGTAACTCGATGAAGAAACTCTCGGGGCCGAAAATGCTCTGGAGGCGACCGGCCAGTTCGAGCGCCTTGGGGTAGTCGTCGTGCATCAGCGCCTGCAGGACCACGCCGCCGAGACAACCCGACGTCGCGATGAGTCCCTCGTTGTAGCGCTCGAGCAGGTCCCAGTCGAGCCGGGGTTTGTAGTAGTAGCCCTCGAGGAACGCCAGCGAGGAGAGTTCGCGCAGATTCCGATATCCCTCGTTCGAGGTCGCGAGCAGGGTCAGGTGGTGATAGAGCTTCTGGCCGCCCTCGGTCTCGCCGCCCGTGTCGTCGATCTTGCCGCGACGCGGCGGTCGGTCGAACCGCGAGTTGGCCGCCATGTAGGCCTCGAGTCCGATGATCGGCGTGACGCCGTGCTTGCGGCAGGCCTCGTAGAAATCGATAACCCCGTAGAGGTTGCCGTGGTCCGTGATGGCGATCGCGCGCTGTCCGTCGGCTTTGGCCGCGAGCACCATCTCTTCGACACGCGCCGCGCCGTCGAGCATCGAGTACTCGGTGTGGTTGTGGAGGTGGACGAAGCCCTCAGCCATCAGCCGATGATCCCTTTCGCGAAGCCACGAGAACGGTGCTCGTTCACGATCGAGCGTAGTGAGCGCGTGTCACGGGGCACCTAGAGATACGTACCGGCGCGTGGCTCGCCGACGCCCGGCGGGAGGGATCGATCGCGCATCTTCTCGAGTTGCGCGGCGGCGGCGGCCTGTTGGGCGAAGAGTGAGGCCTGAATACCGTGAAAGAGGCCCTCGAGCCACCCGACCAGTTGCGCCTGGGCCACGCGCAGCTCGGATTCGGTCGGGACGTCGGCGCTGAAGGGTAGGGCCATCTTCGAGAGTTCGGTGCCGAGGTCCGGCGAGAGCGCGCCGGAGAGTTCGCTGATGGACGTCTCGTAGATTTCGCGCAACCGGGCCCGACCGGCCTCGTCCAAGGGGGCGCTGCGCGCCTCATCCAGGAGTGATTTCACCATCGAACCAATGCGCATGACCTTCGCCGGTTGGCTGATGTAGTCCGAGTTCTCGTCCTCACTCGGGCCCTCGCCCTGGCCCGGCGAGAGGACTTCGTCGGGGTTCACCGTCACGTTTTCGCTGGGGGTCTCTTCCACCCTTCCACTGTGCCAGACAAACGAACGTCATCGTGCACCCCCGAGGTTTTGGTGACCCTCGACGGTAGAATGTGGGGGTGAGAGTTTCGACGCGAGGTGACTACGCCAGCCGGGCGCTGCTGAGCCTGGCCCTGGGCCCAGACCTCTCGACGCCGACCTCGGTACGCGACCTCGCTCGACGAACGGGCCTGCCTCAGCCGTACCTCGAACAGATCCTTCTGAGCCTGAAGGGCGTCGGTCTGGTGCGTTCTAAGCGCGGAGTGGGCGGTGGCTATGTGCTGGCGCGACCGGCCGAACGGATCACGCTGGCCGAAATCGTCGCCGCGGTCGACGGTCCGATTGTCGCGGGTGATTTCGGCGAACCCCACAAGGACGGCGCCTGTGATCACGAGGGCCAATGCGTGCTCCTCGGCGTCTGGGCCGACGTCGGCAACCACATGCGCGAGCACCTCTCGAGCTTCACCCTGGCCGACATGGTCCTCCAAGCGCGGGGTGTTCGGCCGGTCAAGCGTACGCACAGCGCGTGACGAGGATTCTTATGACTTTCAGAGAATTCCGGCCTTGAACTACTCCAAAAATCGTGGTAAATTATGTATACGTTCGTAGGAGAAATTACCGCCCACGGGCGAGTTGTCTATGAATTCAGGAGGAGATTCGAATGATTACCACCCCCCGCCGATCCGCCGTGAACACCAACGACATGTTGGGCCTCTTGATGCGTGACCTTGACCGTTACCCGATGCCCAATTACGACGAACAGGTCGAACTGGCCAAGCGCGTAACCGCTGGCGACGAAGAGGCCAAGAAGCAAATGGTCGCCGCTAACCTGCGACTGGTCCTGCACTGGGCCCGCCGTTATCAGGACCGGGGCGTCGAAATGATCGACCTCGTCCAAGAGGGAACTTTTGGACTCTTGCGCGCCGTCGAGAAATTCGACTGGGAGCGCGGCTTCAAGTTCTCGACCTACGCCACGTGGTGGATTCGCCAAGCGCTGCAGCGCGCCGTCCAACAGCACGGTCGCACCATCCGAATTCCTCTCGAAGTCGGAGAGCAACTCCAGCGCCTCGAGGCGACCACGGCCGAACTGACCTCGATCTTCGGCCGTAAGCCGACCGACGATGAGCTCAGCGAAGCGACCGGCATGACCAAGGCCGAGCGCGACAACCTGCACGGACTGGCCGGCGTCACGGCGAGCCTCGATCAGCCCGCGTCGTCCGATTCCGCGACGACCCTGGGCGACCTCGTGGCCCCCAGCCAGCACGACTGGGTTGGTGACATCGAGCAGACCATGATGGACGACCAACTCCACGGCGCCCTCGAGAAGCTGAACGACCTGCAACGTGAGGTGCTGAGCCTGCGCTTCGGACTCAACGGAGCCACTCCCCTCTCGCTTCAGGCGACGGCGACCAAGATGGACATCGGCGTTCGCCGCGTTCGCCGCGCCGAAGAAGAGGCGCTGGACCTGCTTCGCGAGGACTCGGCCGTAGTGGCCGCGCGCGAAGTGGCCTAGAACTCCACCGATTCCGGAACCAACGCTCGCAGATCCGAAGGCAGCGGCACGCTGGTGGTGATCCATTCGTCCGTCCTCGGGTGCGCGAACGCCAGCGTGGTCGAGTGCAGGAAGAACCGGTCCTCGACCAGACGCTTCTCGCGTCGGTGGCCGTAGCGCGCATCGTTCACCACCGGATGCCCGATGGTCGCCAAGTGGACGCGAATCTGATGCGTCCGTCCGGTATCGAGTTGTAATCGCAACAGTGACATGGCGTGGGGCTTCTCGATTCGCGCGAGAACCTCGTAGCCCGTGCGCGCCGAACGACCGTCCGAGCGGATCGCCATCACCGTCGGCGTTCGCGTCGATCGCCCGATCGGGGCGTCGACCACTCCGCGCTCTTCGGCGACGTGGCCCTCCACCATGCCGTAGTAGGTGCGCTGCATGAGACGCTCCGCCAACTGCGTGCTCAGATTCGAAAAACCTTCGGGCGTCTTGGCGACGACCAGGACGCCCGAGGTCCCTTTATCGAGTCGGTGCACGATGCCCGGGCGTTGGGGATCACAGAGACCCTCCGCACTGAGATCTCGCATCTGGGGATACAGCGCGAGCAACCCGGCGACCAACGTGCCGTCGCGGTGTCCGGCGCCCGGGTGCACGACCTGGCCCGGGGCTTTGTTGACCACGGCGAAGTCGACGTCGTCGAGCACCACGTCGACCGGGACGCTCGCGTCGGCTGCCACGTTCGTGCTCTCCGGAGCCGGCAATACCGCGATCAGTCGTTGACCGTCCGCGACCGGCGTCGAGGACTTCACGATCACTTTGTCGTTCAAGGTCACGGCGCCACTGGCGATGATCTCGTTCGCCTCGGAACGCGAGAGTCCCGTCAACAACGCGAGCACGCGATCGATGCGAATCTCATCCAGCGTGCCCGGAACAATCAAATCCAACGTTTCGCCGTCGAAGGCGTTGAAGGCGTCGTCACTCACGCGAGCAACTTCTCGCCGGTCAACGCGACCACCAGCAGAGTAATGAATCCGGCGGTGATCGCTACGTCGGCGAAATTGAAGACCGGGAACGATCCCAACGCGATGAAGTCGGTCACTTGATGGGGACGGGCCGAGAGTCGGTCGACGACGTTGGCCACGCCACCGCCGATCAACAGGCCGAAGCCGACCGTGGCCAGACCCCGACGAGCTCGCAGACCCACGGCCACGACCACGAGGGCGACGACGACGGTGACGATCGTGGTGAGCACGGACCTGGTCTGGTTGAAGGAGAACGAGATGCCCGAGTTGTACTGCAGTCGCAGCCAGATCCCGCCGCCGACGTGAATGGCGTGCGATTTGAGCGCGTGACGGGCCCAGATTTTGGAGAGTGCGTCAATGGCCGTTACGACGAGGGCGATCACGATGACCGAGTAATTGATCCGATCACTTAGACGCTTGCGCGACACGAGACACACATAAAGACCGGCAATTGAGCCAGCAGACGGGGCTTCGAAATGGCCTCGAAGCACTCGTCACAGCGCCCGTAACTGCCGTCGGCGATGCGCGACAGGGCGACGTCGATCTCGTCGACCTTCAAGCGAAGCAGTGAGGCCAGGTCCTTCTTTTGGTCGCGCTGAATATCCGACGCGACGCTGCTGCCGTCCTCGTCGTCGTACTCGAGACGTTCGCGGTCGACCAACATCTCGTCGGCTTCGGACTCCATCACGACGATGTCGTCGTTGGTGGCGTTTCGCGTCTCGAGCAAGAGCTGTCGCAACTCTTCGAGGAACTCCGGTTCGTCGGCGTAGGGCCTGGAGTGCATCTTGCGTTCGAGCGCTTCGAGACGCTTGCGCTCTTCGGCCTCGCGACGTTCTTGACGCTTCAACTCCTCGTGATTGCGTCGCTCGATCTCACGGATCTTGCGCTGCTTCTCGGCCTCGATGGCCTTGCGCTTCGCGTCGATTTCGCGTTGCTTTTTCGCTTCCGCGGCGGCCTTTTCGCGGGCCTTGCGCTGCACTTCGCGTTCTTTGGCGGCGATCTTGGCTTTGGCGTCACGTTCCTTCTTCGCCTTCGCCGCGGCCATCGCCTTGGCTTTGGCGGCGGCGGCCTTGGCCTTTTCGGCGGCCTTGGCCTTGGCTTCGCGCTCTTTCAATAGTTTTGCGGCGGCGGCGGCCTTGACCTTGGCGACGGCGATCTTCTTGGCGGCGGCGGCCCGTTGGGCGACGCTCACGGTGGCGACCTTCTTCACCGGCTTGGCCGGGGCCTTTTTCGTGGGTACCTTCTTCGGGGCGGGCTTCGTCGCCTTCTTCGTCGAACGCTTCAACGACTTCGAGGCCACGGGACGTTTGGGTGCGACTCTCTTGGCCCGGGCCTTCGTCACCACGCTCTTCTTGGCGGCCGCCTTCTTGGGCGGGGCCTTTTTCGTGGTTTTTCCTGGGGACGGCATGGTGAACTCCTCGACAATGCACAACAAGTGCGCGACGACCCTACCAGTTGCCGTGGAACTTACGGTCGATCGTCGTGCGAGGGCGCTTCGAAGTTAAGGACCTGACCGACGCTCTGATCCGACACCGGCGCCGGTGCCGGGGGCGGCTTGAGAGGACGAGGCGCGGGTTCGGGCGCGGCGCTGACCGACGCGCGAGCTCCGCCCACTTGCAGCGAACTCTCGACCCAGCGCGAGAACTCCGCGAGCGCGCCACTGAGACGCTTGCGCTCCGAATCGAGCTGACGCGTGAGCGTCTCGACGTCTTCACTCAGTCGTTGCTTGAGACCGTTGAGGCGATTGACTTCGTCCTCGGCGCGACTGCGTGCTTCGGCGACGATCTCGCGGGCCCGCTCCTGGGCACCCGCGGTCATCTCGCGGGCCTTGGTTTCGGCCTCCTGCTGGGCCTGCTCGATGAACTGCTGGGCCATGACGATCATCGCGGTCACCTGCTCGGCGCCCGACACGCTGATGTGTCGCGGCGCCGCGGCGGGCGCCGCCGATGGCGCCGCGGGCGCGTCGCCACTCGAGCGCGTGTCGAGCTGGTTGATGCGCTCGCCGGCCTGGCGCAACTGCTGGCGCTGTTGGGAGACGAGATCCTTGAGCTGGTGGACCTCGCCCGAGAGTTTCTCGAGGAAGTCGTCGACCTCGTCAACGTTGTATCCCCGAACCCCGATTTTGAAGGCCACCGTGTCGATGGCGTCCAGCGCCGAGTAGGCCGAATCCGTGCTATCCATGCAGCCACCATAGTGCTCTGGTTGTCATCAGTCGTTGAATTGGGGACTCAGATGTTGGCCTTGATGATGTAGAGGATGAGGATCGCCACGAAGGGTGAGAAATCGATGCCGCTGCGCGCGCCCGGAATGATCTGTCGCAGCGGCCGCAGCACCGGCTCGGTCAGGCGCGCCAGCACCAGTTTCGTGGTCGACAGTCCGCCCGACGAATTGGTGCTCGGGAACCAACTGAGCAGCGACGAGACGAAGATGATCAAGATGTAGAGCGTCAGCAGGTCTTGAATAAATCTCATGCGCCGCCGAGGTCGCGATAATTGGCCTCGCGTAGCCGATCCTTCGCTTCGGGGCCGAGGTGCATGCCCTGGGGACTCATGAGATAGAGGCTGTTGCCGAGGATCTCGATCTTCGCGTTCAACGCGTAGGCCGTGCCCGAGGCAAAGTCCACCAGTCGTCGACCGAGGTTCGCGTCGACCGAGGCGACGTTGAGCACCACCGCGCGATTGGAACGCAACAGGTCGGTGATGCGACGCGACTCGTCGTAACTACGCGGCGCGAAGATGGCAACGTCGCGCTCGGGGGAGAACGAACCGCCCCTCGGGGCGCTCGCCATCGGGCGAACTCTCGAGGCCTGACCCGAGGAGTCGAGCACGGAGATCGACGACGGGCGGGGATTGGAGGCCGGGCGCAGCGGCGCTGAGTTCGTGGAGGAGGTCGGGAACTGTCGCGCGCTCGGAGCGCTCCACTCCGGCTCGACCTCGGCGGTGGTGGATTCGGTGAAGGGACGCGCCGGCGCCGCTCCGGTAGAGCCGTATTCGCCGTACTCGTCTTCAATGAGGCCCAGGAATCCTAAGAACCCGCGCAACTTATCTTTCATCGACATCTCCTTGCGGTTCCGGCGCTTTCACCCATGTTAGGTCAGGGGGCACTCGTAGCGACCCGCTCCCCGAAGAGCGCGCGTCCTATTCGAACCTCGCTGGTGCCCATTTCACAGGCCACTTCTAGATCGTCGCTCATACCCATCGAACACTCGGTGAGCCCGAGATCTGTGCGCAGCGCGGCCAAAGCCCCGAAGGCCGAACGCGCCAGTGCCGCATCGGGCGCCGCCACGGTCATGAGTCCTTGCACGTCGAGTTCGAGGTCTCGGGCCCGTTGCACGAGGGCCGCCACCTCAGTCGCCGGGGCGCCGTTGCGCGACGCGTCGCCGGTGTAGTCCACCTGTACGTAGAGGGCGGGGCGGTGAGCGGAAGAGGCGATCCTCTCTAACTCCTTCATCCGAGAGACCGTGCTCAGAACCTGGGCGCAGGCGATCACCCGAGCGATCTTGTTCGACTGCAAGGTTCCCAAGAAGTGCCACCGGAGGGGCAGTTCGCGACTCTGCGCGCACTTGGCTTCGAGCTCGTCGACGTAGTTCTCCCCCACGTCGTTGAGAGCGTTGGCGAGCGCCGCTCGCACGGCTGGGACACCGAAGGTCTTGGTGACCGCCACGATCCGAATCGACGCGGGGTCGCGACCGGTCGCCGAGATACGCTCGCGAAGCGTCGCCAGGTTCTGGGCGACGCGCGCGACGAGCTGGGGGTCAGCGGAGGAAGCTGGGGAGATCGTCATCGCCACCGACGTCGAAGAAGTCGTCATTGGTGGTGCTGGTGAAGATATCGCTGCGGGGACCTTCGGTCATGGAGGGCTCGGACGTCGTGAGCGGTGAAGCCTTGGCCGGCGCGTTGTGGTCGAAGCCCGCGGCGATGACCGTGACGCGCACCGCGTCGCCGATGGAGTCGTCGATGACGCTACCGAAGATGATGTTGGCGTCGGGGTGGGCGACCGAGTGGATTATCTCGGCGGCCTCGGTCACTTCAGACAGCGTGACGTCGGGTCCCCCGACGATGTTCATCAAAATGCCGCGAGCGCCGTCAATGGACGCTTCCAGCAACGGTGAGGTGATGGCCGCGCGCGCGGCGTTCACGGCTCGACCCTCGCCCGTGGAAGATCCCACGCCCATGATGGCGGTACCGGCGTTGCGCATGATGGCGTTCACGTCGGCGAAGTCAGTGTTGATCAGACCGGGCACGGTGATCAGGTCGGTCACGCCTCGTACGGCCGAGAGCAGTACGTCGTCGGCGATCTTGAAGGCGTCCAACATCGACGTGTCGGCCGCGGTCACCGAAAGCAGGCGATCGTTGGGGATGACGATGAGGGTGTCGACCTTCTCGCGAAGGGACTGGATTCCCTTTTCGGCCTGCGTGGCGCGGCGCTTGCCCTCAAAGGAAAAGGGCCGCGTGACCACGCCAATCGTCAAAATGCCGAGCGCCCGAGCAACCTCGGCGACCACCGGGGCCGCGCCGGTACCGGTGCCACCACCCTCGCCGGCGGTGATGAAGACCATGTCGGTCTCCATCAGAGCCTCTTCGATCTCACCGCGGTGTTCCTCGGCGGCCTGGCGACCGATCTCGGGGTCACTCCCGGCCCCCAGTCCCTTGGTCAGCTCGCGCCCGATGTCCAGTTTTAGATCGGCCTCGCTCATCAAGAGCGCCTGGGCGTCGGTGTTGGCCGCGATGAATTCGATATTGCGAAGTCCCGAGGAGATCATGCGATTGACTGCGTTCACACCGCCTCCACCCACGCCGATGACTTTGATCACGGCGTGGTAATTGTTCTGATTGAGACTCATGAACTCCCCTTGGGTTGACTCCTCCATTGTGTCGCACCTCTGATGAAGGAGCGAACATTGGCGAACAAACGTCATCGAAGGCTAGTCAGACCTTGCTTTTTGGTCAAATGGCGCCCTACGACGGCGGCGTTCCGGTCACCGCCAACTCGCCCGGAACCGTGACGTCCACGACGTCGCCGGGGCGAAGTGTGGTGTGCGCGATCACCGACGCAATCGCCACGAATTTGGCGTGCAACTGCGTCGGCGGTCCAATAATAAAAGTCACCGGGGTCGTCATCTTCAGGGTCACCACGCCGTGATCGTTCTCGGTGACGATCGAGACCTGGGCGCTGAAGGCCGGTGGCAGTTGCGCGGCGACGTACGCCGCGGAACGGCCCGCGCGGCTGAACGGCCACACCGCGGTACGCGGACGCACGAACTGCAGGGTCGGCAGGTTCGTGTGCCGCGGCGCCGGACCCAGGTCGCGTCCCCGGCGACTCACGTACTGCAGCCCGTGTCGGGCGTTGAACGCCACGGCGACCGCGGTGCCTTCGTGCACGGTGACGACGACGGTATTGGGCCAACGCTTGGTGAGGTCCACCGAGTCAATCCAGGCGAACTGCGCCAGGTTCGCCTTCACCGTCAAGTCGTTGACGTCCATCATCGTCGGGTGGGCCTCGAGACCGGACGCCGCGATCACCAGCGCCAGCGGTTCGTGACGCACGCCGACGAAGGTGATGTGCTGCACGCGAAAATAGGACTGGCGAAGAACCCACTCCCCGGCGACGGCCAGCGTGGCCAGGACCAACACCGTGACCATCGTGTATCGGACGAATCGGAAGCGCCGCCGACGCGGGGGCGGCGATTCGTTGGCCGGCCGGCGTCCCCGCGGGTCGACGCGAGGTTCGGCGCGCGGTCGCGTCCGCGCGGCGTTCGTGACCTCGCGCGAACTGCGCGGGGCGCGACTCACGAGGTCTCGAATCCGAGGAAGCGGTGTTCGCTCACCAGTTCGACTCCGCAGGACTCGCGCACCAACTCGCGAACAGTGGTGAGCAGTTCATAGACGTCGTTGCCGCGTCCGTCGGCGTCGGCGATGATGAAATTCGCGTGCTTCTCCGAGATGACCGCGGTCCCGATCCGCAGTCCCTTGCAGCCGGCCGCTTCGATGAGTCGGCCGGCGAAATCGTTCTCGGGATTGCGAAAGGCGCTGCCCGCGTTCGCACCGCCGGGTTGGTGTTCGCGCCGCCACCGCACGATCTCGCGGATCCTTTCTTGGGCCACCTCGCTGTCACCGGCGCGCAGGTGCAGTCGCACCGCCGTCACGAGGTCGTCACTGCGAAGCGAACTCGCGCGATAGCCGTAGTCCAACAGTTCCTTGGACCACGTTCGCGTCGCGCCGTCGTGCCAGACCGTCACCGAGACCAGGGACTCATCCATGTCCGAACCGTGACCCCCGGCGTTCATCACCGCCGCTCCTCCGAAGCTTCCGGGCACGCCGACCGCCCATTCGAATCCGACGACGCCCGATTTGGCGAGTCGTCGAGCGGCGATGGGCAGACCCAAACCGGCGCCCACGTCGACGACGACTACGTCGTCTTCCTCACGCGTTCGTAGTTCCTCGAACTCCCCCACCAAGTGGACCCCGAGGACCTCGTGCTCGCCGTCGGCAACCAACAGGTTCGAGCCGTTGCCGAGCACGAACATCGCCAGTCCGCTGGCCAACATCGCGGGACCCAACTCCTCGAGATCGGCCATGGACGACAGTGTCACCAGGGCCCGCACGGTGCCACCGACGCGATAGGTCGTGCGCGCCCCGAACGGCGCGTGCTCTTTCACCCGCGCGCCACCGGCCTTGAGGAGCTCATCGAAGGACATCAGCTCATACCCTGGAGCTTCTGGGCCACCGGGGCCACGTCGCCGGCGCCGAGCAACACCACGACGTCACTGTCCTCGTGGAGGCTGTCGAGCGCGTCCGGAACGTCCTCGATCGCAGCGCAGTACGTCACCACTGCGGCACCGCGTCGCCGAAGGGCCTCAGCGATCACTTCGCCGGTGACGCCGGTGGGGTTCGATTCACCGGCCGGGTAGATGTCGGTCACGATGACGGCCGCGGCGAGGTCGAAAGCGGGCGCGAAGTCCTCGACCAACGAGAGCGTGCGCGTCACTCGATGGGGTTGAAAGACCGCGGTGATTCGTTGGTAACCGGCGGCGCGTGTCGCGCTGAGGATCGCTCGAATCTCACCGGGCAGGTGCGCGTAACTCTCGTAGACGTCCACCCCGCGCCACGAACCCAACAGATCGAAACGGCGTGGCGCCCCGCGAAAGTTGGCCAGTCCCGTGCGGATCGCGTCGGGTGACACCCCGAGTTCTCTGGCCAGGACCGCCACCACCGCCGCGTCGGCGACGTTGTGGACGCCGGTCACCTGGAGGGTCAGGCGCATCTCGGTCGCCGGTCCGTGAAGAGTGAAGCGAGCCTCGTGTCGCGTGACCTCGACGTCGTCCACGCGCCACGGCGCGTCACCGGTGCCGACGCGAACCACCGGGCGTTGGGCCATCGCCGCCACACGCTGACAGCCCGGGTCGTCACTCCAGATGACGACGGGCCCGTCGGTGCGATCCAGTAGATCGGCGAAGGCGTGCTCGAGGGCCCCGAGCGTGCCGTAGTGATCGAGGTGGTCGGCCTCGACGTTCAACAACCCCAGGGCGTGCGGATGCACGAGGGCGAACGTCCCGTAGCTTTCGTCCACTTCGAGGACGACCTCGTCGCTTCCCCAGTGACCGTTGGCCCCGAGCCCGAGCACCTCGGCGCCGAGCAGTCGCCCCGCGTCGCGCCCGTCGGCGGCCAGCACGTGAGCCATCATCGAGGCGGCGGTCGTCTTGCCGTGGGTACCGGTGAGTCCGACGACCGGTCGAGCTTTCGCCAGTTCGGCGAGAACGTCGGCGCGCGACAGGAGCGTCGCGCCGCTGGCGCGCGCCGCCACCAGTTCCGCGTTGTCACCCGCCACGGCCGGGGACCACACCACGACGTCAGCGTGAGCGGCGTTCACCGCCTCGTGTCCGACCGCGACCGTCACGCCCATCGCGCGCAACTCTTCGAGCACGGCCGAGTCGGCGAGGTCGCTGCCGCTCACCACGGCGCCGGACTCGACGAGGAGCCGAGCCAGGCCGCTCATGCCCGCGCCGCCGACGCCCACCACGTGGACCCGAACGCCCGGCTCGAACACGTTCACGAGCGACCACGCACTTGGGCGACGACGCGCGCGATCGCGACGGCCCCGTCACTTCGGCCTAAGGATCTCGCCGCGCGCCCCATCGAATCGAGCACTTCGGGCGCCGTCATGGTCATCAACACGTCATCGAGTTTGGCGCCGGTGCACTCGGCGTCGAGGACCAGTCGCGCGCCCCCGGCCTCGACGACGACCAGGGCGTTCTTCATCTGGTGATCGCCGGGCGCGTGCGCCAAGGGCACCAGTACGGAGGGAATCCCGAGCGTCGTCAACTCGGCCACGGTCGACGCGCCGGCGCGACAGATCGCCACGTCCGCCACGGCCCAGAGCTCGACCATGTCGCCGAATTCGAGGATCCGATAGTCGAGCCCGTCGGTCAGTGGAGCGTCGGCGCGCACGACGTCAAGGTCGCGTCGCCCGGCCACGTGAAGAATCGTTCGATCGTGTCGAGAGGACCAGCGCCGCGCCAGTTCGCTCACCGCCTGATTGACACGCGTCGACCCGAGTGAGCCGGTCATCACCACGACGACCGTTCGATCCTCGTCGATCGGCGCAACGATCGTTGCGCGCGCCGTCCGTCGTGACTCTTCGGAACGATCGACCGAGACGATGCTCTGGCGAAGGGGCGTGCCCGTCACCACGGCTTTGGGATCGCTCGAGGGAAAGGCGCAACATCGCGCGCGCGCGAATCGTGTGAACAGTCGCTGCGCGGCGCTCGGTTCGGCGTCCAGTTGAACCAGCACCAGCGGGCGTCGCCACACGACGGCCGCCAGGGACGTCGCGAACGAGGCGTAGCCACCCAGGGACACCACGACCGATGGTCGCCACTGACGAATCTTCACCAGCGCCCTCACCACCGCCAGGGTCAAGGACCCGGCGGCTTCGAGATTCTGTAGGAGTGCGTCCGGGGCCATCGAGCGACGAAAGCCCCGACCGGGTAACAGGGTGAGCGCCACGTCGTTGGTGGCCAACAACTCCGACTCCTGTCCTCGGCGACTCCCCACGAAACGAAGGTCGCCGGCGTCGATGCCGAGCACGCGCAACTGGTCGGCGATCGCGACCATGGGAAAGATGTGTCCCCCGGTCCCACCCCCGGTGATGACGATGGGACCGGCCATTAGCGGGTCCGGCGCGGATCGTTCATCGAGCGCGAGCGGGCCGGACGGGGGGCGGTTTTTCGTTCGATGGTCTCTCGGAAGTTGGTGAGGCGGTGTTCGCGGATCGTCACGTCGCCACTGTGCGAATGATCGTGCGCGATGTTGTAGAGCAGCCCCACGGCGGCCAGTTCGGTGATCAACGCCGTGCCGCCGTAGGAGAAGAAGGGCAGCGGGATTCCGGTGACGGCCCACCAGCCGACGACCGACGCGATGTTGATCAACGCCTCCACCGCGATCCAGGTGGTGATGCCGACCGCGATCAGTCGATAGACCGAGTTGGTGCACTGCTGGGCGATGCGCACCGCCGCGAAGAGGAAGGCGACGAACAAGGCGATGACCGCCAGCGTGCCAATGAGTCCTAGCTCCTCACCGATAATGGTGAAGATGAAGTCGGTGTGGGGGTTGGGCAGTAGTCCCCACTTCTCACGACTGTGGCCGAGACCGAGACCCCCGACGCCGCCGGCGCCCAGACCGATGCGGCTCTGCAACAGCTGATAGCCACTGCCCAGTAAATGGGTGTTCGGGTGCAGGAACGACAGCAACCGCCCGGCCGAATACGGCTTATAGGCCACGTAGGCCCCGAAGGCGGCGACGCCCAGGAGCATGATTCGTCCGAGCATCTTTCGCGAGAGTCCGCCCACCGCGAGCATGGCGAAGGCGATCACCGCCACCACCGAGGAAGTGCCGATGTCGGGCTCGATGACGATGAGCGCGCATCCGAAGGTGACCGGCAGCGTCCACACCGCGAGCTGTCGCCAGTGGCCCAGTTCGTCGTGGTGATGCTGGACCAGCCACGCGATGAAGAGCACGGTGAAGAGCTTGAACAGTTCCGACGGCTGCAGGTAGATCACGTGCAGGTTGAGCCACCGTTTACCGCCGTTGCTGGTCACGCCGATGGCGCGTACCGCGAGCAGGAGTCCGAGGCCGAAAAGCATCAGGAGCGGGGCGGCGCGTACCAGTCGATCGAGGCGCACGCGTGAAGCGAGGTAGAGCGCGAACAGTCCGAATCCGAGGTACACCAGATCGTGAATCATGATCGACCACGTGGTCCCGCCGTTGGCCGACGCTTGACCTTCGCTGGCCGAGGCGATCGCGATCGTCCCGAAGGTGACGAGCAGCGTCGTGATGACGAGCAGCACACGACCGCTGGCGACGCCGTGGGGCATCGGCTGGAACAGTCCGCGCTCCTGGGGTCGCGTCGCGGGGACCGCGCGCCGCGGGCGCGTTTCGCTACGCAGGTCTTTTTGACGGATCGCCACTCACACCACCTTGGCGATCTTCAAGAAGTCGCCGTAGAAGACCCCGAGACCGAGCATCGCGAGAAGACCGGCGACGATCCACAGGCGCACGATGATCGTGAATTCGGGCCAGTCACGCATCTCTAAGTGGTGATGGAAGGGCGCTATGCGAAAGATCCGCCGGCCGAACAGTCGGAAACTGATCACCTGGAGGATCACCGACGCCGTCTCGGCGACGAAGAGTCCGCCGATCACCGGTAACAACAGGTCGAGGTTCATCAAAAGACACAACGCCCCGAGTCCGGTGCCGATCGCGAGGGCCCCGGTGTCGCCCATGATGATGCGCGCCGGCGCCGCGTTCCACCAGAGGAAGCCGAGGCACGCACCGACCAGACCGACGGCGACGAGACCGAGATCGAGTGCGGCGTGCAGGTGGTAGATCGAGAAGTGACGGAACTGCCAGTAACCGATGATCGCTAACACGCCGAAGCAGAACGTTCCCGAGCCGGCGGCCAGTCCGTCGAGACCGTCGGTGAGGTTCACCGCGTTCGAACTCGCGATGATCACCAGCATGGCGAGCAGGAACCACCCGACCGACGTCAAATTCCAACCGGGCAATGAGAATCGGGTGAAGGACAGGTTGGTCGAGGTGTGGACCCAATCAATCGACAGCACCGCGAACACCGCGGCGATCAGTAGCTGACCGGCGAGCTTGCCGCGCTTGTTGAGTCCGAGGTTGCGGGCGTTGCGAATGCCGATGTAGTCGTCGAGGAATCCGAGGAATCCCGACGCGACGATGACGGCCAACACCAGGAACCCGCTGCGCGTGAAGACGATCGAGGTGCCCACGTGACCCATGGCGTAACCGATGACCGTCGCCATGACGATGATGACGCCACCCATGGTGGGCGTGCCGGCCTTGACGAGGTGGGTCGAGGGTGCGTCTTCGTGGATCCGTTGCCCGAGCGAACGACGGGTGAGGAATCGGATCCACAGGGGCGTGACGAACAGCGAAAAGAG
>PNAH01000017.1:0-57037 GCA_003170315.1 Acidimicrobiaceae bacterium
GGTGGAGGCGGCGGCGGCGGTGGCGGTGGCGGAGGGGTGAACCCCGTGCCCGTGAGCGTGACCGTTTGAACTCCACTGCCGTCATTGCCTTCGAGCAGCCACGTTGACGAGACCAATCCATCGCCCGTGGGGGTGAACCGCACCGTCTCTGGTATCGAGCTATTCGGGGCCAAGGTGTCCGCTGGGTTCGTGCTGGCTAACTGCGTGAACGGATTCGTCAGCGCGCTAAATCCATTCGTCGACGGTGGAGTTGACAGAGTTATCAGCAGTGGAATACCACCTTGATCACCGAGATTGAAATTGAGTGTCGCACTCGAGCCCACGGCCACGTCGCCGAAGTTGAGTACGTCCGGCGCGGTGCTGATCTGTGCGGGCGGATCAGCTGATCCCGAAATGGCCACCCCGAAATTGCCCAGGGACGTGTCGAGCGTCGCCACACTCTGAAAGAGGTGAACAAAATTTCCCGAAGAGCCCGGCGGCGCGAATTGAACGGTGAAGATGAGTGTGCCGTTCGGTTGAATCGTTTGAGCGCCCGGCGGATCCGTCACGGTGAACGGCAAGGTGGGCGATGCGAACCCGGTCACATTGATGGCGCTCGAAGAGACGTTGGTGAAGGTGATGGGGATCGTGACGTCGCCGGCGCCGATCGGGACGGGCGCGAAGTCTGCGGCGGTGGGCGAGATGGTGAAGGACGCCGTCGCGGTTTGACCTTGTCCGCTCAACGTGATCTCGGACGTCGCACCCGTGACGTTCGCCGTGAGCGTGCCGGGATTCGCGCCCAGAGCGGTGGGCGTAAACGTGACGGGCACTGAAATGGTCTGGCCAGCGGACAGGGTCGCCGGCAATGGCATTGTCGGTAGTCCCATCGTGTACGCCGAACCGGACTCGGTGAACGATTTCACCGTCGTGGTCGAAGAGGCCGTGAAGGTGGCGTCCGAAGGAACGGACGACTGCGAGACGGTAGTCGAAGCAAAGTTCACGTTCGCGCCGCTCAGCGCGGGCGTCGATGACGCCAGTGCGCCGAAACCTAACAGCGTGCCCTCTTTCGTGCCGACGTAGACAATTCCGTTGTCCACACCCGGCTCGGAGAACACGGTGGAGGTAAAGGGCGATGAACTCCACACCTCTTTCAGAGAGTTGTTGACGGGGATCGGATTGAACGCCTCCAACTGGGAGTTCAGTCCGTTCCGACCGGTGGCGTGAGTGATCCACACCAGCGCCGAACCCGACGTGGTTCCATTCGACGTGACGATGGGCGTGCCGGAGCCGAACCCGAAGATATTTCCCGTGTTCCCCGTCGCGCCCGCGAGATGGAATGACACGTCATTGTTAGTGATTGTTTCCTGAAAGGCATCGAAAGATCCTCCGTTATTCAAGAATCCGCCCGATCCCGCCGTTGGCACGTAGACGTATCCGCCGTCCCCGGGCCACACCGCGGGCTTTGACCACACTCCCCCCGAGGCACTCACTTGCGCGAGCGAATCGTCCGTCTGGCTCGGACCTTGCTCGTAGCCACCAAGATTGTCCTGATTCAGAACGTACAGGGTGCCCTGCTTGCCGACTTCGAGCAACACGTGGGGATCCGCGCTAGTGCCCATGCTGGCGGGTAGCGCCACGGGACCACCGGACCCGAGGTCGCCGTCTTGATTATTGAGCGACAGCGCGTCGGCCGGAATGAAGAAATCGATTGGTTGGAGGATGGGGCCGGAGGTTCTCAGCTTGACGACCGCTTCACCGTAGGTATCCGCGGTGGCGTCGCTGCCCGGCTCTGGGCCGATTGGTATGTCACCGTTGCCCGTCGCGACGATGATGTCGCCTTGGCTATCAACGATCGGTGGCGAACCGGAAGGCCAGATACCCGCGCCCGGTTCTCCCGAACAGACAGTGGGAGAGCATTCCTCGGCGGCCCACATCGTGGTGATGTTTGCGCCCGATTCACTCACCCCCACGAGCCAACCATTCCAATTGCCGAAGTCACACTGTGAGCCGAAGGCCGCGAAGACAACGCCGTGGACGAGGACTAGACCGGGACGCTGAGTTTGGTAAGTCCCGTTGAAGACGGTGTCAGGGTAGTTGTCGGCCGATCCTTGAATGGGCACCCCGTTCGCTGGCCAGTTCGCGGGCGTCGCGCCGGTCTGTACGTTGACGGCCTCCATAAACCACTGAGTGGTGTTTCCCGCCTCCTCTTTCGCGGCGACGAAATAGGCAATTCCAGTCGTCGGATCGATGACCGGGGTACCCGAGATACCCAAGGAAGATCCCACATCGCCGCAGCCGATGTTTTGGAGAGGGTTGGCTTGAGGACCATAGTTGTGCTGCCACTCGATCGCTCCCGTCGTTGCGTTGAGCCCGTAGGCGTAGTCGTTCTCCGTCACGGTCAACACCGTGGGTTGGCTCACGAGCGGCTGGGCGTAGACCTGTCCGTTCAATTGAGTGTCAAAGAGTTCTCCGAAGTCGCCGCCGATCACCTTCGCGGGAGAAAGCAGCGGTTCGTTCGGATACCAACCGGTCGACGAACCGTCCGATGACTGCTGCAAAGTGTTGGCGCGGGCGCTCGCCGTCGTGAGAATCGACGTTATTGGTACGGCGATGGCACTCGCGGCGACGAGTGCACCAACAAACAACCTGGTTCGAACCAAAAGAGCCCGTTGAGCAAATGGTTTGCTCCCTTCGAGTCTGAGATGTCCGCGTCGCATAGCGGACACGGTACTCGGGCTCTCGATTGCCGTCCACAACGGCCAACTACGGCGCTCAACTCCAGTGAGTCGACTGATTTTCGGCCGTAATGACGTACGACGCCAGGGCGTTGGAACTGAATCCCTGAAACGTGCGGTCACCTTGACGACCGAAACGACGAAAAAGCCCCCCTCCGCGTCCGGTGGGACATGCGAAGCCAACCCCGCGCACTCATTGATATCCACGGAAGTCGACCCTCGAAGAGATGCGTGGTGCTGATACCACGGTTGCTCGGGTGCTGTCTTCCTTGGAGAGTCCGTCCCCGGCGGGAATACTGACGCGAGGACGTACGAGAGTCGCTGAGGGGTCGCCATCGCATGACCAAACTCGTGTCGAAGGGCACCCGACGGTGAAAGGCAGAACACTTCGTATCGCGTGGTACTTCCTGCGCACCAACTTCGCGCGCCGCTGGTCGAATTACCTGGTGATTGCGCTGCTCATCGGACTGGTGGGCGGGTTGTCCATCGGAGCGATCGCCGCAGCGAGACGGACCGAATCGTCGTTTAACGTTTTCTTGAAAAGTACGAACCCGTCGGACCTGAGCGTGCTGCTTCCCGGGCCCAACCTCACGTCGCACTTCGCACGACTTCCTCTGGTTCGTCACGTGGCGGGAGTACAGTTCTTCCTCGCCGGATTCACCGCCGGATCTCACGGAGCACCGCTGGTTACTGGGGCAATCGGCAATGGAAGCGTCTCGCCCGTCGGTAGCCTCGGGGCGGAATACTTCCGGCAGGACAAGCTCGCCGTCCTTCAAGGTCGGATGGCCAATCCTCGCGAGGCCAACGAATTCGTCATGACCGCAAATGCCGAGCGCCTCATGGGCTTGCACGTAGGTCAAAAAGTCCCGATGGACTTCTACACTATTCCCCAAACCAGCCTGCCGGGCTGGCCCTCGGCCAAGATAAAGCCCGCGCTGAGCATTTCCGAACATCTGGTGGGTACGGTCGTGCTCAACAGTCAGGTCGTGCTCGACGAGGTCGACCTGTACCCGGCACTCATGTTCTTCACCCCGGCACTTACGAAACCGTTCGTGGTGGCGAATGGCAATTACATCGATTACGACCTCCAACTCGAGCACGGGGCCCGTTCGGTGTCAAAAGTCGAACTCGAGATCATCAAGGCGCTCCCTAAAGGAACCACCTACACCTTCCACGTCACCTCCGACGTCATCACCCAGGTGAACCGCTCCATCGAACCAGTCGGGATCGCGCTCAGCGTGTTCGGCCTGATCGCCGCGCTCGCGGCGTTGGTGATCACCGGGGGTCTTCTCGCGCGCACACTGTCGAACGACGACGGCGATTTCGAAGTGCTGCGAGCACTCGGCGCCGACCCCCGAACCGTCACCATCACCGGCGCGCTCGGCGTCACGAGCGCGGTCGTGGCCGGGAGCGTCCTCGCACTCATCGTCGGGGTGGCTCTCTCGCCCGTCGCTCCGATTGGACCGGTTCGATCGGTCTACCCGCACGGAGGGATCGGCTTCGACTGGACTGTGCTGGGAGCCGCCTTCGCATTCTTCGTTCTCACACTCGGCGGCGTCGCCGCGTTCTTGGCCCAGCGCCATTCGAGGCGACTCGTTGTTCGGAGGCAGACGTTCGTGGCGCCGGTGGGTTCGCGCTTGGCCAACGTCCTCGCGAGAGGCGGACTCGCGTTGACCGGGGTCACTGGCGTGCGCTTCGCTCTGGAACCCGGGAAAGACCGCGACGCCGTGCCGATTCGTTCGGCCCTCGTCGGCGCAGCTCTCGCGGTCACGATCGTGGTCGCGACACTGACGTTCGGCAGCGGCCTTTCTACGCTGATATCGCACCCATCGCTCTACGGTTGGAACTGGAACATGGCGATCACCGGCAACCAAGACGTGCCGCCACAATCGACCACTCTCTTGAGTCACGATCCGCTAGTGGCTTCATGGTCGGGCGTCAGTTACGCGAACGTGCAGATCGACGGCCTGACGGTACCCGCCCTGATCGCGACCACGCATGCGACGGTCGCTCCGCCGATGCTCTCGGGCCACGAAGTTGACGCGTCGAATCAGATCGTGCTCGGCGCCCAAACCATGGCCGAGCTTCACAAGCACTTGGGCGACACGGTGATGGGCGGCTACGGAGCCCCCCAAGATGCCCCGGTCTACATACCGCCCACACCGCTGGTGATCGTCGGCACGGCCACGTTCCCGGCCGTCGGTGCCTCCATGTCACTGCATCCCTCCATGGGCGTGGGCGCCATCATCCCGGGAGGCATCGAGACGGCGGCGATGAAGAAGTTCCTCCAGCAACCTTCCGCGACGCTGAACGGCCCCAAGACGGTCTTCGTGCGCTTTCGCCCGGGTGTCTCCCTGACCGCCGGCAGAGCATCGCTGAAAAAGATCGTGGCCGTCGGCAATCGGGCCTTCGTGACGTTGCCGAACGGCCTCGGAGGGGGTGACGGCATCACGCTGCTCGGCGTCCAATACCCCGCCGAAATCCAGAACTACCGTTCAATCGGCGCGACGCCAGCGGTGCTCGCGCTGGCGCTCTCCGCCGGCGCCATGGTCGCGCTCGGCTTCACGCTGAGCACCTCAGTTCGACGAAGGCGTCGCGACCTGGCCATGCTTCGCGCGCTCGGTTTCACCAGCAGCCAGCTCCGGTCCGTCGTGGTTTGGCAGGCCTCGGTGAACGGTCTCGTGGGGGTGGTGGCGGGGCTGCCGATCGGCATCTTGTTGGGACGTTGGCTATGGACCCTGTTCGCGCGCCACATCGACGCCGTGCCCGAGCCGACCGTGCCCGTATTCTCAATCGTCATCGTGGCCGTCGCGACAATGGTGCTCGCGAACGTCGTGGCTGCGCTGCCTGGAAGAAGCGCGGCCCACACGTCGACCGCTCGGGTGCTGCGCGGCGAGTAGCGAGCGGATCTCCGACCTCACGAGTATCGACTCCAACATTGTTTCCCAATGTGAATCCATGGGGATTTGGCTCTCGGCGTGCGGACCTAGGCTGTTGCCGTACCAGTCGTGAACGGAGGCGGCACATGACTGAGGCCCGTTCTCCCAATGACAAGGTCCCCTGGCTCATACAAGGCGGCATGGGCATTGCCATATCCGGTTGGCCCCTCGCGAGGGCGGTTTCGAGCCTGGGGCAGTTGGGCGTCGTCTCCGGAACGGCCATCGACAACGTCTTCGTGCGCCGACTTCAAGACCACGGGATTGACGACGAGCTGCAAAGGGCCCTCGACGGTTTCCCGGCGCAACGTGTGGTGGTCGACATCGTGGGTAAGTACGGCTCCGTTCGACGAACCGGTTCGACGCCGTACCGAAGCCTCCCGGCGCTGACCCACGCCAGTAGAGGCCGCTCCATCGACGCCATTGTGCTGGCGTCATTCATCGAAGTGAAGCTCGCCAAGATGGGTCATCACGGCCGGGTCGGCATCAATCTCCTCACCAAGGTCCAGCTCCCGACCGCCGCGGCCCTCTGCGGCGCAATCCTCGCCGGGGTCGACTACGTCATGATGGGCGCCGGCGTCCCCACCCACATTCCCGGTGTCCTCGAGCAACTCACGCGCGGCGAACCGGTCGACCTACCGCTCAGCGTGACGGGAGCGTCGAGTGATCATCCGGCCACCTCAATCCACTTTGATCCGACTCCGTACCTGGGGTCCGATGCGCTCATTCGACCACGCTTCGTGGGCATCGTCTCGTCGCACGTGCTCGCGGCGGCGCTCGCCAAGCGCAGCAACGGTCCGGTGGACGGATTCGTCGTTGAGCGACCAACCGCGGGTGGACATAACGCTCCGCCCCGAGGCGCCTTCGTTGTGGACGGCGCTGGCAACCCGCAGTACGGAGATCGCGACGTGGTCGACTTCGACGCGCTCGCCAGCCTCGGGAAGCCGTTTTGGATCGGCGGAGGTATCACGTCGGCGGAGCAAGTGCGCGCCGCATTCTCCCTCGGCGCGAGCGGTGTTCAAGTGGGCACGCTCTTCGCCTACTGCGATGAATCGGGAATGGACCCCGAACTACGTCGCCGGGTACTCCACGAGTTGAAGACGGGAACGGTAGAGGTGAAGACGTCGCTGCGCGCGTCGTCGACGGGCTATCCCTTCAAAGTCGCCTCAGTGAGCGAGACGATGTCGGAACCGAGGGTCTACGCCGAACGTGAGCGCAAGTGTGACCTGGGTTACCTGCGCGAGGCGTACCTCCAGCCCGATGGTTCGACGGGCTATCGCTGCGCCGCGGAGCCGGTCGGGGCGTACGTACGCAAGGGGGGCTCGCTCGACGCGACCGACGGGTCCACCTGTCTGTGCAACGGGCTGATGTCGACATGCGGGCTCGGTCAGTTCCGCGCCGACGGACGTCGCGAACCACCAATCGTGACGAGCGGTGACTACATCAATGACCTTCGTCAACTGCTGGTAGGGCGAGACAACTACAGCGCCGGGGACGTCGTTGCCCATCTGAGCGCCGGCGTCGACGCGTCGCTCAGCGGTGTCGCTTCTTTCACGAGTTAATCGCGCGCCATGATTCTCGAGATGTCGACCAGTGAAATTGACGAGTTCGTGCACACGCAAAAAGTCGGTCGTGTCGGCTGTCACCTCGGTGGCGAGACCTACGTCGTGCCCGTCATCTACGGGTGGGACGGGGAGTGCATCTACGTCTACACGACCGAAGGTAAGAAGATCGACCTGATGCGCGAGAATCCACGCGTCTGTTTTGAGATTGACGAATACCAATCGGACGGCGGATGGCGAAGCGTCATCGCTCAAGGTGTATTCGAGGAACTGCGCAACGACGACGCGGCGCGGGCGCTGGAAATTATCAGCGAGCGCGTCACCTCCAACCGGGACGCCGGAGGTTCGCGCGACCGTGGTGAGGGGCGGGTGCCGGTCGCCTTTCGAATTCGCACGACCGAAGTGAGCGGGCGAAAAGTTGAGATCGCGTCGTAAAACGCCAAAAGCGACGCCTACGGAACCAACTGCGGATCGCTGACTCGAACGCAGCCGGGATCAGACGCGAGTGGATTCCCGTACATCGCAAAGGCCCGCGATCGCGATCCCCCGCACAGATCCGAATGCTCGCAACAGCCACAGGCACCTTCAAATTGAGCCGCGCGAATTGAACGCAGCAGGTCATGATTCCGATAGACGTCGATCAACGAATGCTCACGAACGTTGCCGAGGGTGATGGGAAGGAATCCCGAGGGAAAGATGTCGCCGTTCGCCCCGACGAAAATGATCCCTTTGCCGTCGCGGGTCGCGGCACTGGGCGCGCGAACAGGCGCCGAACTCGGTCCCAGCAAATCAAGCAATCGGCTTCGGAGGAACGCGTAGGTGGAGTCCGTAGTCTCGACCGGAAGGGTGTCCGCGCGCTCAGCGCGCTCACGCGCGACTCGCCGAAAGAACGGGGCCTCGACCGTGCGAACCGTGAACCCGTATCGAGAGGCATCGACGAGGAAGTGGCACACGTCCTCGTTTTCCGCAGCCGACGTCGCCGCGACTTCCGAGCCCCGGCCGGTCGTGATTAGAAAGAACACCTCCCACACGTTGACCTTGAGATCGTGCAGCAGTTTGGCGACGTCGGCCAACTCGCGAATGTTGGAGGGCATGACCGTCGTATTGATCTGCGTCGTAAATCCAAGTTCACGAAGACGAGTGATGGCCTTGATCGTGGAATCGAAGTGCCCGTCGATTCCCCGAACCGCGTCGTGGGTCAACGGCGACGCTCCATCCAGACTGAGTGACGCACTCTTGACCCCCGCGTCGCGCAGTGATTGGAGCGTCGAATCGGCGAGGCGGGGGGTGACCGACGGAGCGATCGCCACGGGCACGTTCACCGATTGCGCGTACGAAGCGAGCTCAACGATGTCGTCGCGCATTAAGCAGTCGCCGCCAGTGAGAATGAGAATCGGGCGCGGTGCACCAATCGAGGCGAGTGAGTCGATGAGCTCACGGCCCTCGTTCGTGGTCAATTCACCGGGAGCGCCCACAAGTTGCGCGTTGGCTCGACAGTGGAAGCACGCCAGCTGACAGGCTTTGGTCATCTCCCAAAAAACGAGCAGCGGTCGTCGATCGAACATTCCTCGGGGTGACCCATGGACCATCACATTGATCACGAAAAGTCCTTCGCTGCGTCCGCCAAGAGCATCTTGGCCACCGCGCAACAATTTTACGAACGTTCGAACCACGAATCGAAGGACGAAAGTCACATCATGAGGAACGCCACTCTTTAACGGTTGTGGGATCGTGCGGAGGTGAGTCCACCGTCATTCATTCGCGAACGACCAATAAGGTGACGTATCAAGTTGTCCGCTCGACACCGTCACCGGGGAGACCAAGAAAATGCACTCAGCTCTTCGCCAGCGGATGAGTCGCGTCTTCCAGCGGCTCGATGAGGTCATGTCGCACGTCGCAACTGCGGCGGCGGTCTCCGTCGTCTTAATTGTTTTCATCGTCTCGCTCGCCTTCAACGGCTTTCCTTCGAACTGGCAAATGGGATTCGCAACGGTGTCGGACGCCATCGTGATCATGTTGCTCTTCGCGCTGAAACACACGCAGGATCGCCAGCAAAAGGCCCTGCAGCTGAAGCTGGACGAACTTATCCGCTCGTCCCCGGCGGCGGACGATCATTTGGTCCAGATAGAGCGAGCCGAGGAGAAAGAACTCGTCGAGCGAACGCGCGATCAGATTGATGTGCACGAGTCATTGCGAAGCGACGACAAAGTCGACGAGTGAGGCTTCGATTCTCGACAACCATTCGTTCTCGCGGTGACGACGTAGCGACCGGGCGCACGGCGACTTAGTTCAAGTCGAACCGATCGAGATTCATGACTTTGTTCCACGCGGCGACGAAGTCGCGCACGAACTTCTCTTGCGCGTCGTCGCTGGCGTAGACCTCGGCGTGTGCGCGCAGTTGGGAGTTCGAGCCGAAGACAATGTCGACGCGCGTACCGGTCCACTTCAGCTCGTTCGTCCGGCGGTCGCGGCCCTCGAACGTCGCTTCGGCCGACGAGGTCGCCTCCCACTTCGTGCTCATGTCGAGCAGGTTCACGAAGAAGTCAGTGGTCAACGCTTCCGGTCGCTTGGTGAAGACCCCGAAATCGGAACCTCGAAAGTTGGTGTTCAGCACGCGCATGCCACCCACGAGCACCGTCATCTCCGGGACACTCAACGTCAAGCGCTGCGCCCGTTCCACGAGCAGTTCCTCGGCCGAACGCCGGTGACCGTCACGCAGATAGTTGCGGAACCCGTCGAAAGTCGGCTCCAGAACGGCAAAGGACTCTTCGTCCGTGTCCTCTTGGAGCGCGTCCATGCGACCGGGCGTGAAGGGAACCGATACGTCGTGTCCGGCGCTCTTCGCGGCTCGCTCGATCGCGGCGCAGCCGCCCAGCACGATCACGTCGGCCAACGAGACGAACACCTCACCGTGCGATTCGTTGAAGTCACTCTGGATACCTTCGAGGGTCCGCAGCACCATGGTCACTTCAGCCGAATCGTTGACTTCCCAATCCTTCTGGGGCGCGAGTCGAAGGCGAGCACCGTTGGCGCCTCCGCGCTTGTCGGTACCTCGGAACGTCGCGGCCGACGCCCACGCGGTGGCGACGAGTTGGGACACGGAGAGTCCCGAGGCGAGAATCAGTCCCTTGAGTTCCGCGACGTGCGCCGCACCGATGGGGTCGTGGGTCGCTTCCGGAACGGGGTCCTGCCACGACTGTGATTCGGACGGTACCCACGGACCGAGACTGCGCGAACGCGGCCCCATGTCGCGGTGCGTCAGCTTGTACCAGGCTTTGGCGAAAGCCAGTTCGAACTGATCGGGATTCTCGTGGAAGCGTTTCGCGATCGGTGCGTAGAGCGGGTCCATCCGAAGAGCGAGGTCCGTAGTCAGCATGATCGGGGCGTGGGTCCTTGCAGGATCGTGGGCGTCGGGCACGGTGCCCGCGCCGCCTCCGTCCTTGGGAATCCACTGCGTCGCTCCGGCCGGGCTCTTGGTCTGTTCCCACTCGTGTCCGAAGAGTGTGTCGAAAAAGCTGTTGTCCCACTTGATGGGGCTCGGGGTCCACGCGCCTTCCAACCCACTCGAAATGGTGTCGCCGGCGTTGCCCGCGCCAAAACTGTTCTTCCAACCCAATCCCTGCTCGGCCAATCCGGCGGCTTCCGGTTCGGCGCCGACCAGCTCGGTCGGATCGGCCGCGCCGTGGGCCTTTCCGAACGTGTGGCCCCCGGCAATCAGGGCCACCGTCTCTTCGTCATTCATCGCCATGCGACGAAAGGTCTCGCGAATGTCGATGGCGGCGGCCAGCGGATCGGGGGTGCCGTTCGGTCCTTCGGGGTTCACGTAGATAAGTCCCATCTGAACTGCACCCAGCGGTGTCTGGAGTTCCCGGTCGCCGCTGTAGCGCTCATCGCCCAGCCAGGTGTCTTCGGGTCCCCAGTAGATGCCTTCGTCGGATTCGAAGACGTCTTCGCGCCCACCGGCGAAGCCGTAGGTCTTCAGACCCATCGACTCGAGCGCCAGGGTGCCGGCGAGGATCATCAAGTCGGCCCAGGAGATCTTGCGACCGTACCTTTGCTTGATCGGCCAGAGCAGCCTACGCGCCTTGTCGAGACTGACATTATCGGGCCAACTATTGAGGGGCGCGAAGCGCTGAGTGCCCGCCGCGCCGCCACCGCGTCCATCGTGAATTCGGTACGTGCCCGCGCTGTGCCAGGCCATCCGAATAAAAAATGGTCCGTAGTGGCCGTAGTCGGCCGGCCACCACTCCTGCGAGGAGGTCATCAACGCCATGACGTCCTTCTTCAGGGCGTCGAGGTCGAGGCTCTTGAACTCCTCGGCGTAGTTGAACGACGGGTCCATCGGGTTGCCCAGCGCCGTGCTGCCTTCGAGCGGCCGCAAACTCAGCTGGTTGGGCCACCAATCTTGATGCGTTCGTCGCCCCGACGGAATGGCGTCAAATCCGTCCGAAACCGGGCGCTGGTTTTCGCTGTCCATGTTCTCTCCTGTGGTTGCCGCGGGAATCATGCATCAGCGTAACGAGTTCATTCGACGCTTCGACGCGCCAGCTACAAGACCTCGGTCCGGTCCTTCTCGTACGACGAGCGACCTCGTAGTCCCAGGGCTAGGTCGGTGGCCACGTTCATTGACAGCGCGGTGCCCAGTTCGTACTCGTGCTCGAAAGCCTCGTCCCCGAGTGCCATGCGTCACACCTCGAGGTCCGCCAAATGCGTACGTGGGCGCGTGGGCGCAGGCGGCGAACGAGTCATCAGCGGTCTTTTCCCTAAATCCCCGCGATTTTCAGGGGATTTCAACGCGAAAAATGGGCGGTGCTACGGTCACCGGAGGCGCTGAGGGGGGCTGATGGCGATCACCGAACAGCGACATACCCGGGCGCCCCGCGTCGCGTTCCCCTCGACGGTGTTTCGTCTCGCACTGGCCGCCACCTTTGTCATGGCGTTGGCCGTCACGCAAAGCAGCGCGGCGAGCGCGGCGGGCTGCAAGAGTCGCGGCTACGCCTGCACGATTGACGGCTACAACGCCACGGCCATGAACAACAGCTGGGCCGCTCAGTACTACGGGAGCGACACCAAAGGCGGCATCGGTTCTCCCCCGCACAACTGCACGCTTTTCGCGGCGTGGATGCTCGCGCACAACGGACTCGCCGATCCCGGTCGCGCCTGGGGCTACGCCGATCAGTGGGGCTTCACGTTGGCGGCCGATACGAACCAGACCCCGGCCGTCGGGTCCATCGCGTGGTACGACGGGCCGGGGATGGGCCACGTGGCGTACGTCGCGCGCGTGAACTGGTCAAATCGCACGGTTTTCCTGGTGTCGGACAACTACGCGGGAGGCAGTGGCTACACGTCGAGCACGTGGGCGCCGTTCACCGAGCCGACCGGCTACATCCATCTGCGCGACGAAACGGCGCCTCTCCCGTTAGCGATAAGAAAACTCAAACGCCGTTCCTAATGCATCGCGACGTTCGCGGCACGTGGAAGTTCTAGACCGCCGATGCGCAGGACCACTGACTCCAGCCGTCACGCGCGTACAACAAGGCCGCCGCGCGAACGTTCAGCACGGGATTGAAGGCCAGGTTCAGATTCTTCGGGTTCTGGCCGATCATCGACATGAGGTACTGCTCGGTGCCCCCGTCGTTCAGCTGGAATAGGCCGCGGTCGTGCGTGCCGTTGCTGTCAAAGCCGATGTCGGTCGTCCGGAACTTGGACTCGCACCACGCCACGGCTTCGGCGGCGTGCCAAGCCCGGGCCGGAAAGTCCTGGTGAATGAGCGTGACCACGTACCCGTCGCTCGGAGTCGGGTCATTCGTGAAGTCCGCCAGCTCGGCTACCACCGGACGAGGCCGAACGCGCGCCGCCGCGTGAAGAACCGGTGGCGATTTGATCGTTACGGCGGGGACGCCCCGAATCGGCCGCGAGTTCGTGGTCGCCGCCGGAGAGGGCGTCGACCAGGCACTCAGTGAAACGATGAGCGCCAGAGCGCTCATCCACACCACGCACTGCGAATACGCTGGGACGCGTTTCCATCGATCGCGCGCTTGTAACATTTTCAATCCTCCGCCTAATTTTCCGGTCCGCCCTCGACGGCACATTGAGAACCGCTCGGGACTCACGGTCCACGGTTCGAGACCTACCGCCGAGGTATGGCACAACGGGCCACCTCATGGATGATTCAGCGGGGGAATGACCATTTTAGGACTCGAGGCCTCAAAAAAACCGCGGAAACGAGTTTCGTCTCGTATTTCCGCTGAATTAAAGGTCTCTGGGCTTCAAAATTGTTATTCGGGAAGTCAAAACTCTTCACTTTTTGGGTCTACTCACCATTTTGGGACTTTCGCTCTCCACGAGACCGACCGATCCTTCAGAGAGACGAAAGTGCTTCCAAACAGTCACGCGCCGAACCCGTTGACGCGATCTCTTCAGCAATTACCTGGGCCGCGATCGCGTAGGAACTCTCCGCGAGGACTTCGAGCACGGCCGCGCGGATGCGCGGAACGTCGTGTGCCGCGATCGCTCGAAAGCCCGGCTCCGACTTCGAACCGACGTCGACGACCACGCCGGCGCCCGCGACGGTGATCAACTGCGCGTTCGTGCGCTGGTCGGCGAACATCGGCACGAAGACGATCGGCAGACCGGCCGCCAGCGCGCCGTAGGTCGTGCCCGATCCACCGTGACACAACACCATCGACGCGAAGGGAAAGACCGACGCCTGAGGAATCCACGATTCGACGACGACGTTCGACGGGACGTCGTCCAGCAGGCGGCGGTTGAAGCCCAGTCCGGTCGTGACCAGGACGCGCACGTCCAGGCCCGACACCGCCTCAATGGCCAACCGAAAGGCGGATTCGGCCGTGTCGAGACCGCCGGCCACCGAGCCAAACGTCAGATAAATCAACGGTTGGCTCCCCGCGGCCCACCGACCGGGCTGGACGCCCTCCGGTGCCGCGTTTTCGCGGTAGCGCACGGTTCGGGGGAACGGCGAAGGATCGAGGCTGGTCGGTAGTCGAGAGAGGTAACGGGTCTGGCGAAGGACTTCCTCCATGCCGACTTCAAAGTCATCCAGGATCGGAGCGACGAGTCCGATGACGCCCCACTCCGTTCGCGCCGAGGAAATAGCGACTTGCGCGTGCTTGATCGAGCGCCGTGTCGCCGCCACCGCGCCGGCGTACGCGCAGGGCTCTCGAAGCACCAGATCCGGTTGAAACGCGTCGCAGGCCGATTCGACGGTCGCCAGCATGGCCTCAGTCGAAAGCCGTCCGAAGAACTCGCCGTCCAAGAGTCGTGCCGCCTGAGCGTGCGGCACTCGTGCCGCACGCCGCCAAAGTTCTTTCGACTTCGTCGGATCAGGTGGGTCGCTCAGATAGTGCGTAACACCCAGTTCTTTGATCTCCGTCGCGAGACTCGGTGGAACGACCATGAAGAGTTCGTCGCCGCGTTCTCGCGCCGCTTCGACGAAGGGCTTCAGTGGATTGAAATGGCCCGCTAGGCCCGTGGAACAAAGGAGGAGTCGCATCGCTTGGTCATCTTGCCAGTCCGGGCGAGGGGCGTGGCGCCTCTCGGGTGAGCATCAGTGCTGGGAGGACGCGAAGCCAATCAGCGATGCCTCTTTGCCACGGGGGCCGTTCGAGGAGTGCTGCATAATGAGTTGTGCCCCAGAACAAACGCGACCACAGCCTCAATCTGGCGCCGGCTTCGGTGGACGACTACCGCGAGTTGGCTCGGCGCAAACTTCCCCGACAGATCTTCGACTACATCGACGGCGGGGCCTTCGCCGAATCGACGTTGGCCGCGAATCGAAATGACTTACGCCGTATTCAATTTCGCCAGCGAGTCCTTCGCGACGTTTCCACTCGCTCACTCGCCACGACGGTGCTCGGCGAAGAGATCGCGCTGCCCCTCATCCTCGCGCCGGTCGGCTTCGGCGGCATGTTCGCTCGACGAGCCGAAGTCCAAGCGGCAAAGGCCGCCGAACGTGCGGGAATCCCATTCTGTGAGTCGACGCTCTCGATCTGCGGCGTCGAAGAGGTCGCGGCCTCGATCACGCGCCCGCTCTGGTTCCAGTTGTACGTGATGAAGGACCGCAGTTACGCCGAGGACCTGATGGTTCGCGCCCAGGCGGTCGGGTGCACCACGTTGGTCCTGACGGTGGACTTGGCCGTCGTCGGTCAGCGCTACCGCGACGGGCGAAACGGCATCAGCGGCAGGATCTCTCGCACGAGGCGGATGCGCCGAGGCGCCGATCTCTTCACCCACACGAAGTGGGTGCGTGACGTGGCCCTCGGCGGTCGACCACTGACCTTCGGGAACCTCGAGAAGGCGCTGCCCGACGCCAACGTCCCGGGTGACTTTCAAGCCTGGGTCGCCGGCCAGTTCGACCCCAGCGTTTCTTGGGATGACCTTGCGTGGTTGCGCGAACACTGGCGCGGCAAGATCGCGTTGAAGGGCATCCTCGATCCCGATGACGCGCGCGAGGCGGTCGATCGCGGGGCCGACGCCGTCATCGTCTCCAATCACGGTGGTCGTCAACTCGACGACGTGCCCTCGAGCATCCGATCGTTGCCGAGAATCGCCGAGGCCGTCAGCGACCACTGCGAAGTGTTGATGGACGGCGGGATCCGCAGCGGCCTCGACGTGGTGAAGGCGATGGCGATGGGGGCCCGGGCCTGCTTGATCGGTCGACCGTGGGCCTACGCCGTCGCCGCACGCGGCGAACGCGGCGTCGACCACGTCCTGCGGATCTTCCAATCCGAGATGATGGTCACCCTCGGCCTGACCGGAGTGAATGACGTCCGCGACCTCGACCGTACAGTCGTGGTGGAACAGTAAGCCTCGGGTTCGCCCCACTTCACGAAAGCAGAGTCCCATGACCAACGCCCTCGACGCCCTGGAACTTTCCGTCAACCACTTACGCTCAGTCACCGAAGGAATGAGCGAGAGCCAGTACGTGGCGTCGGCGTATCCCACGGAGTGGACGGTGGCTGACGTGATGAGTCACATCGGCTCCGCGGCCATCATCTTCAAACGGGGTGTCGACGACGCACTCGACGAGCGTGAGACGCCGCCGAAGTTCAACGAGTCCGTGTGGGACGTATGGAATGCCAAAACACCACACGCTCAGGTCACGGACTCACTCGACGCGGATCAAGCACTACTCACGCGGCTACTTGAATTGACACCCGAAGAGCGTGAGCGCTACACCTTGAACCTCGGTCCCATGACTTTCGATTTCGATCGAGCCATCCGATTGCGTCTCGGAGAACACGTCTTGCACACGTGGGACATCGAAGAGGCCCTCGACCAGAACGCGACGTTGCAGCCCGAGGCCGTGCCGTTCTTGATCGACAATCTCGATCTTCTCCTTCGATTCACCGCCAAGGCCACCGAGAACGAGCACACGTTGCACATCCGAACAACCGAACCCCAGCGCGAGTTCGCGTTGACTCAGGGCGCCGACGGCGTGACCCTCAACGAGGTTGAAGGCGTGGAACTGTTTGATCTCGAACTCCCGTCCGAAGCGTTCGTACGCCTCGCCTACGGCCGCTTAGACGAGGAGCACACTCCGGCCGGCATCGACGCCACGCACCTCGTTGAACTCCGCCGCGTCTTTCCGGGAATGTAGGAGATGGCTCTTCGCATCCAGATCATCATCGGTTCAACTCGTCCGGGACGCTTTGCCGACAAGCCGGTGGCGTGGCTCGTTGACCGATTGGCCGGTCGCGATGACTTCGAGGTCGACGTGTTGGACCTGCGCGATCACCCCCTCCCGCTCTTCGACAGCCCGATGTCGCCCGCGAGATCCCTCCGTGACTACCCCAACGACGCCGTCGCCGCACTCGGGCGGCGATTCGACTCCGCCGACGGATATATCACGGTTACCAGTGAGTACAACCACGGCTATGCCGCGTCCCTGAAGAACGCCATGGACTACGTGTTCCCCGAGTTCAACAAGAAACCTATGTCGTTTGTCGGTTACGGCAACGCCGGTGGCGCCCGAGCAATCGAACAGCTTCGATTGGTATGCGTCGAGTTCGAGATGGCGCCGCTACGTCGTGCGGTGCACATCTTCCCCGACGTGATGCGCCCGGCGATGATGGCCGAGGAGTTCACACCGGCCCTGTTCGAATCGCTCGACGAGCGACTCGAAATGTTGACCAACGAATTGGTGTGGTGGACCAACGCACTGAAAGCGGCCCGCGACGCCGATTAGGTCATCGCCGCCCGCGCCTGAGTTGAGCAATCGGCTCCGAGTCAAACAGGGAAGTTCTCCAAGACCGAGGACATGTGGGTGGCTTCACTGTCGTAGACGTGGGACGACTTGACGATCATGGTGAGGGAGCCGACCGGTCGGTCGAGTTCGGTCGCCACCTGGTGTTGGATCCCCGCCAGTTCCAAAAGGTTGGCGTATCCCTTCGTCCCGAAATCAATACTGTGGGCGTAGACCACAAGGTCCAGCGCGCCATCGCGCAGAAAGTAATCCAACAGGCTGACGCACGGGATGTAGGTCGTGTCACTCAACGGTTGCAACGTCGTAATCGTGGCCGAACGACTGAGCGGGTCGCTGCGCAGCCGCTCTACCACCCAACGCACTTGATCGAGACCGGCGCCGGCGTAGTTGCGGAGCCTAGTGGCGTAGCTGGCGGCGTCGCCGAGCTCGGGCACTTCGTTGAAGTCCGAGAAGTTCGCGCGCATCCACGCGACACGATCCGGATCGGCGAAGCGTTCGATTATGTCGTCAGTGGTCTTGGGGCTGCGCACGACGAGGGTGGTCATCAGTACTTCGCGCATGGCCAGTCCGTCGTACGTGCTCGCGACGCCGGATTCCATGATTGATCGGGCGACCGCGACCCACGCCTCGCCAATCGTGGTCGTATTGACAATTCTGGCCTGCTCGGGACTCACCCGTACATCTTTATCTTTTTCAGAAGGCGCAACCATTGACAACTGCTTTCGTGGTCGCCGTACTGAGCGTCCGCGCCTGACTCAGCGAGAAGCTAACTCATAGCCTCGGCGCACTTCGATTTGACCAACACCGACTTCGACGTTCAAGTTCAAATGCGGGGCGCGTTCCTGACTCGCGACGGTCTTCAAGGAAGAAGGAATGGCGGTGAAGGGCTGAGTGTCGAAGCCGAACTGGCCGAGGTACTCGACCGTGCCAAGGCCAACGTGAGTCTTGAGATACACAATGGCGTTCGCCGGCACGTCCACGATCAGCACACCGACCGCCACGCTCGCCTTCACCGAGGTCGAGGTCGAAGAGAAATGAACCTGGCGAAGGTCGACCGTCATTGAGCCGAACTCCGTGCGGTACGAATGTTGCACTTGGGCCACGGAACTCGGCTGGATGAAGCGTTCGCCGCTCCCGCCGGTCATCGGGACCCCGGTCGACGCGAGGAATCCGAGGAACGCGGCCGACAGCAGAATGAAGACGGTCATCCCCGACAAGAAGACCAGCGCAATGAAACGTCGCAGCATGTGTTGACGCGCGGAGGAGCGTAGGGACAGTACCGCTAGTACTGCGAGGAAGATCAGCCAGAGCACCCCGAAGCCACCGCCCAACTTCGGTACCCCACCAATGGTTGAAAGCACGATGACCGCCACGACGACGACGCCAGCCAAAAGCACGTAACGCAGGAGACGCAGGTTGGACGCGGGGGGCGCGTCACCGGACTCCTCGACGTCGTCGGCGTGACGGCCCGACTGCGGAATCAAGACCCACATAGCGAGATAGATCGCCGCGCCCAGCCCGTAGAGAACGGTGAGCACGACGAAGACGACGCGAACGATGTTGGCGTCGATGTCGAATCGCTCGCCGATGCCGCCGGCGACGCCTCCGACCATGCGGCGCGTGGTGCTTCGGCGCAAGCCGGACTCCTTCGCGACTTCCGGTCCCGGTGCGTTGCTCTCGACGTGCTCGTGTTCTTCATCCATGCTTCAAATGTATGGTCCCCGCTGATCACGGACTATGGGGATGAACCCTCAGGGGAGTCACCGCCGCGTACGAACGCTCAGGGTTTCCCCTTAGATACAAGGGGATTTCGCCGTGACAGACTTTGGATGGTCCGAAGAGCCACACTGTCGTCGAAGGGAGCGAACGAATGTCGATCACCACATCGAGCCACGCCGTCGTCGGCACTCCCCTACGGCCCCTGCGTCGCGGTCGCGACAACTGCATCCTCGGAGGCGTCTGTGGAGGATTCGCCACTCGACTCGGCATCAAGGAACGCAACATCCGCGTCATCTTCGCGCTGCTCGCGTTGTTCTTCGGACTCGGCATCCTGCTCTACATGACCTTCTGGCTCGTCCTCACGCGCTCCGGTGAGGAGCATTCGATCATCCAGCAGATCTTCCAGAATCGCCGCGAGGCGCAAATCGTTCTCGTCGCCTTCATCGCCACGCTCATATTGGTCATCGCCTTGCAGTCGACCGGGACCCGGGTATCTGACGGATTCGGATGGCCCTTGCTCTTGAGCGCCTTCGCGGCATTCGCGATATGGCGAGGAGCGTCGACCGATGAGCGAAACCACCTCACCGACTTCTTCAACACCGCCCCCGTCATCGGCGGCGCCTTTTCCAAGAGTCGAAAGGGGGTCGTGCTGCGCGTGGTCATAGGCGCCGGCCTGGTGATATTCGGACTCGACCAACTCAACCGCCTGGGCGGCGTCTGGCGTTCCGCCGGTTCGGCGCTTTTCGGGACCGCGGTCTTAGTGATCGGCGTACTCGTCCTCTTCGCTCCCTGGTGGCTACAGAACGTGCGTGAACTAACCAGCGAACGCCGAGAACGGGTGCGCGTCGAAGAGCGCGCCGCCATGGTCGCGCACCTCCACGATTCCGTCCTCCAGACGCTGACCCTCATCGAACGCGCCGCGGCCAACGAAGGCGACGTCGTGCGACTCGCGCGTAATCAAGAACGCGAGCTTCGCCAGTGGCTCTTCAGCCCCGAGACCCACACCAACGCCTCGACGTCCTTCGTGGGCCTCGTGGGCACCATCGAACACGACGTCGAGAACGACTACGGCGTTCGAGTGGACCTGGTGACGGTCGGCGACTGTGTTCCCGACGATCGGGTGACGACACTGGTTGCCGCCGGTCGCGAGGCCGCGATTAACGCCGCGAAGTGGTCCGAGGCCGCCAGCATCTCGATCTTCACCGAAGTGGAGCCCAACTCGATTTCGTTTTTCGTTCGTGACCGCGGTGTGGGCTTCGACCTCGACACCATCCCGGTCGACCGCCAGGGCATCGCGATGTCGATTCGACAGCGCATGAGCCAACTCGGTGGCGAAGCCTTTATCACGACCGCCGTGGGCGACGGCACCGAAGTCCAACTCGTGCTGCCCCGGACCACATGACCGAGTCCGCCCAACCCCGCGTATTCTTGGTCGACGACCACGAACTCATCCGCTCGGGAATCCGCGCCGAGATTGCCGCTTCGGTGGACATCGTGGGGGAAGCCGATGAAGTCGAGGCCGCTATCGAGATGATTCTCGAACGAAACCCCGACGTGGTGCTGCTCGACGTGCACATGCCCGACGGCGGCGGCCAGGCTGTCCTACGCGCGGTGGGTGAGCACGACACGACCACGCGATTCCTCGCGCTGTCAGTCTCGGACGCGTCGGTCGACGTCATCAGCGTCATTCGCGCCGGCGCTCGAGGCTACGTGACCAAGAACATCTCCGGGCCGGACCTGGTGGACGCCATCTATCGCATCGCCGCCGGCGACGTCGTCTTCTCGCCGCGTTTGGCTGGCTTCGTGCTCGACGCCTTCAGCACCGGTCAGGACGATCAGCTCATCCTCGCCGTCGATCCCGACCTCGACCAGCTGACCGCGCGTGAGCGCCAGGTGCTTCGATTGATTGCTCGTGGCTACTCCTACAAGGACATCGCCAAGGAGTTGTCCATCTCGACCAAGACCGTCGAGAGCCACGTCTCGTCGGTCCTTCGCAAACTGCAGCTGTCCAGTCGCTATCAACTATCGCACTGGGCGAGCGAACGCCACCTGAACTAACGAACCGCATCGTCGCGGTCCCCACCCGCTGGGCGGACGACGCCCAATACCAGGAAATTGCAACGGTTCCTCGTAGCATGACAAGTACGGCTGGAAGGAACAACGCATGCGAATTCTCATAGTCGGCGGAACGTCGTTCGTCGGGCGAGGGGTCGCCTGGGCGGCGCTGAACGCCGGTCACGACATCACAGTCATCAATCGCGGTGAGACACCCAGCGATCTTCCCGAATCCGTCACTCGCTTGATTGGCGATCGTCGCGGCGACATGTCCGCGTTGGCCGAACTCTCCTTCGACGCCACCGTCGACGCCATTGCCTTTCGACCGATCGACGTGGACGTCCTAGCGACGGCGCTCGGGAAACGAGGCGGCCACCACATCCAGATCTCCTCGGTCTCGGCCTACGAGGACCCGCCGACCGACGGCGCGACCGAAGAGACGGCCACGCTGTGGAACGACACGTCCCTGGCGCGCGACGCGGAGATGACCGCCGAGAACTACGGGCCGTTGAAAGCGGCCTGTGAACGCGCCGCCGAAGAGCATTTCGGCGATCAGCTCACGATCGTTCGACCGACCTTCGTCATTGGCAGTCACGACGCCACGCTGCGATTCCCCTACTGGGTCGAACGACTCCGCATCGGGGGGAACGTCGCGGTCCCCGGACCTCGCGACAACGCCCTGCAGTACATCGACGCGCGCGACCTCGGCGAGTTCGTCGTCACGCTGGCGACCAACTCGTCGCTGGGCGCCTTCCACGCCGCCGGCCCCTATCCCCCCGCCAGGTTCTTCGAGGTAATGGAGGCGATTAGTGAGCAGATCTCGCCCAGCAATACTCGCCTGGTTGAGATCACTCCTCGGCATATCAAGAGCCATCACCTCGACACGAGATTTCCACTCTGGTCAGGTTCGACGAGTGAAACAGCGCTGGCTGTCGACCCGGCCAAAGCCGTCGGGGCCGGGTTGAAGATGCGAGACCTCAGCGAGAGCGTAGACGACGTCATCAGTTGGTGGGACGACCGCGAGCCGCCGTCGTGGTGGTTGACGCGCGAGCAGGAGGCCATGCTCGTTCGAACCAACGTGTGAGATCCGACGGCCTCGCGAGGATTGTTGCCACGAATGTAAATTTCGGTCGTGACCGGACAGAAGCGGGTAATGGGTTCACCTCAAGATGACCGCTTTCGCCGTCTCGTCCACGAACACAGTGCGCCCATCGGGAATTACATCCGGCGACGACTGTACCCCCTAACCCTGGCCGACCTCGACGACCTCGTTGAAGAGACGCTCCTCGTCGTGTGGCGCCGAATCGACGACGTGCCCAACGACGCCGAGCTTCCGTGGATGATCGGCGTCGCGCGCAACGTCTTACGCAACGCCCGCCGCAGCCAGTATCGACGGAACAACTTCGAATCAACGCTGTCGGTCGCCCCGGACGACCCGTCGGCGGAGGACCTGGTCATCGCCGACGCCAGCGTGCGCGACGCCCTCTTGTCCCTGAACGACGACGACCGCGAAGTCCTGATGTTGAACGCCTGGGACGGCCTGGACACGCACGCACTCGGCGTAGCCCTGTCGATCACGACCAACGTGGCGGCGGTGCGACTCACCAGAGCCCAGGCCCGGTTCCGCGAGCGTTTCGCAGCGGCGCAGGTCGTCTGAAAGTTCTGGGCGCCCGGCGACAAGAACCAGGTATGAAGGCGGAGGAGATTTCATGAGTGATTTTGAAGATCGCTTACGCGCGGCCGATCCAGCCGCCGCGATCAGCTACGAACACCCGGATACGAACGCGATGATCTCGCGCATAATGGCCCAAGCGCCGCGCGCCCGACGACACGTACTGCGCAGCTTTCAACTGCGAATGGCCGGTTCGGTCGCTCTCGCGGCGGCCCTGACCGTCGGGGGCATCGCCGCACTCGAGGGGGCCGCGCCCTCATTCGCGGTCTTTTCGCTGGCGGCGGCCAAGCACAGCGCACCCTTGGGGTTCAGTGCGCCCAACACGAAGTACGGTGCGGCCAATCTGCCGGGCGGCACGATGATGCGCATCTACGAGGAGTTCAACTTCACCGCCGGATCCGACCTCAGCGCCAACGCCGGCACCGCCGCGGCGTACCAGTTGCAACTGCCGACCAGTGCCTCGGCTGAGGTCGCCCGACTCGCAGCGATCTTCGGCGTAACGGGCACGCCGGTCGACACGAATGGCGACGGACAGGACTTCACGGTCACCGACGCCAACGGCAACTTCGTGGGGTACGAGACCTACCAGACCGTCCCGCAGTGGTCGTACTCCGTGGCGATCCCGCAAGCGCCCGGGACCTCCTCGACGACGTCCGACGGCACGACGGTCTCTATGCCGAGTCAGTCCACGGTGAACGGCGACGTGCAGAACTACTTGAGCCAATTAGGTTACGGGTACCAGGTCACCGACCCTCAGTTCTCGACGTCGAACAACGTCACGAGCTCCCCCGGCCAACCGACGGTCACGACGAATGAAGAGCAAGCGACCTACGGCGTTACGGTCGACGGTCAGACGACCGATCAGTACCTGGACTTCACGGTCGATGCGAACAACAATCTCGTTTCAGCGGACGGTCCGGCCTTCAGTGTGATGCCGGCGGTCGACTACCCGCTGCAGAGCCCCGCCGCGGGCGTAGAAGTTTTGGAAGCCCAACAGCAGGCGTACTTCGCGGAGAACGCTTCGTCCGGTCAGCCGAGCGGTGCCGGATCGTCGACGACGCCCGCGGCGGGAACGAATTCTTCGCCTTCGGGTACATCGCCGGCCACTCCGCCGTCAACGTCGTCAGACACCACGACCACGACGCCGTCCGGTCCACCCATCGTCGACGTGACGCTGGATAACGAGACGATTTCGTATCAGACCTATCAACTGACCGACGGTTCGGTGTGGATGTTGCCCATCTACAACTACACGGGCGTCGTCAACAACACCGATGGTTCGTCCTACACCGGCACCTGGTCCACCATCGCCGTCGATCCGACCTATATCCAAGTATCCACCTCGTCATCAGGAGGTATTAATCCCGGCGGACCCATCCTCTACTAATCACATCCGCAATGTCTTTCGGCGGGGCCGGCGCAGTCTCTTCGGACGGACACCAGCACACGAATGAGTCCCGCACCAAGTGGTGCGGGACTCGTTCTATGTCGGCTTTCGTCGCGAAGGCATCCACGTGCGGGTTTGATGATCCCGGGGCGTGTTCACCACCTCCGGTCGCTCACTCGCGAACTTGGCGACGCCGGCCGGTGCACGATGCGGCGGTCGCTTCGGTTCAACGACCCCGGCGCGGAGGTGTCGGCGCGTGCCCGACCATGGCGCAGGCGGCGCCGTGAAGGCGTCAGCGAGGAGATAGGCCGAGCTCTCGTAGTTGATCCGCCAACCTCGAAAGTGCGGCCAGGCCTCTTCCGCACTTCGCTCCATGGGGAATCCGTATCCGGCCAGGTTGTCGACGGCGCTGGCAAACTCTTCGTACTGCAGCGTGATCCCGCCGTCCGGGTCGGGATCGAGATCAACCGGGAAGCCGAGCGACCCGGCGAGTCGGTTGAAGAGTGTGAATCCCATGCGAAGGCACAGACGAGTCTGACTCGGCGCCGTGGTGGGATTGAGCGCTAATTGCATCGCGCCGGCGTCGAGCACGGCCAGTAGGCCGACGATCCAATTGAGCCACGGTTCGGGTGAGCGAAAGAGCAGCAGCACCGGATACGTCGTGTGACTCTCGGTGACCTCGGCCGACCACTGCTCCCATTCGGCGTAGAGCTGGGGCAGCGCGTCATTGATGCCGACCAATTGATGGCGAGCCAGCAGTTCCGGTCCCCACGCCGGAGAACCGGCGCGGCTCTCGAGCATCGTGACCAGGGCTTCGCGGCGACTGAATGAGTTATAGAGCGACGGCAGGTAGGCAATCTGCAGGGCCACGATCACGACCCACGTCGCCCCGGCCGCGATGTCGAGCGCCGTATTGGGGAGACCACCGCTATGGATGGCTCCCACGGTGAAGAGCGACGTCAGGGCTTGGGTGAGCCCGTGCACGAACGAGTGCGTCGTGTTCATCAGCATGAGCGCGAATCCGAGGACCAAACTCGCGGCCCAGAAGAGCAGTTGGGCGATGAGAGCCACCGGCGCCGTCGGCGCCAGGACCGAGTCCTTACTTTCGTAGGTCCGGGCCAGACGAGATAGAGCGACGAACGAATAGTGCACGCTCTTGTTCACTATCAACGTCAGCTTCTCGAGGCCCTGAGGCTGTCGAGGCAGCACCAGGATGAAGAGGACGCTGACGATCGTCACTAGCACGATGAGGAGCCCCAGGACGTACTCGATTACGTACACGCAACCTCCTCTCCCCATCGAAGCGATCGTCACTAACGACTTCGCCGAATCATAGAGAGTAAGCGCTGGTGGCCGCCTCCGGCGCTCTTAGGGTTGGGCGATGAGTTCCTCGTTATCGGTCACCCTCACCGGTCGCCACGTCACGCTGACACCGCTCACACTGGAGGACGTGCCGGGACTCGTTCGCGCGGCCTCGGGCGACCGATCGACCTACGGGTGGTCGATCGTGCCGGGCACCATCGACGAAATGGAAGCCATCGTACGCCGCCAACTCGCCGATCGCGACCAGCACAGTGCCGTGCCCTTTGCCACTCGACGAACCGACACGGCCGAGATCATCGGCATGACGAGGTTCCTCACTCTTCGGTGGTACTTCGACCGACAGTTCCCCGACGGCGCAGAGATTGGCGGCACGTTCGTGACCGCCGCGGCGCAACGCACGGCCGTCAACACGGAGGCGAAGTTGCTCATGATGACCCACGCCTTCGACGTCTGGGACGTACGCCGACTCGATCTCAAGACCGACGAGCGCAACCTTCGATCGCGCCGGGCGATCGAACGAATCGGTGGTCAGTTCGAAGGCGTCCTACGAAACTGGCAGGCCGCCCAAGTCGAGGGCGAAGAGGGCTTGACGCGGAACTCCGCGATCTATTCGATCTTGCCCCCGGAGTGGCCCGACGTTCGCGCCCGACTCGTAGAACGACTTCGCGACGAATAGGCGGCGACCTCCACGTTGCGAGTCTTGGCCAAGCGCAAGTGCAGCGCGATGGCGCCGCTGGCGAGTGCCGCGTAAAAGCACCATAGAGAGGTGAAGCCGTTGGCGCTCAGTCGCGCCAGCACGATCACGGCGACGAGGTTGACGGCTCCGAACCACACGACGTTGCGCAGTCCCGACGCGAGCATCGATCCGCAAGTCGCAAGGATGTAGAGAGCGATGACCACCGTGCCGTGTTGAAGACCGACCGTGTAGGCCACGTGATACGACCCGAGCGTGGCGCGGGGATGATGACTAAGCATGGTCTCGAACAACACCGCCGAGGTGACGACTCCCAAAGCGAGAAAGGGCGCGATGACCCGGCGCCGATTTCGCGGCTCGAGCAGCAGAACCATCGTCGGCACCAACGTCGGCAACACGACGAAAGCGAACAGGAGGTAGATCCACATGGCCACGACGCCGACGGCGTGCGCCACGTGACCTTGCAACTGCCACCAGACGAAGGTCTCGTCAATTTGATGCAGGCCCAAGAGGATCGGAAAGGGAGCGATCAGTCGATACTCCGGACGACCCCGAAGATGCATACAGGCGTCCACACCGATCGCCGTCACCACGAGGCCGCCGATCAAGTCCCCTTCAGGCGAGAAACACATGGTCGCTCACGAACTCTCGTCGAATGATTCGGCGAGCTCGGGGAGATACGACGTCACGCATACGGCACCATAGCCTCATCGGCCGGTGGCGAACGATGACCTGGCCCGACGCTCGGTGATTAGTGATGACGCGGCGCTTTGCGGCGACCGTCGTCTATCGCTGTTCGATGAGGTCCATGTAGTCGTCGTTCCAAAGGTCGAAGTACTCCTCGGGCAACAAGACGGCGTGCGTGGGCTCGAGCGTCTCAACGAATCCCCGTTCGTGGCTCACCGCCACGATCGTGCCCTTCCACTTGTGCATCATGTCGCCGAGCGCTACCACGCTCGCGGGATCGAGGTTGTTCGTCGGCTCGTCCAGCAGCAAGAGATTGGCGTCGGAGGACGCCAGGATGGCGAGCGCCAACTTGGCGCGTTCGCCGCCCGAGAGCGTCGCCGGCATCTGGTGCGCGGCCGAGCCCTTGATGCCGAACGCGCCCAGCAGCGATCGACGTTGCACTTCGGTGACGACGGTGGCGTTCTCCAAGTTGCCCAGGACCGTCTTGTCGAAGTCCAGTTGCTCGTTCTCCTGAGCGAAGTAACCGACCGTCACATTTGCGCCGAACTTCACGAGTCCTTTCTGGGCCCTTTGCGTACCGGCGAGACAACGCAACATCGAGGACTTGCCGGCCCCGTTTCGCCCGACGATGACGATACGGTCTCCGCGGCGCGTGATGAAATTCACGTCCTTCAAGACCTTGAGCGACCCGTAACTCACGGCCACGTGCTCGACGGTCATCGGCACGTCGCCGCTGCGTGGAGGGACCGGCAACTTGAAGGTGACCTTGCGTTCCTTCTTCGTCACCTCCACTCGATTGTCCTGCAGCTTCTCCACTTTGCGGTCGAGCACCTTGGCCAGCCGGGCGCGCTTCTCGGTCTGTCCGCGCATCGAATCGGCCAGCTTCGAGAGTCGGTCGATCTGCTCGTCTTGGTGCGACGCCAGCTTCTCTTCACTCAAGCGCCGCTCCTCTTCGAGCTGGAGGAACTTCGTGTAGTTGCCCTTGTACTCGCGCAACTGGCCCTCGCGCAACGCCAAGACGCGATCGATGGATTTGTCCAGGAGAGGCAGGTCGTGACTTATGACCAACACCGTGCCGCGAAAGCGGTCGAGCTCTTCGAAGAGCCAGCGCTTGGCCACTTTGTCGAGGTGGTTCGTCGGTTCATCGAGGACCATCGTGGTGGGCTCTTCGTAGAGCACGCGCATGAGATCGACCCGGCGGCGCTGACCTCCGGAGAGCGCGTCGAGGTCCTCCAGCAGAAGATCCTCTTTGAGACCCAGTCCCGCGGCCAGCCGCGACACCTCGGACTCCGCCTCGTAGCCCCCGCGTTCGCGGAACTGCTCTTCGAGAGCGGTGAATCGCTCGATCGTCGCCTCGGTCGCGTCGGCGGCGAGTTCGTGGCGCGCGTGCTGCATGTCGGCGTCGAGTTGGTCCAGGCCGCGCGCCGAGAGGACGTGAGAGAGTCCGATCGGCTCGACGCCCAGTCCGCCGGGTACGGGCTCTTGGGGCAGGTGGCTCATGGTCCCTTGATGCGCGACCGATCCCTCGATGCGCAGATGCTCCGGGTGCTCACCGAGCAGGATCGACATCAGCGTCGACTTGCCGGCCCCGTTTCGCCCCACGATGCCGACCTTCTCCGCGTTGCCGACCGTGAAGGAGACGGGGTTGAGGATACGCCGAGCGCCGATCTCTATGCCTAAATCTCGAACTATGAGCATTTAGCGCCCTAGCAACTCAGCCGCTGCAGTGAGTTCGTCTCGGAACTGCGGATGGGCGACTGCCGTGAGGGCGGCGGCGCGTTCTTTCACCGTCAGTCCTCGTAGGTCGGCCGATCCGTATTCGGTGACGATGACTCCGGCCACCTGGCGTGGCGAAGTCACTGTCGAATGCGGGGTCATGTCTCCAATGATACGGCTCTTCAGAACGCCGTCGACCGTGGCGGTCGATTGGAGACAGATCAGCGACACGTGCTCGAGCGAGAGGCTCGTGCCCTCGGTGAAGTCCATGTGACCACCGACGCCCGAGAACTGACGAGCCCCAATCGAGTCCGCCATGATCTGGCCGTGCAGGTCGACCTCAAGCGCCGAGTTGATCGAGACCATGCGATGATTCTGGGCAATGACGTGCGGATCGTTCGTGTAGAAGACCGGCGCCACACCGATATCCGGATTGTCGTCCATGAAGTCGTACATCGCGCGGGTCCCGGCGGCGAAGGTGATCACCGCGGTTCCGCGGTTGATGGTCTTTTTCGTGTTGGTCGCCTTGCCGGCCGCCATGAGTTCGAAGAGCCCGTCGGTGAACATCTCGGAGTGCACGCCGTACTCACCGCCGTCCCCGCGGGCCAAGGCGCGCGCCACCAGGTTCGGCACGGCGCCGATGCCGGTCTGCAACGTTGCGCCGTCGGGGATGTAGTGCGCGGCGAACTCGGCGATCTTCGAGTCCTCGGGCGAACCGGGGTCGTTCGCGAACGTCGTCGGTTCTTCGTCGGTGTACACGATGACGTCCACGTCTTCTAGGTCGAGGTGATTTTCGTGCCCGACCAGCGCGCGAGTTCGCGGAAAGTGCGGTGAAGCTTCGACGATCAACAGTCGATCGGGATCGCGCCCGGCGCGAACCAATTCGTCGAGATTGGCCCCGTTGTAGAGCGAGAGACTGACGCGACCGTTCTCGTCGGGCATCGACACCGGCGCCATCATCACTCGCGGCTTCAAGTGCTGAATCAGGATCCCGTAGTGGCGAAAGAACGACGGCACGTGCTGGACGTCGGCGCCTTGAGCGATCAGAGCACGCTCGTTCCCGCCGAAGAAGTTGACGCGGTAGTGCACGTTGGGGTGACGGAAGACGTCGGGCGAGCCGAGCGACAGGCCGCCACTGAAAGTGAGGTCCTCCCAGTCACTGCGCGCGCCCAGCGCTCGAAAGAGCGCGACCGGGGTGCCGGTGATGATGCCAAATCCGATGGCGTCGCGCGGACGAACGAGCGCCGCGGCCCCCTCGACACTCATCTCGCGCGCCTTCATCGACCCATTCTGCACGAGCCCACCCGCTGTGCAACGATTTAGGCGTGAGCGAGTCCTTGGTCATCGACATTTGGAGCGACGTGGTGTGCCCCTTTTGCTACCTCGGCACGCGTCAACTCGACGAGGCGCTCGCTGACTTCGAGCACCGCGACGCCGTCATCCTTCGCCACCGCGCCTTCGAACTGGACCCGCGCGCCAAGCTCGCCTACGACCGACCGCTCGCTGCGTTGGTCGCCGAGAAGTACGCCGTGCCGGTGTCGAGCGTGCACACCATGCACGAACGGCTCGAGAGCCAGGCGCGAGCTCTGGGCATGAGTTGGTCGCTCGAGAGCGCTCAACCAACCAACACGCTGGACGCGCATCGCGTGATCGCCCTGGCCTCGTCCCAAGGTCTGGGCGACGAAGCGAGCGAGCGACTTTTTCGCGCCTACTTCAGTGAAGGCGAGTTGGTGAGCGACCACCAACGTCTGAGCGAGCTCGCCCGCGAGGTCGGGGTCAGCGACGTGAACACCCTTTGGGAGAGCGACGCGTTCACCGATGTCGTGCGCGGCGACGAGGCGCACGCTCAAGAGCTCGGCATCACCGGCGTCCCGTGCTTCTTGATGGATTCGAAGTTCATGGTGAACGGTGCACAAGGCGCAGTCCAGATCCTCGACGTGCTGCGACGAGCCTGGGCTCGCCGGGCGGCTTAGTCGGCGTCTTCGGCCGGCACCAACGCCGCGGTCGCCACCGAGTGGCCCTCGTCGAGATTCATGACCCGCACCCCCGTCGCGTCACGTCCCTGTGAGGAGACCTCGCGCACGGGTGTTCGTATGAGCACGCCGCCCGTGGAAGCGAGCATCACTTCGTCGTCGAGACGCGTCATGAAGGCCGCGACCAGAAAACCACGCGCCGCGGTCAGTTTGATCGCTCGCACGCCCTGTCCCCCTCGGCCCTGGCGGTTGAATCGATCGATCTTGACGCGCTTGCCGAAACCGGTGTCGGTGACCACGAAGAGATCGGCGTCTTCGCGCACTACGTCGAGTGAGATCGCTTTGTCGTCGCCGCGTAGTTTGATACCGCGCACGCCCATCGAGTCACGGCCGACTTCGCGCACTTCGGCTTCTTGGAAGCGAATCGCCATGCCCCGATAGGTGACGACCATGAGATCCTCATCACCGCTGGTCGCGACGACGCGCACCACCTCGTCACCTTCGCGCAGGTTGATGGCGATCCACCCCTCGCGACGCGACTTGTCGTATTCGCTAAAAGCCGTCTTCTTCACGGTGCCGTTCGCGGTCGCGAAGACCAAGAACTTGTCCTTCGGGAAGTCGTCGGTCGTCACGATGGCCTGAATCGACTCGTTCGGCTGCAAGTTCAAGAGATTGACGATGGCAGTGCCCTTGGCCGTGCGCTCCTTCATCGGGATCTCGTGACCGCGAAGCCGGAAGACCCGTCCCCAATTCGAGAACAGCAACAGGTAAGCGTGCGTGGTCGTGTGCACAATCTGCTGCACGAAGTCCTCATCGCGCAGCTTCGCGCCCTGGACGCCGCGGCCGCCACGGCCCTGCACTCGGAAGGCGTCGGCGGCAACCGACTTCACGTAACCGGCTTGGGTCATCGTGATCACGATGTCCTCGTCGTCGATGAGGTCTTCCATTCCAAGCTCACCGGGGTCGTTCACGATTTGGGTCAAGCGGTCGTTGGCGAACTTGTCCCGGATGGCCGTCATTTCCGAGGCGATCACCCCACGAAGCTTCACGTCGCTCCCGAGGACGGACTGGAGTTCGGCGATGGTCTCGCGCAGCTTCGCCATTTCGTCTTCCAGTTCGCTGCGGCCAAGTCGGGTGAGGCGCCCGAGGGTCATGTCGAGAATGTGGTTCGCCTGTTCCTCCGAGAACTCGAAGGGCGCGGTCATCAAAGCGATGCGCGCGGCTCCGCGGTCGTCGGATCCGCGAATCGCCGCGATGACGAGGTCGAGCATGTCGATGGCCCTGAGCAGCCCTTCGACGATGTGCGCGCGGGCCTCGGCCTTGCGGAGGCGAAACTGCGTGCGTCGCGTGAGGACTTCGACCTGGTGTGCGATGTAGTGCGTCAGCACCTGGGCCAGATTCAGCGTGCGCGGCACGCCGTCGACCAGCGCGAGCATGTTGACGGCGAACGTGGTCTGGAGTGACGTGTTCTTGTAGAGCTTGTTGAGCACGACGTTCGCGTTGGCGTCGCGCTTCAATTTCACGACGAGGCGCGCCTTGCGGCCGGCCGAGTCGTTCTGCACCGCCGAGATGCCGTCGATGTCGCCGTTCTTCACCAGGTCGTAGATCTTCTCCTCGATCGACTCGACGGAGACTTCGTAGGGGAACTCGGTGACGATGATGCGAATGTCCTTGGCCGACTCTTCGATCTCGGCGACGGCTCGCATTTTGATCGATCCGCGGCCGCTGCGGTAGGCATCGAGGATTCCCTGTCGGCCTAGTATCTGCGCTCCCGTCGGAAAGTCCGGACCCTTCACGAAGGCCATCAAGTCATCGGGGGTCGCGTCCGGGTTCGCCAGCAGGTGCAGCGTGGCGTCAATGACTTCGCCGAGGTTGTGCGGCGGGATCTTGGTCGCCATTCCTACGGCGATGCCCTGGGAGCCGTTGACCAGAAGATTCGGGAAGCGTGCCGGCAAGACAGTCGGCTGTTGGGTGGAGTTGTCGTAGTTCGGCTCGAAGTCGACCGTCTCTTCATCGATCGAATCGAGTAGTTCCAGCGCTAGGGGAGCCAGTCGGCATTCGGTGTAGCGCATGGCGGCGGCGCCCTCGTCGGGGCCGGTGCCGCCGAAGTTCCCGTGACCGCTAACCAGCGGGTGGCGCATCGAGAAGTCCTGGACCATGCGAACCAGGGCGTCGTAGATCGCGGAGTCCCCGTGCGGGTGGTACGTGCCCATGACCTCGCCGACGACCTTGGCGCACTTGGCGTACGGGCGGTCGGGCCGCAGGCCCTGGTCGAACATCGAGTACAGGATTCGTCGGTGCACCGGCTTGAGGCCGTCACGCACGTCGGGCAGCGCGCGCGACACGATGACCGACATGGAGTACTCGAGGAACGATCGTTCCATCTCGAGATTGATCTCGATCGGCTCGACGTAGCCGACGACTTCGTCCTCCGGCGGCGGTGTCCCGGCGCCGGAACTGTCAGTTGTACGTGCCATATGCCTCTCCGCCTAGATATCTAGGAAGCGAACGTCTTTCGCGTTGGTCTGAATGAAGTGGCGACGCTGCGGGACGTCGTCGCCCATGAGGATCGAACAGACCTCGTCGGCCAGCGCGGCCTGTTCCACCGTGATCTGCAGCAACGCTCGCTTGGTCGGATCCATCGTCGTGTCGCGCAACTCGTCGAAGTCCATTTCGCCGAGCCCCTTCAGTCGTTGGAAGTCGTTCTTGTGATCGGGATGCTCGGCCAGGAACTTCGCCTTGGCCGCGTCGTCGTGCAAGTACACCTTCTCCTTGCCGACCAGCGTCGAATACAACGGGGGCTGACCCACGTAGACGTGACCGTTGTTCACCAACTCGGTCATCTGACGGAAGAAGAACGTCAAGAGGAGGGTGCGAATGTGACTACCGTCCACGTCGGCGTCGGCCAACAAGATGATCTTGTCGTATCGGACCTTCGTAACGTCGAAGTCGGCTTCGACACCGGCACCGATGGCCGAGATCAGCGCCTGGATCTCGGTGTTCTTCAGAATTTTGTCCGAGCGCGCCTTCTCGACGTTCAGGATCTTTCCGCGAATGGGCAGGATCGCCTGGATACGCGGATTGCGCGCGTCCTTGGCCGATCCCCCGGCCGAGTTTCCTTCGACGATGAACAGCTCGCACTCGCGCGGCTCATTCGACGAACAGTCGACCAGCTTGCCCGGCAGGCCCGCGCCGTCCAGGGCGCTCTTGCGACGAGTGAGGTCGCGCGCGTGACGCGCCGCCTGCCGCGCTCGCGCCGCCTGCAACGACTTGGCGACGATCTGACCGCCCTCTTTCGGGTTCTCTTCGAGCCAGTCGGCGAGCCTCTCGTTCGTGGCGCGCTCCACCAAGGAACGGATGGAGACGTTGCCGAGTTTGCCCTTGGTCTGACCCTCGAACTGGGGTTCGGCCAAGCGGACCGACACGATGGCGGTGAGGCCCTCGCGGATGTCCTCGCCGGCCAGGTTCTCGTCCTTCTCCTTTAGGAGGTTGCGCTTGCGCGCGTAGCGGTTGACGACGTTGGTGATGGCCTTACGAAAACCCTCTTCGTGCATGCCGCCCTCGATGGTCGCAATCCCGTTCGCGAAGGAGTGGATGCTCTCGTAGTAACCGGTGTTCCATTGGAACGCGACCTCCACCTCTTGACCGGTCTCGGACTGCTCGTAGAAGCCGACCTTGCGAAAGAGCGACTCTTTGGTGTTGTTCAAGTGACGTACGTAGTCCACGATGCCGCCGTTGTACTTGTAGGTCTCTTTCATCTGTCGACCGGCTCGCTCGTCGACGTAACGGATCTCGAGTCCGCGATTCAAGAAAGCCATGATCTGCAGTCGTTCGGTGATCGTCTGCGCGCGAAAGTCGACGTCGTCGAAGATGGTCGGGTCGGGCGTGAAAGTGATCGACGTCCCAGTGCGACCACGAGGCGCGGGACCGGTGACCTTGAGCTTCCCTTGCGGCTTGCCACCGTTCTTAAACGTCATTTGATAGTGGTTGCCGTTGAGGTCGACCTCAAGAATCAATTCGGTCGAGAGTGCATTGACGATCGAGACACCGACGCCGTGTAATCCTCCGGACACCTTGTATCCCCCGCCGCCGAACTTTCCACCAGCGTGCAGTGTTGTCAGCACGATCTCCGCGGCCGATTGACCGGGATACTGCGGGTGTTCATCCACCGGAATGCCGCGGCCGTCGTCACTCACGCGACAACTGCCGTTCGCCAGGACGGTGACGTCAATTCTCGTGCAAAAACCGGCCATTGCCTCATCGACGGAGTTGTCGACGAGCTCTCGAATCAGGTGGTGCAACCCCGAAGGACCCGTCGAACCGATGTACATGCCAGGTCGTTTCCTGACTGGTTCAAGACCTTCAAGAACTGTGATATCTCTCGCGTCGTAGCGAGGAGGTTCCTTGGTCTTCTGGGCCACAAAGGCATCCTTTCGGTGATCAGATGGTGGCGCTTTTCGCGCAGTCGAAGACTATTTTCCGACTGTTCTATCCTACCCGTTTTGGTGTAACTCTCGGCCTTACCGGGGCCTCATTCGACCACTTCTTAGCCTCATTTTTAAGGCTTTGCGAGGACCGTTCGAAGAGACTTCGGAGCCCGTGCTCCGAGTGACGAAAATCCCTCCAAAATTGTCGTCGCGTCACACGTGACTCGTTGCGCGAAAGCGCCCGACGGCACGCTGACGAGCAGCACTCCGTTCTTCACGAACTCCGGTCGACAGTATTCGGCGATCACGGGTTCGACGATGCTCGGCCATAGTTTTCGTATCTCGTCGATGTCACGGAGGTCGACTTTTCGGAGTCGGCCGGCGAGGGTGTCGAGTAGCTCGCCGAGTTTGGCCGGTTGCTCGTCGCGCGACCTCATCGCGCCAACACCGTGAGGTCGATGACCGCGGCCGGGCTCATGCCGGCCGGCAACGGCGACGCCGTGGTGACGAGCGTTTGACCTGTTGGGAGGAGATTTAAGAGACGGTCGCTGCGGTGCGGATCGAGTTCGCTGAACACGTCATCCAGCAACAAGAGTGGATCGACGCCTCGTCGATGCTGAACCAATTCATGTCCCGCGAGTCGGATCGCCAACGCCAGTGAACGTTGCTCCCCCTGTGACGCTTGACGTCGGGTGTCGCGGCCGTCCAAGGTCAACGCGACGTCATCGCGCTGTGGTCCAATCGTCGTGTGGCCGCGAAATCGATCGTCGTCGAATGATTCGCGCAGCGCGTTTTCGAGGTCGCCACTCCACGACTGCTCGTAGGTCACGGCGACGACGGAGTCATCTTCGGCGAGTTCGTGATAGTAGTTCGCGACCAGTGGCGCGACGTCGTCGAGCAGCTTCTTTCGGAGCGCGACGAGCTCTTCACTCACGCGGCAGAAATCGATCGTCCACACGTCAAGTTCACCCTGCTGCAGTGACGTCGGGCGCTCACCTTGAAGTTGTCGCAAGAGCGCGTTTCGTTGACTGAGGATTCGACTGAAACGTTCGATCACGTCGCCGGTGGTCAAGTCGACGTCGGTGAGGAGGTTCGTCAGGAATTCCCGTCGATTCTCGGGACCCTGGCGAACGATGTCGACGCCCTCCGGCGTGAAAATCGTGAGTGGCAACGCCTCGGCTACGTCGGCGCGCGACGTCGGTCGTTGTCCGTTGATCAACATGCGCTTGGTGGTGTTGCGGGTGCCGCGGGTGAGCGTGAGGTCGACCTGGACGCGGCGTTCGCGATGGAAGAGTACCCCGTGCACCTCGCTCGCGTTCTCCCCGGTGCGGATCAAGTCACTCGCCGCGCCCGTTCGAAACGACGACGCCGTGGCGAGCGCGTACACGGCTTCCAAGACGGTGGTCTTGCCGGTTCCGTTGGGCGACAGAAGGACGGTGATCGCCTCGGTGTCGGGTTCGAAGGAGAGCTCTTCGAAGAGGCGGAAGTTCCGAAGACGCAATTCGTGGAGTCCCACGACGTTCGACCGCGACTACTGAACGCGTACCGGCATGAGAAGGTAGCGGAATCGCGTGTCCTCAACGCCGTGCACCATCGCGGGACGCACCGAATCCGACATCTCCAGGACCACTTCGTCGCCGGGCACGGCTTCAATACCGTCGATCAGGAAACTTGGGTTGAAGGCAATCGTCATTTCGTCGCCGCCGTAGTCGGCGTCGACGTTGTCCTCCACGTCGCCGGCGTCATGGCTCTGCGTGCGAATCTCCACCGAGTGGTCCTTCATCGTGAGTCGCACCGAGGACGTGGAGTCCTTCGCTAACAACTTGGCTCGCTTCAACGACGTGAGCAAAGTGTCCTTGGCGACGCGAAGCTGGTTCGGATAACTCGCGGGAATGAGCTGTAGGACCGAGGGGTAGTTGCCGTCGATGAGGCGGGAGGCGATGCTGGTGCCGCCCACCACGAAGCAGATTTCGGCGTCGGTAAGGGTGACGCCGATGGTCGCGTCGGCGTCCAACGTTGCGGCGGCGCGCTGCAACTCCTGCAGGGCTCGGGCCGGGACCAAGAGATCGTGCGAACCACCGATGCTTTCGACCTCCGGAACGTCGCGCACGGCCAGACGATAGGAGTCCGTGGCGATCAGTCGCAGGACCCCGTTGTCGGTCGTGAACAACACTCCCGTGAGTAGTGGTCGCGCGTCGTCGTTGGCGGCCGCGCGCACGACCTGGTTCAGCCCGGCAATTAGATCGGAGGCCGCGATAGACGTCACCGATCCACTCACCGGTGGCAACTTCGGGTAGTCGACCACCGCGAAGGTGCGCAGTGAGAATTTCGCGCGGGCGAGCGACACTTCGACCATTTCTTCGGTGCTCGCGATGGTGACCGCGCCGGCCTCGAGTGAACGCACCGCGTCGACGATCAGTCGAGCCGGAACAACCGATGATCCGTCTTCAATTCCAATGACGTCGACCGTCGTGCGAACCGTGATATCCAGGTCGGTGCCGGTGACGACCAGCTGATTACCGGCGAGTGTTAATAGGACCCCCGACGTAGCCCCGATGAGACGTGTGGCGACGACGCGGCTCGCGGCACTAAGTGCTTCAACGAGAATGTCGCGCTCTGATTTGAACTTCATTCGAATGCCTTTCGTTGCTACAAAGATTACGGTGTGTTTTTTATATGTGTAGAGGTCTTAGTAGTAGTAGGTCTGTGGATATGTGGAGGGGTCCGTAACAACCCTAGTCAAGCGTCTTTTTTGAGATGTCGAACTACACACAGCGCTGTGGCTAACTCTCTCAACTTTGCGGGCTCAACCTTGAAGTGATGTGCACGACCAGTCCGTTATCAACCTGAAATCAACAAGGTGATCCCAAGGTTGCGCACAAACTACTCCCTACTCTCTCCCTGGAGCCGACGCTTGAGTTGATTGACTTGGGCGAGCACTTCGGGATTGACGGTGATCTGCTCTTTGATCTTTTCGACGCCGCTGATGACGGTCGTGTGGTTTCGTCCGTCGAAGATTCTCGCGATCATCGGATAGGAGTAGTTGTTCAAGAGATCTCGAATCAAATACATCGCGATGTGTCGCGCGTGCACCAATGGACGCAGTCGTTTCGAGCCGCGCACGTCTTCGACCGAGAGGCCGTAGAAGTCGGCGACCACCGAGAGAATCGTTTCGGGTTTGAGGACCACCTGCTCCTGGCCGAGGTTGGTCAGGTGGGCCTTGGCGAGCTCGAGGGAGATCGGTTCCTGGCGCAGGTTGGCGAAGGCGCGCAGCATCGTGATCGAGCCCTCTAACTCACGGATGTTGTCGCGCACGCGATGCGCAATCCACTCGGCGACGTCGTTGGGAAGGTCGATGCCCTCGCGCTCGGACTTCGACCGGAGGATCGCGATCCTCGTTTCGAGGTCGGGCTGATCGATCTCGGTGACGAGGCCCTGAAGGAGACGACTTCGGAATCGCTCTTGCAGTCCCGCGAGGTCGCGCGGTGAGCGATCGGAGGTGAGCACGATCTGCTTGCCTTCGCCGTGCAGTGCGTTGTAGGTGTGAAAGATCTCTTCGTGGAACGTTTCGCCTCGGGTTTCCATGAACTGGATGTCGTCGATCAAGAGGACGTCGTTTTCGCGGTAACGCTCGTGCAACGCCAGCTGTGTCCGCGTTTGAATCGCGCGAATGAAGTCATTCAAAAACGTCTCCGTGGAGACGTACAGGACCTTTCGGCCCGGATAGTTCTCCTGTACGTAGTTACCTATGGCGTGAAGCAGGTGGGTCTTGCCGAGGCCCGAGTTTCCGTAAATCATTAGCGGATTGTAGGCTCGACCAGGGGTTTCAGCGACTGACTGGGCGGCGGCGAAAGCGAGGCGGTTCGACGATCCCGGAACGAAGGAGTCGAAGGTCATCCGCGGATCGAGTCGAGCCGGTCGATCGACACTCGGCGCGAAGGTGATGGCGTTCGGCGTCGCCTCCGGCTCTTCGTCGGACGACACGAGAACGTCGGGGTCGTTCGCCGGATCGGTGATGGTGAGCGAAACTTGCACGTCCGGACCGACGAGCAACTGCGCCTGTTCGGTGATGAAGGGTAGGTAGCGCTGTTGGACGCGTAGCAGTTGGATCTGGTTGGGCGCGCCGATCACAATTTGATTGTCGTGGTAATCCACAAGGCGCAGTGTGTTAAGTCCCGCGGCCCACACGGCCTCAGAAGCGTTGCCCCGTAAGGAGTCACGAAGTGCAACCCAGATCTCCTCGCCACCCTGCACGCGCTTCCTCCACAGATACAACTTCACTTTATCCACAGGCCGAAGCTCCTTGGAGCTCGCGTTGTGCCCGTCGGGAAAGTCACCATACACCCATTTGAAACGTCCCGCCGGGGGGCCCGGTCCCGTCAGGTAAGATTGTTCCCAGTAACGCGCCAGCGACCCCCCGGGGGTACCGCGAAGCGTATCGAGACAGTTTGAGAAGAGGATTTTGTGAAGCGTACCTATCAGCCAAACCAGCGCAAAAGGGCTAAAACGCACGGTTTTCGTGCGCGAATGCGTACCCGCGCGGGCCGTGCCGTCCTGAAAGCCCGTCGCAACAAGGGCCGTCATCAACTGACGGTCTAAGCGCAACGTGCCTGATCGGGTTCGTACCCGCCGGCAGTTCGCCTTGTTCGCCACACCAACTGGACGGGGACAGAGTGGCTCACTTCGAATCAGTTTCGTCGCAGAGGACTCTGGGGTACCTACCGTCGCCGTGGCTTACGCGATCAGCCGAAAGGTCGGCAATGCGGTTGTTCGCAATCGGATTCGTCGGCGATTACGGGCACTCATCGACGGACTCGACCCCCAACCCAGACCTGGTAAATACCTGATCAGGTGTGGTAATGAGACAGGAAAACTCTCCTATGAAGAACTCCAGCATCACCTTTGCGAATCGCTCGATCGAGCCGGCGCCCATTGAACTCTCCCCGGTCGCTCGCGCTTTCGAGGGTGCCATCAGGACATATCAACGAATAACGGCGGGCCGCATCTCGGCCTGTCGCTTCTATCCGTCGTGCTCGAACTACGCCCGAGAGGCCATTGAGATTCACGGCGCGGGGCGCGGCAGCGCCCTGGCGCTGCGGCGACTATCACGCTGTCGCCCCTTTGGCCCCCACGGAGTGGACCTGGTCCCGCCCACGCAGCGAGCTAGGAGTACTCAGCGATGAAGTCATTTGCCCACGACGTTGGCAAGGTTTTTCAGCCAATCTATGACCTTCTCGGTCGAATCCTCGCTTTCTTCTACGGAATCATTCCGAACTACGCCATCGCGATCGCCCTGTTGACCGTGGTGATCATGGGTGTCTTGACACCCTTCACGATCAAGAGCACCAAGTCGATGAGCGCGATGCAAAAGCTCCAGCCGGAACTGAAGAAGCTCCAACAGAAGTACAAGGGGGCGGAGAACCGTGCGCTCCTCAACGAAGAGATGATGCGCCTCTACAAGGAAGAAGGCGTGAATCCCCTCGGCGGTTGCCTACCAATGTTGCTGCAGACGCCATTTCTCATCATGCTCTACGGGGTTATCAAGGGTCTCGCCAACAAGGTGCTCGTCCACGGCAAACTGGTGTCCCTTCCGCGTTACATCCCGACCCATTCGAAGATGTACGACAACCTGGTCGCGTCCGGCGGCTCGATCAAAGCCTTCGGCATGGACCTCAACTTGAAGCTGTTCAGCGTTCACAGTTCGTTCCTGGCCCAGATCCCCTTCTTGATGTTCGTCCTGGCGGCGGTGGGTCTGCAGTACTTCCAGATGGCGCAGCTGAACAGCCGGAGTCGAAAGACGGGGCAGGCGATGCCGGCCCAGCAGCAGGCCATGCAGCGGTTCCTACCGCTCATTTTCGCATACTTCTACATGGTGATCCCTGCCGCCGTGGTGTTGTATATGATTATTTCAACATCCATCCGCATATTAACTCAGTATCTTATGTTCCGGACCGGTCTCTCGGACCCCCGTAAGAATGGGGTCCAGAAGACGACGCACCGCGAGGAAATCGAAGAAGAGCACAAGGACGGCGCGAACCGTCCTCACGTCGAGGAGATCCCGGGCGCCCGACCGTCCAACGGGAACAAGCCGAAGATTCAACCGAATAAACCGGACCCGAGCAAGCCTCAACCACAGAAACGGCCGGCCACCAAACCTTCAACCCCTAAACCGCAAGTACAGTCTCGCTCCAAAGCGAAGCGTAAAAGAAAGGCGCGTTAACCCATGGATTGGGTAGAAACCACTGGAAAATCAATTGAAGAGGCGACCGACCGCGCCCTCGCCCACTTGGGTGTCCACCGCGATGACGCCGAAGTCGAAGTTATGGAAGAGCCTAAGGCCGGTATGTTCGGGCGCATCAAAGGCGAAGCGCGGGTGCGGGCGCGCGTCCGTCCAAGCGGGCCTCGACCCAAGCGATCACGTCGTTCCGGCGGACGTGAGGATCGACCGCGTACGGGTCCATCGCGAAGTGACACCCCTCGTTCTCCGAGGAGCGAAACCGAACCCCGACGAGACCGCGAAAAGAGCGGGATTCGTCGTCACACTGAGGGAGGCGCCAAGGCCGCCCCACTATCTGTAAAGAGTCCAATTAAGGAGGACACGATGGCCGAAGGAATATCACTGGCCGAACAAGGGTCGATTGCGAAGGAGTTCCTCGAGGGCCTGCTGGCGTCGATGAACATTCAAGCCGATATCACGGTCAAAGAGCTCGACGAGGAGACGGTTGAACTTTCAGTCAATGCGAATCCCCCGACCGAGCTCGGCGTACTTGTCGGACCAAGAGGAACGACACTTCAAGCGCTTCAGGAAGTGACGCGAACCGTGGTTCAGGCCAAAAGCCCTAGCCGAACGGATCGGATTCTCGTTGACGTGGCCCAGTACCGGGAACGTCGAGTCGCTGCTCTGGGCCGTTTCGCCCAGCAGGTGGCCCTCGAAGTCGTCAATACTGGCGAGGAACGGGCACTCGAACCGATGTCGGCTGCGGATCGTAAGGCAGTTCACGACGCCTTGTCCGAGAATCCGGACGTCGTCACTCGATCCGAAGGGGACGATCCTCGCCGCTTTGTGGTGGTGGCGCCGTCACAATAAGACAGTGAACAACGATTGGCTGCCCCGCGTCCTCGAGGAATCGAGGGCGCGGGGTTTTTTAGGCCCCAACGCGATTGAACCTCATTTCACCCACTCCTTAGGGTTCGCGTTGTGCTGGGAGGAGCGCGAGCCGAATCCGCCCACCGCCTTTTTGGACCTCGGCAGCGGTGGGGGCCTTCCAGGACTGTTCCTTCTGGATCGGTGGCGCTGCCGAGCGGTATTCACCGACTCCATGGTGAAACGAGGCAAGTTCCTGGAACAAGCTCTCCACTGGGAGGGTGCTCCGAAGAACGGCACCGTGCTCATCGCCAGAGTCGAGGAAATCGCCAGAGATCCGGAGTTAATCGAGGTTTTTGACCTGGTTACCGCACGATCCTTTGGGCCTCCGGCCGTTACGGCGGAGTGCGGAGCGCAGTTTTTGAAGATCGGGGGAGTCATGGTCGTCTCGGAACCACCGGATGATTCCGACCTCCATCGTTGGAATCTGGCGAAATTAGCCGAGTTAGGGTTGGTTGCGGAGGGTCGAATTCGTCACGGGGCCGCCTATCAAGTGCTCGTGAAGACCCACCCCACACCGAGCGAGTACCCTAGATCTATCGGGACACCACGAAAGAGACCTCTGTTCTAATGTTTCACGTGAAACATATGGGGTCCGATTCGGATCTCTCGAACTGGATTTTGCACTGAAACACTTGTGACGTATGTCTTTGCGATTTGATGATTGTTTCACGTGAAACAATTTCGACGATGTCGGGTGACAATGTTTCACGTGAAACATCGGTACTTGACGAATTACGCAAAAACGAGTTGAATGGCAGGAGTTCGACGCAGTGTCGGGATTCCTTAGGTCGGGAAGAGGCTCATGGCGGATGCCACCACAATGAGGATTTTTGCTGTAGCCAACCAAAAGGGCGGTGTCGGCAAGACCACAACTACAACCTCACTGGGTGCCGCACTAGCCGAGAGGGATAAGCGGGTCTTAATCGTCGACCTGGACCCCCAGGGAAATGCCACCACGGGACTGGGCGTTGATGGGCGCCAATTCGAACGCTCGGTCTACGACGTCCTCCTCAATGATGTTCCAATGGTCGACATCGTGGAACCTACTGGCTACAACAACCTGTTTGTGGCACCGGCAACTCTGGATTTAGCCGGCGTGGAACAGGAATTGACGTCGGTGATCTCTCGCGAACTTCGTCTGAAGAGGGCCTTAACCTCCGTCGAAGGTGATTTCGACTACATCTTCATCGACTGTCCCCCGTCACTAGGCCTGATTACCATCAACGCTTTCGCCGCGGCGACGGAGATCATGGTCCCCGTCCAGACCGAGTTCTACGCCCTGGAAGGTTTGACCCAGCTCCAACGAATCGTGGACTTGGTCCAGAAAAACCTAAACCCCACCTTGAGGATCTCAAAGGTCGTGTTGACGATGTACGACTCACGGATCACCCTTTCCGGGGACGTCGCCAAAGAGGTCAAGCGGCACTTCGAGAACGAACTGTGTCGCACGGTGATCCCCCGAACCGTCAGATTGGCCGAGGCCCCATCCTTTGGTCAGCCAATCACTGTGTTCGACCCCACATCAAAAGGCGCAATGGCATATCGCGCTCTAGCAGAGGAGATTATAAATGGCTAGGAAACCAGGTTTAGGTAAGGGACTGGGCGCCCTCATCCCCGACAACGAAATACCGACCGTAGTCGCCACGCCCAATGCCGCGGCCGAAGGGCCACTTCGACGAGTGCCCGTTGATTCGATTCGTCCCAATCCCTATCAACCACGTAAGGCGATCAATGACGAAAGTCTCGTGACCCTCGCGTCGTCCGTTAAGGAACTGGGCATCCTTCAACCGATCATCGTACGACCGGTCGACGGAGAAGAGGGTCAGTACGAATTGATCGCCGGTGAACGCCGCTGGCGCGCAGCGATCCTCGCTGAATTGGAATTCATGCCGGTGTTAGTGCAAGTGGATGTCAACGACCGTTTGTCACTCGAACAAGCCGTCGTCGAAAACCTGCACCGCGTCGACCTTCATCCATTGGAAGAAGCGGCGGCCTACCAACAGTTGATCGATGAGTTTGATCTAACCCACGAGCAAGTCGCACAACGGGTCGGGAAGAGTCGAGCAAATATTACGAACACGTTACGACTTTTGCAATTGGGTGAAGCGGCGCAATCGGCACTCGCCTCGTCGCTGATTACCGCGGGTCACGCCCGCTCCCTCTTGGCGATTACGGACCCCAACGCCCAAGCCACCATGGTCGCTCGCGTGATAAAGAACGAGATGTCGGTGAGGGCGACCGAAGAGTCGGTGAAGACCTTCCTTGAGCCCAAGGCCGCGGTCGAGTCTGAACCGGCTGCCAAACCGGGTATTGGCGCAGCTCGTCTTCGACCGGTGCCCGATGCCAGCGTTGCCGAACTCGAGCACCTACTCGAGGATTACCTCGATACCCGCGTTCACGTTGACCTGAAAGGCCGTAATGGCCGTATAATCATTGACTTTGCGGACCTGGACGACCTCGAAAGGATCTATATTTCGATCTCCAACCCGAAGTAAGCCTCAACCCTAAATCTAAACCTCAAGTTGAAGTTATCCCCAACTTGTGGATGAAGTTGTGGGTTTCTCAGGTTTTGCTTTAAACAAAGGGATTTAACCGACTAATTCCCCTAGTTCAGAGTGCCATTTTGCGCTGGCCTGTGGATAACTTCACTCAAAACAGCCGAAATGACCTCCGCCAGCTCCTCGAGGGTTTCGTGCGTGTCAATTCCGTGCTCGATATGGAGCGTGATCATCCTTGTTTCGCGCAAGATCGGCAACGCCATGCCCGTGACCTCAACCCTTGGCAGGTCGGCGGCGAGGGAGAACGCCGAGGCGATCTGACTCGCGAGTTGCTCGCCGCGCCGCGAGTGTGAACGGTAACTCGCCCAGTAGTGCAGGTGAACGCCGTCAAGTTGCTGGAGGGTTTGGAGCGAGATGACGAAGGCGGCGTTGTTCTCATTGGCGAAAGCTGCCACGGCCTCGGGACCCTCGTCGCCGAGAACCTCAACCTTCAAGACGCGTGCGCACGTGCGCGCGAGCAGGGGAGCGAGAGGGCTTTGTCCGGAGATGACTAACGGACCACCCAGCGCTTCGTTAAAGCCAGCGCGATCCCGAGCCTCGGTGACCAGGCTGCGCGCCGTGTGCGTCGAGGTCATGCGCACCAGTTCGACCAACGTCGCTCGCGTGAGCGTGCCGCTTACCTCGAGCGCGCAGTTTCGCTGGAAGTCGTTGAGAGCCTCTTCGGTGAAGACGCCAAAAATACCGTCGATGCGACCGGGATTGAATCCGAACTGCGCCAGTCGCACCTGCAGTTCGGCGACGTCGTCGCCGCGAAAGTTGGGATGCGTCAGATACAACAACCGATGGCCGAGACGCCAGCCGGCCTCGATCAACCGATCCCAAGTCGTGGCGTCCACGGCGCCGGTAATCGGAATCCCTCGCGAGCGCTGGAACGCCTCGACGAGAGCGACCGTGCCGTCGCCGAAGGTCGCTGGCGCGTCGTTGATCGAGAGGTGTCCGAGGGAGGCGAGTCGCTCATGTAGTTCGCGAACGCGAACACCCGTGTCGCCGAGTTGGAGCCAGTCGAAGTTCGACAGCGTGGACTACAGGTTCGCGGTGATCTCTTGGAGCATGGCGCCCTTGGGCTTGGCGCCCACGAGCCGGGCCACGACCTCGCCGTTCTTGAACAGCAACAGGGTCGGAATGCTCATGACCGAGAACTTGGTGGCAGTCACGACGTTGACGTCGACGTCGAGCTTGCCGATGGTGAAGTTGTCGGACTGTTCGACGGCCAACTCTTCGAGAATCGGCGCGATCATCTTGCACGGACCACACCATTCGGCCCAGAAGTCGACCAGGATCGGCTTGTCCGACGCACCCACTACTTCGTCAAACGTGGCGTCGGTCAGGGTCGTGATCTGCTCGGACATAAGCACCTCCAGAGGTGGCGCCGAAGTGCGCCAGTAGACCACTTTAGCGAGTGGCTTTGAGTTAGTGACCTTGTGCTTCGAGCCAACGTTCGGCGTCGATGGCGGCAATACAGCCCGATCCGGCGGAGGTGACCGCTTGGCGATAGACGTGATCCTGGACGTCGCCGGCGGCGAAGAGTCCGTCGATGTTCGTATACGATCCCATGCCGGTCCGGACGTAGCCGTTTTCTTCGAGGTCGGCCTGTCCCATGACGAGGGTGGTGTTCGGAATGTGTCCGATGGCCACGAAGACCCCGGTCACGTCGAGCACCCGGTCGTCGCCGGTCACGGTATCGCGCACGGCCAAACCGGCTACCTTTTCATCGCCGAGGACCTCGGTGACCTTCGTGTTCCACGCAAAACGGATCTTCTCGTGGGCGAGGGCGCGTTCTTGCATGATCTTCGAGGCGCGAAGGACGTCGCGTCGCACGACGACCGTGACGCTGGAGGCGAAGCGGGTGAGAAACAGCGCCTCTTCCATCGCCGAGTCACCGCCGCCGATGACGGCGATGTCTTGACCGCGAAAGAAGAATCCGTCACACGTCGCACACGTCGAGAGACCGTGACTGAGCAGTCGTTCTTCGCCGGGCACGTTCATCATCATCGAGCGCGCGCCGGTCGCCAGGATCACCGTGTCGGCGGTGATGCTCGGTTCGTCGTCGTCGGTGAGCCACGCGCGAAACGGGCGTTCCGCGGTGTCGAGTACTTGCACCTTGTTGACGCGAAGGTCGGCGCCGAAGCGCAGGGCCTGCGCGCGCATGAGGGCCATTAACTCGGGGCCAGTGACCGCCTCGGGGAAGCCCGGGTAGTTCTCGACGTCAGTGGTGAGCATCAGCTGACCACCGGGCTGATCTGAGGTCGAAGAGGGTTCGCCTTCGATCACGATGGGGTTGAGCTGGGCGCGAGCGCTGTAGATGGCGGCCGTGAGCCCGGCGGGGCCCGAGCCAATTATCAAGACACGAGTGTGTTCGGGCATTACTTCCTCAGGTTGAGCGGGCGACGCTTACGCCAAATGATCAGTCCCGCGACGAGCGAGATCGCTCCGACCGAGACGTAACTGAGGTACTCGCGACCGGCGAAGAAGTAAATGTCGATGAAACGGACCAGTCCGATCAACAGTGCTCCGACGAGGACGACGGACACGAGAAGGATAATCAGGCCGAAGGCGATCGCGCGTCCGGCCAGGAGAATTGGGCGAAGTACCCGGTCGTGGACGACGTCCAACACGTGGTCGAACTGGAAGAGAGCCTTGTCGACCAAGTCGCCGTCGATGGGTCGCTTCGCTTCCTTCACGCCTTCAACCTACAGGCGCGCGGACTTCCTATGCTTCGATCCAACACAGTCCAATGATCCCCGGACCGCCGTGCGTGCCCACGACCGGCCCCATGTCCGTGACGATGATCGCGTTTTCGGTGGCGACGTCAGCCACCAAGGCTTCCAAGTTGGCCACTTCACTCGACGCTCCGTGGACGAGCGCCAGTCGCTTCAACGGGGCGTGGGACTTGGCCACTTCGGTGATGGCCACCAACGCCTTGGAGCGCGTTCGTTGACGACCGGCCTCGGCGACCACGCCGTCTTTCAGTTCCAGTATCGGCTTGATGGAGAGGACTTGACCGAGCAGGGCGCGGGCCCCTCCGACCCGTCCGCCCTTGATCAGGTGTTCGAGCGTGTCGAGCATGGCCACGACGCCGACCTTGGCGACCAGTGATTCGGCGTGAGCGACCAACTGATCGAGCTCGGCGCCGGTGGCGGCGAGCTCGGCCACATCGATGACCAAGAGACCCTGCGCCATCGATACCGCCTTGGTGTCAACCACGCGCACGGGTAGTGCGCCGGCGAGCCCTTCGGCGCCGAGGACCGCCGACTGGTTGGTCGCTGAGAGCAGGGCTGACAAGGTGAGCACGATGACGCCGTCGCAGTTATCAGCCTGAGCGCGTTCGTACGCGGCTTGGAAGGCACCGGGTGACGGCGCGGCGGTTTCGGGCAGCGTTTTGCTGGCTTTGCACTTCGCCCAGAACGCTTCGGGGGAGAGATCAACGCGGTCGGTGAACTCCTCGTCGCCGAAGCGGATGGTGAGTGAGACGATGTCAATGTTGAGGCGACGCGCGATGTTTTCGGGAATGTCACACGCACTGTCGGTTACTACGCGAATTCGAGCCATGGCCCCCCTCTGGACTAGTTCAGCCTTGCATCTTTCGCTCCGACGCGCGCAGTGCGGTGTTGCAGAGTTACGACGACCAGAGAGTAGGCGGCGAGTCCGGCCACCACCGCGAGGGAGAAGCGCGTCACCAATCCAACGCCACGGTTCCAGGTCGGCGCAGAGTAGGCGAGGGCCATGACCAGCGCGGCGACCAATGAGGCACCCAGGCTTCGGCGCACGTGCCTCGACCAGATGACGGGCGCGATGGTTACCCGGTGACGAGCGAGCGCGACGAGCGCGACCACGGCCGCGGCGCTGTAGGCGATCGAGACGCTGGCGGTCAGTCCGGCGAGTGCGTGACGACCTATAGCGACGCACAACACAATGGTCAGCACGTTCTGCAGTGCGTAGAGATAGAACACCTCACGCGCGCGCTGCATCGACTGCAGACCGCGCACGCATAGTTGAAAGATCGTGAAGCCGGGCAGTCCGGCGGCCAGGACCGCGAGCACGGTTCCGGCGGCGATATTGTGGCGCGCGTTCACGTGGTTGAGCAGTATCGCTACGATCGGCTGCGCGAGCACCAAGAGCACCAGCGTGCACGGGATGATGATGACCAGGGACTGGCGAAGTCCGAAGCGAAGTCGTTCGCTCAAGCCTTCGAAATCTCCCGCGGTCGATAGGCCGGCGAGTTGCGGGGTGAGGACGCCGAGGACCGAGACGACCACGACGGCGTAGGGCATCTGCATGAACGACCAGCCGTAGGTGTACGCGCTGACCGGTCCGTCGCCGCCGATGCCGAAGGCGAAGGCCAGCACGATGAAGAGTGAGAGCTGGTTGAGCAGAACGACCAGCAACGTCCAGCTCCCGAGACGACTGATGGCGCGCAGTGCGGGATCCTTCAGATTGAAACGGAACGAGAGTCGCCAGAGGTCGCTGCGAAAAAGTGCGGGCAGCAAACAGAGGAACTGCACGGCGACGCCGAGCGTGGTGCCGAGTCCGAGCCACGTGAGATCGTGCGAGCCGCTTAACGTCGCGAGCATCGGCGTTGGGTCGACCAGGTGGAACCAGACGAGGACACCGATGCAGACGATGTTGTTGGCGACGGGAACCCACGCCGCGACGCCGAAACGATTGCGGATGTTGAGCAGTGACGTGGCGATGCCGATGACGCCGTAGAAGAAGATCTGCGGGACGAACCATCGCAGTAAGTCGGTCGCCACGGCGCGCTGTTGACTGAGGACCGCCGCCGATTCCGTGGTGGTCGAGTGGCGAAAGGCTGTAAAGCCGTCGATGATCCACGGCGCGCAGAACCACGCGAGTAGCGACGCCGCCGCGAGAACCATCAGGGCGCCGGTGACGACGGTGGATATTGAGCGCCACGCGCGTCGCTCGCCGTCGAGCGCGAGGCGCTCGACGAACACCGGGATGAAGGTCGCCCCGGCGACGCCCCCGAGCACCAGGTCGAAGAGCATGTTGGGCACGGTGTTGGCCAGGTTGAAGGAGTCGGCGATCGGCGTGAAACCGAGCACCCACGCCAGGACGAGAACTCGAAAGAGCCCGGTCGTTCGCGACACCATGGTGCCGCTGGCCATGGAGACGACGCGCGAACCGTGCGTCGAAGTGGAACTCATCGTGCGTGACGGCCCTTCGGACGTTTGCGATACGTGCGCAGCCACCAGTAGGCGAGCACGAGCAAAGACGCGATCGTTAGGAAGTAGCCGACGATGGAGGTGCCGGCGATTCGGACCTGGATGGCCGCGCGCGCCAGCACCAGACGATTGTTCGGCGTGGTGACGATGACCTGCAGGGTCAGACTGCTCCCCGTGTGCCCCGACGTCGCGACGCGTACCGACTTGGTCGGCGCGTCCAAGGACACCGGTACGACGTCGCCCTTCGGAAACGTGATCTGGTCCGTCAAGAGGTGGACCCGAGCCATCACCGTGTACGGCGCGTGGTTGGTCAAGGTAATGGGAATCGACGAGCCCGACCCGGCCAGCGTGATGGTGCTGGGGTCCACCGAGAAGTTGCCCAACTGACCTTTGAGAGCGGCGGCGGCGGCGTTGATCGCGGACTGTCGCGCACTCTGGGAACCGGTGATCTCCGACGCCAACATCGCGACCGTGAGGTCGTTGCCGAGATTGGTAGACCGCAGCGCCGGCGCGTAGGAGTTCACTCCGACGACGAGGTCACTGAGGGACGTGACGTTGTGCGCCGACCACTGCGTATTCGCCAGAGGGTCGAGCATGGCGCGGTTGGTCGGTGCCCCGTCGGTGGCGACGAGGGCGTGATCGAACGACGGGATGAGCGTAGCGAGGGTAATGAAGGGATTGCTCGCGAAGCCGTTGAAGACGTCCTTCAAGAAGGCGACGGAACTCTTCGACATCGGCGCGATGATGACGACCGTGCGCGGTGCCGCGGCGTTGGGTGCCTCGAAGTGCAAGAACGCCAACGTCCCCAACGTGAGCGCGGACCGCAGGCCCGCGCCGAGTGAGGTGTCCGCGAAAAGCGTCGAGAGTGGGCCGTCCGAGCTGAGCGCGGTGAGCGACCCCGCGCCCGTCACGCGGAACGGGGCTCCCCAGTTGAGGGTCGTCGACGGCGGCACGGTGAGGTCATTTTCCGGAAGGACGACGTCGGGGACTCCTGCGTGCTTCAGTGCTCGCAGGCTCGCGAGCGACGGCGTGCCGTTGAGTAAGACGGCTCCGTCGACGTCACGACCGGTGAGGCTCCTCAAAAGCGTGGCCGATAATGAGAGTTGCTGGCGCACCTCATCACCAAATCCGTGAACGGCCAGGCCTCCGAAGTCAATGTTCGCGGGCGGCGCGGCGACCGCCTGGTGTAACGGGCTCACGAGTGCCTGGAGAAGGGCCGTTCGGAAGAGGGTGTTGGTCGATCCCGACTGCGCGACGGTGTCGAGCGTGCGGTAGTCGGCGCTGAGCGTGATCGCCGAAGAAGGGTGATGTGCCAGTAGCCGCAGTACCGCGATCGAACGTTTGGCGTGCAGCCACGAAGAGGGATCCATCGTTTCGACCAGGTCAACGCGAAGTGGTTGGTCGACCGGTGTGGACTTGACCGCGAGCAGAGACCACTGAATCGACGTCGCCCCATCGGTCGTCACTTCGATGCGAATGGGATAGACCCCGTCACAGCGCAGTGCCGGGCACGGGAGATGAAGGCGCGGCGCAGGCGCGCAACTTCGGCGCAGCCGTCCCGGTCGTCTCGAAAAGACGTTGACCGTGAACTTGTAGCGACCGTGGACCTCGCACTTCAACGCAAAACTGCTGGTCGTCCCCAGGGCTTTTTGCTTCGTCCCGGTGCCCGCGACGATCGGGGCGAGCTGGGAGCGGTCGATGACGTGCGGATAGATCGTCACGCGCGCCCGCGAGGCGACTCCTGCGGGCGACGTCGAGATCGTCAGGGCGAAGTGCGACAGGCCTTTGGCCGAGACGCTCGCCACCGCGTCTTGGTGTAAAAGCTTGAAGGAGGGCGTCGTCCCAGCGCTCGCGGCCGTGGGCCACGCCATCGTTGCGAGGCAGAGGAGTACGACGCTAAGCGCCCGCCACCAGGTCGAAAATCGGTGGAACATTCAACCACAGGCTACCTTCGTGCGACCGCGAACTCGGGCGCCAACTACCCTCGTTCGCAGTGACTTCCTTCGATCAAGTCCACGACCGACTCAATGATCTCGCGCATTTGTCGAGTCCCTTGGCCCGCGCATTCGCCGACGCGGGCTTCTCGCTTTACGCCGTCGGGGGTTCGGTTCGTGACGCCATTCTCGACGAAGAGCGCGACGACGAGTTCGAGATTGACTTCACAACTGACGCGCGTCCGGATGACATCGTGGCCTTGATGAGGCCGCTGTGCACGTCGCTGTGGGAGCAGGGCCGGGCCTTCGGGACGATCGGTGGCGTGCTTCGCAGCGACGTCAAGGTAGAGATCACCACGTTTCGCTCCGAGGCTTACGTCGACCATTCGCGCAAACCAGCGGTCGAATGGGGTGACTCACTCGAGGCCGATCTCAGTCGTCGGGACTTCACGATCAACGCCCTCGCGCTCGACGTGGTCGCCCTCGACGCGCAGACACCGGACGTGCAGACGCTCTTTGACTTCCATAACGGCTTCAGTGATCTCCACGAGAGGGTGCTGCGCACGCCGATCGACCCCGAGATCCTCTTTAGCGACGACCCTTTGCGAATGTTGCGCGCCGCGCGATTCGCCGCTCGCTTCTCTCTCGCCATCGATCCCGCGATTGAGGCGGCGACCACCACGATGGCCGAGCGCCTCTCCAAGGTGTCGGCCGAGCGGATCCGTGGCGAACTCGACCTTCTCATGACGAGCACGGCGCCGTCAGTGGGGCTGGACTTCATCGTGCGAACGGGACTGGCCGAACACTTCTTTCCGGAACTGCCCAAACTGAAACTCGAACAGGATCCGATCCATCGTCATAAAGACGTCTTGTCGCACACCTGGGCCGTCGTCGACAAAACCTCACCGGATCTCGTTTTACGGCTGGCCGCGCTCTTTCACGACATCGGCAAACCGGCGACTCGAGCGATCACCGACGAGGGCGTGACCTTCCGATTCCACGAAGTGGTGGGCGCCAAGATGACGCGCAAGCGCATGACGGCCCTGCGCTACTCCCAGGAAATGATCGACAACGTCAGCGCCCTCGTCGAGCTCCATCTCCGCTTCCACACGTACAAGTTGGGTTGGTCCGACAAAGCCGTCCGCCGCTACGTGCGCGACGCCGGGCCCCTGCTCGACGAGCTGAACGAACTGACAAGGTGCGACTGCACGACACGCAATACCCGCAAGGCCGCGTCGCTCGCACAACGCATGGACGAGTTAGAGATTCGTATCGCCGAACTACGCGAACGCGAAGACCTCGAACGCCTTCGCCCGGCGCTTGACGGCGTCGCCGTGATGGAACTGCTGAACATTCCGCCCGGTCCCGCGGTCGGTCGCGCGCTCGATTTGCTCATGGACATTCGACTCGACGAAGGCGAGATCACGCCGCAAGAGGCGACCGTGCGACTCCGTGAATGGTGGGCCGAACAGGTAAAATAGGGGTCGCCATCGACGCAACCGAGTCGGAGGGGCCGTCTCGGCGGGGGAGTGACAATTTGCTATGTCGCCGACGAGACCTCCGTCGGAACCGGCGCAGTGACTAAGGCCAGACCGGATTCTCGGCGCCGCGGTCGGCGAAATCTTCGACCATGTCATGCGCCACGTCGTCGTGGAATTGGATGGGCGGCGACTTCATGAAATACGCCGATGGTCCGATGATCGGGCCGCCGATGCCGCGGTCCAGTGCGACTTTCGCGCAGCGCACGGCGTCGATGATGACACCCGCGGAGTTGGGCGAGTCCCACACTTCGAGCTTGAGTTCCACGCTGACGGGCACGTCGCCGAAGTTGCGGCCCTCCAAGCGGATGAAGGCCCACTTGCGGTCATGCAGCCACGGCACGTGGTCGCTCGGACCGATGTGCACGTCGTCGGGGTCCAAGTTGGAACTCTCCAGTTGCGAGGTGACGGCCTGGGTCTTGGAGATCTTCTTGGACTCGAGGCGTTCACGTTCGAGCATGTTCTTGAAGTCCATGTTGCCGCCGACGTTCAGCTGGTACGTGTGGTCCAGGGTTAGTCCGCGGTCCTCGAAGAGGCGCGCGAGCACGCGGTGCACGATGGTCGCGCCGAGCTGGCTCTTGATGTCATCGCCGATGATCGGCACCTTGGCGTCGGCAAACTTCTTGGCCCACTTCGGGTCCGAGGCGATGAACACCGGGATGGCGTTCACGAACGCGACGCCCGCGTCCAGCGCGCACTGGGCGTAGAAGCGTTGGGCTTCTTCGGAGCCGACCGGCAGGTACGACACGAAGACCTGAGCGCGCGAGTCGCGAAGAATCTGGGTTACGTCGACCGGTTCGAAGAGCGACTCTTCGATGGCCGCGCGATAGTACTTGTTCAGTCCGTCCATGGTCGGACCGCGCTGGACGGTGACGCCCAATGGCGGGACGTCGGCGAACTTGATCGTGTTGTTCTGACCGCCGTCGATGGCCTTGCCGAGGTCGCTGCCCACTTTGGAGGCGTCGACGTCGAAGGCGGCGACGAATTCGATGTCGCTGACGTGATAGCCCCCGAGCACCACGTGCATGAGACCGGGCACGTCGTCGGCGGGATTGGCGTCTCGGTAGTAGGTCACGCCCTGGATGAGTGCGCTGGCGCAGTTTCCAACGCCCGCAATGGCCACGCGAATCTTCTCCATGGCTCCCCTTTCTTACTTCGCGTCGTGCGCGAAGGACTCTTGATTACTACGTTCGGTGGACAACAATCCGTCAATCCACGCGAGGTCCAGCTCGACGCCCTGGGCCGCGTGTTCCATGACACCGCGCGCGTAGGAATCGAGTTGTTCGTTGCTCGCCCCGGCCCGGACTTCGACCAGGCGAGCGATGAGATCTCCGCGACGTCGCTCGAGCAACCCGACCCGAGCGTTCGGGGTCAAGTACTGAGCGAGGGCCATGCGTAATGAGAAGTTCTTGCCGTCGTCCAAGGTGGCCGGATCGGCGAGCATCGAGACGAAGTCACGACGACCCCGTTCGGTGATTCGATAAACCTTGCGACCGCGACGTCCGATGCCCGTCGTGGTTCGCAGGGAGCGAAGTGATGCTCGTTCACCCGAGAGTGAACCGGTGGAGAGTGAAGTGAGTCGAGTCTCGCTCGAAGTGACGGCTTCGACGCAGCCCTGACGCTCTAATCGAGCGAGCGCCGGGTAGATCGATCCGAAAGAAACATTGGCCCAAACACCGAGTCGGTCGCGCAGTTGTGTGCGGATCTCGTACCCGTGGTGGTCGCGGTACATAAGCAGACCCAGGATGGCAATGTCTAACACGCGAAACATAGTATCACTTCGATATATCGAACGTACAGTGGTGTCATTTCCCAATGAAACAAAGGTGTGTAAGGTCACCCCTAATGGATAAGCGATTCCGCACGAGTACCGCCAACGGGGCAGTAGTCGAGTTCGGACTCGTGCGTCACGCCCTGTTGGCCAAGGTCGCCGCGGGCGTCATTCGTTACGAAGACGTCTGCGACGCCCACCCTGAGCTTTTGCGCGCGGCGAAGAACCTCGGACGCAAGACCGGCGAGACCTGCCCGGTCTGCAGTGACGTCGAACTGGTCGAAGTGACGTACGTCTTCGGCTCGCGGCTGCCCTCGGGCGGTACGTGCCCGACGACGCGCGTCGAACTGTTGAAACTCGAACGACGCGAAGAGCCGGTGCAGTGTTACGCAGTCGAGGTCTGCGTCGGATGTTCGTTCCACCATCTGGTGCGAAAGTGGTCCGCTGGTGGACGTCGGACTCGCCGCGTCAACGCCATCGAGCGTCAAGAGGTCGGCGAGTGACCCTGAGCGCACCGGCGATCCGGCTCCGCAAGCGCCGAAATGGCGCCGTTCCCCTGGTCATGGTGACCGCCTACGACGAACCGGGGGCCCGTTTGGCCTCGGCCGCTGGCGTCGATCTGATCCTCGTGGGTGACTCGATGGCCAACGTCGTGCTCGGTCAGGAGAACACGCTGCACCTCACGATCGACGAGATGTGCCACCACGTCCGGGCCGTCGCCGCGGCGAAGCCCGACGCCCACGTCGTTGCGGACATGCCGTGGCTGAGCTATCACGTCGATCTGGGCGAAAGCGTCCGCAACGCCGCGAAACTCATTCGCGCCGGCGCCGACAGCGTCAAGCTCGAAGGCGGACGAGTGCGCCAGGGTGTCGTTCGCGCGCTGCTCGACGCGCAGATTCCGGTGATGGGCCACCTCGGACTCACCCCGCAGAGCGTGATGGCGTTCGGGGGATTCAAGGTCCAGGCCAAGACCATGGAGAGCGCCAAGCTACTGATCGAAGACGCCCAACTCCTCCAAGAAGAGGGTGTCTTCGCCATCGTGATCGAGGGTGTGCCGAGCGTCGTGGGCACGACCGTCACCCGGGCCCTCGACATCCCGACCATCGGTATCGGCGCCGGTCCTGACACCGACGGTCAAGTGCTGGTCTTTCACGACCTGCTCGGTCTGACCGGTCGGGCGCCAGCAAAATTCGTGCGTCAGTACGCCAATCTCGGACCGGTGATCAGCGAGGCGCTTCGCCACTTCGCCGAAGACGTTCGAAACGGTGACTTCCCTAGCGACGACGAGGCCTACCCCAATCCCGAAGGGCTCCTGGACTAGCCATTTTCGGCGCCGTGGACTAAGATTGCTGTTCCCACAAGCGTGGGGAAGTGCCACATACCCTGCTCTGTTTTCCGCAGAGCCCGACCTAGTCGGACCAGAGGGAAAGGAAACCGGCCATGAGGCCCTATGAGACCATGATCGTGTTCGACACTGCCGTCGACGCCCAGACGATCCAAATCGCACTCGACCGAGCGTTGGAAACCGTACGAACTCACGGGGGAACCCCGGGAGCCATCGACCGTTGGGGCAAGCGTCCCCTGGCCTACGAGATCAACAAGCGCAAAGAGGGCTACTACGTCTTGGTGGAGTTCAGTGGTGACTCGGCGACCGTCGTCGAGCTCAACCGGATCCTGACCCTCTCGGACGAAGTCCTGCGTTACAAGATCCTTCGTCGCCATGAACGTCCGAGCGCCAGTCGTGTCACGGCGCAGGCGTAAGTTCGGACGCTTGAGAATCCAAGGAGAGAGAAATGGCCGATAACGCAATCACCGTCGT
>PNAH01000017.1:57075-124700 GCA_003170315.1 Acidimicrobiaceae bacterium
ACCCAGGAGTGGGAAGAGCGCGTCAGCTTCTTCGAAGTCGTGGGCTACGGCGCCATGGCCGAGAACGCCGCGAACTCACTCACCAAGGGCGCTCGCGTCATCGTGAGCGGCCGACTCGAGCAGCGCTCGTGGGAGACCGAGAACGGCGACAAGCGATCGATCGTGGAGATCAACGCCGACGAGATCGGGCCGAGCCTGAAGTGGGCGACCGCCGTGGTCACGCGCACCCCGCGCGCCGAAGGCAGCAACTTCCAGTCCAGCGACCGTCCGGCGCCGGCGTCGGCACCCCGCACGAACGAACCCAGCGGTTACGCCTTTGATGAGGAGCCCTTCTAATGCCCCGTATTAACAATCCCAAGCCGCCGAAGCGAGCCCCGAAGATCGACACTCGTCGAGGCGCGAAGAAGAAGCCGTGCTCCTTCTGTCAGCACGGTGTCCACACCGTCGACTACAAGGACTTAGCGCAGCTGCGCAAGTACATCTCGGACCGCGGCAAGATTCGCGGACGCAAGGTCTCGGGCAACTGCCAGCAGCACCAGCGTGACGTTACCGACGCCATCAAGACCGCGCGGGAGTTGGCGCTGCTGCCCTACACCCAGCGCACCGTGACCGAGCGACGCGGAGGTCGCGGCAATCGCGACGAGCGCGGGCCGCGCGCCCCGCGACCGGACGGTGACCGGCCGGCCGCGGCCGAGAGAGTCAACGTGGAAGCCCCGGATGTCGAAGCCGAAGAGGTCCTTGAGTACGTCGAGGCCACTCCCGTGGCCGACGCCGTGCTCGTCGAGGAGGTCGCCGAATGAAGGTCCTCCTACGAAGTGATATCCACGGCATCGGCCGTCGCGGCGACATCGTCGAAGTGAAGTCCGGCTACGCCCGCAATTTCCTGTTGCCCTCGGGTGCGGCGATGAAGGCGAGCACGAGCACCGAAGCCCAGGCCTCGTCGATGCGCAAGTCTCGGGACGTGCGCGACGCCGCGAGTCGTGAAGCGGCCCAAGCCCAGCGCGCGATCATTGAAGCGCAGACCTTGAGCATCGCCGCCCGCGCCAGTGCGAACGGCCGTCTCTTCGGCTCGGTCACCGAGGCCGACGTCGTTAACGCGCTGCGAACCGCGACCGGCATCTCACTCGATCGTCACGCCATTCACATGAGCGAGCACGCGAAGGAAGTTGGCTCATCGACCGTTACGGCGGTATTGTTCGACGGCGTCGAGGCGACCATCAACGTGGAGATCACCGCCAAGTAATCCTCGACCAACATCTGCAGACACGCCGAGACTTCTGTCTCGGCGTGCGTTGCGTTAGGGGCCGATGTCACATCGAAATGTAATCATCAAGTTGGTGACAATTAGACACAGGTATTTCCCCACGTTGGGCATCTTGTTACAAACACACCAAACAAGCGACCATTGAGGTCTTATGACGCAGATTGAATCGGAACCACGTACGCGACAGGCGCCGAACGGTGGCCGCATACCTCCGAGTGCAATCGAAGCCGAAGAGAGTTTGATCGGCGCCATGCTGCTCTCGCAAGAGGCCGTGAGTATCGCCTACGAAACCGTTCAAGCCGAAGACTTCTATCGACCGTTGCACGGACAGATCTTCAGTTCCATCATCGCGCTGGCGAACGCCGGCGAGCCAGTCGACTACGTGACGGTGCAGGCGAAGCTTCAAGAGCGCGGCGCGATCGCCGTCGAATTGGCGCTGCTCTCCTCGCTCCAGATGAACACGCCGTCGGCCGCGAACGCCCAGCACTACGCCGAACTGGTTCGCGAGAAGGCCCAGCAGCGCCGGCTCATCGCGGTCGCCGGCGAGATCGTCGACGAGGCCTACGTCGCCACCGAAGACGTGGTGGGACTGATCGACGAGGCCGAACGCAAGATCAACGCCATCGGCGACGCCGGGCGCACCGACACGGTCTCGCCCCTGCAGCGCCTGTTGCTGAGCGAAGCCGACATCCTCGAGGAGCGGGGGGAGACCCGTGGTCGAATCAACGGTCTCGAGACGGGCTACAAGTCGCTCGACCAGATTCTCCAAGGACTGCAGCCGAGCAGCATGACCATCGTGGGTGCGCGCCCGGGCACCGGCAAGACGGCCTTCGCTCTCGGCATATTGATCCACGTCGGCGCGGTGGTGAAGCGCCCGGCGCTCTTCTTCTCCTTGGAGATGAGCCGTCAGGAACTGGCCGAGAGGATCCTCGCCTCCACGGCGCGTATCGACTCTTCGAAACTGCGAACCGGTGACCTCAGCGACGCCGACTGGAACCGCGCCCACGAGGCCTTTGGGTATCTGCAGTCGGCCAAGGTCTTCATTGACGACAATCCCGCGCTCACGGTCATGGACGTTCGGGCTCGAGCGCGCCGAATCCGCCAGCAGAACGGCGACCTCGGCGTAGTGATCATCGACTATCTGCAGTTGATGAGTTCACGTGGCCGCGCGGAGAACCGTCAGGTCGAGGTGTCGGAGATGAGCCGATCGCTGAAGATCCTGGCGCGCGAACTTCAATGCCCGGTCATTGCGCTTTCGCAACTGTCTCGAAAGCTCGAAGAGCGAGCGGACAAGCGTCCCATGATGTCGGACTTGCGTGAATCGGGATCGCTCGAGCAAGACGCCGACGTCGTGCTCTTCATCTTCCGCCCCGAGCAGTACGGGGAGGTCGCGAATGACAAGAAGGCCGAAGCCGAGATCATCGTCGGCAAGAACCGAAATGGCCCGACCCGCACGACTCACCTGACCTGGCGGGGTGAGTTCGCCCGATTCGAGAACGTGGCCGAGGCCCGCGAGATCTAAGGCGCGTCACCAATGGCGCGTCGGGTTCCAATTGAAAGACCTTGACGTCAGGTTGTTCTGAAGTCCTTCGCCTTCTTACGATTTCGGCGAATGACGCAACTTGGCGCGCAGCATGAAGGTACGAATCACGAGGGCCACCATAATCGCGACGTTGGTCACCACCGCTGTATAAAGCAGAACAAGCCATTTCCGGTCTCCGGAGAGATAGACGGCGAGAACCATCAAGGTGGCGCTCGCGGAAACGAACGAAACGATGCGCAAACCCTTCCAAATCGGGTCTGACCAAAACGATCGAAATCTCACGCGGACTCCGTTTGTAGGTTCTTCACGGACATTGTCGACCCTAACGTGGCAGTTCTCCTATTGAGCAAGGTTCCGCATCGACCGCTTCGCTCTGTCGGGCCAGAACTATTTCGGTTGCATACGAATGCCAGCGTCGAGACGGATCGACACGGCATTCATGTAGCTGTTAGCGAGGAGTTCGACGGCGAGCGATGCATATTCCGCCGCGTAACCCAGTCGCTTCGGGAAGAGGACTCCCGCGCCGAGTCGAGCCTTGAACTCGTCGGACTGAGGACCCGTGCCGTAGATGGGCGTGTCGATGAGACCGGGCAGAATGCAGTTCGCCCGAACGCCGACGACGGCTAGGTCGCGGGCCAACGGCAACGTGAGTCCGACGACGCCGCCCTTGGACGAGGAGTAGGCGACCTGACCTATCTGACCATCTTCGGCAGCGACCGACGCGGTATTGACGATCGCGCCGCGCATGCTGTCAACGTCGGGCGTGTTCGCACTCATCGCGGTAGCGGCGAGTCGACAGACGTTGAACGTGCCGATCAAGTTGATCTCAATGACCTTGCGATAGAGGTCGAGGTCATGCGCCGAGGCGTACTCGCCGTCTTTGCCAACCGTGCGCGTCGCCCAACCAATGCCAGCGCAGTTGACGGCGCTCCACAGCGGCGCCATAGCCTTCGAGGCTTCGATCGCTTCGATCACCTGCTCGGTGTTCGTCACGTCACAGTGCACGTAACCACCACCAATCTCCTTGGCGAGTGCTGCGCCGCGCTCGTCATTGAGGTCGGCGAGTACGACTTTCACGCCGCGCGCGCTGAGTGCGCGCGCCGTGGCCTCACCGAGTCCGGACGCGCCGCCGGTGACGATGGCTGAGGTGTTCTTGAGTTCCATGGATGCTCCTGATGTAAGGCCGCGCCTGCGGCTCAACCGTCTACGAGTCAAGCAGAGATTTCGACGGTGCCGCCATGGACGAGATTGACCGGGACACGATGGGAGATACGTGCACCGCGCGTAGCGTTGAGGGATGCCGTCGGTCTACGAGTACGCCAAAGATGAGTTGGCCGAGCTCTTGGTGGGCGAACCCCGCTACCGCGTGGATCAGGTCTGGCACGGGCTCTGGAATGAGGGCCAGGCGCTGGAGGGGATTACGACCATCCCCAAGACCCTGCGGGCCCAACTGGCCGAGCAGTTCCCACCGAGCCTCGAAGCCGTCAACGACGTGTCGAGCGATCACGGATCGACGCGCAAATGGGTCTTTCGCTTGTTCGACGGCGCGACCATCGAGACCGTCCTCATGGGATACGAGGACCGCGTCACGGTCTGCGTCTCGTCCCAGGCCGGCTGTGCCATGGGCTGCACGTTCTGCGCAACGGGACAGGCCGGCTTCACCCGGCACCTGAGCGCGGGCGAAGTCCTGGAACAGGTGATGTTCGCCGCGCGCGCCGCGGCGCCGCGGCGTTTGTCGAACGTGGTCTTCATGGGTATGGGCGAACCGCTGGCCAACTATCTGGTGACGATGGACGTCGTGAAGCGGTTGCACGAGTACCGCGGACTCTCGGCGCGCCACATCACCGTGTCGACCGTGGGAGTGGCGCCGGCGATTGAGCGCATGGCTAAGACCGGCCTCCCGCTCACGCTGGCCGTCAGCCTTCACTCGGCGAACAACGAGTCGCGCAGTGCGTTGGTGCCGCTCAATCGCCGGTACCCGCTCGAACGCCTTCACGACGCCTGTCTCTTCTGGATAAACACGACCGGTCGTCGACTCAGCTTCGAGTGGGCGCTCATCGACGGCGTCAACGACCGCGAGAGCGACCTCGATGAGTTGGCGCGCTATGCGTCGCCGCTGCGCGCTCACGTGAACCTGATCCCGCTGAACCCGACGCCCGGCTATCTGGTACGCGGTTCCTCGTCGCAGCGAGTCCACGATTTTCGCGGGGGCCTGATAGCGCGCGGGGTCAACGCTACCGTGCGCAATACGCGCGGTCGATCGATCGACGCGGCCTGCGGACAACTCGCCGCGGTCACCAACGCGCGTCACAAGTTGATCCCGGTGCGCTCGGGCTAGATTTTCTCTCGATTCCAGAACGTCGGGCGCCAGCGCATCAACACCAGCACGCCGGCGATGCACGCGATGCCGCCGGAAACAATCGAGAACTCCGTCGAAGTGAAGTTCGCGACGACGCCGGACTCCACGTCGCCCAGGCGCGGCCCTCCAGTGACGACGGCCATCTGAATCGACGAGATCCGACTCCGGAATTCGTCGGTGATGGCGGTCTGCAAGATGGTGTTACGCAGTACCGTCGAGATGACGTCCATCGCGCCGGCGACACCGAGACAGATCAGTCCCACGAAGGCAACGTGGACCAGACCGAAGAGCGCCATGGACGCACCCCAGGCGATGACGACCAGCGCGACGAGTCGTCCTTGGCGTCGCACGTGCGCAATCCATCCCGTGACCACGGCCATGAGCAGCGCTCCGGCGCCGGGGGCCGCGTACAACAAGCCGAGGGTCCTGGGCCCGCCGTGGTACAGCGTGAGGGCGACCGCCGGGAAGAGCGCCCGGGGTAGTCCGAAGACCATGGCGTTGAGGTCGACGAGGTAGACGGCTTGGACCACGGCGTGGGCGCGCACGTAACGAAAACCGTCCCCGATGGCCCGAAACATCGCCGTGCCGGCGTGCTCGAAGGTCGAGGGCATGGGCGACAAAAACGACGTCAGGGCCGTCGACACGCCAAAGGTGATCGCGTCGATGGCGTAACAGGAGTACAGGCCGACGCTCGCGATCAGCACGCCGGCGACGGCCGGACCGATCACGACCGTCGAGTTGAACGCCACTTGATTGAGCGAGTACGCCGCGACGAGTTCGTCCGGAGCGACGAGTTTAGGGATCGCCGCGGTGCGAAGGGGACCGGAGAATCCGGCGAAGCCGGCCGAGAGCGCGGCCAGCAACAAGAGCACCACCAAGTGATGGTCGTGGACGTGCGCGTTGATGGCCAAACCGGCGCTGGTCAGTCCCAAGATGAGACCACTGACGATCATGAGCACGCGTTTGTCGACGCGGTCGCCCATCGCGCCGCCCCAGAGTGCACCGGTGATCAGAAAGGGGAGCTGGATGAGACTCGCCAGGCCGACCCAGAGGCTGGAGTGGGTCTGGGCGTACACCTGATAGGGCACGGCGACGACCGTCAAATTACTGCCGAGTAGTGAGATCAACTGTCCGGAATAGAGCAATCGGAACTCGCGGTTGGTGCGCAGCGGGCTGATGTCGACGAGCAGCCGGGGCACCCAATCATCGTACGGGGTTAGTGTGATTTCGGGGGTAGTGCCGTAAGGAGTGTCGATGATCGACGAAGAACTAGTTCAATTGTTGACGCCCGAAGGCGAGCGCGTCGAAAACTCCGAGTACGAGTCCACCCTCAATGGCGACGAGATCTTCAGCTTCTACCGCGACATGGTGATCATGCGACGTTTGGACAACGAATCGACCTCGCTGCAACGTCAAGGTCAGCTCGCCCTGTGGGCGCCGATGCAGGGCCAAGAGGCCGCGCAAATCGGCGCCGGACGGGCTCTCGCTCCCATGGACTTCACGTTCCCGACCTACCGCGAACACGGCATCGCTTGGTGTCGCGGGGTGCCCCCCGAGAACATGCTGCGACTCTTTCGCGCCGTCAGTAACGGCGGCTGGGATCCGCAGAAGTACCGCCACTCAGTGCCGACCGTCGTGCTCGGGAGCCAGACCCTGCACGCCGTCGGCTACGCCATGGGCATTCAGCGCGACGGCGCCGAAGAGGCCGCCATGGCCTTTTTCGGTGATGGCGCCTCCAGCCAGGGCGACGTGTTGGAGGCCTTCGTCTGGGCCGCCTCGTTCAACGCCCCGGTCGTTTTCTTCTGTCAGAACAACCAGTGGGGCATCTCGACGCCGTCCACGGTGCAGTCCAAGATTCCGCTCTATCACCGTTCGCACGGATTCGGCTTTCCCGGCGTGCGCGTTGACGGGAACGACGTGCTCGCGGTCTACGAAGTCTCCAAGCGTGCCCTGGACTCCGCGCGCGTCGGCGGCGGTCCGACCTTGATCGAGGCCTACACCTACCGCATCGGCGCGCACACCACGTCGGACGACCCGACGCGCTACCGGATCGACGCCGAGGTCGAGGTGTGGAAGCACCGCGACCCGGTCGAACGAGTCAAGGCGCTGTTGGTGCGCGAGTACAAGGTGAAGAACGCCGACTTCGACGACGTCGCCGCTGAGGCCGACACCATGGCCCTCAAGTTGCGCGAGGACGTCCTCGCCATGAGCCGCCCCGATCCGATCACGATGTTCGACGACGCCTACGCGGCGCCGCACCCCCTGATTGAAGAAGGTCGTCGCGAAATGATCGACCTCGGCATCTCCGGGGGTGAGCTCTAATGGCCACGACGACGATGACCATGGCCAAGGCCCTCAACGAGGGACTTCGTCGCGCGATGGAGAAGAATCCCAAGGTCCTCTTGATGGGCGAGGACATTGGGCGCCTCGGGGGCGTCTTTCGCATCACCGACGGACTGCAGAAGGACTTCGGCGAAGACCGCGTCGTCGACTCGCCGCTGGCCGAGTCGGCCATCGTGGGCACGGCGGTCGGCCTGGCGATCCGCGGCTACCGCACGGTCTGCGAGATTCAGTTCGACGGCTTTGTCTACCCGGCCTTCGACCAGATCGTCTCGCAAGTCGCCAAACTGCACAAGCGCTCCGACGGCGCCTACCTCATGGCGATGGTCATCCGCATCCCGTTCCAGGGCGGTATCGGGGCCATCGAACACCACTCGGAGAGCCCGGAGCCCTACTTCGCTCAGACCGCCGGACTGCGCGTCGTGTCCCCTTCCACGCCGAACGACGCCTATTGGATGATCCAGCAGTCGATCGAACACGACGACCCCATCATCTTCTGTGAGCCCAAGAGCCGGTACTGGGAAAAGGGCGAGGTCGACCTCGAAACTCCACCGGCCGGACTCTTCGATGCGCTGGTGCGCCGAGAGGGAACCGACGTGACGCTGGTGGGTTACGGCGCGTCGATGAAGACCGCGCTGCGAGCGGCCGAGACCGCGGCGGTCGAAGGGACGTCGATCGAAGTGATCGACGCGCGTTCCATCGCTCCGCTCGACATCGAAGTGATGGCGAAGTCGCTCGAGAAGACCGGCCGCGTCGTCGTCGTCCAGGAGTCGCCGCACACCGCCTCGGTCGGCTCGGAGATCATCTCGGAGTTGACGCAGCGCTGCTTTTACTCCTTGAAGGCCCCGGGACTACGCGTGAGCGGCTATCACGTGCCGTATCCGCCGACGCGAATCGAAGAGGACTACCGACCCACGGTCGATCGCATCCTCGACGCCGTTGACCGAGTGATGGGATTTGAAAGTTGAGCGAAGAAATCTTCCTGCTACCCGACGTCGGCGAGGGTCTGACCGAGGCCGAGATCGTGACCTGGAAGGTCCAGGTCGGCGACGTGGTGACCCTGAATCAACCACTGGTCGACATCGAGACCGCCAAGGCCACGGTGGAACTGCCCAGTCCCTACGCCGGTACCGTCGTCGCCCTGCACGGCAATGTCGGCGACGTCCTCGAAGTGCACAAGCCGCTGATCACGTTCGAAGTCGGTGGCACCGGTGGCGCTCCGGCCCCCGAGGCGCCGAGCACGCCGACTCCGGTCAAAGAAGCCTCGGACAAGCAAGAGGGCTCGGTGGGCGAGGGTCGCGAAGCGGTTCTGATCGGCTACGGCGTCGCCAACGAAGACGCCGTCGTTACGCGTAAACACCGTCGTCAAGGCGGTACTCCGGGCGCCGCACCGGCGTCCGCTCCGGTGGCCGCGGCCAGCGAACCGGTCGCGACCTTGCCGTCCGTGGCGCCGCGTTCGACGCCCCCCGTTCGCCTCTACGCCAAACAAAACGGCGTGGACATCTCGTCACTGACTGGCACGGGACGAGACGGGCTCATCACGCGCGTCGACGTCGAGCAGGCCGTGGGTGGCGCGCCATCCGCGCCCCGCGCTCCTCGCGTCAGTGCGCCGATCACCGGTCCGAACACCACGTCACGGTTCGTTGGTCGCGAACTCGAATCATGGGCGTCCGGTCCGAAGGAGGAGCGCATTCCCGTCAAGGGCGTGCTTCGCTCGATGGCCGAAGCCATGGTGCAGAGTGCGTTCACCCAGCCCCGCGCCGCGGTGTGGGTGCGCGTGGACGCCACGCGCACGATGGATCTCGTGGCCTCGCTGAAGCAACAGCCCAATCTCGCGGACCTTCGACTTTCGCCGCTCACGATTATCGCCCTCGCCGTGTGCGACGCCGCCCGTCACTTCCCGGGCGTCAACTCCAGCTTCGACGCCGCGGCCAACGAGGTCATCGTCCGGCGTAGCGTGAATCTCGGAATTGCGGCCAACACACCGCGAGGTCTGATCGTGCCGAATATCAAGGGCGCCGATCAACTCGACCTCGTGGGCATGGCCTCGGCCTTGCAAGTGCTCGTGGACAAAGCGCGCGAAGGTACGACCACGCCGAATGAGATGATCGGCACGACGTTGAGTATTACGAATGTCGGCCCCTTCGGCGTCGACGCCGCGATCCCGATCCTGCCGCCGGGCACCGGTGCGATTCTGGCCGTGGGTCAGATCGCCAAGGCACCGTGGGTCGTTGACGATCAGGTCGTCGTGCGCCAGGTCGTCGAGTTAGCGATGGCCTTCGATCACCGTCAGGTCGACGGGGCCATGGCCTCGGCGGTTCTTTCGCACATCGGTCGCTTCTTGCACGACCCGGCCGCGGCCATCATCGCCGGCTAAGACTTCAGCAGTCGCAGTGCGGCGAGTGACTTGTCGGCGTGGGCGGTCATGCTCAACTCACTGTTGATGACCTCGGCGACGCGCCGGTCTTGACCGATGACGAACGTCGTGCGCTTCACCTTCAAGAAATCGAGGGAACGCTTCACGCCGTACAGCTGGGCGACGTCGCCCTTGACATCGGCGAGTAGTGGGTAGTCCAAGGCGTTCTTGGTCGTGAATTCGGCCTGCTTCGCCACGCTGTCCATTGAGACGCCGAGTCGCTGTCCGCCGAGCGCGGCGAAATCGGCCGCTAGGTCGCGAAAGTGACAGGACTCCTTCGTGCAGCCCTTGGTCATCGCGGCGGGATAGAAGAAGAGGACCACGGGGCCGTTCAACAACATCGTCGAGAGCGTTCGCTCGTTGCCCTGTTGGTCGTTCAGTTTGAAGTCGGGGGCCACATCACCTTTTTGCATGAAGGCAGGTTACGGGTCGAGCCGGAAACCTACTCCACGAATCGTGATGAGGTGACGAGGATTGGCGGGGTCGTTCTCGATCTTCTGGCGCAAACGCTTTACGTGGGTGTCCAGGGTGCGGGTGTCGGAGAGTTCGAGTCCCCACCACAGCGTGTCGAGACATACTTCTCGGGTAACGACTTGACCCAATCGCGACGCGAAGAGCGCGAGGAGGTCGAACTCTTTGCGACTGAGTTCGATCTCGTCGCCACGACGGGTGACGGTGCGTCGCACGAAGTCGATGCGCAGGTCTCCGAAGGAAACGATCTCGTCTGCGGTGTTGGTCAGTGGTCGGCGCAAGACCGCACGGATGCGAGCGATGAGTTCGCGCAGACGAAAGGGCTTAGTGACGTAGTCCGCGGCGCCGATCTCGAGACCCAGCACCACGTCCACTTCGCTGGAGCGGGCCGTCACCATGATGACCGGCGTACGCGTCGAATCGTAGAGCTCGCGGCAGTAGTCGATCCCGGATCCGTCGGGCAACATGATGTCCAACAGCACGAGGTCCGGCTTGGCCGACACCATGAGTTGACGGGCCTGGGCGATGTTCGTCGCACCGACGACGACGAATCCTTCGATGGTGAGACCGATGTTCAACGCGTCCTGGTAACTCTCCTCATCTTCAACGACGAGAATCACGCTGCGGCTATCGACGTCGGTCACAATCGCGCCGGATCCGAGAACAAAAGGTGGCGAGTGGCGGCACGGCTCGATGTCAAAGGGGGATTTGGAGATCGCGGTCGTGCCACTTCTTCAACGTAAGTAGGTTGGGTTACCGCAAGGTGAAGCGCGCGCTATCGCGAGGTGTTAATCGGATGAAACCTTATCGACGTTGTAACTGGTCGCGCAGTGACTTACTCTACAAATTGACAACGGACGGAGATGAAATGCAGAGCCCCTCAGTGAACATCGGTCGCGACGAGCACGTGTGGTCCTTCAACGCCGAGCGTGAGCCCGTCGTCACCGTCGACCCCGGCACCGTCATCGCGATCGAGACGTGGGACTGTTTCACGGGACAGGTGCAGAGCGAAGAGGACACGTTGGAAAAGCTCGATCTCACTCGAGTGAACAGCGCGACAGGACCGATCGCTGTTCGCGGCGCCGAGCCCGGCGACACGCTCTCGGTGACGCTGCTCGACATCCGACCGAACGAACAGGGCGCGGCGATGTGCATCCCGGAGTGGGGACAGCTCATCGACACGGTTCATTCACCGACCACGAGAATATTCAAAGTCAAAGACGGCACCGTCACGATGAATGACCGAGTGTCGTTTCCCGCTCGTCCGATGTTCGGCGTCATCGGTGTCTCACCGGAGTCGGGCGACGTCTCGACGTTCTACGCCGACCGACACGGCGGCAACATGGATGACCACGTGAACGCCATCGGCGCGACGATTCACCTGCCCGTCTTCCAGAGCGGCGCACAGCTGGCCATCGGCGACATGCACGCGTCGATGGGCGACGGCGAGATCTCGGGGACGGGAGTGGAGATCGGCGGCGTCGGCGTCATCCAGGTCGACGTGATCAAGGGCCAGCGCGCGGGCTGGCCGATCACCGAGACGGCCGATGCGTTTTATACGCACGGCACGTCCTCCGGCGATCTGGACGAAGCACTGCAGCACGCGTGTGAGGAGGCGTCGAAGTTGCTGGTCGACGAGTGGGGCTTTTCGCGCGAGGACGCCTTCATGTTCCTGTCGGTCGCCGGAGACCTCGGCATCGCGCAGTACTGTCACCCGTCTCCAGGCAGCGTGATCGCTCGGATGAGAGTCCCTAAATTGGCGTCCAACCCGAAACCGTTTCGCAGCTAACTGGTGGTGACGGTGAATCCCGCGTAGTTGGTCTGCGTCTTCATGTAACTGCCCGTGGCGGTGCACGGACCCGTGGCGTGACAGATCAATCCGTAAACGCCACCGTCGACACCGACGGTGTTATGGCCGGTCGGCAGCGTGATCTTCTGACCGGTTCGCCACTGGCCAGCGACTTCGTTCACGACCAACGCCTGGTACGCGCTCGCGCCGTCGACGTACGCCGCCCCGGCGCTGCAGTTTCCGGCCGAGCGACACGAGACCGCGACGACGCCACCGTTCCGGCCGGCCATCTGTGAACCCGCGGGCAACGCCAACTCGGTCGCGGTCTGCCACGTGCCGTTGACTTCGTTGATGAAGAATCCCTCGTAGGTGCTGGTGCCGACGAGGTACTGGCCCCCGGCGCTGCAGTTGCCGACGGACGGGCACGTCAGACCGCCGTAGCCGTAGAAGAACGTGTGCGGATTAGGCGCGGCACCGCTGGGCATCGCCATCGTGACGGCCCTCGCCCACGTGGCGTGCGTTTCACTCACCGTCAGGCCCTCGATGTCACCGGCAACGTTGGTGTAGGTGCCCAGGGCGGTGCAGTTGTTCGTCGACGCGCACGTCACCTCACTGAGTGCGGCGCTGGGGTAGGCGCTGGCGTTACCGGGAAGTACGGCGGCCTTGGCGCTCTTCCACGCCCCATCGACTTCGGTGATCAAAAGTCCTTCGGTCGCGTTGTCCCGGCTGATGTACGAGCCCACGGCGACGCAGTTGCCGGCGTGGGTACAGGCCACTTCGTTCAGTACCGTGTACGGGTCGACGTTGGCGCCGGCGGGAAGTCTCGTCTCGCGCGCACGTCCCCACACCCCTCGAACCTCGTTTACTTCGAGTCCCTGCTCGTAGCCCGTGGGCGGTGTGCCGTCGATGTAGCTACCGATGGCGCTGCAGTTGCCCGGCGACCAACAATCGACCGAATGGATCTGGCTGTTCTGGACGGTCGCCGCAGCGCCCGACGGCAGGGCCACCTTTTGGCCCCGCTTCCACACGCCTCGTACCTCGTTAGCGACGAGGCTCTGGCCGTTGCTGTGCGTGTCCTCGAATCTGCCGACGGCGGCACAGTTTCCGGCCGAGGCGCACGAAAGCGAGTTAATGGTGAGCGAGGGGTCCTTGTTCGCGCCCGACGGGGGGAGCAGTCTGATCGGTGCCTCCCACACGCCCTTCACCTCATTTAACACGAGGCCCTCGACGTTGCCCGCTCCGTCGCTGTAGGCGCCTCCGGCGCTGCAGTTGCCGGCCGAAGAACACGAGAGGGCGGGCAGGAACCCGTTGGGCAGTCCGGTCGCACCCGTGGGCAGGCTCGCTACCTTCGCGGTGTGCCACTGGGGCGCGGCGTTCGTCGCCGCGGCTGGGAGGGACAGACACAGCAAGCTGAGTGGTGCCACTAGGAGTGCGGTGCGTCTGAACTTCACGGGCGGGACCCCACTGTCTAGGTCGTGGACGAGGCCCACGGTTCGGAGTCCCACCCGAACTCCGCGGGGATCAACCACGAGTTGAATTCAGTATAAATAGGCGCTGAACTACGAGATCATCAGGACCGTCCGGACGGCGTGGCTTTAGCGAATTCTTACGGGACCAGCATCGGAACCTCGAAACCGTGTAGGCCCGCTCATCGTAGAGGCACGTCGGCGACGCGATCAAACTCCAGACGTTCACTGAAACTTCACTTTCGGGTAACCACCGCTTGGTGGCGCGTTCAATCTGGTTTGCAAGGATGGCTAGAGAGATGCGCGACGTCGACGAGGGTTTGAATGACTGATTTAAAGGCAAAGGAGACCTCAGGCGTGATAACGCGCCTTGACCAAACTGTCGACAACTCCAATTCCCCTTTGACCGAGACCACTTCAACCCCGCGCACGGTGAGTCAGTTGCTCGACGAGGCACCGACCAGCCGATTCCACCGGCGTGCGGTGCTGATCTCGGGTATGGGCTTCTTCACCGACGCCTATGACCTGTTTGTGATCGGAACCGTCGCTGCCCTGGTCAAGGTTCAGTGGAACCTCTCAACGACCCAGACCAGTTGGGTCACGGGCTCAGCAATCCTCGGAGCCTTCATCGGAGCTTTCATCTTTGGACGGATCGCCGATATTTTCGGTCGCAAAGTGATTTACACCACGGTCGCCGCCATCATGATCTTCGGGGCCGTGGCGTCAGCACTCGCACCTAATTTTCTCTTACTGGTGATCGCTCGTTTCATATTGGGTCTCGGCATCGGTGGCGATTATCCGGTATCGGCCGTGTTGATGAGTGAGTACTCCAACCGGGCTGATCGTGGGCGTCTCGTCGGGTTGGTTTTTTCGATGCAAGCGGTGGGTCTCATCGTGGGTCCCCTTGTGGGCATCATCTTGTTGTCCTCAGGAGTCGGCGACCCGTTGGCCTGGAGGATCCTGCTCGGTCTTGGCGCACTACCCGCTGCGGCGGTCATCTATTTCCGGACGAAGATGCCAGAGTCGCCGCGTTTCAAGGCGCTCGTTCAGGGCTGCGCCGATCAGGCCGCGAAAGAGCTCCATTCGTTCGCCGACGGGGCGCTCGATGCTTCGACAGTCACTGACGAGGGCAGGCATCTCATGGGAGTTCGCCAGTTCCTCTCAAACCCTCGGATGCTTCTCATGCTCGTGGGGACGGCCGGATGTTGGTTCCTCTTTGACTACGCGTACTACGGGAACACCTTGTCGCTGCCGAGCATCCTCACTGAAGTCTCGCCAAACGCGAGCATCGAGATGAAGCTCCTTTTGACCCTGGCGCTGTTCACCGTCTTCGCTGTGCCGGGTTACGCCCTGTCGGTTTGGAAGATGGACAAGATCGGTCATCGTCGATTGCAATTCATCGGTTTTGGTGTGATGGCGGCGTGCTTCGTCGTCCTCGGTGCCGTCCCGTCACTTACGAACTCGGTGGCACCCTTCATCGCAATCTTCGGAATCAGTTATTTGTTCACGGAATTCGGACCGAATATGACGACGTTCGTCCTCCCCTCAGAGGTGTTCCCCGTGAACATGCGAACGACGGGACACGGGGTCGCAGCCGGTGTCGGAAAGCTCGGTGCGTTCGTGGGAGTGTTCCTGGTGCCCCAACTCGCCGAGCACATAGGACTTCGTGGACTGCTGTACGTCGCCGGAGGTGCCGCAGTTCTGGGCTTCTTGCTCACCAATGTCCTTCCTGAAACATCCGGGCGATCTCTCGAAGAGATCTCCGGCGAAAACGAGGAGCCAACGCTGGAGCCCGCGTCGGCGCAGGTCGCGTAGGTCGCCGAAGGGCCTAGAGTCCGCGCACCTCGAAGAGTTCGAGACCCGGTATCGCTTCGGGGTGCCGGGTCTCGCAAGCAACAAGCCAATGGTGCGTGTCAAGCGTCCCCTGACACTGCGCTTGACCGTTAGCCGAAGGTCAGTGTCGGTTGTCGTTCATGGGGGGCTCGTCGCCACCGTCAGAGCGGTCGGTTGGCCTCCCAGCCTTCTTCGATGCTCCGGCACTTCACGCAGAGGGTACGGAAATAGCCTTGACCCGGAGCAGACGTTCCTTTTTTCTTGATTGCTTGGCCAACGGGACAGTCCGACTCAGTGTGATACACGAGTTCGTCCACGTCCTCGATACCGGTGGTGTGAAACTCTGAGACTTTGGTCATCCTCACCCCCCGAAGTCACCAATCCCGGTAACACTCGGAGCGTACTGGACCGCTCGGTCCACGGGGGCCTTCACGGACTGAGGTTCATTAGGACGTCCACAGTGTTGGTTCGCGTTGTTAACCGGGCGTTCACGCGCTGTGGTCACGGACCAGGCACTTCGTAATACCGGTAGGTTGGGTCCGGAAGTCAAACAGGCTGCCAGCTCATCAAGGCGCCGATCTCGAGTTCGACGGTCCTTCGAATCGCCGAATTGATTCGTCGTCTGCGGCTGCTGATCGCCTCTCGCGATGGGTAGTCCGGCATAGTCGATGAGTTGACGACCGTGCGACGCATGCGTAGATGAAAGGAGACCAATGACACGATTCCGAATTTTGCCAATCATTTCGGATGAGCGACAGGACGTTGACAATCATTCCCTCCGAGGAAGCGCGCATGTTTGAAGAGACGCCTATCAACGACCACCTGACGCGTACCTACGCGATGGTCTCGACCTATCCACCAACACAATGCGGCATCGCCACGTTCGCCGCGGCGTTATCGGGCGGGCTGTACGAATACGGTGACGACGTGGGCATCGTGCGCGTCGGCGCTGCCGGTGAACCGGCGGCCAAGATCGTCGTCGCCGAGTTGAACGATGACGACGGCGCCGAGACCGTTGACGCCATGGACGCCCTCAATCGGGCCGACGTGGTCATCGTCCAGCACGAATACGGGATTTACGACGGGCCCGACGGCGAGTCGATCGTGGAGGTTCTGGAAGGAATTGATCGACCGACCATCGTCGTCGCCCACACCGTGCTCGAGCACCCGACGCCGCACCAACGCTCGGTGCTGGAAGCCGTCGTTCGCGCGGCTGACGCCGTGGTGGTGATGACCGAAGCGGGCCGGGTCCGTCTCTGTTCGAGTTTCGACGTCGACACGAGGAAGATCTCGGTCATTCCTCACGGCGCGGCCGTCTCGAGTGCTGTACGTCTGGTGGACTCGAAGGAGCGACCGCGACTTCTCACCTGGGGACTCCTCGGCCCGGGCAAGGGTATTGAGTGGGCGATCGACGCCCTCGCGATGCTCGACGACCTGAGACCCAGGCCGATCTACGTCGTCGCGGGCAATACCCACCCCAAGGTTCACGAGTACGAGGGCGACGTGTACCGCGACATGTTGATGCAACGCGCCAAGGACCGTCACGTGGACGTGATCTTCGACCCGGAGTACCGATCGTTGGCGTCCCTCGCCCAGTTGATCAGCGAATCGACCATGGTCATCCTGCCCTACGACTCGCCGGACCAGGTGACCTCGGGCGTTCTGGTCGACGCCATCGCGGCCGGTCGTCCGGTAATCGCTACGGCCTTTCCGCACGCCGTGGAACTGCTCTCGAGCGGTGCCGGCATCGTGGTGCCGCGCCGCGACCCCGAGGCGCTGGCCGACGCCATTCGAAAGGTCCTCACGACGCCCGGACTGGTCGGTGCAATGGCGAATGAAGCTCGACGGCTCGCTCCGGAATTGGCGTGGCCCTTCATCGCCTCTCGCTACGCCGCCCTCGGCGAAGAGTTACTCGACAATCGAGCCCCACTGTCGGCCAATCGATGACCGACGGCCCACGCTTCGACCACTTGGTCCGGTTGACCGACCGATTCGGCACCTTCGAACACGCCGAGCACGCCACGCCTCGACGCGAACACGGTTACTGCGTCGACGACGTGGCGCGCGTGCTCGTCGTCAGCGCCCGCGAACCAAGTCCGAACGCCTCGGTCCGGTCCTTGGCCCAGGGTTCGTTGGCGTTCGTCGGCGACGCGATGGGACCCCACGGTGACTGTCGAAATCGGCGTTCGGCTGACGGAACGTGGACCAGCGAAGGATCGACCGAGGACTGTTGGGGACGAAGCCTCTGGGGACTGGGAACGGCCGCGGCCAGCACGCAATTCGCGATCGCCGGACCTGCACTCCCGCTCTTCGAACGCGGTGCCGAACAACGTTCCCAGTACCCGCGCGCCATGGCCTTTGCCGCGCTCGGTGCCGCGGCCGTTCTCGGGGTCCATCCGGCGAACGCCGCCGCTCATTCGCTGCTGAGCGACTTCGCCGACGCGTTGTTGGTCGCACGCGACGACCCCGCGTGGCCGTGGCCCGAAGTTCGGCTCTACTACGCCAACGCGTTGTTACCCGACGCGATGATCGCCGCGGGCGTCGCTCTCGAGCGTCCTGACCTCGTCGCGGGAGGTCTCGACCTTCTCGGCTGGCTGCTGGCGCGAGAGACGCGTGACGGACACCTTTCGGTAACGCCCGCGGAAGGTTCGGGACCCGGCGATGTCGGCCCTCGCTTTGATCAGCAGCCCATTGAGGTTTCGACGATGGCCGACGCCTGTGCCCGGGCGCTGAATGTCGACGATTCACCGAAGTGGCTCGAGGCCATTCGGATGGCGAATGCGTGGTTCGACGGGGACAATGACGCGAAAGTCATGATGTGGGATCCCTTGACGGGTGGGGGCTTCGATGGCCTGCACGCCGAGGTCGCCAATCAGAATCAGGGGGCGGAATCAACTTTAGCGCTGGTATCAACCCGTCAGCAGGCCTTCGCGCACCAAACTATCTCTACATGAAAGAAAACCGCCTCGCGTCACGCACCGATGTCCATATCGTCCCCGACTCGTCACGAGTCGTGGCGCTGCTCTTCGTGGCCGGTCAAGAAATGGGCGGCGCCGAGTCACGCGCGTCGAACGTGGTGAAGCGAATCGTGGCGTTGCCCGAAGCCGACGTGCGCCGACGGCTGAAAGACGTCGTCCAGCGATTCGCGCGCCGGCACCGCGACATCGTGGCCATCTTCAGTCAACACGCCGAACGGGTGAGCAACCGGTTGGACCCGCGAGAGGACCTGAGCGAGGAACGATGGCTTCTGCTCGGCGCGTCGTTCACCCACGAGTATTCGCTCGAGGCCGCCGCGGTGTGCAATCCCAGCATGGTCGTGCACCCCGATCAGAGCGACGTGCCCGACGGCGCGGTGCGATTCGTGATGAGTTTTCGCGGGGTCGGCGAAGGACATCGATCGAGCATCGGCTTTCGCACCGGTCTGGTCACGGCCGAGGGCGAGATCACCCTGGACGAACGAGGACCGTATCCCATGATCGGCACGGCGCGCGACGGCATCTTCCACCGCGACGTCTTTCACGCGCGACTAAAGGCGATGGGTCAAGACGGTGAGAGTTCGGCGTACGTCCTGGACGAGTTACCGCTGGTGTTCTCCATCGAAGAACTCGAAGCGCGCCTCGAGATCCTGACTTCGGAGTTCGACAGGCGTCAAGACGCGCACGCCATTGCGCGTCACCACCGATCGATCGCGGCCAGCAGCTATGGCGTCCACTTCGACGCCGACATCGATATCTCGGAGCGGGTGCTCTGGCCGGTCATGACGGCCGAAGCGCACGGCATGGAAGACGCCCGGTTCGTCCACTTCACCGACACCGACGGCACGTCGACGTACCTCGCCACCTACACGGCCTTTGACGGCGTGCATATCTCCCAACAGCTTTTGCGAACCGATGACTTCATCTCCTTCGACGCCTCACCGGTCGTCGGCGCCGCGGCGCCCAACAAGGGGCTGGCGCTCTTCCCGCGTCGTATCAGCGGCCAATACGTCGCGCTGACCCGCTTCGACCGCGAGACGAACGCAGTTTGCTTCTCGGACACGTTGGGACACTGGGGACGCGCCGTGACCTTCCAAATTCCGGAGTGGGATTGGGAGGTCGTCCAGCTGGGCAACTGCGGATCGCCCATCGAGACGAGTGCCGGTTGGCTGGTGCTCACCCACGCCGTCGGGCCGATGCGCACCTACAGCATCAGCGCCGTCTTGCTCGATCTCGACGATCCCACCAAGATGGTCGCCGCGCTCAAAGAGCCGCTCCTCACCGCCACCTCCGAAGAGCAGGACGGCTACGTCCCCAACGTGGTGTACACCTGCGGGGCCATGGCCCACGGCGACATCCTGGTCATCCCCTACGGCGTCGCCGATCACCGCATCAACTTCGCGACCGTCAGCATTTCGAAGTTGCTCGAGTCCATGACGACGAGTGAACATCCGACGATCGTCTCGAAGGTTCGACACCGTCGCCTCGAGGACTTAGCCCTCGAAGTCTGAGATCCCCAGGCCTTCGCACGCCGGCTTGGGACCGGCGTTCACGTTGCCGTAGCGATGGTGCGTGATGGACACGCTTTGCTCGAGCAGCCAGCGGGCCATCTCGACGTCGCCGCGCTGGACGAGCGCACGCGGATCGACGCTCACCCCTCGTTCCAACATAGCGACGGTCGCCGGGATCTCCTTCGAGAGCCACCGCACTCGACTTATCGACTCAACTCGTGCCACCAGTTCGGCCGGCGATTCGACGAGCGCTTCGGGAGCGTGGACCACCGGTTCGTTCGCGCTGTAGGTGACGCTCACGCCCCCTTCGCGCACGATCATGTCGATGAGCGCGCGTTGTGATTCGTCCAAGGTGTCGTCCACTCGAACGCAAATCGCCTTGAGGTGATGGCGGTATCGCTGGAAGTTCTTCTCCACGCTGAGTCCCGCGTGGTCAATCGACTGTGCACCCGTCGAACGCCACCACGTCCTCGCCAATTCGGTGGCTGACTCGGAATTCGTGAGAGGCCCCCACCGACGAAGCGAGTTCACGTAGTGGTGGCCCCCGGCCTTCGCGGTCGGCCCGACGCTGCTGCGGCGCCAGCCACCGAAGGGCTGTCGATTTACGATCGCCCCCGTGACGCCGCGATTGACGTAGAGGTTGCCCGCCTGGATCCGGTCCATCCATAGTTCGCACTCGGCCTCGTCGAGCGACTGGAGACCGGCCGTGAGGCCGAAGTCGGTTCGGTTTTGCCATTTGATCGCGGTGGTGAAGTCCGGAGCGACCATGACGCCCAGCACCGGACCGAACCATTCGTGTTGGTGACTCCACGAGCCGGAGCGCACGCCGAGTTTCACTCCCGGACGCCACTGCAGCCCGGCTTCGTCGAGTTGACGCGGCTCGATGAGCCAATGCTCACCTGGGTCCAAATGGTGGAGCGCGCGTTCGAGAGCGGGCTCGGCACTTCGGATGATTGGTCCGACGGACGTGGAGAGTTCCCAACTCGGCCCTACGCGAAGGCTTCGCACGGCGTCGGCCAACTGGCGTAGGAAGGCGGGATCGTCATAGACGTCACGGACCACGATGGCCAAGCTGGCGGCGCTGCACTTCTGACCGGCGTGACCGAAGGCCGACTGCACGAGGTCCTTCACCGCGACGTCGATATCGGCACATGCACTGATCAGTATGGCGTTCTTGCCGCTGGTCTCGGCGAGAAGCGTGATGTCGGGTCGCCACGACGTGAACATTTGAGCGGTCTCGAACGATCCCGTCAAAATCACGGCGTCCACGTCGCGGTGGGTTATGAGATGACGACCGTTGTCGTCGTCACGGGTCGGCACAAATTGCAGGACGTCGCGAGGGACACCGCCGGACCACAGTTGTTGCACTAGCTGCCACGCCGTGGCCACGGCCTCGGGGGCTGGTTTCAAGATGACGGCATTGCCGGCGGCAAGCGCGGCACAAACGCCCCCGGCCGGAATCGCGTACGGAAAGTTCCACGGCGGCACGACGACGACCGTGCCGAGTGGGGTGGAGTCGGTGAGGTCGGAGGCCGACGTCGCGTAGAAACGAGCGAAATCGATCCCTTCGCTTACTTCGGGATCGGCTTCGTCTTCGGTCTTGCCGCCGTCACGCGCCATCACGGCGGTGGTCGCAATTCGCTGTTCTTCCATCACGAGCGCGCTCGCGAAGAGAATCCGTCGACGGACTTCGATCGAAAGTCTCGACCAACTCTCTTGGGCGTTCAACGCACATCGCACGGCCTCGTCGACGTGCTGGACGTCAGCGACAGAGTATCGGTACCACGGCTCCGCGTTAGCGCTGGGATCGTGGCCGACTTCGAATTCGCTCGTAATGATGTCTCGATCGCCGATGACCAAAGGAATCTGACGTACCGGCGTGGCCCGTATCGTCGCGAAGGCCGTGGTGATGTCGTCGAAGGCCCGCGTGGAAGTCGGATCGAAATTGGCCACGTTGGAGAATCCCGTCGAGTTCGATGGATTCGTTGGCGCGTGGCGAAGCGACGACGTTGATAGCGCGTGTCGTTCTCGAACGGACGCCGTGAAACGGTCGCTCTGTTCTTCGAATCGGTGAAGGTCAGTGCCGATGTCAAACGCGGCCTTCAGGTAGTTCTCGTCCGACGTGTTCTCGTCAAGTCGTCGCACGAGGTACGCGACGGCGGAGGCGAAGTCATCACGTCGAGTGACCGGGGCGTAGAGCAAGACGCGCTGACCGGTCTTGGCGATAGCGAGCGATTCCGAATTGGCCATACCTTCGAGCATCTCCACGTCGACCTGTGACTCGACGCCTCGCGAACGAGCAATTTCGAGCGCCCAGGAAAGATGAAAGAGATTGTGGCTCGCGACGCCGATACGAACGGCGTTGGCGTGCTCGGGCCGGAGTGCGGCGTCGATCAGTCTCGCGTAACTGGCGTCGACGTCGGCTTTGGTCCGATACGGTGCGGCGCTCCAACCGTGGAGTTCGGCTTCGGTCGTTTCCATTGCTAAGTTGGCGCCCTTCACCAATCGAACTTTGATCGTGCCACCGGATTTCAGTTGACGGGCTTGGGACCATGCGACGAGATCGGCGAAGACAGCGTGTGATTCGGGCAGGTAGGCCTGGAGCACGATGCCCGCGTCGATGCCGCAGAACTCCGGTTCGACAAGGACCTTTTTGAAGGCCGCGACCGTCAATTCGAGATCGCGGTAGTCCTCCATATCGAGGTTGACGAAGGCTCCCCATTGTTCGGCCTCTCGGTAGAGGATTCGCATTTGCTCCGTCACTCGTTCGAGTGATCCCACGCGATCAATCGTGATGATCTGACTCACGACCGACGACAACTTCACTGATACGTAGTTGGTGTGCGGGCGGCGAATCATTTCGATGACTCGCTGGAGTCGTTCTTCCGCCTCGCGTTCTCCGAGAACGGCCTCGCCTAGCACGTTGATATTCAAGGCAATGTCGTCACGTCGCCGTTGTTGGAGATGACGTTGTAACGGTGCGTCTTCGAACGGGAGGATCAGGTCCTTGGAGAGATGACGGATCCGTAGGGCGACGGCGCGGATGACCGGACCCGGCGCCACACGCGAACTGGCGGCGAGGAACTTGAGTCCGGCGGTATTGAATGCTCCGAAACCTTCGACGGAAGCCTTCGCCGCCGCGCGGCGAAAGATATTGATCGAGTTCTTGATCGAGTGAATCCGCATCACTTCGTCGGTCAACGTGATCGTGACTTCGATTGCCCGAGGGTCGCGAAACAGTCGTGAGAACCGTCGACGATTGGCCTTCTCCGAGTGGCCACGCAAACGGTCGGCTTCGTAAATGAGCGTTCGCGCGTTTTCGACTGCCCTATCGGCGAGCGCGTCGATCGACGGGTCAGTGGGGATTAGCGACACGGACACCTCGAAGTCTCGGAATCGTATTCGCTCACAATTGTCCAAGCCCTGCGCATGACAACATTCTCTATTCCTTAACCGTAACCGGGTAGTGGCCCAGATTCAGCCGTCGCAGGCCGAAGCCTGCAGGGCTCTACCGGCCCTAAGGATGTTGCGCGCGGCATTGATGTCGGCGAAGTCATAGTGACCGCAACTGAGACATCTAAAGTCTTCTTGGCTGATTCGGTTACCGGCGTCGACGTGGAGGCACTCCGCACACGTCTGGCTGGTGTAGTAAGGATTCACGCTCACTACTGTCCTACCGGCACTCGCAGCCTTGTAGGAAAGTAGCGAGACGAGCTGTCCCCACCCCGAGTCATGAATGGAATGATTCAGTCGTGCCTTTTGATTGGCGCCGTTGGGCAGATATGCTCCCGGTTGCTCCGGGTCGGGTCTTCCTTTTGGTGCACGCACCATGTTGGTGATCTTGAGGTCTTCGAGGGCGATCAAGTCGTAGTCGTTCACGAGTTGCCGGCTTAGTTTGTGAGCCGCATCGCGCCGCTGATTCTTGATCTTGCAATGGAGTCGCGCGACCTCTTCGACCTGCAGACGACGACGGAGCGATCCTCGTTGCTTGGTCGAGAGTTGACGTTGAGCTCGTGCGAGGTTCTTCTGCGTTTGGGAGCCAAAATGCTGGCCCTTCTTCAATTCCCCGTCACTGGTAGCGATTTGGTTCACCACTCCGAGATCGATGCCAATCTCAGAACAAGCTCGCGCCAACGGCATCGCGGGCACGTTCACGCAGCTGACGTACAACCACCACTTGGTGCCCTCGCGCTTCACCGTGATGGCTTTCGCAACGCCCATGAGCGGTCGGTGATAGTTGGCCTTGATCTCGCCAATCCCCTTCAGGTAGAGGCGTCGAAGCTGGGTGTTTAGTTTCCAGCCGGGGGTGTCTTCCCATCGCAAGGCGTCAAATCGACTCGCCGACTTGAATCGTGGAAAGCCTGGAGACTCTCCACTCTTCACTCGCCGATAGAAAGCGCCGTAGGCACGATCGAGGCGTCTGAACGTGCCTCGACAAAGTGTGATTCCCGAGGCGACGACCTCTGGTCGGAAGTCCTTCAGCCCCGTGAGCGTTCGACACTGGTCGAAGTAACTCACAGACCGTCGCTCCCAAGCCCAGGCGCCGATTCGCTCTTCGAGGGCCGCGTTATACAGTTCGCATTGATATCTCTGCTGAAGAAGCAGTGACTGGGTCTGCAGTTTGGTCGGGTGAAGTCGATAGCGGAAGGTGCGACAGAGTGAACCATGTTGTGCCATTGTCGAACACAAAGGTCGGCCTGGTACTTCTCCAGATGACAAGATTATTGGAGAATCGGAACTAGGCCATTACCAACGATTACGCATTCGAGCGACGACCTCATCAACCACTTCGGACGTCGAAGCCGAGCCGCCCAGATCGAAGGAGCGAATGCCGTCCATGGCCGCAGCGAGTGTCGCGCCGCGCAAGGTTCGCGACGCCTCCGCGGCACGTGCGTCACCTTGGATCCCAGCGTGTTCGAGTATCGCGGCGCACGCAAGCAACATCGCCATGGGATTGGCCACGTTCTTCCCTTCGAGGGAAGGAGCCGTGCCGTGAGGTGCTTCGGCCATCGCCGTCGTGGGATGCAGGGTGTCGTCGAGGGCCAACAGCACCGACTCGGCACCGGCAATTGATCCGAACATGGCGAGCACCAAGTCGCTCATACAGTCGCCGTCACGATTCAACGTAGGAATCACGACGCTTTGTTCCCACTGCTCGGTCATCAGACCGGCGTAGGCCGCGTCGATGAGCATCGGATGGTACGTCACGTTGGGATGTCGACTCGCGGCGCGGTCCATCTCTTCTTTGAGCATTCCCTCGTAGATCGCCGACACGGTCCATTTGGGGCCGCCGTACACGAGACCGTTCATCGACTCCGCGGTCACGAAGGCGAATTCAGCGACCGATTGACAGGTACCGCGGTCGATGCGCTCTGTGCGCCAGGCCGACTCACTGCGCATTCCGGGCTCGCCGTCTCGTCCCTCGGCTGCACCGTAGGCGTCGCCGACGGCCATTCGAACGACCACGACGGGGTGAGAAAGCGAGACGACCGGTGCTACGCCGGGAATCCTGCGACCGGTGCGCACGATGACCTTGCCGTTGATGCCCTCGCGAAGAATTCGATTCGGCGATCCCACGCCGCCGATCTCGGTCGGAGTGATCGTGGCGGCCTTCAGTCCCAGTCCCGTTTCGAGCATGGCGGCGGCCGCTTCGTGGATGACCTTGTTGTTCGTGGCGCGACGATTTTCCAACGACAGGTCAAAGCGAACGAGGTCGACATCGAATCCCAACACGCTCGGTTCGAGAACGCGTAGTGCCTCGTTGAGTAGTTCCTGACCGGTTTGGTCGCCCTCGCAGACGATGATCGAGTTAGTTTTCATCACTGCACGTTATCGAAGCGAGTGAGTTATCGATCTCGGTCGAAGACAGACGTAACGCCTTCATTGCCGAGTGCCGAACCGGTTTTGTGTCACGACACGAGGCGTCCGTATGTGACGTTACGAAGCCTTCGGCGGTATCCAAATGGCGGCCGATTCGTCTCCGTAGGCCGTGCAGTCGCCCTCCAGATACTTGATGCCGACCCACCCACAGACGAGGGCGTCGATGGCGTCTTCGAATCGTTTCAGCGACGTCGAGGGATGGTCTTCGAGGTCGGCTTTGCCGGGGAGAGGGATATCAATCTTGTTGATCGTGAGGGAGAGTTCGTCGAGGATCTTTCGCCAGTTCTTGACGATCCTTCGCCGTCGATCGGCGGGAGTTTTCTCGGGCCAGTACTCACTCGCGCGGCCAATCTTGTACTTGAAACGGAAGTCCTTGCCCAGCAGATGCAGAAGTGCGGGATGGGGATAGACCTCGGCCAACACAAAAGTGCTGCTCACGGGGGTTGCGATCGTGGCGACCGAGTAGCCCAGCTCCTTGAAGCGGTCGGTCAACTGACGACCTATCTCGCCGGGCCGGACCTCACTCGGTGAGTGGGTGCTGCAGCCTTTGGAACCGAACTTTTGAGAGACCGCGCTATCGGCTTCTCGACGTTTGTGAATCGCCGTACGCGACACGGGCATATCGATGGTCACCAGATCGACCGGTTCGCCGCCGAGAAGTGTGCGAGCGGCGCCCAACAGCGCGTCGACGTCAGGGCGACCGGCGCTCGGCGTCTTCGCCCAGTCAATGGGCGAACCGTGCGCGAGTTCCACGAACTGGCTGTAGCTCGGACTGAGCCCCACGCACTTCCAACGTTCCTTCACCCGATGCAGCAGTGCGACGCCACTTGGTTCAGTCGCGGTCCATGCCGGATCGAGGGCCAGGATGCTCGTCATCTTGGGCAGGTTATACCTTCCGGCGACGACCCGGAAGAGCGAGGTCGATCGATTCGTGGACGGTGACGTGTCGTGGAACATGAGATCGAGTGCGTGACGGTATCCTCGACTTCAATGTCGTCTCCGCATAACAGTCCGCTGCGTCGAGCACTCAACACGCCTCGACGTGTGGTTGACGAGTTCATCCGAATGCGCCAGCGTCACCTCTGGAAGCAGGTTGCCAACGGTTTCGCTCGACCGTTCCTCGACCGGTGGGGACATTTCCGCGAGCCGCGCGAAGATGGGATCAATCGATTTCGTTCGATGGCGGAGCTACCGCCCTTGCTCAAGTACCGTCCCGGCACCGTGCCCGACGAGCTCTGGTCGCCTCGCCGCATCAATGCGCTCGTTCGCGAACTTCACTTGACGTCGTATCTCGAAATTGGCGTGCTCGAAGGTGAGACGTTCGCCAATGTCGAGGTTCGACGTCGCTACGGTGTCGACCCCGATCCACTGTTTGACGCAGTGCTCTTGCCCCGAGGTTCAACGTTCGCCGTGATGACCAGTGACGCCTTCTTCGCCACGCTTCGAAAGTCCCAACGCTTCGACGTCGCCTTCATCGACGGTCTGCACACCGTCGAACAGGCCTACCGTGACCTGATCAACACCTTCGCGCACCTGCGCGGCGGGGTCGTCGTGATTGACGACACGTTGCCGAGTGACGAATATTCCGCCATCCCCGATCAACAAGAGTCGTATCGGGCACGTGACGAAGCGGGACTCGAAGGACGACCGTGGCACGGCGACGTGTGGCGAGTCGTGATATTGCTCGATCGACACCATCCCGAGTTGGAGTGGCGGACGATCATCGGCGAAGGCAATCCGCAGACGCTCGTGTGGCGTCGGCGTCGCGGAGCCAAGGTGACGTCCGCGTCGACCGATGAGATCGCTCTCGCGAAGAAACTCGCGTACGGCGAAGTATTCACGAATGGTGTTCCGGATTTCTTTCACGCGTCCTCAGAATCACAAGCACTTGGCGAGTGCGTGCAATCCCTTCGGCACTAGATACGCGTGACCGTCGTTGACATCGGGATATTTCCCTGCCCGGTCAAACTGAGATTGTGACTTTCGGCCTCGGAATCCTTGTCAATTTCCAAAGCGACCGATCGTAAGTTGAATATGAAGGTCATCAGAGCGGCCGTCGAGACTGAGAATTCTTAGGTATCTCGGCTCCGAATGAACAGAACGAAGGAAGGTTTTCGGATGAACAATCTCATTAGAATTTTCGGCAATCCCACAGAACGCACCTCTCCCGGAGTGCTGGCGTGGCTGCGCGAATCCAAGGTTGCCTCGGTCGCATGGCTGGCGGTGCGCGTCTGGGTCGGGATCATGTGGATACAAGCTGGTGTGGCCAAGGTATTCGGGGCCGAAAATCCGGCGTTTCTCCACAACAACGGTGCCGGTGTCGCCGGTTTCGCTGCACACGGTGCCGCCGCGTACAGCTGGTGGGCCAGCATCATGCACAGTTTCGTCGTCCCCAATGCCTGGTGGATCGCCGTTCTCGTCGCGTTCGGAGAACTCGCCATCGGTATCGGACTCGCCTTCGGCTTTCTTACCCGTACCGCCGCGGTAGCGAGCCTTGCGCTCTTGTTCACGTACGTGATGTCGGGCACGGCCAGTGTCTGCGCTTTCTACGCCCTGTGCGCAATCATCGTCCTCGCCACGTGGCGCACATCGACGTGGATTGGTGTCGACGGACTCATCGCCGGATACCGTCAGCGTCGTCACCCTGTAGCGCTGGTTGAGTCACAGCCAGTCGTCGAAGCGGTCTCTGCTCGCGAACTCGTCTCGGTTGGCTAAGTCTTTCTGAATCAAAAAGCCCACGATGCTCTCTCAATGAGTGTCGTGGACTTTTTGTGTTTACTACGGGTTAGCGAACACGTCATTGAGGGCGTCATCGAGGTCGGCCCAGAGGTCCACCGGGTGTTCCAATCCCACGCTGAGTCGCAGTAGTCCCCCCGGTACACTCTCTTCGCCTTTCCATCGGCCTCGTCGGTCGATCGTGGATTCCACACCACCAAGACTCGTGCCGCCAACGATCAGTCGTAGCGATTCAACAATCTGGTCCGCGCTCGGCGCATCGTGCACCTCGAAGGACAGCATCGCGCCGAAGCCGCCCATCAGTGAACTCGCTCGTTCAAATCCCGGATCGGTGACGAGGCCGGGGTAACGAACTCGCCGAACGTGACGATGGTCATCGAGTCGCTCGGCGAGCTCCGCCGCCGTTCGCTGTTGGCGAGCGAATCGAACGGGCAACGTGCGAAGTCCGCGCAGGGCGAGGTAAGCCTCCATCACCCCAGGGATCGCGCCTTGCGTCGTTCGCCATTCGATGAGTTCGTCGCGGCGACGCTCGTCGGCGACAATGACCGCTCCCATGAGCAGGTCGGAATGGCCGCCGATGTACTTGGTCGCGGAGTGCACGACCGCACTGGCGCCCAGGGCCAGCGGCTGTTGCAACATCGGCGTGGCAAAGGTGTTGTCGACGACGGCGACCACGCCAGTGTCGCGGGCGGTTCGCAGTATCGTCGGCAGGTCCGCGACGCCGAGCATCGGGTTGGTCGGGGACTCGAGCCAGAGCATGTCGGCGCCGTCGATCGCTTCGAGTACCTCGGGCGTATTGACGACGTCGACGGCGCGTGTGTGGAGTCGGCCTTCTTTTTCCAATCGTTCGAGGAGACCGCGCGTGCCGTTGTACCCGTCGCCGGGAAAGACGACGGTCGTCCCGAGCGGCAGCGAGGCGAGGAGCGCGGACACGGCGGCCAGTCCCGAGGCGAAAGAGACGCAGTACCCACCTTCGAGTTCACCGAGCGCCTCTTCGAAGGCGCTCCAGGTCGGATTGCCCCAACGGCCGTAGCCGATGTCGCCGCCGTCGCGATAGGTCGAAGCGAAGGTCGGGGGAACGTTGAAGGGACCTCCCGGTGTCGGTGCTCGGCCGGCCACGACAGCGAGCGTCTCGGCGTGCCACTTCGAATCGGTCACCACATCAGTATGGCGGATGACCTAGTTGATTCCGACGTGTCGACAGAGCGAGAGCCCGGGAATGACGAAGCCCGCGCCCTCGAGCGTGAATCTCGAGGGCACGGGCCGAGTGGTTTACGACTCGTCTTCGGCCAGTAAGCGGTAGATCGACCGTCGAGCGTCGGCCAGGATGGTCGTCGCCTTCTCGGTCTGCGCGTCGGAACCGGCCATCGCCACTTGGCGAACGGAGAGGATTACCTGTCGAAGGGTTCCGAACAGGTCCGACGTGGCGTCATTGACGTCCGCGGCCGCGGTCTCCCACGGCTTGCCGAGCGTGGCGCGATCCTTCTCCACCAGGGCCTTGCCCGTGGCGGTCAAGTTGTAGGTCTTACCGGACTGCGATGAGGAGATCTCGACGAGACCTTCGTCCTCGAGCTGTTGAAGAATCGGATAGACCGATCCCGGGCTCGGACGCCACGCTCCGTTGGAACGCTCGCTCAACTCTTGGATGATCTGGTAGCCGTTGCGCGGTGCCTCTTCGAGCAGGACCAACACGGCCGCTCGAACGTCGCCGCGGCGAAGCCGCTGACGTCCCCGGGGTTGGAAGCCACCGAGAAACATCTCGCCGCCGCGACCAAACGGTCCACCACGGTGTCCGCCGGGGCTTCGACCGCGACTGCGACCGCTCCCTCGGGGACCACGGTCGCGCTCGGTGCGCTCACCGTGTTTGTGTTCATGAAATTCGTGATTCATTATTTCTCCTTTGTTGTAAATCTGACTATAACGATATATCGTTATAGGACGTTTGTCAAGGGGTAATGTTCGGGACTTCGGTGTCTATCAGGAACGTTGGTGAGTCATCGACCAACCAAGGTGGGCCACGTTTCCATGAACTCGGCCTAGCGCGGCCGCGAACCCCTTCGTAATCGGGCGCCTCGGCGACGCCCGATCAGACCGCGAGGAATTCAACCAGCAGCGAATTAAATTGCCCACTGGCGTACACCGGAATCCAGTGGCTGTCCACTTCGATGCGTTCGTAGCGCCACGGTCCCGAGACGAACTTTTCTGAACCGGTCATCTGCACCTCGCTGAGTGCCATGTCGCCGCTGCTCCACACGCCCATCGTGGGACAAATGACCGACGGCAGATCCAAGCCTCGACCGTCACCCGCGAAGGTATCCGGCGAAATGTTGGCTCGGTACCAATTGAATCCGGCGCTCAGTCTCCCGGGGCGCGCTAAGTCGGTGATTTGACGCTCCATGTAGTCGTCACTACCTCGAGCCGAACCCGCGTGAGCCCAGTTCCGAAATAGCTCCCAGTCGTTCTCGGCCAGTCCCCGTTCGGCGACGCCAGGAAATTGAAACCACAACATGTACCACGAGAGTTGCTTCTGGATGAATCCCGCGCCGACGAAGGCGCGGGGATGGCCCACGGACACGGCGACCAAGCGCTCGACGCGCTCGGGCATGAACGTCGCGACGAGCCACGCCACCGCAGCTCCCCAGTCGTGACCGACGACGGCGGCTCGCTCGATCTTGAATTCGTCCATCACCGCCGCGACGTCGCCGATCAGATGGCGGAGTCCGTACGCGTTGACGTCGTCGGGACAATCGCTCTGTCCGAACCCTCGAAGATCCGGGGCAATGACGCGATGACCGCTTCGCGCCAGGGCGTCCATCTGCGAGCGCCAAAGGTGCCACGAGTCGGGCCATCCGTGGAGCAAGATCACCGGGGGACCGGAGCCGACCTCGGCCACGTTGAACGTCAGTTCGCCCAACTTGAGACGGTGTTCGATAATTTCGTCGTCGGCCATGGGCGGACGATAGCAAGCGACGATTAAGGCGCGAGAATCCTCTTGAAGCGACGGGCGGCGACGTACAGACCCAGGAGGGCGACAGCGAGCAGATAGCCGGCCCGCATGATCATGATCCAGTCGAACTGACCGAGCGAAAGACCACGCAAGAGAGCGGCCGACTGGTACAGGGGGGAGAAGGAGACAATCGCGCCGAGCCACTGCGGGTACAGCGTGATGGGAAAGAACGTCGCGGAGAACAAGAAGAGCGGTAGTTGGACCAACGTCACGAGGTCGAAGTCCTGCCAGGTACGCATGTACGTGCAGGCCGCGAGGCCCATGCAGCTGAAGGTGAGACTGGTGAGGATGGCACCGGGCCAACAGAGGACGACCCACGCGCTCCCGGCGTCGCCGAGCGCCGCCATGCAGATGATGAACGACGCCGAGTAAATGGTGGCGCGCGCCAACGCCCACCAGACTTCGCCGAGCGCGATGTCGGTCACGTCGAGTGGGGTGGCGAGGATGGCGTCGTACACGTGGGAGATCTTCAGTTTGAAGAAGGTGTTGAAGATGGAATCGATCATCGCGCCGTTCATCGCCGAAGTGGCCAGCATTCCCGGTGCGACGAACGTGGCGTAGCTGATGACCTGACCGTGCACGTGCAGGTCGCCCACCAGTTTGTTGAGTCCGATGCCGATCGAGAGCAAGTAGAATAGTGGCTCGAAGAAGCCCGAGATCAGCATCACCCACTGCGCGCGGTACACCAGGGCGTTGCGTTCGAGCACCCGCAGCGACCGGCGCGAGCCGATCATCGGTAAGGAGCGCGCCAGCATCAGTCGGTCAACCGGCGCCGCATCGTGCGCCGTCCCCAGGCAATCCCGACGGTGGCCATTGCCATCAACACCGCTACGTGTCCCAACTGCGCCGCGATGGCACCCTGGCCGAAGGCGGCCGCTCGGGCCAGCGCCACTCCGTGGTACAGCGGGAAGAATTGAACCACCGGGCGCAGGTAGCCCGGATACGTCGAAAGTGGGTAGAAGGTGGCCGAAAAGAGAAACATCGGCACGAACGCGAAACGGTAAAGGGTGGAGAACGACGCATCGGACTGCGAACGAGCGGCGTAGGCCACCAGAGGGGCGGAGAAGGCCACTGTGACGAGGGTCCCGATGAAGGGAAGGGTGAGGCACCACCAGGACTGCAGGGCACCGAAACAGCCGATGATGATCGTGTAGAGCACGGCGGTGACGAACGCTCTCGTGGCAACCCACGCGAGTTTGCCCATGAGAATGTCGTCCGGTTCCAGCGGCGTCGTCGCCGCGGCGTGATAAGTGCGAACCCATTTGACGGCGGCGAGGACCGGCCACAGTGACTCTCCTTCGCCCAACTGCATTGTCGTCGTGGCCAGCAGGCTTGGCGCGATGTAGTGCAGGTAAGTCTGGCCGTCCACGAGGCCGGTGTGGTGGGAAACCAAGTGACCGACGCCGATGCCGAGAGAGGCGAGATAGAGAATCGGAAAGAGGACTGAACTGGCGACCGATCCTCGCCACGTCTGGGCGTAGAACTCCGCGTGGTACCCCCAACTTCGAAACCACCTCGAGCGACTGACGTCGGTATTGGTTGTCGGCAGAACCTTCACTCCGTCAACGACCGTCCCGTGAGGTTCAAGAAGACGTCCTCGAGCGAGCTTCGTCGAACCAGAGCGCTCGATGGCGTGATGTTCGCCGCGTGAACGTCGCGCAATGTGTCGTCACCATTGTTCACGTAGAGCAGTATCCGATCGGGCAACACCTCGACCCTCTCGGCGAATGGAGAGAGACGATCGAAGTACTCCTCGTGGTCGTCGGTCATGAAGCGCAGCTCCACCACCTCGCGTGTGGAGAATCGCTCGATGAGTGTTCTCGGGGCACCCTCGGCCACGATCGAACCCTGGTCCATGACGACGAGGCGATCACAGAGTTGTTCGGCTTCGTCCATGTAGTGCGTCGTGATGATCAGAGTGACGCCCTCGCGCTTGAGCCGGTAGAGACGATCCCAGAGCAAGTGTCGGGCCTGCGGGTCCAGGCCCGTCGTCGGTTCGTCGAGGATGAGGATCTCGGGCCGATTGATTAGTCCACGGGCAATGGTGAGGCGTCGCTTCATCCCGCCGGATAGGTTGTCGACTTTGTCGTTCGCTCGTTCGGTGAGTTGCGTGAACTCGAGCAGCTCCGTGGCCCGTTCGCGAACGATTCGACGGGGCAGGTCGAAGTAACGACCGAACATCTCGAGGTTGTGCCGAACCGAGAGTTCCAGTTCGAGCGAGTCCTCCTGCGGCACGACGCCGAGTCGGCTGCGGATCTCCGGTCCGTCAGTTCGCGGGTCGAGACCGAAAATGGAAATCGTTCCGCCGGTGGGTTGGGACACCGCTGAGATCATTCGCATCGTGCTGGTCTTGCCGGCGCCGTTGGGTCCCAGGAAACCGAAGCTCTCGCCTCGGTCGATCGTCACGTCGATACCCCGCACGGCTTCGAAGTCGCCGAATCGCTTCACCAATTGATGGGCTTCGAGAATGTGAGAATCGCTCACAATGCTCCCCGGTTGACACGCGCGACGTTCTCGACCGTCTTCGATGTCGTCTTCATCGTGAACACGTGAGCCCGTCCCCCTTGACTGTGTACTCATGACGGAGCCTTCGGTCCACCCCGCGCAGAGGAGAACACTGCGTTGCATCCGAAGTGCCAAGTTACTAGGCCTTTGCGACGTGGCGAAGTCAGTCCACCACGGCGATGAGTCCGAAGATCCCTTCGGGGCGAATTACGAGGGCGGCGGCTCGACGTCGGGAGACTTGCCCAACGTGAGCTGAAGGCTTGGCCGGAGGGACTCGAAATCAATCTCGACGTAGCCATTGGTCGAGGCGAGACCGGCTCGGGTTCGCACCAATTAATCTCGAAGCTTGCCGCCGGAGATTCGTAGGCTACGAGCCGTGAGACTGTCACGTCGAAGAACCATGGAGACCGTGCCGAGCGAGATCAAATCTGAAGGTCGACGAATCGTCACGAAGAGCGAACGGATTGATCGAGCGACGTTGACAGCGGTCGAAGCAGCTCTTGGAAGGTGATCCGATGACTGATCGAGGTGTCGTGGCGCCTCGAGTATCACTGGTCACCATTGCGCGAGAGTGGACGCGGATTGGCTGCATCGGATTCGGAGGCCCGCCGGCGCACATCATCTTGCTCCGACGACTGTGCGTAGAAAAGCAGCGATGGATCGAAAGTAAGGATTTTGACGATGGCATCGCCGCCACCAATCTCCTTCCCGGTCCCGCGTCAACGCAACTCGCAATTCTCTGCGCGTGGCGATTGCGAGGGATCGTCGGCGCACTAATCGGCGGAATTTGTTTCATCGTTCCGGGTCTCATTCTGATACTCGCACTTTCGGTGGTGTTTCTTGACCGAAACGCACCGGCCTGGGTGCTGGGGACCGCCGCCGGCGCGGGCGCGGCCATACCCGCCGTCGCGCTGAAGGCGGCGTGGACCCTCGTCCCGGCGAGTCGCCGTGGCATGGGCGCCCGACGAGTGGAGCACGTGCGCTGGCTCGCCTACGTCGTCGTTGGGGGAGTGACGGCGGCCGTGGCCGGCTCGTATCTGGTACTGGCGTTGGTGGCGTGTGGATTAGTGGAGATTCTGGCGCGAAATTGGGTGATCGGGAAGCCATCGGGTCCGGCTCGCGCCGTGTCCCCCGCCGTGATTGGTCATTTCGGTATGGTCGGTGGTCTCGGTGCCCTCGCGTGGGTGGCTTTCAAGGTTGGCGCACTCTCCTACGGCGGGGGATTCGTCATCGTGCCTTTGATGCAACACGACGTCGTGAGCACGTATCACTGGATGAGCAGCACGCAGTTCCTCAGCGCAGTGGCCCTGGGGCAACTGACGCCCGGTCCGGTGGTGCAAACGGTCGCGGCCGTTGGTTACGCGACGAGGGGCATCGGCGGCGGACTACTCGCCGCGTTGATCGTGTTCAGTCCGTCGTTCCTCTTCGTATTCGTGGGAGCGCCTCATTTCGATCGAGTCCGGGCCAATACGTCGGTCCAGTCGTTTCTTCGCGGCGCGGGACCGGCGGTCATTGGGGCCATCGCCGGTTCGGCCATTCCATTGGGGCGCGGACTTACGCACCTGTGGCAAATTCCGATTCTTGTCGGTGCGCTACTTCTGCTCCTCGTACTTCGACGCAGCGTGGTGACGTGCCTCATACTGGCCGGCGTGGTCGGCCTCGTGCTGGCTCTGTCGGGCGTACCCGTCTAAAGGCCTGGCGAGACGTCGCGACGCAGAACGTCATGCCGCGCTGTTGTTCGATGGTGATTAGGGGAGTGAGCGGTAGTGCTCGCGCCAGATCAGTCGATAGACCCGCGTCTTTCGAGGAATGCTGCGCAGTCCCGGTATGAAAGGGGTGAGCAAGAGCCCCGCGGAGAGGACCATCATGAGGCCCCAGACGAGCACGTCGCCGTTGCCGCTCGCGTTAAAGGGCTTGATCTGGTACCAGAAGGTGTACAGCCAGAGCCACGCCTGACCCGGGTAGTTGCCCGTTTCGTTCATCATGCCCCACTGGTCACCGGTGAGGTGTTGCTTTTGGGCGATGCCGGACAGGTAGGTGCCGTCGGCCAGGAACAGTAACGGCAGCGTGTAGTCACTGGTGTAGAAGCCGTTCTGCGTCACCAGGGCCTGGTCGAGGGCTCCGGTTCGGGCCATTTGAAAAAGGTCCGCCATCATCACCGGCAGTGGTCCGGCGTTCGTCGCATTGACGACCAGCTGGCCATTCACGATCTGCATTTGGTTCGCCGCTTGCGAATAGTCCTTCACCCAGCCGGCTCGCGTGGATCCCGACGCAGAGGACCACTGCGATAGATCCGCCGTCAACGCCGGTTGCTTGGGAAGCGACCTCAAGGGATCGATGATGTAGTCATTCACCGAATTCACGGGGACCCGCACGCCGATCCACTTGGCCAGGGTGAGTGGTCCCAGCTGCTGACCGGTGGAGGCGTGGTTGTACGGCGCGCCGTACTGTGCCGAGCCCGACGTAGCGTTCAGTTCACTGAGCGCCGTCGTGGCGAAATCCATCGGGGCGTTGGTTGACCAGGCCTTGATAGTGATTGACGGATCGTCGGGCGAACCGAAGGCCACGGAGAGCAACACCGTCAAGATCGAGACGACCACCAAAGCGATGGTGCCCTCTTTGATGATGTCGTAGGGGCTGTGGCCGCCTTTCCATTCGGGAGCGTCCACGTCGGGACGAAACGCCTTTGACCTCATTGTGTCACCTCGGTTGTCTTCTCAAAGGGAGGCACGACACCCTTGATGCGAACGAGGAGGACGTGGAGTGCCGTCAATGCGACGGCCGCGATAGGTAACAACACGATGTGCCACATCAACATCTGGCCCGAATTCAAGACATTCCAGAACGCACCCGCGCCGGTGGAGTTGATGCCATCCTTCGCCTGGGTGGAGATCCACTGGGAGTCGAAGTTCGATTGGCTCACGTAGCCGGTGAACGCCGTGGCGATGGAGGTGAGGAACGTAACGACGCCGGTCATCCACGTGAGGGCTCGACCCCCGCGCCAGGCGGCCATGAAGTACTTGCCCCATAGGTGTATGACCATGGCGAAGAAGAAGATCTCGACGCTCCAAAGGTGCAGCGAATTAACGAAGTGACCGACAGAGGAGGTGTGCCACCACTGCGGTCCGCGAAGCGCCAGGAGGCAGCCGGAGGCAATGACGACTCCGAGGGCGGCCATCGTCGTGACGCCAAAGACGTAGATCCACGATGACACATACGTCGGTTGGGTATCCGGTAGCAGTTTTTCGGGTGGGAGTTTGCCGGCGACGCGCTTGCGAAGTCGGGTCGTCCACTGGCGATCGATCTCGGTGGTGCTCACGGGTTCTCCTTGCGGCGGCGTCGACCTGGAAACGGTGCGAAAAGCGCCACGATGAACGTGACGACCATCAAAATGATGACTATTAAGTTGGCCACGCTGATCTGAATAACGTGCCAGCTCACGTAATGACCAAGCGTGGTTAACGGCCATATGGCGGCTAACAGTCCGAAACTTGACATCAACCCTCCGCACTCGTGTTGAAAGAAGTCTCCCTCGGATGAACGATGGCCGAATAGGGACTAAGGGCCTATTTCGATCTCGGGGTGCGTGAGACGGCAATTCTTGTACACCGTGATCGGTGGAGCATGCATCACGTTGATGTGCGCGGCCCTAGTCCCGCGGGTCAGCATTTGGTCCAGAAAACCTACGGTGACTAGCAACAGCGAATGACGGATTCAAACCTTGCGAATGGTCCCGTAACGAATCGTCAGGAGTTCATTGATTTGTGAATCGTGCTCACGATGCGTTCGACCGAGGGAATGGCGAGGTCCTCGAGTGCGTCGGCCGCCGGTAGGGGGATGTGAGGGGTGGTGATGCGAACGATCGGTCCGTCGAGGTCGTAGAACACCTCGTCGGCGATGATCGAGGCCAGTTCTGCTCCCCAACCGCACAGACGCGGGTTCTCTTCGACGGTGAACACCCGTCCGGTGGCCGAGACCTCCCGAAGGATGGTGGTCGTGTCGAGGGGAACCAGGGATCGCACGTCGATCACCGTGCACTCGATGCCATCGGTCGCCAGTTCCGCCGCCGCCTGGAGCGCTTTCGGCACCATGGAACCCAGGGCGACGATCGTCGCGTTCGAGCCCTGACGAAGCACCTTGGCGGAACCGAGCGTGTCGACGATCTCCCCCTCGGGCACGTCCATCTTGGACGCGTAGAGCGCCTTCGCCTCTAAGAAGATGACGGGGTCGGGATCGCGTACGGAAGCGGCCATGAGTCCGATGACGTCGGTCGCGTTCGACGGCACGACGACTTTTAGACCCGGGATCATCATGGCCCAGTTCTCGACGCTCTGGGAGTGTTGCGCACCGAANNGTCATGTAGCGACTCTTCGCGATCTCGTTCGCCACGATGTCCCAGCACACCGCGAAGAAGTCTGAGAACATGATCTCGGCGATCGGTCGTAGGCCGGTCATGGCGGCACCCATGGCGGCGCCCAAGATGGCCTGCTCGCTGATCGGGGTGTCACGAACACGAACATTGCCGAACTCTTCCAAGAGTCCTACGGTGCCCTTGAAGACACCGCCGGCCGCCCCCACGTCTTCGCCGAGGAAGACCACGGAGTCGTCGCGACGCATCTCTTGGGCAATCCCGCGAGCAATCGCTTCTCGAAAAGTTAGTTGCGCCATGAGGCACCTCCGTCCGCCCATACGTCTTTCAGCAAGAACTCTTCGCCGGGCACGTCGCCGGCCTTCGCGTCGTTCGTGGCCGTCTCAACTTCGGCGTCGACATCGGCTTCTAGGACGAGGAGGTCGTCTTCGCTGACGCCCATCTCCAAGAGTCGGGACCGATAGAGAGGGATCGGATCCTTGAGGAGCCACTCGGCCAGTTCCTCGTCCGGTCGATATTTCCCGGGATCGGCGCGCGAGTGTCCGCCGTGTCGATAGGTCTTGGCTTCGATCATGCTCGGTCCCTCGCCGGCTCGAGCGCGCGCGATCGCCAGCGACGTGACCTCGTAGACGGCGTCGGCGTCATTGCCGTCGACGATGATGCTTTCGAGTCCGTAGGCCACAGCGCGATCGGCCGCGGGATTCGCCACCGCCGTGACGTCAGAGGTTCGCGTGTACTCCATCCAGAGGTTGTTCTCGCAGAAAAAGATCACGGGCAATTTCCATATCGCCGCGAAGTTGAGCGCTTCGTGGAAGGCACCTATGTTGACCGAGCCGTCACCGAAGAACGCCACCGCGACCTGGTCGGTCCCTCGGTACTGCGCGCTCCACGCGGCGCCGCAGGCAATGGGCAAGTGTGCACCGATGATCGCGTACGAACCCATCATCCCGTGTTCCACGCTGGTCAGGTGCATCGAGCCACCCTTGCCCGCCATCAGTCCGTTGCTGCGGCCCATCAGTTCGGCGAAGATCGGCGTCATCGGTACGCCTCGCGCGAGCGTGTGCGCGTGGCCCCGGTACGTCGCGAACGTCCAATCCGTAGGGCGCATCGCCGCGGCCACCCCGGCAGCGATCGCCTCTTGGCCGATGGAGAGGTGGCTCGTGCCCTTCACGAAGTTCTCTAAGAAGAGGTCGTAGGCGCGCTGCTCGAACTGACGCAGGGCCACTTGACAGCGATACATCGCCACTTTGTGGTCGAGGTAACTGAGTTCGGTTGCGGCGTGGGCGCTGGTCATATGTTCCTCCTAGTACCGGTTCGCGACCATGAGTTCTTGGGAAGGAAAGTGCGTAAGGATCGTCGGACCGTCTTCGGTCACGACGATCTCCTCTTCGATTCGCGCGGCCGACACGCCGTCGGACGCGGGGCAGTAGGTCTCCAGGGCGAAGACCATGCCCGCTTGCAACTCGATGGGGTCGCGCAGACTATTGAGTCGACTGATGACCGGTCGTTCGTGCAGACCCAGTCCAAGACCGTGACCGAACTGCAACCCGAACGCGGCCATCTCATTGGCGAAGCCAAAGTCGGTCGCGGCCGGCCAGGCGAGCGCAATCTCGTCAGTACCCACGCCCGGGCGCACGAGTTCGATCGCCGTGTCCATCCAGGCGCGCGCCTGGGCGTACGCCTCTCGTTGCGGGGCCGTCGAGCTACCGACCGACATCGTGCGGTAGTAACACGTCCGGTAGCCGTTGTACGAGTGGATGATGTCAAAGAAGGCCTGGTCACCGGGACGAATCAGGCGGTCGGTGAAGTTGTGAGGATGGGGATTGCACCGCTCGCCCGAGACCGCGTTGATGGCTTCGACCTGGTCCGAGCCCATCTCGTACAGTCGCTGGTTCGCCAGCGCGACGATCTCGTTTTCTCGTACGCCGGGTTTCAGTGCTTCGAAGATGTCTTGGTAGACACCGTCGACCATCGCGGCCGCCTGGGAGAGCAGCATCAACTCGTCTTGGCTCTTGATCTGACGCGCGTCGAGCATCAACTGCTGCGCGTCGCGAATCTCCACTCCGGCCTTTTGGATTTCGAACAAGAACGGTAGTTCGACGAGGTCGATGCCGACCGGCTGGTCCAAGAGTCCGTGGTCGCTCAAGATCCCGACGAGCTCTTTGACCGCCGACTCGAAGAGTCCGACTTGGGGCGCGATGGCGCCCCGAAGGCCCAACATTCCCGCCCGGCAGTTCTCGGGTTCGAGCCACGGGGAGAAGAGTTGGTGATGGCGCGCCGCGGAACCGAAGTCCCAGAGCATCGGTTCGCCGCCGCGGGTCAAGAGGCAGTAACGCGTCATCTTGTCGCCGAGCGCACCACCGATCCACGTCTGCGAGACGTAGCGGATGTTGTAGAAGTCAAAGAGCAGGATCGCGCCGAGGTCGCTCTGATCGAGCGCCTCGCGGGCCCGAGCGAGACGGTACGAACGCAGGCGATCGAAGTCGACTCGGGTCTCGAAGTCGACGCCGCTGTGACCGGGCGTATTGATAATTGGTCCGAAATCCTCGCTCATCACTTCCCTCCGAGTCCGTCGTCAATGACCTTATTTTCTGATTCCAATGTGAGTCCCGCCCTTCGCGCCTCTTCGAGCAAGAGCACGGCGAAGTCCTCATCGACGTGACCGGCACTCACGGTGCTCGCCACAATCTCGGTGCACAACTCCGCCAATGGCATGGGCACGCTCAGGTTTTTCGCTTCGGCCATTCCGAGATCGAAGTCCTTCTGCAGCAACTCCGGGGTGAACGTGGGCTTGAAGTCGAGGTTCACGAAGGCCGGAGTCTTGTAGCGCGTAAAGGTGGAGCCCATGACCGAATCGTTCAGGAACTCGAGAAACGCGCTCCGTTCAATGCCACCGCGTTCGGCAAGCACCGTGATCTCGGCCATTGCCTGGGTGACCACGCCGAGAAACATGTTGTGACAGATCTTTACCAGTCGCGCCACTTCGCCCTTACCGACGTACGTCACACCATGTCCGAGTTGATCGAGGAGAGGGCGGACTTCGTCGAAGGCCTCTCGTGAACCGGACACCGCGAGAGTCAACTTGCCCGACGCGACGACCTTCGGGTTGCCACTCACCGGAGCGGCGAGAAACTCGACGCCCCGCTTCGCGCAAGCCTCGCGCGCGTGGGCCGACGCTCCCGTCGAGACTGTTGAGCAGTCGATGATGATCCGTGGCGCAGCACTCTCAGTGGCCAGCACTCCCAGGGGACCGCTCATGACTTCGAGTAGTTGCGGGTCTGCCGAGACCATCACGAATACCACGTCACAGTCCGCGAGGTCGATCGGATGGTCGACGACGTCGGCACCCAGTTCGCCCAGGGCTTCGGCCTTGGCGCGCGTGCGATTCGTGACGAGCACCTCACTCGGGCCCGCGATAAGACGTTTCGCCATCGCACTTCCCATGCGCCCGCAACCTATCCATCCCACGCGCTGTCGCTCCGTCATTGGTCGGACTCCTTCATCGCCACTTCCTCAGGCGCTTCGGGCTTGGCTTTGATCGTGCCACCGAGGTACAGCGCACCAATCTCTGGGTTGTTCAGGACTTCTTTCCCTGTTCCGGAGAGCCGTACCTGCCCATTTTCCAGTACGACCCCGTGGTGAGACAACTTAAGGGCTTGTCGCGCATTCTGTTCAACCAGCAGCACCGTGCGCCCCATTTCGTTCATCAACTTGACGGTGTCAAACATTGATCGCAGGGTCTTGGGGTCGAGTCCCGTGGACGGTTCGTCCAGGACCACCAACTCCGGCTCGAGCATCAAGCAGCGCGCGAACTCGACGAGGCGCTGTTGGCCGCCGGAGAGACTCCCGGCCTTGTCCTTGGCCCGGGCAGCGACGATGGGGAACATCTCGCGAACTGAACTCAGGCGTCTCGCCACTTCGGCGCGATCACGAACGAGGAATGCGCCGAGCGACACGTTCTCTTCGACGCTCATCTCACGAAAGAGACTGTGCTGTTGGGGTACTTGAACGATGCCGAGTTTCAAGATCTCGCGCGGCGTCTTTCCCACCAGCGCGGTTCCCTTGAACACGATCTGACCCAGTCGAGGATGGAGCAATCCGCTCACGGTCTTGAGCAGCGTCGACTTTCCCGAACCGTTGGGGCCGACGATGCACGTCACGCCACCTTCGTCCACCGTGAAGTTGACGCCCCTGAGGACGTCACCGCCGCCGTAACCGGCGACGATGCCGTCGAAGGTCAAGAACGCCGTCGAGGAACTCACGACGACTCCTCGGTCTCATACACGTCGCCGCCGCCTAAGTACGCGTCGAGGACCAGAGGGTCGTTGCGAATCTCACTCGGTGTGCCGCTCACCAGATCGGTCCCCTGGTGCATGACGGTGACGCGATCACAGAGATTCATGACGAACTCCATGTTGTGTTCCACGATCAGGAACGACTTCCCACTCTTGTTGAGCGACTGAATCTTGTCGGCGATTTCGTTGATGAGGGTGAGGTTCACCCCGCCGGCCGGCTCGTCCAACAAGATGACGTCGGGATCGGCGACTAGGACGTAGGCGAGTTCCAGGAGCTTGCGCTGGCCGAAAGAGAGCGACCCCGCGGGCTGGGACGCCAGACGGCCGATTCCCACGAAATCGAGCCACTCCATCGCCGAGACGAGCTCGGATTTCGAGGACTTCGATCGCGTGAGGCCGCGCAGCCAGCCCTCGTCGCGCTGCGTCGCCACGAGCATGTTCTCGAGGACGGTGAGGCGAGCGAAGATCCGAGTGATCTGAAACGTGCGCCCCACGCCGAGGGCGAACACCTTGCTCGGACCGGCGCGGGTTATCTCGGCGCCTTCGAAGGAGACCGACCCGGAATCCGGTTTCTCGTAGCCGGTGATGACGTTGAAGAGCGTGGTCTTGCCTGAACCATTGGGTCCAATGAGACCGGTGATGCTGCCCTTCTCCACACTCAACGAACACTCGTCGAGCGCCTGTAATCCACCGAAGGCCTTGGAGACGCGGTCCACACTGAGCAACGTGGTCACGACGCTTCTCCCACTACGACTCGAGCGCCCTCGACGCGTCGCGCCGCCCGGCGCGAACGCCAATCGCTCAAGTAGACGACGATGCCCTGGGGCATGAACAAGACGATCACCAGGAACAGTGCGCCGAAGACGATCAGGTAGAGGGAACCGTTGGAGAAGCGGATCGTCAAGTACTGCTGCGTCGATTCGAGCACCAGGGCGCCGAGCAGGGGACCGGTCAACGTTCCGAGGCCGCCAAAGATGGACATCAGCGCGATGGAGATATCAAAGATGGGGTCGAAGACGAATTGGGGATAGATCTGGCCGAGGAACACGGCGTACAGCGCGCCACCCATGCCGACCGCGAAGGCCGACATCGTGAAGCCGGCGAGTTTCACGGCGAATACCTTCACGCCCAGTCCGGCCGCGCGGTCTTCGTCGTCTCGAATCGCGAGCAGCTGCAATCCGAATCTCGAACGACGAACGGCGACGGACAGCAGTGCCGCGAAGACCGTAATCGCCAACGCCGAGTAGTAGAACGGCTTGTTGTAGTTAGTCTCCAGCCACGGAATCAAAGGCAGCTGAAGACCTGACGTGCCCCCCGTGAAACTGAAGTTGATGGCCGACAACTGGAAGACGAAGAAAATGGCAATCGTAATCACGACGAACGTGTGGCGTCGCACGCGCAGGGCCACGAGTCCCACCGGAACCGCCACGATCATTGCCGCGAGTCCGCCGACCGGGATAAGCCAAAACAGGTCGCCGTTTCCTGGAACGTGAAGATGGTCCGCCAAGAGCGCCATCGTGTAGGCCCCGACGCCGTAGGAGACCGCCGAACCGAGATTGATGTACCCCGAGTAGCCCGAGAACATGTTCCACGAGGTCGCGCACCCCATGAAGATGAGGGTGAAGATTCCGATTGTCGTGTACGTCGGATTCGTTTCGATCAGCGGGAAGAGCACCAGGGCGACCAGCGCCAGGATCCACCAGACGTTGCGTGCTTTCAGCACTAAGCCACCCGTACCGATGGCTTACCAAAGAGACCCTGGGGGCGAAGTGACAAGACGGCGACCAAGATGAGAAAAAACGCGAGGTTGGACCACACGGGACCCCACACCACCGACACCAAGTCCTCGATGGTGATCATCATGATGCCGGCGACGAGCGCCCCACCAATGCTCCCCATACCGCCGAGCACGATGATGACGAGGAGTCGGGAGATGAGGTCGTAACTCGAGCTCGCGTTAAAGGCGTTGGTCGCGCCGTAGATCATGCCGCCAGCGGCCGTCACCGCTACGCCCAGGCCAAAACAGACGGTCGACACGCGTCGCACGTTGATGCCCACGAGCGCCGCCGACGTTTGATCGGACAGGGACGCTCGAACGCTCGCACCGAATCGAGTTCGATACAACATGATGTAAAGAGCTCCCAACAGCACGACGGCCAGGGCGAAGCCCAACAGATAGATGTACGGAAGATAAATCCCAAAGACACGCACGGAGCGGTTCACGTACCACGCATGCAGCTCCACGTAGTTGGCGGAGAACACGATGTTGAGCACCCCTTCGATTACCAGCGAGATCGCGTAGGTCACCAGAATCGACATCACGACCCGTTCGGGTCCCTTTATTCGGCTGAGAAAGACACGTTCCACCACGATCCCCACCACAAAGAGGGTGGGGATCGTGATGGCCAGTCCTACGAACAGGTCGATACCCAAATGAACGGAGAGCGCGTAACTCAAGTAGGCACCAAGGATCACGAAGATCCCTTGCGCCACGTTGATGATGTTCATCACTCCGAAAATGAGGGTAAGGCCGGTAGCCATCAAGGCGTAGACCGAACCGGTCAGGACGCCGTCAATGATCGAATGCAGGACTGCAGTGCCGTTCAAGGGTTAATTCTTCCAGGCCGGCTTAGGGAAGAGAATCTTGGTAGCGCTCGGGTCGGTCGCGGGATTAACCTCGACGAACTTCGAGCCCTGCCATTGGAACGTGTACGCCGTCGGTTGGTTGTTCTCACCGAGGCTGTTGAACTTCACTGCACCAAGAACGCTCTGAATCGTGACGCCAGAGTGGAGGTAGGTGATGATCTTGGCGTTGTTGAAGCCGCCCGTCGCCTTGACCGCCGCGGTGATGACTTGACCCACGGCGTAAGCCTCGGCCACGTCCGCGTTGACCTCAGAGGGAGTGCCGCCGTACTTCTTGATGAACTCGGCGACCATGGTCTTGCTCTCGGGATTACTCGAACCGCCGTACCACGCGTTGGGCACCATGACGCCATTCGAGTTGCCCGAGCCGACCGCGCTCAAGAACGTCTTGCCCTGGTCGGGACCGGCCGTGGCGATGAAGGCCTTGGGGTTGTAATGCGCCTGTTCGAAGGCCTGCATGAAGGCCGACACCGTCGGTACGTCGACGGAACCCAAAATGACGACTTGCGCGTTGGTGGCGGCCACGGCGTCAGCAATGGTCGTGTAGTCCGACGGTTCGGCGGGGAACGTCTTGTAGTACACCGTCTTGATCCCGGCCGCCTTGATGATCTTCTCCGCGACGGGAATCTGCGGTTCGGTGAACGGGTCAGTCGACGTCGCGTACGCAATCGTCTTGGGTCGTCGACTTGCGGGCAGCGCGGCGAGCCACTTCGCGAACGGCACGAGTCCGTTCGCTACGGGCAGCGCGGCGTCAAAGACGTTGTGCAGGCCCGCATTGAATATCGACGGTGCCCCTCCCGCGCCTTCGACCATGGCGTAGCCATATCGGTTCACAGCTGTCGCCGCCGGAAGGGTCAAGAGTGACGAGAACGGACCAAAGGTCAGATTCACGTGGAACGTTGAGATCAGCGCTTGATAGTTGGTGACGACCTGCGTTGGGCTCGAAGCGTCTGAAATTATCTTCAGGTCAACCTTGTGGCCGAGCAGACCGCCTTTTTTGTTCTGGTCCGCAGCCCACAGCTTGTAGCCCTGTTGAAAGGCATCGCCGTCGCCCGAGAAGTCACCCGATAGCGAGAGTGACGCCCCGATCAAGACCGGTTGGCCCTTGGCAATTGTCCCGCTCCCCGACGCCCCACTCGACGTGGTTATCGTCGCTAGAGACGCCAGTGTGATCGAAACCACACCGAACGCGTGAAAAAGTCGCCTTTTTCCTGTCATATATCCCCCAATGCATTTACGCGGCCCCGGCGTCCCCCAATGTGCGTTATTCCAGAGTCGATCGCCCGAAGGGCGATTTCGTAACCCTAACGATGGCCCGTGGTTTAAACAAGGTCGCGACGCCATTTCGTGGTGAAAAGATTTCAACGCCGGAGCCCTGTTCAGGGTGGCCCAGTATCCATTACCATCGGCTTCAAATCCAACGTCCGTGGGGGGCTTCATGTCTGACGTACTTCTCGAGACGGCCGTTTCGAACTGGGAACCTCGATTTACCGCCAACGGCGTGGACGCCAGTGATTACGCGCGTATCACCAAGCCACTCGAGCACTGGGACGACTGGTGTGCGGCCTGGTGCGCCGGCGCCGAAGAGCAGCGGGTCCTGGGCGATGAGGCCCTGAAAGAGGGCCGCCGCCGCAGCGCCGGGGAGTTCTACGCCCGAGCGGCCACGTACTTCCATTTTGGCAAGTTCATGTTCGTGCACGACCTGGATCAAGCGCGGGACGCCCACGCTCGTGCCGTGGACGCGATCAATCGGGCCACGCCGCTCTTCGTTCCTCCCGCGAGCCGTCACGAAATTCCCTTCGAGAACTCCAGGCTGGTGGGCCTTCTTCGAAGGCCGAACGACCACGGACCTCACCCCACGGTTCTGTTGATTCCCGGTCTCGACTCGACGAAGGAAGAGTTCCGAGAAGTGGAGAGGGCCTTCCATGATCGGGGGATGGCGACCTTCGCTCTCGATGGACCGGGCCAAGGCGAGGCGGAATGGACCCTGCCGCTACGACCGGAGTGGGAAGAGGTCGGGGCGACCGTCATCCCGTACCTCCAGTCGTTGCCCGAGGTGGACGGCGAACGTCTCGGGGTGTGGGGCGTCTCGCTCGGCGGTTTCTACGCCGCTCGACTCGCGAGCGCGAACCTTCCGATTCGCGCGACCATCGCCCTCGCCGGCCCCTACAACTTGGGCGCCACGTGGAAGGACCTGAATCCACTCACTCGCCACGCTTTTGAAGTGCGTTCGTACTCCTCTTCGCCCGAGGAAGCGGAACGTCGAGCCTGGGATATGACGTTGGAAGGCTTCGCCGAGAAGATCACCCAACCGCTAATGGTGATCATGGGCAAGCGAGACCGCCTCTTCCCCTGGCAAGACGGCGAGCGTCTCGTGGACGAAGCGCGTGGTGAAACCAAGTTCGTCTTGCTGGCTGAAGGCAACCACGGCTGCGCCAACGTCATCAATCATCACCGTCCTCTCGGCGCTGACTGGATGGCCAAGCACTTGGACGTGGACTTATCGTGAGTCGACTCGCGCCGGGACGGGTGAATCGGCGATGAGGAACATAACGATGCCCCAACTCGGCGAGACCGTGGCCGATGGCACGGTGACGAAATGGTTCAAAGCCGTGGGCGAAGCCATCAACAAAGGAGAGCCCCTCTTCGAAGTCTCGACCGACAAAGTCGATACCGAGATTCCGTCTCCGGCGAGCGGAGTCCTTTCGGAAATACTCGTGCAGGAAGGTGAAACCGTCGACGTCGGGACCATTCTGGCGGTGATTGACAACGACGAACCCGACGACAACGTTGAACGACTGCCCTCCGTCGCCTCACCCGAGAGGATTGCGAAATCGAACGAACGAGTCGAGAACGCCAACCGACTCTCACCCGCGGTTCGCCGACTCCTCGAAGATCACAAACTCGATGCGAGCGACGTTGTCGCCACGGGTCCCGGTGGTCGATTGACGCGCGTCGACGTCGAGGCATTTGTCGCTCAATCCTCCATTTCGGCGTCGACGACGAACTCTCCAATCGTGCGACATTTGATAGACACGCACGACCTCGACGTGTCCTCCGTGAAGGGGAGTGGACCGAGTGGACGTCTTTCGCGCCACGACGTCGAGGCGGCGATCAACACGCGAAACGGCGAGGCGCTCGAGGCGGGAGATCAAGTCGTTCCCTTCACCAAGTTGCGTCGGCTCACGGCCGAGCGCATGGTTCACTCCAAAGCCACGTCAGCCCACACGCTGATGGTGAAAGAGGTCGACTACGAACACGTTGAAAGCTACCGACGACAACATGGCGCCGACTTTAAGGAGCGCGAAGGATTCACGCTCACGTATCTGCCCTTCATCTCGCTCGCGGTTCTCGACGCCCTGATTGCTTACCCCCAACTCAACGCTTCGGTGGGGAACGATGAACTGATTGTCCACGGCGATTTCAATCTAGGCATCGCGGTGGACTTGGACGGTGACGGACTCGTCGTACCGGTCATCCGCCACGCGAATCAGTTCGATCTCATTGAGATCGCGCGACGAATCCGACAAGTCGCCCAAGACGCCCGCGCGAAGAAGTTGACGGTGGACGATTTGACCGGCGCTACCTTCACGATCACGAATCCTGGGCCGTACGGGACCCTGATGACCGGCGCCATCATCAACCAGCCCCAAGTGGCGATTCTGGCGACGGACGGCGTTACCCGCAAGCCGGTCGTCGTGACGGATCCGTACGGCGACGAATCGATCGCAATTCACTCCGTCGGACTCTTGGCCCTGACCTTCGATCATCGAGCCATCGACGGTGCGACCGCAGCGCGTTTCCTCTCACACGTTGACGCGCAGCTGAACGGTCGTGATTGGTTTCACGAATAGAAATCGCCCTAGACCCGCAGTAGCCTCGATTTATGACGCGGGACACGATTCTCAAGGCCGCTTCGCAAGAGATCGAACTCAACGGCATGACCCAGTTCCGGGTGAAGCGCGTGGCGTACGCGGCGGGGATTTCGGTCGCGCTGCTGTACAGCTACTTCGACGACCGCGAGGACCTCATCGCGTGCGCGATCTCGCACCGGTTCCGAGAGGTTCTGCACGGGCTCGCCGAAACCTTCACCAATCCGCTCATGTCGGTGAAGACGACTGAGGACTTGCGCCAAGCTCTTCGCGTCATCATCGCCGAGGCGCAGGTGCCCGCGCGGACCGAGGCGAGGATGGAAAGAATTGAGAGCATGTCGTTCGCTCGCCACAATCCCACAGCGTCTCGGGGGATCGCAGAAGCCAAAAAGGAGATTGCCGATCTCATCGTCAGTCGAGTGCAGCCACTCCAAGACGCGAACCTCCTCGCCGAGGGCATGAGCGCTGTCGCCTTCGCGCGGATTTGGTACGCCCTCTTTTTTGGTCAGATCGAACTCGAAGGAGAACACGCGCTCTCAGTCAATCCCGACGAATGGTTCCTCGCGCTCACGGTGCTGGCCGAAGCCGCGATCCGGAAAGAACCGAGCAACCTCGCTCTGTAATGCAACTCGTTGCATGACGGAAGGTCTTTCCTGCGACGAAGGGGTCAAAATGGCGCTAAGCGGCGCCATCGTGGAGGGACGTCGCGTTAGCGTTGGTGGATGAAAACTGCGCGTAGTGCTTGTCGCGGCACTCAGCGCAATCGGACTCAGTGGTTGTGGAACGACGAATCATGTGGGCGCTCCGTTCGGGGACGAACGCCGCGACGGTGTTTGAGAACGCCTCATTCGGTCCATGTACCGAAACTGATCTTCGCGGGGTGTAAGGCGTTGGCACTGGGTTGACGCGTCCGTGAGCCACGTTTTTCAATGACCTCGCCCGCCTTTGTCTTGGTACGCTCCAGAGATAGCCAGGGAACGTCGCGGGGGGTGGTCAGTCGCATGAAGCGTTTCGCAACGACGTGTCACGTTGGCGCCGTTCGCCGACCGTCGGCTCGACCGTGAATTACTTCACGCACCATTGGGGCTATCCGGAGGTCGCGGTCATTGCCATCCTGGTCGTTGCAGTGCACGAAAGGGGACTTCGCGCCCTCAATGCCCGCTCCACTCCGGCCCACGCCCGTTCACGCCGGCATCGGATGTGGGTCGCCTACGCAGGCATTGCGGTCGCGACGCTCAGCGTCGTCTCGCCATTGCAGTACTGGTCGATGGAGTACTTCTGGGTGCACATGATCCAGCACGTCACGGTGATGCTCGCCGCGCCCGCGCTGTACGTCGCCGGGGCGCCGGCGATTCCCCTCGTCTTTGCGCTGCCCGTGGCGACGCGACGACGGCTCCTTCGTCGCGTGTTCCTGCGACCCGGACGCCCGCTCCTGCGAAGGATCGGCGGGGTCGTGTTCTCGCCGCTGTTCGCCATCGTCTTCTTCAACGTGGTCATGGTCGTGTGGATGCTACCCAGCGTGTTCAACCCGGTGATGGGTGACCCCACGCTTCACGTTGGCTTGATGTTGACGAGTTTCTTCGTCTCGGGGCTCTTGTTCTGGGCCCAGTTCATCCCGTCGCGCCCGTGGAGACCGACGCTCTCGCCCTTCGCGCGCGTCGGCGCCCTGCTGTTCACGAACCTCGTGATGACGATCGTCGCCATGGCGCTGAGCTTCTTGGCCTCGGGACCTTTTTACGACATCGGCAATTCGATGCTCCATTTGGCCAACATGGCCTCCATGACGCCCACCACGTTGAACCCCTTCGCCGACCAACAAATCGGCGCCGCGATCTTGTGGGTCTGCGGCGACTTCTGGTGCTACCCCGCGCTGGTGATGGCGCTGCGTCTCGCGACGAAGAGCGACGCCAACTCGAGCGCCATGGATCACGTGCTTCGTGGTCGTCGCTCGATGACCGTCGAGGAGTTCCGGGGTCTCGGCCAGGACGAAACCGTCACCTAGCTGCAGTTCGTGGTCCTACGGAAGGTGCGCTGAGGACGGAGGCGACGTATCTCCGGAAATAGGGTGCGCGTCGTCGATCATCGGAATCAGGTAGCCGAAGAACGCCACGGCCATGCCGAGGAACATCAACGCCATGCCCAACAAACGAAGTGGATGACCGACGCACAGCACCCCACCAACCGCGCCCAGCAGGACGCCGCAGAGCCCGCTCACCGCCGCGACGCGGTCCACGCGATGAATCGGCTTCTGTCGTGACAAGTGAAAGACGACGGCAACGGCCGCGACGCCGAGCAGCCCTCCGAGCACGGCGTGAAGGAGATAGATCATCTCGCCTCGATGCGACAGCCATCCGTCGGGTCGATTGAACGGTACGTACAACATGCCCACCAGCCCGACTAAGAATTCGAACACCACGGCGATCAACAACGCGACCCACACGCCGCGCGACACCCTGGTCGCCGTCGCGTCTCCTTCGAGGGCGCGTGGCGCCCGTGTCGCGAGCGCGCCGTCACCGGTCATTGCGCCGGCGCCGACGGGCGCGCCGTATATCAAGAAGTTGTAGGTGATCAGGGCCACGGTCGCGTGCATGACCACGAGAAAGATCACCGCGCGGGTCGGCTCGTGCTTGATGAGGAGCCAGGTGTCCGGTACCCACAGCGCCAACGTCACGACCACGGCCACGCGAAAGAATGTGTGGCGTGGCGTTGGGAGATTTCGCGTGGCGACGTACCACGCCGCCCCGGCCGCCACCACACCGACCGCCGTGAGTGTGCCGTAGTCCCAGAGACGAAAGTGGGAGTAGTGCTGAAGCGAAGGATCAGAGGCCTTGGCCAACCACACCAGCCCGGCGTTGACGACGATTGATGCGAGCGCCGAGAGCACCGTGATCACGGCGACGCGGAGGGCCGACGGCGTGGGGTGCACGACGGTCATCGTCGCTGACGAACTTTCACTCATCGCGCGTCACGGCGTCGCCCGTTTCTTGTGTGTTCCCCGCCTCTTCGGTCCGACGATTCTTCTCGAGTTTGGCCACTTCGCCCTGCCACGCGTGGAGCATCCCTTCGAACTCGGGCGCGACAGCGGGCTCCTCGCGTGCACGCCGGAACGTGAAACCGGGATGGAGCAACTTCCACCACATGTAGATAGCGAAGAGTGCGAGCAACGGCCATTCGAAGACGTACGCCCAACTGAGTTCGTTGCCCCCTTCGGCGCGGCTGAGCTCGAAGACAAAGGCGGCCGTGCAGAGTGCGAGGCCCACCACCAAAGTGAGGTGCGTCTTCATCGCCGCCGCGCTCGTGAGGTGAGGGGCGGTTTTCTTCGCCGACGCCTTGTCTGGCACCTTTTCGGTGTCGCTCACCGTCCCACTGTACCCGCGAGATTTCGAACCACTCGGCGCGGTGTCGAATCGCGCGGCGTTCGACTAACGGCGTCGCGCTTTCTCCTCCTATGGTAAAAATGACGTCGAGCGATGGGCAGCGAGATGACGACCGGCAATGGGGAAACCTCGCGCGAACCCGGCGAGTTGAATGAAGAAGAACGCGCCTCGATCTTTGCCGCCGCTAACGCACCGAAGGACCGTCGTGGCGCGATGCGCGCCGGGCGCGTAACGATTCCCGCCAAGTTCATCGCCTGGACCATCGTCGCGGTCTTGGTCCTGGGGCTCGGCGGCCAAGTCGCCCAGCACTTCTTCCAGTCCTACGGCAAGGCGTCGCCCACCACGACGACGCCCGTGCTAAAGGGCACGCCCACCACGAATCCCAACCTGCCCACGCTGATCTCGCTTCAGGTGTTCATCGGACTCAAGGACATCGGCAACAAGGTGGCCCCCACGTTCACGCTGCACACTCAGGGCGGTCATCTCTGGCGACTCGCGTCGCACCGGGGACAGGTCGTCGTCCTCGCCTTCTACAACTCGATCTGTAACGACATCTGTCCGGTGCTCGGTGCCGAGATAGGACTGGCCTCACGCGAGCTCGGCGCGGAAGGTAGCAAAGTCGACTTCGTCATCGTTAACACCGATCCCAACGCGACCAAGATCTCTGAACGCAGCAGCGCCCTCACCGTGCCCGGGCTCAACGACGATCCGTCGGTCACGTTGTTGTCCGGCAAGGTCGACACGCTGAATCGCGTCTGGTCCGCCTACGGGGTCCGTGTCGCCGTCGGGGCTAAGGCGAGCGAGGTGTCGCACAATAACGTGTTGTATTTCATCTCACCGAACGGAAATCTCTCGTCGTACGCGTCGCCCTTCGGCACCGAAAGTAAGACCGGTCTGTACTCCCTCGATCGTTCGAGCCTGCTCACGTACGCACGGGCTATCGCCGAGACCGCCGATAGTCTTGTCCAGTGACCGACGACCTCCCTGATTTCGAGAAGGTTCCGTTCGACCCGGCATCGATGCCGACATCGTCGTTAGGCCTCACTAAGGCCGTCTGGTATCGACGGCCGTGGGTCCTCGCGGCGCTGTCGTTGATCCTCATCATCGCCATCTCGGTGGTCATTGACCTGCCTCGACCGACCACCAAAGCTCAGGACGTGTCCTCGCAGAACGCATCGATCAAAGAGATCAACACGGACCTCGCCCCCTGCGCGTTCGCGGTGAAGGAGACGTTCTATATCTACAATCTCGACGTCACCGGCAAATTGACGTCGTCGAACCGAGCCGAAGTGCCGACGCTGCTCACGGGTGACGAAACCGCGTGCTCCTTCGCCAGTCAACCGGTTTTCGACCTCACGAACAACCTCCAGGTCGACGACACGGCATCGGGCAAGCACATCGACCGGATGAAGAGCGCCGTCCAGGACTGGATGACCAACTTCGCCTTGGCCTCCATTAAAGATATTCAGTATCTGTTCGATCATCCCGGAGACGCGACGACGATCCGACACCTCGCAAAACAAGAGATCCAACTCGCGGCCGAGCGCGCTTTGGCGCTCAACGATGAAGCCAAGGCGCAGCAGGTGCTGGGCCACAAGCTGTACGCGCTCAAGATCCCGACGATGCCTCACCTGAGCGGTACCTGAGCCGCGAACCGTGACGTTCGAACTCCTCGACGTCGCACTTCGCGCTATCGTGCGCACGTATGAGTCAATCGGATCCCGAGCGCGTCCATCGGAACATCGATGCCAACACCGTCATTCGTTGGCTGATCGTCGCCATCGAGTACGCCATCGTGGCGAGCCTCATGCTGGTAGCGAGCATTGTGCTGGTGCGATCGCTGATCAACTTCCTGAGCCATTGGAATGAGTTCCCTCAGTCCGTGGTATCGGCAATCGACGGGATCCTCGTGGTGATCATCCTGCTCGATATCGCCCACACCGTCTTCGGCCACCTGAGGGCGTCCGTCTTTCCGGTGCGGCCCTTCCTGATCATCGGGATCTTGGCGGGGGTTCGAGACATCTTGAGTTCCTCGGCCCATCTTGCGTTGAGTGGCACCCTCTCCTCGAGCGACTTTCGCGACACCATGATCTCACTGGGTGTCGGCGTCGGAGTCGTGGTGATCTTGCTGCTCGGACTGCTCATCTTGCGCTTCGCCACCCTGCCCGGGGATGATGAGCCGACCTAAAGGTTCAAGGCGATATGACCCGGCGTCAAGCCCTTTAGCCCAAAACGACTAAGGATTCGTACCGAAGAACCCGCGCGAGCGGTCGCGTCGAACGAGATGGTAAAGCTCTTCGTCGGGGTCATCCTCGGACTGCAGCCATCGATTGAGATTCGAGAAGATGACGGGCAGGAACGCGCACGCGCAGACGAACCACATGAGCGCCGTCGTGACCTGTTGGTCGATCGCGAGGGAGAAGAGTCGACCCGACACGTGACGAAAGCCCGAATACCAAGTGTTCTGGGCCATGGCCATCAAGTACGCAATTACCCACACGGTCCACATGGCGATGGCCGAGACACCGATTCGGTACGGTCGCGCGGTCGTCGGTCGAAAGGGCGCCGACTCCACTAATTCGAGCCATAGGAAAGCGCCACCAATGACCAGCGTGATCGACTCCGCGATCGAGAGCCACGGGTGACGGATCAGGGCGTCCACGACGGGCGCCGATCGCCACAGGATCGACTGACCTACGAAGATCAAAAGGAGCACGACGCTGCGGCGATATCCCTTAGCCAACGATCGCTTGTGGACCCAGCGATCGAGTGGACGTTGGTACACCGAGGAGATCTGTTGACCGTCGTTGTCCACGATGGCCTCTTCGATCGACGTCAGGTTGAACCATCGCCACGGACCACCCACCACGAGCAGGGCGGGAATCACGACCGCGAAAAGACAGAACTGCGTCGACTGTGCGAATTCGTACTCGCCCGTCAGCGAGAGCGCGGGCGGCGTCAACACGATCACCCACAGGACCAGACCGGCGCACGCGAGAAGATCGTGGAAGAGAACGCGGTGCGGTGAGAACGGCCGGCGAACCGACTCGACGGTCACTCCGAATGATGACGCTGGAAGAATCCCCAGATGCAGACGGCGAAGAGCGTGCCCAAGAGAATCACCATCGTCTCGACCTGAGGGCCGATGAAATTATCCACGCCTGGCATCACGACCACCTCGACTTTCGCCCGTCAATTCGCACCTTGTTGCACACCTTATGACTCCTAGGTCGTTGCGCCATCACAGTAAGTAGAACATCGCGAACAACAGCGTACTGGCGAGCGCCACGAAGCCCAAGAAATACGTCATCGACGCCACGTTCGCGCGAAACGACTGCGCCGAGGGGTGCATCGAGAGTTGGGATTTGGCAACGCCGAGATCCTTGTCCATTCGCAGAGAACGTGCGACGGTAGTCTCCAGCCAGTAGGCCACGATGAAGATGGTGAAGATGTTGATCACCGAGTAGCCGATGAACGTGGAGGCGTAGCCGCTCGAGCCGGGGTAGAAAGGCACCGCGGTGAACTCATAGATCTGCAAGAACAGGGCGAGCAACGCCGCCACCACGCCGACCCAGATCGCGGTCTGCCACTCCGATACGCTTCCCTTGCGCAGTCGAGCCTGGCCGAAAATAGCCATGAGCGCGGCAAGCAGGGTGAGGGAGTAGATACTCCATCCGTACGCGGTGGGCGCGGTCACGTGATCCGGTCGCCAGAGCAGCCCGTTGTTACTCGAGCGCAGATAGAAGTAACTAAAAGCGAGCGACGCGAGCAGAAAGGTGTACATCCCGATGAACAGTCGGCCACCACTCCATATCGCGCCGATGTGCGCGCGCAGTTCGAACTCCACCTCTTCGGGGGTGTCGATCACGCCGCGTGAGCTCTTGGTCATGTCCGTCATGTCGTTACCCTCTACTCGCTATTGATCGGGGTCGGTACTGGTGGCTACTGAACTACTGGGGTATGCCGGTTGAGCATCGCCGAAGTCGGCCAGCGTGGGGGCGCCGATTTCGCTGTAGTGATACGGGTCGGTCATAATGACCGGAATCCGTTCAAAGTTGTAGTACGGAATCGGCGTGGCGGTCTGCCATTCGAGGCCAAGGGAGTCCCACGGATTGGATGGGGCCTTTTCGGGGGCGATGAACTGGGACCACATCAGGTTCGCTACGAAGATCAGGAATGACGCTCCCAGGCAGAAGGCCGCGATCGAGGAGAATTCGTTCAGTGTCTGAAGATTCTTGGCGTAGGTGAAGACCCGGCGTGGTTGACCCAACAGTCCAATGATGAACATCGGGAAGAACGTCAAGTTGAAAAAGACGAACATGGTCCAGAAATGCCACAGACCCATCTTCTTGTTCATCGCGCGTCCGGTCATCTTCGGCAGCCAGAAGTACAGCCCAGCGAAGAACGCGAAGATGAGGCCACCCATAATCGTGTAGTGGAAGTGCGAGAGCACGAAGAAGCCGCCGTGCACCGTCACGTTCACCGGGACGTCCGACAGGAACACCCCCGATATGCCGCCGATGAGAAAGTTGAAGTAGACGGCCATGCAGAAGAGCATGGGCACTTCGTATCTGATCTTCGCTTTATACAACGTGCCCATTCCCACTAAGAAGATGAACCCGGTCGGAATCGAGATCAGTTCGGTGGTCAACATGAAGAGCGGTCGCATGTCCGGGTTGATACCGCTCTGAAAAAGGTGGTGTTGCCATACGAAGAAGGACAACAGCGCCACGCCGATCATTCCCGCCGCAGCTATGCGATACGCGAAGAGGGGCTTTCGACAGAACACCGGGATGATCTCTCCGACGATGCCGAAGCCCGGTAGAGCCATGATGTAGACCTCGGGGTGACCGAAGAACCAGAACAAGTTCTGCCACAGGTACGAACTCCCACCGTGCTCGGTGACGTAGAACGCCGTCTGCGCTGTCCTGTCGAGCAGTCCGAAGAGACCGGCTGCGGCCAAGACCGGTGAGGCCAAGGTCAACAGCGCGGCGGTGGCGATGATGGACCAGACGAAGACCGGTACTCGACTCCAGGTCATTCCGGGCGCGCGGTAGTTGATGATGGTCACCGCCAGGTTGAAGCCGGCGGTCATCATTCCGATACTGATAACCGCGAAACCGAAGAGGTAGGACACCATGCCCGGGCCGGCCTGAGTCTGAAGGGGCGCATAACCCGTCCACCCCGTCGGGAATCCTCCGTAGGCGAGGGCCGAGAAGATTACGAAGTATCCCGCGATGAAGGTCCACAGACTGAAGGCCTCAATGCGCGGGAAGGCCATGCGACGCGAGCCAATCATCAGGGGCACGAAATAGTTGCCGAGCGGGCCTACGATGACCGACGACGCCATCATCATCATGATCGTGCCGTGTTCACTCACGATCTTGATATACGTATCGGCGCTAAAGACGTGGACCGTCGGATTCAGCAGTTCCGTGCGGATCGCCATGGCGAGCAGACCGCCGGTGAAGAAGAACAGCAATACGCCGACAACGTACTGAATACCGACGACCTTGTGGTCGAGGTTGTAGCGGAAGTATCTGGTCCAACCGGAGTACTCAACGTCGCCCTTGGCCTCACGACCGACGAGCTTGGCGAGAGGGTAGTTCAGCGCGCCAATACCGAGTAGCCAACCCAGGACCATAAACATCAAAGCCAGAAGAGCGGCGAGCGCGTTCTGGCCACTATTGGCAATGTAGGGGTACGCACTCCCTATGTAGTTGCCGAGCCAGTGTCCCAGGAGGTAGCCCAAGAAGCCGCAGATAGTCGCGGTGCCAACGTGCTGACTTAGCCATTCGCCGCCGCGGCGGCCCTTGCGTGGTTCGACGATCGCGGGAGGCACCATGGCCTCGACAACCTCCGGTCGTTCAGCGCTGATGGTCATCGCGCAATCTCCGTTTCCTCGCTCACAAACTTCTGATTTAAGTTACGACGGTCACTCATGAGGGCTGCTTCGATCCGTAGATCTCGACGGTGCTGTACGGCGTCACGCCGCCGTCGGGGTAGTAGCCACCCGCGGCGCCGTTAGCGTCGGGTGCGTAGGTCCACGCGAAAGGCGGAAGGTTCGCCGTGTTCGTGGCGTTCTTTGATTCGGTCGACGACGCCCAAGTCATGAACGCCGACTCCGAGACCACCTTGCCCGGGTTGAACATCGCGCCGTGCCAAATGCCGCACAATTCGCTGCAGCGCACCTCAAAGTTGCCGAGTTGCTCGGTCTTGGTGAAGGCGACGTTGTTTTCTAAGGGGTTCGCGTCGGCCTTTACTTCGAGCTGATAGGCCCAAAAACTGTGAATGACGTCGAGCGACGTGACGTTGAAGGCGATCTCCGTGTTGACGGGAAGGATCAGGTCCGGCGATTCAAAGCCCCCGAAGGTCGGGTACCGGTAGGTGAACTTCCACTGCTGAGCGATCACCTGGACTGGTAGGACCTCATTGGAATTGGGCGACCACGATCCATTGCCCGCAAGAGCGGCCGTTTCGGCTTTGACGGCACCGGCCGGCTGCTGGATTGGGTTAGGTCCCTCGCCACCGCCCGACCCGTTACCGGCGTACAGCGCAACGATTCCGAATACCGCGAGGAAGAGAACCGCGACCGTCGTAATGACGATCCAGGAAACTTCCGCTCGCTTGTTACCGGCGGCAACGGGACCGCCCACGGATTCGGGCATGTCCTTGCGCCGGGCGTTCCACCTGACCGCGGCGTAGCCCAGCCACTCCCACACGCCGATCATGACCGGTAGGGCGATGAGCATGAGCACGTTGAAGTCGAACTGATTATCCTTCGCGGTCGTGGTCATACGGCCCGGGGGTACGTGGGGACCGACGAAGAGCCAGTAGAGAAGGTCGCCTACTACTGAAAGTACGACCCAGATAATGACGATGCGGCGGAGATCATTCTCTTCGCTACCCATGGAGCTCTCTGATGACATTATGAATTCACCACTTCCAGCTCGCCGCCCATGTAGTTCTGCGTCGACATCGCCCCCCCGTTTCCGAATAAGTATCCCAACGCACACGGCACGAAGCACTGCCAGTTGTAGCTGCCTGGACCAGGTGTTTTGAAGCTGAATGTCTCGACGTTGTGCGGTGAATTGAAGTGACACGGTGCCACGGCGCACGGGTTGCCACTCACGCCGACTAGGGGAACGCTGATATTGAGATTCGGAATCGCGAACGTGTGGCCGACGCCATTGCCGGTGTTCGAGTTATAGACGCTGAAGCTCGTGCCGTTGAGTGTCGCGGTACTGCCTATGGTTCCCAATACTTGGCCCCACTCTTGGTTGCGAAGTGGGCTACCGCTGTCGTACTGATAGATCGTCATGTTGACCACGGTGTGGGCCGGCAACTCCCAAGAGGTGGCGTGAGTCCACTTACCGGTCTTCGGGTCCTTTACCAAGTAGGACACCCAACTGGGGTGTGCGCCAAAACCAATCGATCCGACCGTCTGTACATTCAATTGCACTGGTTGGCCCGCGGCCTGAGTGTTCGTAAAGTTGACCACCCCGCCCGGAACGCCGGGATTCAGAAGAGAGGCAACGGCCCACACAATGAGACCCACGGCAACCACGAAGAGTCCAAGAACTGTTGCCAGTCTCCCCCCCTTTGACATAACTCAACTCCTCGCGACAGGGCGTCCCTGATGGGACTCCGAACCTAGATTATCCACACCCATAACCAATGGGAAGGCTTGATTTCACCAAAGATAAGAGAATTCTTGGGATACGGACGACCCCGTTTTAACCGACAGTGAACGAGATCATCTCGACGGAGACGACGCTCTGGAGAGCCGATCCGGCGGCGGCTTTTCGTGGCCCTTCGGCACCGAATGAGTCTGGTCGCCAATTGCTCCATATATATGGCGGCGGCGTTGCAAAGAAGCGTTGCGAAGCCGACCGGCCCGTCCGGGTCAGTAACTCCGTGACCTTAGTGAACGCCCTCGTCGGCGAGCAGGACCCGCAACTCCGACACCGCCGAGGCGCTCCCCGATGAACTGGCGATGGGATCGTCGGGGATCACCCACCGGACCTGGTTTTTCGCGTTGATGATGAACATGTAGTCCGAGTGGATGCTCATTACGTCCGACTTGGTCATCGTTACGCCGATTCCGTAGGAAGCCCAGACTTTCCGAACGGCCGAGAGCTGACCCGTGACGAAATAGAAGTTCGAAACGTGCGACAGTCCGCGTACGGCGATGAAGTGGCGAAGGTCGCTGAGCTGCTCGTGGTAAGGATCGGCCGCCACCGCCACGATGTCCAACTTCGTTGTGGCCGGAAGGTCGGCGCGAAGGGACTTGAGTTGTTGGGCCAGCAATGGGCAGTCCGTATAACAGCGTGGGTCGAGGAAGGTCAAGAGTGTGACGTAGCCCCGGTGCTCACCCAACGAGTAGGTCTTGTTGAACTGGTCCGTGAGCGTGAAATTCGCCGCCTTGGTGGTCGTCGCCGACGCCGCGCCATTTTGGGCTTGATAGAGCGTCGTCTCGGCGCTCGCCAACGAAGAGGTGGCTATGAGCGCCGTGGAATAGACGATCATCGCGGCAGCAAACGTCGCCACGACTGCGCCGGTGCTCGCCGTCAGTTCTCGCGGAATTCGATGCACAAGCACGGGGGCGTCGCGTAACGACGGCGACGCGCACCAAGCAAGCACCGCCAAGGGCAAAAGTGAATTGAAATCGGTGGAAACTCCGCCAAAAAGTGAAGTATCTTGCGCCGTCAACCAGAAAAAAAGGCAACCCGCGACAAAGGTCCAGATCGGCCATCGCCACCTTTTCTTCGCAGCGAACCAGAGTCCACCGGCGCAGACAACCATCCACAGGACCACGATGACGTTGAATCCTCCGCCGATTGATCCGGCGATAACGCCGGTGCTTCGAGACAACCACGCCACCCAGTGGGGTTGGGCGATCTTGGTCATGAATGACGTCATCGCGGTGAGTGCATTGGTGTTACCACCGTGCCAGAACTCCGTTGAGGGCAACAATTGCAACACTGCCCCGAGCGCCACGATCCCCGCGATGATGCGCAGCGTGACGAGCGAGAACCAACGACGGAAGGTTTCCGGCTTAAGGAAGAGCCACACGCCCGCGATGGCGTAGAAGAACGTGGCGCCCGGCCAACCAAACAGGAACGACGCTCCGGTGACGAAAATGCCGCCGGCGCCGTTGCCGATAAGCCAGACCAGCGACGCCCAGCCCGCGGAAACCAGTCCCGCGATACGTCCGGTAATCCCATTCGACACGAGAATTGCGAGTCCGATTCCGACCTGCAACCACGCCGTACCGACGGCCAAGTTGATCGGGTGACTGTTCCATATGAAGATGCCGTGCTCCATTAGAGAATGGAGCCACGACGGGGTGTTGGTGGTCAGCGGCGCGACCACGTTGTTGGCCAGACCGAGGGGCATCGAGACTTGAAACTGAAGGATCCCGTCAATGAGCCAAACCGCTCCGAAGCCCCAGCGAAGGTAAGTGCGCGCTCGCGGCTCGTTCATCCCTTCGGGCGAAAGATTGAATTGAAGTATCCGTCTCGTGAGCACCAGTACCAGCATCAACACCACGGCGATCACCGTGAGACGGAACAGACCCGACACGAACAGTGCGTGTCGGAAGAGTTCGACGATGAGCGAGTTACTGAGGTTGATTTTGTTGGGATTCATGCCCGGCATGAAGCACTCCTGATTTGGTGGGTTGACCTCACGCTAGACCGAGAGGTCGCCGGCGTTGTCGCGGCCCTCGTGACCGTGAGGGTCACTGAACGGATTGACGGGCCAGGAATCTGATGAGTCGGTCATCGAGCTCAATCTCTAAAGATGAAAGGGCGCAATCATTGATCGCGCGGTTCTCGCTTGACCAAGTTGTCCGACGTGCAGGAGAGTCTCGGTCGTTTTCAGTAGCGAGTAGTGCGTAAATCGGATGGCGACCCGTTCCCCTCTGGGCGTGGAGGGAGCGATGACGAGCGTCGGAATTTGGTTGGACGCCATCGAGTCATTCTCGTCGAACGTGATGAACAAGATCAAAGAACGCGATTGATACTGCGAGCTCGTAAGTATCAAGGGGACGATCCGTCGAAGCCACGCGTCGCCAGTCGCGACCGGGCAACTGTGCATGTCATTACAGATATTGGGCACGATCATGGTGAAACCAGCGCTGAGACTCAATGGCAAACTCATCGCGACGTCTTGTCGCCGACACGACGTCGCACCTGTTGTGAAATAGACGGCGGGATTATGCCGCGCCGCGTACTGGCCACTGGTGACGTGATCGCACGCGGTGGGCATGGATTCCACCAATGATTTCCAGTTCGAACCCAGTTCCGAGAAGATGCTGGGCGCGCGCAGAGGATGTGAACTCGGCTCACCGTCGTCACTGACTCCCTGCGTGGAGCCTGACGTCAAGGCGATGTAATTCGGCAAGCTGGGGTGCGAAACCGCGTAGTCATTCGTGGCCAGTCCGCACCTCGTCGCGAGCTGGTTGAAGTACGGGGCGCTCGGTGAGCCGACGACCGAGTAGCCAACGTTCTCCAGCATGATCCAGACCACGTGGCTGTAGCGGGCGGTCCCCACAACACCGCACGGCGACGTCGCCGGGATCTTCTTGGTGGCTCCGTTCGAATCCGTGGCGATCGAAGCAAGAAACAGAACGATCACCATGAACCCGCACGTCAGCCTACGAAACGTCACAGCCCCATTCTGGCGCTGTTCGTTTGACGCGATGCGCGCGTTCGAACGCCGCGCCTTCATGGTGAACGGAAGGTCAGCACGACGTCCGCCCGGTAGTCCTCGTCGTGGACTTTTTGCGCCCGGAGACGCACTTTGGGGAAGGATGGCGTTATGAGTGAGCACGATCGCGGTGAGAATCGAGACAACATTGGTCGAGTGGCCCTCTTCGGCCTGGGCGGGACCATAGCGTCGCTCCCGACCGAGGATACGTCGGCCGGTGTCGTTCCGAGTGTCGAGGCGAGCGCGCTCGTCCTGTCGGTCCCCGGTCTCGAATCCGTCGCCCATGTCGAGAGTCGCACCTTGCGTCAGATGGCGTCGGCCAATTTCGTCTTCGCCGATTTGATCGAAATCAGCGACGCGATTCGCGACGCCTTTTCGAGCGGCGTTGACGGTGTGGTCGTGACGCAAGGCTCGGACAATATTGAAGAGACTGCTTTTGCGTTCGACTTGCTCGTCGACGACGAACGTCCGGTCGTAGTGACCGGAGCCATGCGCAACCCGTCCCTGCCGGGGGCCGACGGTCCGGCGAACGTTCGAGCCGCGGTCGCCGTCGCCGTGTCGCCGCTCGCCCGGGGCTTGGGATCCCTCGTGGTCATGAACGATGAGATCCACGCGGCACGATTCGTGCGAAAGATGCACGCGTCGAGCCTGTCGGCGTTCGCCTCACCCCAGTGCGGTCCGATCGGCGTCGTCGTCGAAGGTCGAGTCCACCTCTACACTCGCGTCGAGCCACTGGCGATGACACATCCCAAAGGTGACGTCGCGCCGGTCGCACTCGTGCGATGCGCTCTGGCCGATGACGGGCGGATGGTATCCGCGCTGGTGGGCTTGGGATATCGCGGCCTCGTCGTCGAAGGATTTGGTGGCGGCCACGTACCCGAGTCGATGGTTGAACCGCTCTCCGAACTGCTGCTCACGATGCCGATCGTCCTTGCGTCGCGCGCCGGCGCCGGCGTCGTGCTCGAGTCGACCTACGGATTCGCCGGCTCGGAGATCGACTTGTGCCACCGCGGTCTCATTTCGGCGGGCGCGCTCGACGGAGCGAAGGCCCGAGTCGCTCTTTCGCTCGCCCTCGCTTCGACGGACAACCGCGCGGAGGCCGAAGCTCGCTTTCGCGACGTCGTCAAGACCGTCGGTTGATTGAAGTGCCCCCCCCACTTCGAACTTCGTTGTCCGACAAAGTGATGAGTGGCATCAGTGACCCCCGTCGAGTCGCCGAGCGCGGATCTACGCGATTAGCGGCGCGAGTTCTCTCGTAGGAAGTTCGACACGTACTCGAGGTGAGCGCTCATTGCCTCCTGCGCGCCGCGCCCGTCGCGATTGCGCAGGGCCTCGTAGATCGCGGCGTGCTGGACGTAGGAACAGTGTCGTCGTTCGTGCGTGTCGCCTCGGCGTTTCATTGAACCCCACAGATCGCCTTTGCGCGCCGCCTCGATGAGGCTGTACATGCGAAGGAGAAGCGGATTATGGGTCGCCTCCATCAGCGACCGGTGGAAGGCCAGGTCCCAGTGTTCGAACTCGTCGTAGTCCTTGGCCCGCTCGCACGCATCGACGCACCTGGCGATCTCTTCGAAGTCGGTTTCGGTCGCTTCGACGACCGCGATGAACATCGCCATGGGTTCGAAGGCTTGGCGGGCCGCCATCACGTCACTCGGTCCAATGTCGTAGAGCACGGCCACGGACGTTATGGCGGAGCTGTCGAGACTGATCATGGCCGAGAGCGGATCGCACTTGAGGTACGTTCCACGCCCCACCTCGCGCGAGACGACGTCGACGGCCTCGAGCAGCGCGAGGGCGCCGCGAACGGCGGAGCGTGACGACGACAGCGAATTCGCCAGTGCTCGCTCGGTGGGCAACTGCGAACCGGTAGTGAGTCCGCGCTGGGCGGCTTCGCGCAGCACGACTTCGGCGACGTCGTGGATTTGATCCTTTGAGAGTGTGAGCACGGCCCTCCTCAATGGGTTTCAGACTCAACCAATGGTACCAATATCTTGGTGCTGCCCTTTCGTCCAAAACCCGTTTCTCCTTGTCACAAGCGCGACGTTGAGAACATATCTCAGAATGAGAGCACACTAACCCGGAAGAACCACAACCTCTACCACCAATGCTTGAAATCTTTGAAAAGTTTTTACCCTGATACTTGGCTCCCCTACATTGACACGCGATGTGGCAACGAGTAGGTTCTCTCCAATTAGTTGTACCAATACAACCTTTTGAACCAATTTTGGGGGTAGGCGTGCGTTTCGCGACTGTTCGAACTGATCGGGGCCTCAGGCTCCACGTAAAGGGGACCGAAGGCTACGTTGACGTCGGCGACGCGACCGGTAACGAAACACTGTCCACATTGGCGGGTCTCGCCTACGCCGGGGATGTCGGACTGGCCGCGGCGCGGGGCGCCTCAGGTCGGGCCGGGGTTCAGGTCGAGAAGCATCAGTTCGGTCCCGCGACTCCGGACACCCCTCGGATTCTCTGTCTCGGGGTGAACTACGCCGAACACGCCATCGAAGGCGGTCGCGAAGTTCCGAAGTGGCCCGAGTCCTTCGTGCGTGGCATGGGGAGCGTCATCGGCCCCTACGACGACCTCATTGCCCCAGCTCTCACCGAGCGCTTTGACTTCGAGGCCGAGGTCGCCGTCGTCATCGGCAAGGGCGGGCGTTACATACGCGCCAAGGACGCTTTCGAATCGATCCTCGGGTACGCAGCCATGAACGATGGATCGGCGCGCGAATGGCAACGCAAGGCGACACAGTGGACGCCGGGCAAAAACTTTGAGGGCACGATGCCCATCGGCCCCGAAGTCGTGACCGTCGACGAGGTCGACATTTCCGACGTGGCCATCCGTTCGACGTTGAACGGCGAGGTCATGCAAGAGGCGCGCACGTCGATGATGATCGTGAACGTCGCGCGCGCCGTGGAGTATTTCTCGGGCTTCACCACGTTGCGTCCGGGCGACGTCATTGCGACCGGCACGCCGGGGGGCGTGGGCTTCGCACGGACGCCGCCGGTCTGGCTGACGCCGGGCGACGTGATCGAAGTCTTCGTCGAAGGTGTGGGGGCTATCTCCAATACCGTTGTCGCCGAGAAGGACGCGCCGGCCGATTGGCCCTGGCGCCCGTTGGAAGTGGACACTACGAACTTCTAACGGAGTAGAACTGCGTCAAGCAGGGTTAAACCAAATTAGTTAAGGGGGCAGGATGCGGTTTTCAAAGATGGCACGACGAGGAGGACTCGTCGATCACAGCAGAAAGCGATTCGTTCTCGTCGCCTCCGCGCTGGCACTCGTCGCTTCCATAGTGACGTTGCCGGTGGCGGAAGCAACGTCGGGCGCGACTTCGTTCAAGGGGTCGATCACGATTGCCACGGTTGCTCCCTTCACCGGCGCCGACGCGGCACTCGGGCCGAAGTATGAGGTCGCGTGCTACGCCGCGAGCCAGGCGATCAACGCGGCGGGCGGCGCGTTGAGCAAGCAGGTCAAGTGCAAGACGGTCGACACCCGAGGCGACCCCGCGGACGCAGTGCCCGCCGTTCGTCAGTTGTACGCGACGACGTCGAACCTGGCGCTCGTGATCGGGTGCACCTCGGACGAGGCCGCGACGGTCGTGCCGATCTTCGGTGCTCACAAGACGGTGTCGTTCTGCATGACGGGACAGTCCGAGTTCGATGCGGTGCACTACCCGTACTTCTTCCGACTCGTGCCGCCGGATGCCGCCGACTCGGTGGCGATGGTGCAGATTGCCAAGCGCCACTCGTACAAGAACATCGCCTTGGCCTTCGGCAACGACGCGGGTAGCCAAACCTTCGTAGCCCCGGCCGAGGCGGCCATCAAGGCTGCCGGTATGAACGTGGTCTCCAACCAGACGCTCGACATGACGGCGTCGACGTTCCAGACCGAAGCCCAGGCGATCGTCCAAGCGCACCCGGACGCCATCCTTATGGAGGCACTGGGAGCAGCGGGCGTGGCCCTGTTGTCGGAGATCTACCAACTCAACGGGAACAAGATGATCCCGACGATTGGAACGTCAGCCATGATCGACCCGGTCTTCTTCTCCGGTGTCACCTCGGGCCCGATCGGTACTTCGAAGTTCATTGCGGCCTTCGATGCGGACAACCAAACGGTCAACGCGTCCGGTCCGGCGTACCCGCTGTACCACAAGTTGGTTCTGGCGCAGACCGGCAAGGTCAAGGGCGTGCCCAGCTTCCCGGGGCTTCTCTCGGCGAATGGCACGGTCCACCTGTATGACGGCATCAACCTGGCGGCGCT
>PNAH01000017.1:124728-135758 GCA_003170315.1 Acidimicrobiaceae bacterium
GGCCTCAAGGACCTGAAGGCTGGTAAGAAGATTCACTACGTCGGAGTAGGTGGCTCATACCAGTTCGACTCGTACCAGACGGCGTTCGGCCCGTTCGAAGACGACCAGTTCTTGGCGAACGGCACGACGGTAGCGGTCGGTGGGACCCTCGGGTACTGCAGCCTCACGGAGTGCAAGTCGACCCCGTAGTTTGCTTGATTGTGGCCGCGGCGGATGATTGCCGCGGCCACGCTGCATTCTCAGAATCGAACCATCGCCCACCCATCCACTCTCGAAAGGTTTTGACGTGAGCGTCTTCCTCTCGTCGCTCGGCTTCGGCCTCATTTCGGCCGCGGTCCTGGCCATCGCCACCGTCGGATTCACGATGCAGTTCGCGGTCACCAACGTCCTTAACCTGGCCTACGGCTCGGTGATGATCAATAGCGCGTTCGTCACGTACTTCCTCAATTACCACCTTCATCTGAACGCGTGGGTGGCGATGATCGGCGGCGTCCTCACCGGGGCCTTCGCGTCGTACCTGTTGAACCGCTTCGTCTTCACGCCCTTTCAACGACGGAACCTTCCGCCGATAACGATTGTTATCGTGGCGCTGGGCGTTGACCTGGTTGGCACCTTCGGTCTCCAGGCGATCGTCGGCGGCAGCTACTTCTCGTATAAGCAGTCGCTCGGTCGCGAGCTCCACTTTTGGGGCATGTACCTCAGTACTTTGCAACTCATCATCATCGGAATCTGCGTCGTCGTCATGGGACTCATCCACTGGCTGCTCAAGTACACGCGACTCGGCAAGGCCATGCGCGCGACGTCGGCGAACGCGAGTCTCGCGCGCAACTCGGGTATTCGCACCCAGCGGGTGATCTCCTCGACCTGGCTTATCTCGGGAGCGCTCTGCGGTCTCGCCGGCACGGTCTTCGCCATGAATACCGGGGTCTTCGAGGCGACGAGCGCCCAGCTCTATATCGTGTTGTTGCTCGCCGCGATGTTCTTAGGTGGACCGGGCTCGGCGTACGGCGCGATGCTCGGCGCCCTCACCATTGGGGTCGCGACCGAAGTGAGCGCCGGCTATTTCAATCCCGAGTACAAAGAGGTCATCGCCTTCGTGGTGCTGCTCGGCATGCTCACCTTCCGTCCCTACGGTCTCTTCGGAAGCGAGAAAACCATCTGATGAGCGCAATCCTCTTCTACCTGGCGACGATTATCGTCTACGGGGCTGTGGACTCGATGGCCTGTCTTGCCCTCAACGTGCAGTTCGGCTTCGCGGGCTTATCGAACTTCGGATTCATCATCTTCCAGGCCGGTGGCGCCTACGTCGCGGCCGTGCTTTCCATGGGGCCGTGGCAGAAGTCCAACCAGGGCTTCCAGCAGTACGTGCTCGGTTGGCACTTGGCGTGGCCCCTTCCGTGGATCGGGGCAGCGCTCTTCGGGGGACTCCTGGCCATACCCTTCGTCTTCTTGGTGGGCAAGCGCCTACGCGGTGACTTCGCCGCGGTCGGCCTTCTCGTCTCGGCGGTACTACTCAATCAGCTGGTGAACAACTTCGTGCCGCTGTTCAACGGCGCGGCCGGCATCTCGATCGTGCCGGCGCCTTTTACGCATTACTTGAACCCCCAAGGTCTCGGCTACCAGTTCGCCTACGGCGGCGTCGCCGTCGTGTTGACCGTGCTCGTCTACTTCTTGTTGCGCCGCGTGACCGAGTCGCCCTACGGCCGGTCGCTGCGCGCCATGCGCGACAACGACATCGTGGCCGACGCGTTGGGCAAGAACGTGCGGGTCCAACGCACGTCGATGCTGATCCTCGGCGGCATGATCGCCGGGCTGAGCGGGGCGATCCTGGTGGGATTCATCAACCTCTGGGCGCCCGGCGCCTGGGGCTACGCCGAGACGATCGTGCTCTTCGCCGCCATCATCGTGGGCGGGGCGGGCAACCACAAAGGCGCGATCCTCGGTGCGCTCTTGGTGCCCTTGGGTTTCGAAGAGGTGACCCGATTCCTCCCGCCGCTGTCGAACCCGGAACTGGTGCCGGCGCTCGAGTGGGTGGCCATCGGGCTGCTCATCATCGGGTTCCTCTGGTTCCGGCCCGACGGGATCCTGCCCGAGCGACGTCGGATCCTCAGTGGAGCGGGGAAGTCCTCCGTTCCGTCGCCGATTCCCACAAGTGGCGAGTCGGACTCGCTGATCAACCTCGGCAACCTCGATCAGATGGATTTTCGACAACTCTTGAGGCTCGAGGGTGACGCGAGTGATCACGGGATCATCCTCTCGACCGATCGACTGACCCGCGCCTTTCACGGAGTGACCGTGGTCTCGGAGGTCTCGATCGAGATTCAGCGAGGTCGCCTCACCGGACTCATCGGACCCAACGGCGCCGGCAAATCCACGACCCTGGCCATGCTCGCGGGCACGCTCGCCCCGACCAGTGGCAAGGTTCTCTACGAGGGACGCGACATCACCTCGATGCCCTCCAACGAACGCGCGAAATCCGGCATGATTCGTACCTTCCAGTTGGCCAGTGAGTTCAAGAAGCTCACGGTCTTGGAGAATCTGGTCTCGGCCATCCCGCGCCAATCGGGCGACTCCTTCGTCGGAGCGCTACGGGGACGACGTTTTTGGGGCCGCGACGACGCCGAGAATATCGAGCGCGCCAGCGAGATGCTCGAGGGCTTCGGGCTTTCCGAGTACGCCGACAGCTACGCCGGGGGACTGTCGGGCGGCCAACGCCGTCTGGTCGAAATCATGCGCGCCCTCCTGGCCCAGCCGACGATTCTGCTGCTCGATGAACCGATGGCCGGCGTGCACCCGAACCTGGCGCACAAGATCGGCGATCAGCTCACGCGCCTCGTGGCGAGCGGCATGACGATCGTGATGGTCGAGCACGAGCTCGCCATCATGGACGCGTTCTGCGACCCGGTCATCGTGCTCGCCGAGGGCTGGGTCCTCGCCCAAGGCACGATGGCCGAGCTTCGCGCCAAGAAAGAAGTGGTGGAGGCGTACCTTGTCGGTTGAGCTCTCCACTTCGGGAAAGGTCCTTCGAGCGACGTCGGTCTCGGCCGGCTACGACGGACGCGCCATCGTCCACGAAATCGACGTCGAGGCGACGCCCGGCAAGGTCGTCTCCGTGGTCGGTCCCAACGGGTCCGGTAAGTCAACGCTGCTGAAGTCCCTCGTGGGAGTCGTCCCGGTACTGGCGGGCGCCGTCACGGTGGGCGATACCGATATCACGAATCTCGCGCCCGAGCGCATCGCGATGCTCGGCGTCGGTTACGTGCCCCAGATCGACGACGTGTTCCCGCCGTTGTCGGTGAAGGAGAACCTGGAGATCGGCGGCTACCTACTACCCCGCCACGACGTGGCGTCGCAAATCGAGGCCGTCCTGAAGTTCTTCCCGCGACTCAAGACCATGATGTCGAGAAAAGCCGGCAAGCTGTCTGGCGGCGAACGCAAGATGCTTGCCATGGGTCGGGTCCTCATGCTCTCACCTTCGGTACTGGTGCTCGACGAACCGACCGCGAACCTGGCGCCGCTCGTGGCGACACAGTTGCTCGAGGAGTACATCCGGGGTTTCGCCGACCACGGGTCGACGGTTCTGCTCGTCGAACAGCGCGCGAAAGCGGCGCTGCGCATCTCGGACTGGACGTGCGTGCTGAGTGGTGGCCGCGTCGTTCTCTCGGGCGCGCCGCGCGACCTCGAGAACAATCCACTCTTCGTCGAGTCGTTCCTCGGCGGCGGCGCGGCCCGAGCGTAGCGTCCATGGTCGACGAACTTACGATGCGCACCGCGCCGGGATTCTGGACCCGAGAGAAGAGGCGCGACGCGCTCGTCATCACGCTCACCCTCGTGACCGGATCGGTCGACGCCATCGGCCTCTTGCGCCTCGGCGGTGTGTTCACGAGCGTCATGACCGGCAATATGGTCTTCCTCGGGATCGCGGCGAGCGATCGGAGCGGGTCGATTGCCCTGCACACGGGCGTCGCCTTCGCCGCGTACATCATCGGGAGTTTTATTGGTGCTCACGTGGCCGGCCACGCGCCCGAGAACGAGTCCCACTTGTGGCCGCTATCGGTGGTCAAGGCACTTTCGGTCGAGCTCGTGATCATCGCGATCTTCGCGGTGTGGTGGGAGTTCGCGCACGCCGCGCCGTCGCCGGATATCGCCTACGCCCTGCTCGGACTCAATTCCATGGCGCTGGGCATTCAGAGCGCGGCGGTACTTCGCTTCGGCGTCAGTGGACTGTCCACCACATACCTCACCGGAACTCTCACGCAATTCATCGCCGGCTTCACGAAGAAGGACGCTCCCAAGCAGATTCGCTCCAGTTTCATCCTGCTGGCCCTCATCGTCGGCGCTGGTCTGGGTGCGTTGTGCGTCCTCCACGCTCCTCGGATTGCGCCGGTCGTGCCGTTGGGTGCCTTGGGCTTTGTCGTCGTAGGCGCGTGGATCTCTTTTCACCGTCGTCTCGACTGAAAGCGTGTCATCGGTTTACCCTCGAAGGGTTGGAGCCTCGTACCCGTTGCATCCGCTCACGCAAAATCGTTTCGAATCAACAGGCGCGGAGTTCGAAATCGGAAAAATATGCGGCGAAGCCCTCGCCCTGGGGCGAGGCGCACATCACGCCCGCCAACGCTTCGATGCCTGGCTTCACGTAAACGACCGAAGCTAACGCCAACTTGTTGGTATCGGTGGAGTAGCTAATTTCAATCGCGTCACCTCGTCGAGCCAGTGACAGGTTGAGGGCGGCGAAGTCCTCGGGCAGATCAGCGAACATCCACGATGAGTTGTCGACCGTGACGACGGTGCTGAAGCGAAGTCGCCCGTCGAAGAGTTCCACGCCCGTTTTGATCCAGTGACGCTCATCCATCCGCACGGCAACGCCCGCTTGGTCGTATTGCTCGGTGTACTCGCCGCTAATTCGCACGGTGAGGTCGAAGTCGGTGTCCAGGGTTTCGCCGTAAATGTGCGCGTTGTCGCGCACGTATCCGCAACCGGTGACCCGCCAAAAATCTGTTTGCGCATCGGCGCGAACAATGATCTGACTGTCACTCACGCTCCACGTTGAGGGTTCATTGAACCAATGCACTAGTCCTCCAACTGTGGGATATTCCGAATGCGCCAAATGACTCAGGATGAATCCTAAACACCAGGACGGACCAGCTGGAGAGTGTATGAATCTTCAGATCCGTTACTTCGAATCCCTTCGCGCTAGCGCGGCGTCGTCACACAGAACTCGTGGCCGTCAGGATCGGCCATGCCCACCCAACTGACTGCGCCGTGGCCGACGTCGACGCGAGTAGCTCCAAGGGATATGAGTCGGTCGACCGTCGTTCGCTGGTCGTCGCCGATCGACGGCGCAAGGTCGAAATGAAGTCGATACTTTCCGGTCTTCGGCGTCAATGGCCCACCGCCCCAGGTGATTTTCGGACCGCCGTGCGGCGAGCGAATCGCGGTCTCTTGATCCTGATCCCAGACCAACGGCCAGCCGAGTGCTTCGCTCCAGAAATAGCCGACGTCCTGTGAACCCTCACACGCCAGCGCTCCGATGAAACCGCAGTCAGCGAGGAAGTCGTTGTCGGGGCCGATGACGCAGAACTCGTTGCCTTCGGGGTCAGCGAGTACAACATGACCCTCTTCCGGTCGTTGACCAATGTCGATGTGCCGGGCGCCGAGTCCGAGTGACCTCGCCACCGTCTCTTGCTGATCATTGAGTGACGTACTGGTCAGATCGAAGTGCATCTGATTCGGGCCGATCTTGCGCTCCTGAGTCGAAAGAAATCGGATCTGGAACCCGGTGTCGTCGCTGGGCAGAAGCGCGAGGCCGTCTCGGGGTCGTTGACCAACTCCCAGCCCAGGACCCCGGACCAGAATCTCGCGAGACCAAGCGGGTCATTCGAATCAAGACAAAGCGCGATGAGTTGACAGGTCACTTCGTACGGCTCCTCATCGGTCCATCAATGCCCACTAATCTCGGCGAACGTTCGGCGCGGCTGGAACCTCTTGCTCTCGCGAAGAGAACACTCTGATCACAATTGCTTTTCATACGGACTGAGTTCGCCCTCGACTGTGGACAATTTCGTGCGATGTATCAATCGAGTTTCGCCGCGCGAGGTATCATCTCTCGCCAGAACCGACGCGCTCTTCTCCCAACCCTCCAAATCGCCCTGGCCGCCAAGTTCAGAAAATATCGAAGGCCCAAGAGTCTTACGTGCTGTCGTGCCCATTCGAAACCAAAAACCCCCGCTCCGCTGGCGCGACCGGATTTGAACGCTTCTTGCCATCCCGAGGGGAACACATAGGCCCATTCCTCGATCTCATCGAAGTGGCCCAACTCGCTGCGAGTGATACCTAGCAGTCCTTGAACGTAAAAGCCGTAAAAGTCAATGCCGACCGACGTGCACATCGTTACGCCGCCGAAGACCCTGGGATTCACGTCGTGGATCCAGTCGACGCCATCCGTGTCGCGAATAATGTCAAAACAAATCATTCCGCGGATCTGCGCCGCGTTGATCAGCAGTCTTCCATTCTCAGTGACACTCTCGTCTCTCACGATTCCCACCACGATTGAGGGTCCGCGCACGTAGGAACGTTTAAAAATCTCGTAGGTTGCGATCAATTCAAACCCGTCGCCGCCGGCGCAACTCGCGCAGACGAGGGGACGTCCTTGTACAAAACGCTGGAAGATCCACTCGCGTGGCTCCTCAATCCTGCTGACAAAATCTTCGAGCGAATCGAGGCATTCGAAGACTTCCACTCCGAGTCCGCCCGAACTCACTCGTCGTTTGACGACGATCGGTAACGATAGTTTTTCGACTGCTTGCGCCGGTGAGACGAGTTCGACTAGCAAAGTGTCGGGCGTGCGCAGTCCCAGATCGCGCAAATAGCTGGCGATGCGCCACTTGTCAAGGAGTGCCGAGCGACCAAGCCAATTGTCAGAACGCTGCGATGCAGACAGTAGATCGAGTGCCGCGTAGGTGACCATTGCGAGACTCTCGGTTGGCTGAACGTCCGTCACGTACTCGCTTGAAAGAATTGTTGATAATTGCTCTGGGGTTGGCGGGACAAGAAGGGAAACGTGACGGTCGAAGAGGAGGCTGTTGCCTTGCCACCCCTTCAGCCCCACTGAGACCCGAACCGTCCGAATTCCTTCTTTTCGAAGTATCGCTGCCAGATGGAAAAAGCACTCCATCTGGGCGTCATCAACGAATACGACGGTGGGTCCGGGATGGATCGAACTAACTGACATTTCTGCGAAGGATCGTGACCACCCCCCCAACGGTATTCGCATTCTGCTCTCTGCGGGAAGTTGCGAACTCTTCTGCGTTAGGCGGCGGTCCGACCGAAAGGAATGCGATAATTCTCCTATATTCGCCTAATTTGTCTCGACAGGTCAAGAACGAAGGAAAATTCTTGGATTCCGAAGTTACGATCATCGGCGCGGGGCCATACGGATTATCGCTCGCTGCACATTTGGCGGGCCGCAACGTCAGATTTCGAATTATTGGCATTCCCATGGAGTTTTGGCGATCCGCGATGCCAGAAGGAATGTCGCTAAAGTCCGAGGGATTCGCATCGTCAATTTACGATCCCAATGGTTCGTTTAGTCTCGCCCAGTACTGCGTCGACAAGGGTCTTCCCTATGCTGACGTTGGATTGCCCGTAACGCGCGAGACCTTCGTTTCCTACGGCGTCAAATTTCAACAGCGTCTCGTTCCTGAAGTAGAGCAACGTCTCGTTACATCAGTCGTGGCGAATGAGGAGGGCTTCTCGGTGAGACTCGATGACGGAGAAGAGTTCACGACTCACAAGTTGATTCTCGCCATTGGCGTCGGTCATTTCGCCCACACCCCGCCAGTGTTCACCCCGCTGTCGGAAGATTTCGCAACCCACAGTTCACGACACTCTGATCTGAGTGGGTTTGCAAATCAAGACGTCGCCATTATTGGCTCGGGAGCGTCTGCGCTCGATTTGGCGGCACTCCTCCTTCGGGCGGGAGCTCGCCCCGTCGTGGTAACGCGTGGAGCAACGATCGTCTTTCATGACCGTCCCAAACTCCCTCGCGGGCTGGGAAGTCGACTGCGTGCTCCCAGTTCCGGGATAGGCCCCGGATGGCGTTCCTTGTTTTATTGTCGCTGCCCGATTCTTTTTCATTATCTTCCAGAGCGCCTGCGGCTTCGACAGACAAAGTCACATTTGGTTCCGGCCGGCGGATGGTTCATCAAGGATGCGGTGAAGGGCAACGTTCCCGTCTTCTATAACTCAGAGGTCGAGGAGGTGAGCGTCAATGGGGATTTCCTTCTATTGCGACCTGCGAGAGGCGGCGCACGATGCCAGGAATTGAAAGTCGATCACGTAATCACAGCCACTGGGTACGCGGTCGACATTGACCGGATCGACTTCCTCGACGAATCGTTGCGCATGCGGATTGAAACCGTAGAGAAGACACCGGTACTTTCTTCCAGTTTTGAGAGCTCAATACCAGGCCTCTATTTCGTCGGAGCCGCCGCCGCCAACAGCTTTGGACCGGTACAGCGCTTTGCGTTCGGCGCGAGATTTGCCGCCCGCCGGATCACACGGATTCTCGTGAAGGCTGCGTCGAGCCGGTAGAGCTCTCAATTCCACTCCGGCAGTTGGATTAGGAGGCGCCCCGTCCCCGGAGCACGGCAGTTGGCGTTTGCCAGAGAATGTAGATGTCCAAGTAGAACGACCACGAGGCCACGTACAGATAGTCGAGGCGGGCCAGCTCGAGGTGCGAGAGCTCGTTTCGGCCGGAGATTTGCCATAAGCCAGTCATCCCGGGGCGGGCTTCGAAGCGCTTACGGGCCCAACCCTCGATTAGTGAGGATTCGGACACGATGAATGGTCGTGGTCCTACGAGGGACATTTCTCCCTTCCACACGTTGATCAACTGGGGAACCTCGTCGAGGCTGGACCGGCGAAGGAAGCGGCCCAATCTCGTAACTCGAGGGTCGGTTCGCATCTTGAACAGCGGCCCGTCCGCTTCGTTGAGATGGTCCAGATCGTGACGAATGTCTTCAGCGCCGCGGCTCATGGTGCGGAATTTCAGCACCAAAAAGGTCTCTTCATTGCGTCCCACGCGTTGCTGGCGAAATAGGACTGGCCCCGAACTCGTCAATTTGATGGCGATGGCAATGCCCGCTAAAAGGGGAGAGATCAGCAGGAGTATGAGACTCGAAGCGACGAAGTCGAACGTGCGCTTAATAAATAGCGCTCCGACACTCATGGAGGCTGGCGGAACGTCCAGCACGGTAACACCCGAGAGATCTTCGACGACAGAACGACTTGTTATCAACTCGTAGTAGCGGGGAACAATGGAAATGGCGACCTGGCCGGACAACGTTTTCAGAATATCGGTCAGGTGCTCCGGATGCGTCCTTGAGAAGCAGACCACGACTCGCGAGACATGGTGTATACGACAGAGCTCGGGGAGATCTTCGAGATTGCCGACGACTTCGTTTTGACCCAAGGGCTTGTCGTCGACGAAACCCACGAATCGCACGTTGGAGTTCGCGCGCAAGTGACCGGCCACCGTTTGGGCAATTTTGCCCGTACCCACCACCAGAATCGGAACGGTACCCGCCAAATTCCGACGGCCGGTGAAGGTGATCGAAGCGAGTCGTGCCAACGGTACGAATACCAAGGCGAGAAGACTCAATACGATAATTTGGGCGGCGCCCACAAAGCGGAAGTTGAAGTCCCGATCGGCAATGTACGTGGCGATCGCGTAGAGCGCGCTGCCGACCAGCAAGCTATGAAATATATTCGGAAGATCGAAGAAAACGTTCAATGAGATGCGTCGGTTGACGTCCCTGTAGAGGCCGTACATAGTGAGCATCGCGACGTACATCGGGATGACCGCAAAGTTGAAGGCGTAAACATCGCCAATATGGGCCCACGAGCGCTGGGGGCCACCCGTCACGGCCAAGGCCACCAACGGGCCGATCAGGGCCGCGAGGGCCAGGCCGAGGCCGTCGGCAACAATAAGACGGCGAAACGCGCCGCCGTGGGCTCGGTACACTACAACCACGTGAGGTCGGTCCCGACGACAGTGTTTGCCTCTGGCTCAAGATTCGCCACTTCAGCCGGCCACTCTTTCTCCATACCCGTCGGGCGAGGACTTCCCTTAGTACTTACGTTGATCACGCAATCGGTCACACTGCAATTTTCGTAAAACATAGCCTGAATCCTGCAATCGTGGCACTGCACACGGCATTGAAGCTCTCGATATCGGTCAGTCGGACGATTTGGTCAGTAGCGAATGTCTCCGGTCAATTACGAGTCGTGATGGACAATTACTCGAACCCAACGCGTCGTTAACGGCTGAAAATCAAGAAAATTGAACGTTCGGGCGGTTAATTCTGAAACTACTCGGGCATCAAGGAATGCTGATTTGAGTAAGAGTTGCTCTTTGGTAGGCGTCAGTGTGTTGTGAGACTGCGAATTTGTATTTCATGTATAAGGGCACATTTAAGAACTTCATCCACGCGAAGACCACTCACCGGCTTCCCAAAATCATAACGCTGGCAGTGTCATCCTGCCTTCTTGTGGCGCTCGTGAATATTGACGCTTCCGCGTCGTCAATCGGAGGTGGATACGCGAACTCGGTCCCCTCGCACGTTGCCTGGTCGCTCACGTCCAAGTCAATCGGAAGCAAAATCTCTGCACTCTTGAAGCGCTGGGAAGTCGTGTCCTACTTTTTTCCAACGTTTCCACCAACGGCCCAGACCGCGACAAGCGGGAGTGCTGGCACCGGCAACCCCGTCGGCACGGGCGGCACCGTTTCCGGTGGAAGCACTGGGAGCGGTGGTGCGTCATCCGTGACCACGACGACAGCGCCCAGCGGCCTGGGCGCCGGTTCCGGTGGAGGCACTGGGAGCGGTGGTGCGCCAACTGTGACCACGACGACCTCGCCGCCCTCAAGCACCACCACGACCTCGCCGCCCTCGAATACCACCACGACCTCGCCGCCTTCGAGTACCACCACGACCTCGCCGCCCTCGAGTACCACCAATCCCCCCGCGCTC
>PNAH01000020.1 GCA_003170315.1 Acidimicrobiaceae bacterium
CCGATCTTCCTCGCGTCCTTCGTCGTCCCCAGCCTGGCGCTCCAGCTCCGCCGTACAGTCGACGATCGGTCTCTGTGATCACATCGTCGCAGGCCAAGATCCAGCGGGAACCACCGCCGTACTGAGGATGGTGAACCTGAGTATCAACCGACGCGACGGCTGTCGCCCCGGGGACAAACATGACTCGCAACCGACCATTGTTCAATTCGCGAGTCGGAGATTGTGCAGGTCGGCCCTCCGACGCAGGGCTCTCAGATTGTCTCAACTGATGCCGCATTTGAGCGAGGGGCCGCTCTAACTCGCCATAACCGCGTCGTAGACCTGACGCGCGAGTAGTTCAGTTGATGTTGCAGTCGTGTCGATGACCAGGTCGTAGTTCATCTCTCGGTGGACAACAGCCGACGTGCCTGATGCGAAACCGACGCGGCGATCGCCGCGATCAGTCTCGCGTCTAATTAACTCGTCGACGTCGCACATCACCCCAACCCAAAACGCACCTACCAGAGTGTCTCTAGCCTGATTGCGCAAGGTTGTGTCGATAAGAACGTGGTCGATGACCAAGTTGACACCTTTACTCATCGAGGCCCACGACTCGTGTGCGAGTCGCATGACCGAGTGGAAGTCAACGCCAAATTCTGGAATCCACGACGGAGCCGGACCGAAGCCGCGAACAATGCGAACGCCCGTGCTCGGCTCGGCGAGCGAGCCATCGTCGCCAGGGAACGTCGCGTAGCTCTCCGGCCATCCGAGAAGAATCGTATCGATTCCCGTGAGGAACAGAGGACGAGGCCAGAGGTCCTGAAGTGCTCTCGCTATTGTGGTCTTCCCGCTACTGCTAGCTCCATTCAGCACGATAATGGGCGCCGGCACTCTTCGATGTTTGCCTACTTTCAATCCAATGTCAATCGTCAATGGCTGGTGGCACAACTGTCGGGTCCGGCCAGCGACTCAAGGTGTGTTTGCTGAACTCGAAACCCTCTCTGCGTCACACAGTTTGGGGATGCTGGACTCAGAACCCTCCTCGCGAAGGTTGCCGAATCATTCGCAGCGACTTCCATGGGCCATACGTCATCGCCATCCTCAAAACCGACTGCTGCGGCGACTCTCTTGGATTTGGAGCAATCCAATCACGATTGCAATACCAAGTCAGATTCAAAATCGTCGGGCTGACCTCCGCCGACTCAGCGGTCGCCTTCGCCGAGGTTCTTAGTTGATCAGTCTCCAACGCAATTTGGCAAAACTGTTGCGACGGGCCACCGAGCAAGTCCCGCTCGGCCTAACCCAAGCGCCAGTGCAATGTGACATTTCTGTCATGTCGGGCACCGACGACACATCCATGGATTCAGTACGCAATGACGCCGGGTAATCCTGCCGCGTTTCTCTGTGTGAAGAATCGATTTACAACTTCAGAGTTATACGTCGGGCCGAAGAAACCAGAACCGGCAGTGACTGATTCATGCGCCTTGCGGAAGCGAGGTCGCCGATCGTTGCAGAATCCTAGATGAACGCGTAATTCAACGCTTTGAGCATTAGTGTGGTTTTCTAACCTTCTCGCTGATCTTGGTCGATCCCCGGATGTCAACGTTGCAACCTGGCATCTCTATGAACTGAATGTAGTTTCTCTCGGCTGATGTTCTCGACACTTCTAGACTGAGGACGCGTGCATTCTCTCTTGACGAAGTCCTCGTTCGTTGTCGTCATGGCTGCGGTCGTTCTTTTGGCCACGACAGGCACCGCCCTCGCCAGCGCACCACTCGCACCCACGGCGACGGGTTTCGACATCAGTTTTCCCCAGTGCACAGAGCCGATGCCTCCGTCGCCAGGCTTTGGAGTCGTGGGCGTGAACGCGGGTACGACCTTCAGCGTTAATCCATGTCTCGCCCGAGAGCTCGTTTGGGCCGAGGGCGCCGCCAACGGAACGCCCGCCTTCTACGCCAACACCGAAAATCCCGGTCCGGCGAACGCCTCGAACTGGCCGACGAACCAACAGACCCCGCGCGAATGTTCCGGTGCCAACTCCGTCGCGTGCTCCTACGACTACGGCTGGAACGCGGCCCGACTCGCTTTTGCTAACGCCGTCAACGCCGAGAGGGTCGACGGAGCGTCGTCACCAACGGCCTCAGCCATTGCGGCACCGTGGTGGCTCGACGTGGAGACCGGAAACAAGTGGGAGACCCTCGAGTACGGACGAAGCTCCGCGACGGGCACCTACGACGAATCGTCGATCGAAGGCATGATCGCCTCCTTCGAGAACATCGGCATCGCGTCAGTCGGGGTCTATTCAACTTCTCAGCAGTGGAAGGTCATCACCGTTCGTACCGAGTCAACGTTCCCAACGGTGCCGGTGTGGATCCCGGGCTTCGGCTCGCTGGCGACGGCGGAGGTGGGTTGTGGTTTGGTGTCATTCACCGGCGGGCGCGTGGCACTGATTCAGTACGGGTCACTGGGCTACGACGGTGACTACGCGTGCGGCCTATTGAACATTCCAATAACGACCTCGGTGTCCGTGGCCGGTTCGGCGACCTTCACCAGCCAAATCGTCTCTACCAACAACGACGGTGCGGTGGTCTACGCCCAAACGAGTGGCAGCCCATCGTTGCTGGTGAGCGGCAGTGGGCTCGTCACCACCAGTGGCACGTTGGCGCCCGGAACGTACGTCGCGACGGGCACGTCGAGTGACCTGAACGACGACACCGGAACGTTCGCTCTGACGCTCGAGGTCGGCAAGCTGATCCAGAGTGTGCCTACGACCGCCTCCGTCAAGGCGAGTGGATCGCCGGGCTACCACGATCAGCTAAATGTTACGGGCAGCAACGGTGCGGTGACCTACGTCCAGACCAGCGGTACTCCCTCATTGATCGTGAGCGCGAGCGGCCTCGTCTCAACCAGCGGGGCGTTAGCGGTCGGTTCTTACGTCGCCAAGGGCACGACGAGTGATCCCGTTGGTGACAAAGGGATCTTCACCCTCACGGTGAAAGTCGGCGCGCTCGTTCAACGCGATCCCTTGACGGCGACGGTACTCACGACGAACTCGACGTCGTTCACTAACCAACTCGCCGTTGGGGCCAACTTGGGCGCGGTGACCTACGTCCAGACCAGCGGTACTCCTGTATTGATCGTGAGCGCGAGCGGTCTCGTCACGACGAGCGGAGCGTTGGCCAAGGGCACGTACCGTGCCGCCGGCACGGTCAGCGACGCGACGGGTGACTCGGGAACGTTCACCTTCACGCTCAGCGTCCAGACGCCGCTGATAGTGCCGACAGCGACGTCCATCATCGGCCACGCCGCCGCCGGGAGAACGAGGACCCTCATCATTTACGGCACTGGCTTCTACGGAGATCCTCGCCTCACGAGTCACTCCGGAACGACGGCGGTCGTGACCCGCGACACGGGTCAGGCATTGGTCGTGCGCGTCGCCGTGCGCTCACGCTCTCGAAACGGCGTCTTCACCTTCACCATCGTCCTAGCTGACGGTGAATCGTGCCAGATTCGCTACAACCAGCGCTAGGCCAGGGAGTCGTCGCGTCGCGCCACCGTCCGAACGTTGATTCCGATCACACTCACGAAGCGACGAGTCGACGGGCTGCATTGACGTCGAGTCAAATAATTCGCCAATTCAAGGTTGCATTCCTGTCACGTCGGGCCTCCGACACTTGGCTGAATTTCGCCCTTGGAGACCTTGCACGTTCACAGTGCTGTACAAATGAATGACGCTTAACCGACGTTCAGCGCGTCGCCCTTCGCCACGCAGCCAACACCGACGAAGCGAGTACGACTTGACCGACAGCTGTCGGGTGGAAAGACCCTGATTCAATTGCCGGAGCGGCATCGGCCAAAATTAGCCCGTTGATATCAGGAGACGTTCCGGTCGCGCAGTTCAGGGGTGCGAAACCGACATCCGATGGAACCAGCGACACATCGAGATATCCGTCCCGCCGCAGAGTCTCCGCGACGACGGACGTTTCGAGTTGAACGTAATTATTGATATCTCTCAATGCGTAAGCGTTGGCGTTTCTGAATGCAGGATACAGAGGTGCGCTTATTCCAACAGTGGTCGTAGTACCCACCGATGGGAGGGGCGTCGCAGAGAGGAGACAGGCGCCCACTCCCGGAGAACCCGTTAAAGACGGGTACTGAACGACCAAGAGCCGTGGACCGGCTTCTCGGTTCTTGACGGCGCCTTCGGAGTGGAGTATGTGCAGGTACAACGCGGACAGGCGTGTCTCGAATGGTGACGGCTTCGACAAGGGGAAAATCAACGCTCCCATGGGAATCGTCACGTCACCGGTCACCGGATTGATGTCCGCACCAAGGAGTTGGGCCGCGCCGCTGATTGCGTTCGCGCATAGCGTCGGACCGCTTACGCCGGGCAGATACTTGATCGTCGGCGAGGTTGTTGAATTGACCGCCCCCACACAGGCTGTAATCAGACCAAAAAGAGGCAGGTCGTTTCCCCCGGCCGTGACCGTCGTGATCTCGACATGACGCAAGGTCCTCGACGGCAAGGATGAGACTTGCTGGTCGATTTGCGCGATGGTCGCTCCGGAGCACGCCAGGAATTTCAACGTCAGGTCACCGAAGTGATGTGCGACGATCTCCGGGTACGACTTGGATGATCTATCGCACGATCCAGAACCGGAAAGGAACGGGCCGAGGCCCTCACCGGCGGAGTACGAATCGCCCAGGGCCAGATAGATCGACTTCGAATGCGTTTTAGGCGCGCCCACGGACTGCCCCGCTGGAGCCAAGATCGTTGCCACAATTGCGAACAGGATTGCTGTTCGAACAAGCGCAGTGCTGCGATTCACTGTTGAACCTCAAAATGAGAGACGGTCGCCCACGTTACAAGCAGTCGCCAGTGCTTGGTGGGACTTCTGTGGCGTAGGGCCCCCGACACTGGGTGATTAGTCGGATGCTTCGCGAGAAGCCATGGCCCGTTGCGATTCTCTTAGTTGCCCTAAGGCTGCACGACGGCGTGAACCTCGAAGTATTCGGCGGACATGGCATCCGGATCCGGCAGGTTGGGCACCACGAATTCGTTGTACCAGGTTTCTTGTTGGGCTTTACTCTCCCAGACTTCGCCGACGGCGAATCCGCCGGGAATTGGATACGCGACGTGCATGATGAAGCCCGGTTGCTTCTTCAGAAGTGGGTGAAGATCAGGGGCCATCTGGTCGTAGGTCGCTTCATCCAATCCGGTGGCGGAAATTCTGACAAGTACGGTCATTGGGTCTCCCTTTGCAATTGATGTGTGGAGGGAGGCTACACCGGTTGCCCTGGAAATCCCAACGATGGAATGGGAAGGTGTTTTTGTAAGTGTCGAAGCAAGTCCGGACCACCCATGCCTGAAAGCGACAGGCCATGTGCCGCGCCGTGGCGGGCGGTCATTCAAGTCGCCAATGCAAGGTTGCTTGTCGCGTCGGATCCTCGATCCGGCGACCGGAATGGGGAGTATGAACTAAGCCGACAGCGGCAGCGTTAGGCCACGCGATTGCGCTGAGTGGGGGCCGCGCACTCACGACAAAGGACCACCGAGGAGATGGACGCTCCACTCGACGCAGCTGCGCGAGAGATTCGAACGACCCCATTGGTTTTACACTGGCGCGAATGCCAGCACGAACGGCGGCTGCAACGGCACGGCCCTGAGGCGGCAGCGCGAACGGGTCGGACAGCCGGAATGGCGCTACCAGGCTGCACCCTCGGAACTGACTCCATCACGACCTCCCTGATCGACTCGTATTTTAGCAACGTACTACTGATTTAACGTTCACCAAACACAACTTTTTTGGCCACAGCCGACTCGGGGCGGCGACGTGTAAAAAACGACCTCTGACCATAGGATGTGCCCGACAAGCGTATGGTCATCCAAGACGAGCGGTCGTAAAGTGTGGCTTACCAGTTGACCGTCGAAACGTACAAATGATCGGCAATCGGAAATGTGAGCGATAACGAACCGGTGGTTTCGGATATGAACTCGGTCACCGTGCGTGGGAATTGCTTCAAAAATCCTTCACCAGGATCGCGACATATGGCTCACTCGGGTGCGCTCCCAACGTACGTTCGAGATGCCAGCCAGTACCTTCCAGGATCATTCGCATTTCGCTTCGAGACACGTAGAGCCAACGGAACCAGGGGCCGATTAGGTGTCCATAGTGGTAGCGCAACTTCACCTGTCCGGGGCTAAGGCCACGTACCTTGTTCCGGTGATAGTAAGAACGATCAAAAGCGGGAGCACCGCCGCAGTATGCGTTTGTACTCTCAGCGAAAATCCGTGCATGAGGCTTGGTCCTTTTCGCCAACTGGACCAGCAATCGCCGAGCGCGTGTCGGAGTCTCAAAGATTCCGAAGTTGTTACCGAACATCACTATGGAATCAAAGGTCTCGATCCTCGAATCCAGATCCTCGATCGGCACAGACCATACCTCGTTCACGCCTCGAATCCGGGCCGCTTTCGCCGCGAGGGGCGACGCATCAAGGCCGACGACGTCGACGTTTCGTTTCTGAAGCTCCAAAGCCACCCGGCCAGCTCCGCAACCAAGGTCCATCACGCGTCCATGAATGTATCGAATGGACTTTCGTTCTGCCGATGGCCATCCACGGAATCCTGAGAGATAGACATCGGGTCCTGCGCCGACTTGAGTAAATCCATCTTCGCGCTCGAGCATCTCGGGTACGGTGCCTCCCAATGCCCAGTCCAGCAGAGCACGTCCAAATACATCCTCGTCCGGTAAGTAGCGCTCCATATTCCTTATCCACCCGCCCTCCGACATGGACCACGGTAGTTCGGGTGGCCAACTAGCCTGAAGGCCCAACAAGGGAGTTGACATGCAGTCAATCGCCGCAGCATCTTCATCGGCCGGCACCGGCTTACTGTTGATCTATCTTGCTGTAGCAATTTTCTACATTGCCGCCGGTTGGAAGGTCTTTGTCAAGGCCGGCGAACCGGGTTGGGGAATCTTCGTCCCTATCTACAACCTGTATTTGGTATGCAAGATCGCTGGACGACCCGAGTGGTGGCTGATTCTTTTCTTCATTCCCTTTGTGAACATTGTCATCGGTCTGATACTCGCCATGGATATAGCCAAGGCCTTCTCAAAGAGTTCAGCATTTGGAATCGGACTCTGGCTTCTCGGCATCATTTTCGTACCAATTCTGGGCTTCGGGTCAGCGCAGTACACGAAGCCAAGCGCCGTTCCTCGTTACTAAGAGTTCGAAGCCAAGCGGACCATTGGCGCGACAAGGTCACGAACCGAGAGGCTCCTGGCTCGCACTCACTTTCGAGGAATGTCAGGTGATCCGATTGGTGTCGGTAAAGAGCACGACCGTCGACGAGCCACTGCGTTTGGATTCGTACATCGCGTGATCGGCCTGGGCCACCAATGTGTCGGCGTCGATGGTCGCCGAAGACCAGGCCACGCCAACGCTGGCACGTAATTCAACGACGTTCGACGTGCCATGAACAGGCTGGGTCAGAGACGCCGTTATTCGTTTGGCGATCTCGAGCGATCTCGGTGCTGTCTCCACGCGCGGGCAGACGATAAGAAATTCGTCGCCGCCAAAACGTCCGACTCGGTCGTACTGTCGAATGGCCGACCGTAGCCGATTGCCCGCCACCTTCAGAACCTGATCGCCGGTCGCATGACCAAACTCGTCGTTCACCGTCTTGAACCCGCAGAGGTCAATGAATATCACCGCGGTCCCCCCGGGGGTTTCCTTTTGGCGTTCCAGTTCCTCTGAGAGAACTTCGATGGTCCTGGCGCGGCTCAAGCACGATGTCAGCTCGTCGGTATTGGCCCGGACCTCGAGTTGGCGTCGAAGTAATACTTGGGCCGTTATGTCGCTCACGCAGCCAACCGCCCCGGTCACGTCTTCCGCCTCGTCCGTCAACGGTCGCATACTCAGAACGCACACGCGTTCCTCGAGCGAACGCTCCCCCGAGGTTCGCGAGAAACGGAGTTCGACGTCATCGATTGCTTCATTGGCCAGAACGGCATTCAACGCCGATTCCAAGTGGATGCGGTCATCTTCATCAATGTTCGAGAACTGGGCGTGGATCGTCGCCGTCGCCGAATGGCCAAGGATTGTGTGCAGTCGGTCGTTGGTGAAGGTGACGTTTTTATCGGCATCGATCTGAAACATGCCGATCGGCATGGCGTCGGACAGTCGACTCAATAACTGCGTACGAGCCCGAAGTTCCTCGGCCACGTTGACTTGATCGACGGCAACGTGTCTCATCGTGGTGATCACGACCGGTTTAACCGGATCCTCCAACATACTGACGTTGACGCACTCGACCCACTTCCATGCCCCATCAGAGGTGCGGTAGCGACCCTGCCAGGTGCGCGTCTCGCCCGGCCGGTCGATCATCTCGAACCATGCGGCCACCGCCGTTGGTTGGTCCTCGGGATGAACGAAATCCGTCGATGGATGACCGACGAACTCGTCGGGCAGCCAGCCGAGCACCTGAGTGATCTCTTCGCCCACCGAGACAATCATGGCGGCGGCATCGCGAACGATGACGACCGACACTCCGTCAGGTTCCGACGCCACAACGCTTGTCACCTTGTCATTATCGCGCAGTTTGATCTCATTTCACCGTGCGGCCCGTTTTCGCAGTCAAATCGACAATCTCTGGGTGTGTTCCACTTATGCGACAACGAGGTTGACGCGATTGAACGCGAAGGCGCCATGGTGAACGTAGACGAGTTGGCAGTTTTCGAGGTACTTCGCGTCGTGAATACGCAGGGCGCGAACGTACCCGACGTCGCCCTTGGCGAGCTGAACGGGCGCTCCGTCGGCGATGAGCGACTCCCCCACCCTTCGATAGAACTGAACTGATATTCGTCCTTCCACGACCACCGTCATGTCGTCGCCCGGGTGAAAGTGTGGAGGCTCTTCCGTGCCGGCGTCCCACCGTTCGAGCATCACTTCAACCCCGTCGGCATTGGTCGGATACGTGGTACGAACGCTAAACCCTGGTGATCCCGGATCGGGAACCAGACCGCTCCACACTTCGCTGTTCATCGAGGTCACGTCCTCGGCCACTTCATCATTTTTCATACTCGGCCCCCTGTATCCAAACTGGACTCCCCACGACATGAGGACCGCTCCGAAAGGCTCTCTCGCGCACTGCGACTCATCATACGGGGCGAGTGCCCCGGCGTTCTTCCGACACGACGCACCCGTTGGGATCGAAATGCTCTCCAATTCCCATCAACGTTCAGAACGTTTACTTTGACATCACGTCATCTCCAAGTGATGATTTGCTACCATCACCCTTGAGCGATGAGGCCCGCCCACAAAAACGCCGGTTGATCCGGCTGATGGCATCTACCAGCAAGAAAACCACGCTGGTGGGGCCGGTGCGCCGTTCCCTACCTTGACAGGAGGCAACGGTGAACGTCTATTACGTAATGGCGATTTGGGTCGGTATGGCCCTGCTCGCCTCATTTTTCAGCATCAAAGTGGGACTCTCGGTGGCGCTGGTGGAGATCCTCATCGGCGCCGTGGCGGGCAACATCCCGGGACTGCGAGAACACGTCCAACAGACCGATTACACCACACTGCTCGCGGGAATCGGTTCGATCCTGCTCACCTTCCTCGCCGGCGCCGAAATCGACCCCGTGTCACTCAAGAAGCATTGGAAGGCCAGTCTCTCCATGGGCGCGGTGTCATTCTTGCTGCCTCTCATCGGAGCTTTTTGCTTCGCGCGCTACGTCTTTGATTGGAACTTTCACGCCTCGGAGATTGCTGGCATCGCTCTCAGCACGACGTCGGTCGCCGTGGTTTACGCCGTCATGGTCGAGACGGGACTCAACCGTCATGACATCGGCAAGCTCATACTCGCCGCCTGTTTCGTCACCGATTTAGGGACGGTCTTGGCCCTTGGTGGTCTGTTCGCGAGCTACGACTGGCTCCTGCTCGTCTTCGTCGTCGTGACCACGGTGGTGCTGTTCTTCTTGCCGAGGGCGCTTCGCTGGGTCGTGGCGAACCTGGGCCATCGAGTCAGCGAACCCGAGGTGAAGCTGATCATCGTGGTCCTACTCGCCCTCGGAGGGTTGGCGACCGCGGCGGGCAGTGAGGCCGTGCTGCCCGCGTACGTGGCGGGCCTCGTGGTGGCGGGCGTCTTCATGAACGACCGCGTCATTCTCGATCGCATTCGAACTATCGCGTTCGCTCTGCTGACGCCGTTCTTCTTCCTCCGCGCCGGGACGCTCATCTCGGCCTCGACGCTGGTCACGGGCGCGGGTGTAATTGCCACGTTGTTCCTCGTCAAAATGATCACCAAGTTCCTCGGGGTGTGGCCCACGGCCAAGGCGTTCCGACTGCCCCAGAAGGAGCGCACCTACACGACGCTCCTAATGGCGACCGGACTCACGTTCGGATCGATCTCGGCGCTCTACGGATTGACGCACCATCTCATCAATGAGTCGCAGTACACGGAACTCGTCACGGTCGTCATACTTTCGGCGTTCGTGCCCACGCTCGTCGCGCAACAGTTCTTTCGACCCAGTATTCGAATATCGAGTGACCAAGTGGAGGCGCTAGGCGAAGAAGACATCTCGCTTCCTCGTCGCTTTCATCAACGCGACGGCGGCGCTCCCGAGCCGTAGTACCGGACGCTCACTCGTACGCCGCCAGCTGATGACTCTTGACGTGGGACTTCAAGAAACAATCAGGCACGCCACGAGCGTCACCGCCGTGACGACCGATCCAACTTTGGTGAACGTCCACACCGAGGGCGACGCGCCTTCTCTCCGGGCGACCTTGAGCCACAGCATGGAAGAGAGTGCGCCGACGACGGTGATGTTGGGGCCGAGGTTCAGTCCGAACAGAAGACTGTACGGGTGCGGTGGGAACTTCGCCGACAACATCGCCGCCGCGGGGAGATTATTGATCACGTTGGACGAGGCTGCCGCGACACCGGCCGTCTGCCACGTGCCAGCCGTCCCGATCAAGTGCTCCGATAAGTGCCAATAACGAGAGGCGACCGAGACGGCGGTGGCGAGAACGAAGAGACCGACCACCATCGGAAGATTGGCGCTTCGTACGAGGACCGGCAAAGCGAAGCGGTGGCGAAGGACGATGTCGATCGCGGCGACCCCGACCGCGACTCCCAGCACCGCCAGGGCCGGGCGACTGAACACGAGCATCAACACCACGGCCGCGACGACGCCGACGAGGCCCGGTCCGAACGTGAACCGTTGCGTGTCCATCTCCTCAGACGAACTCTCCGAAGAGAGATCTCGCCAACGCCACGCCAGCACCACCAACGTCGTGAGCGTCACCGAGAGAATCCACGGGACCAACATCGTTCGAGCGAAGGCCGCGCCTTGTACGTTGGACCGCGAGAACACCAGGACGTTGGTGAGATTCGAACCGAGTAGTAGCAACGACGCCGCGTTGGCCATGAAGATCGAGCCGTAGAGGAACGCCTTCTCATCGACCGCACGGTGCCGCGCCGTTTGCAGCAATACGGGCGTAAGGAAGACGACCGACGTATCGAGATTCAGCGTCGCCGTCACGACCGCCGCGAGCAGCATCATGGAGGCGAAGAGCACGATCGTACCGCCTCGCAGACGAGAGAGCTTCGAACCGGCGACCTCGAAGAGACCATCGCTCGAGGCGACGTGTCCGATGAGAAGGAGTCCGACCACCAGGACGAACGGCTCCCAGGTCTGCTGAATCGCCGCCCACAACACGCTCAGTCGAAACCCCTCTTGGACACGTCATTACCTTACGAGTCGAAGAATGTTCCAGCTTCTGGACTGAATTGCCGTCATTCAGAACGCGCCAGTACAAGTCGATGCAGACGAATTACGATGGGCAGACCTGGTCACGGACGTGAACCATCAACTGCCATCAAGAACGGAGCATGGCGTGGACGACGATCGAGCTCGACTCTTGCTAAGTGCGGAACGATCACGGGTGGAGAACTTGCTCGACGCGGTGAAGGGCGACGGTGAGTCCGATCGTTCGGCCGCCAACCAGCACGGTGACATGAGTGACTCCTCAGAACTTCTCGTCTCCGAAGGCACCGATGACGCCGTGGCCGATGCCCTCACTCGGCGTCTGGCGGCTATCGAACGTGCCGAGCAACGGCTCGCCGCAGGGATGTACGGCCGATCGATATCGAGCGGCGAGTCAATCTCGGACGAGCGTCTCGAGGCCGACCCGGCGGCGGAACTTACCTTCGACGAAGCTCAGAAACTTTGAGCCATCACCCTCCGGCTTAATCGCGCTGCCCCACCGATCGTCAAAGAAAACTGCTGCGGCGGCGACGCTAATTCTTGCGAGCTAAGTACTCACTGCTCCGTTCAACTAGCCAACGGAACGTGGGATCGGGCTTATCGAGGAGCTCCGGATGCCACTGCACCGCCAGCACGTCATGACCCGGCAGTTCCAGGGCCTCGACGACGCCGTCGCTCGCCGTGGCCGACACCACCAGATCGTTACCCAGCACCGCGAGCGTTTGGTGATGAAGTGAGTTCACACCGATCGTTTGCGGATAGAGCGAGGAGAGCAACGAACCGGGCACGACATTGACTTCGTGCGTACGCTCGTGACCGTCGGTGTCCCACTGGGGATGACCGGCGCCGTCGTCGAGTTCGACGTGTTGGTTCAACGTGCCACCGTAAAATACGTTGGCCAACTGAGCCCCGCGACAGATCGCCAGTACCGGCATCTCGAGGCGACGGGCTTCGCGAAAGAGCGCCATCTCCCATTCGTCGCGATCCGGTTCGATCGCGCCCAGGTTCTCGTCGGCGTGGTGTCCGTAGCGATCGGGCTCCACGTCCGCTCCCCCGCTGAGGATCAGTCCGTCGAGTCGCGCCAGCACGCCCGCCACGTCGGCGTCGCGCGTCAGTTCGACGGGCAGTCCTCCGGCCGCGGCGACCGACGCCGGGTAGTCCGAGAAGTGCAGGTCGAACTTGAGGTCGTACATCGCTTTGGGCACGTTGTTGGCGAGCGCGGAGGCTGGCCAGCGACGGCCCGACATGCCAATGAGCGGTTTCGTCATCTCTCCATAGTACGAACCAATCGGCCCCGTGGTGTAGCAATGTCGTTTGGCAACGAACGAGTACCCTTTGGGAAACTGAGGAGGATTCATGTCGCCCGACGCCACGGCCGTCGATATCACGTCCCACGACACTTACGTCGAAGGTATTCCGCACGAGGTCTTCGCCGAAATGCGCGCCTCTGAACCGGTCGCCTGGACCGAGGGGGCCGACGGGGGCCGGGGCTTTTGGAGTCTCACCAAGTACGACGACGTCCTCTACGCCAGTCGCCACACCGAACTGTTCTCGAGCCGCCTGGGCATTCGCATGGAGGACATGGACGCCGAAGAGACCGAGGCCCGTCGCACCATGATGGAGATGGACTCGCCCGAACATACCCGCCTTCGTCGTATCGTGGCTCGCCCTTTCACGCCGCGCGCGGTGGCCGACTACGAGGGTGCCGTGCGCGAGCTCGCCCGCGAAGTCCTCGCGAACCTTAAAGGTAAGGAGGAATTCGACTTCGTGAAGGACGTCGCTCGAGAGCTCCCGATGAAGATGCTCGGGCGGCTCCTCGGTCTACCGAACGAGGACCTGGACTGGCTCGTGAGTCGCGGCGACGCCTTGATCGGCAACACCGACCCGGATTTCACGGACTACGTCGTCGACCAGAGCGACACCAGCGCTTACCGGCTCCTACCCTTTCGAAGTCCGGTCGCCATCGAACTGTTCGAATACGCCCAGCTGGCCCTCGAAGAGCGTCGCGCGACGCCGACCGACGACGTCTTGACGGCGCTGCTCGCGCCCACCAAGGACGGCGATACGCTCGACGATCCGACGCTGAAGAACTTCTTCACCTTGATGGTGGCGGCCGGCAACGACACGACGCGCTACACGATGACGGCCGGCACTCAGGTCTTCATCGAGCGTCCCGAGATCTTCGCCGCGTTGCCCACCATGGACGACACCCAGGTCAAGCTGCTCGTGGACGAAGTCCTGCGCTGGGCGAGCACGACGATGCACTTTCGTCGCACCGTCGTCGAAGACACGGAACTACGAGGTCAGACCTTGAAGAAAGGGGACAAAATCGTGCTGTGGTACATCTCGGCGAACTTCGACGAAGAGCAGTTCCCCGATCCCGATGAATTCATGGTGGACCGCACGCCGAACGATCACGTCGCCTTCGGGCTCCATAGTGCTCACCTGTGCTTGGGCGCCCACCTCGCGCGCTTGGAACTGCGCGTCATGTTCGAAGAGATGGCCAAGGCCTGGTCGAGCATCGCCGCGGCCGGCCCCAGTGAGCGATTCCGGTCGAACTTCATCAGCGGGACGAAGAAGCTCCCCGTTCGCGTGAACTGGCGCTAGAGGAACGGCAGATACTCGCGCATCTCCCAATCGGTCGTCGCCCCGGTGTAGCGCTCCCATTCGCTGCGCTTGACAGCGACGTGCTGGGCGACCAGTTCGGCGCCCACGGCGTCGACGAGGTCCTGATCGGCCTCGAGCGCGTCGAGGGCCTCGCTGAGTGATGGTGGGACGCCGACCGTGGCGTCAATGGTGTCGAGTCCATTGCCACTCTCTTTCGGACCGAGTGGTGTCTTATTGACGACGCCCAGTCGCGCGGCCTGCAAGACCGCCGCCATCGCCGTGTGCACCACCGCCGCGCCGTCGGTGAGCCGGTGTTCGAGACGCGATCCCTCGCCGCGATCGGGCGGTATTCGCACCGTCGCTCCGCGGTGGTCGTAGCCCCAGTTGGCCCAGTAGCCCGACAGCGAGGCCGGTCGCAGCCGCTTGTAGGCGTTGACCGTCGGCGCACAGAGCCCGGCCAGCGACTGGTGATGTTCGAGCATGCCGGCCACCGCGTGCTGGGCCAGGACCGAGACGCCGTCGTCCTGGTCGGTGTCGAAGATCGCGTTCTCGTCACCCTCGTTGCGAAACGAGATGTTGAAATGAAGTCCCGAGCCTCCGCGATCCGACAGAGGCTTACCCATGAAGGTCAACAGCAGTCCTTGACGATGAGCGACCTCTCGAGCCAGGACCTTGAAGAGGAACCCCTCGTCCGCGGCGCGCAGCGCGTCGCTATATCTGAGGGTGAATTCAAATTGCGGCGTGTCGTATTCGGAGTTGACCGACTCGAGCGGGATCTCGGCCTCACCACAGGCGTCCCAGATGGCGTCGATGAGACCACGGGGATCGACCGAGGGACCGGTGCCGTAGACGTAGGCGCCGGGCGTGTCGAGTGGTCGCCAGCCACCGTTGTGATCGGGCTCGAAGACGTAGGCCTCGAACTCCATGCCGACGAAGGGGCGGTAGCCGAGTGATTGCCAGTCGGCGATCGCGCGGCGTAGGGCGTGTCGCGGCGACGGACCGAAGGGTTCGCCGAGGCGCATCAGATCAGCGACCACGACTCGGGTCCCCGCCTCCCAGCCGGGTCGAATGTCGCTCATCTCGTAAGTGGCGTCGAAGTCCGGCAGACCTTCACTCCAGTGCGAGCCCGGCGTCTCGGGCGTCATGCCGCGGTCGTAGCCCAGGGCCCACGTGCCGGTGCAGTGACGTACGCCATTCTCGGCCAGCGCCGCCGGCACGTATTTGCCTCGCGCGAGTCCGAGGTGATCGGGCCATAACACTCGCAGACGATTGAACTCACTGGACATCTGGCCCCCTTGGGATACGTTGGGAAAGGTAGCACGCTGGCGAGGAGTAACCGACTAGGCAACTTACTAGTCTGGTCAAGAACGTTTAGATACAAACGACTCCGGGAGCGCAGTGGAATTTCGACGAATTCTTCTCGATGGGTACCCCACCGACGTCGTGCTGGACGGCGACTCGTTGGTGGCCCGCGACGGACGTCGCGTCGAGGCGCGCGACGCCACTCACCTGCCCCCGGTCTCACCCACCAAGATCATCTGTTGTCACCTCAACCACATTTCGCGGGTGCGTGAATTCGGCGTGGAGCTCCCACCGGCGCCGACGTACTTCCATAAGCCCATCACGGCCCTCAACTCGCACGGCGGAGCCGTCGTGCGCCCCGCCAACTGTCACTATCTCAACTTCGAAGGCGAGATCGCCATCGTCATCGGGAGAACGGCCCGCAACATCTCTTACGCCGACGCTGCGCACTACATCGCGGGTTACACCATCGCCAACGACTTCGGACTGCACGACTTTCGCGACACCGACGCCGGGTCGATGCTCCGCGTCAAGGGGGCCGACACGCTCTGTCCCATCGGACCGGGTGTCGTTACCGACTGGGACTTCACCAACAAACGGATGCTCACCCTGGTGGGCGACGAAGTGCGCCAGGACGGATCGACCGAGGAGATGGCCTGGGACATGCACTATCTGGTCGCCGACATCGCTCGGTTGATCACGTTGGTGCCGGGTGACATCATCCTCTCCGGCACACCGGCCATATCGCGTCCGGTCCAGCCCGGCGACGTCGTCTCGGTCGAAGTCGAAGGACTCGGAATGCTCACCAATTACATCGTCGAAGGTCCGACGCCGGTGAGTGACGAAATCGGCGCGCAGCCGACGGCCACCGAGCAGGTTCTCTCGACCGCTCTCGGCGCGGAGTGGGAGTATCGCGGACAACGTGGCCCGACGCCCACCACTCGAGACGAGTTGCCGTTTCCCCGTATCCATCCCAAGTTCCAGTCATGAGTTCGCCGCGCGTCGACGTTGACGGTGTGAGCGTCTCGCCCGATCACTACATCAACGGCGAGCGCATTGCGTCTTCGCGCACCTTTGAGGATCGCTCGCCGCTTGACTGGACCTGGAAGCTGGCCGACGTCGCGCGCGCCGGATCCGTGGAAGCGGACCTCGTCGTGACGGCCGCCGAAGCGGCGTTTCCGTCGTGGTCCGCGCTATCGGTCGATGTGCGTACCGGGTACCTCGATCGACTGGCCGACCTCATCGACCGTGACGTCGACGCCATCGCCCACGTCGAATGTCTCGACATGGCCATGCTCGAAGAGAGTCTGCGACTTCGCGTCATCGGACGAGGCGCGCGCAATTTCCGCGCCTACGCCGAACTGGCCCGAAACTATGAACCGCGTCGTTGGTCGTCCAACGGCACGGCCAATACCGTGCTGCGCATGCCGGCCGGTCCAACCGTCGTCATCACGCCCTGGAACGCTCCGTTCATGCTCGCGACCTGGAAGTGCGCGCCGGCCCTGGCTGCGGGCAACACGGTGATCCTGAAACCGGCGGAGTGGTCGCCGCTCAGCGCTTCACTGTTGATGGACCTCGCGGAGGAGGCTCGGTTTCCGCCGGGCGTCTTCAACCTCGTGCAAGGACTCGGCAACGAAGTGGGCGCCGCCCTGGTGTCCGACCCCAGGGTTCGTCGGATCTCCTTCACCGGCTCACCCGAGACCGGCCGGTTCATCGGCGAGGTGGCCGCCCAGAATCTCGTGCCCTTCGCGGCCGAACTCGGCGGCAAGGGTCCCTTCATGGTCTTCGCCGACGCCGACCTGGACGCCGCCGCCGAGACGGCGGCCGTCATGTACGACGACGGCGGTCAGGTCTGTCTCGCCGGCACTCGACTGCTCGTCGACGCGTCGATCAGAGACGCGTTCGTCGAGCGCTTCGAAGAGGCCACCCAACGTCACGTCCTCGGTGACAGTCGCGAGTCCGCGACCACCATCTCACCGTTGATCCACCCCGATCACCTCGCGCGCGTTGACGGGTTCGTGAAGCGCGCTCGAGTGAACGGTGACACGGTCGTTTTCGGGGGCGAGCGCAACACCAAAGACGGCCTCTGGTATCAACCAACACTGATCGAACCGAAGTCGAACGACTCCGAGATTGTCCAGCGAGAAGTCTTCGGCCCGGTGCTCACGATCCAGAGCTTCACCAATGAAGCCGAGGCCGCCCAGCTCGCGAACTCGACGGCCTACGGTCTTTCGGCCATCATCTATACCTCGAGCGAAGAACGGGCCGAGCGGCTCGGTTCGTTGCTTCGCGCCGGCACCATTTGGGTGAACTGTTTCCTGGTCCGCGACCTCACCGCCCCGTTCGGCGGCACCGGCATCAGCGGCATCGGCCGAGAGGGTGGCGACTACGCGCTCGATTTCTATTCTGATCTGAAGACGCTCCAGATCAAAGAAGGGACCACCCATGGGTGAAATCGTCGGCGCGGGACTCCTGGCGCACGTACCGACCATCGTGTTACCCGACGACCTGCGTCGCGAATTGAACAACGGGAACGAAAGCACGCTCTTCACCGGGCTCCAGAGACTCCGCCGCGAAGTCTTCGACGTCGTGAAGCCCGATCTGGTACTGGTCTTCGACAGTCACTGGTTCACCACGGTGGAATTCGTCGTCACCGCGGCCGAACGGCGGATGGGTTATTTCACCAGTGAAGAACTGCCCCGAGGAATGTCGAGCGTGCCTTACGACATGCCGGGCCATCCCGACTTCGCGCGACTGATCGGCAAAATCGCCGACGAGACCGACGAGTGCTGGATCACGCCCATCGCCAACGAGCATCTTCCCGTCACGTACGCGACGCTGAACTTTCTCTCTTTTTTGCAAGGTGACGAGGCCTGGGCCTCGATCGGCGTCTGTCAGACCGCGGAGAACCGTGACTTCGCGACCGTGGGCCGCGTCGTCGCCGAAGCGGTCGCCCAGAGTGATCTTCGAGTCGTGGTCATCGCGTCGGGCGCGTTGAGCCACACGTTCCACAAACTCCGGAACCTCCGTCAGCACGAGGCCGCGCCCGAAGAGCACATCTACTCCGACGAGGCGCGCCACTGGGACCACCGGGTCATCGACGCACTGGTACGGGGCGACCACGCCCAGGTCGTGAACGAGATGGACCAGTTCATGAACGTTCGACCGGAGGGTCACTTCGCCCACTACCAGATGATGGTCCACACGATCGGTGGCGCCGAGTGCACGGCACCGGGTCGGATGTATTCGGAATACGAGAACTCGATCGGCACCGGCCAGGCCCACGTGTGGTTCGACCGTCCCGCCGAAGGATGGGCGACGAGCTGATGACGTTCCACGGACTGCCCTTCCCGCGAACCGCGGCCGGAGTCGCGTCGATGCTGCCGCCGACGCCGTGGCACTACTCCGGTGACCTCCTCACGGTTGAATACCGCACCGACCCGGCCAACGTGCGCGCGGTCCTTCCACCGGACGTCGAACTCGCCCGCGACGACGAGGATCCCGGCGCGGTCGCCTTCATCTGGGCCGATTGGCAGAGCTGCGGCGACGACGGCGCCGAGCTACTCGATCCCGTTCGTTCCCAATACAAGGAGTCCTTCGTCGTGGTGCGCTGTCGCTACGACGGTCAGCTCTACAGCCGGTGCGTCTTCATCTGGGTCGACAAGGACTTCGCCCTGGTGCGCGGCTACCTCCAGGGCTATCCCAAAAAGCTCGGTTCGATTCACCAGACCCGCCCGGTCTCGGTCGGCCGGGCCGGTCCGCGACTCGGGGCCGGAGCAAAATTCGGCATGACGCTCGCCGCCGCCGATCGCCGCCTGGCCAACGCCACCGTCACCTTGGACGGACCGGCGTCGTCCAACGGCTTTGTCAACGGTCACGCGATGTTGCACCACCGCTGGTTCCCCCGCATTGAACTCGACGGCGTCGACTCCCTGGACGAGGTGGTCACGATGTCGGGCGTCAATCTCGATCTGGGACCGGTTTGGGGTGGCCGAGCGACCCTCGAGCTCTTCGAGTCACCCAGCGAAGAGCTGTCGCGACTGGCGCCAATGGAGATTATCGGCGGGTACTTCCGATCAGTCGGCACCACCTTCGCCGGCGGCACGACGCTTCGGCCGAGCCCATGAGCCGTCGCATTGGATCGGCGTCACCGGCGGTCGTCCTTCGAGCCGAAAAGGACATTAAGGCCAGGCTGAAAGGACAGCACTTCGACTTCACGGCGATGAGCGCCGTCTCCAACGTGTACCGCGCCGGCACCGCCGTGCGCAATCACATGGAGCGAACCGTCCTGGCCGAATACGACCTCAGTTGGGTGGCCTTCACGGTGCTATGGATTCTTTGGATCTGGGACACCCAAGAGACCGGGCACGTCGCCGAAGAGGCCGGCGTGACCAAAGGGACGCTCACCGGCGTCATCAAGACTCTTCAATCTCGCAAGCTCATCCGGCGCCTCCCCCACAAAGACGACCGGCGACGGGTTTCCATCGAATTGACGCCCTCGGGCGAACACCTCATCGAGGCACTTTTCCCGAAATTCAATCAGCACGAGCGCGTCGCCGTCAGTGCTTTGACGTCCGCCGAACAGCGCGAACTGGCGCGACTACTCCGAAAGGTCACGCACAAAGTCTCGGACCCAACGAAGAACTAATCGCGACTACCGACTCGCGGCGTCTTCGGTCGGAATCAAATGCCGCGCGGCGCGAGCTTCGTCGACTCGCGACACGGGAGTGGTCTGGGGCGCCCGATGCAGCGCGTCCGGATCGTCAATCGCTCGTTGGGCGATTCGCTCAATCGCTTCGGCCAGCGCCTCCAAGGTCTGGAGGCTTTCCGTTTCGGTCGGCTCGAACATGAGGGCCTCTTCGACGATGAGCGGGAAGTAGACCGTCGGGGAGTGGAAGCCCTCTTCCAGTAACGCCTTGGCCACGTCGAGCCCGCGAACTCCGTAAGCGTTCTTCAGGGGCGTCGCGGTCAGCACGCATTCGTGCATGCAGACGCGGTCGTAAGCGGCGGGCAGCGTCGCGTGCAACCGGTGGCGCAACCAGTTGGCGTTCAGGACCGCGTACTTGGCGACCCGGGTGAGGCCGTCGCCTCCGTGGACGTCGATGTAGGCGAGGGCGCGTGCTAACACCATGGCGTTGCCGTGCCATCCGTGCACTCGACCAATGGAACGCGGCGGCTTCACCCAGGCGAAAGTGCCGTCGTCCAGTCGAGTCGCCTTCGGGCCGGGGAGGAATTCGACCAGTCGCTGGGAAACGGCGACCGGTCCGGCGCCCGGTCCCCCGCCGCCGTGGGGCGTGGCGAAGGTCTTGTGCAGATTCATGTGCACGATGTCGAAGCCCATGTCACCCGGTCGCACCGTGCCGAGAATCGCGTTCAGGTTCGCGCCGTCGTAGTAGAGCAGACCACCGACCTCGTGCACCGCCGCGGCGATTTCGGTGATCTCCTCTTCGAACAGACCCAGCGTGTTCGGATTAGTCAGCATGATGCCGGCGACGTCGGGACCGAGCGACGCCTTCAACTTCTCCAGGTCGACCAGTCCGCGGTCATTGGACGGAACGGTCGTCACCTCGTAGCCACCCAAGGTGACCGACGCGGGATTCGTGCCGTGGGCCGAGTCGGGAATCAAGATGCGTCGGCGAGGATCTCCGTTGGCACTATGAAAGGCACGCATCAGCAAGAGCCCCGTCAACTCCCCGGCAGCGCCCGCGGCTGGTTGGAGCGTCGCGGCGGCCATGCCGGTGACGGCGCAGAGCTTCTCTTCGAGCGTGGCCAACAGCTCGAGCCAACCTTGGGTGAGCTGGGCCGGCGAGCCCGGGTGAACGGAATTAAGACCGGGGTCGTTCGCCACGGCGTCACAGAACTTGGGGTTGTACTTCATGGTGCACGAACCGAGCGGGTACATCCCGAGATCGACCGAAAACTGCCGATGCGAGAGCCGGGTGAAGTGGGCCACCAGATCGCGTTCCGAGACCTCGGCGATGTTGACCACGTCACCGTTGAGATGGGCCGCCGGGATCAGATCGGCCAACGCCGTCGCGGGCACGCCGGTCGTTCTGAGTTGGTACGCCGAGCGGCCCGGCACAGACATTTCGAAGATGGTGGGTTCGGTCTCGTGACCCATCAGGGGCGCCGACGCCGCGCGACCGCCCGAGAGGGCGCGGTTGCTCATTGGCCGACCGCCTTTCGCAGCACTTCGACGTAGCGATCGATCTCGTCCTTGGTGCGACGTTCGGTCACCGTGACGAGCAAGACATCGTTGACGTCACCTTCGATGGACAGGTCCGGCCCCGACGTCAACGCCGCGACCGATACGCCCCCGAGCACGCCGTCGTTGGCCATCGTGAGCAGTACGGCCGACGCGTCGTGACCGAGGTGAACGGCGAACTCCCGGAAGAACGGCTGCGTGGAGACGGCCTGGACGCCATCGATCTTCACCAGTTCGTCGAAGAGGTAGTGCGCGCCTTGCGCACAACGAGTCGCCACTTCGCGCAGTCCCTGCGTTCCGAGCCAGCCGAGTTGAATGGCCGCGGTCACGGCCATGAGCGTCTGGTTGGTGCAGACGTTCGACGTCGCCTTTTCTCGGCGGATGTCCTGTTCGCGCGCGCGAAGAGTCGTCACGAACGAGCGACGATTGTTGGAGTCCACGGTCTCACCGACGATCCGACCGGGCAGTCGTCTCGTTTGTTCGGTGGTGCAGGCGAACAGCCCGAGGAACGGTCCCCCGTAGGCGAGCGGCGTGCCGAACGGTTGACCCTCCCCGACGAAGATATCGGCGCCCCACTGACCGGCGGTCTTCAAGACCCCGGCCGCCACCGGATCGGCGCCGACAACGAAGAGCGCGTCGTTCGCCACGGCCAACGTCTTAGCTTCGCTCATGTCCTCGAGCACGCCCAGGTAGTTCGGATAACTCGCCACGATCGCCGCGGCGTTGGTGGCGTCAACGCTCCCCCAGTCGGTGACACCGTCTTTCAAGGGGACCTCAACGATTTCGTGACCGGTGCCGCGCGCGAAGGTCTTGGCGACTTCGCGCCAATGCGGATGCACGCCGGACGAGATCACCATCTTCTGGCGCGTGGTCGCGCCGTGGGCCATGTTGAGGGCTTCGACCAGTCCGGTCGCGGCGTCGTAGAGCGAGGCGTTGGGAATCGGCAGTCCGCTGAGTCGCGCAATCAGGGTTTGGTATTCGAAGATCGCTTGGAGGACGCCCTGGGCGACTTCGGGCTGATACGGCGTGTAGGCCGTCACGAACTCCGAGCGACCGGCCAGCATCTTGACAACGGCCGGCACTTCGTGGTCGTACACCCCGGCTCCGGCGAAGCACGTCATTTCGCTCGCCTTGGCCCGATTGGCCGACGTGTAGTTCGTGAAGAGCGCCGCCACGTCGGGCTCGCTCATGCCTTCGGGCAGGTCGAGACCCTGGGTGAGACGAACGGCTGGGGGAATGTGGGCGAAGAGTTGCTCGAGTGAGTCCATTCCCAAGAACGCCAACATCTCGTCGATCTCGGCGGGCGTGTGCGGTAGGTAGTCGGCCACGTCACTTCGCCTTTCGCACGAAGGGCAGCGCCGTGACGCACGCGGCGATCTCTCGACCGCGCAGCGCCACCGTCACCGGGTCACCCGATTCCAGATCACCCTGTAGCAGGCCTAGACCGATACCCCGTTCCAGCACCGGCGAGAAGTTACCCGACGTCAGCGTCCCGACGTTGACCGCACCGACCCAGACCTCGCCGCCATCGCGCAGTGGTTGGCGGCCTTCGACGATCAGCCCGGTCATTAGTTTCTCGGGCCCGCGTTCTCGTTCGCGCTCGACCGCCGTGCGGCCGCGGAACGTCTCCTTGTCCCAACCGAGGACCCAGCCCAACCGGGCTTCGAGCGTCGTCGAGCGGAGCGTGAGTTCGTGTCCGTACAGCGGCAAGGCCGCTTCCAATCGGAGCGTGTCGCGCGCCCCGAGTCCGGCGGGCATGATGTCGGCGTCGACCAACTTCTGGAACAGGCCCTCGGCGGCGGCGTTGGGCACGGCGATCTCCAAGCCCTCTTCGCCGGTGTAGCCGGTGCCGGCGACGCGCACTTCTACGCCGTCGTAGTCAAAGCGCGTCACACGAAAACGCCCGACCTCGGCGAATCGCGAGTCGACGGCGGCAACTTTGGTTCGCGCGTGGGGACCCTGCACCGCCAGAATGCAGCGCTCGTCGGTCACGTCGACGCCCGGAAGAGCGTCGGTCACGCCCGAGGTATTGGAGGCGTTGGGCATGACGTCGAACTCCGTGTCACTGACCCACCACACGATGATGTCGTCCACAACGAATCCGCCGTCGTTCAACAGATGCGTGTACTGGGCCCGGCCGGGAGATACTTTTCGCAGGTCGTTGGTGAGCGTCGACTGCAGCGCGTCGAACATGCTGGGCCCGTCACAGCGAACGGTACCGAGGTGACTGACGTCGAAGACCACCGCGTCATTTCGACAGGCCAGGTGTTCGGTGACCGTGCCGGTGCCGTACTGCAGCGGCATCTCCCAGCCCCCGAATGGAACGATTTTGGCCCCTAATTTGACGTGCGCGTCGTAGAGATACGGGCGTCGATCAGTCACGTCAGCCACTCTACGCGGCGAAAGTAGCCAGAGTTCCGAGCCCGTGTTGTTCGAGGAGCGCCACGAAGTCGCGCTGGTAGACCACGAGCAGTTCGACTTCGGGATAGAGCGCGCGGAACATTCGGACCTTCTGATTCTTCTTCGTCACCAGTCGCTGTTCGAGCACCGTCAACTCGATGAAGAGGTGTCGCTCGGGCAGATAGAAGTCCGGCCGAAACGCCCGCACCGGCACACCGAGTTCGTTCCATTCCAGTGGGAACTCGACCGGTTCGTAGGACCACGCGAAGCCGTAGAGATTCAAGAGACGCGCGAAGGCGCGCTCACTGGGGTGGGCGAACTGGTCCTGCGGCACGGGTTCAAGACTGGGGTGTCGACGACGCGACGCGTCGATCGGCGACGGGTCGGTCACGCCGAACGGGTCTCCCTCTCCGACGTTGCGAGCTGCGACTGACGAATGGTGGTCGTGAGTTCGGCGACCACGCTCGCCAGAGGAACGATGTTGAAGACGCCCTGACCCCCGCGAAGGAGGTCGACGAGGTCGCCGTCGTCACGCGCGAGCACCGATCCGGCGTCGCTCAATACGAGACTGCTGGAGGCGAGATCGGCCCCCAGTGAGTTGCGTAGGCATTCCACGGCCTGTCGGGCGCGGTTTAACGCGACGCCAGAGGTGAGGAGCGATTTGATCACTTTCACTTCGAGCACGTCGGAGTAGGAGTAGGTGCGTTTGGAACCGCTGCCCTTGGCCGCGGTAATTGACGGCGTCACGAGATCGGTCCGCGCCCAGTAGTCCAACTGACGGTACGTGACGCCCGTGAGGCGACAGACCATCGGGCCACTAAATCCGTACGTTGAAGAATCTGCCATGTGTCGTGTCCCTCCCGACCGAGGTCTGTTCAGACTAACCCGGCGGACTACACCAGTGTAGTTTGGGCCGGCCTACTCAACAAATAAATCTGGGCGACCCAATGACGGTGAGGAGGCTTCGGCGTGCACACGCGGCGGGATCCGACCGGCTCGTCGGGCCAGGAACCCGGCCTTCACCGCTTCACGGAGCGATTCGGCCATCATCACCGGGTCCAGCGCCCGGTTAATCGCCGACGCCGCGAGCACCCCGTCACAGCCCAGTTCCATGGCCAAGGCGGCGTCCGAAGCCGTTCCGACGCCGGCGTCGAGCAGGACCGGCACGCTCACTCGCGCACAGATCATCCCAATGGCGTGCGGGTTGCGCACGCCGAGTCCCGAGCCGATGGGTGAACCGAGCGGCATCACCGCGACGCAACCGACCTGTTCGAGGCGCTGGGCGACAATGAGGTCATCGGAGGTGTAGGCCCAGACCTCGAAACCACTGCGGACCAGCTTCTCGGCGGCGGCCAAGGTCTCGGTCGTGTCGGGCAACAGGGTCACGTCGTCGCCGATTACTTCGAGCTTGACGGCGTTGGTGTCAAAGGCCTCTCGGGCCATTTCGGCGACTTTGACGGCCTCGGCCGCGCTGAAGCACCCGGCCGTGTTGGGCAGGAGCGAAAAGTTAAGGCGGCCCAGCAAGTCGTAGATCGAACCCTTGACGTTCGGGTCGATGCGGCGCAGCGCCACCGTCGCGATGGACGCTTCCGAGGCGACCAGGGAAGCACCGAGAATCTCCATGGAACGAAACCCGCCGGTGCCCACGATCAGACGTGACGGCGAACTCAGCGAGCCGACTTGAAAGAGATCTCCCACGACCTCATCGTACTGACCGTGGACGCCCCTTCATTAAGGTTGATCAAGTGCAACCCCTCACCGTTCTCACGATCGCGGGGTCGGACTCCGGTGGTGGGGCCGGAATTCAGGCCGACCTGCGCACGTTTTGCGCTTTCGAAGTGCACGCCACCACGGCGCTCACGGCCGTCACCGCCCAGAACACCGTGGGCGTGACGTCGGTGCAGAACGTCGATCCCCACGTGGTGGTTGCCCAGATTCTCAGCGTCGTCGCCGACTTCGAGGTGAGCGCCGTTAAGACGGGCATGTTGGCGCAACCGGCGACCGTGGTGAAGGTGGCCGAACTCGCGAGCGAAGGATTACTCCCCCACCTCGTGGTCGATCCGGTCCTGGTCACATCGACCGGGCATCCGCTCATGGACGACGGCGGGGTCGACGCCTACCGCGAGGCCTTGTTGACCCACGCCGAAGTCGTGACGCCGAACCTGCGCGAGGCCGCGATGCTCTGCGGGGTCGACCTGCACGACGTCAAGAATCACGACGACATGGTCGCGCTGGCGCGCCAGTTGCTCGGTTTCGGTCCGACCTGGGCGCTCGTCAAGGGCGGACACTTCGCCGAACATTCGCTCACCGAGCGCCGCGCCCCCGATATCTTGGTCGGTCGTGACGATGTCTTCATCTTCGACGCCGCGCGCGTCGCGACCACCAACGATCACGGGACCGGCTGTTCATTGTCGGCCGCCATCTGCGCCGGACTCGCCCTCGGGCGGACGATACCCGACGCCGCGCGCGACGCCAAATCCTTCGTACTGGCCGCGCTCACCAGCGCCGCGGATTGGAAGCTCGGTCGTGGTCGCGGACCGATTGACCACTTGGGTTGGGGCGAATGAGCGACGAGCCGCGCGCTCCGCTGACGACGACCACGAGTATCTGGCCCGCGGCGGGCGTGCTGATCTTCGCCGTCGTCGTGCTTCTGGTCTTCATGCTGGTCAATCTCATCTCCGATCAGGGCGTGACGTCCACCGCGACCACGCTCCCCGTCGTCGTCGGCGGCCTGGCCAAGGCGCCGTCATCGGCCGTCCTGGACTACTGCACCAGTGCCTCGGAGATCCCGTCGAACATCAACGACGTGTTCCTGGTGCCCGACGGCACGACGAGTGCGTCGTCGGGCAATATCCCCAACGCCGGCGCCGGCGACTTCGACTGTTACCAGCCGCTCGTCACGACCGCGAACGGCGCGTCACTCCTGAAGTTCTACAAGACCCAACTCGAGGTTCGCGGTTGGGCTCTCTTCTCCCAAGGGTCGAGCAAGGGTTCGCCCCAGTCGCTCTTCCAAAAGGCCGGCAACGACGGCTTCTACTGGGTCGTCGGCATCACGGTCACGAGGTCTTCGAACCACCTCGTGCATTGGACCTTCCGGATCTATCAGAACTCCGAAACAGTCTGAACCAGTTCCCTCGTTGGAATGACCGCTTCCTTGCACGCCCAGGACCAGAGCGCGAAGTTGAGCGGGTAGATCACGTAGCCGATGCGCGTCGCCGACGAGACGCACATCATGGCGAGGAAGACCAGGCTCAGGATCGCCAGCACTTGTGACAGGTTGAGCGGCCAATGATGTCGCAGGTATTTCGCCATGAAATAACCCCCGACGAGGAACGTCACCGGCGCCAGGATGTGGCCGGCCGGTGCCCAGAGCGTCGTCAAGATGTGTCCCGGCAACGCGCTGGCGGCCGGTGAGGTGACGCTGGTGAGCCCGAGGGGAAAGGCGAAGACGTTCGACATGAACGCCCAAGGGGCGCGTATCGCGAAGGGGGTGACCGTCACGACAACGATGGCGCAGACCCAAGCGGCGATTCGCTTCCAGGCCGACCGGTTCCTCGAGTCGTGCGCGACGAGCAACGCGCCGAAAGCCATGGGCCACGCCGTCAGCTTCATCGCGGCCGCCAAGCCGAGACTGATCCCCGCGAAGTTGTTCTGTCGTCGTTGCAGCGCCACTACTCCGAGCAACGTGAGCGCGAGAATTGGCATGTCGTCGCCACCGGTCGAGAGGAACAACGCGCCTATCGGCAGCGCCAGGAGAAACTGCGCGACCCGGATCTTCTTCTTCGTCGACGATCGCAACAGAGCGAGCGCCAGCGCGCTCGCCAACAACGTGAGGAGCGACATGGCGATTCGCGGGTCGGTCAGGCCCCTGCCCTTGTGGGTCTCGGCCGACGGAAGGCCGAAGATTCCCATGAGCGGAAAGTAGGGGAAGAACGACTCGTAGGCGGGAATGCCCGCGATCGGATTTATCAAGATGCCGTGCTTGTCGTAGGACGGGTAGAGGTTGCGGTCCTTGCTGAGGTTCTGGCCGGCGCGTTGAATCACGCCAATTTCCGGCTGGGCCACCCTCCAGCGCGCTTCGAGTCCAAGCGGGATGGCGACCGAGCCGAGCAACACCAGCGCGAGCAACGCCATTCGTACCATCGAGAGGTGCCGGAACCTCACTCGGCGCAACTCGAAGGCAATGAAGGCGCACAGCGCGTACGGACCGAAGGCGAGATACCCCCACTGCCACTGCGCGCCCTCATGCGAGGTCATGCCCAGACCGAGGGCGAAGACGGCCGAGAGACCGTAGAGCAATGCGTCGCTACTCAGTCCCGGAAGCGCTCCCCACCATGTCACGCAGCGGGTGCGCGCGAATGAGCCCCGCGTCAGCATGGGGCCAATTGTATCTACCGTCGCGATTTCGAACTGACCTTTCTAGTCCTCTAAAACCGGTCTGTAGCGGCGCATTGGAGCAAACGTGACCGGTGGCAATTTGGCGCTGAGGAAATGATCAATGATCCGCACGCACTCCTTGGTTCGCTCCTTCAGGAGCATGTGCGACGAACCGGGCACGATCGACAGTTGACCCTGGGGAATCGCCTCGTACATGGAGCAGGTATGCATCAGTGTGGCAACATCGTCATCGCCGGCCATCACCAACACCGGCACCGCAATCGTGGCGAGGTCCTTCACCGTCAGGTTCGGTTGGGAAAATGTCATGATCCGCGTCTTCTCCTCCACCACTCGAGCGCGGTCCGGACCGTCGGGAGAGTTGTCACCGAAGCGCTGCGCCCACTCCGCGAAGTCGTCGCCCTCGAGGTCAAAGGTCGGCAACGGCAGCAGCCCTTCGAAGTGGTAGTTCGCGCCGACGGCGACCACTCGGCGAAGGAGGTCCGGCCGACGCATCGCCACCAGCAACGCGACGTTGCCGCCGTCACTGTGACCGATCACGTGAACTCGTCGCTTCAAGTGCTCAATGAAGGCGATGGTCTCGGTCGCCATCGCGTCATAGGAGAACGGCTCGTCGGTATCTCCCGTTCGCCCGTGACCACGCCGGTCGAAGGCGGCCACGCGATATCGCTTCGCGAGCGACGGTCCGATCGACTTGAGCAGGCTGGCGCCGCTGCTCATCCCGCCGTGTAAGAGGAGCACCGTCGGACCTTTTCCTTTGGGTAGTCGGGCCCAGGTCGGATGGCCCTGCAAGGAGATCGTCGTCACCTCCGTCATGGTAGGCGTCGCGCGAGCACCGCTCCCTCGGGCCGTAGTGTGGCTGCGTGCGCGCGTTCGTAGTGTCCGAAATCGACGACACCCTGTCGATGGGTGTTCGCGAATTTGAGGCAGTCGCGTCGGACGCGAACGACATCCTTGTCGCGGTGGACTACAGCGGCGTGAACTTTAAGGACGCCATGGTCGCGGCACCCAAGAGTCGAGTCCGGCGCATCGCGTCCCTCGTCGGTGGTGTCGACGCCGCCGGCACCGTGATGCACTCGACCGACCCAGCGTTCCCCGAAGGCACGCGAGTCGCGGTACACGGCGGAGGACTCGGCGTCGCGCGCGATGGGGGCTTTGCGCAGTTCATCTACTCCCCCGCGAACTACGTCACGGCACTTCCGGACTCGATTTCGACGCGGACGGCGATGATCATCGGCACCGCCGGTTTCACCGCGATGGAGAGTCTGCTGGCGCTCGAAGACCGGGGTCTCGAGGCGGGATCCGAGGTACTGGTCACCGGCGCGACCGGCGGCGTCGGCTCTCACGCTGTGGCCCTGCTCGCTGCGAGCGGCTACCGACCCGTGGCCTCGACCGGTTCACCGTCGGCGTCGGCGTGGCTGCTCGAGCGCGGTGCAGTTCGCGTCATCGGCCGTGACGACGTGGCGGACAACCCGGGACGAGTGCTGGCGAGCGAGACGTGGGCCGGCGCGATCGACTGCGTCGGCGGTGACACGCTCGCTCAAATCCTTCGTTCGCTTCGCTACGGTGGCGCGGTCGCGGCGAGCGGCCTCGTGGGAAGCGCCGAGTTGTCGACGACGGTCTATCCCTTCATCACTCGTTCCGTCGCCCTGTTGGGCATCGACTCCGTCGAAGCTACGAAATCTACCCGCCTGCGGGTCTGGTCGGCCCTCGGGGCGATTGCGGCACGGGTCGATTTCGAAGCACTCGTCGATCGCGAAGTGGACCTCGAAGAATTGACTCCGGCATTCGATGACCTTCGCCACGGAAACACCCGAGGCCGGATTCTCGTGAATCCCACCCCGGGTTAATACTTTCGGACGAACTACTCGTCGGCGACGATCGATCCGACGCGTTCGCCCAGACCGGGATCACGCGCCACGAGCACCGACGCGTAGATGAAGGCCACCACGATGAAGCCGCCGGCCACCCACGGGTACCAGTTGTACGGAGGAACTGGTGGATTCGGTCGGGCGAGGTAGTAGAGCGGCACGCCAATCAAGAGGAATCCGATGGCCGGTAACACGGCGTGTCGGAACGGGTTGTAGAGCTCCGGGTGGAAACGCTTGTAATAAAACGGTAGCGCCAAATTACTGAGCGCGTAAACCACGAGGACCAGTATCGTGCCGAAGGTTGAAGACTCGAAGAAGAAGTTCGTAGCGCTCATCGACGCCGAGTTGGCGGCCGAACCGGTGATGTGGAGAAGTCCCCATACGCCGATGAGTGTCAGGGCGATTCCCAGGAACACGAAGAGCGCGTTGATGGGTGTTCGACGGGTGTCATGGACCTTGCCGATGAATTTGGGCAGTAAGCCTTCACGTCCGGCGTTGAAGATCAATCGAGCTTGCGAGTTCGTTCCGGCGATCAGGGCGCCCAACGTGGACGTCATGCCCGCGAGCAAGGCGAAGAACAGCGCCGCACCGAGGACACCTTTGGCTACGGAGACGAAGGGAATGGCGGCACTGGTCAGATTCGCCACGTTGTTCTTGAATCCCACGACCGTCGCAAAGGCGAACAGGACGTAGGCGACCAACATGATGAGCGCTGAGGTGAAGACCGCCCTCGGAATGTTTTTGCGCGGATTGTCGGTCTCTTCGGCAAGGGCCGCGGAGTTCTCCCACCCGATGAAGAGATAGATCGCCAGCGGGAAACCCGCGGCCAGACCGCTGAAACCGTTGTGTATGTTCTTGGGCTCGAAAGGTCGGAAGGTGATCGAACTGTGGAACTTGATCAACGCTACGACGCTCACGACGATCAGAATGACCATCTCGAACGCGAAGAAAATGCCCGCAATTCGAGTGGAGATAGAGATTCCGCGAATCATCATGAACACGGCGAACGCCAGGAAGATCAGCGTCCAAAAGATCCACGGCACGTTCTCGAGACCCGAGACGTTGTAGTTCTTCAAGATGATCTGGAAGAACCCACCAACGATGGCGACGACCGACGACATGGCGACGATGTAGCCCGCACCGACCATCAGCGCGGTCGTCACCGCCGTGCGTCCGCCAAAGGTCTTGCCGATGAACGAGATGAAGCCGCCGGTCGACGGCAGCACCTTGCAGAACTCCGAAAGGGTGTTACCGAGAAAGAGGATCGCGACGCCGGCCAGAATGATAGTCAACGGCGAGGCCAATCCGGCCGTGTAGGCCAGGTAGCCGAAGCCGAAGTAGAAGCTCATCGCCGGCCCGATGTTGGCCATGGTCGCCGCGGCGATATCCAACGGACCTAGTTGACCTTTGCGAAGCCGATCGTGACCACCGAGTTCCGGTTGCTTGGCCCCCAGATAGTCGGCACTTATGGCGTCAGTCATTCTTCCCCCAATATCCCTGTCGAGCCGGGTAACGATCCGCTCGACCATCGTCAACGTTGACGCTTACGAACGAATGTAGTGGAACCTCGAGGGTCGTGAAGAGCGCTCTTTTTACGACCCGTCAGTAACGCGACTTAGTAGAAGGGACTAACCCAGATCTTGCCGTTGTCACAGGGTTGAACGGGATAGGACGGCGTGACGGGCAAGGACGATCCGCCGGTGGCGAACTGCACGCTGATGGTGACCGCGTTGTCACAGACCGTATTGGCGGTTTGCACGCTGGAGTACGCCAAGGAGAAGTTGGTAACGGAGCCGTTGGTCAGCGTCAGCGCGACGGGTTGGTCGTTGGCCTTGGAGGCGGTGAATTGGATCGCGTTGTTATTCCCGGTCTGGTCGACCAGATTCAAGGGCAGAACCGCGCCGGTCTTGTCCTGCAGCGTCAGAATCGGCCAGCCCTTGATCGAACAGGCTCCGGGCGTGGCCTTGGTCAGCGTGACGCTCGCGTAGACCGTGCCGGCCGCTCCCTCTCCCTGATTGAACACGCCCGAAAAGGCACTGCCCTGACAGGTCGGTGCCCCCACGGCCGCTGTCGTCGTGGGGGCTGAATTAATGGTCGTGGTCGTCACGGGAACGCCCGTCGTCGTGGTGCTGGAGGTGGAATCGATGACGTGTCGACTCACCGTGATGATCACTACGAAGGCGACGAAAATGGCAATCGAAATCGCACCACGTCTCACTGACCAAAGTCCTCGGGCCGAATCGTGTCGAGGAACTCTCTCAATTCGGCGACCAGATCCGCTTCGTTCGGAGCGTCAGTGTCATCCCCGTCATCTTCGTCGTCGTCGAGGTCGAGCTCCATGACGCGGCCTTCGGCCGCCATCAACTCGTCGTTCACGAGAATCGGTGCGCCCACGCGAAGCGCCAGGGCGACCGCGTCACTGGGACGTGCACTCACGTTGATCTCGTCGCGATCGCGAAGCAGTCGAAGATTCGCGTAGAAGGTGTTGTCGCGAAGTTCCGTGATCTCGGCGGCGAAGAGTTGTGCGCCGAGCGCGACGATGACATTCCCGAGGAGATCGTGCGACATCGGTCGCGGAGCCTTCACACCCTGGAGGGCGTAGGCGATGGCGGCGGCTTCGGGTGCCCCGATGAAGATCGGTAGTACCCGCGAACCGGTCACCTCTTCCAGCAGGAGAAGAGGGGTCGAGGATCCCACGTCGACGCGCACCGCCCGAAGGACCACTTCAACCATGTCCTGAGCCTAGACCGAGAGCGGTCGAAAATTTACGTCTAGCGACCGAGGTAGTCCTGTAGTGAACGTTCGTAGAGCACCGAGCGCAACGACGCGACCTCGGCGGCCAGTTCCACCGTGACGCCGCGGGCCTGTTCGCCGGAGAGCCCACTCCCCTTCGAATGCAGCGGTGACGATAGGTCGTCAATCAATCCGATCTCGCGCTCGGCGACGCGACGAAGTGAACCGAGCAGCCGTACGTCGACCCCGCGTTCGAGGAGGATAACGGCGACCGCGGCCACTCGCAGGTCGAATTCGGTATACGCAATCTCGTTGCCGAGCAACACCGGCGCGAGAAGACCGAGCGCATGGAGCTGCGTCACCACCGCCAACGCCAGTCCCGTCGCGCCCAAGAACTCCGCCGTGGTCAAATAGTGCTGATCACTCGAGACCGTGGCGTCAACGCTCTCGGGCACGACCGTGAGCACGGGACGCGACGTCACCGCGGGCGGCACGGGCGGCGCGGGAATCGAAATGACGTTCGAGACCGCTTCACGGGCGGCGTGACGGGGACTCGACGGCACCGGCACGTCGCGCAAGAGACCTTGCTCGATCAAACGCAGTCGCACGACACGCAGCGGCACGAACTCCTCTTGGGCCAGACGAATCGCTTCGCGCAAGCACTCGATGTCGCGCTCGGAGTACAGGCGATAGCCCTTGCGACTACGACTCGGCTGAACCAGACCCTTGTCTTCGTAGTAGCGAATCTTGGAGAGTTCAATATCAGGGAAGTACTTTCGGAGTTGAGCGTGTACCTCTCCAATGCGCATTATTCCCTGGTTGCCGCTCATTGCGTCGCCTCCCAAAAGACCAACTTGAACTTGCCGATTTGGACTTCATCGGCCGAGTGCAGCGTGGTCTCTTCAACTCGAGTGCCGTTTACGTAGGTGCCGTTCAGCGAATTGAGATCCCGAAGGGTGATCCGACCGCTCGCGGTTCGCGTGAAGATCGCGTGATGACGCGAGACCGAGACGTCATCCAAGAGCAGATCGCTGTTCTCGTGTCGTCCGACGGTCGTGATCTCCGCTTTCAATTCGATTCGGTTGCCGGCTTCCAGTCCGGCGGCGATCACTAATTCGTCACCGTGTTCACCGTTGGGACCGCGGGTCGATCCGGGGTGCAACACTTCGGCCGCCGTGATCACGGGAACCGCAATGGTCTCCGGCGAGTTGGCGTCGTGCTGAGGCGCCCCGCACGACCAACAGAAATTCGCGTTGGCGTTCAGAATTTCTCCACATCGACGGCAGTTCATCGGCTTCACACTAGTTAAATTCGCGAGCGGTCGTCAGGGTCAGTTGTTGGTGAGGGCTTGGTAACCCGCGGCGTCGAGCAGCGCGTTGAAGTCGGCGCTGCTCGTCGTCGTGATTTCACAGATCCAACCGTCACCGTACGGGTCGGCGTTGACCGATTCGGGTGCGCTGGTCAAGGCGTCGTTCACCGCGGTGACCGTTCCGCCGACCGGAGCGTAAATCTCCGACACCGACTTCGTCGACTCGACTTCACCGATCGCGCCGTGCGCTTCGATCTCGGTGCCGACCTTGGGCAGATCGACGAACACCACGTCGCCGAGGGCGTCCTGGGCGTAATCGGTGATGCCGACTCGAATCACGTCCGCGCTGGCTTTCGCCCATTCGTGGTCGCTGGAGTATCGAAGTTCAGAGGGAATCAACATGGGGCAAACTTACAAGATTTTCCGCGCTTGACGTCCCGAGCGAAGTGCACTCAACGCCGGTTTCACGTAGCCTCCGAGCACGATCCACGAAAGCGTCAGTCCCATGATTCCGATCACCCAGCAGGCGTCGCGCGCGTCGTGCTGCCACGGTTGCAGCGCGGCGTGATGAGGGTTCGTCGTGAGCAGGAAAAGCGGGAAGCTCGTCATCAGGGCAAACGTCGACACCTTGCCCCACCACAGCACGTCGATGCGCGCTGCGCCGAGGGCGGCCAGCACGAGCGTCAGGACCGAAACGATCAGTTCGCGCGCCAACGTCGTCAAGGCGAACCACCACGGCACGCCCGATGCCGCCGCCACGGCGAGCAGTCCGCTGATCACGAGGATCCGATCGGCCAAGGGATCGAGAATCTTGCCAACGTTGGAGACCTGGTGCCAACGTCGCGCCACGAAGCCGTCAATCCAATCGGTCGCCCCCAGGGCGGCCAGCAACCACGCCGCCAGGGCGCGGTGATCAGTGCCGAACAGGAGCCAAAAGAAGAGTGGCAGCAGCGCCAGCCGGATGACGGTGATCAGGTTCGGCCACGTCAACCACCCCGGATCCGATGATTCGTCTGCACTCATCACTGCAGCGTATTCCTAAGCGATGGTGATGGATTCGTCCAGATACACGTCTTGTATGGCGTTGATGAGCGCCGCACCTTCTTCGATCGGTCGTTGGAAGGCCTTGCGTCCAAGGATGAGTCCCTGCCCACCGGCGCGCTTGTTGATGACCGCAGTGCGAACGGCGCCCGCCAAGTCGTCGTTGCCCTGAGACTCACCGCCGGAGTTAATCAGACCGATGCGGCCGGCGTAGCAGTTGACGACCTGCCAGCGCGTGAGATCGATCGGATTGTCGGTGGTCAGCTTCGAATACACCAGGGGACTGGTCTTTCCGAACTTCACCGCGTTGTAGCCGCCGTTGTTGATCGGCTGCTTCTGCTTGATGATGTCGGCTTCGATGGTGACGCCGAGGTGGTTGGCCTGGCCGGTCAGGTCGGCACTGAGGTGGTAATCGACGCCGTCCTTGACGAAAGCGTCATTTCGCAAGTACGTCCAGAGCACCGTGAACATCCCGAGTCGGTGGGCTTCGGCGAAGGCCCGGCCGATCTCTTCGATCTGGCGGATCGATCCCTCGGAACCGAAGTAGATCGTCGCGCCGATGCCGACGGCGCCCAGGTCCGAGGCCAACTGGGCTGAGGCGAAGAGTCGTTCGTCGTAGGAGTTCGGGTAACGCAGCAGGTCGTTGTGATTGATCTTCACGATGAAGGGAATCCGGTGAACGTAGCGACGCGAGATCGATCCGAGCGTCCCGAGCGTTGAGGCAATAGCGTTGCACCCCCCCTCGATGGCCAGGTCGCAGAGCCGGGCCGGATCGAAGTACTCGGGATTGGGCGAGAACGACGCCGCGGCCGAGTGCTCGATGCCCTGGTCGACGGGGAGGATCGAGAGATAGCCGGTTCCCCGTAGTCGCCCGTGATTGTGCAGGGTTCCCAGGTTCCTCAGCACGGTCGGAGACCGATCAGAGAGGGCGAACACGTCATCCAGGTAGTTCGGTCCGGGGAGGGTCAGCAGCTGTTTGGGGAAGGCAGTGGCCTGGTGATCGAGCAATGATGACGCTTCGTCACCCAGTAGCGAGGCAATGTCCATGACCCAAGGTTACAAGATGACCACGTCGACTCATTCTGCTCGCCGCGCGAGAACTCGATACGAAAAGCACAACGCGCACCTTCTGCGACAGAGTGCGATCATGGACTTCGACTACCAATCATCGCTCTCGCGACGGCTCCACGCCGAGCGCTCTCTCTACTCCGAAGCCTGCGCGTCAATGGACCTCGAGCAAGTCAATCGCGTGGTGGTGCCGGGTGTCTTGCCGATCGCCTTCTCGCTGGGTGTCAAACCCTCCACCTTCTCCGACGTAATCGTGACCCTCCCCGAGGCCCCGCGATCGCCCAGACGTTTTCGGCGCGCGTGGGCGGCGAAGTCGGAATCTCCCGCAGTGACGCCCTTAAATGCTGGATCTATCAGCACGCGTTGCGTCACATGGGTGAAATCGAGCACGCCCGAGCACTCGTCGGCCTTTCGGGGATGACGTTCTGACGGTAACCTCGGCTCCATCGCCAAAGTAGGGAGAGGCCCATGTCGCAAGTTCAAGGAACGACGACCGAGAAGTTCGCTGGCCTCGTCGATCACCTGGAGAAGACGCTCGCCAATGACGAGGACGTCGGCGCGTCCATCGCCGTATACCACCACGAAGAACTCGTGGCCGACCTTTGGGGCGGCTACCGCGACGAGGCGAAGACCACGCCGTGGGACCGCGACACGCTCGTGAACGTCTGGTCAACCACCAAGACCATGACGTTCCTGGTCGCCTTGATGCTCTACGACCGCGGCGAACTTGACTTCAATCTCCCTGTCGCGACCTACTGGCCGGAGTTCGCTGCCAACGGCAAGGCGGACATCGAGGTACGCCACCTCATGAATCACTGTGCCGGCCTCTCGGGCTGGCACGAGTCGATCTCGCCCGAAGACTTAGCGGATTGGGAACTGGCCATTTCGCTCCTCGCCGCGCAAGCGCCGTGGTGGGAGGACCGATCGATGACCGGCTACCACGCCTTGACCCAGGGGTTTCTCCTGGGCGAGGTAGTTCGACGAATCACCGGCACGACCATCGGACAGTTCTTCAAGAGTGAAGTCGCCGACGTGCTGGGTGTCGACTTCTACATCGGGCTGCCCGAGTCCGAAGAGCACCGCGTCAGCTTGGTGATCCCCCCTCCCCCCGAGAGCTTCGGTGACTCCGCACCGGACTCGATCATGGTGCGCACGCTCACCTCGCCGCTCCTGGACGCGACGGCGCCGCGAAATCGGTGGTGGCGCGCGGCGGAGATCCCGGCTGCCAACGGACACGGCAACGCTTTCTCGGTGGCCACCATTCAACAGGTGATGGCCAACAACGGCCACGCGAACGGTCACCGCTTCTTCTCGGAGAAGACGGGCGACACGGTCTTCCAACGTCAGGTCGGTGGCGTGGACCAGGTGCTCGGCGTCGACATGAGTTTCGGCCTGGGCTACGGACTCTCGAGCAGTTACGTGCCCGTCGGTCCGCGGAGCTGTTTCTGGGGCGGCTACGGAGGCTCGCTCATCATGATGGACCAAGAGTTGGGCCTGACCATCTCGTACATGATGAACAAGATGCAGGTCGGACTGACCGGTGACACGCGAGGGGGCGAGATCTCGTTGCTGGCGGCGGTCGCCGCGATGAGCTAGTCGGCGGACTTTTTCTTCGACACCGGAGTGACCCGTCGCTTGCGGTTCTTGCGGGGGGCCGCGGTGCCGAGTTCACCGAGGCGGGCCTTGGCGTCGTAGGCGTCCGGTTCAGCAATGACGACGCGCGCGAACAGTTCGCGCGCTGAAGTGAGGTCCCCGGCCCGGTCGAAGACGTCGCCCAGAGCGTACCAGAGACGAACGTGACGATAGGAAGGATTGCGCAGGTGCTTGGTCGCCCCGGCCTTGGTCAGCAGTTCGATCGCCTCGGCGTACAGGCGTTGGTCGGCCAACGACGCCGCCATGACGATGCGCCCTTCGGCCAGCACCTCGGCCGTCGGTTCGCTGGCCTCGAGTTCCAGGAAGGTCTTGGCGACCGCGCGAAAGCGAAAGTTCGCCCGGTCACAGTCCATGACGAGCGGCAGATGTTCGGCGTCGCCGGTAATGGTGAAATGTGCACGCAAGTGAATCTTCGCCATGTTCCAACGCTCCGCGCGGTAGGCCGCGAGCCCGGTCAACTCGCGCACCGGGGCCACGCCCGGGACGGCGTCGGCGACGATGCGCCCGAGGCGCAGCGCCTCTTCGTAGCGCTTGCGGTCGTAGGCCTCGGCCGCCCTGGTCAGCGTCATAACCATCTTCTCGCGCATGTAGGACGTGCCGATGAAGGTCTTGCGAACGTCGGCGGCGATGTCGCCCGGGAGCGCGTACTTGACCTTCGGCTTATCCCGGGGCGCGGGTGCGACACTCTTCGGACGCTCGTCTTGCACCCAGGTCGAGATGCGATCGGGCTTGGTGCCCGAACTCGGCGTGACCTCCATCGCCTGTCCGGTCGACTTGATGTTGGCGCCACCTTTCCGCGCGACGCCCCCCCACCCCTGGGCGCGGCCGTAGGAGTCGGCCTTGGCGCGTTCTATCTCTTCGGGGCTCAGCTCGCGGGGTCGACGTTCCGGGCGGGTCCGACCCGGCGGGCGGTTGCGCGGCGGCAGACTTGGTCGGCGATCGCGTGTGTGGGCGTCGTAACGATTGTCTGACCTCAGCGCTCGGATGGAGCGATCGGTCGGACCGGTAGGTCGACTGCTCGAACGGGGCGTTCGCGTCGAGGAAGCGTCCTTTCGGTAGCCGCCCTCGCGTGCCGTGCCCGGTGCGTTCGAGCGGCTCGGCGGTCGCCCGTCACGCGACGCCGGTCGACTCGGCGATCGATCGTTTCGACCGGCGCTGCTTGGTCGAGGTCGACGTTCGGCCGCGCCGTTGTGTCCTTCACGGTCTTCGCGGTCGTATCGGCGTGGTGCTCGATCGGCGTAGGTCTTAGAATCTCGGGTGTTGCGGTCGTTCGAACGCGCGCCGCGCGGCACCGGACGGCCATCGGGTTGGGAGCGATCGATTCGCCGTTCGGCGCCTTCACGGGGTTCGCGACGCTCGTTCCTGCCTGAATCCACTTCACGCGGACCCCGCTGGGAAGCTCCACCGGAAGCGCTACTCGGACGTTTCGCTCCCTTCGGGACACCACGATTCGCGCTCGGTGGTCGCCCACCGGAGGCGCGACGAGGCGGAGGATTTGGAGCAGGCACCGGGTAATCCTACTAAAGGTGCTTGCACGCAAGATTTGACAACGAGACCCAACTTCCGCACTGCGACGTGGCGTCGTTGGCTACGCGTTCGTCGGTGCGAGTGTTGCTTGCAACGGAATGTGCCGATTGAGCGTGTTGTCGACTACCCAGGGCGACCACGCAAACCTTCGGTGCCCGACGAGTTCCTTGGAGCCGCGTCGCCACTGGATGCCGATCGGCTTGATGACGCCCACGCCCCTGGCCGGATTCGTGCTCGCCGAGAAGTTCAGCGGTCCACACATCCCGACGTAGGCCACTTCCTTCATGGCGTTGGCGACGGCCTTTCGGTCGTGGGGATTTCTCACCTTCTTAAGTGCTTCGATCACCACTTCAAAGAGCGAGTACGTCGAACCCATGGACTGCGCCCACTGCTGTGCGGTCACCATTTGGTAGGTGGCGGCGAAGGTATTGGCGCTCATGCCGGTCAGCGATGATTCGTACGGAGCGTTCGGTGAAAACCAGCAGCCCGCCGCGACATTCTCCGAGAGCTCGCCCAGTGCGTCGGCGTCATTGGGAAACTGCATGGTCCGGGCCACCGTCGCAAATTTCGGCTTCCACGCCTGCTCGGAGGACTGCCGCCAGAACGTGTTGAAGTCAGAGGTCAGCGAATAATTGATGAAGAAGTCACAGGGCTTGCCACCGGACCCCGACTTGAACAGCTCGATCATCGCTTTGTAATCGCTCGATCCGTCGCTGTAGGCGCCTCCGTCAACGAGCGTCCACGGCGTGCCGCCCTCCGCCGAAACGAGCGTCGCCATCGTCGAGGGCCAGTCGGAGCGAAAAGCGATGCCGTCGGCGTCGTTGGGGAACATCCCGGCGTAGACCTGGTCCGCGTCCGTGACCCGGAGCACTTTGTTCCACATGGGCAAGAAGCATTCAACCAACTCCGGGACTCCGAAGAAGAACATGGAGCAGTACTGCGGCGGCGAACCGACCGCATTGCCCGCCGGGCCGATCGAGTTCCCGACGAACCCGCTCCACCAGGTCTCCCACGGACAGGCTGTCGAAAGACACGGCACGCCCGCGCCTTCACACACGCCACTGACGGGCACGGTGGTTTCGGGTCCGGACGAGGTGACGATTAGGTCGACGCCAGTCTGTTGGATGAGTTCAATCGCGACGGCGCTCGCGACGGTGGGATCGGACTGACTGTTCTTCACCGTTATTTCAATCTTGTACTTCGTCTTGCCGAGGGTGATTCCCTTCGCGAACTGGCTCGCGCTCCGAATGAGACTCAAGACGAATCTGTCGGGACCCGCGAAGTCGGCGAATGATCCGGTGGACGGCGTGACGTAGCCGATCTTGATCGTCTCGGCGTTGCTCGTCGCTTCCGAGGTTGACGTTGCAGCGATCGTCGTGCCCGCGATGAGCGCCGTTCCGGCCACCGCTTTCAGGCCGAGACGTCGTCCGAATTCGACACGGCCCCAGCCGGGAACTGAATCTTCATTTGAGCCTCTTCCGACGGACTCTTTAATCCCCATGAAATTCCGATCTCGGCGACAAAGTTTTCATCACATTACGTCGCACGCGCTTCCTTCTCCATAGGTGGACTTGAGCAATGGTTACCATTCGGATCGCTCGAGAGCCATCGTCGCGTAACGTCAGTGAATCACGCTGAATTCACCACGGTGATTCTGATCCCGGGAGTGCACTCAATCGATTTCTTGAGGACCGGCGTATCACCCGCTCATTGGACGCAATACGATTCCGTGATGGAGTCCCTCGACCAACCGATTCGGATCTGAGTGTCGTTCGTCTCGCCGCGTACGGCCAAAGTAGCGACCCCGGCCCCGCAGGGCGAGCGCTACGAACCGGCCGTGGGGTTCGTGATTACCGGCGTTATGGCCGCCGGTAAGACGACGGTGGCCGAACTCCTCGCCCAACATTTCGCGCGCAGCGTGCACCTCCGCGGAGACGCGTTTCGAACGATCATCGTTCGCGGTCGCGACCCCATCACGCCCGAACTCGGCGACGAAGCCTTGCGCCAACTCGACCTTCGCCAGCGCATCGCCGCGAACGTCGCCAACGACTACTGGCGCGACGATTTCTCCGTCGTGCTGCAGGACATCTACGTGGGATCGGCGCTCCCCAACGTCGTCGGACGCCTGGAGATCACGCCGCTCTACGTCGTCGTGCTCCATCCCCGGCCCGACGTCGTCGCCGCACGAGAACGTCAACGAATCAAGTCCGGCTACGGCGATTGGGACGTCGAAAGTCTCTGCAGATCAATGGAAGATGAGACGCCGCGAATCGGTCTCTGGCTCGACACTTCGGAACTCTCCGCCGAAGAGACCGTAGAAGAGATCCTTCGCCGACGCCTCGACGCGCGGGTTCGCTAGCGCCAGACCGTCGCCGACGGCGGGGACCGTCTGCCGCCTCATGGGGAACCGGTCTTTTCGTAGAGGCCGTAGCCTCCTCGGCTACGCACGAGTCGGTAGTCGCTAGCGATCTTTTGCAAGACGTTGGGATCTTCACCCGCGATCAGGGGAACCGGCAGGAGAAGATATTGCACCTGATTCGCGACGGGCAGCCGGGCCCCGGTGTCGTTGCCCCTACCCCAGTCTTCGGCGTAGAACGGGGTCGGCCACACGTAGATCTGCGCTCGATTGTCGATGTGTGCGTCCAACGGGTACCACGCGGACACCGACGCGTTCGGCGGCAAATACTTCTCGAGATAGTTGAGGGGCCCTATGGAGTTCGGTGGCAACGTATTGGTCTGGACCGAGTTGTCCGAAAATGGTGCGTAGCCCCAAAGAGCGCAGGTCCAGATCGCCCCGGTCAAGGTAAGAACCGCCAGGGTGTTGCGGCGCCAGACGCTGGACTGTTGGGCGATGGCGTAGAGCGCCCCGAGGACGAGAATCGGCGCCAGCGTCATGGAGTATTGGTAGAGAATCTGATGCATGTACCCGAAATTGCTGATCATGTTCTCGGCGACCACGAAGATTCCGATGCCCGCAATTTCCGGAGAGAAGATGAAGGTGAAACCGACGGTGGCGCCGAGTTGCCAGAGATAGAACGGGCGACCCTGCGAGACCAGGTAGGACCAGAGTTGGTCGGGATGGTGGAACATGGTGCTGATCAGACCCGAGACGCCACCAAAAGGTATGTAACTGCCGTAGAAGCTGGACGTACCGAGAATCGAAGGAATGATTAGCCAATTCGCGATCATGGCGTAGGCCACCGCGCCCGCCATGATGGAAATGCCCAGCCAACGATCTCGTCGAATGGCGACCCACAGACCCAACGGAACGACCAGTAAGGCGGCGTCCTCCTTCACCAACAAACAGAGCACCGCCATCACCACCAGCAAGACGGAACGGCGTTCGATGGCGGCGTAGATCGCCAAACTGATGAAGAGAACTTGGAAGCACTCGGGATGGAATTGGTCCAGGTTCGCTTGCTGAATGAGGGGACTCAACAAATACGTCGCGACGAGCGCTATCGCAATGAGGGTGCTCCGGATGTACTTGCGAGCCAGCAAGTAGATCGGTACGGCCGGGCTCGCCAGCAACAGTGTTTGCAAGACCAGCAGGCCCTGCGGTTCGGGAAAGAGTCGGTACAGCGGGGCAAAGAGATACAGCACGAACGACGTATGGTCGCCGACGAGATTGCGTCCCATGATGGTGACGAACGGGTCGTGAAAATGTGAAATGAGCCACATGCCCTGATCGAACACGGAGAGATCGAAGGGCGGTTCGCCGTAGCTGTAATACAACAAGAAGTTCAGATGAATGAACCACACGACGTAGGCCACGACGAGCACGATGACCACGACGTTGCGAGGGCGCGACAGTGACTGCCACGATGGTCTCTCGCCCGGGCCTCCCTTGACCGGACCCTCAGATATCGCTCGAGGCTCAGCGAAACCGTCGTCAACGAAGAACTCGCTCGGTGGTGCAGCCCGCGGACCCATCAGCTAACGAACTCCCCAAGGTCTTTCGGCAACCGGAATGAACGAATCATTGGACGAACTTTCTCGAACTTCCGTACAAGTGTCTGCATCCTACAAAAGTGTTGCTTCGCGGCGAAGGGGCCCTCACGACAAGCGAAAGGCCCCCACCGAAGTGGGGGCCTTTCAAGAAATCCCGGCGGCGACCTACTCTCCCAGGGGGGGACCCCCAAGTACCATCGGCGCTGGTGGGCTTGACTGCTGTGTTCGGAATGGGAACAGGTATATCTCCACCGCCATAACCACCGGAAACTATGCGCCCGATCTCTCTCGAGATCAGAACCGGCGAACCGGCTCCTTGAGCGTCCTAGAACGAGCACGAACATCAAACTCCAAGCCCTCGGCCGATTAGTACCGGTCAGCTGAATGCATTGCTGCACTTACACTTCCGGCCTATTAACGTGGTCGTCTGGCCACGGGCCTTACCTGGTTAACCCAGTGAGTGAATTTATCTTGAAACGGGCTTCGCACTTAGATGCTTTCAGCGCTTATCCCACCCGAAGGTCGCAAAACAGCCATGCCCTTGGCAGGACAACTGTCACACGAGAGCTTCGTTCGTCCCGGTCCTCTCGTACTAGGGACAACCTTTCTCAATTCACTTACGGCTGCATCGGATAGGGACCGAACTGTCTCNNAACCCAGCTCGCGTACCGCTTTAATGGGCGAACAGCCCAACCCTTGGGACCGGCTTCAGCCCCAGGATGCGACGAGCCGACATCGAGGTGCCAAACCTTCCCGTCGATATGGACTCTTGGGGAAGATGAGCCTGTTATCCCCGGCGTACCTTTTATCCGTTGAGCGACGGCGCTTCCACAAGCAACCGCCGGATCACTATGCCCTACTTTCGTACCTGCTCGACCTGTAGGTCTCGCAGTCAAGCTCCCTTGTGTCATTGCACTCAACAGCTGATTGCCAACCAGCTTGAGGGAACCTTTGGGCGCCTCCGTTACATTTTAGGAGGCGACCGCCCCAGTCAAACT
>PNAH01000013.1 GCA_003170315.1 Acidimicrobiaceae bacterium
CGTGGGCGGCGTGGCAGTCGTTGCTGCCGGACCTCGTCGATCGTGACGAGGTCTTCGCCGCGGTGTCGCTTTCGTCGGCGCAGTTCAACCTCGGACGTATCATCGGCCCCCTGCTGGCCGGCGTGACGTTGGCGTTCGCCTCGCCCGGCGTCTGTTTCGCGATCAACGCGGCGTCCTTCGTGTTCGTGGTGGTGATGTTCTCCTTCGTGCGTTCGGCGACCAGACCCAAGCCCACCGCGTCACTTCGCCTTTGGTCCGAAACGAAATATGGTGCCCTTCGAGCGTGGTCCGTCAAGGGCTGTCGATACCCGATCATCGGCATCGGGACCGTCGCGTTGATCGCCAGTCCCTTCATTGCGCTCGTGCCGGCCATGGCCATCCAAACGTTGCACGACGGGCGGATCGGCGTCGCGTGGCTCGTGGCCGCCCAGGGCGTGGGCGCGGTCATCGGCGCGGTGACCTTGCCCGCGGTCGCTCGACGTACGTCGCGCATCGCCGTCTTGCGTGGATCGCTCGCGACCGTGGCGTTGGCCCTCGCGCTCTACGGGTTCGCCCAGACATTGGCGGAGGCCGTCGGGGCCCTGGTGGTACTCGGTGGCGCGTACGTCGGCACGTTGACCGGACTCAACACCTCGGTGCAGTTGCACGCGCCCACCAGTGAACGCTCGCGAATTCTCTCGCTGTACAACCTCTCGTTGTCGTTGTTCTATCCCCTGGGCGCTCTGGCGCAAGCCGCCATCGCCCGGACGTGGGGGGTGCGACCGGTCACCGTGAGCGACGCCGCTTTGTTGGCACTGGTGCTGGGAATCGTCACGCTGTGGCGACCGGAGTTCTGGCGTGAGATCGCCGTGACCCCGAATGAACCGGTTGTTTTGCTGGCAGACTAGGGACATGTCATTCACCGCAATTAATCCCGCCACCGAAGAGTTCGTCGCTGAATTTGACGCCCACAGCGACGAGGACGTCGAGCGGGCCCTCGCCCACGCGGCCAGTGCCTTCGAGGCGTGGCGCGCGACGTCCGTGTCGGACCGCGCGCATTTGATGATTCGCGCGGCCGAACTACTCGAGAGCGAGAACCCGGTCGTCGCCGAGCTCCTGACCAGCGAAATGGGCAAGACCTTCACCTCCGCCAAGGGTGAGGTCGCCAAGTGCGCCCTGACGATGCGCTACTACGCCGAGCACGCCGAGGCGATGTTGAAAGACGAGAATGTCTCCACCAGTGGTTCGCGCAGCGGCATCCGCTTCGACCCGATCGGCGCCGTGCTCGCGGTGATGCCGTGGAACTATCCGCTCTGGCAGTTCATTCGCGTCGCCGCGCCGACCATCATGGCCGGCAACGTGATGGTCCTGAAGCACGCCTCCAACGTGCCCGGGTGCGCCAAGTTCATCGAGGACCTCTTCACGCGCTCGGGTTTTCCCAAGGGTGTCGTGACCACACTCTTCGTCAGTCACGATCAGGTCCCGCGCATCATCGCGGACCCGCGCATCGCCGCGGTGACGCTCACCGGCTCGGACCGCGCCGGCCGTTCGGTCGCCGAGGTCGCCGGCCAGCACTTGAAGAAGTCGGTCCTGGAACTGGGCGGCTCGGACCCCTTCATCGTGGCCAGCTCCGCCGACATGGACGCGACGGTACCCATGGCGGTCACCGCGCGATTGCAGAACAACGGGCAGTCCTGCATTGCCTCCAAGCGCTTCATCGTTGTGCGCGAACGTGCCGACGAGTTCATCGAGCGCTTCGTCGCGGCCATGGCCGCGGTCCCGACGGGCGATCCCATGGACCCCGCGACCGTCCTCGGACCGGTCGTGAGCCGCTCGCAGCTCGACGAGCTGACGGCCCAGGTCGCGGACTCCGTCGCCCACGGCGCCGTCGCTCTTACTGGGGGCGCACCGCTGGAACGGCGGGGGTACTACTTTCCGGCGACGGTGCTAACCAACGTCCCCGCCGGCTCGCGAGCCGGCGGCGAAGAGCTCTTCGGACCGGTGGCGGTGGTCGAAGTCGTCGACGACCTCGACGCCGCGATCGCCTTCGCCAATGACACGCCGTGGGGACTCGGCGGCGCGATCCACGCGACCGACCAGAAGGAGATCGACGCGGCCATCGCCGGTCTCGACGTCGGGATGGTTTTCGCCAACGCCCTCGTCGCCTCGATGCCGGAACTGCCCTTCGGCGGGACCAAGGATTCCGGCTTCGGCCGTGAACTGGGTGAGTTTGGCGTACGCGAGTTCACGAACGTCAAAACCTTCTTCGTGGCGTGAGCCAGTACTACTTCGACCACGCGGCGTCGGCCCCCCGACGCGACGAAGTGGCCGACGCCATGGCGCCCTGGCAACGTGGCGTGGTCGGCAACCCTTCGGGCAGCCACAAGGCCGCGCGAGACGCCCGCCGGGCCGTCGAAGAGTCCCGTGACGAGATCGCGGCGTTCGTGGGGGCCAAGCCGGGCGGCGTCATCTTCACCGGCGGCGGCACGGAGTCCTGCGACCTCGCCATTGCTGGTGTCACGAGCCACCATCGCCGATCGCACGAGCGCTCAGAGATTCTGATCAGTCGCATCGAACACCACGCGGTCAGCGACGCCGCCGAAAAGATGGCGCGCGACTACGACGACGTGAGCGTGCGCTACATCGACGTCGACCACGACGGCGTCGTCGACCTCGACTCGCTCGTGAACCAGCTCAGTGACGACACCGCGCTGGTGAGCGTGATGGCGGCCAACAACGAGACCGGCGTGCGACAGCCGCTCGACGGCGTGAGCGCGCTTTCGAAGTCCATCATTCCCGGGGGCGTCGTGACCCACACCGACGCCGTTGCCGCGGCCTCGTCAGTGCCGTTGGCCATCGTGACGGCCACGATCGACATGATCTCAATCTGCGCGCACAAGATCGGGGGACCGGTGAACTCCGGCGCGCTGATCCTGCGCAGCGACATCCCGCTCGAAGCGGTCATACCCGGTGGCGGACAAGAGCGGGGACGTCGCGGTGGCACCGTCGACGTCGCGGCCGTCGTGGGACTGGCCGCCGCGGTGCGCGTGACAAAGGGCGAACTCGCCGAGGTGACCGACCGCGTTCTCGATCTCCAAGAGAAGCTCGTCGCGGCCGTCAGTCTTATTCCCGGATGCGTCGTCACCGGCCTGGGAGCCCTGCGCGTGCCGGGCACGGTACACGTCACGTTCGAAGATCTGGCCAGCGACGAACTTCTGTTCCTCTTGGACCGAGAGGGGGTGTGCGCGTCGGCGGCCGCGAGCTGTTCGAGTGGTGCGGCGAGCCCGAGTCACGTACTGGCCGCGATGGGTGTCTCTCGCGAGCGAGCTCGCGGTTCGCTGCGACTTTCCATGGGGGCCGAGACGACCGAACCAGAGGTCGACGAGGTCATCGCGATCCTCTCCGGTGTCGTCTACAAGTTGCGCCGCGAGGCATAGGAGTCGCTTCGGCTGGCAGACTAGGACGGTGAAAGTCCTAGTCGCCATGAGTGGCGGCGTCGATTCGTCGGTCGCCGCCGGTCTCTTGATCGAGCAGGGTCACGACGTCGTCGGCGCCACCTTGAAACTCTGGGGCGGCGACTCGGACTCGGGCTGTTGCTCGGTGGCCGACATCGACGACGCTCGCCGCGTCGCCCAGATGCTCGGCATCGACCATCACGTCTTCAATTACACCGAAGAGTTCGAACGACACGTGGTAGCGCCCTTCGTCGCGGACTACGCCGCGGGACGGTCACCGAACCCCTGCATCGAGTGCAACCGCCGCATCAAGTTCGACCTGCTCTTCGAGCGTGCGCGAAGACTGGGTTTCGACGCCGTCGCGACCGGTCACCACGCCCGGGTGATGGCGCGTGACGGGGCGCACTTCCTGGTTCGCGGGGCCGACGACCAGAAAGACCAGAGTTACGTGCTCGGCTACCTGACCGAGGATCAACTGGCCACGTTGTTGTTACCGATCGGCGACATGAACAAGCGCGACGTACGCTCACACGCCGAGCGATTGGGACTACGAACCTGGGACAAGCCGGACAGCCAGGACGTCTGCTTCATTGAAGCCTCGAAGGGGCGTGAGGTCTTCTTGCGCCAGCGCATCGACTTGACGCCGGCGGTGATCGTCGACCGCGTCAGTGGCGAAGAGATCGGCGCGACGGCGAGCGCGGAGTTGATGACCGTGGGACAACGTCGAGGCGTGCTGCCCGCGCGTGACGGCGAGCGCCGCTTCGTCTCCAAGGTCGACCTCGGCGCCGGTCGCGTCGAGGTCGGTCGCCTCGAGGACATCCTCGTCAACGAGATCGCCCTCGACGCTTCGTCGCTGACCTTTTCGCACGCCGAGCTCGTCGACGGCTCAGCGGTGCTGGCGCAGTGGAGTGCGCACGGCGTCGCGCGGGGCGCCACGCTGCGCCACGGTCCGCGCTGGCGCCTCGAACTGCACGAGCCGGCTCGACCGGTGGCGGCCGGGCAGTCCGTCGTCTTCTACCGCGTCAGTGAGCCCTCGGTCGTCGAAGGTGCCGCGATCGTCGCAGTGTCGTGAAGCCGGCGGAGCGCGCAGCGCGACTGCGCGCCGAGATCGCCACGCACAACGAGGCCTATCACGTGCTCGACGCGCCCACGATTCCCGACGCCGACTACGACGCGCTGGTTCGCGAGCTTCGCGCGATTGAGGCCGAACATCCCGAGCTGAACGTCGAGGACTCCGTCTCGCACAAAGTCGGCGCACCGCCGTCGACGCTCTTCACGCCCGTCCCCCACGCCGAACCGATGCTGAGTCTCGACAACGTCTTTGACGTGAGCGAGCTTCGCGCGTGGAGCGAGCGCGCCGCGAAGACGCTCGACGTGTCCTCCGAAGAATTGGTCTTCGTGGTGGAGCCGAAGATCGACGGCTTGGCGCTATCGATCGAATACGTCGATGGCGTGCTGGCGCGCGCGGCGACGCGCGGCGACGGACGCGTCGGTGAGGACGTGACGGAGAACGTGCGGCGGATCGCCAATGTGCCGGCGACGTTGTCCGGGAACGTACGTTCGCGCGTCGAGGTACGCGGCGAGGTCTTTCTCGCCAAATCCGACTTCGTCGAGATGAATCATCGTCAGCGGGAGGCCGGCCAGAAGGAGTTCGCCAATCCCCGCAACGCCGCCGCGGGCGGCCTCCGTCAAAAGGACCCCTCGATCACCGCCAGTCGCCCCTTGTCGTTCCTTTCGTATCAATTGGTCGAGCTGCGTGGTCCGTCACCGTTCACTCGCTACGTCGAGACGATCGCCCAACTCTCGACGTGGGGGTTCCTCACCGCGCCCGAGACGACGACCGAGGTCGGCGCGAGCGCGATGATTGCTCGCAGTGATTGGTTCGAAGAGCACCGACACGAACTCCCTTACCAGATCGACGGGATTGTCGTGAAGGTCGATGACCTCGCCCAACGATCACGACTGGGCTTCACCAGTCGCGCGCCGAGGTGGGCTATCGCCCGCAAGCTGCCGCCCGAAGAGCGAACAACGAGGTTGCTCAACATCGAGGTGTCGGTCGGTCGCACCGGCCGTGTCACCCCTTTCGCCGTGCTCGAGCCGGTCGTTGTCGCCGGATCGACGGTGTCGATGGCCACGTTGCACAATCAAGACCAAGTGAGGGTGAAGGACGTGCGTCCCGGTGACCTCGTGATTGTTCGCAAGGCTGGCGACGTGATCCCCGAGGTCGTGAGCGCGGTGAAGGAACCGGGTCGTCGCCGAAAGCCCCCGTGGAAGTTTCCGACCACCTGCCCCGACTGCGGAAGTGTTTTGGAACGAGTAGGCGGCGAGAGTGACACCTACTGTGTCAATCCGGCCTGTCCCGCGCAGCAACTTCAACAGATCGTGCACTTCGCTTCGAGGGGCGCACTCGACATCGAGGGTCTGGGCGAACAGCGCGTGGCCCAACTGCTCAGCGTCGGACTCATCAGCGACGTGGCCGATCTCTTCTCGCTGCGCGTGCCGGACCTCGCGGTCCTCGAAGGGTTGGGGGAGCTCTCTGCCACGTCGCTCGTCAACGCCATCCAAGGAGCCAAGACGGTGCCCCTCAGTCGACTGCTCGTGTCGTTGGGCATCCGCCACGTCGGTCCGGTCGCCGCGCGCGAATTGGCGGGAGCCTTTCACAGCTATCAAGCGCTCGAAGCGGCCTCGCTCGAGGTGCTCGCCGGCGTCGCCGGGGTCGGGCCGGTTATCGCAGCCTCGGTCGTGGCGTATCTCTGTGAGGAAGAGAATCGTGAACGGGCCCGACGATTCGAAGCGGACGGACTTGCGATGATCGAACCCCAGGTGGCCGCAACGCTCGATCAGACTTTGATCGAGCGCGCCGTCGTGGTGACAGGATCGGTCGAGGGCTACACGCGTGACGGCGCCGAAGAAGCGATCGTGGCGCGCGGTGGAACGTCGCCGGGCTCGGTCTCGAAAAAGACGTACTGCGTCGTCGTCGGCGAGGCGCCCGGAGCGTCCAAAGTCTCGAAGGCGCACGACCTCGGTATTCCCATGGTCCCGGCGAGCGAGTTCGAGATCCTGCTCGCCACCGGGACCTGGCGCACTCGACTCACGTGAGCACAAATCGGTATGGTTACTAGGAACTATGCCCGCACCGACCTTCGCCAACGGACACCTCCTGGTCAACCGCTACCGGATCCAGGAGCTTCTGGGGATTGGTGAAACCGCCGAGGTCTACGTAGCGGACGACCAGTCGCTTCAGCGTTCGGTCGTGGTGAAGGTGTTGTTGCCTCGATTGGCCGGTCACGAGGACGTTCGACGCGCTTTTCGCGAGCGAATCATCAAAGCCGCCACGCTCAGCCACACGCACCTCGCACGCGTCTTCGACGGTGGCCAAGAGTCTGGTTCGATCTTCATGATCTGTGAGTACCTCGGCGGGGGTTCGCTCGAAGACGTGCTCTCGAGCGGTCGCACGTTGAGCGTGGACGACGGCGCCCGACTCGGTCGCGACGTCGGTAGTGCGTTGGCCTACGTCCACGAGAACGGCATGGTGCACGGCGCACTCTCTCCGTCGAAACTGCTACTCGACGAAGAAGGTCGCGTTCGCGTGAGCGATATCGCATTGGCGGGTATCGGCAAGGAGCATCGCGAACGCGTGACGCTCGAAGACGTGCGCTTCCTCAGTCCCGAACAAGCGATCGGAGATCCGGCCAACGCTCACAGTGACGTCTACGCCCTCGCCCTCATTCTCTACGAAGCGGTCACCGGCATCACGCCCTTCGATGGCGTGACGCCCGAGGCGGTGCTGCGTGCCCGGATCAACGCGACGTTGCCGATGCGTCCGGAACTCGGCACCCTCGACATGGTGCTGGCTCAGGCTGCGGTCTCGGACCCGCGTCAACGACTTGACGCCGAGCAGTTCGCCAGTCGCCTCGGAGCGGTCGTGAGTGACTTCGCCCCTCTGGTAATACCGCCCATCGGAGGAGAGGTCCCGCTGCTCAGCCAGTACCGACCGTCGGAGCCGAGAAATTCGGTGGGCTTTCGTCCGCCGTCGCCCGATCAGATCACTGGTGCGAACGCGGTCGTCTCTTCACTCGGGCGAACCGGCGCGCCGCGTCACGCCCGTCCGGCCGATGAGTGGGTCGCCCCGAGTTCGCCGGTCGGTCGCAGTCGGAGCGTACGCAACGATTTCGACGACCTGGAGTACGCACGGCTCCCGCAGTCTCGTCGTCTGGTGTTTTTCGTAGCGGCGGTGATACTGCTCGTGGTGGCGATCGGCGGGGGCATCGCCTGGAAGGTCGGACTGTTCACGCAAGACAACTCGGTGCCGAACTTCGTGGGCGTCAACTTGAGCGAGTATCAGAACACCAGCTTCACCAGTAGTGCGCCTATCAACAGTCTTCGTACGACCGTCAAAGCCGACGGCTTCGTCGTGGCCATAAAGCACGCGTTCTCGTCGAGCGCGAAGAGTGGCGTCATCATCGCGCAGACGCCGGCCTTCAATGTGGGGGCCAAGAGCGGTCAGGTGATCACGGTGACCGTCTCCGATGGCGTGCAAACCGTGCGACTGCCGGCTCATCTCATCGGCGAGACCTGCCGTCAGGCCGAACCGCAACTGACGCGACTGCACCTCGTCGCGAGTTGTCCGGCTTCGAAGTTGGTCTCGAGCGCCACCACGCCGCTCGGTCGCATCGCACTCGTCGTCAATTCCGCCGGCAAGTCGATAACGACGGCGCTCGTTCATTCGACCGTCGTTCTGGAGCGCAGCTCCGGTCCGACCACGTCCACCACGACCACGACGGTTCCGTCGTCGGTCACCACCACGACGATCGCGAGTCAGGCCCTGGTCGCGGTGCCGAACGTCGTAGGCATGAATGAGACGCAGGTGCATGCGGCGATGCACACGGCCGGTCTCTACTACACGACGACCGGTCCGGGCGCCGGTACCACGCCGACGTGGACGAAAGTGGTCTCCGAGACGCCGGTCGCCGGCACCATGGTAAAGAAGCTCTCGTTGGTGACGCTGCACGTGCAATGAGTGGCGGCTGTGACCTGTGCGAGGCGGCCGTCATCACCACGCGGTACTTCCAAGACGACGACTGTTGGATCGCCGACTGTGAGATCTGCCTGGTGCCTATGGTCGTGTGGAACAAGCACGACGTCGCGCCGCCCGACGACGTGCTGGGGCGGCTCCACTCGGCGCTGCGAACCGTCGCCGACGCCGAGTTCGGCGACGGCAACTGGTCCTACGACGACCACATGCGCAACATCCCCGACCACTACCACGCGCACGCTCGACCGCCCTACTTCTGGCGCCGGGGCCGGACTCAGTAGCGCTCGTCATCGTCGGTACAATCGGGTCACCACATTTTTGAAGGGGTCACCATGGGTGCGCTGGACGGTCGCGTAGCAATCATCACCGGAGCCGGTCGCGGCATCGGGCGAGAGCACGCACTGCTCTTCGCCCACGAAGGCGCCAAGGTCGTCGTGAACGACCTCGGCGGCGCCCTGGACGGCTCGAGTCACGCTGCCTCGCCGGCCGAAGAGGTGGTGGCCGAGATCAAGGCCATGGGTGGTGAGGCCGTCGCCAATCACGACAACGTCGCCGACTGGGAGGGCGGCCAGCGACTCGTGCAGTGCGCGCTGGAGACCTACGGCACGCTGCACGTGTTGGTGAACAACGCCGGGATCCTGCGTGACCGCGTGCTGGTCAATCTGAGTGAAGAGGACTGGGATTCGGTGATCAACGTCCACCTGAAGGGTCATTTCGTGCCGACGCGTCACGCCGCCAACTATTGGCGCGAGGAAGCCAAGGCCGGCAACCCGGTCAAGGCCGCCATCATCAACACGTCCTCGACGTCGGGGTTGCTGGGCAACATCGGACAATCGAACTACGGTGCCGCGAAGGCAGGCATCGCCGCGTTCACGGTCATCATCGCCGAAGAGCTCGGTCGCTACGGCGTGCGAGCGAACGCGATCGCGCCCGCGGCGCGAACCCGCATGACCGAGTCGACGCCCGGTCTGTCGGATCACGTGGTGGCACCGTCGGACGCGTCGGTCTTTGACACGTGGGACCCCGCGAACATTTCGCCGTTGGTAGCGAGCCTGGCGATGGAGGACTGTGACATCACCGGCCAGGTCTTTTTCGTGCAGGGCGGCACCGTGCGCAAGTTCCAGAACTGGACTATGACCGCGACGCTCGAGAAGAATGATCGTTGGTCGGTCGCCGAATTGGCCGAACAACTCCCCACGCTGTTGCAGTGAGCGAGGAGCGCCGAGGACCGCACGTCTCTCGCGTCATTCGATCGATTCCGCGAGGCCGTTCGGAAAAGTCTGCCCGAGGTGACCGATAGGCTTTGGGCCTATGACCGACGACATTATGCCCGGCTGCGAACCGTTTTCCTCGTCCGGAAGTTCGATGGGCGTGCTCGTGTTGCACGGGTTCACCGGCAATCCGTACTCCATGCGCCCCCTCGCCGAACGCTGCGCGCGCGCCGGCTACAGCGTCGAGCTGCCGCGCCTTCCCGGTCACGGCACGTCGCTCGAAGACCTCGTGCCGCGTCGCTGGCCCGACTTCGTCGCGGTCGCGCTCGGCGCCTTCGACGAAATGGCCCAGCGTTGCGACAAGGTCGCCGTGGTCGGTCTCTCGGTCGGTGGGGGACTCGCGGCCCTGATCGCCGAGGAGCGCCCCTCGATCGCCGGGTGCGTCTTCATCAATCCGATGCTGATAGGTCCCGGCGCCGAAATGGAGCAGGGACTTCGAGACTTAATTGATTCCGGTCTCGAAGTTCTGGCGACCGACGGCGGTTCCGACATCAAGAAAGAGGGCACCACCGAGGCGAAGTACGACGGGTGGCCGCTTCTCGCGCTACAAAGCGTCATCGAAGGCGTCGGGGTCGTGGACGCCAATCTGGCCTCCATCACTGCGCCGAGCCTCTTGCTCTCGAGCCGCGAGGACCACACGGTCGCGCCCGACAACGGCGACAAGATTGTTGAGAAGTCCTCGGGCCCGGTCGAGCGAATCTGGCTCGAAGAGTCGTATCACGTCGCAACCCTGGACAACGACCAAGAGCTCGTAGAAAGCGCGACGATCGAGTTCCTCGCGAAGGTACTGGTGTAATGCCGGAACTTCGTCGCGAGGACGTCGCGCACGTCGCCAAGTTGGCGCGTCTGATCATGAGTGACACTGAACTCGACATGTTCACCGAACAGCTCGGCCAGGTCCTCGATCACGCCAGTGACATGAACGCGCTCGACCTCGACGGGGTCGTCGCGACGGCGCACCCCTTCGGCCTCGTCAACGTCGTACGCGACGACGTGCTACGAACGTGTCTCGATCACGACGTCGTCATGGCCATGGCGCCCGACGCCGAGGACGGGCGCTTCGCCGTGCCGCGCATCTTGGGCGAGGCGCCGTGAAGAGCGCTCGTCAAACGGCGCTCGGCGTCCAAAATGGCGACACCAGTGCGCTGTCGGTGCTCGAAGAGTCGCTCGCCCAGATTCGTTCTCGCAACGAAGAGCTCAACGTCTTTCTCTACGTCGATGAAGAAGGCGCCCGAAAGGCGGCGAGCGCCCTCGACGAGCGAATCGCCCGGGGCGAGAACGTCGGGAGCCTCGCGGGTGTGCCGGTCGCGCTGAAAGACAACCTGTGTCAGACGAATATTCCCACCACCTGTTCGTCCAAGATCCTCGAAGGTTGGCGTCCGCCGTATAACGCCACGGTGGTCGACCGACTCCTGGCCGCCGGGGCTGTTCCCGTCGGCAAGACCAACCTCGATGAGTTCGCCATGGGATCGTCGACCGAGAACTCGGCCTTCGGTCCCACGCGTAACCCGCTCAACGCGTCGCGGGTGCCGGGTGGCTCCTCCGGCGGCTCGGCCGCGGCCGTCGCGGCCGACATGACCCCGCTCGCCCTCGGCAGCGACACCGGCGGCTCGATCCGACAACCGGCCTCGCTCTGTGGGCTCATCGGCGTGAAGCCCTCCTACGGTCTCGTCTCGCGCTACGGTCTGATCGCCTTCGCCAGTTCGTTGGACCAGATCGGCCCCCTCACTAAGACCGTGAGCGACGCCGCCATCGCGCTCGAAGCGATCGCCGGTCACGACCCGCTGGATTCGACTTCGCTCCCGGAACCGTCGCCGTCACTGGTCGTGCACGTCGAAGACGGTGTCGCGGGCCAGCGCATCGGCGTGGTGCGTGAACTGATCGACGGCGCCGACGCCGACGTCGTGGCCTCGGTCGAACGCGCGGTCGAAGTCCTCAAAGAGGCCGGCGCCACGATCGTCGAGCTCTCGGTGCCCGAGTTCCGTCTGGGACTGAGCGCGTATTACCTGATAGCGCCTGCCGAGGCGTCGAGCAACCTGGCGCGATTCGACGGGGTTCGCTACGGCCTTCGCGTGAAGGCCGACGACGTGACCGCGATGATGGAAGCGACGCGCACGGCCGGCTTCGGCGAGGAAGTGAAACGACGCATCATGCTGGGGACCTACGCGCTCTCGGCCGGCTACTACGACG
>PNAH01000021.1 GCA_003170315.1 Acidimicrobiaceae bacterium
GAGCGCGGGGGGATTGGTGGTACGGCCGAATGGAATCGTTGTCACCGGGATATTGGAGAAGGAGGAAGGAAAGACCGGCGGAGGGCCGAACAATTCAATTCCTAGGCCAATCGCACCTAATGCGACGAGCACGATAACCAAACCGACCTGCCAGTGACGCATGGTTCACCATATCTGGAGCGACCGAGCTTTGACTTTTGGGTGGGTGACCACATTGGCCTCGAGAGATAGATTCCGAGCCGCGAGACCGTGATGGTGCCGTTCGTCACCGTAAAGTCGGTTGGGGTCAAATTGATACCAGTTGCCTCTTTCGGTTGTGAAATCAGGCGGTAAATCTGGAACGGGGTGACACAGATTCAGTCGAGAATCTCTCGCGGAACGAGACGTTGCGAACCCACCATTTATTTCGATCCGGTTGACCCGAATGATCGTTCGCCACTTGATATCCGGGCCGCGTACGCGATCGGCACCGCGGTCAAGATCAAGACAAAGACGACCACGGCGTTCACCTCGGGCAACTGTTGACCACGCAGGATGGCTCCGAAAATCCACAGCGGAAGCGTATTCTGGGCCCCCGCAGTGAAGGTGGTGACGATGACCTCGTCGAAGCTGAGCGCGAACGCGAGCAGTCCCCCGGCGATGATCGCCGTCGAGAGCATGGGTACGGTGACCAGTCGGAACGTCTGCCACGGCCGGGCACCGAGATCCGAGGACGCTTCGATCAAGGAGGTTGACGTGCGGCGTAGGCGGGCGACCACATTGTTGAAAACCACGACCATGCAGAACGTGGCGTGTCCCACAATGATCGTGTAGATCGACAGCTGAATGTGGGTGATGTTGAAGGCCGACTGCAACGCGAGTCCGGTCACGATGCCCGGTAGAGCGATGGGCAGGACCAGCAAGAGTGACACGGTGTCACGACCGAAGAAGCGGAACCGGTGTATGCCAAAAGCGACCAGCGTACCGAGGACGAGTGCAATCAGCGTCGCCGCGCAGCCCGCCTTCACGCTCAGCCACAGGGCACTTCGCACCGCCGGATCATTGAACGCGACCGCGAACCAGTGCGTGGTCCAGTGGCGAATTGGTAGGGATTGCACGTTGGACTTGTCAAACGCGAAGAGGACGATGACCAGGAGGGGAGCCAGCACGAAAGTGACGACCAACGCGGCAAAAACGGCGAAGCCGCCGCGAGTGAGTCGCGAGAGTCTCATATCGCCTCAAAGGCGCCGGCCAGGCGCGCGAGCAGAAGGTAGAGAGCCATGATGGCGATCGACACGAAGGCGAGCGCCGCGGCGAAGGGTAAATCACCGCCGTTAATCGCGCTGTCGTAGATGGCGTTGCCAATGAAGTTCGAACTCGATCCGCCGATTAAGAGCGGCGTGATGAAGTCACCGAGGGTCAGAGAAAACGTGAAAATCGAGCCCGCCACTATTCCCGGCAGGATCATCGGCATCAGGATTTGGCGAAAGGTGAACCACGCACCGGCACCCAGGTCAGCGGAGGCTTCGAGGAACGAGTCGGGGACCCGCTCAAAGGCGCCGTAAATCGGAACGATCATGAAGGGAAGCCAAAGGTAGGAAAAGACGATCCACATCGCCACGTTCGTGTACGCCACGTTCGTGACGGGCAGTCCCAGATGTGACTCAAGACTGGGCAACACTCCGTGGTTGGAAAGTATGTTGATCCACGCGTACACCCGGGCGAGGTAGCTGGCCCACAGCGGCAGGAAGACGAGAGCGAGAAACGCCTGGCGTGATCGACGTGACGCAATCTTGGCGATGAAGAAGGCGAACGGCAGGGCGATCAAGGCGTCGGTAATGGTGACCAATACGGCCATGATCACCGTTCGCAAAATGATGGTTTCGTATACGGACTGCGTGAAGATCTGCGAGAAGTTGGACCACGTCCATTGGTAGACGACGTTGCCCGTCAACGAGTTGACGCTGAAGAAGGCGGTGACGAGCAGTGCTACCAACGAGGCCAGGTAGACCACCAAGAACCACATCAGTGGTGGGGAGAGGATAAGAGCCCCCCGCAACCAGGGGCGGCGCCACAGCGCCGCCCCGAGTCGTTCGCGGGTTGTCACACGGGTTGACATTTGGTCTTAACCCAGGATCTGCGTCCAGGCCTGTTGCCATTGAGTAAAGCCAACGCAATCGTTCGTTCCGTTGTCACACGTGGTGAGCGGTGTCTTCCAGAACTTGATGGTCTTGAAATACGACTGCGGGGCGTTCGCGTGGTATGCGGCGCAGCCGCCCTTTTCCAAGGTGTTCATGATCGGACAGGCCAGGGTGTTGGCCGGGGTCTCGCCATATGAGATGGCGTCTTCCGCTTGGATCTTGGGCGTCGACATGTACGCCATCCACTTGTAGGCACAGTTCGGATCGGGTGCGTTGGTGGCGAGCATCCACGTGTCGGCCCAGCCGGTGGCCCCTTCCTTCGGAATGGTGTCATTCACAGGGGCTTTGGCGGCCTTCAACGTCGACGTCTGATACGGCCACGCCGCTCCCACTACGACCGCACCGCTTTGGAAGAGCGAGATCTCCTGGCTCGCGAGGTCCCAGTATTTCTTGATCAAGGGGTGCTCTGACTTCAGCAAATTGACGGCGGCGCTGAACTGCGTCTGGGTCAGCTCGTAGGGGTCGGTGATGCCGAGGCTCGGCTTGGACGATTCGAGATAGAGCGCCGCGTCGGCGATCTGAATCGGGTTGTCAGGAATTGAGACCTCTCCCTTGTACTTCTTGCTGTAAATCACCGACCACGAAGTCGGTGCGACCGAGAAGGACTTGGTCGCGTACAAGAGCACGTTCGGTCCGAATTCGAAACTCACCCCGTAGTGGCGGCCATTAATCGTATTGAACGAGGGCGACTTCAAGAAGGGCTGGAACTCGCTCCACGAGGGGATCAACTTTATGTTGATCGGCTTCACGTCGCCGCCGTAGATGAGGCGAAGATCGGCGTCGCCGGAGGCGGAGACGAGGTCCCATTGGTGACCACCGCCGTTCGCCATGAGCGACACCATCTCACTCGACGAGCCGGCGTACTTGACGTTGACCGTGCAGCCGGTCGTCGTCTCGAACGGCTTGACCCACTGCGGCGCGGTGTAACCCTCCCAGGCGATGATGTTCAATTTGCCCTCGCCCTTCCCGATCAACGTCGGCGTCTTGTCGCCCTGCGTAGGTGGCGTGCCCAATGAGGCGCCCGCCGGTGCACTGAGAGCGATCGGTACGACGAAGACGCCGAGCATGAGAGCTGCCGCCCCCGCGCCGGTCCATCGTAAGAATCGTGGCCTGTTCATATTGCTCCTTTAGCTGGTTCTCCGAGCTGTGTTTCAGCATCGGAGTGTGACATAAGAGGGAAAGCGTCATTGAGGTCCCAGGACAACGTCACCCGACTCTCGGGTGTGAGGGCTAACTGCGAACCACCCGAGCTGTTTTGGCGCGCGGCCGTCATGGTGTTGCCGTTGTCGAGGCGAACGCGGTAACGAGTCACCATGCCGAGGTACGCTACGTCGATTACTTGGCCCGTGGCGCCGTCCCGCCCTTCGGCGAGTGGACCGTTGGTGATCTCGATCTTTTCCGGACGCAGGACCGCGCGACCGTACGGCGCCTCGATCACATTCGACGTACCGACAAAGGAGGCCACGAATTCAGTGGCCGGACGTTCGTACACCTCGGTCGGTGGTCCGATCTGCTCGATCCGGCCACTTCGAAAGACCGCCAAGCGGTCGCTCATCGTCAACGCCTCTTCCTGGTCGTGGGTGACGTAGATAAAGGTAATGCCGATCTGACGTTGGATTCGCTTCAGCTCCACCTGCATCTCTTGTCGGAGTTTAAGGTCGAGGGCGCCGAGCGGCTCGTCGAGCAAGAGCACTTGGGGCTCGTTGATAATCGCCCGAGCCAACGCGACGCGTTGACGCTGCCCCCCGGAAAGTTGCGCGGGGCGACGGGCGGCGAACTCGGTCATCTGAACCATCTCGAGCGCAGCTTGCACGCGCTCATCTATCTCGGCGCGTTTCACATGTCGAACGCGAAGGCCGTAGGCGACGTTCCGGGCGACGTCGAAGTGCGGAAAGAGCGCGTAGTCCTGGAAGACAGTGTTCACGCCGCGCTGGTACGGCGGAAGTCCTGTGACGTCGACGCCTCGCAGCGAGATCGTTCCCTTGTCGGGCACTTCGAAGCCAGCGATGAGTCGTAGCAAGGTCGTCTTTCCCGAACCCGAGGGCCCCAACATGGTGAAGAACTCACCGCGGTAGACCTCTAAGTCCACGTCACTTACTGCCTCTTGCGATCCGAAGCGCTTCGTGATTCCGCGAAGCAAGATTCCTTGTCCCGACGTGATTACATCAAGTTCGGACGCTCGTGTCTCAGACACGACGCGCCCCGAAGTGGCGTCGACGAAGCGCGTGCGCGTAGAGGGCGTCGCCACGAGTGGGCACTTCCTTCGGTGAGCTGGTTTGGAAGGCAACCAAGTTGAGAGATGGTTTGGCCACAGCGAACACCACCGCCCCCCTTTGTCTCGGCCCGTACGTTAATGAATCATCAAACACCATTGAGTCGACACTTACAAACCCGATCAAGTTGGAGCAAGCATAAGACCGGAATCATTGACTTTATTGTTGTGAAGATGGGTGGATTGAAAGGACGGAACTGGCGTGGTTTCGATTGAAAACCTCAGACATACGCGGGCATGTAAGGGTAGTTGAAACGGAACAACTCCGGTCTGTCGCGGTCATTCCAAAATCACTCGTCAACGAGGCCAGCGCCGCTCACGAGTGAGCCTGCTCGAGGGACGCGGCGGATCGTCATGCCGAGGATGCTTTTCGTAGGGTTTCGTACTATGTTGCGCCCATGACGGTGGGGGCGCTTTCGACGAGGTTTGCGGCTCTGCTTTGCGTTGTGCTTCTTTCATTCGCGGCGACCACAGTCTCGGCGCCCCAGGCGTCGGCACTCGGACCCCCTCCCACCGCCTCGATCACGTCGCCCGGCCTGGGCAACACCTACGCCGTCGGCCAAGGCGTCCCAACGACCTTCTCTTGCGACGACGGTACGGGTCCGGGCATCGCAACCTGCGCCGACAGCAACGGTGTTTCAATCGCCGGCCCTGGCCCCGGCGCCGGCGCCCTCGACACCTCCACGGTGGGGGCCAACGAGAGCTACATCGTCACCGCCACGAGTATGGACGCTCAGACCGGCACGGCGAGCATCACCTACAACGTGGTCGCCGACGCCCCGAGCGTGGTCATCAACTCGCCGTCCAGCGGCGCCACCTACACCGTCGGTCAGAACGTTCCGACCACGTTCACCTGCACCCCTGGCACCGGCGCGACGCTCACTAGCTGCACCGACAACCACGGCGGCTCGGGCTCGAGCGGCACGCTAAACACCTCGGCTGTGGGGGCCACCGAGACCTACACCGTCACGGTCCTGCAGTCCGATGGCCAGACGACCAGCGCCTCGATCACCTACAACGTGGTCGCCGACGCCCCGACCGTCGTCATCAACTCGCCGTCCAGCGGCGCCACCTACACCGTCGGTCAGAACGTTCCGACCACGTTCACCTGCACCCCTGGCACCGGCGCGACGCTCACTAGCTGCACCGACAACAACGGCGGCTCGGGTTCGAGCGGCACGCTCAACACCTCCGCGGTGGGCGCCACCGAGACCTACACGGTCACGGTCCTGCAGTCCGACGCCCAGACCAGCACCGCGAGCATCTCCTACACCGTCGCCGGCGCTCCCACCGCCTCGATCACCTCGCCCACCACGGGCAACACTTACGCCGTGGGCCAGGTCGTCCCCACCAGCTTCTCCTGCGCCGACCCCACCGGTCCGGGCATCGCGACCTGCCACGACAACCACGGTGCAACGAGCCCTGGCGCTCTCGTCACCTCGACGAAAGGCACCTTCACCTACACCGTCACCGCCACGAGTAGTGACGGCCAAACCGGCACCGCGAGCATCTCCTACACCGTCGCGGGCGGCACCATCACCCAGTCGTCTCCAACTTCGGGCGCTACGACGCCGGCGGCGTCGGCCACTCTCGCGCCGATACCCATCACCGTTGTGAACAACATAGGCGCGGTGACCTTCGCGGTGACGAGCAGCGCGGATGGGCTCACGCTCAGTGGCAATCAGATTTCCACGACTGGCAGCCTCGCCTTGGGCGTGTACAAGATATCGGGCACCGACCGTGACGCGAGTGGCGACACCGGCACCTGGACGTACACGCTGACGGTTTCGAACGCCATCATTCAAACGTCTACGACCACGGGTGCCACCACCTCGAAGGCCTCAAGCACGTTCGCGCCGGGTCCTATCATCGTGGTCAACAACACGGGTGCGGTCACCTTCGTCACGACCGTATCCAACAAGGGTCTCAGAGTAAGCGGTGCCGGTGTCATCACCACGACGGGCAAGTTGGTCGCAGGGTCCTACACGGTCTCAGGGACAGATCGCGACGCGAGCGGCAACGCCGGCGTCTGGACCTACACGCTCACGGTCAGCAACCCTGTAGTCACTGTCACCTATGACGCCAACCGCGGCAGGGGCACCATGGCCGCGGAGCTCGATAACACGCCAACCGCGTTAACGACCAATCGATTCACGCGCGCGGGGTACACCTTCAAGAAATGGAACACCGCGGCCAATGGATCGGGCGCGAGCTACGCGAACGGTGCCACCTATCCGTTCACCACGTCCGCCACCCTCTACGCCCAGTGGAGGGCCGGCAAAGCGGTGACACATTCAGTTACGTTCAACGCCAACGGCGGTACTGGCTCCATGGCCGTAGAACGTGACAACACCCCCACAGCGTTGAGCGCCAATCACTTCACGCGCGTCGGCTACGCCTTCACCAGCTGGAACACCAAGGCCAACGGATCCGGTGCGAACTACGGCGACGGCGCGACGTACTCCTTCAAGGCGTCCGTGTCCCTCTACGCCCAGTGGAAGAAAGCAATAGTGAAGAGGCCAGCATTCACCGTCAACTTCAGCGCGCACGGTGGCAGAGGTTCCATGTCCGCCCAGCGTCACGCGAAGCCCGAAGCGTTGACGCGCAATAGTTTCACGCGCTCCGGCTATTCATTTGTCAAGTGGAACACCTCGGCCAACGGATCGGGCGCAAGCTACCGCAACGGCGCGGTCTACTCCTTCGCAGCGTCGACCACCCTTTACGCCCAGTGGAAGAAGAACAAGAAGGTCACCGCGCCGCCCACGAAGAACACGGGGCCGGCAATCGGGCCCTTCGCTCTCGGATCGTCAACCCTTTCGCCAGCGCTCGAGAGTCAGATTCAAGTCGTCGCCGACGAGGTGAAGGCGATGTTTGACACGCAGATCGCCCTATTCGGCTACGGCGACAAACTCACGGCGGCCGAAGATCGCAACAAGGCGCTGGTGGCCAAGAACATCGAGCTGGGCCGTTTGCGGGCCGAGGCGGTTGCGACGTACTTGCAGGGGCGCCTCGCCGCGCTCGGACTCCAGGGGTGGACGATATCCATTGCGGCTGCGGGTTCCAGCCAATCCGAGATCGCCATCGTGATCGCCACGCTGTCCTAGTCACCTGTTTCGTCAATGGTCATCCGTCCGACCACATTGGCAGGGGCGCGCCTCGTTGCGTCGATGGGTCGGTCGGCGTCGCGGCAACGTCACTAAACGACCCTGACGTGCGACGTCGGCGACTGATACGACGTGCCGTAACCGCTATAGGTCGCGTAGATCGAATCGGTCCCGATGGGTGGATTCGAAATCGTTAGTAGGCACTCGCCGAAGGGGTTCGGGTGGCAGTGATCGATCGTCGCACCAACGTGCACCGTGATCGTGGTGATTGGATAAATGCCCACATTGTTGGCGCGAACTCCCGTGACCTGCACCACGACCGAGCCGCCTTGGGTGACGACCGGCTCTGACGCCACTGCGTTGAAGCTCAGTGAAGCGACCGGGATTACGAACTCCGGGTCAGTCGGCACCGAGTAGCCGAAGCGATTGTGCGACTGTGCGGTAACCCAGTACACTTGATGGTTCGCGAGCCCGGCGATGATGCAGTTGGGTTCAAAGTACACCGGTGCGGAGCACTGCTTGGTGAACGTTCCTTTGGAGATGTTCACGCGGTAGCTGTTGACCGGCGCACCGCCCGCGCTGGAAGGCGGATGCATGTAGGTCCAGACCTTGCCACTATGGATGTTCCCCGAGACCTGCTGCGGCGACTTGGGTACTATCGCGGCACAGTTGGCGGTTGTCCTCGACGAGGCAATGTTGCCTGAGGCATCGACCGCCACGAATCGATGAGCGCCGTAGCCGACGGCGGTCCAGATTGAAGTTGCGTCAATCGGCACCGCGGTGGTGGTCCACGACGTTCCGGAGGTCGATGAAATCAGATTTCCGGTTGACACCGTGGACTGACCGACGCCGACAAAGCTGCCGCAGCCGAACGTTGCGCCATCTATCTCCTCGGCGGGCGAGAGCTGGTGAAGAGTCCAGACGCTTCCGCCCACGGATGTCGCGACGTAGCCAGAGCGCGAACCATCGAGCGCCACAAATTCACCCTCGCCATAGACGACGGCTCCCCATTTTGTTGCCGTGTTGGGTGCCGGCAAGAGGAGACTCCAATTCACGCCATTGGTCGAGATCGCAACTGCGCCCAAAGCCGAGTCAGCGGCGACGAAGCGCCCGTTTCCGTAGGTGACCGACGTGAAGTCATAATTGCCGTGATGCGCTGCTTCCGTCCACTGCATCCCATTCGTCGATGTGTCGATTTGCCCGGCCGAACTCACCGCCTCAAAGCGTCCCTCACCGAAAGTAAGAGCGGCCCATGGACCGGCCGGCCCAGTAGTCGAAGTCCAACTGTGCCCATTCGTCGAGACAAGCTCCTCAGGATTCGCGTTTGTCGATGAGAGTGCCACGAAGCGCCCGTTCCCATACGCAACCGATTGCCAAGATCCAGCAGGCACGGGATATTCCGTCCACGTTGAGCCGTCGGGCGAGACGGCAACATCAGCCGAGTGACCTACGGCGACCCACTGCCCGTCGCCGTAGTTGACCGCGTACCAACTCCCAGTTGGCGAAGGCTCCGTCGCGATATTCCAGACATTCCCCGTTGGACTACCCATGGCGATGGGTATTGGTGACGCGACAAAGCAAGCCACCGCAATCAAAGCAGCAGCCGCAACTATTGTCCCGAATCGAGAGGCTGGAGTTTTCCTCAAAAGTGTGCCCTTTAGATGTCTTCCAACCCTGGCATCACCAACGCAAACCTCTCACGACAGATTCTCAACAAGTCGTATATTCGAGCTTCGTTGGAGCGCTCGACCAAGCGCCACTTCGAGTTCATATTCCTCTTGCGGTCTGATTTGGTCACTTTCGGTCAACGAATTATCAACACGTTTATTGCCGTCGTAGGGCAAATCCTTGGAGCGTGCGACGAGATTCGAACTCGCGTTCTCACCTTGGAAGCTGAGGCCAGGATCGTATGAAGTTGACAAGGTAATCTTGATCTAGCAGGAAGATTCGGTGACAACGAAGTGCAATCAGCTGTCAACCATATTGCTACCGAGGCGCACGCTAACGAATGACAACACTTCAATAGTGACCGATTGCACTTCGATAGTTTTACAGTGATGAGGAAATCAAATCTGAAAGCGAATGATCGGCGCCTACATTCTTTGTCACGACTTAGCTATTTGATGACATTGTTCGCACTCATCGTGATGTGTTTCAGTTCGATCCCCGCATCGGGAATTCAACCATCGAGGTCCGTCGGGAGCGCGGCGCACGCCGAGGCACCGCGTTTTGGATTTCTGCCCCCAAAGAATCCTTCCGCAAACGAACCGCCAATTCCGAACTACTACAACGAATGCGCTGCTCAAAAGACCGTGGACAACTCCGTCTCGTGCACCGAAGTAGCACTCGCCGCCATTGACAATGCTCGAGCGAACGAAGGAGTGCACTCAATGTCCTTTGATCTTAAAGTTTTTGAGATGATGGCGCCCTTGGAACAACTCTTTGTCATTGTCAATCTGGAAAGAATTGACAGAGGCCTTCAGCCCGTTAAATACGTGACAACTCAGTTAGATCAAGTTGCTCAGACCGGTGCCAACGATTCCACCGATCCCACGTCGCCCCACACTCTTACAGGAGGAGCAACGGTTTCCTCATGGGGTTCCATCTGGGCAGTCGGTTTTCCAAACGTTCTGATTTCCAATTACTTCTGGATGTATGACGACGGCTTCGGCTCTCCTAACGAGGCCTGTACGTCTGCACGAGCCCCTGGCTGCTGGGTGCATAGGGACATCATCCTGATGCCCAACGCGCGTTCTCGATGCTACCTAGCGATGGGAGACGGTCTGGATGTTGTTGCCAGGGGCATCTCATATGCGGATCTCCTTGTGGAAGGGTGCGGTGCTTTGCCCGGGGACGTCACGTTGACCTGGGCCGATGTGGAAAGTGCACTCAACGGAACCGGGCATTTCAACGTTTCCACACAATCCCTCGTGCCTCCGAGCGACTTTGCATCGAGTTATTCCGACTGGCTAGAAACCGAGAATGCATCGACCTCCTGTTCGTGGTCGATCACTTCGGGAAAGCTTCCCCCTGGGTTCGCACTCTCAAGTGCCGGACAACTGACTGGACCAAATTCTGAACCAACTCTGATTTACTCGTTTACCGTCACTGCCAGCGAAACAGGCGCTCCATCCATAACAGCCTCCAAGACGTTTTCACTTGGCTCTGGCGAGTCCCCAGGAACGACGACAACAACAACGTTGTCCACAACGACAACGACTCCGTTGATGACGACCACAACCACAACTCCGTCAACAACGACCACTACTCCGGTAAAGATGACAACCACGACAATCCATCATGTGTCCATTCCGAGCGCGCCTCGTATCCGGGCGACTTCGCCAACGAAAGGGGACGTGTCAGTAATAATCGTTGGCTCGGTCAATAGTCATGGCGATGCAATAGTTGAATTTCAGACCTCAATCGACACGAGCATTTGGCACAACATTTCTCGCTCAGGTAACGGGAAATTCTTAATTCGGCACCTGAGAAGTGGGAAATCCTATTGGATCAGACTTCGAGCCGTGAGCAAGGCCGGTGCAGGTCATCCCTCTCAGGAAATGTCTGTGAGAGTGAAATAGCTGCCGCTACCTGAAAATGGGAAGCAAATGAAAATCCTTGGCAACGAGCCTCGAACTCGCGACCTCAGCTTGGGGAACCGAAATCGTCAACGACTAACAGCCCGTATGATCACCGACCTTTGTTCTCAATTCCTTGGAGCGGGCGACGAGAATCGANNCTGCCGCTGAACTACGCCCGCGTAATCGTCCATCGTATCGTCGCATTGAACGATGCTCAGGGCGAAAGTAGGCCGCGGGTGGTAGTACGAGGTCACGCAAGGGGCTGGCACCATATCGATTCCCGTCCTACGAAGTCATACTGGGACTGAGTACGGGGGAGGACGATGCGCTCGATCGGGGTGGTGTTCCGAGCTGAACTCGTGCGGCGCTGGGCGTCGTGGTTGGCCCTTTCGTTACTCGTCACCCTGATCGGCGGGACTGTCCTGGCTGGAGTGTCGACAGCCCAACGGACCTCGTCGGCGTTTTCCAGTTTCACCAACCATTACGGCTACGACGCTGAGGTCTTCTCCTCGTCACCGCTCCCTAAGGGATATTTCAAACTCGCCTACGTGACGAAGGTGACGACCGATCTGTATTACGGGAACGGGAACGGGATCACTCGCGGACAGTTCATCCCGAACCAGGACCTGAACATCGAGGGCCTCCCGAAAACACACGTATCCTCCTCAATCAAATTGCTGTCCGGTCGTCTCCCGACGGGAGTGCACGACGCGCTCGTCGGCTTCTCGATGCAACAGCAGTACGGTCTCAGAATTGGATCGATTGTATCTGTGCCGCTATACAAGAAGAGCCAAGGACACGTCGTGATATTCGGCAGTGGCTACGTCGTTCCGCACGGACCGGTGGTGCGGTTTCGCGTGGTGGGAATCGAGGCCAGCGTCGATGACTTTCCCTCCAGCATTCCGAATTACTCTCTCTACACCAGTCGCGACTTCGACCAGAGCATTGGTCGGAGAGTGGTGCGACTGTCGATCGACCATTTACGGTTTCTCCACGGGCAAAACGACATGGTGGCGGCCCAGCCGTACATCAACCACCACCAGAACAAGGGATTCGTCTACATACAAAACGAGGACACGACGTTAGCCTCGGTGGGCCAATCCATCCAGCCGCAAGCGACCGGGTGGTGGTTCTTCGTCCTCTTCGCGGTGCTGGCGGGGCTGGCCTTGGTGGGCCAAGCGTCGTCGCGTCAGAGTCTCGTAGAACGTGAGTCGTATCCGACGCTCTCGGCCCTGGGACTGCGACCTCGACAGCTGTGGGGTCTGGGCCTGTTGCGCGCGGGCGCCATTGGGGTGGTCGGCGCGATTGGCAGCGTGGCCTTCGCCTACGCACTCTCGGACTTGACGCCGGTGGGCGAGGCCAGGGCCGCCGCGTCCAATCTGGGATTCGTCTTCAGCGCTGAACTGTTTGGCGTCGGCGCACTCGCCGTCGTGGCGATTGTCGTCGCGTTGGCCGTGGTGCCGTCGTGGCGGGCAGCCCAGACTCGACGCGGCCAAGACGCGCACCAGCTGCCCGCGGGCCACACCAACGCCGCCGTCACCCTGGTGGCCAAGGCGGGGGCGCCGGCGAGCGTCGTGGTCGGCGTGCGTAATGCGCTCGATCGAGGGAAGGGTCGCACCAGTGTCCCGGTGGTCACGGCTCTTATCGGGGCCACCGTCGCCGTGATCGCGCTCGTGGCGACGTCCGTGTTCGGCGCCAGCCTGACGCATCTCGTGAAGACGCCTCCGCTCTACGGTCAGAACTGGCAACTGGACTTGGGCAACATGACGACGCCGCAAGTGAATGCAGCTTTAGCCACGATGAAGCCCGATCCCGCCGTCACGAAGATCACCTGGGGATTTGCGGGAAAGTATCTCGACGTCGGCTCGGTTCCGGTGCAGGGCGTCTTCGTTTACGTCGCCAAAGGTCCGATGGCGTTCTCATTCGTCAACGGACACTCACCGCGAGGTGACTCGGAGATCGTGCTCGGATCGACGACGATGGCGCAGGCGAAGACCCACGTCGGCGCGGTCGTCCGCGTGGCCCTGGTCACTAAGGGCGGCAAGACCTTGCGGCACCTCTTTCGCGTCGTGGGCGCGGTGACGCTGCCGCCCTCTTTCAGCACCGGCGGGCTCGGCGTGGGGGCGATTCTCCCCTTCCAAGCGGCATTGCACTTGGCGTGTACGGGCAATCCCAACGAAACTAAGTGCGCGAAGAACCTGACCAAGTCGATAAGTGGTTGGGGTATGGCCGTGGGGCTCGCCCCGGGGGCGTCGGGCCGACGAGCGTTGCGAAAGTACCAACGACAGTTCTCGCAAGAGGTCAACGTGTTGTCCGTGCCCGTCAATCTCGTCAACTTTGGCCAGGCGGTGGACTTTCCGCTCCTGCTTGGTGTCACCCTGGCCCTCTTCGGTGCCGCGACGCTCGCGCACCTTCTCTTCGTTAGCGTGGCGCGCCGGCGCCGACAGGTCGCGCTGTTGAAGGTGCTGGGCTTCGTACGACGCCAAGTGCTGGTGTCGACGTGCTGGCAAGCCTTGACCGTCGTCGCCGTCGGATTGGTGATCGGCGTACCACTGGGAATCGTGGTCGGTCGAACGGTGTGGCGTCTCTTCGCGTCAAATCTCGGGGCGGTACCGGCGTCCGTGATCCCCGTCGGGTTGATAGCTGCGGTGTGCGCCGTAATCACCGTCGGCGGTGTCGCCTTGGCCCTCGCGCCGGCCGTCTTCGCCGTGCGGGTTCGACCGGCTGAAGCGCTTCGCGAGGCCTAGCCCTTGTCAGTCGCGTTACGTTCGATATCGTCAACGGCGACTTCTTGGAAATCCTCTTGTGGGGCACTTAATGATCGCGACCATCAACGATAACGAGCCATCCATTCGAACGGGCTTCGATGGTACGTTCTGTTCGTGACTATCCGGGTGGTCCTGGCCGAGGACAATGCGCTGTTGCGCGAAGGCATCACCCGATTGATTAGCAGCGACGCCGAATTTGAACTGGTCGGCGTGGGCAGCGACTATCCCGAGTTGATCGAACTGATCACCACCCACGAACCGGACGTGGTGGTGACGGACATTCGAATGCCCCCGACCGGGACCGACGAGGGAATTCGCGCCGCGGCGTGGTTGCGCGAGAATCGACCAAAGGTGGGGGTGGTCGTGCTCAGTCAGTACACCGCGCCGGCCTACGCGCTGGCCCTGCTCGAAGATGGTTCTGCCGGTCGCGCCTATTTGCTGAAAGAGCGGGTGGCCGGCGCCAGTGAACTTTCACGCGCTATTCGAGTCGTCGCCGAAGGCGGCTCGGTCATCGACCCACTGGTGGTCGATGAACTGGTGAAGGCCCGTTCGCATCGCCCGAAGAGTGATCTCGACTGGTTAACGCCGCGCGAGACCGAAATATTGAGCGAGATGGCCCAGGGCAAGTCCAACGGAGCGATCGCCAAGAGCCTCGGTGTCTCCGAGCGTGCCGTGGAAAAACACTCGAACTCGATCTTCGCCAAGTTCGGCCTCTCCGAAGAGCACGATTTGAATCGTCGGGTAAAGGCGGTTCTTGTATATCTCGGAAAGAACACGGGAGGCTAACCACACCCCCCGTGTGGAAGGCACCTCACTGCCAATGCGAAAGTTGAAGTGAAATACTTGACGGATGGAAGAGCCCCTCTCGGTCATGGTCGTCGACGACCAGGCGCCGTTTCGAATGGCGGCGCGGGCGGTTATTCGTAGGTCGGAGGGCTTCTCGCTCGCCGGTGAGGCGGAAAATGGAGTGAAGGCGCTCGAGCTCGCGATTGAAATCCACCCGGACGTCGTCTTGATGGACATCAATATGCCCGAGATGGGCGGCATCGAAGCCACCCGACGCATCGTCGCCGAGCTGCCGGACACGTTCGTGATCCTCTGCTCGACCTACGACATCAGTGACCTGCCCCCCGACGCCACGGCGAGTGGCGCCCGCGCCTACGTGCACAAGGAGCAGCTCGGCGCGAAGACGCTTCGACGTTTGTGGGATCAGCGCAACGAGGTCGCGTTCGCGACCTGATTTAGTCGAGCGGTAACGAACCGCGGACCGCGGTGCCGTGTCCGATCTCGGACTCCCAACGCACCGCGCCACCAATCGCGCCGAGTCGGTCCATCATGTTGACGAAGCCGTGACCGCGCTGCGCCGTTCGAATGTCGAAGCCCGGACCGTCGTCACGCACTTCGAAGAGCAGGCTGCCCGACTCCTCCCACACGCGTACGACCACGTGCGCCGACGGAGCGTGTTTGCCGGCGTTTTGCAGGGCTTCGAGACAGCAGAAGTAGACGGCCGCTTCGACGTCACCGCCGTAACGACCAATGCCCTCGGTGATCAATTCGACGTCGAGGGGCGAACGGTTGACGACCGCCTTCAGGGCCTCGCCGAGACCGCTGTCCACGAGCAGCGGCGGATAGATGCCGTGCGCTAATTCGCGCAACTCTCGGATCGTCTCTTGGACCGCGGCACCGAGTTCATCGAGCATCTGTACGGCCGCCTCGGGGTCTTCGGTGACGACGTCTTTGGTAAGACGAAGGTTCACCGCCAAAGCGACCAGGTGCTGCTGGGCGCCGTCGTGGAGGTTGCGTTCGACGCGCCGACGCTCCGCGTCGCCGCTGGCCACGACGCGCGCCCTGGAGGCGCGAAGTTCATCGGCCTGGCGTCGAAGTTCGTCCATCGACGTCTGCAGTGCGGTGTCGAGCTGCGCGTTGTGCAGGGCCAGTCCGACCTGTCGGGCGAGGTCCGAGAGAACTCGGTCATCCTCTTCACGAAACGCCACCGCGCCCACGACTTTCGAAACGACGATGATGCCGAGGAGCTCTCCGGCGTGGCTGATGGGCGCCACGCGCAGGGGACCGACCGCGTCACTGGTAGCGATCGACGGCAACCACACCGACGCCCACGCGTTGCCCGAGACTCCGGCGCGCGAAATCACCTGTCGTTCGTCACGGGTCACGTGCAGCGCGCGCGTCGGTCGGTCGGGGACCGAGACGACGAGATCGAGCACTTCGCCGTTGCCGGTGAAGATCTCGGCCGACGCGAGCGACAACGTCTTGCGAAGTGACTCGACGAGTTGCAACAGCAGCTCGTCCATCGGTATGGCGCGGGTCATACGGGTACCGAAGGAGCGAACTACTTCGTCCGGGGCTTCGCGGGCACCGTAGGTGAAGCTGGTGGCGATGCGCGAGAACCGACCGCGGAGCCCCAATTGGGCGACCGCGGCGACCGCCGCCGCCGCCATCGCCCACCACAAGAGGTTGCGGTCCGTGTGGGTCGTCGGCGCCTTGTCGAATCCGCGCACGGCGAGGAGATAGGCCCCGGCCACGATGGTGACCGTGCCCAACGCCGTGATGAGGTGCACCAATAAACGGTCCACGTGCGACGAAATGTTCGAGGCTCCGACGCCGAGTCCGAGTGGCACCAGACACGAGAGCGCGAGGAGGGGCGCCCCCACGTCGACGGGCCAATCGACCAGCGAGTGCAGCGTGATCAAGATGACCACGAACGTCAGCGCCAGCGCTGAGCCGGCGACGAGGGATTGCACCAGCTGACGGGATCGCGCCGAGGCGTCAACGTATCGCCCCCGGAGCGCTGGCAATGCCGAACCGACCGCGACACACCAAGCGAGCGCGAGAGGCCACGGAGATAAGGCCTTCGCCCCGGCGAAGTAGTACGCGCCGACGGCGAGGGCGACGCCGTACCAGGCGACCGCACTCAGTTGGCGACCCCGGGTTTTCAGTACGCCATCGGGCAGAGAGAGCACGACGTGGACGACGGCCGCCATCGTGAGTAAGGCGGCGACGTCGGCGAGTCGTCGAGCGGCGTTGTCGACGCCGAGACCCTGTCGGTCGCCCACGCGCATTACGAGCATGGCGAGACCGCCGCCGAGTGATACGAGTGAACAGGTGAAACCGAGTCGCGGTGTTCGTGCCACCAGGACGACGGCCGCGACGGCCCAACTTGCGATCGCCACTGCACTCACGCCCCAGGTGGCGATCCGTCCCGCGTGGGGTGCGTCGACGAGCGCAATCACGGCCGCCAACACACCGATGACGGCGGCGACGAAACAGGCCAGTCGGTCCGGTGACGACGACGTCGAGTTATGCGTCGTCGAGCCGGAAGATCGCACCGTGCTCACGTCACGGGTGCTCAGAGTGACCCGATCGTCGTCATGGAGTCACCGTCGGCGTCGCCCGCGCCGTCGTCACTCACAATGCGACCGTCGCGCATCAGCAGCACCGTGTCGGCCGCGTTGGCGACGTTGGCGTCGTGCGTCACGAGAATGATCGTTTGGCCAGCGATGTGAAGTCGACTGAGCAGTTCGATGACCTCTTTACCGCCGACCGAGTCGAGGGCCCCGGTCGGTTCGTCGGCCAACAAGAGCGTGGGCTCATTGGCGAGCGCTCGGGCGATGGCCAGTCGTTGACGTTGGCCTCCGGAAAGGACGCCGGGCATCTCCGTCGCCTTGTCGGCGATGCCGAGGAGGTCCAACAAGTCGCGAGCGCGCGATTCGGCCGCCTTGCGATTTCGTCCGGCGATGATTGCCGGCAGGGCGACGTTTTCCAGCACGCTCATGCCTTCCAAAAGGTTGAAGAACTGGAAGACGATGCCGATGTGCTTACGTCGAATCAAGGCGTGATCGTCTTCCGATCCCTCGGACATCGATTCACCGGCGACGTCAATCGATCCCTCGTCGACCTCTTCGAGACCGGCGATGAGATTAAGTAACGTCGACTTCCCGCAGCCCGACGGTCCCATGAGGGCCACGAACGTGCCTCGTTCGACCGTGAGGTCGACACCGCGCAGGGCTCGAACGGGCGCCAACTCCGCCTCGAAGGTCTTGCGCACGCCGCGCACTTCGAGCGCCGGGAGCGATGATGCCTCGCGCGGGTTCGTGTCGGATTCGGTGGTGGTCATGAAATTTCTCCTTCGTTGGCTGAGCTGAAACTTGGTTCTTCTCGCGCAAGAGCGAGGATCTTGAAAGAAACGACAGGCGTGTCACGGCCCTTGACCAGCTGGGCGTCGAGCTCGATGATGTCGATGTCTAGGGACAGCGCGTTCTTGGTGGGCTCCGAGATTACCGTCTCACCGGCCGACGCGAGCTGTTGCAGTCGCTGGGTCAAGTTGACCGTGTCACCGACGAGCGTGTATTCGAGGCGCTCTTCGGAACCTAGAAGCGCGGCGGCGACCTCGCCCGTGGAGAGGCCAATGCCGAGTCCGAAGGCCGGCAGTCCCTCGTTCGCCCAAGTGACATTGATCTCGTTCTGGAGCGCGTGCATGCTGGCGGCCGCCACGACGGAGCGATCGGCGTGATCGTCGCTCGGCACCGGGGCCCCGAAGACCGCCATCACCGCGTCGCCGACGAATTGCATGACCGTTCCCCCTTCCCCAATAATGGCGCGATTCATCGCGGCACGATGGGTGTTGAGTTGGCCGGCCAGTTGGCTGGGGTCAGCGTGTTCGGCGATTGACGAATAGGAGCGGATGTCGCTCATGATGACGGTCACGTTGAGTCGCTCCGTTTCGCCGATCCGTCGACCCTCCCTGCGGAGTTTCTCGGCGATCCCGCCTGGTAACAGTCGCGAGAGCGTCTCACCTTGCTCTTCCCGGTCGACGATCGCGCGATGGAGATTGCGCAGGCGATCGAGGGCGCCCTGGTGGCCCGCACTCACTTCGGCGGCGAGCTTTCGAAAGAGATCCTGCACCTGGGCGTCGATGGCTTCCGGGGTCGTTCGACGCGCGGCGGCGATGGCCTTGATCGGTTTTCCTTCGGCGACGAAGGCGAGGAGCGACTCTTCGGTGGCGGAGAGTTCACTATTCGACGCGACCGGTCGTACCAACGATTTGACGATCGACGGGTCGAGAGCGGTGCCCCCGGTTGCCACCATGCGAATCGCCTCGATCAGTTGGTTGCCTTGCGCGAGGTTGTCTTTCAAGAGATAGCCGTAACCGGCCGAACCCTCGGCGAGCAACGCCACCGCGTATTCGGGGTCGTCGTACTGCGAGAGGATCACGATGCCGGTGCCCGGGTGGCGCTTTCGGACTTCTTTCGCCGCGTCGATGCCTTCGCGATTGAACGATGGCGGCATGCGGATGTCGGTGACCAGCACGTTGGGGGCGGTCGCCGTGGCGCCCGCCACGGTCTCGTCGTAGTCCGCGGCGACCCCTACGATCCTCAGGTCACTCTGTCGGTCGATGAGCGCGCGCACGCCTTCGCGCACGAGCACGTTGTCGTCGGCGAGGAAGACGGTGATGGCCGAAGTGGTGTCGGCGCCGGGGTCACTCATGGTGAGCAAAGTTTCGGTCAATGCCGGGGTTGTCAAAAGGGGGCAGGCCCCACATTTTGAGGGGGTGTTAGACCCCCAGCACTCAGTGCGGTAGCACTATTTACCAGGAACTCGACGAACACGACGATGGTCCCATGCGATACCAAAGTTCAGTCACATCACTGTCATGGATTCCCTCGGAGGCGATTCAGGGTGGAACCCGCCTGCCTTTTGACGTCGGAATGGCGCATTATGACCCCGCTCCACCGGACGAGATCGACGACCTCGACGAACTTCGTCGCCACGACCGATTTCGCTTCGCCAATCGACTTTCGGCCTCGATTCAGGTGAACGCTAGCGGCGAGATCACCGCGGCGAGCTACACCGGGGCTGGCATGATCGGCAGCACGACCGTCAAGGTCGGACCGGTGAGCAAGGTCTTCGAGGCCGTGGCGTTACCCGATATCAAGACGAAGCCCGTTTACGGCGATGGCTGGGTGCGCTTCACCCAGACCGCTGGCGGACGCACCGGCATGCCGGCGCCGCGACGAGTTCGGCGCGCCCCGTTCGTGCAGTGGCAGGCGCCACTGGCGTGGACCACACTGGCGCTCACGATGCATACCAATGGTGAAGCCAAGGGTTCACTGGTCGGAGCGAGTCGCTTCCCGCGTCATTGGGTCTACGACGACAATGGTCAGCTGAGTGCGAAGTCCGGACTCATCGACTTTTCCGACTGGTATCGCAAGTCCTTCGGTAAAGCGACGCCGTGGGGACACCAGGACTCCGACGCTTTCGTCACCACCGTGGAAACCGCCCTCGAACGAAACCTCTCGCACAAACTAATGAAGGGCGCGGCCAAACCTAAGATTAGAAAGGTGAAGCGCGGAACGGTGCTGGTCGCCCAGGGCGATCGGAGTTCGGAGGTCTACCTGATCCTGGACGGGGTCTTGCGCGTCGAGGTCGATGGCGCGCGCATGGCCGAGTACGGCCCCGGGGCGATGCTCGGGGAACGGGCCCACCTCGAAGGCGGCACGCGCACGTCGTCCCTGGTCGCGGTGACGGACTGTCGCGTGGCCTCCGTGCCCGCCGAATCCCTCGACCGCGAATCACTCCAAGAGCTCTCCACTGGACACCGCCGAGAAGATTCGAACGCGGGCTAACCGCGTGCGGGTCACCTTCCTCGGAGTCCGAGGTTCGACACCCGCACCGGGCGGGGAGTTCCTTCGCTACGGCGGACACACGTCGTGCGTGGCGATTGCCCACGACGGCGAGGTGCCTTCACTCCTCCTCGACGCCGGTACCGGCATTCGTCGAACCAGTTCGTTGATGAACGGCGAACCCTTCCGCGGCTCGGTCTTACTCTCGCATCTCCACTGGGACCACCTCCACGGCCTGCCCTTTTGCGATGCCACCGATCGCCTCGACTCGCGCGTGACGCTCTTCGTGCCCGATCAGCTCGACGGTTCGGATCCGTTGGAGATGCTCTCGCGCGGCATGTCGCCCCCGCATTTTCCCGTGCGCGCCGACGAACTGCGTGGCGACTGGTCGTTCGTCTCGCTCTCCTCATCGGTGATGGATATCGAAGGATTCACCGTCGTAGTCGAAGAGATCCCTCACAAGGGCGGTCGAACCTACGGTCTGCGCGTGAGTGACTCCTCGGCGACGGTCGTCTACATGCCCGACCACTGTCCGAGCGCACTCGGTCCCGGTCCCGACGGTTTGGGCGAGTACCACGAGGACGCCATGTCGCTGTGCGAGAACGCGGACGTACTGATTCACGACGCGCAACTGGTTCGAGAAGAGTTGGAGGCCGAAGGCTACTTCGGTCACGCCGCCGCGGAGTACGCGGTCGAACTGGCCCGTCGCGCCCACGTGTCTCGGGTGGTGCTCTTTCACCACAAGCCGGACCGCGTCGATGACGAACTCGACGCGCTGGCCGGCCGATTCGACGGCACGCCGTTGGTCACCGTGGCGACGCAGAACACCGTGATCGATCTGTGAGCTCGGGGACGTCGCTGGACGCCGTGGTGGTGGGGTCGGGACCCAACGGTCTGGCCGCGGCGTTGACACTCGCCCGGGCCGGACTCTCCGTGGAGGTCTTCGAGGGAGCTTCGAGTCCCGGGGGCGGTTGTCGCACCGAAGAGTTGACGCTGCCGGGATTTCACCACGATGTCTGCTCGACCATTCAATCGATGGTGACGCTCTCGCCGTTCTTTCGCGCGTTCGCCGACGTGACTGACGCGGTCACCATGATAAGACCGGAGGTCGCTCTGGCCCACCCGCTCGACGACGGGCGAGCGGGCGCCGTGGCGGGATCGGTGGAGCACACCGCGACGACACTCGGCGACGACGGCGCCAAGTACCGACGCCTGTTCTCGCCGCTCGTCGATGACGCCGACGCTCTCGCTGCATCGGTCCTCGCGCCCCTTCGCTCACCACCGCGCCATCCACTGACGATGGCTCGCTTCGGTCTCAACGGTCTTCCCACCGCCACGCACTTGGCCGAGCGATTCTCGACGCCCGAAGCGAAGGCGCTCATCGCGGGGCTCTGTTCGCATTCCATGCTGCCGCTCGACGCGCCGTTGACGTCGGCCTTCGGAATCTTCCTGAACGTGACCGCCCACGTGGGCGGCTGGCCCGTGGTGAAGGGCGGAAGTGCCAGATTGATCGACGCACTGGTGACGGCGTTGCACGATGAAGGCGTGACCGTGCACGTCGAGCGACCCATTCGCCATCTGACGGATCTTCCACCGTCGCGCGCGACGCTCTTCGATACCTCGGCGTGGGGACTGGTGGACGTGGCGGGCGAACGGCTCAGCGCTCGCTACAAGGCGGGTGTCGCTCGCTTTCAACGAGGTCCGGGCGTCTTCAAGGTTGACTGGGCTCTCGCCGGAGCGGTGCCGTGGATTGCCGAGTCGTGTCGACTCGCGGGCACCGTGCACGTGGCCGGGGGCTTCGACGAGGTCGCCGCGTCGGAGAAGGACGTGTCCCGGGGCCGTCACTCGGAGAGTCCCTTTTGCATCGTCGTGCAAGCGAGCGTGGTGGACGATGCTCGGGCACCGAAGGGCCAGCAGACGTTGTGGGCGTACTGTCACGTGCCCAATGGATCCACCGTCGACATGACCGAGCGCATCGAGGCACAGATCGAGCGCTTCGCGCCGGGATTCCGGGACCTGATCCTCGCGCGCGTCTCGACGTCGACGGCCGACGGGGAGCGCCACAACCCGAACTACCTCGGAGGCGACATCACCGGCGGCGCGGGGACGCTACGCCAAACGCTCTTTCGCCCCACGATTCGTTGGAATTCGTACCGCACCGGCACACCGGGTCTCTATCTCTGCTCGGCGTCGACACCGCCTGGCGGCGGCGTGCACGGCATGTGCGGGTACGGTGCCGCCCGCACGGTCCTGGCCGACCTCGACGTTCGCGCGACCACGAAGTAGTCCGCGCTACTCCGAACGCAGGACCAGTCCTGGCGGCGTAGCGGCGGCGTTTCGACCGGGCCAGGTCGCGGCGATGATCGCGACGACCAGCGTGCCAAATCCCACCAAGACGATGGCGGTCGCGGGCACCGTGGGCTCGGGCACGGCGTTGATGTCACGGGCGAAGAGCGTCCAGAGCTCTCGGCCCAAGAGGATGCCCAGGGGCATGCCGATGACCGCGCCGATGAGACCATCGACGGTCGCTTGCCAAGCCACCGCGGCCGCGAGCATTCGTCTCGTGAAACCTAGCGTTTTCATGATGGCCAGGTCGAGCCGTCGACGCCGAACCGACGCGGCGAGCGTGAGGGCTAAGGCGATGACGGCCCCGGCCGCGAGCCCGGTCGCGAGCAACACGGGCGTGGCGCCGATCGAGCGGTAGTCCACGATCTGGGCCGGTCGCTGCACGCCGAGAACAGTCACGACGTTGCCAAATGCCTGCGGGTCCTTGTTGAAGACGACGTTGGCGTCGTGAGCGATCCTTTCTAGATTTCGTTTGCCAGCCGACGCACTCACGCCCGCGCGTAGTCGCACGAAGACGAGTTCGGGGCCGTTGAGGTTCGGATCCTTGCTCTGGATCGCCTGGTCGAAGGACCGCGGTTCGAATCCGTATGGAAGCAGAGCACCGGTACCCATCGAGGTGTGTTGGGCGACGGCGGAGGCGTAACCGATAGCCGGGAACGTGGCCGTTCCCACGATCTTCATGGTGGTGGGCGGAACGTAGATCGGCGCACTCGACGGCGAGCCGTAACTCATCGTGACGGTGTCGCCGACCTTCTTGTGTAGGAGTGCGAGCGTCTGATTGCCCAGGACGATCTGTCGGGTGTTGCGGAGTCCGTGGCCCGAAAGGATGGGCGGCCCGACCTTTGCGTAAGGGGGCGTGAACAGCATCGGCACCGACTGTCCGTCGAGCGTTATTACGTCATAGTTGGCCCCGCTCCACTGGGCGACATCCGGATCGTGGTTCAACTCACGCATCGCGCTGAGGGGCATGTTGTTGCTGGGATTGAACATGTAGTTCCAGTTCCAGCCGTAGAGCGCCGGACGAGAGACCAACGTGTGAAGTCCACTCGAGAATGTGAGCGTCGTCGTCATCAGTGTGACCGCCAGCACCGCTCCCACGAGAATCGACCGAACAGGCACCTCTCCTCGACCACGCGGGGACTCGAGGGCAAAATGTGCGCCCATCGTGGGCGCCAAGGGAAATCCGAGAAGTTGAAGTCGACGCACCGTCGCCGAACGCCGGGGGCCTAAGGTCCGAGCCGATCTGATGCGCTGGGGCGAATTCGCGAGCGCTATTAGGACGGCTGCACTCCCGATCACGACGAAAAGAATGATCGCACCAAGACCGAGCACCGTCCAGTCCCACGCGATGCCGCGATCGGGGTAGACGGTTCGAACCGGACCTAGTGGCGCGAGAGGCGAGAGCGCCACGGCCACGACCACCGCGAGCGCGATGCCCACCGCCATTATCCCGATGGTGCCGATCATGCTCTCGACAAAGGTGTCCGAGTGACTCGCGCCGAGCGACTGGAGGATCCGGCGTTCCTCATTACCTTGTCGCAACTGTCGCGAGAGTGCCTGGACCGAGAGGATGAGGCACACGAGCGCTGCGATGGCACCGAAGGCGCCGAGAGCCACCGACTCGGGCTTCACCGCGAGTTCGACGGTCGCCGTGACACTGGATGAGACATGAAGCTCGTAGGAGTAGCGCGGGGGGATGAGTCGCAGCAGTTGTGCTTCGACAGTGGCGAGGCCCCGGTCCCCATGGCGTAACTGAATCGCGTAGTAGACCGGATTCTTCCAATCGACGTCGATTGTCGCAGCCCGTTTGGTCATGGCCGGTGTCATGAACGCGAATCCGTAGGCTCGGTCCACGTCATCCTGGACGATCTCACTATTCATGGCCACGATGGCGGTGACCGTGGCGTGGACCGTGATCATCGGTTTCACCTTTGGCGTTCCGAACCCCGGTAGGTTGGCCTGTCGCGGTGAGTAGAAACCGATAGGAACCACTTCGCCCACGTGGACGTTCCAGAGGCGTGCCGCACCGGGCGTCACTTCGACCTGACTGAGACTCTTCGGATTGATGAGATGTCCCTGCAGTACCGAGAGACGGTCCTCCCGGGCGAGGTAGCCGTCGAGGCTGCCGGCGAAGACGACGCTATTGACCGTGTTCAAAAGGGGAGCACCCGAGGGACCGAGAGGCACCGCATCACCGGACGCGAGCGTCCGTACTTCGGCGACGTCCTTTAGTCGAACGATCTGCGGAAGGAGCGAAAGGGAGGACTTCCCTCCGTTGAAGGACCCGAACACGGCCAAGGTGAGTGTCGAGGGATTCGTGCTGGCGAGGAACGTCGGGTAGGACGACTGCGTACGTCGCGCGGCCGCCACCGAGGCCATCGCGAGGCCACCGGTAAGGCCGATGAGCAAAATCACGCTGAGGTACGCTCCCACACGACGCGCGAACGTCGATCGAAATCGGTACCACGCGAACTCGAACGTATGCCTATTCATCTGTGACCCGATGCCCCCCGCTGTCGACAGTCAATTCTCCTGCGCCCGCGCACGCGATGCCAGAAAGTTGACCGCACGGCACCGTGGGGTGTTAGTACCACTAACGAAGTCGACGTCGACTACTCCCAGGACGCGTGCGTCGACATCCCCGTAAGGTGAGTCGGGTGATACCGGGCATGAATGAAGACGAAGCGTTCCGTGGTCGATGACGTAGAGGAGATCATTCGGACCGAGGATCTCACGAAGCAGTATCCGACGATGGACGTCCTGGCCGTGGACAAACTCAACCTCAAGGTCCATCGCGGTGAGATCTTCGGACTATTGGGACCCAACGGAGCCGGGAAGACCACGACGGCCGGCATCTTGACCACGCGGGTCGTGCCTACGTCCGGTTCGGCGTACATCTCGGGCATCGACGTGCATCAACACCCCGCGCTGGTGAAACAGCTCTCGGGCATCGTCTCCCAACAGAACACGCTCGATCGCCAGTTAACCGTCAGAGAGAACCTGTACTTTCACGGCCGACTCTTCGGCATCAACGCTAAAGAGTCACGGCTTCGATCGGACGAATTACTCGAACGATTCTCGTTGGCGAGGTGGTCGAAGGCCTCGATCTACGCCCTCTCGGGTGGGATGGCCCAGCGTCTCATGGTGGCCCGCGCGATCTTTCACAACCCGGCCGTACTCTTCATGGACGAACCGACGGCCGGACTGGATCCGCAGGGTCGACTCGCGCTCTGGGATCTGTTGACCGAACTCAACGCTGCGGGACAGACCGTCATGTTGACGACGCACTACATGGAAGAGGCCGATCAACTGTGTGATCGCGTCGCCATCATGGACCACGGAAAGATCCTCGCGCTCGATACGCCGGCGAATCTCAAGAAGAGCACCGGCGCCGACACCATCGTCACCATCAAGGTGGCGGCAAACCCCGAGCAGTTGGCCCAGACGTTGACCCACGACATCGACACCATCGTGACGACGCGCGTGCACGAGAACACGCTGATCGTCGATATGCAGAGCACCGAACGCCTGGTGCCGCGGATCGTCGCCTCGGCCGAATCGTCTCACGTCGAGATTCTCGATCTGGCGGTCGCCGAACCGTCGCTCGAGACGGTCTTCATCAATCTGACCGGCAAGGAGTTGCGCGACGCATGACGAATGCCACCTTTGAGGTCCACCCGACGCGAAGCGTCTTCGAAGCCAGTCGCACGGCGATGGGGGCACTGATCCTTCGCGACCTCGTGGTGCTGTGGAAGACCAAGCGCGAGTTCGTGCTGCGCACACTCATCCAGCCGTTCCTCCTGTGTTTCGTGTTCCTCTTCGTCTTTCCGAAGATCGGCCAAGCGGTCGGCGGATCGAGCGCCGTCGGTGCGGCCGGATTCGCGACGGTGCTGGTACCGGGGGTCGTGGGCATCTCGGTCATGTTCCAGGGCGTGCAATCGATCGCCCTCACCATGTCCCAAGAGTTCGGCTTCACGCGCGAGATCGAAGACCGGGTGCAGGCGCCGTGTCCTATTTGGCTCGTGGCCATGTCGAAGGTCCTCTCGGGTTCGGTGCAGGGCCTCATCGCCGCGCTGATCGTCTTTCCGATCGCCTCGGTGGTGCACGCCGCGGGCGTCCAGGCCAATATCTCGTTGCACTGGTTGGTGATCCTCACCTTCGTTCCGATCGCCTGCGTGGCGATGGCCGGGCTCGGGCTGACCCTCGGCACGTCCTTCGAGCCGCGCAACATCGGGCTGATGTTCGGCTTCGTGATCCTGCCCATCACCTTCCTCGGTGGGACCTATTACCCCTGGACCCATCTGGCGCCCGTGAAGATCGGTGGCTTTCACTGGCTGCAGACATTGGTGCTGATCAATCCCCTGGTGTACGTCAACGAAGGCATGCGCGCGGCCTTCACCGACGCTCCCCACATGCACCTCTACATCGTCTATCCCGTGATGATCGCCTTCGGCGCCTTCTTCCTCGCCGTCGGACTACGGAACTTTCGCGGGAAGGTACTTTCGTAGGTTTCCTCGTCCGCGCTACGCGTCCGGACTCTGAGAGCAACGCCCGAACGGGCTATCGTGACTCCCTAATGGTCCTCTCCGATCGCTCCATCAAAGAAGCCATCGCCGAGGGCCGAATTATCATTGATCCCTTGGGCGAGGACTGCGTGCAGCCCTCCTCGGTCGACCTCCATATCGACCAGTTCTTCCGAGTGTTTCGCAACCACACCCAACGCGTCATCGACGTTCGCGACGCCCAAGAAGACCTCACCGAACTGATCGACGTCGGGCCGGATTCGCCGATGATCCTGCACCCCGGGGAGTTCATGCTGGGATCGACGACCGAGCGCATCGCCATCCCCGACGACATCGTGGGACGACTGGACGGGAAGAGCTCGCTCGGTCGCTTGGGCCTCGTCATTCACTCGACCGCCGGTTTCGTCGACGCCGGCTGGGACGGACACATCACCTTGGAGTTGTCCAACGTGGCGAACCTTCCGATCACGCTCTATCCGGGCATGAAGATCGGTCAGATCAGCTTCTTCCAGATGACGACGCCGGCGGATCGCCCCTACGGGAGCGAAGGGCTCGGCTCGAAGTACACCGGGCAGCGTGGTCCCACGCCGAGTCGGTACTCGGAGAACTTCAAGAAGTAGTGACGACGTATCGCTGGACGAGAGGACCGCAGTGCTAGCTCGCATCATCATCGGTCTTGGGATCACGGTCGTCTTCTTTACGATCGCCGGGCGTCGGTTCTACTGGCTCTCCAAGCTGATTCGCTCGGGGCAACCCGCTCCGCGTCGCTGGCAGGGATTTCGCCAGGTCTCCGAGACCGAAGTCGTCGAAGTCGCCGGCCAGAAGAAACTTCTGAAGTGGACCGTGCCCGGACTGGCGCACTTCTTCACTATGTGGGGATTCACTCTATTGATGACGACGATCCTCGAAGCGTACGGATCGCTCTTCGATCGTGATTTCAATATTCCACTTATCGGCCGCGACAACTGGCTGGGCTTCATCGAGGACTTCTTCGCGACGGCGGTGCTGGTCTCGCTCGTCGTCTTCACCATCATCCGCATCAAGAACGCGCCGTCACGAAAGGAACGCGAATCGCGTTTCTACGGCAGTCATCTGGGCGCGGCGTGGGCCGTGCTCTTCATGATCTCGATGGTCATCGTCACGCTGCTGCTGTATCGCGGCGCGCAGATCGATACTGGCCACTTCCCGTTCACGCGTAACGCGGGTTTCACATCACCTGCACCAGGTCCGTCGGCTCATCAGCTCATGTCGAGTGCGTCATCGTGGGCATTCGCCAGCAAGATCGTGGCGGGCTGGTTGGCGCCCCTCGGCGTGGGCGTCAACAGCGTCCTCGAAGCAGTGTTCCTGCTGCTCAACATCTCGGTCATCGCCGGATTCCTGGTCTTCGTCGCGTACTCCAAGCACCTGCACATATTTCTGGCCCCCATCAACGTCGGCGTGTCGCGTCGACCACGTGCTCTCGGCGGCCTCGACAAGACGCCGGACATGGACATGGAGAACGTCACCGAAGACACGGTCTTCGGCGCGGGCAAGATGGAGGACTTTACGTGGAAGCAGATGCTGGACTTCTCCACGTGCACCGAGTGCGGACGCTGTCAATCGGTCTGTCCCGCGTGGACGACCGGCAAGCCCCTCAGCCCGAAGCTGCTCATCATGGGACTGCGCGACAACATGTTCGCTTCCGCTGATCGGCTACTTTCTGGTGGCTCCAACACTGACGTCGCGACGCTCGTGCCGACCACGATCGATCCGGACGTCCTGTGGTCGTGCACCACCTGCGGCAGTTGCGTCGAGCAGTGCCCCGTCGACATCGAGCACGTCGACGCGATCATCGACATGCGCCGCTTTGAGGTGATGATGGAGTCGCGTTTCCCCACCGAAGCAGCGCTGCTGCTTCGCAACATGGAGAATCAGGGCGACCCGTGGGGACTCGGTTCGTCCCAACGCACCAAGTGGCTCGACGCGCTCGACTTCGAGGTGCCGATCATCGACGGGCCGATTCCCGAGGACATCGAGTACCTCTACTGGGTCGGGTGCGCCGGTTCGCTCGACGAGCGGGGCCGCAAGCAGGCGGTCTCCACCGCGCGCATGCTGCACCGTGCCGGCGTAAGTTTCGGCGTCCTCGGCTCCCGCGAGTCCTGCACCGGGGATCCGGCGCGCCGAATGGGTAACGAGTACCTCTTCCAGGAGATGGCGAAGGCCAACATTGCCACGCTCAATGAGGTTGGCGCCAAGAAGATCGTCGCGAGCTGTCCGCATTGCTTCAACACCATGAAGAACGAGTACCCCGGCTTGGGCGGCGACTTCGAGGTGATCCACCACGCCCAGTTGCTGAGTCATCTGGTGGCGACCGGCAAACTCGTGCCGGGCGTGGCCTACGAGGGCACGGTGACCTATCACGACCCCTGCTACCTGGGTCGCCACAACCGGGTCTTCGACGAACCGCGCAACGTGCTCGACGCAATTCCCGGCGTGACGACGGTTGAGATGGGACGGTGCCGGGAGAAGGGATTTTGTTGCGGGGCCGGTGGCGCGCGCATGTGGATGGAAGAGACCATCGGCAAGCGCGTGAACATGGATCGGACTAACGAGGCGCTCAATACCGGCGCCGACATCATCTCGACGGCCTGTCCGTTCTGCATGATCATGCTCGACGACGCCGTCAAGGCCAACGGCCGTGACGAAGAGGTGTCGGTGATGGACATCTCCCAGGTCTTCGAGCGGTCGCTCCAATCCTGAGAGTTCTCTCATTCGTCACGTAGTTAACACGCACGAAACCCATTGCTAACGGTCTCGAAATCCTCGATTGGGACACTGGTGCCATCAACCTGAGGTCAGCGCCGCCCTCTCCTAGTTACCCGAGGAGTGGATGTGCTCGCCAACATCATCCCGTATCCCCATTGGCTGAATCCGGCTGACAATACGTGGCAGCTCACGGCCGCCACGTTGGTCGGTCTGATGAGCTTGCCCGGTCTCGCCGTTCTCTACGGCGGACTCGTACGAAAGAAGTGGATCGTCAACACGATGTTGATGATCTTCGCGGGTTTCTCGATCACCTTGATCGTGTGGATGCTCTGGGGCTACAACCTGGCCTTCGGTCCGATATCGCACTTCGGATCGACGGGTTCGTTCTGGAGCGGGTTCATCGGACACTTCACGCCGCTCGCGACCGCCAGCTCAGAACAGGGACAGGCCGTCTCGGGGGCCAATACGCTCATCCCCTTCCACTTCCCGACCGCGACGCTGGCCTACTTCCAGTTCGTGTTCGCGGCCATCACGCCGCTCTTGTTCGTCGGGGCCTTCGTCGGTCGACTGAAGTTCAAAGCCTGGCTCCTGATCGTGCCACTGTGGATCACCGGGGTCTATTGCATCAACGCCTGTCTCTTGTGGGGTGGTGGCTTCTTCGCCCAGAAGGGCGCGGTCGACTACTCCGGTGGCTACGTCATCCACCTCTCGGCCGGCGTAGCGGCCTTTGTCGGCGCGGCCATTCTCGGTCCGCGACGCTGGCAGGACCGCGAGAACGCCTTCCCGAGCAACCTGATGATGGTGGCCGTCGGCGCTGGCATCATCTGGCTCGGCTGGAACGGTTTCAACGGCGGCGACCCCTTCTACGCCGGGGCTGACGCGGCGTCGGCGGTGCTCAACACCAACGTGGCCACCGCGGTCGGGGTGATCACGTGGCTTCTCTGGGACATGTTCCTCTCGAAGCAGAAGAAGCCCACGTTCCTGGGCGCCATCAACGGCATGCTCTGCGGTCTGGTGGCGATCACGCCGAGCGCCGGTTGGGTGGACGGCACCGGCGCGATCTTCGTCGGACTCATCTCATCGACCCTGGTGTGGTTCGCCTGGAACTACCTCTCCAAGGTCCGCCCCTTCTCCAAGGTCGACGACGCCCTCGGCGTGGTCTACACCCACGGCATGGCGGGTCTCATCGGTGGTCTGTTGGTCGGATTCCTCGCCGACCCGGCGATGACCCAGTACGGGGTCAGTGGCAAGCACTACAAAGGTCCCGGCGGATTCTCGGTCGACGGCTGGTTCTACGGCCATTCCTTCCATCAACTCTGGGAACAGTTCCTGGCGGCGTGCTGGATTATCTGCTGGACGGCGACAGCTACGGCGATCATCTTCTACTTTGTGAAGTGGGTACTCGGTGGACTACGTGAGGATGAGGAGACCCTGCGAATAGGTGACGTCGCCATTCACGAAGAAGAGGCTTATCCGGAGCCGACCTTCGGTGAGCCCATCGACACGCCCAGCCACCTTCACCCCGACAACGTCTAAGGAGAGACAATGAAGCTAGTCACCGCAGTCGTCAAGCCTTTCAAGCTCGATGAGGTGAAGACCGCTGTCAAGGACGTCGGTATCACCGGCATGACCGTCACCCAAGCTCGAGGTTTCGGCCACGCCGGAGGTCACATTGAGATCTACCGGGGCAAGGAGTACGAGTTCGACTTCGTCGACAAGATCCGCGTGGAGATCATCTGCACCGACGAACTCGTCGACAAGTTGATCGACGCGATCGTTCAGGCCGCGCGTACCGACACCATCGGTGACGGCGTGGCCTGGGTCACCGACATCGAGCACGTGGTGCGAATCCGCACCAACGAGCGCGGTCCCGCGGCGCTGTGATCAACCGGCCTGGCGTGCGACGGCGTCGGCCGCCGCCGCCGCGGCCGCGGGATCACCGAGGTAGTCGGCGCCGAGGATGTTGAGTCCGTCGTCCAGCGTGACGCGATATGGGATGCCCGTCGGTATTTCGAGTCCCGCGATCTGGTCCTCGGGGATGTTCTGCAAGACCATGCGCAGGGCCCGAATGGAGTTGCCGTGGGCGACGACGATGACCGCGCCCCCGCGCACGGCTTCCGAGCGCAGGTCCTCGACGATCACGTCGGCGAAGTACGGCGTCACCCGCGCGACGACGTCCTTGAGGCACTCGGTGGCGGGAATGAACTCGGCCGGCACGTCGCGGTAGCGCGGGTCGGTGAGGCTGCTGCGGGGATCGCGCTCGGGCAGCGGCGGTGGGGGAACGTCGTAGGAACGGCGCCAGAGCTGGACCTGCTCGATACCGAACTGGTCCGCGGTCTCTTTTTTGTCCTTGCCGGTGAGATCGCCATAGTGGCGCTCGTTTAGGCGCCAGTTGCGTCGAACCGGGAGCCACGATCGACCGGCGGCGTGCAGCGTGATCTCGGCCGTGCGAATGGCCCGGGTGAGGACCGAGGTGTGCAGGACCCGCAGGTCCAGATCGCCCTCGGCGCCTAGGAGTTCTCCGGCACTTCGGGCCTCTGATTCGCCCTGGGGCGACAAGTCGACGTCGGTCCAGCCGGTAAAGAGATTCAGCTCGTTCCAGGTCGATTGGCCGTGGCGCAGGAGAATGAGGTCAGGCACCGCACCAGCGTACCTCGGGCGCTTACGACCTCTAACGGCGGGAATCATGCTCCGCGAACCCTTGTATTCATGGAGTTTCCTAAACGTAACATAAGACCTATATATTTTCTTGACAAGCAGAGACTCAACTCTATACACTGTAAGTAGTGAGTTCTGACTCTCCGGACGGGCCGGAGAGAACGAAAGCGAATCAAGGAGATTTTCATGGCAAAGGCAGTCGGAATCGACCTGGGAACGACCAACTCGGTCGTCAGTGTCTTAGAGGCGGGCGAGCCCGTCGTCATCCCTAACGCCGAGGGTGGACGCACAACCCCGTCGGTCGTCGGCTTCTCGAAGACCGGTGAAGTGCTGGTCGGCGAGGTCGCGAAGCGTCAGGCGATCACCAACCCCGAGCGCACCATTCGCTCGGTGAAGCGCCACATGGGCGAACACTGGTCCGTCGACATCGACGGCACCAAGTACACCGCGCAGGAGATCTCGGCGCGCATCCTCCAGAAGCTCAAGCGCGACGCGGAGGCCTACCTCGGTGACAGCGTCACCCAGGCGGTCATCACGGTCCCGGCGTACTTCAACGACGCCCAGCGCACGGCCACCAAAGAGGCCGGTCAGATCGCCGGACTCGAAGTGCTGCGCATCGTGAACGAACCGACCGCCGCCGCGCTGGCCTACGGCCTCGACAAGGGAGGCCAGGAGCAGACGGTGTTGGTCTTCGACCTCGGTGGGGGCACCTTCGACGTGTCGGTACTCGACATCGCTGACGGCGTCTTCGAAGTGAAGTCGACCCACGGTGACACCCACCTCGGTGGTGACGACTGGGACGACGCCGTCATGGAGTGGCTCATCAAGACCTTCAAGGACACCGAAGGCGTCGACCTCTCGGCCGACAAGATGGCCGTGCAGCGCCTGAAGGAGGCCGCGGAGAAGGCCAAGATCGAGCTCTCGGCGGTGCAGGACACGACCGTCAACCTGCCGTTCATCACGGCGACGGCCGACGGTCCCAAGCACCTGGACATCAAGCTGAGCCGCGCGAAGTTCAACGAACTGACCTCGCACCTGGTCGATCGCTGCCGCAAGCCTTTCGACCAGGCCATCAAGGACGCCGGTTTGACCCTCGACAAGATCAATCACGTCATCATGGTCGGTGGTTCGACTCGTATCCCCGCGGTTCAAGAGCTCGTCACCAAGGTGACCGGCAAGGAGCCCAACAAGAGCGTGAACCCGGACGAAGTGGTGGCCATCGGCGCCGCGGTCCAGGCCGGCGTCTTGAAGGGCGACGTGAAGGACATCCTCCTGCTCGACGTCACGCCCCTGTCGCTCGGCATCGAGACCAAGGGTGGCGTCATGACCAAGATCATCGATCGCAACACCACCATCCCTACCAAGAAGTCCCAGACCTTCACCACGGCCGACGACAATCAGCCGTCGGTCGAGGTGCACGTACTGCAAGGTGAGCGTGAGATGGCGTCCTACAACCAGACCTTGGGCAAGTTCCAGCTCGTCGGCATCCCGCCGGCGCCGCGCGGCATGCCCCAGATCGAAGTCACCTTCGACATCGACGCCAACGGCATCGTGCACGTCTCGGCGAAGGACCAAGCGACCGGGGCGACCCAGTCGATGACCATCACCGGCGGCTCGTCGCTCTCCAAGGAAGAGATCGACCGCATGGTGCGCGACGCCGAGGCCCACGCCGAGGACGACCGTCAACGCCGGGCCGAGGCCGAGGTCCGCAATAACGCCGACGGACTGGTGTACCAGACCGAGAAGCTGTTGAAGGACCAGGCCGAGAAGTTCCAGGGTACCGAGCGCGATGACGTCGAAGCGGCGTTGGCCGCGTTGAAAGAGGCGCTCAACGGCACCGACATCGAAGCGATCAAGGACGCGACCGAGAAGCTGCTCACCACGAGCCAGGGTTTTAGCCAGCGCCTGTACGAAGAGGCCGCGAAAGCGAACGCCTCGGAGCCGTCGGCGCCGCAGGGTAACGACGACGACATCGTCGACGCCGAAATCGTTGACTAACTATGAGTGACGACGTAGCGCAGAACGACACCGTGGCGGCGGACGACGCCGTCACGGAGGTCGAGGACGAACGCTCCGACGTAGAACGCGAGCGCGACGAGTATCTCGACGCGCTCCAGCGTCTGCAGGCCGACTTCGAGAACTACCGAAAGCGCGTGGCGCGTTCGTCCATGGACGCCGCCGATCGCGCGGCCGGCGAAGTCGTGGTGAAGATGCTGCCGGTCTTAGACGCCTTCGACCTCGCCGCCGCGCACTTTGGGAATGCGCCGTCCGAAGAGGCCGAAGCGTTGGATCAGGCGCGGGGATTGTTACTCGACGCACTGTCGAAAGAGGGGCTGCAACGAATCGACGCCGTCGGTGTCGAGTTCAATCCCCAAGTGCACGACGCGGTCGCGCACGTCGAGGGCGAGGACGGCCCCGTGGTCGATCAAGTGTTGCGCGCCGGGTACCGGTGGAAGGGTGCGGTTCTGCGCCCAGCGATGGTGAAAGTTCGAGGCTGACTCGATGGTGGAGCGTGAGTGGTTCGATAAGGACTACTACAAGGTTCTGGGACTTTCGTCGAGCGCGACCGAAAAGGAGATCACGCGCGCCTATCGCAAGTTAGCGAAGTCGTCGCACCCCGATACCAATCCCGGTTCCGAGGAGAAGTTCAAAGAGGTCTCGGTCGCCTACGACGTGCTCGGTGATAAAGAGAAGCGCAAGGAGTACGACGAAGTTCGACGCCTGGGACCGGCCGCGGCCGGCTTCGGCGCTCAAGGCGGACCGGGTGCTGGCGGATTCAACTTCCAAACGGGCGACTTCGGCGATCTAGGCGACCTCTTCGGTGGACTCTTCGGTGGCGGACGTCGCCAACGAGCCCAGCGCGGGGCGGACTTGGAAACGGCTCTGCACCTGGGATTTCGAGACGCCGTGGTGGGCGTGACGACCTCGGTCAATCTGCCGAGCAACGAGGCGTGTCATACCTGCAAGGGGAGTGGCGCCGCCCCGGGCACGGGCTTTGTCACCTGCGAACGCTGCGGCGGTCGCGGGGTGCTCAACGACGACCAGGGACCGTTCGCGATGTCCAGTGTCTGCCCGGTCTGCCAGGGTCGCGGCGGCCGCATCGTGACACCCTGTCCGACCTGTCACGGCACGGGACGCGAACCGTCCTCGCGCAAAGTGAACGTGCGGATTCCCGCCGGTGTCAATGACGGACAACGCATCAAGCTCAAGGGCAAGGGCAATCCCGGCACGCACGGCGGCCCACCGGGTGATCTCTTCGTCGACGTCCACGTATCACCCGACGCCAGATTCGATCGCCGAGGTCGCAACGTGACGACGACGGTCCATGTGCCGCTTACGGCCGCGATGCTCGGCACCACCGTCGAAGTTCCGACGTTGGACGATCCGGTGACGTTGAAGATTCCTGCCGGAACGCAGCCGTCGACGACCCTGCGCGTGCGCGGTCGAGGGGTACCGGCCAGTGGCAAGAACGCCGTCGGTGACCTCTTGGTCACTGTCAACGTGACGATTCCCAAGAAGTTGAACAAGGAACAGAAGTTGGCGGTCGAGAAGTTGGCCGTCGCCCTGAAGGAAGAGGTAACCAGTGACTGAACACCAACAGCAACACGCCGTGTACGTGATCTCGGTGTTCGCGGAGTTGGCGGGCGTCCACCCCCAGACGCTTCGCAACTACGAGCGCGGGGGCCTCTTGAATCCGCAACGAACGAGCGGTGGTTCGCGACGCTTCTCCGACGCGGACCTAACGGCCCTTCGACGCATTCAAGAGTTGACCAACGAAGGCGTCAACCTCGAGGGCGTCAAGAAGATCCTTCGTCTCGAGGCCGAGCTCGCGGACGCCCGCGCGCGACTCGCGGCCACGCTCGACCAGGCCCGTTTGAACGTCGAGGAGGCGCACCGCCAGCACCGCCGAGACCTCGTCCCGGTGCAGAACACGATCGCGGAGTTCATCGAGGCGCGACGGCGTCTGCGCGAGGGTTAAGCGGACGACAGCCGAGCGTCGTTTCGGAAATGTGATCACGCCGGCGTCGCCGTCGGGTTCTATCGGCGGACGATCAGGCATTCTTCGTCAACTAGACTTGGCTTGCAACGAGGCCGACTCGGAGGAGCCCAGTGCCCGCAACGGTGGTCGTCGGAACCCAGTGGGGCGACGAAGGTAAGGGGAAGTTGACCGACCTCATGTCCCGTGACATGGACGTGGTGGTGCGCTACCAAGGTGGTCACAACGCCGGTCACCGAATTGTCGTCCATGGCGAAGCGTTCGCTTTGCAGCTCGTCCCGTCGGGTGTGCTGTATCCGTCGATCACGCCGGTCATCGGCAACGGCGTCGTCGTGGACCCCAAGGTGCTGCTCAGTGAGATCGACGCGCTCACGGCCAAGGGCATCGACACGGCGCGGCTCATGGTGTCGGGCAACGCGCACCTCGTGATGCCGTACCACCAAGAGCTCGACCGGGTGACCGAGCGCTTCCTGGGTAAGAACGCGCTGGGGACGACCAAGCGAGGGATCGGCCCGGCCTACGCCGAC
>PNAH01000019.1:0-4021 GCA_003170315.1 Acidimicrobiaceae bacterium
GTCTGCGTCGTCTCGTGTCCCTTGCCGGCGACGACGACGACGTCACCGGGCGCGGCCTCGTCGAGCGCCCGCGAGATCGCGCTGCGCCGGTCAGCGTCGCGCACGACGCGAGCGCCGCTCGCGACGCCCGACATGATGGCGTCGATGATCGACTCGGGTGACTCGGAACGGGGATTGTCGGAGGTGACGAAAGTCAAGTCCGAGAACGTCGAGGCGACGAGGCCCATCTCGGGCCGCTTGGCGCGGTCGCGGTCGCCCCCGCAACCGAACACCGTGATGACGCGGCCCTCGGGCATCATCGCACGCACGTCCTCCAAGAGACGGCGCAGACCTTCCGGCGTGTGAGCGTAGTCCACGACGACCGTGACGTCGGTTCCTCGCACCACGTCGAAGCGACCGGCAATGGAGGAGACCTCCCCCATCGCGGCAGCGATCGCGGCGTCGTCGGCCCCCAGCACGCTCATGATGGTCATGGCGATAAGGGCGTTGTCGACGTTGTAGTCACCGAGCAACGCGGAGTTCACGAGATGCCGGCGCCAAAAGAAGGTCGTCCCCTTGAGCGCGGTCTCGACGTCGGTGGCGTCACGGCGCGAGACCCGGGTCACGGGCAGCGTCGTCGAGGTGGCGAGTCGTTCGCCGTACGGGTCGTCGCCCCATATAACGGCGCGATGCGAGTGTTCGGGAGTGAAGAGACGCGACTTCACCACGAAGTACTCTTCCATCGAGCCGTGGTAGTCGAGGTGTTCGTGACTGAGGTTCGTGAACGCGGCGACGGTGAACTCCAGTCCATCGACGCGGTGCTGACTCATGGCGTGGCTCGACACCTCCATTGCCACGACCGAGCTCTGGACCAACGGATCGAAATCCTCCACCAGCGAGGCGAGAGTGCGGAACAGCTCGGGTGCGGCCGGCGTGGTGCGTTCGCTAGTCAGCGTGCCGATGTTGGCGCCGTTCCACGAAAGGGCCCGAGCCAGTTCGCCGACGATCGTCGTCACGCTGGTCTTGCCGTTGGTACCGGTGACGGCGACCAGACGAGTCTTGGTCTCGGGATGTCCCACCACGGCGGCGCTGGCGTGCGCGCAGAGCGCAGTCAGTTGCGTCGCCGGCACGACGACGACCGGTGCCGCGACGTCGACGCGAGTACTGGCCACGACGCACAGCGCACCGCGACGGACGGCGTCGGCGGCGAAGTGCAGCCCGTTGGTCGACGAACCGGGCAGGGCGAAGAAGAGTGAACCGGGAACGCAGTCGCGCGAATCAATGTCGACGTGCGTGATCTCGAGGCCCCCCGTCGCCACGTCGAGGCTGAGATCGTCCAGGATGTCGCCCAACTGCATCAGGTCACGTCCGAGGAGATCGAGGCACCGGCGCCCTTGAGCGGCTTCTGGTACGTACCGTTCGAAGGGATGTTGTAGTGGTGTAACGCGTAGGACATGACCTCTTGGAATATTGGCGCGGCCACGGCGCCACCGAAAATCGTCGTTTCGGGACGCTCCACCACCACGATCATCGACAGTACCGGGTTGTTCGCGGGGGCGAATCCCACGAAGCTGGCGTTGTAATCCCCGACCAGGAGTTTGTCCTTCCCGGGATAGGGCATGGTGGCGGTGCCGGTTTTGCCGGCCACGCTGTAGCCGGGGATGATGGCGTTGGTGCCGGTGCCCGACAGTACGACCTGCTCGAGCATCTTGACCATCGTGGCCGACACGTTCTGACTCATCGCCACCCGCTTGGCGCTCGACGGCGTGGCGCGGACGGCGCCGTTCGCGTACACATAACCGCGAACCAATTTCGGTTCCACGAAGACGCCGCCGTTCGCGATGGCGTTGTAGGCGTCGAGGACTTGTATTGGCGGCACGGCGTCGACCTGACCGATGGGCAGCGCGACTTGGTCGCTGGCGTACCAGTCGGCGGTATTCACCAGCAGACCGGGTGACTGGCCCGGGAAGCCGGCGCTCGTCGGCTGGCCGAAACCCAATCGCTCGACCTGGGCCAAAAGACGGTTTTCGCCCACTCGCGTGCCGATCTCGTAGGTGCCGAGGTTGGACGAGAGCGCGAGCACCTGGGTCGCGGTGAGGTGTTCAAGCGGGTGTTGTTCGGCGTCGTGGAAGTAGCGCCCGCCGACGACCACCGAGGACGGCACGGTGATCACGCTCGACGGCGTGATCAGTCCGGCCTGCAGCGCCGCCGAAAAGGTGACGATCTTAAAGACCGAGCCCGGTTCGTAGGTCTGGGTGAAGGCGAGATTATTAATCGTCTGCTCGATCCCCGGCACCCCGACGCTGCTCCCCCAGACCGGATCGGTTCCGAGGACGCCGGGACGGGACTTCGTGTTCGCTAGCGACGCGTCGGCCAGGATCTCGCCGGTCTTGACGTCCATCACTACCGCGACGCCCGACACGGCGTCGGTCGCCGCCAATTGTCGCGCCAGGTCGCGTTCGGCCACGAACTGCAGCGAGGTGTCCAGGGTCAACTCGAGTCCCACACCGGGCTGGGCCTTTCGAATGACCGTGCTGAACGAACTGGGCAGACTGACGCCGGAAGAGGACACGAAATCGCGGGTGACGCCGGTTCTACCGGCGAGCAACTTTTGGTACTGGTACTCGAGTCCGGCCGAGCCGGCGCCGGCGGCGTTCGTGCCGCCGAGGGCCGACGTCGCGATGGGCCCGTTCGGATACGTGCGCACCGAAGAGTTCTGCACGACGATCCCGGGAAAATTCAGCGCGGCGACCTTGCGCCCGGAATTCAGATTCAACTTGTTGTTCAAGATGACGTAGCCGTCCTTCGACTTGGAAAGAAGGGGGACGAGCCGATTCACCGGTACTTGGATGAGCGCGGACATCGCCTGCGCCTCGCGCTGGGGATGCGTAATTTGTAGGTCGTCGGCGATGACCAANNGAGGTCGGTCGTGACACCGCGAGGATCTGTCCGTGTCGGTCGTAGATGCCGGCGCGCAACGCGGTCGTCGTCAGATTCACTCGGACCTGCGCGACCGAGAGCTTGGCGTAATGCGCGTGATCGACCACTTGGATGAAGAACAACCGCACCCCGAGCGCGACGAACGCGAGCGCGAGGAGCGAGCGGAGCATCACCAGGCGTCGCGGCCCGCTTACTCGTCGGCGCGACGGGTGATGCAGGACTTGGGTGCGCGTGTGGGTCGACGAATAATGCGTGCTCACCGAATCGTCCTTGATGTCGCCGGTGCAAAACCCAGGAACTTCGGCAGTCGCAATGGCTCATCAAGTGACGTGGACGGGACTTGCGTCACCGAGACGGGGTAGACCAAGTGCAGAGCGCCGGCCTTGGTCGCGATGAGACTCGGTGCCGAAAGATCCGTGTTGGATCCCACCTGTTCGGCGTAGGTGGACTGGGCCTGGAGTAGTTGACTCTGGAGCGAGTGCAGTTGGACCTGGCGATTGGCGACCACCATGCTGCCCGCCATGGACAACGCCAGCGCGAAGATCACGACGACGCACGATTTGCGAAGGGACGACGCGCTTCGCCAGGTTCGGGTAACGGCGCGACGCCGCGGGGCCACCGCGACGTGGGTCGGACGTCGTGCGTCGGGACGGGTATCGGGACGAGTACGAGGACGCGCGCGGCCAGTACCGACTCGCCGAGGAAAGGTAATGACGCTCACGGGAGCTTCCGAGCCACCCGCAGCCGAGCCGAACGGGCCCGTGGATTTCGATCGATCTCACCGGGACTGGCCAGACGCGCGCTGGCCTTGAACACGGTGACGCGGGGGACGGCGCCACAGACGCATCCCAGTTCGGGCGGACAGTGACAGCCACCGGTGGCGGCTTCGTGCAACACGGACTTCACGACGCGGTCTTCGCCCGAGTGATATGAGATCACGGCCACGAGTCCGCCGGCGGCCAGGGCGTCGAGCGCCGCGTCGAGTCCGCGCGTCAACTCTTCTTCTTCGGAGTTCACCGCGATGCGCAGGGCTTGGAACACGCGCGTCGCGACGTGCCCGCGCCGACGCGCCGCCATCGGGACCGCTCGCTCGACCGCCTCA
>PNAH01000019.1:4052-13142 GCA_003170315.1 Acidimicrobiaceae bacterium
AGCCGCACGAACTGGTGCTGGTCGACGTGGCTGAGGAACTGAGCCGCGGTTTCGCCTCGGGTGGGGTCCATGCGCATGTCGAGGGGCGCGTCGGCGCGAAACGAGAAACCTCGGCTGGCGTCATCGAGCTGGTGTGACGAGACCCCCAGGTCCATCAAGACGCCCACGATTGGATCGGCACCGATGAAATCGGCGTTGCGGGCCAGCGCGTCGCGCAATTGGCCGAAGGTCGCGTCCACGATGCGGACGCGACCCTCGAACTCGGCGAGTCGCTCCGTTGAGGCGGCTCGGGCATCGGGGTCTCGATCGATGCCAAGAATGCGAAGTTGTGGTGCCTGTTGCAACAGTGCCATCGCGTGGCCGCCGCCGCCCAACGTGGCGTCAACGACGACACCAGTCGCTTGACTGGCGAAGAGCTCGACGATCTCACTTTCGAGCACCGGTACGTGAAATGGGTCCTGGGCCATCTGCAGCCTTTCAATCGTCAAGAAGGGAGAGCAGGCGGAGGAGGATTCTCTACCCGTCTTGACGATTGCCAGGCTGCGCATGGTCCGCGGCCGATACTTCTGTTGCACTCCATTCATTAGTCACTGCCCTGCTTAAACAGCTCTTCGGCCGAATTGACCTTCTCGGCGTAGGTCGAGGGATTCCAGAGCTCGATGTGGTCGAGCGTTCCCACGATCAATACGTCTCCTCTGAGTTGCCCGTACTCACGGGTGGCCGCGGGCAACGCGAATCGTCCCTGCTTGTCGAATTCGACGTCCGAAGAGTTCGCGGCCCAGTAGCGCATCTGCTGGCGCTCAATCGACCCACCGCCGCGACTCTGCTCGAGGCGCTCGTCGCTCTGACGCGCGAACTCCCCCGGCGTCCACAGCGCGATGCATCCCTCGGTGTTGGGGCTGAGGTGACCACCGCGTTCGAACTCGGCACGAAACTTCGCGGGCAGGATGAGTCGACCCTTGGCGTCCAGCGAATGCTGGTACTGACCCACAAAACCGAGCATCGACGATCCTCCCACGGGTTCACCACTTTCCCCCATTCGGTGACACATTACACCACCTAGCCCCACTCGAATGCAAATCAAAACAAATTGGAGCCAATTTTGAGGTCGATTTGACCCGGGACGTGACGAGCCCCGTGACGGCCTCGGAAGGAGCAGTCGCTCTAGTCGTGGAGATGAATCGCGCGGTACTGCCAGGTCCCGCCCGAGTGTCGTAGCGACTCGACAAGGGCCGCGGCCCCGACGTCGGTGATCGACGACAGGACCTGATGTTCGAGGGCCTGCGCGAGTCCCTCGGGAACCTCTTTGAGATAGCCCAGGACCTCGTCGGAAGGGTGCGCGTGCATGATGGTTGACACGAACATTCCCTCGCGCACTCGCCACTGGGTCACACCTACGGCCTTGACACCGTCGACGAACACTTCACCCGGTCCGCGTCCGGCAAAACAGACCAGTCGGTAGGCCCGGTCACCCTCGACCGGTCCGTCGTGGACCGTGACGTCGCCCCGCACGACTTCTTTCAGCGCGTCGGCCCACCACTGACCGACCATTCGCGAACTGGCGTGCACGTCGCTACGCCAGCGCGGATCGTCGACGGGAATCCACCAGTCGATCCAGAGGTCATCGGGCCGCACGAGAACGAGACCGCCGCCGCCGCGCCGCCGCCGAAGTGGTGTCTCGCCCACCCGTGGCGCGTCCAGAACTTCAATGGACTGCGCGCTCCCCAAGACGATCATCGCGCGTTCCGCGCGAACGACGTACACCGTCGCCTCACGTTCGCTTCGCAACGTGTCGTAGTCGTAGAGCTCGGTGAGCCGCAAGTTCACGAGGCCCGGGGTAGGTACGGCGCCCACAACGGATCGGGATCGGGCAGGTGACGCCAACGCCACCACGGCCCGTCCGGAACCCGGGGCTCGAAGTGCATGCGCCATCCGATCTCCTCGAGCAAACGGTCGCCCTTTTGCATGTTGTGGCGCCGACAGGCCGCCACCACGTTGGTCCATTCGTGGCGACCACCACGGCTTCGCGGCACGACGTGATCGATGGTGTCGGCGTGTTCGAGGCAGTAGGCGCAGCGATAGCTGTCGCGCAACAAGAGCGAGCGCCGCGTCAAAGGTGGCGTACGCACTTTGGAGGGCAACTTCACCATGTCGTGGAGTCGAACGATGGCCGGGATCTGCACGACGATCGACGCCGATCGACAGACGTTGGGATGCTCGGGCGTGACGATGGGCTCGGCCCGTCCGGCGAGCATTAACACGACGGCTCGCCGCTCACTCACCAGCTGCAGCGGTTCGAACGTGGCGTTTAAAAGTAAGACGCGACTCACCGGCGCCGTCCCACCGGTTGAGCCAACGCCCACGTGGCGGCGTCGACCATGGACGCCGGGCTAAGTGCGACGTCGGAACCATTCACCGTCGCCATTCGAAAGTCCCAGTAGCGAGCATCGGGCAACGGCAGGAACGGGGCGTGACGGAGCCAACCGTCACGACGGAGTCGCCACCCGGCGCGCGCCAACGTCACCACGTCGGCGGGATGGCGCAGCAGGTGCCGTGCGAGACCGCGGCTCCACAGTCGCTTCATGATCGCCTCCGCCACGCGACCAGCGCCGCTCCCAGGAGCGGTCCGTCGGCGCCCAGCTGCGATCGGCCAATTTCGAGATGTTCGGAGTAGGGCAATCGAGCCATCGCTCGCGCTGATTTATTGGCGACCTGGAAGAACTCGTCGCCGAAACCGAGGGCGACCGATCCGGCGATGTAACAGTGATTGAAATCGAGTACCGACGCGAGGGTGCCGACGGCGCGACCGACGAGGTCGGCCGTTCGCACGCGCGTGGCGGCGTCAGCCTCGGTGGGGCTTCGTCCGGTCAGCGCTTCGATCGCCCAACCCGACGCTTCGGCTTCGAGACATCCGAACGCGCCGCACGAACACAGATTGCCGTTGGGCACGACGTTGAGGTGTCCGATATGCCCGGCGTTACTCGACTCCCCGTCGAGCAGCTCACCGTCGATGACCAGTCCGCCACCGACGCCGGTCGAGACCACCATCGAGAGGTACGAGCGGTCGTGGCGCGCCGCACCGTAGGCGCCTTCGGCTAACGCGAGTGCGCGAGCGTCACCGTCCACGAACACATCCAGTCCCAGGGCGTCGCGCAACGTTCGTCGGAGGGGGAACGAACGCCACTGTGGGATGTTGAGCGGCGAGACCTCTTCTCCCCCGCGGCTCATTGGACCGGCGCAGCCGACGCCCACTACGTCGGCTGGCCCCTCGGCCATGACGCGTCGAGCCAGTTCGATGACTGCGGTGATCAGGTCATGGTGGTGATCGGCGTCGTTGATTCGCGATCTCGTCCGTAACGTACCGTCGACGTCGACGAGCGCCGCTTCGACCTTGGTCGCACCGATATCCAGGGCCAGACACGGGGGCGCGTTGCGCGCTACCCCGACGTCGGTCATTCTCGAGTGCGGCGCTGACGCGACAACCAGTCGCGAAGCGAACTGGTCCGGGGACCGTAGTTCGCGCGGGTATCGTCACCCTGGCTGGGACGAGTGATGTCCTGCCACGATGCACGTCCCATAAGACGAGCGTTTCGCTCGATTACTACTGCGGAGATAAACATCAAAGCGACCCCGACCAGGCCCACCAGGACCGAGTTGGAGAAAAAGAGAATCAGAATTAAGAGGCCGGCCACGAAGCCGGCGATACCCCAACGAACACGCCGTCCGCCGTGGGAGTAAACGTTCGTCTCACGAACGTTCTTCGCAAATCGTGGATCCTGTTTTGAGAGCGACTCTTCCAGTTCGGCCAGGATTCGCTGCTCGTGCTCTGACAGTGGCATCGCGTCTCCTTCCGTTTGATCCTGGACCCCATAGTACTTACTCAATATCCGTCGCGGAACGTCACTTAATGGTTCCTTAGCATTGTAAAATGAGGGCCGTCCAAAGGAGTTGGGTGGCCGAGACGCGTCTACGAGTAGCCATGATCTGTACCGGCAACATCTGTCGCTCCCCCATGGGCGAAGTGGTCTTGAACCGGTTCGTCGACGCCGACTCGTCGCTCCGTGGTTTCGTCGACGTCACGAGCGCCGGCACCGCCAACTGGCACGTCGGAAGTCCGATGGACCAACGAGCGCGCGGTGCCCTCGACCGGGCCGGGTTCAAGGGCGCCGGATCGCCGGCCGCCTTCGCCGACCGCGCGTACTTAGACGGCCAGGACGTGGTGATCGGCATGACTCGTGAGCACGTTCACGAAGTGAAGAAGCGACTGTCCAATCAGGCGACCGAAGTGATCCTCTTGCGCAATCTGATCGAGCCGGGACGGGACCTCGACCTGTTCGATCCCTATTACGGCGGAGACGCGGACTTCGACGAATGTCTCGACACGCTCAGACGAGGGGGTCGGCGTTTGACATCGGAATTTCGTCAGCGACTGGGTGAAGGCTCGTGCGAAGTGTGATCTCGGGCAAGGTCAGCGACAGGATGACGGCGAGTACGCCGATCGGCACCGCGTAGCGGTAGATCTCCGAAATCGAACCCGAGACGGCGTGCAGGATCACCGAGAGTTCGTTCCGGGGCAGTCGACGAAGGTTCTTCGGCGTCCAAAGTAACGGGGAGGGCAATGATGTGACCGAGGGGTTCGCGCGAAGTCCGAGCGCCAATTGGTGCGGCAACGAGTTCACGTAGAGCGCGCCGAACACCGCGGTCCCGAAGGAACCGCCGATCGAGCGAAAGAAGTTCGCCCCGGCCGTCGCGGCGCCGAGGTCTTCGTGCTGCACGGCGTTCTGTACCGCGGTGATGAGGATCTGCATCACCAATCCGAGTCCCGTTCCGAGAATGAGCATGTAAAAGGCCAGGGTGAGCTCGGAGGTGGCGATACCGATGGTGCCGAACAGTCCCAGACCAATCGTCATGATCGCCGTTCCGAAGATTGGGAACGGACGGTAGCGCCAACCCTTGGAGACGAGTTGACCGGTGACGATTGACGCGACGAGGAGGCCGGCCATCATCGGCAGTAAGCGCAGACCGGAGCTCGTCGGCGTCGCCCCTCGAACGTCTTGGAAATAGAGCGGGAGGAACGTGAGAGCGCCGAACATCGCGAAGCCGACGACGAAGCCAATGGCCGAAGCCGACGAGAAGACGCGGTTCGCAAAAAGTCGCGGCGCCAAAATCGGCTCACTCGAGCGCCGCTCGATAACGACGAAGATCACGGCGGTGATCACACCGACCACGAGCAGCGTCACGGACTTCCAGCCGAGCCACGCGAGCGACGTTCCACCGAGCGACGTAAAGAGAATGAGCGCCGACGCCGAGATCGTCAGCGTGACGATGCCGACGTAATCGATGACGTGCTGCACCCGGGCGCCGGCATTCGGCAACACCGCGGCGGTGACGATCAACGCGAGGATGCCGAAGGGGACGTTCACGAAGAAGATCCATCGCCACGAGAAGTATTCGACGATGAAGCCTCCGAGGAGCGGTCCAATCACCGTGGCGGCACCAAACGTCGCGCCAAAGAATCCGGCGTAGCGTCCTCGTTCTCGAGGCGGCACGATGTCGGCGATGATCGACTGCGCACCCACCATGAGCCCGCCGCCGCCGAGTCCCTGCAGGGCGCGAAAGAGGATCAATTCCAGCATGGTGTGGGCAACGCCACACAACATGCTGCCGATCAAGAAGATAATGATCGCCGCCTGGAAGTAGACCTTTCGTCCGTGCAGGTCACCCAACTTGCCCCAGAGTGGTGTACTCACGGTCGACGCCAGTAGGTAGGCGACGACGACCCAACTGAGGTGACTGGCCCCATGGAGGTCACCCACGATCGTCGGCAGCGCGGTAGCGACGATCGTGCTGTCGAGTGCGGCCAACAACATGCCCAACATGAGAGCGCCGAAGACGAAGTACAACTCCCTCTTGGGCATTGGGACAGCGAGGTCAGTATCCATGCAACAAATCCACTCCAGAAGAGACGGCGGGGTTTAACACCACTCGCGGGTGAATATCACCCTAGTTGGGCACGCTGACATTTGGTCGACGCGCAACGGCGTAACTAGTTTGTAGCAAAAGGAGACCAATGAAAACGAGACTCACCGAGATGTTGAAGATCGAACACCCGGTCATGCTTGCCGGCATGGGCGGCGTCGCCTACAGCGCACTCGCGGCCGCGGTCTCCAACGCCGGTGGCTACGGCTGTCTCGGCGCCTCCACCATGTCCAGTGAGCGCCTGGCCCACGAGATCGCCGCGACCAAAGCCCTCACGACCAAACCCTTCGGCGTCGACCTCTTGACGGCCTTTCCCGAGACACTGAAACATAACGTCGAACTCTTGATCGAGGGCGGGGCGAGCACGTTCGTGGCCGGGCTGGGCGTACCCGCGCACGTCATCGAGCTCTGTCACGATCACGACGTACTGGTCGTGTCGATGTGCGGCAAGGTCGAGCACGCCAAGCGCGCGCTCGACGCCGGGTGCGACCTCGTGGTCGCTCAGGGCACCGAAGCGGGGGGTCACACCGGCACGGTGGCGACGCTGCCCCTCGTGCCCCTGATCGTCGACGCGATGGACGGCGCGATCCCGGTGGTCGCGGCCGGTGGGATTTTCGACGGGCGCGGGCTCGCGGCGGCTCTCTCCCTGGGCGCGGCCGGAGTATGGATCGGCACCCGATTCATCGCCACTCCCGAGGCACGGGCGATACCGGGATACCGCGAATCGATCCTCGAGAGTCGCGAAGACGGCACGGTCGTCTCGCGCGCGTTCAGCGGAAAGACCATGCGGGTTCTTCGTAACGACACGACCGATCGCTACGACGCCGATCCGACGTTACTCAAGAAATTCCCGGACCAGTTGGCCGTCGCGTTCCACGACGGAACGTTCCACCTCGGCGGCGACGAAAACACGCTCGGCATCGATCCGCGTCGAGAGGGCTATCCGGCCGGACAGGCCGTAGGGGCCATCACGTCCGTCGTCCCGGCCGGGGACGTCGTGCGCTCGATCGTCGAAGAGGCCCAACGGGTGATCGACGGACTCCACGCTCTGTAGTCAGTCTCGCGGACCTAGTGTTTTTCTATGTCCCGCACGAGCGCCGAAGTCGACGATATTCTTTCGGCGATTCGTGGCGCCACGAAACGCGTCACCGTCGCCAAGCGCACCGTCGCCGAAGTCCTGGTCGCTGCGCCCGGTCATCTCACCGCCGAAGAGATCACCTACGAAGTACAAAAACGTCAGCCCGACGTCAGCCCCTCGACCGTCTATCGGATCCTCGAAGAGTTTGAAGCGTTGGAGATCGTCGTGCACGCGCACCTCGACCAACACGCGGCGGTCTTTCATCTCGCCGGCGCCGTGCACGGGCACCTCACGTGCGACGAGTGCGGTGCGACGTTCGAGATTCCGGCCGCCCACTTCGACGCACTGAGCAAGGACCTGCAGAAGACGTTCGGGTTCAGACTGGACCGACATCACGTCGCGGTCACTGGCACGTGTGAGTACTGCCAGACGCATCGTCAACTGCAAAAGTGACGCCACTCTTACGCGCTTCTTAGCACGAGCTGACGGTGACGCTGCACGTCATCGATAGAGTCTCACAAGGCACCCCATGATCAAAATCGACCATCTGACGAAGCGTTACAGTGACACGCTCGCGGTCGATGACCTGGACTTCGAAGTCAAGCCCGGTGTGGTGACCGGTTTCCTGGGACCGAACGGCTCGGGCAAGTCCACCACGATGAGGATCATCCTCGGCCTCGATCACGCCACGAAGGGCCAAGCCACGGTGAACGGCACGCGCTACGCCGAACTGCGCGATCCCGTTCGACAGGTCGGTGCTCTGCTCGACGCCAAAGCCATCCACCCCGGACGCACGGCTCGTAATCACCTTCGCGCCTTGGCCGCGTCGAATCAGATCAAGAAGTCCCGCGTGGACGAGGTGCTCGATTTCGTGGGCATCAGCGCGGTCGCCGACAAGAAAGTTGGCACGTACTCGCTCGGCATGAGTCAGCGACTCGGCATCGCCGGGGCGCTCTTGGGCGATCCCGGTATCTTGCTCTTCGACGAGCCGGTGAACGGACTCGACCCCGAAGGCATCAAATGGATACGCGAATTCTTTCGGGCGCTGGCGAACGAAGGCCGTACCGTCTTCGTTAGTTCGCACCTCATGAGCGAGATGGCCGTGAGCGCCGACGAGATCATCGTGATCGGACGTGGTCGCTTCATCACCTCCGGTTCAGTGGACGACCTCACCAAGAACGCCGAAGGCACGGTGCTGGTGCGCGCGTCGGACCACGACAAATTGGCCACGGTCGTGACCTCGAATCATGGGGTGGTGCACGACGCCAACGACGACGGCCTGACGATTGGCGGCCTGACGTCGGACCAGATTGGTCAACTGGCCTTTGACGCGGACATCGCCCTCTTCGAGCTGACCCCGCAGCGCGCGTCGCTCGAAGAGGTCTTCATGGACCTCACCGCCGGCGCCGTCGAATACGGTTCGCACACGACGGGTCCCGCCAATGGCTAGCGAATCAACCTTGATGGCCTCGACGCAGGCCGAGTGGATCAAATTCCGGACCGTGCGATCGTCCCTCATGGGCGTGGCGGTGACCGTGCTGCTCACGGTGGGACTCGGGGTCCTCATCACGACGCTCATTCGAACCCATTGGAGTCAATTCGGCGCCCTGCGCATCGCGACCTTCGACCCGGTCTCGAGCAGTCTGCGCGGCAGTCTGTTCGCCCAGTTCGCGGTGGGCGTCATCGGGTCGCTCTTCATCACCAGCGAATACACGTCGGGCTCGATTCGAACGACGCTCACGGCGGTTCCCAATCGCTTGCGCTTGATCACCAGCAAGTCCATCGTGCTGTTCTTCACAATTCTGATCCTCGGCGAGTTCGTCTGTTTCGCCGCCTTTCTCATCGGCCAGCGGATCTATCTCGGGGTCGTACCGACGGCGTCGCTCGAGAACGGCACCGTTCTTCGCTCGGTGATCCTGGCCGGACTGTACTTGACCTTGTTGGCGCTCTTCGCTTTCGCCCTGGGGATGATCCTTCGACACAGCGCCGCCACCATCAGTGTCTACGTGTCGGTGCTACTCATCGTGCCGATC
>PNAH01000011.1 GCA_003170315.1 Acidimicrobiaceae bacterium
GAGACTCGGACCTCGCCGTCGACCAGCATCCAGAGTGATCCCGGGACGCTCGCGATCTTGACGTCGTGCCCGCTCTCGACGGCTCCGTGATGGATGACACTCACCCACGAAACCCGAGAGGTGACGATCTCGGTCACCGCCTGCCATACCGCGGCGTTATTCACGTGACCAACGATGTCGAGGTCCGCGCGGCGAAGCGGCCACGCCACCGAGAGCGCACCCTCGGCCACGGCCGGCGCCGGCACGCGGCCCGACACTTTTCGTCCCTGCAGTGCTTCGCCGTACACGTCGTAGAAGGCCGGTTTGATTCGAACGGGATGGCCCGTCGGGTCCACCGGCACCCATAAGGCGACCGCCTCGACCAGCAGCTCGCCGCCGGACGAGATATTCGTGCGGCGTTCGGCCCAGGCCGCACCGGCGCCGCCACACCACGTGGTCACCGTGAGCACCTCTTTGTAGCGCGGCCAACGACCTCCGTCGGCCACCCGGATCGACGTCCGGCGAACGACCCAGGTGTCCGTCGATTCGAGGCCCGTCTCTTCCCAGTCATCGGTCGCCACGTCTTGAAGGACGCGGGCCACCCCGTCGAGTCGAATGACGCCGCTCTCGTCGGCGTCGCCCAAGCGAACGCGGAACTGTCCACTGAATTGACGACCTCGACCACTCGGTTCGACGAACTCAATCACGAGGGCAACCTACCGGGTGACTAGGACGCACCGGATCAGCGAAGCGTCGCGCCAAGAGACCCGGCGCGCGCGATCAACTGATCGCGCGCGGTCGCCACGTGCACCTCGCTCAGCGTGCCCTCGTCGGAGCTGAAGCGAACGCGGTACGCCAAGCTCCGTGTCCCGTCGGGCAGGTTGCTCCCCCGGTACACGTCGAAGAGCTCGACCTTCTCGACCAACTCCGAAGCGCCGCGCAATTCGAACGCGAGATCTTGCGCGTGCAGCGGTTCCGGCGCGACGAAGGCCAGATCGATGACGGCGCTCGGGAATCGACTGGGCACCTTGGCGAATTCGCTGCGCCGGGTCGCCCGACTCGGGTCGCTCAAGGCGTCAAAATCAACGTCGACGAGACCGAGACGACGAGCGGGAGCCGAGGCCACGAGGCCCTCGACCAGCACGCTGTCGACCTCCCCCACCGATCCGAGCACGGTGCCCGAAGCGCGGTCGACCAGTTGTGCGACACGAGTCGGGTGAAAGCCCGGCTCCGGTGTGTCGCTGGTACGCACGACGACGTCCGCCAATCCCAGGCGCTCGGCCACGGTGGCCCAGAAAGCCACCGCCGCGGTGGCGTCGTCACCTTCGCGACCGAGCACCACGGTGAGTCGTTCGTTCTCTTGGGGCAGCGTTAGCGTGACCGAACCTCCGACCCCGCCCTTGGTCATTCGTGGTGACGCCGTCACGTCGGGGTGCGTGAAGACGTTGCCGATCTCGGCGAGCACCACGTTGCCCGTACCTCGCTCCAGGTTCTTCCCCCACGCGCGCACGAGCCCCGTGATCATCGTCGCGCGAAGCACCGCCTCGTCGGACGCCAGTGGATTCGTGATGCGCACTCGTGCCCCTTCGGGACGCAAGAGATCGAAATCGCCGTCACTGCCGAGCGTGGGTGTCCAGCATTCGGCGGCGCCGAGGTCGACGACGACGTCGCGCAGGTGCCGGCGCAACTTTTGTCGCTCGCTCAGTCCTCCTGGTTGCGGCCAGGTCGGCGTGTGGCGGGGCAACCGGCCATAGCCGTGAAGCCGGGCAATCTCCTCGATAACGTCGGCGCTGCCGGCCACGCCGCCGCGCACATCCGGTCGTGCGCGTGGCGGCACGACCGTAAAGCGCTCCCCGGACACGCTCACGTCGAATCGAAGTCCCGTAAGAATCGACGTCACCTCGTCGCTTTCGATGGCGACGCCGAGGACTCGCGCAATGTCGCGCTCGTCGAATTCGATCGTCGGTGGTGTGGGCGTAATACCGGCCACGTCGAGCGGGTCGCGGAGCCATTCCAACTCGGGGCAGCTCTCGTGGAGAACGTGCACGAATCGAGCGGCGGCGCGAAGCGCTAATCCCGGATCGACGCCGCGTTCGAAACGGTTTGAGCCTTCCGTACGCAGTCCGTGGCGCTTGGAGCTTCGCGCAATGCCCATGGGATCGAAGTACGCCGATTCGAGCAGCACGTCGGTCGTCGCGTCATTGATCTCACTCGTCGCGCCGCCCATGATGCCCGCGAGTCCGAGGACGGTGTCGTCGCCGTCAACGATGACGCAGTCTTCACCGGTGTCACCCAGTCCCCGACCGGCCGTGGCCAATTCGCGCTGGACGCCGTCGAGGGTCACGAGCATTTCACCGCGCCGGGCGCGACGCGCTCGAAGCGTTCGTTGGGCGACGTGCGCGGCGTCGTAGGCGTGCGTGGGCTGACCGAGCTCGAGCATCACCAGGTTCGAGGCGTCCACCACGTTGGAGATCGCGCGCATACCGGCGCTCTGAACTCGATCGACGACCCACGACGGTGAGGGGCCCACGCGCACGTGATGAAGGACGGACACGGTCAGTCGCCCGCAAAGGTCTGGGTCGTCGATACCGGCGCTCGCGTACGCCGCGCTGGTCTCCTCGCCGTTCGGTTCGGCCAGACGGGGTGACCAGAGGGGACGACCGAGCCGCGTCGCGAGGTCGCGCGCGACGCCCTCGACGGACCACGCGTCCGGTCGGTTCCCTTCGACCGTGATGTCGAAGACGACGTCGGGCGTGATCGACAGCGCCTCCATGAGGCCGACGCCCACGACCGGTTCGATGATCTCGTCGAGCACCATCAGTCCTCGATGGTCGTCGCCCAGTCCCAGCTCTCGAGCCGAGCACAACATGCCGTTGGACGTGACGCCGCGCATCTGACGCTGAGCGATTACAAATCCCCCGGGTAGAACCGCTCCGATGGGAGCCAACGGAACGTGATCCCCGAGGTCGATGTTCATCGCCCCGCAGACGATCTCCAGCGGTCCGTGTCCCGCGTCCACGACCACCAGTCGGACGCGGTCCGCACCTTCGATCGCGTGAATCTCGTCGATCCGGGCCACGACGACGTCTTCGAGTCCCTCGCCCACGCGCTCGACGCCTTCCACCACCAACCCGAGGTCGTCAAGGATGACGCGTAGCTCGTCACTCGACTCAGTCAGCTCGACGAACTCCCGAAGCCAGGCGAGGGAGATTTTCATGAGAACTGTTCCAAGAACCGCGTGTCGTTCTCAATCAGCGCGCGCATGTCGGCGATCTCGTGGCGCATCTGAGCACAGCGGTCGATGCCGAAGCCGAACGCGAATCCACTCCACTCGTGGCCGTCGATGCCGACGGCCGCCAGTACCGCGGGGTCCAGGACCCCGCATCCGCCGAGCTCGATCCAACCGGTCTGCGAGCAGGTGCGACATCCTTCGCCTCGACAGATCGTGCAGGTGACTTCGAACTCCGCCGACGGCTCGGTGAACGGGAAGTAGCCCGGACGCAGTCTCGACTCGATGTCCGGTCCAAAGTAGGCGCGGGTGAAGGTCTCGATGACGCCCGCCAGGTCCGCGAAGGAGATGCCCCGATCGACGACCAGTCCCTCGATCTGGTGAAACGTCGCGAGGTGGCTCGAGTCGGGCGTGTCGCGCCGAAAGCAGCGACCGGGCATCACCGAATGGATCGGCAACGAGTCCTTCGCCACGGCCTCTTCCATCAGGTGAATCTGGGTTGGCGAGGTGTGAGTGCGCAGGACTACCGTCTCCGGCTCGCCCAGCTCGACGTAGAAGGTGTCCCACAGTCCTCGGGCCGGATGCGCCGGAGGAATATTCAGCGCCTCGAAGTTGTACCAGTCGCTTTCCACCTCCGGTCCCTCGGAAACCGTGAATCCCATGGCGACGAAGACGTCTTCGAGCTCGCGCTGCGTGATCGCGATCAGGCTCGGATGTCCGACCGACGCCGGCCAGCGCGCGTCGCCGAGGACCACGTCGCCCAAGTCCAATCCGTCCTCGAGCAAGGTCCGGGCACGCGCCAGCTGGCTCAACTCTCGACGACGGGACTCCAGCGCGCTTTCCACCACCCGTCGAGCCTCTTGTAGTTGCGCCCCGGCCTCTTTTCGATCCTCCGGTGCGAGCACCCCGAAGGACTTCTGCAGCGCCGAGAGGATCGACCGTTTGCCGGTGATCGTCGGTTCCGCCTCGCGCAAGTGGTCAATGCTGTCGAGGCCCGCGATCGTCGCGAGCAGTCCCGCCGTCTGATCGGCGAGATTGGCGAGGGGTGAGGAGGTCATGACGCTTAAAGGCTACGGGTTGGTGGGGTCCCGGCGGCGTCTCTGTGTTGCCACAGCGCCTCGAAGGCGATCAACGATGCGGCGACGCCGGCGTTGAGCGACTCGCTTCGTCCGTCCATCGGAATTGAAATCGACTGACCGCAACGTGCGATGGTCTCGCCGTCCAGTCCGTCGGCCTCGTTGCCGATGACCACGACGCTCGTGACGGTGAAGTCCACCTCTCGGTGGTTTTTGCCGCCCCGCACGACCGTCGCGAGCAATTGCGCGTCGCTGCCGAAGTAAGCCAACGTGTCGTTGATCGACGCGACCACGACGGGCAGATGGAAGATCGAACCGGCACTGGCGCGCAGCGTCTTGGGGTTGAAGGGGTCGACCGATTGTCCGGTCAAGACGACGGCCGTCGCGCCGGCGGCGTCGGCCGAGCGGATAATGGTACCGACGTTGCCGGGGTCGCGAAGGTCGTGGAGAACAAAGATCAGTCCGGTCTTGGGTATCGAGTCGACCGGGCGTTGTTCGAAGCGCACCGCGGCCAACACCGGCTGCGGCGTTTGTGCGTCGGCCACCTTCTCCAAGACGCCCTCGGCCAGAGCGAAGACGCGAACACCGAGGTCGTCGGCCTTTTGGATCAGTAGTTGCAGAGACGGTCCGTCGGCAGCGGCGTCAACGTAAACGGCCTCGAACTCGACGCCACTCTCTAAGGCGGCGTCGACCAGGTCGGGACCCTCGAGGACGCACACGCCCTCGCTCCAGCGCAATGATCGTTTCTGGACGAGGCGCCGGAGGCGGCGCACTCGCTGATGTGACGAACCCAACGCCTCGATCAGGGTTACCTACTTGGACAACGCGGCGCCGGCCTGGGCCACGATCGCCGCGAAGGCGGCGTTGTCGCTCACGGCCAAGTCCGCCAGAATCCGACGGTCGACTTCGATGCCCGCGGCGTTCAGCCCGGCAATGAATCGGCTGTAACTCATACCGTGCGCTCGTGAGCCCGCGTTGATCCGTTGAATCCAGAGCCGACGCATGTCGCCTTTACGCGCGCGACGGTCGCGAAACGCGTAGACGCCGGAGTGCTGGACGGCCTGGTTGGCCGAACGGAAGGTGCGGCTGCGGTCACCGTAGTAACCCTTCGCCTCTTCCAGAATCGCCTTGTGGTGCTTCTTGGCGTTGACCGCCCTCTTGACACGTGCCATAACTGTTCCTCTTTCGACTCGATCTCTATATGCCCATCAGGCGCTTGGTCTTCTTCTCCATGGCCTTCGAGAGGTCGGTCTCGCGACCGAGTCGACGGGCACGAACCGACGACTTGCCCTCCATGAGGTGACCGCGGAAGGCCTTGCCGCGACGCAACTTGCCGCTGCCGGTCACCTTGATGCGCTTCTTCGCTCCACTGTCCGTCTTCATCTTTGGCATTTCAGCCCTCCTCTACCGATACTTCGGCCGAAACACTCGGCGCGACTTTTTGCTGCTCTTCGACTTTCGGGCTCTCGGCCAACTTCGGCTTCGCCTTCTTTTCTGGTCCGAGGACCATGATCATGTTGCGACCATCGAGTTTCGCGGCCGACTCGACCTTGGCGACGTCGTCGAGCTTCTCGACGATGCGGTCCAGGATCTTCTTGCCGAGTTCGGGGTGAGCCGACTCGCGTCCGCGGAACATGATCGTGACTTTCACCTTGTGACCATCGTTGAGAAACTTCTCGACCAGGCGAGTCTTGGTGTCGAAGTCACCGGGACCGATCTTCGGGCGGTACTTCATCTCCTTGACGCCTACGTTGAGGGTCTTTCGACGCGACTCCTTGGCCTTTTGGGCCTCGTCGAACTTGAACTTCCCGTAGTCCATGATGCGACAGACGGGCGGTTGCGCGGTGGGTGCGATCTCTACGAGATCAAGATCGAGGCTTCGGGCCAACGCCAATGCTTCACGGGTTGTCATCACGCCACGTTGGTTGCCCTCGTTGTCGATCAGACGTACTGTCTCCACGCGAATTCGTTCATTGACGCGGTGGTCTCCAGGCACTGTTGCGATAACTCTCTCCTTGCTCTTCGTGACGCCTCATTGGCGTCACCACGGCAAGCGAGGCACAAAACTCCTGGAAACCCGGCGCACATCGGTGGCCAGGTGGACGTTGGCCTTGCCAACCTCACTTGCTGAACTGCCCAATAACGATAGCAGACCGGTTCACGAACTCCCTGCGCCACGGCGCACCAACTCGACCCCCCGCGCACGGCGCTACTTTGTTCGAGTGAGTGATCAGAGCAATCCTCCCATTGACGAGTCCGACGAGATCGCCTATCTTCGCTCGACGCCGGTCGAAACGGTGCTCGGCAACCATTTCTTCGTCCTCTTGCAGTTGGCCGCCCTGCAGCTGTCGACGACTCCTCCGAATCTGCCCGGCGCCCAGCTGGTCATCGACACCATTGCCGCGATGCTCCAGGCCGGCGGCGATCGACTCGGCGAACACGCCGCGCTCTATCGCAACGCCCTCGCCGAAGTGCAACAACTCTACGTCCGGGCCGCGAGCACGCCGCCGGGCTGAACGGACGCCTCTACGGATCGAGCGTGAAGGTGAAGGTCAACGCGAGGCCGCCCAGGGAGCTCTTCGAGGTGGACATCGAGCCACCGAGACCCTCGGCGATGTCGGCCATGATGCTCATACCGAGGCCCGATCCTCCGGTTTCGCGCGAGCGCGACTGATCGAAGCGGCGAAACCGCTGGGGCCGAACCCCGTATTCCGGCAAACCCCGTCCGCCGTCTTCGATGCACAGCGTGGCCCGCGAGTCCTCGCGACGCAACGTGACGCGTACGGCGGTGTCGTTCGGCGTGTGGCGAATGATGTTGGAAAAGGAGTTGACCAGGAGTCGGTCCAGCAGATCCTCTCGCCCCCGCACCGCGAGACCGCTGGTCACGTCGTCGCCCACCACTCGTTCGGGGTGGTCGTTGCGGAACTCCTCGACGCGCGAGAAGACCAGTGAACTGAACTCGACGTGGGTGTTGAGGTGCTGGGGTGCTTCACGGACTTCGGCGGACAGTAGCAAGTCCGCCACCAACAGGTCCATCCGGTCAATCTCTCGACGAACCCGCTCCACGGCCCGCGCGCGCTGCTCCTCATTGATCGACGGATTAGTCAGGAGTTCGTTGTAGCCCTTGATCACCGTGAGGGGCGTACGAAGTTCGTGCGAGGCGTCGCCCACGAACTGCTGCATCGCTTCAACGCTCCTCGCTTCGATCGCGATCCGCTCGTGCAGCGCCACGACCATGGTGGCCAGCGCCGCCTGGAGTTCGCGAACGTCGCGACTGCCCGCGCTCGGTGGGACTTGGCCGCGTTCATCGCCGCGCGCCACCGCGCTGGCGAATCCAATAAGGTGCTCCATCGTGCGCAGGTCCTTGCGCAGCACCAAGCGCGCGAGGACCAGCATGATCAGGGCCACGATGAATCCGGTCAACGCCACGTCGAGGGCCAACCGACGTCCTTGTTGGGAGATGGCGGCCGTCGATCCAGCGACCACCAAGTAATCGCCGCCGCCAACGTAAATCGATTGAATCCGAAAACCGGGCAGGTTCGACTGGGCGCTCACCTTGGCGAGCGTCGCGTGGATGTCGGCTCGAGTCGGTTTCTTTTTGAAGGGTACGCGACCGGTATTGACTTGCACCACCGCGCCCGACGGGTCCACGACGTCGAGCGTCAAGTCGTACTGATTCTCTTGGACGACGTTGAGGGCGTTGGTGAGCGCGGCATTGGGGTGGCCGACGCCGCTGTGAATCACGGCGTTGATTTGGGAGTCGAGTGTCGAGTACAAAGAACGGGTACTTGCGACCACCGCGAACCAGCCGACTGTTAACGCCACCATCGTCGTGAGGACAACGAGAAGGATTGTTAGTCGTGTGGCAATCTTCACTTTCCCGGGGTCCACGTAACGAGCTTGAACCCAACTCCCCTCACGGTGGTGATCGGAGCGAAGTCGTCGTGGTGGATCTTGCGTCGCAGGTACGAGATGTAGGTATCGAGCACCGACGTTTCGGAGTCGAAGTCGATGTTCCAGACCTCGCGCAGCAGCAACTCTCGGGTGACCAGGCGGTCCTTGCGCTCGAGCAGGACTTCGAGGAGTCGGAACTCGGTCGCCGAGAGGGTGATCGATTCGCCGTCGACGGTGATCTCGTGGGTGTCGACGTTCATCTCGATCGGGCCCGACGACAAGACGAGGTCGTCGGTCGATTCGGCGCTGGAGCGTCGGAGAATGGCGGTGATCCGAAGCAGGATCTCCTCCAGGCTGAAGGGCTTGCGGACGTAGTCGTCGGCGCCGTAGCGCAGGCCCTTGGCCACGTCGACGGGCGAATCGCGAGCCGAGAGCATCAGGACGGGCGTCTTGGTGTCGTGTTCGCGCAGTTTGGCGAGGAACTCGAACCCGTCCATGGTGGGCATGTTGATGTCGACGATGCAGAGGTCACAGTCGTGGCGACGTAGCAAATCCAAGGCTTCGGCGCCGTTGGACGCTGATTCGGTCTGGTACCCGGCGACCTCGAGGGCGTCACGGAGCAAATCGCGCACCCCCGGCTCGTCGTCGACGATCAAAACCGTCGTCATGGCGTTGCTCTCATCTTGTGAGCGTATCGCCCACTTATGGCCCTTGATGAGGAGTTGTTCGCCGAAAGAACTTCACAGCGAATAAACAAGCACTTCACAGGGTTTTCAAAAACTGGAATTTTACAGTTGGTCTCGTTCCTTCGAAAGGGGTCCCTATGAAGAAGTTCAGTACACGAGGCGTTCTGGCGGTGGCCATGATCGCAGCCCTGGGCATCAGCGCCCCTGCGGTTGCCACGGCCGACACCACAACGACCACCATTGCCACCTTGACCACGACGGTGCACGTTACGCACTCCCAGTGGAAGCAGTGGCAGAAGCTTGAGGACGCCTACGTCGACCAACTGAAGGTGATTAACAAGAACTTCAGGGCCTCGGCTGACGTTGCTCGCAAAGAGTACTGGGCGGCCATTAAGGCTTCCAAGGGCTCGGCGAACCGCCCAGCAGCCCGTGCCGCGGCCCGTGCTGCGTTGACGCTCTCGATCGCCAACGCGATGGGAGCCCGTGCCATGGCGCTCACCTCGCTCGGTGCTCCTCCGGCGCCTCCGGCCGGAACCCCCCGTTCGGCGTACATTGTCGCCCTGCAGGCAATCAACCAGACCTACCGAAACTCGGTAGCGGCGGCTGATGCGGCGTTCGCCGCGGCCTTCCCCAGTGCGGTAACTGCCCCGGAGCGTGCCGTCGTTCGTGCGACGCTGGAACTGGCTATTGCCAACGCAGCCGTTGTCCGTGCCGCTGCCTTGGTAGCCCTTCCCACTGTCTAGTCACCTGTCTTGCCCAATCGGCGCGCTGCTCTCTCGGGAGCGGCGCGCCGATTGTTTTGGTGCCGGTGCCTTCTTACCGTGCACACGTTGGGACCTCTCGGGGACATACCGGGCGTTACAACACTGGACGAATTCAATTGGTCGGGCGATCTCCGGCCGGTCGATGATCACGACAAAAGCGGTCTTCACAACCGATATTCATGCGATTCACAGGAAATTCAAAGGATTGCTGGGTACGCTTTGTGTGTTCCTTTGAAAGGTCGGCAATGAAAAGTCTCGCTCAGCGCACTATCGCCTCGGTGGCGATCGTCGTGACGCTCGCCCTGGGCACGCCGGCCATGGCCCTCGCGGTAACCACCACGTCCTCGACCACGACCTCGACCATCGTCGCCAACACGCCGGTCATCAAGAATTTGCGGCAGTACCGCGCGGCCGAGAAGCTCTACTTGGCCAAACTGAAGGTCGTCAATCTCACCTTTCTCGCCGCCGTCGCCGCCGCCAAGGCCAACCTGGCGTCGGCAATCGGCGCGGCCTCCAACTCCACCCAGCGAATCAGTGCCCGAGCGACGTACCGCTTCGCCATCACCGAAGCCACCATTGCCCGCTCCAACGCACTGACCCTGCTCGGCAAGCCTCCGGTCAAGCCCGGCCACAAGCCGTTGGTCACCACGACGGCGCTGTAGTCGCGCCTCGCCATCGCTAATTGGTCGAACGACGCGCGGTGGCCCTTAGCCGTCAGTGAGTTTCACAATCTCACGTGCTTCGTCGTGGCCAAGATGTCCGACGCCCCGGCGCGCTGAGACGAATGCGCCAAGAGCGATGCAGCGTGATCCGTCAGCAATGTTCATGCAGTGGAAATACAGAGCCTCACCCGTGTCGCTGCGCACCAGTCCGGCACCCCGATGGTCGTCGAACGCTTCGATCCGACCCCGCAGCTCCACTACGAACCGAGTGATCCCTGTCGGAGCACCGACACCATTTCGAGCGCCGTCGTCGCCGCTTCGCGACCCTTGTTGCTCTCATCACTCGAAGAGCGTTCGAGCGCTTGATCGAGGGTGTTGACCGTCAGCACCCCGAAGGCGACCGGCACGCGGGTACTGAGCTGGACGTCTTGGACTCCTCGGGCACATTCACCCGACACGATTTCGTAGTGCGTCGTTTCGCCGCGGATAACGGCGCCGAGTGTGATGACCGCGTCGACCGGCCGATCGCCGTCGGCGAACGCGAGCGCCATCAACGGGATCTCGAAGGCGCCCGGCACCCATCCCACGGCGATGTCGCTTCGATCGACGCCGGCGTCACGTAAAACGTCGAGCGCGCCTTCGAGGAGGCGGGTCGTTATCCCCCCGTTGAAGCGACTGCAGACGAGAGCGACGCGAACGCCGCGGCCCACGAGTGCGCCTTCGAGGTGTTCACCGACTCGCTGACGGAGTGTTTCGACCCGATGCGGGTCGAGGTTCGTTTCGTCACTCGACGTCATCGAGTCCCCCGAGCATGTGACCGAGTCGCTCGCGCTTCGTTCGTAGATAGTCGATGTTGAAGGCCGTGGGGCTGCTCTCGAGCGGCACGCGCTCGACGATGTTCAGTCCGAACCCTTCGAGGCCGCCGTACTTGGAGGGATTGTTGGTCATCACCCGCATCGAGGTGACGCCGAGGTCGACCAGGATCTGAGCGCCGATCCCGTACTCGCGCGAGTCGACCGGGAGGCCGAGCTCGAGGTTGGCGTCCACGGTGTCGCGACCGTCTTCTTGCAAGGCGTAGGCCCGGATCTTGTGGCCCAGGCCGATGCCGCGACCCTCGTGGCCCCGCAGGTACACGACGACGCCGGCCCCTTCGGCCGCGACCTTCGCCAGCGCCGTTTCCAGCTGGGGTCCGCAGTCACAGCGCATCGAGCCGAACACGTCACCGGTGAGACACTCCGAGTGAACGCGCACGAGTACGTTGGGCGTCGTCGAGATATCGCCGTACACCAGCGCCATGTGCTGTTCGCCATCGAGGACGTTCTCAAACACGTACGCCTGGAACTGACCGTGTTCGGTGGGCAGTGACGCTTCGGCGATGCGCTTGACGAGTTTTTCGTGATGGCGCCGATATCGGATCAGGTCGGAGATCGAGATGATCGGCAGTCGGTGCTCCCGGGCGAAGGCTTCGAGCTCGGGCAAGCGGGCCATCCCCGACTTGTCAGCGGTGACGATCTCACAGAGCACCCCGGAGGGCTGCTTGCCCGCGAGTCGGCAGAGATCGACCGTCGCCTCGGTGTGACCGGCGCGCTTCAAGACGCCGCCCGCTCGATAGCGCAATGGGAAGATGTGACCCGGTCGATTGAGGTCGCTCGGTCGCGTGTCGGGGTCGATGAGCGCTCGGATCGTCGCCGCGCGGTCACTGGCCGAGATGCCCGTCGAAGTGCCGTGTCGATAGTCAACGGTCACGGTGAAGGCGGTGCGCTGGGCTTCGGTGTTCGCGACCACCATCAAGGGGAGGTCGAGCGCGTCGGCGCGCGCCGACTCGATCGGCACGCAAAAGACGCCCGAGGTGTACTCGAGGAAGAACGCCATGCTCTCGCTCGTGACGTCCTGGGCCGGCATGATGAGGTCACCTTCGTTCTCGCGATCTTCGTCATCAACGACGACCACCATGCCGCCCTGTCGTAACTGATGAATCGCCTCTTCGATGCTTGACAGTGCCATTAGACCTCCACGTCTATTCGAATATCTTCTCCGAGCCGTTGAACATCGACGATCCGACCTCGACGCAGCGCCGCGATGGTCGAGGTCGAGAGTCCCCGAAGGGCGCCGAGCGTCCCGTCACTGCCGGCGAAGGACGCCGATTGGTACCAGACGATATGGTTCACCAGCCCGGCTTCGAGGAACGAACTCGCGGTGGTGGGACCGCCCTCCACGAGGAGTTGCAAGACGTCGTGGTTGCCGATTTCCTCGAGTACCTGCGCCAGATCACCGCTCAGCTCGAGACAGGGCCGCATCTGGGCGCCAGCTGGCGCCGTGCCCAGGACGATTCGTAGGGGCTCGAGCACGAGGTCACCCAGTCTCGCGGTCAGCGCCGGGTCGTCACTGCGCGCCGTGCCAGCGCCCACCAGCACCGCCTGGCTCTGCGCTCGAAGCACGTGAGCGTCACGGCGCGCCTCTTCGCCGGTGATCCACTGGCTCGTGCCGTCGGCCATCGCGACGACGCCATCGAGGGTGCTCGCGACCTTCAACACCACGTACGGGCGGCCCGTCACCCGGTGCCATATATATGGTGCGAGTTGGGCCCGTACCGCCGGTTCCTCGACGCCGACTTCAACGTCTACGCCGGAGGCCTTCAGCAGTTCCACTCCCGCGCCCGAGACGCGAGGATCAGGATCAATGGTGCCGACGATCACTCGTGACACGCCCGCTTCGACGATCGCCTCGACGCAGGGACCGGTACGTCCCTCGTGGGAGCAGGGCTCCAGGGTGACGACCATCGTCGATCCCCGAGCGCCGTCACCGGCGCGGCGCAGCGCCTCGATCTCGGCGTGTGACTCGCCCGGCACCTGGGTATGGCCTTCACTCAAGACGACTCCGCGATCACTGACGACCAGAGCACCGACCCAGGGATTCGGCGGCGACAGGTAGCGCGCCTTGTCACCGGCTCCGATCGCCATCGTCATCAATTCGGTGTTGGAGAACTTCATGTTCGGCCCGTCCTCGCGGCCACGCGAAGTTCGTGCGCCGCGTTCAGTGGATCGGGACTGTGGAAGATGGCCGATCCGGCGACGAGGACGTTGGCACCCGCCTCCACGGCGATCGGGGCAGTCTCCAGATCGATGCCGCCATCGACCTCAATATCGAGGGCCAAGTCGTTGGCGTCGACCTCGCGACGAGCTTCTTTCACCTTGCCCATTACGTCGCCGATGAACGATTGGCCACCGAAGCCGGGAAAGACTGTCATCAGTAGCAGCAGGTCGATAGCGCCGAGAAACGGCGCCACCTGCGAGAACGGCGTATCGGGATTGGCGGCCAAGCCCACACGAAGACCCAACGCGTGGGCGTCGTCAATCAACGCGGCGGTCGAGCCCACTTCGACGTGCACCGTGCAACCGTCGGCGCCGGCCAGTTGGAAGGCTTCGAGGTAGCGTCCCGGTTCACTCATCATCAAATGGCAGTCGAAGAACCTGGCGCTGTACTGGCGAAGGGATTTCACGACTGGCGGTCCGATCGAGACGTTCGGAACGAAGTGGCCGTCCATGACGTCGACGTGGAGCCAGTCCGTCTCGGCGTCAATCTCACGAACCGCGTTGGCCAACGAGCCGAAATCGGCGGCCAGAATCGACGGCGCCACGCGCAATGTTCCGGAGAGGCCCGCGTCGATGGAAGTCACAACGGCAGCCTATTCGGGGCCGATTTGTTCACGCCCATCGAACGACGGCTTCATCGAGTCTCGCACCGGTCCACCACGCCGTCGCACTCATTGACTTGCCGCTCTCGGGGCGCACGATTTGCAGGGTGATCGCCCCTTCCGCCGCCCCGAGAATGACCGCACCGTCACGCAGCGCGATTGATCCGCGGGCCACGACCGCGCCTTGGTACTCGACCGCACTTTCCACGAGCAGTCGGCGCTCAGCGACCATCGTGAACGCCTGGCCCAGCCGAACAATTCGCAAGAGCTGCGCGGCCGACGATGCACTCGTGAGGTGGAAGTCCTCTTTGGTGAGCTTCGCGGCGTAGGTGACGTCGCCCACTTGTGCGCGAGGGTGCGCCAACAGTTCGGGCGAACCGAGGACCTCAGTGAGCGACTGGGCGCCCACGGTCGCGAGTTCCTCCAGTAGTGTCGTCAGCGATTTCGCGTCGATCGCGACGCGTCGTTCGAGGTGCACGGGACCGGTGTCGAGTTCGGCCTCGAGGGTCATGATGCTGACGCCCGTCTCGGCGTCTCCGGCCAGGATCGCGCGCTCAACGGGGGCGGCCCCGCGCCACCGAGGCAGTAGCGAGAAGTGAACGTTGAGCATCGCGACACGTGCCAAAACCTCGGGCGCTATCAGACGACCGTAGGCCACCACGACGCCGCGCTCGACGTCGCGGTCGTCCAGTTCGCTGAGTCGATGACCGATCGCGAGTCCCAACTCTTGCGCGCAGACCTTGACGGGACTAGGTGACAGGTGGCCGCCTCGACCACGCTTGCGATCGGGTCGAGTGATGACCAGTGCCACGTCGTGACCGGCGTCGACGAGGGCCCGAAGCGACGGGAGGGCCGCCTCGGGCGTGCCGAGGAAAGCGAGACGCACTTACTCACCCAGCAACAGGTGGAGTCCGTCGGGGTCCGAACCGCTCAGTTCCAGATTGCGGGCTCGAAGTATCTGTTTGGCCTCACGTCGCTGGTCGGCGTCGAGTCGTTCGATGAGCAAGACCCCGTCGAGGTGGTCCATCTCGTGTTGCAAGATGCGGCCCTCGTACTCGTCGGTCTGCACGTCGATCTCGTTACCATCGAGATCGAAGCCCACGAGGTGGACCGTGTTGGCTCGAGTGATCTCCCAACTGAGTCCGGGCACCGAGAGGCAGCCCTCTTCGTACGTCCACTCGCCGTCGGTCTCGAGAATCTTGGGGTTCACCACGACGTGGGGGCCTTCACCCTGGTCGTAAACGAAGAGGCGCTTTTGGACGCCGACCTGATTAGCGGCCAGCCCCACGCCCGGCGCCTCGTTCATCGTCTCGATCATCGTCTGGGCGAGCGCCGCGATGCGACCGTCGATGTTCTCGATCTCGGTCGTCACCTGGGTCAGAACCGGGTCGCCGTAGATGCGAATAGGAAGCGTCGTCACTCCCCCACGTTATCGCTGGCGCCGCCGGAATCCCTTTCGCGTGCCGGCCTCAGCACGCCTAGCGCACCGCGACGCGCACCTTGGCGAGCGGTCGCGGGGCGGCGCGCAGCGCGGCGGTTAACGTCGCCACGTCGCGCGTGCGCACGATGAACCCGGTCGTCGTCGGACGGATGGTAACTCGGTACTCGCGCAAGCCCTCGACGAAGGCCTCGGCGCCCTCCCCCGAGACCTCGGCTTCGGCGCCGTAGGGTGCGAGTTCGAGCACTCGCGCCGTTTTCACGTCCTCGTCGATGATTTCATCGAAGTTCGCTCGTATGAGGGCGTCCACGACCGGGTCGTCACTCCGGCGAGTCTGCAGCACGACCGCACCGCGTCCCTCGCGACGCGGTCCCACGAGTCGACCGGCTTTGCCCACGGCGGTGATCGCATCGCGCCGCGCCGACGCGCGCGGTGCTAACAGATACTGATCGAAGTCGACGAAGATGACGGCACCGCAACGTCGAACTCGTTGCCACACGGCTTCGGTCCCGACGACGACTCGTTCATGGGCCGCGTCGAGTGGTGTGGTGGCCGTCACCTCACTGACCCTCCGAGCGAGCTGTGCCGCCACGTCGCGAGCCAACGTCGTCACGCCGATTCGAACGCGTTTCAGATTCGTCGCTCCGCACGTTCGACAGAAGTTGGCCCGGGGCTCGTGGCGCTCACGACACGCCAAGAGGCCGTCACTCTCTTCTTCGGCTTGTGCGCACACCCCACAACGGGCGAGCTCGCCACACTTGGCGCAGGCGAAGAGACGACCATCGCCGAGGCGCTGCAAGACGACGGCGACGGCCACCGGATCGTCGCCTTCGAGGGCTCGTCGCGCGGCCGCGAGCGCCTCGCGAGCGAGGACACCGTCGTGCGGGTCGCTCAATCGTCGATCGACGATGCTGACCCGCGGCCAGCCACCCGTCACGTCACCCCACGAGCGATAGGCGTCGTCGTTCAACAAAGACGGCGACGGCACGCTCGACGTACACCACAACGGCGCCGCGTCGCGACGACATCTCTCGCGCAGCATGGTCACGGCGTCCCACGTCGGTGCCCCCGCGTTGCGATAGGCCTCGTCGTCGGCGTCGACAATGACGGCGCCACTGACCCGGGGCACCGGCGCGAGCGCCGTGCCCCGGGCGCCGACGACAACGGGCCAGCCGGCGCGCATTCGGTCCCACTGGTCCTCCCCGGAAGCGACGTCGCACCCTCGCTGTTCCAAACGACCCCGCAGTCGGCCGGCCCACGACTCGGTCGGTACGAGGACCAACAGCGAGCCCTCTTTCTCGCGGGTCGCTTGGTAGGCGGCGAGAATCAATCCCAGGGGGTCCGTCGTCGGGGCGACCTCGAGCACCCCCGGCTCTACCTCGTTGACGCCCGCCAACACGGCGCTGGCGAGGGCCTTCGCCTCGGGGGCCGAGGCCAGTTCGGTGATGAGACGTTTCGGTGACGTCGAGGCGAGGAATCGACTCACCGGGCTGTACCAACGCTCACTCGCCCAGGCCAACAACTCGAGCAGCGACGCCGGTGGTCCGTAACCGAGCCATTTCACCAAAGGTTTGAGTCCGGGACTGACCGCGGCCTGGCCGGTGACCCAGCCCCGAACGGAGCGACCGTTGAAGTCCACGCGCACCCGGTCTCCCACTGCGACGCGCGCCGTCTTCTCGGTGACCAGGTAGTCGAAGGGGCGATCGACGGCCGCCACCTCGGTGATGATACGAACGGCGCGCGCGGCGCTCACTGCTACAGCGACAGTTCTCGGCGCAGATCGTCGACCCGCAATGTCTGCTCCCAGGTGAAGCCTTGGTCACTGCGCCCGAAGTGGCCGTAGGCGGCGGTGCGCTGATAGAGCGGACGACGAAGGTCGAGGTCGCGGATGATCGCCGCGGGGCGAAGATCGAACAGGGCGTCGACGGCCTTGGCGATGGTGGCGCGATCGACGCGCTCCGTTCCGAAGGTGTCGACGAAGACCGACACCGGTCGCGCCACGCCGATGGCGTAGGCGACCTGGACTTCGCATCGCTCGGCCGCACCAGCGGCGACTACGTGCTTGGCGACCCAGCGTGCGGCGTAGGCGCCCGAGCGATCGACCTTCGAGGGATCCTTGCCCGAGAAGGCGCCGCCGCCGTGACGGGCCATCCCGCCGTAGGTGTCCACGATGATCTTTCGACCGGTGAGTCCGGTGTCGGCGTGCGGTCCCCCCAACACGAATTTCCCCGAAGGGTTCACGAAGATCTTCATCGACGTGGCGTCGAGGTCAGCGGGCAGCATCGGCAGGATCACGTGCTCGAGGACGTCGTTCTTGATAGTCGTGAGCGAGTCGATGCCGTCCTCGTGCTGGGTCGAGATCAGCACGGTATCGATCGCCACCGGTTTGCCGTCTTCGTAGACGACCGTCACTTGGGTCTTGCCATCGGGCCGCAGATACGGGATGAGCCCGGAGCGACGAACTTGGGCCAATCGCATGGCGAGGCGATGGGCCAGCCAGATCGGCACGGGCATGAAGTCATCGTTGTCGCTGCAGGCGTAACCGAACATCATGCCCTGGTCGCCGGCGCCTTGAGAGTTGAGAACGTCCTCGTCCCCGACGCCGGAGCGCTGTTCGAGCGCCACGTCGACACCGTCAGCGATGTCGGGACTCTGCTTGTCGAGCGTGACCAAGATTCCGCAACTGCGTCCGTCGAAGCCCATGGCGCCGTCGTCGTAGCCGATGCCGATAATGGTCTCGCGCGCTAGGTGATTGATGTCGACGTACGCACTGGTAGAGATCTCGCCGGCCACCACGCACAGTCCGGTGGTGAGCAACGTCTCACAGGCCACCCGCGCGGTGGGGTCCTGGGCGAGGATGGCGTCGAGGACGGCGTCCGAAACCTGATCGGCGACCTTGTCAGGGTGTCCTTCGGTCACCGACTCCGACGTGAAGAGGGTGCGGTCGCTCATGGGGCTCCTTGCGATAGCAATGAGGCCACCCTAGCCAAGATCGCCATCGCCACCGCTTCTTTCGATCGCAGCGATACCGTTTGCGCGACCCCGTCACGGCCGAGCACGACGACTTCGTTGGTCGCGTGCTCGAAGCCGACGCCCGCGGCCGAGACGTCGTTCACGACTAACAGGTCGACGTCTTTGCGTTGCAATTTCTCTCGAGCGTTCTCGATGACGTTCGTCGTCTCGGCCGCGAAGGCGACCACGACCTGCGATGCGGTACGTGCGGCGACGAGGTCTTGGACGATGTCGGCGGTGAGTTCGAATTGAAGGGAAGGAAGTCCGGCGACTTTTTTGATCTTTTCGCTCGCCGGCGTGACCGTGAAGTCGGTCACCGCGGCCGCCATGATTGCGCAGTCGCTGTTCGCGAACCTCTCCAGCATGGCCTCACGCATCTGCGCCGCGCTCTCGACTCGAACGACGTCAATGGCCGCGGCCACGTCGAGCGCGAGCTCGCGCTCGACGGTCGTCACCAAGGTGACCGTGGCGCCCAGCCGGTGCGCGACTTCGGCCAGAGCGTAGCCCTGGCGACCGGAAGATCGATTGGCGAGAACGCGCACCGGATCGATCGCTTCACGAGTTCCCCCGGCACTGATCAAGACGCGCTTGGCGCTGAGCGGGCCGCGGTAGCCGCGCACGATCTTCTCGACCAACTCGAAAATCGCCGCCGGCTCGGCCATTCGACCGACGCCGACGTCGCCCCCGGCGAGGTGACCGGTCCCGGGCTCGAGCACCATGACGCCGCGACGTCGCAACGTGGCGAGATTCTCCTGCACCGATGGTTGCGCCCACATCTCGGAGTGCATCGCCGCACACAGCAGCACGGGCGCTTTGGTGGCCATCAACGTGGCGCTCAACAGGTCGTCCGCGAGTCCCGTCGCGTAACGCGCGATGAGATGCGCCGTGGCCGGAGCGACGACGATCAGATCAGCGTATTGTCCGAGGTGCGTGTGCGGGATCGGCGTCGAGGAATCCCCGAACAGGTCCGTGCGCGCCGGCTCGCTCGCGAGCGCGCTGAAGGTCAGCGCCCCCACGAAGCGCGTGGCGTCGGGGGTGAGGATCGGAGCCACGTGGTAGTTAGCGTCGCGCAGGAGACGCAACAGTTCAACCGACTTGTAAGCGGCGATGCCGCCGGCGACGCCGAGGACTATTCGAGGTGGGGACGACTCAGGCGTCGCGGAGGGCATCGGTGAAGGCGTCGAGGTCGTTGTTGGCGTCCTGACGGGCCTCTTCCAACGCGACGGCCTGGAGACGCTCATTTTCGAGTTCTTCGGCGGTAGGGCGGTGGAACTCCAGTTTGCCCTGGTAGAGCTCTTCCATCGCCAACGACAGTGACTTATTGGAAAGCGACGTCACCTGCGGCGGAATCAGGGCGCCGTGGCCCGATCCGAGGCCGTTGTAGTACTCGTTGATCTCACGGGCTCGGATCGCCGAGACGGCCACCAGCGTGAACTTCGAATCTCCTACCTTGTTCAAGAGGGTCTCGATGGGCGGATCGACGAGGGTGGGGCGTTCGGCCATGGTGTTCAGTCCTTTTTCGAGGGGGATCGCCGGGCTGGGCGGAGTTCTTCCAGTATAGAGAGGATTTCTCTCGTTGCCCGCTCCACGTCGTCATTAACCACGACGCGCGTAGCAATCGCCTGGCCTTTGGCGAGTTCGTGCGGTGCACTCGAGAGTCGTTTTTCGACGTGCTCGTCGCCGTCGCCGCGACCCCGCAGTCGTTCTTCGAGTTGTTCCATCGACGGAGCGACCACGAGGATGACCACGGCCGTGGCGTCGTGCGCGAGGACCTGCTCGGCGCCCTGGACTTCGATCTCGAGCAGCACGTCGTGCTCGCCGGCCTGGGGACGAGGCGTCCCGTACAGGTTGCCGTGGAACTCAGCCCACTCCAAGAACGAGTCGTCCTCGATGGCCCGTTCGAACGTGGCACGGTCGACGAAGTAGTACTCCGTACCGTCTTCGGTCGCTCGCACCGGACGCGTCGTCCAACTCTTACTCAGCCACAGACGCTGGTCGGCCTCGACGAGCGATCGAGCCAGTGTGCCTTTGCCTACGCCGCCCGGACCGATGAGAACCGCAATGAAGGGCTCAGCGGACAAGAGCTCGAAACAGTTCTGCGCGTTGCTTCGGACCGAGGCCCCGGATCCGCCGGGTCTTGGCGATCGACGCGTTGTTCATAATTCGTTCGGCCTTCACTTCGCCGATGGCGGGAAGTGCACTGATGAGGTCGTAGGCGCGCATCTGCGCCACGCACTCTTCGCGCGCGGCCAAGTCGAAAAGTTCTTCCAATGACAGCTCGCCCGACTTCACTTGGCGCTTGACTTCCGCACGTCGACGACGATTCGCTACGGCCAATCGCGATGCCTCGACGCGCTGTTCTTGCGAGAGGTTCGGCGGAGTGGGAGTCACGATGTCAGATTACTCCCCTGCGCTGACTTTTGTTCAGGCCAACGCCTGATTGAGATCATCGCGCCATCGCCGCGCGGCGTCACGCAGCGCGGAACGCTCGGGACCGGCCTTCAGTATGGATCGTGCAACATTCACAAGCACGGTGTCGGCCGGACAGCGAGCGAACAGTCGCGCCACGTTCTCGGCGCTGCCGCCCTGCGCACCGACGCCCGGCACGAGGAACGGTCCGCCCAGGTGCGCGAGATCGAATTCGGGGGCGTCACGAGTGGCGCCGATGACGGCGCCCACAGAACCCAGGCCGTCGTCGCGCTGGTTCAGCTCCGCGATCGAGCGAAGGACCAGATCCTCCACCCGTTCACCGTCGGGCGTCCGAGCTCCTTGCACCGCCCGGCCCTCTTTGTTCGACGTCGCCACGAGGACAAAGACGCCTCGAGTGTTCTCCCGGGCGAGCGCAAAAAGAGGCGCCAGCGCGTCGACCCCGAGATAGGGACTGGCCGTGACGGCGTCGACGCGCAGCGGGGAACGCTCGGCCAACCACGCTTCGGCGTAGCCGCTATTGGTGACGAGGAAGTCGCCGCGTTTGGCGTCGGCCACGACGAGCACGTCGGCGTCGTGCGCGTCACGAAGGAGTTGCTCGAGCACCCGATAGCCCGCCGAGCCGAATCGTTCGAAGAACGCGACCTGCGGTTTGATCGCGGCCGCGGTGCCCACGATCGCTTCGAGCGCGGCGCGCGCGAAGAACTCGATGCCCTCGACCGTGTCACCGCGGTCCCAGGACTCTAGTAACTCTCGACTGGGGTCGACCCCGACACACAGTGGTCCGAGGGCGCGAATGCGATCGCGCAGTCGCGTGCCAAACGTCTCATCCATGCGCCGCTCCCACGAGGTCCGCCACTCGACTCACGTTATGTTGTCGCAGCCAACGCTCGAGTTCGCGTTGCACCATCCACGGAGCTCGCGGATTGGCGAACGTGGCCGTGCCGACTTCCACAGCGTTGGCGCCGGCCATGATCATCGCGACGGCGTCTTCGCCACTACTCACTCCCCCGACGCCCACGATGGGCGTGCCGGGAAACGCGGCGCGACATTCGTACACGCAGCGCAAGGCGACCGGCAGTATGCCCGGACCACTCAACCCGCCCCCGCCGTTGCCGAGTGTCGGTCGTCGCGCTTCGATGTCGATGCCGAGTCCGAGCACGGTGTTGGCGAGCACCAGGGCGTCCGCGCCGGCGTCGAGCGCGGCGTCGGCGATCGCGACGAGATCGGGCGTATTGGGACTGAGCTTGATCCACAGGGGGAGACCGGCCACCTTCGCCGCGCGAACGATCTCGGCGGTCGCCAACGCCGAGTGCGCGAAGATCGAGGATCGGCTCTCGAGGTTCGGACAGCTGGCGTTGATCTCCATCGCGATCACGGGGGCGCCGCGCATCGCCTCGGCCGCGGCACCGAACTCGGTGACGGTACGACCCCATATCGAGGCCACGACGTCGCAGTGTCGTCGTTCGAGATCCGGCAGATAGTTGGCGCGCCACGAGGCGACGCCCGGACCGGCGAGTCCCACCGAATTGAGCATGTGTTCCCCCGCGGCGGCCACGCGCGGCGCGGCGTTGCCCTCCCACGCAAAGGCGGCTAAGGACTTGACGACGACGGCGCCGAGCGAGGAGAGATCGCCGTAGCCGGCGAGTTCGTCGCCGTAGCCCGAGGTACCGGCCGCCGTCAGGATCGGCGAACGTAGCGCCACGGCGCCCACGTTGGTGGTGAGCTCACTCATCGGTGCAACTCCTGGAGCGACGCGACCCGCCAGCCCCGGGACCGCGTGTCGGCGATCCCCTTGGCGGCCGCGAATCCGGCGCTGATCGTCGTGAGACAGGACACGGCGTGCACCACGCAGGCGCCTCGAATGAGCGCGCCGTCGGCGCGAGCGCCGCTGCCCGAGGGCGTGTTGACGACGAGTTGCACCTCGCCGTCCGCGATCATCGAGACGGCGTCCACGCCCATCTCCGCGAGACCGACCTTGCCGACGAGTGTGGCCACCTCCACGCCGTGAGCGCGCAGGTACCCGGCCGTCCCGACCGTGGCAGCGAGAGTGAATCCCAGGTCCGCCAGGAGGCGCGCGAGCTCGAGTCCTTGCACCTTGTCGCGGTCGGCGAGGCTCATGAAGACCTGGCCGTGGTCGGGCAGGCGCGTGCCCGCGGCCAGCTGGGCCTTGGCGAAGGCGATGCCGAAGCTTTCGCCCACCCCCATGACTTCACCGGTCGAGCGCATCTCGGGGCCGAGGACGGTGTCGACGCCCGGAAAGCGGTTGAACGGCAACACCGCTTCCTTGACCGACACGTACGCCGGCACCGGGGTCGCGGCGGGGACCACGCCGAGATCTATCAGTTCACGCAACGTCTGGCCCATCATCACGCGCACCGCGACCTGCGCCAGGGCGACGCCGGTCGCCTTGGCGACGAAGGGCACCGTGCGCGAGGCCCGGGGATTGGCCTCGAGGACGTACACCTCCTCGTCTTTCACGGCGTACTGCACGTTGATCAGACCCACGACGCCGAGGGCCTCGGCGATCTTCTTGGTGTAGGCGTGCAACGTCGCGAGCACGGCGTCACTCAGCGTTTGGGGCGGCAGGGCGCACGCCGAGTCACCGGAGTGCACGCCGGCCTCTTCGACGTGCTCCATGACGCCCGCCACGAAGACGTCGCCGGGAATATCGCGCACGGCGTCGACGTCCACTTCGATGGCGTCTTCGAGGAAGCTGTCAATCAGGATTGGCCGGCTCTGCGAGACGCCGCCCTCACGGGCCAACGATCCGTGCAGACTCGTCAGATCCTTCATCACTCGCTCGAGCGACGCGTCGTCGTAGACGATCTCCATGGCGCGTCCGCCGAGCACGTAACTCGGCCGCACCAGGACCGGATAACCGATCTCGCGCACGATGGACTTGGCGTCGACCAGCGTGAGCGCTACGTCTCCGGGCGGCTGGCGCAGACCTAGGGATCGGCAGATCGCCGACCACTGTTCTCGGTCTTCGGCCGAATCGATGGAGGCGACGGGCGTGCCCAGTACCAGGGCCGGGTCCAGCGAGTGCGAGAGCTTGAGCGGCGTCTGTCCGCCGAGTGACACGATCACCCCGAGCACCCGAGCACCGTCGACGCACGCATCGCGCTCGGCGGCGATCACCTCGGCCACGTCTTCGGGCGTCAGCGGCTCGAAGTAGAGCCGGTCCGACGTCGAATAGTCCGTCGACACGGTTTCCGGATTGCAGTTCACCATGACGCTTTCGTAACCCATGTCGCGCAGGGCGAACGAAGCGTGCACGCAGCAGTAGTCGAATTCGATGCCCTGGCCAATTCGATTCGGGCCCGAGCCAAGAATGATCACGCGATCGCGAGCCGACGGACGGACCTCGCTCGCGTCCTCGTACGTGCTGTAATGGTACGGCGTCGACGCTTCGAACTCGGCGGCGCAGGTGTCGACCGTGTTGAACGTCGTGACCACGCCGGTCGCGCGACGAAGCGCTGTCACGTCCGCGACGTCGCGAGCGCACAGATCGGCGATCTGCGGATCGGAGAATCCCCACTGTTTGTAGCGGCGCCACCGTCGCGCGTCGAAGGACTCCAGCGCGACGTCGGGTCCGAGTTCGCGCTCACGCTCGATGATCTCGCTCAACTGTTGGATGAACCAACAGTCGATGCCGGTGCGAGCGACGACCTCGTCGATGGAAGCTCCGCGCCACAGTAGTTCGTGCAGGGCGAAAAGTCGTTCCGGCGTGGCGACGACGCTGCTGTGCCAGAGCCGTTCGAGGTCGAAGTCGACGAATTCCGAGTGACGTCCCAGCGCGAAACCGACCCGGCCCTGTTCGAGCGAGCGAACGGCCTTCTGCAGCGACTCGGCGAAGTTGCGGCCGATCGCCATCACCTCACCGACCGACTGCATCCTCGTCCCGAGCTCCGCGGTCGCCCCGGGGAGTTTCTCGAAGGCCCAGCGCGGGATCTTCGTCACCACGTAGTCGATCACCGGTTCGAAACTGGCCGGCGTCACTTCGGTGATGTCATTGCGGATTTCGTCGAGCGTGTAGCCGACGGCCAAGCGCGCGGCGATCTTGGCGATCGGAAAGCCGGTGGCCTTCGAGGCGAGGGCGCTCGACCGGCTGACCCGGGGATTCATCTCAATGACCAGTCGCTCACCCGTCGCCGGGTCGACCGCGAACTGCACGTTGGATCCCCCGGTCTCCACGCCAACCCGGCGCAAGACCGCGAAGGCGTCGTCGCGCATCGCCTGGTACTCCACGTCCGAGAGCGTCTGAATCGGGGCGACCGTGATGGAGTCACCGGTGTGCACGCCCATCGGATCGAAGTTCTCAATGCCGCAGACGACCACACAGTTATCGGCGGCGTCGCGCATCACTTCGAGTTCGAACTCCTTCCAGCCGGCGACGGAGCGCTCGACGAGGATCTCGGAGATCGGTGAGGCCGCGAGGCCCTCGCCCGCCAGCGTGCGCAGTTGCCATTCGTCGTGGGCAATGCCGGTGCCCGCGCCACCCAGGATGAAACTCGGTCGAATCATCACCGGCCAACCAATGCCCACGGCGATGGCGTACGCCTCGTCCACGTCACGCGCGAAACCGGATTCGGGGACGGCCAAGCCGATGTCGGCCATCGCCGATTTGAAGAGATCGCGGTCCTCGGCGGTCGCGATGGCGTCCGGTCGAGCACCGATGACTTCGACGCCGAAGCGATCGGTGACGCCCCGTCGCACGAGCTCCATCGTCAGGTTGAGGGCCGTCTGTCCGCCCAGCGTCGGCAACAACGCGTCGGGACGTTCCCGATCAATGATGTCAGTCAGTACGTCGACGTCCAACGGCTCGACGTAGGTGACGTCGGCCGTCGCGGGGTCGGTCATGATCGTGGCGGGATTGGAGTTCACCAGGATCACCTTGAAACCTTCGGCGCGCAGAACCTGGCAGGCCTGGGTGCCCGCGTAGTCGAACTCACAGGCCTGGCCGATGACGATCGGACCGGAGCCGATGACCATGATCGAGTGCAGGTCTTCGCGCTTGGGCATCAAGCGCCCATCGTGACGCCGTCGCGAAGGGCGTCTTCGAAGCGATCGAAGAGGTAACGCGCGTCGTGGGGTCCGGGGCCGGCTTCGGGGTGATACTGCACGGAAAAGCAGCGCTCGTTCGGGGCCGACACGCCCTCGATGACCCCGTCGTTCAAATTGACGTGGCTGACGACGCCCCGCGCCAACGAGTCCGGCTCGACGGCGTAGTTGTGGTTCTGCGCCGTGATTTCGATTCTTCCGGTCGCCAGGTCACAGACCGGGTGGTTGCTGCCGTGATGACCGAAGGGGAGTTTGTAGGTGCGTCCGCCGAGTGCTTGGGCCAGCAGTTGATGTCCGAGGCAGATACCGAAGATCGGAACGGTGCCCAACAATTCTTCCAGCACGTGAACCTGACCTCCCAGGGCCGCGGGATCGCCCGGACCGTTCGACAGGAACACGCCGTCGGGATTGAGCGAACGAATCTCGTCGGCGCTCGTGGTGGCCGCTACGACGCTCACGCGAAAACGTTCGGCGAGGTGGTGCACCATCATGGTCTTGATGCCGTAGTCGAGGGCGACCACGTGGCGCTCCCCGGCGCCGCGGGAATACGTCTTTCTCGTCGACACCCGGGCCACCAGGTCCGTGCCGTCAGTACCGAGGGCCTTTCGAGCAGCCGCCGCGACGAGTTCGAGATCGCCGTGTCCGAAGGCGCCCGGCAGGGCGCCGTGGGCGCGTAAGTGTCGCGTGAGTCGACGGGTGTCGACGCCCATGATGGCCGCGACGCGATGCTGGCGCAAGAACCCCTCCAGGGGACCCACCGAGCGCCAGTTGGAAGGAACGTGCGAGAGTTCGCGCATCACTACGCCCTGACACCACGGTCGGAGTGATTCGTCATCGAGCGGCGTGACGCCGTAGTTGCCGATATGCGGGTAGGTGAAGCTGATGATTTGGCCGGCGTAACTCGGGTCGGTGATGACCTCTTGGTAGCCCGAGAGAGCGGTGTTGAAGACGAACTCGCCGCTCGTGAAGCCCTCGTCGGGCAAATGCCCGGCGGCGTAACCCTCGAACGTCGAGCCGTCATTGAGCACGAGCACGGAGGGCTCGCGGATCACGTGAGTCGACCTTCATCGACGACGAGACGGCCCTTGGCGATGGTGGCGCTCACGCGACCGACCAGGGCTCGCCCGTCGTAGGGGGTGTTCATTGATCGACTGGCCAGCGCGTGGCGATCGACGCTCCAGCGACCGGCCGGATCGAAGACCGTGACGTTGGCGTCGGTGCCCACGACCATGGCGCCGCCGTGCGCGCTGTGTCGTACCCGTTCGTCGTCACGACGCAACTGCGCGATACGCGCCGGTCCTCGACTGAGCACTTGGAAGAACGTTTGGGGATCAGGCGACGGTCCGAGGGCTTCGAAAGTGAGCGACGCGGCGTGCTCGAGTCCGAGCATTCCGGCCGGCGCTTCGTCGAACGCGAGATCCTTAAGTTCGGGCGCGTGCGGAGCATGGTCGGTCGCCACGGCGTCGACCACGCCTCGACGAAGGGCCTCGACCAACGCTTCGACGTCACCGCGCGAACGCAACGGTGGGTGGACCTTGAAGACCGGATCGTAGGTGGCGCAGGCGCTCTCGTCGAGAGTGAAGTGATGCGGCGCGACTTCGAAGCTGACCGGTAGGCCCTCGTCGCGGGCGCGAACCACCATCTCCAGCGAGCGACTCGTGGAGAGGTGCAAGAAGTGCAACGGCGAGCCGGTCAAGCGCACGAGCTCAATGTCGCGCAGCACCATGAGCTCTTCGGCCAGCGCCGGGCGGCCCACCAGACCGAGTCGACCACTCAACACTCCTTCGTTCATGGTCCCGCCGGCGGCCAACTGTTCGTCCTCACAGTGCTGGGCCAGACGCACGCCGAGAGGTTTCGCGTAGGTGAGGGCGCGACGCATGACCGACGGATCTTGAACGCCGACGCCGTCGTCGGTGAAGAGTCGGACCCCGAGGGCGGCCATCTCGGCCATGGGCGCCAGTGATTCGCCCCGACGGTCCTTCGTGATGGCCCCGGCGACCGCGATATCGAGAGGCGTGCGAAGCCCGCGCTCGAGCACGTAGGCCACCAGCGCGACGCTGTCGAGCGCCGGTTCGGTGTTGGGCATCGCGACCAGCGCGCAGTAGCCACCAAGGGCGCCGGCGCGCGCACCGCTCTCGATCGTTTCGGCGGCCTCGCGTCCGGGTTCTCGAAGGTGCGCGTGCAGGTCGACGAAGCCCGGCCCCACCCAGCAGTCGCGCGCGTCAACTTCGTGGGCGTCGCTCGGCGCGTCATCGACCGTACCGACCTCGACGATCTTTCCGTCCACGATCAAGACGTCGGCGACGCTGCTGGCGTGCGCACCGACCACGAGGCCCTGTCGAATGATGATGGCGCTCACTGTGCTTGCCCCTCTCGCGATCCCGCCACACTCAAGTACAACACCGCCATGCGGATCGGCACGCCGTTGCTGACCTGGCGTTCGACGATGGCCTGGCTCGAATCGACCACCCGAGAATCGATTTCGACGCCGCGGTTCATCGGACCGGGGTGCATGATCAACGCCTCGGACTTCAAGAGTCGCGCGCGCTCGACGGTGAGCCCGTGGGTGAAGGTGAATTCGTCCAGACTGGCGACGAAAGCCCCCGACCCTCGTTCGCTTTGGAGACGAAGGAGGCCCACCACGTCGGCCCACGCGAGCGCTTCGTCCACGTCGTGCACCACCGTCACCGGCCAGGTCGCCACTCCGTCAGGCAAGAGTGTGCCCGGGGCACAGATTCGTACCTCGGCGCCGAGGGTGGCGTAGGCCGCGACGTCGCTGCGCGCGACTCGACTGTGTCGGATGTCGCCCACAATCAGAATCTTGAGACCGTGGAACAACTCGCTGCCGGACTCGAGTCCGGTGGTGCCACGTTGTTCGCTTAGCACCTGTCGGATCGTGAAGGCATCCAAGAGGCCTTGGGTTGGGTGTTGGTGCTGACCGTCGCCACCATTGATTACCCGCACGTGGGGCACGTAGCGACTCACCTGCATCGCCGCCCCGCTGGAACGGTGGCGCAATACGACGGCGTCAATACCCAGGGCATCGATCGTGGCGATGGTGTCGCGCAGCGACTCGCCTTTTTTCACGCTGCTCGACGCCACCGCCAAGGAGAGAACGTCGGCGCTCAGGCGTTTGGCCGCCGTTTCGAAACTGAGTCGAGTGCGGGTCGACTCTTCAAAAAACAGCGAAGCCACCACACGGCCCTTCAAGGCGGGCACCTTCTTGATGCTCCGGCGATTCACCTCGACGAACGACTCGGCGGTGTCGAGGACTTCGACGATCGCCTCCTTCGAAAGGTCATCGAGCGAGAGGAGGCTGCGACCCCGGATTGACTCGATCACGACGACGTCCTCGTGCCGATCCAGACGCCGTCGAGACTGGCCACGATCGCTTCGTCCTGGGACGTCGGGAGATTCTTGCCGACGTAGTCGGGGCGGATCGGCAGTTCGCGGTGGCCGCGGTCGACGAGCACGGCCAATTGAACGGCGCGGGGTCGGCCCCAATCGGAGAGCGCGTTAAGGGCCGCGCGGATAGTGCGACCGGTGAAGAGGACGTCGTCAACGAGCACGACCGTGCGATCGGTGAGGTCGTGGTCGATATCCGTGGCCGACGACGTCGGCAGGGGGTTCCGCGACAGGTCATCGCGATAGAACGAGACGTCGAGCATTCCGGCGCTCAAAGGCTCCCCGGAGATCTCGGCGAGTATCGAAGCGAGCGCGACGGCGGGTTCCTTGCCGCCGGTCTGAAGTCCGATGATGGACAGCGTCCCAACGGCGTGGTTGCGCTCGACGATCTCGTGGGCCATGCGCCAGAGGGCGCGCTTCACGTCATCGGCGGTCATGAGCTGACTCTTCGCCGTGAACGCCAGGCCGCGTGTTCGCGCCTGGCGTTCGTCCTCGTTACCCATCGCTCTCCTGTCGTACGAGCCTCACGGGACCCGCTTCACGACAGCCCCTCGACGTAGTCTTTCGAACCACCATCAGGGCCGTGTTGTGTCATTGATTCGTGTTAATCGTAGTCGTTACGAGGTCCGCGGCGACCCACGCCGCTCATCCCCGCCGCACCGTGGCCCGAGCGCGGTGCGTCACCGGTGTTCTCCTCCACTGACGAACGGATTGACCGGGACCGACGAGTTTAAAATCGTTAGTATGGCCGCTCAATCCCGGAGTATGTGGCGAATCAATCTCGGACTCTTCTTGGCCGAATTGATCTGTATCCCGGCCTTCATCTTTGAAATAACGCGCGCCCTCGGTGGCAACACGCTCTCGTGGGCCTACGTGTTCGAATGGCCGCTACTCGCTGGTTACGCGCTGTACATGTGGCACAAGCTGCGCCAAGAGGAACGAGGTGCGGGGCCCCATCGTCCCGTGGTCTTCGACGACGTCGACCCGGAGCTCGATGCATGGAACGCGTACTTAGCCACCGTGCATCAGCGTGATCCCGCGGCCACGCCCGATGAGCGCGACGACTAATCCGTCGGACTCCCGTTCAGTTGAGGATGTGATCAGCGATCGACGACAACACGCCATTGACGAATTTCGGCGACGCGTCGGTGGAGTACACCTTGGCCAGTTCGACGGCTTCGTCGAGGATCACGGCTTTCGGAGGCGGATCATCCAGCATCATTTCGCCGACCGCCAACGTCATCACCAGTCGGTCAACCAGAGCGATGCGTTCGAGCGGCCAGTCGATCGAGAATTCGCTAATGAGCTCGTGGGCGCGAGGTTCGTTGATCTCACTGGAGGTCAACAGCGCCATCGCGTAGTCGTCGGGTCGCAAGTTGAGTTCTGTCACGACGACGAGCAGTGGTCGCTCTTTCATCGACGCCTCGTACATGATCTCCAGCGCGCGTTCGCGAGAGTGGTGTCGCTGAACGCCGAGTTCGCTCACGCTAGGCCCGGGTCATGTATTCACCGGTGCGGGTGTCGACCTTAATGAGTTCACCGGGTCCGACGAATAAGGGAACCTGCACGACGAGTCCGGTCTCTAAGGTCGCGGACTTGCGCGCACCCGACACCCGGTCGCCCTGGATGCCCGGTTCGGTTTCGGCGATCGTCAACTCGACCGACGCCGGGAGTTCCACCCCGATGATCTCGTCGTCGTGCAAGATCAGCATGGCTTTGCCGGTCTCCTTGAGAAAGTTGGCCGCCTCACCGAGGCTCTTGGAGGACACCGGCACCTGGTCGTAGGTCGACTGGTCCATGAAGATGTAGTCGTCGCCGTCGCGGTAGAGGTACTGGGTGTCGCGCTTGTCCATCATCGCCTGTTCCAGGCGCTCGTCCGATCGGTACGTTCGCTCGATCACCGCGCCGGAACGCGCGTTGCGCAACTTCGTTCGCACGAACGCGCCACCCTTGCCCGGCTTGACGTGCTGGAACTCAATGACCGTGAAGAGTCCGTCGTCGAGCTTTATGGTGATGCCGTTTCTAATGTCCGACGTTGAAATTGCAGGCATGAGCGGCGACCTTTCGCGAATCGTGCGTTGCCTAGTCTAGGCAACGCTTTTACGTGCTCGACTAGGACGAAGTTGAGGTCAATCGGCGAACGGCGTCGAGGGCCAGCTCGTAACTCGTGGCGCCGAATCCGGCAATCGAGCCACTGACCGAACCGGCCAGCGTGCTGAGGTGACGAAAGGGTTCCCGGGCCGCCGGATTCGAGATATGCACTTCGACTTTGATCCCCGTGAACGTGTCGAGCGCGTCGGCGAGGGCCCACGAGGAGTGCGTGAGCGCCCCGGCGTTGATCACGATCGCCACCGCATCTCCTCTCGCGTGCACCGCTTCGATGAGATCGCCCTCGAAATTCGACTGGACGTGACGGACGCTGAACCCGGCGTCGCTCGCGAGCCGGCGAAAGCGCTCCACGTGCTCGGCCAGCGTGGTGGTCCCGTAGATCTCCGGGTTGCGCGTTCCGAGCAGGTCGAGGTTCGGTCCCGACAACAGCAGGATTTCGTTACTCATGGTTCTCCTTGGAATCTCTCCAGAACGTCCCTCACGAGTTGTGGGTCGACGCCGTGTACGGTCTCGAAACCCTCGGCGCCCGCCAGCACGAAGGTCAAGTCGTGATGGGCCTTCTTGTCGTGGGCCATCGCTTCGAGCAGCGACGACGTGGGAAAGTGTCCGGGAATTCGACGTTGGAGACCAAAGTACTCCAGCACATCCTCGTGGCGCAGCACCTCGTCGTGGTCGACCCGACCGAGCGCTTCGGCGACTCGAACGGCGAGGGCCAGCCCGATGGCGACCGCCTCGCCGTGTCGCAACTCATCGCTATCGCGAGCGAGCGCCACTTTTTCGAGGGCGTGCGCGAGGGTGTGCCCGTAGTTCAACAGCGCGCGACGTCCGCCTTCTTGTTCGTCGGTGCTCACGACCGCGGCCTTCAGTTGTACCGACATCACGATCAGGTCGTGCAAGGAGACGTCCGCCAACTCGGCGGCAAAACCACCTTCCAGGAGCCAACACTTCGCGACCTCGCCCAGTCCGGCGAGACGCTCACGCTCCGGCAACGTGGCGATCGTCGCCAAGTCACACAAGACGCCGATCGGTTGATGGAACGCCCCCACCAGGTTCTTGCCCGATCGCAAGTTGACGCCGGTCTTCCCACCGATCGCCGCGTCCACCTGGCCCACCAGCGACGTCGGTATTTGCACCAGCGAAACTCCGCGCAAATACGTGGCGGCGGCAAAGCCCACCAGGTCGGTCAACGCCCCGCCGCCGATGCCCACCAGCACGTCAAATCGCGACAGTTCGAACTGCGCCACCTCTTCTAACAGCACCTCGAGCACGTCGAGCGTCTTCGCCGCTTCTCCGTCGGGCACCGTCAGTACGTGCTGTTCAATTCCGCTGGTGACGTCGAACCACGGCTGGAGAGCGATCGAGGGCGTCGTAACGATCACGGCGACTCGGGCTCGCGGCGCGCGCTGCCGGATCAGTTCGGCGAGCTGGTGGCGCGTGCCGTCGCCGAGGGCGACGTCGTACGAGCGCTCACCGAGTTCAACGCTCACCTTCATCGCGTCAACCTATCGACTTCACGCCCCACGTGCGCGACGACCTCGTCGAGCGGCGCCGACGTATCGATTCGGCCCCGTGCGACTTCGCGGTACCACTCTTCTCGTTCGCTCCGAAGTCGCGCCAGTCCCTCAGCCGGACCCGCGGCGAGGAGGGGTCGATCCCCGTCGCCGAGACGAGCGAGGATGACGTCGTCTTCACAGTCCAGCCAGAGCGTGAACTCTTCGGACAGCGCCGCTCGCGCGCCCGCTGAACAGACGATGCCGCCCCCGGTCGCGATGACCGCGTCGCTCGCGACGTCGAGGGCCGCCTTCAGCGCTTCGAGTTCGCGCGACCGATAGTTCGCCTCCCCCTCGTCGCGCAGGTACTGCGCGGCCGACGCCCCTACGGCCGACGCCAGCACATCGTCGGTGTCGAGGGCCTCAGTGTGCCAGCGCTCGGCCAGTGCTCGAGCCAACGTCGTCTTTCCGACGCCCGGAAGACCCACGAGTACGAGGTGACCCACGGTTACTCGGGACGGGCGGCTGACGAGGTCGAACCGAGATTTTCAATATAGGACGCGTGATTGCGGGTGAACTCCTCCACCGAATCGCCTCCGAACTTGCGAAGGGCCTCGTTGGCCAAGACGAGCGCCATCATCGCTTCGGTGACGACGCCCAAGGCCGGCACCGCGGTGACGTCGGTGCGTTCCTTGAACGAGACTGCGGTTTCACGAGTCACCACGTCCACGGTTTCGAGGACTGGTCGATTCAGGGTGGAGAGTGGCTTCATCGCGACCCTCGCGATGATCGGCGCGCCCGAAGAGATCCCGCCCTCGGTGCCACCGGCGTGATCGCTGCGACGAATGAACCCGCCGCCCTGATCAAAGCTGTCGTCGACGGCGATCGCGTCGTGCGCGACACTGCCGCGCCGGGCGGCCTGGGCGAAGCCATCTCCGATTTCGACGGCCTTCACCGCGTGGATGCTCATGAGGGCGCCGGCGAGCAACCCGTCGAGCTTGCGATCCCAGTGCACGTGGCTGCCGAGCCCCACCGGCACGCCGTAGGCGATGACTTCGACGACGCCGCCGAGGGAGTCACCGACCTTGGCGGCGGCCTTGATCTCGAGGACCATCGCGGCAGCGCTCTCGGGATCGAAACAGCGGACCTCGTTGTCGTCGACCGTCTCGAGGTCCCCGGGAAGCGGTCGCCGATCACTCGGCGTGGCGACCTCGCCGATTCGGGTCACGTGGCTCACGATCGCGACGCCGATGCTCGACAGGAGCGCCTTGGCGAGAGCACCGGCGACGACGCGCGCCGCGGTCTCTCGAGCGCTGGCGCGCTCCAGTACGTCGCGCGCGTCGTCGAAGTTGTACTTCTGCATGCCGGCCAAATCGGCGTGGCCGGGCCGCGGTTTAGTTTGCTTCTGGGCGGGCGTGCCGGGAGCGGCCGACATCTCTTGTTCCCATTTTGGCCACTCGGAGTTCAGGATCTCGACGGCGACTGGTGATCCGAGCGTGCGCCCGTGGCGCACGCCCCCGATGAGTCGCAGTTCATCGCGCTCGAAGCGCATTCGAGGTCCTCGTCCGTACCCCAGGCGACGTCGAGCCAATTCGTCGGCGATCTCCTCGACACCGATCGCGAGTCCCGCCGGCAGACCCTCGACGATGACGCTTAGGGAAGGACCGTGACTCTCTCCGGCCGTGAGGAAGCGCAACATCAGGTAATTCTAGAACGAGCGAAGAGCGTCCTTACTCTTTCGCGTAGAACGGATTCTCTCCCGAGGCGTGGTCGGTGACGTCGATGACGCCGGTCAGTTCCGGTATGGCCTCGATGAGTTGAGTCTCGATGCCCTGAGATAGCGTCAATCGACTCATCGCGCATCCCTGGCAACCACCGGAGAGTTTGAGGTACGCGACCTTCTTCTCCTCGTCGAGAGCGATCAGATCGGCGCGTCCCCCGTGGGAGGCGATGGCGGGATTGACACTGGACTCGAGGACGTCGATCGCCAATAAGGCCAGCGGGCCCGTGATGCCCAGCGTCAAGATGTCCGCCGGTACGCCGGGGTTGATCTCTTCGGGCGTCGGCACGTTGGGGTTCACGAGGACCAGACCGCCGCCGCCCTCGTTGGCGAACTCCAGTCGACTGCCGCGAAGTCGTTCCACGCTCTTGGGCGGTATCACGATCGTCACGCCACCGTCGCTGCCGATTGCCGCGCCTTCGGGCGCGTCGGATCGGTCCGAGAAGTACAAGTCGTAGGAGTACCCCGCGCCACGCGTACCGGTGACCTCGACGTAGAGCGCCAATGTCTCGGCGTGATCTTCGGCGTTGAGGGCGTCGGTGACGACGTTGCGAGCGTCCTCGGTCAACGTGAGGACTTCAAAGGTCTCGACACTGGACATCTCTCAAGTGTATGGGTAAGTACTGTCCTTTACACGATGTAAGTTGCATGGCGTGAGTTCAATACCCTCTGACGCCCACGAGTGGATCAGCTTTGAAGACACTAAGCGCCAGCGCACCTGGATGTTTGACGTGACCTTCCTAGAGAGCCACTGGAAGTGCATCTTCGGCGCCGGGTGCCAGGGCGTGCTCACCGAAGCCACCCCCGAGCTGGTCCAGGGCTGTTGCAGTTACGGGGCCCACTTCACGGACGAGAAGGACCAGCGACGCGTCGAGAAGGCGGCCAAGCGCCTGACCGCCGACCAGTGGCAGTTCAAGTCCAAGGGCCGCCAGGGAACCACGCGGGTGAAGAAGAACGGCGAGATCGTGACCCGTCTGGTGCAAGACGCCTGCATCTTTCTCAACCGCCCGGACTTTCATCGCGGTCCGGGGTGCGCTTTACACGTCATGGCCCTCGACAACGAAGAGAGTTACATCCCGCTGAAGCCCGAGGTCTGCTGGCAACTCCCGCTGCGGCGCGACGACGAAGTCGAAGAGAGCGGACACGTCATCACCCGTATTTCGCAGTGGAACCGTAGTCACTGGGGCGACGGTGGCGCCGACTTCCATTGGTGGTGCACCGAGGACCCCGCGGCGTTCATCGGCAAGAACCGCGTCGTCGACTCGATGTCCGAAGAGCTCGTGGCGATGGTCGGCCAAGCGGTCTACGACCAGTTGCTGACGTACATGAACAAACGCTCGGCACAGCCCAAGGGGACGCGTCTCCCCCACCCCGTTATGCGAAAAAGGGCTTAACCCTCGGCGGCGAGGGGGTCCTCTTCGTTGAACGTGGTTCGCGGCAGGGAGCCGAGAATCTCGTCGTAGCGGTCCTCTTCGACGAGACACCACTCCGCGTGGACGTCCTCGGGCGCGGCGCCACATTCCACACAGGTCGTGGCGCGGGGTCCGGTCGAGCGTTTGAGTTCGCGAGCTTCAACAAACCGACGATGGCGGCCTTTTTTCACGTCCACTCCTCACTGGTCGCGGGCCATAACTGGCGGCGACCACAACCCAGGAGTACTGAGTTGAATATCCATGATACCAACAGAAGACTCGCGTGAAGCCCCTATCATCGCGGCGTGAGCCCTGCCTTTGATCCCAACGAGATGGTGCTTCGATTCCGTGAACGGGCCGCGGCCGTCAAACGTCGTGGATTCCCCCCGGTCGAAGGTCCGGAGCGACAACGCGTCATTGACGCCGCCAACCTGGACTTCCAAGATTTCGCCATGCTGGGCGACGCGACGGCCACCCTCGAAGACGGCATCTTGCGCCTCGAGATCGACCTTCGCCCGCCGAGTTCTTAGCCGGTTCTTAACTAGCGGCCGCCACGCGCGCCCGCGCCTCGGACAACAGCGCGGCACCACTGCTCAGGGCCGCGAGGGATTTCGCTCGATCGCCCGGCACGGCGATGGCGCTGTAGCACTCGACCGCCGCCGTCGCGAAGTCCCGGTAGGCCTTGTTGAGCAGCGCCGTCGCTTGTCGATCGGGCGTGGGCAGCGACGACTGCATCGAACCGTCGTCGACGAAGAGCACGTTGCAGAACGTGTGAAGGTCGTTGCTCGTCAATGCCTGGTTGCGCAGGTCCTTGGCGGAGGTCCGGACGTCGTGGTAGAGCGACGCGACGTTGCTCGTGAAGCCGCTCTGTTTCACCCACCCCGACATCGCTCGGCCCGGACTAATCGAACCGCACGCTCCGAGCAGGATGCCCGTCGCGAGCAGCGTCGCGGCGCGACGACTCACGCAACGACCACCAAGTGCATTTGACGCCGACCGCGGCGAAGGATCACGTAGCGGCCGTGCAACAACTGGGTGGCGTCGACGCGCGCGCCGGCCTCCACCCGAACGTTGTTCACGTAGACGCCCCCTTGTTCCAGGTAGCGCCTTGCTTCGCCCAGCGACGTGGCCAGTTCGGTGCGCATCACCAGTTCGGCGGCGTCGATACCGCCCTCCAGCTCACTGCGCGCGACGTTCGATGACGGGGCGTCGGCGACCACTTGCAAGAGCGTCGCTTCATCGAGATCGGCGATCGTTTCGGCGAACAGCGCTTCGCCGGCGCGCTCGGCGCGCCTCGCGGCTTCCTCGCCGTGGACCATGGTGACAATGGCGTTCGCCGCCGCGCGTTGAGCTCGACGTTCTTGCGGCGCGGTGCGCGTGGCTTCGTCCAGTTCGAGGATCGTCTCGTGATCGAGAAAGGTGAAGTAGCGCAGCATCGCCGGGGTCGCGACGTCGTCGGCGTTCAAGAGGAACTGGTGCAACGCGAAGGGCGAGGTCATCGTGGCGTCCAACCACACGTTCTCGTTGCCGCCCTCGGACTTGCCGAACTTCTGACCGTCGGCGCGTAACAGCAAGGGCGTCGTCACGCCGTCGGCGCGGTGACCGGTCGCCTTGCGCACTAGCTCGGTGCCGACCGTGATGTTGCCCCACTGGTCCGATCCGCCCAACTGCAACGTACAGTCGTGATCGAGGTTCAAGCGCAAGAAGTCGTAGGCCTGCAACAGCATGTACGAGAACTCGGTGAACGAGAGGCCCACGTCGTCGCGATCAAGTCGACTCTTCACGATGTCCTTGGCGATCATCTGATTGACGGTGAAATGCTTCCCCACGTCGCGCAAGAAGTCGGTCAACGACACCGTCGTCAGCCAGTCGGCGTTGTTCAACAGCAGCGCCTTAGTGGGGCCCGCGCTCTCGGTGAAATCGAGGAAGCGGGCGAGTTGCTCTCGGATCCCTTCCAGATTGGCCTCAATCTCCTCGAGCGTGAGGAGCGGTCGTTCAACCGCCTTGAAACTGGGATCGCCAATGAGACCGGTGCCCCCGCCGGCCAGGGAGATCGGCCGGTTTCCGGCGATCTGCAATCGCCGAAGGGTACAGAGCTGCATGAGGTGGCCCAGATGGAGCGAGGGGGCCGTGGGGTCGAAACCGATATAGGCCGTGACGCCGCCGGCGGTGAGGCGATCAAGTATCGCGTCGTCCGTGGTCTGGTGAACCAGACCACGAAACTCCCAGTCGTCACGTAGTTTCATCGACCTAGTCTACGAGGCGTCGACAGCTACAAGATTGCGCGCGACGACGGAAAGTGCACCTGCAACCAGATCACGAACGAATGCCACGCACCGGTCACTTCGAGAATCCCGATGACCACGAGCAAGAGTCCGCCGATGCGACCGATGGCGTGTTGGTGGCGACGCAACCACGACGAGGCGGTCGTGACCCACTCGGTCGCCAGGGCCGCCACGACGAATGGGATGCCGAGTCCGAGGCAGTAGAAGAACGCGAGGATCGAACCGCGCAACGCGGTCGCGCCCGTGGTCGCGGCCTCGAGTCCCACGATGGCGCCGAGCGTGGGACCGAGGCACGGGGTCCAGCCAAGAGCGAACAGGAATCCGAGCGCGCCGGCGCCGAGAATCGAGACCCGTGGCAGGTGATGGATCCGTCGCTCTCGGTTGAGCCACCTCGAGGGCCACCAACCCGCGAAAAAGAGCCCCAAGAAAATGGTCGCCGTTCCGAACACGATCGACAAGGTCCGATCATGATCCCTCAGCAGGTGCCCGAAGCCCCCGAACAAGGCGCCGACACTCACGAACACGATGGCGAAACCGATGATGAAAGAGATCGAACCGAGCACCGCTCGCCCGCGGCCGGAGCGACCCTCGAGCGAACCGGCGGCGCCGCTCAAGAACGCCAGGTAACCCGGTAGGAGCGGCAGCACGCACGGCGAGATGAACGAGACGAATCCGGCGGCGACGGCAATCGGCAACGCGGCCAACAACGAACTCGGAAGCGTGGCGATCATCGAAGGCCTTCGAGGAGGCTCTTCACTCTCTCATTCCACTCGTCGTGCAGTCGCACGTTCTCGTCGCGCGACGGCACGTCCGCCACGATCACCGTCAGTCCATCCCGGTCCAAGGCCGACTCGAGGGCGCTTCGAAGTTGCGATCGGGTCGTCACGCGCAGACCTTGGTGACCGAAGGCCCGGGCGATGACGACGAGGTCGTGCGACCGAGGGGTGGCGAAGAGCTGTTCGAAGCGAGCGTCGTCGACCGCCGCGCGCTGGGCGAGGAAGGAGAATATTCCTCCCCCTTGATTGTCCGCCACCACTAACGCGCACGTCCCGGCCGCCTCGCCCAATCCGTCCACCAACGCCGACACGTCGTGCAACATCGTGATGTCGCCCACGAATCCGATGGCCCGTGATCCGGCGGCCACCCCGAGCGCGGTGGACACGACGCCGTCGATGCCGTTCACCCCGCGATTGGCGTAGGTGGGTGACGTGCGCGCCGGCGTCCACCACTCGACGTCGCGTATCGGCATGGACGAACCGATGACGAGAGGAACGTCACGTCGTGAACTCACCTCGACCACGCAACGAGCGACCGACAGCTCCTGCAGGGCGTCGTCTTCGCGGTCGAGCTTCGTCAGCCAGTCACTGACGTGCGTCGACGCCTCGTTCCAGAGTCGCACGTACTCGCCGTCGGCCTTCGGCTCGTGCTTCGGATCCGGTACTCCGCGCAGGCTCTCGGTAACCAATCGATCGGGATCGGACACGAAGCCGGCTCCGTCGAATCCGATGGTTCGCACGCGCCACGCGCGAAGGCGCTCTTGCAGCGTTCGAGAGGCGGGCAGGCCGCCGAGTCGAACCACCACGTCGGGGATGACGTCCTCAGCAAATCGCGCGTCTCGCAGGAGTGCGTCGAAGTACGCGATGGTGCCCAGCGCCGTCGCGTCGCCGACCACAGCCCAGTTCAGGGACAGGCAGTCCTCGACCGTCTGGCCCGAGACGCCGTGACCGGCGACGCACAACACGCGAAGGTCTTCGAGTCCGGCCCGGTTCACGGAATGCTCGCTTGGGGTCGAGGTCGGCGTCGAGGGACCGGGAAGCGCCAGCGCGTCGGCGACCAGCGGTTCAATGAACGCGGCGTTCAAGTGCACCGGACCGGGACGCGGACTCTCCTCGTCAGGTTGGGTGGCCGCGCTCCACAGCCGTCCGGCCAGCTCGCGCCACGTGGCCGCGTCCGCGAGTTGCGCGGTACCGGGATCTTCGAAGAGACGCACCATGTCGCCGAAGAGGCGGTGCTGGTCGATCGTCTGGGGCGCACCGACGCCATGGAGTTCGGGCGGACGATCGGCGGTAAGCACCAGCAGCGGCACGAACGCTTGCGAGGCCTCGGCCACGCACGCGTGGAGTTCCGCCGCTGCTGTTCCACTGGTCACCACAATCGCCACCGGCTCGCGCGTGGCGAGAGCGCGACCGAGGGCGAAGAACCCGGCGCTTCGCTCGTCAATGCGAACGTGCACCCGCAGTTCACCACGCGTCGCGCAGGCGAGAGCGAGCGGGGTTGATCGTGAGCCGGGACAGAGCACGACGTCGCGAAGACCCAACCGGATCCATTCGTCAAACAAGGTCGCCGCGTACGTGGCCTGCACCTGACTCGGGCTCGGTACGCTCTGTGGCAATGTCACTCCTCGGTGTCCAACGTCACGGCTCGGGCCCACCTCTCGTGTGGTTCCACGGATTCACGCAGACCAAGGACTCGGCACGTCGGTTTCGTTCCATTCTGACAGGAACGAACGAGCTTCTGACTCTCGACCTGCCCGGACACGGCGAGAACGCGACAATCCGGGCGTCGCTGGACGAGACGGCCGATTTGCTCGCCGAGGTACTTCCCGACGAACCCTTCACGCTGGGCGGCTACTCCCTCGGGGCACGGGTCGCCCTGCACCTCGCACTCCACTACCCCGCGCGCGTCGATCGTTTGGTGCTGCTGGGCGCGACGCGAGGCATCGAGAACCCGGTCGAGCGTGACGAGCGACGTCGAAGTGACGACGCGCTCGCCGAACGCATCGAATCGATCGGCGCCGACGCTTTCCTCGACGAATGGCTCGCCCGCGCGATGTTTGCGGCACAGCCCAACGACCCGCTCGAGCGCGCCGCACGAAGTACAGACGCCGCGGGCCTCGCCGGCTCGCTTCGATTGGCCGGTACTGGTACCCAGCGCTGGCTCAATCCGGAATTGCCGTCACTCTCGATGCCCACGCTGGCGTTGGCCGGCGACCTCGACCCGAAGTTCCGCCTCGAAGCAACGGCCATTGCCAAGAACGTGGCCGACGGGCGCGCGGAATTCGTCGCCGACGCGCATCACGCCGCGCATCTGGAACAACCGGAGCGAAGCGCCGAACTCGTCCAGCGCTTCACACGCCCACTCTGAACACGAGCACCACGGCGAGCAGCGCGCCGAGTTGCAGTTGCGCGCGCGCCGAATACTGCAACATCGGCAGAAGCTCACGACCATTCTTCTGCGAGAACGCCAAACGCAGGGCCGGGACGTAGAGGAGAACGGCGACGATACCGATCACACTGTGTCCGGCGCCGGCCATGCCGACCAGCACGCCCACGACGCACACCGCGAAGAGCCACGGCGCTCGACCTCGCGTCAGTCGCGCGGCCAAGGTCTTTTTGCCCGACGACTGGTCGCCTTCTACGTCACGCAGGTTGTTGGCTTCGAGCAGCGCGCAGGCCATGAAGCCCGTCGCCACGCCGAGCCACCACGACCGATCGGGAATGCTCAGGTGTTGCACGTAGGCGGTACCGACCGTGGCGACCAGGCCGAAATAGATGAAGACGAAGAGCTCCCCGAACCCGTAGTAGCCGTACGGTCGCGGTCCCCCGGTGTAGAACCACCCGGCCGCGATCGCCGTGGCGCCGATCGCCACCAGCCACCACGACGTCCGAGACGCGAGCAGTAGTCCCGCCGCTGCGGCGAGGAAGAACGAGGCGAAGGCGGCGTTTCGAACACTGCGCGCCGGCACCAGTTTCGACGCGGTCAGTCGAAAAGGACCGACCCGCACCTCGTCAGTCCCGCGGATGCCGTCGGAGTAGTCGTTGGCGTAGTTCGTGCCCACTTGTAACGCGAGCGCCACCACGAGGCACAGGGTCGAGTTGCCCCAGTTGATCGTGCGCGGCCGTATGAGCGCCACGCCGACGATGACCGGCACCATCGCCGCGGGCAACGTGCGCGCACGTGCCGCGAGCACCCATCGCCGAAGAGGCCCGGGAGCCTCGCTCATGGACGCTTGGGAAACTTCGAAAAGTCCGGCTTGCGGTGTTCGACGAAAGCGTTGCGGCCCTCTTGACCCTCTTCGGACATATAGAAGAGCATGGTCGCGTCCCCGGCCAACTGCTGGATGCCGGCCATGCCGTCCTCGGCCGCGTTGAAGCCGGCTTTGAGCATGCGTAGTGCGATGGGCGAAAGCGTGAGGATCTGACGGCACCACGCGACGGTTTCGTTCTCTAGTTGCTCGAGCGCGACGACGGCATTTACCAGTCCCCATTCGAGCGCCTGCTGCGCATCGTATTGGCGACAGAGGAACCAGATCTCCTTGGCGCGCTTCACCCCGATCGTGCGTGCCAACAACGACGATCCGTACCCTCCGTCGAAGGAGCCGACCTTCGGTCCGGTCTGGCCGAAACGCGCGTTCTCGGCCGCGATCGAGAGGTCGCACACCAAGTGCAGGATGTGCCCGCCGCCGATGGCGAACCCGGCAATCTGAGCGATCACCGGCTTCGGGAGTCGACGGATCTGAATCTGCAGATCGAGGACGTTGAGTCGACCCACGCCCTGGCGAGCGAGGGCGTCGTCCCCCATGTAGCCGTCGTCCCCACGAATGCTCTGATCGCCGCCGGAACAGAATGCGTCGGGACCGGCGCCGGTCAGGATGATCGCGCCGACGGTGACGTCGTCGCGGGCCATTTCGAAGGCGCGCGACAGCTCGAAGAGCGTTTGGGGACGAAAGGCGTTGCGAACTTGGGGGCGGTTGATGGTAATTCGGGCGATTCCTTCGGCGGCCTCGTAGATGATGTCGTCGAACTTTCCGACTCGCCGCCACTCGGGGGGCGGCCAGGAACGGAACTCCTCTACCGGGTCGATCGGTGAACCTTGGATAACTGTCTCGGCCATGAGCTCCACGCTACGGCGTCTAGACGGGCGCCATCAACACGCCGGGCGTCGCGCGTTTTCCCGGTCGGCCCTCGTGGGCAGCGAGTCGTTCGCCTTAGTCTGGTTTCGTGACTTCCTTGCTCGCGCTTGATTACGAGCTCGGTCCGGACCTCGAACGCGCGATTCGCGAAGCAATTGAAGCCTCGCTCGCTTTTTGCGTTTTGGATCGGCGAACGTCGCCGCGTCGGCGTCTGAAAGAACTCGAACGCCTGGGCGCCACCGCGGTACGCGATATCGACGGAATGACGGAACTGGCGAACGGCACTCCGGTCGATGACGAGATCGGCCTGGTGATGTTGACATCGGGTTCGAGTGGCGAACCCAAAGCAGTAGAACTCAGTTGGACAGCACTTCGCGCGAGTGCCGCACTCACGCAGTCGACGCTTCGGGGCGACGACGCGCCCATCTGGGTGCCCTGTCTCCCGGCCTGTCATATCGGCGGACTGGCGGTCATTTTGCGAGCCGTGTTCAGTGACGCGTCCTTGTGGTGGGACGACCGCGACGACCTCGAATCCGCGGCGGCGCACGGGGCCACGCACGTCTCTGTCGTTCGAGCACAACTCGCCCGTCAAGACGTGAGCGGCTTTCACTCCGTGTTGTTGGGGGGAGCGCGACCGCCTTCCGCAGTACCAGAGAACGTGATCGCCACCTGGGGCATGACCGAGACCGGTTCCGGTGTCGTTTACGACGGCACTCCCCTTCCGGGCGTCGACGTGGCGAGCGTCGACGGTCAGCTCTGCGTGCGAACACCCACCCTCTTTCGCTCCTACCGGAGTGGGCCGTGCCCGACGATCCTCGGGCCCGACGGACGAGACGATTGGTTCCCCACCGGCGACGCCGGCGATGTCACCAACGGCATCGTCGCCGTGCGTGGACGACTGGGATTCCTCATCAACACCGGTGGCGAGAAGCTATGGCCGGAAGAGCTCGAGACGGCACTCGCGACTATCGAGGGCGTGCGCGACGTGGCCGTCACCAGTGTCAACGATCCCGAATGGGGACAGCGAGTCGTCGCCTTGATCGTCAGTGACGGATCGCGACTGGACGAGTCCGTGCGCGCGGTGGCCGAGGAACGGATCGGTCCCTGGGCGAAACCGAAAGAGATCCGCTACGTCGTCGCGATTCCGCGCACGGGCAACGGCAAAATACGCCGCGGTGATTTACCTCACGTCTTCTGACTGCCGTCCTACGTCGCGCGCCGCGGACGCGGAGTCGACCAACCTCTGCGGTCGAATAGACGCCTTTAGCCGAGGACCGTACTGCCGCGTCGGGCGATCGAGTCGATGGAGACTGCCGCCAGTAACACGAGAGCCGTCGCAATGTACTGCGTCGCCGCACTCATGCCAACGAGGCCCATGCCGTTCGGAATGGTGGCGATAATCACGCCACCGACGACGGCGTTGATCATCTTGCCTCGTCCGCCAAAGAGGCTCGTGCCGCCGATAACGGCCGCGGCGACGGACTCGAGCACGAGGTTGCCGCCGTCAATCCCGTCGGTGATGCCCCCGAGTCGAGAGGCGTAGATCAGTCCCCCAATACCGGCGGTCAAGCCGGCGAGGGAAAACGCCATGAGTCGGTACCGGTTGACGTTGACGCCGGCGCGACGAGCGGCTTCACTATTTCCGCCAATGGCGTAGATGTAGCGACCGGCCTTTGTCTTAATGAGGATGAAACTGCCGGCGGCGAGGACCGCCAGCACGATCGGAATCACGAAGGGCATCCCGTCGATGGTGGTGAACCCGGAACGATTCGTGTTGAAGATCCAGATCGATAGGCCACCGGTGATGACGAGCAGGACAATCTTGGCGATCATGACGGTCGAGTTCGTGTCGAGTCCGCTGGTGCGTCGATTGCGGGCGGCACGCAACATGGCAAAACTGGAGATCGCGACAATCACGATGACGAAGATAATCGTGGCGAACGGAGTGAAATTCCCGTTCACGATGTAGTACAGCTCGTTGTTGTGCAGCGGTATGGCCCCGCCCGTGCCCTGTTTGTCGACGAGCCAGATCAGGACGCCTTGCCAGCCCAAGAGTCCGGCCAGCGTCACGATGAACGACGGGAGACGAAGTCGAATGACGAGTACACCACTCAAGGTCGTTATCCCGGTCGTAACGGCCAAGGCGACAACAACGGCGAGCCACCACGGCCAGTGGTACTTCGTGGCGGTCAGAATGACCGCCGCGGCGGCGCCGATACCGGCGACGAATCCGAGCGAGAGGTCGATCTCACCCAAAAGGAGAAGCCAGATCTCAGCCATACTCAAGAGCACAAAGAAGCAGGCTTGGATCAATAGGTTGGTCAGGTTCTGCGGCGTAAGGAAGACCGAGTTCTGGATCTGGAAGTAGATGACGAGGGCCGCCAGGCCAATGAGGATCGGAATCGATCCGTTGTCACCCTGCCAGACGCGCTTCACCTGTTGGGACAGCGAACGCCGCGTCGATACGTCGTGCTCGCTGGAGTGACTCGGCGTTACCTGTTCGGGGGCATCGGACAACGGAGAGCCTTTCGGTTAAAGAGACGAGGAGAGGCGCGAAGGAACGCGGCTGGACTCTCCAGTGGTGATCAACTCGACGGCACTGGTGGTGTCGTAATTGGCGATCGGACCCTCACTGACGATGGTGCCCAGGTACATGACCGCGATGCGGTCAGCGACGCCAAAGACGTCGAGAAGGTTGTGAGAGATAACGAGAACGGAGATGCCCCTGGAGGCGAGCGTACGAATGAGTTCGAGAACGAGTTTGGTCTGCGTGACGCCGAGAGCCGCCGTCGGTTCGTCCATGACGACCAACTTCGAGTCGCGCATGACGGCGCGCGCCACCGCGACGGCTTGACGTTGTCCGCCGGACAGCGATCCCACGAGTTGGCGCACTGACTTCACCGTCGTCACCGAGAGGTCCTTCAACGTTTGCTTCGTTGACAGTTCCATCTTGATCTCGGAGAGCATCTCGTACTTCGTCTCTTCGCGACCGAGGAACATGTTCGAGACGATGTCGAGATTGTCGCAGAGTGCGAGGTCCTGGTACACCGTGGCGATCCCCAAATCCGACGCGTCGCGAGGAGTGTGAATGTTCACTTCCTTGCCGTTCCAGAAGGTTTGGCCCGAGGCCGGCGCGTAGATGCCCGACATACATTTCACGAGGGTTGATTTGCCAGCGCCGTTGTCACCAATCAGTGCGGTGACCTGACCGGCCGGCACGTCGAGGTCGCAGTCCTGCAGTGCCTGCACGGGACCGAAATTCTTCGATATACCTCGCAGGCTCAACAGTGGTGTTGCGGGTGATGCAGAGGCCCCCGAGTCAACTGGCCCGTCTCGTCCGTCACCGGACGTGGAAGGACTAGTTGACTCGGGGACGTTCTCCATCAGTGATTACTTATTTAATGCCATACGTCGTGCAGTCAGCCGCGAAGGTGGGCTGGGGTGAGCCAGCAACCGTCGGCGACGAAGTCGAGCACAAGTCCGAAGCCTTCAACCAGCCGTCGTGGATAACCGTGGACTCAACGTCCGCAGCCGTAACCCATGAGGCCGTCAAAAGAATCGAAGCAACACCCTTGTTCTCAAGCGTGTCAGGAATCGAGCCGTTCACGAGACCCTTGGGTGGCTTCTTGCCAGCGTTGAGGTACACCGCGAGCGCAACTGCCGACTGAGCTTCCTTGTAAATCGGCTTGTAGACGGTGCCGCACTGGTAGCCAGAGATGACATTCTGGAAACCAACGAGTGACGCGTCCTGGCCGGTGAACGGAAAGGTCTTGGGCTTGAGACCCTTGCTCTGCAGGTAGGTGATGATGCCCGAAGCGTTGTTGTCGTTCGGCGTAACCGCAGAGTTAATGCTCGGGTGTGCCGTGTAGGCAGCCTCAAAGTCCGAAGCGGCCGTTGGGGCGTCCCACGTACCGGCGTTCTCCAACACTGACTGCTTGCTACCGCTGAGGGTAGTGGCGGTCGTGTTGAATCCTCCGGCGGCGAGGACGGCGTTGTAGCCGTTCTTGAACAAGGTGGCGTTGTTGTCAGTCGGTGAACCGTACGAGATGTAGGTCACGGGGTTAGTGACGCCCCAGGCGGTCTGGCAAGCCAGTTCGCCTTTACCAATCAACGTACCGACCGCGACGTTGTCAAAGCTGACATAGTACGAACGCTGTCCACCCAAGGTGAGACGGTCGTAGTCAATGGTCTTCACGCCACGTGCAGCTGCGTAGGCCTCAATGGAAGCACCTGTCGTCGGGTCAATCGGGTCCACAATGAGCACTTTGGTGCCACGCGCAATTGCTGCCTGGGCATCGGTGAACATCGTCGTGTCAGATCCCAACGCGTTTTCGACCTTCCACTTCTTCACGCCGGCGGCCTTGAACGCCTTGGTCAAGTCCGGAGCGTCGAAAGCCGTGTACCGAGCCGAGGACTTCGTGTCGGGAAGGATGACCGTAATGGCGCCCTTACCCTTCGCCACGATGGCCTTCAGGTACTTCATTGTCGAATAGCTCGTATTAAACGTGCTAGCCGATACGGTTTTCCCAGCTGCAGAACTCACGCTCGGCAACATTGTGACGACAAAAGTGCCGACCAATGCCACAGTCGCAAGAGCCCTTCCTGTTTTAAAATTCATATCCCCAACCCTTCAGTGACACCGTAGTGGTGTCGATAGTTTTATTGCACTGCGTGAACATCAGGTGAAACATAATGTCCGATTGGTAAAATAACATGCCGACACGATGAGCGTTGTTCACGATACGGAAATTCCCTCGAAATAGCGTGTTCACGTAACACGAACGATTGTCGGTCCAACCTGAAAGTCATCGTTTTCTAGATGAAAGTGCCAAGATGAGAAATTCGTTCAACCGCTGCACAACGTCGTAAACCTCTTCACATCCTGATCAAACGGTCTTTCTGATAGTTCCTCCACTTCAGCGGACCGCTCCGTACGAACCCGGAACTTCGTCCTTCGTTCATAGACGTCCGAGTGAGTTTTTCACGCGCGGTGAGGAACCGGCGGGCGATTACGCCAAAGAGAGAACCTGCTCCATCGTTTCCATGATCGAAATGGTCTCGTCCAAGGGCATCATCGGGCTCTCGAGCATTCCCTCCTCGATGCACCGCGCCACTTCCGCCGCCTCGTAGTGCAGGCCGCGACCGACTGAGGCGAACTCAAAGATTCGCTCGTCGCCAGTTCGTGGCACCAGCGTGAACGGGCCAGGTGCGTAGAAACTTCCTCCAATCTCGATACGAGCGTCGGTCCCGGAAATGGACGCCCTCGTCGGCGTCCTCGCGCCCGATGTGCACGACAGCACGGCCTGCGCACCACTCTCATAGCCGAACACCATCGCGACCGATCCGTCTACACCGGTGAAGGCCGGTTGCGTGAGCGCCGTCACGCGCGATGGCGTGCCGAGCACCATTGATGCGAAAGAGACCGGATAGACGCCGAGGTCGAGCATCGCTCCCCCGCCCAACGCGGGATTGAAGAGACGAAACTCCGCGTCGGACGCGAACCACTGACCGTGGTCGGCTTCAACACTCACGATGCGACCGAGGTCACCGCTCGCGACGATCGCACGTATTTCAATGATGTTGGGGAGACACCGAGTCCACATCGCCTCCATCAGAAAGAGTCGCTTTTCTCTGGCCTTCGCGACCAATTGTCGCGCCTCGTCACTCGTCATGGTGAACGCCTTTTCGACGAGTACGGGCTTGTCGTGCTCGAGTGCCAGCGTGGCGTTGTCGTAGTGCATGGGATGGGGCGTCGCGACGTAGACGACGTCAACGTCCGCGTCGGTGACCAACTGCTCGTACGAGTCGTAGCTGCGCGGTATCGAGTGTTCACGGGCGAACGCATCGGCCGACGATTGCGTGCGCGATCCAACGGCGGCGACGACCCCGACGCCGGTGAGCGCTACGTCACGCGCAAACGTCCGGGCAATGCCGCCCGTGCCAATAATTCCCCACTTGAGTACTCGTGCCACGTTTTCTCCGCTCCCAACCTTCGAACCACCAGAGTACCGAGTCGTGACTCGGCGGTCGCCAACTAGACGTTCGTCACGAAGAACGTGCTGCTACCAGGTGAGCCCGAGCAGACCGCGCATCGCCGCTTCGAACTGAACGTTGACAAGGACGTGGTCGGTACGCTGCGTCGGTGACCAATCGACTCGCGAACGCCTCGAGCGCGTATCTACGCCAACACGCCGAGAACCCCGTCGACTGGCGAACATGGGGATACGAAGCGCTCGCCGAAGCGGCGCAGCTCGACCGTCCGATTTTTCTCTCCGTTGGCTACGCCGCGTGTCACTGGTGCCACGTCATGGCCCACGAGTCGTTCGAGGATCCGAACGTCGCCTCTCTGCTCAATGAGTACTTCATTCCCATCAAGGTCGATCGTGAGGAGCGGCCCGATGTCGACGCGGTCTACATGGCGGCCACGCAGTTGGTCAGTGGACACGGTGGATGGCCGATGTCGGTGTTCCTGTTCCCGGACGGACGGCCTTTCATGGCCGGCACGTACTATCCCCCCGTCGAGCGTCACGGCCAGGCGAGTTTCACCACGCTCCTGACGGCGATGCACAACGCCTGGACCACCCGGCGCGACGCGGTCGAGGACCAAGCCAATGAACTCTCGCGTGCCCTCGATCGCGAGGTCGGTTTCATTGATCACCTTGCGCCGTTCTCGGACGTACTCGACCTCGCGGCTTCGCGAGGCAAACTTCGCGACGAACTGGTCGGTCAGGTGGACCTAGAAGGAGGATTCGGGGACGCCCCAAAGTTCCCGCGACCCAGTTACGTCGAGGCACTTTTGGAGTTCACGGACGAAACGGCCCGCGTCGCGGTCGAGCGGACCCTGGACGCCATGTCGCGACGAGGGATCTACGACCACCTCCGAGGGGGCTTCGCGCGCTACAGCGTGGACGCCGAATGGCACGTACCCCACTTCGAAAAGATGCTGAGCGACCAGGCACTGCTGGCGCGCGCCTACCTGCGCGCGGCCCGGGCCGTGCCCGAGCACGCCGAATGGCGAGAGGTCGCTCTCAGCACGATCAACTTCGTGTTGCATGACCTCGCGGTCGACGGTGGCTTCGCGTCGGCGCTCGACGCCGACGCTGGCGGCGTCGAGGGTTCCCACGTGACGTGGACTCCCCAAGAAGTGGCGGAGGCGTTGGACGACGACGAACTCGGCGGGGACCTCGAGGCGGCGTTACGTCGCTGGCGCATTGACGAGCCCGGCGATTTCGAGGGCCGTTCAATACCTCGACTCGCCGACGCCGAACCGTTCAGTCCCCCCGCCGCCCTCGCGGCGGTGCGCGAGTCGTTGCTTCGTTCGCGCGCGCGTCGAGTCCAACCCGGTCGCGACGAGAAGGTCATTCTCGAATGGAACGCAATGTTCGCTTCGGCGCTCTTCGAGGTTCGTGACGCGCCCTCCGTCGAACTCGCCACGTCGCTCCTGCGCTCGCTCCAGCGAACGCACTTTCACGATGACGTTTGGTGGCGAACCGAGAGTCGGCGAGCCCACGCCAGCGCGAGCGACGTGGCGTGCATGCTCGACGCGTGCGTCGACGCCTTCGAAGCAACGGGCGATGATTCATGGATCGACCGAGCGAGACTGCGTAAGGTCTACCTGCTCGATCATTACTGGGACGGTGAGGTACCGACGTCACGTGCTCCCCACGTCGGGAACGGAATCTTCTCGCGAAGCAATCTCGTCACCGATCTCCACGCGCGACCAAAGGAGATCTTCGACGGGGCGACCCCGTCGAGTCACGCCGTCGCGTGTCGCGCGCTCGCGCGCTTGGCCCTGGTCACCGGCGACCACGAATGCCTCGTCGTCGCCCAACGCTTGGTCGAACTCGCGGCATCACTGCTCGCGACACACCCGGGCGCCGTTCCCGATTTGGTCGAAGCGGCCGGATTCGCGCTCGAGGGCGTCGAGGTCGTTATCCCGGGGCCGCCCAACGAACTCTCGGCGTTCATGAACTCGAGCTTCACGAGGCGCTCAGTGCTCGTGACGGGAAGTGGTTCCTCACCGCTCTTAGACGGTCGTCAGTCGGGATTGGCCTACGTGTGTCGCGCGGGGGTCTGTCATCTGCCGGTCGACAGTGTGTCGGCGCTCGCAGAACAGTTGCGTATCGTGGGAGCCTGATGCCGATCTTTTCTCGCGACCCCGCCGTTCGGGCCAGTAAGCGCCTCGTCGAGCGTATGCCCCAGCGTGCCACGGTGGAATTGGCCGCTGGCGCCACCGTCTACGGGCTGGTGCTCGGTTCGACGAATGAGACGACCACCGTCGTCGATCTCAAGTCCCAGGCCATCGTGCGCTGGCGCATTCCTTGGCCGTCGGATTACGTGACGGACCTCGCGGTCTTCGACGTGGTCGAGGGTGAACTGGCTGAGGACATCGAACGCAACGACCTCGC
>PNAH01000031.1 GCA_003170315.1 Acidimicrobiaceae bacterium
TCAGTTCCAGTGTGGCTGATCGTCCTCTCAGACCAGCTATCCGTCGTAGCCTTGGTGGGCCGTTACCCCGCCAACAAGCTGATGGACCGCGAGCCCCTCCCAAAGCGAAAAAACATTTCTTTCATCGATCATGCGATCATTGAAAGACATCCGGTATTAGCACCGGTTTCCCGGTGTTATCCCAGTCTTCGGGGCAGGTTGCTCACGTGATACTCACCCGTTCGCCACTAAATATTTCGGAGCAAGCTCCTTGTATTCCGTTCGACTTGCATGTGTTAAGCACGCCGCCAGCGTTCATTCTGAGCCAGAATCAAACTCTCCATCAAGATTTTTCAAGGACCGAAGTCCTCTACGAATCAGAGAGCCAGATGAGTGACTCTAATACTCACCTGACGACAACGAGTTTCCACGGGGTGGTCTCGTTGCCTACTGCAATACTTCTTTTGACGAACGACGCGTCCTGTTAGATCAGTCCATCGTCGCCCGTACTGGCTTTTGGCTCTCGTTCTTCCGTTTTCAAGGAGCGACGACACACGTGACCAAGGTCAGCGGTGCGACGTACACCATCTCGGGATTTCTCCGTTGATTCCGCGGCCGAAACAACCCGGCCACGGGGATGCCCACCTTACCAGCGCCGTCTGCCAAGGTGCAAATGCACGAGGGCCGCGGTCTCTGCGATGGGATAACCAGAGTAGCAGAAGCGCCCCCTTCGGTGACGGCAAATCGTTGCCGGCGCGACGACCTCGACTTCCTACACATTGTCCAGAAGTGACCACGAGCTCGCGTACTCCACGAAGGCGCTCAACGTCCCGATCAGGCGCATCTCCTCGATCGTGCGCGCGCGCGAGTTGAGCAGATTCTCGGTGCACACCAGGTACGCGAGACAGCGCGCGCGTGAAACCGCCACGTTGAGCCGATTGCGGGAGAAGAGGAACTCGGGCCCGCGCGGCATGTCCTCCCCCGACGAGGTGGTCATGGTGAAAAAGACGACCGGCGCCTCTCGTCCTTGGAACTTATCCACAGTTCCCACCTGGACCTGATGAAGCCGGGGCGACCGGTCAAAGGCCTCGCGCAGGAGTCGCACTTGGTCGTTATAAGGCGCCACCACCATGAAGTCCTGGGCGCGCAGCGCCGCAATCTCGCCGTGCTGATTGACCCAGGGCGTATCGAGCATCGACGTCACTTGAGCCACCACGATGGCGGACTCTTCGGGTGACTCGGTCGAGCACCCGTTGTGGCGGGCCTCCAGCCACCGCAGGCCGGTGCCGAACTGCGTGGACTGCTGCGCGCACGACTCGTGACTCGAGAGTCGACCTTCGTAGATCTGATTGGAGATGAAGCGGCACACGTCGGGATGCATTCGTCGCGTTTCGGAGATGAAGATGCCTTGGTCGTCGGGCAGCGTCGCGTGGCCACCCAAGATGTGTTCGAGCACGCTCGCGCCCGATCCATCGGGATGTTCGGCCTGGGCCACTTGACTCAGTTGCAGAGGGTCGCCGAGCAAAATCAGATTCTTCGCGCCGTTGGCGGACGCCACGGTGTCGGCGAGGGCCAACTGACCGGCCTCGTCAACGACGAGCACGTCGACCGGGAACGGACGCAGTTGGGGCCGCGCCCACAACCACGTCGTGCCCGCGACCAAGTTGTACTTGGTGCCCTCGGCTTCTTTGGCCGACGAGGTGTAGCGCACGCCTTCGAGCGCGCCGCTCTTGGGCTTATCCCCGCGACGTAGTGCGTGCAGTTCACTCAACTCGCCTTTCTTCGCGAAGACCTCGTAGGTCGCCTCGAAGAGATTGTCAATGGCCGCGTGACTCATTGCGGTGATGCCGACTCGCTTTCCCGCCTTGATCAATGCGTAGATGATGTGCGATCCGCTGTAGGTCTTTCCCGATCCGGGAGGACCCTGGACCGCAACGTAACTGTCGTCGAGTTGACCGACCCATCGCAAGGCTCCTTCCAAGTCGTCGTTGAAGAGTCCGCTCTCCGGTCCGAAACCATCCACGAATCGAGGTCGCTCACGCGCGAGCAACGCCATGGAGACGCGACTCGGAGGATCGTTCACGTCGGGCTTCACGATCTGCTCCGCTAGATGGAACAACACGCCCGGTTTCTCCCCGGGGTTGAAGTAGTCGTCGATGGTGACGACCGAAGGATGACCGCCCCCCTCCTCGTCGTAGCGATCGCGCCATCGCATCGTCAGTTGACGTTGTTCAAGGTCGATCTCGGGCAAGTAACCGTAGCCGCGTTCCACTCCGACGCCGGTGAAGAGGACGCTGTGCTTCTCGTCGAACAGTTCGCTCACCGGTTGCTCGGGCCAGGTATAGATCGCGTTAATCGCCGGCGCACCTTTGCTCATGACTTCTTCGAAACCTAGAAACCTGAGGTTGGCGATGAAGTCGGGATCACCGTAGAGCATCGCGAACTCCGATGACGCCTCGGCAAACAGCGGTTCGGTGTTCGCGATGCGTTCACGGCGCCAGTAATTCAAAAGATCGCCGAGCAAGTGCTCCGGACTGTGTTCGCCGAAGTTCTTGAGACTCTCCACGAGTTCGTCAGTGTCGAGCGTGTCGTCAGGCTCTTCCAAGACAGCGTCGCGCCACGCGAGCACACTGGGACGGCGCGCGACGATCCAATCTCGAAGGGCCAGGGTCGCCGCGACGTCGTCCTCGTTGTAGCGCGCGATCTCCTCGAGCAGCACTGGATCTTTGGTCGTCATGTAATGGTCGTACACGACGACCGCCCCAGCGCCCTGTTCGATGCCGCCGCGACGCTCGAAGCCGGTGAGGTGCTCGAGGGACTTCAACCCGTAGGACTCGGTGCCCACCTGAAAGGCGTTCTTCGCAATCACGTAGAGGTCCACGAAGAGTCCGGTCGCGACGAGCGAACCGAAGAGGCTTTCCGTCTCGGTTCCCCTCGTCAAGCGTTCCAGCGACGATCGCTCGGTGTGGTTGTAGTGATACACGTGCATGTTCGGGTACGCCGCTCGTCGCTCGGCGAAGAACTCGACCAGTTCTTTGATCGTGACCGCTTGAGCGTCCAGGTCGTGCGCCCATCGCCCGTCGTACGACCACTCGCCGGCACCGTCTCGATAGCGAAGTCCACTGAGAAAGAAGAGGTCGTGCTGTGCACTCCAGAATGGATGACCCTCGAAATCGAAGAAGACGTCCCCGTCGTTCGGTTCCGGCAGTAGTTCAAATCCGTGTCCGAAGACCGGGTCGTCTGACGGTGCCACGAGTTCGTAGAGCGGAGGAGCCTCCGGATGCTCGCGGGACGTGACCTGCAGCGCGGCCTGTCGGCTCAGTTTCTCGAGGTTCTCGTCGTGGAGATCCGGCACCGATCGAGTGCGCGATGACAGCTCGATCACCGTGCGCACTCCGTCGATTTCGAGGGCGTGGCGCTCAGGCGCTCGGATGTTGGCCACGTACACCAGCGAATCCTCGTTGCGCCACTGCGCCTCACAGACCGGATTGAATTCGCAGTAGTCGCAGTGGGTGCACGGCTCCGGCCTCGTATCGCCAATCTCGTCATCGTCCAACAAGGTGGCGAGCTGACGTCGAAGTCGGCGCCAGTACGGGCGAAACTCCTCGACTCGCAATGACTCGCTCACGCCAGAGCCGAGCCACAGATGCATCTCACGAGGCGCGCGACCGGTCAATGCTTCGAGGGCGTCGGCGTAGAAGCACAGTTGCAAGACGTGTCCCGGCTTGCCCTCGATCCGCGTGAGCTTCGCGTCGACCGGTTCATACGTGCAGTACCCCTCGACGGGGTCATCGACTCGAATCAAGAAATCGGCAATGCCACGAATGCCTTCGTGGACGAGGGGCATCTGATAGATGACGTCATGGCCCTGGTCCATGGGATTGCCAATGCGGGCCGCCCATTGCAGAAACGTCTCATCGGGATTGCGTCCCGGGACTTGATAGACGCTTCGCCCGTCGTCTTCGAGTTCCTGCAAGCAGTGACGTTCGTGCTGCGCACCTTTTTCGATGAGGAGATCGGCCAACGATCCCATCGGTCGTGGCTCGACCAGCAACGTCCCGGCGTCCGCTCGATTTCTTAGGGAGAGGAAGTGGGAGCACTCCAACCACGCCGTGATCTTCGACGGGCTTATCAATCTCTCGACCATTCATCTCCACACTAGATTTCGGCGCTTCATTCGACGCCTATCTAAGTGTGACGTCGAACTGTGACAGCCGAGTACGTCAAGCGTTACAAGAACGGTCCGACGACGTCCTCGGACGGCCCTTTGTTACCTTCGGCCAACCGTTCGCCCGCTCGGGCGCGAGTCGAAACCAAAAGGTCGTGCTGGACGGCAGCGCTGGCCGGTCCCGATGCTCCGGGAGAGCGGCGACGCATCAAGGCGACGCCGGGTTCGAAGAGGTTGGCGAATCGTGCGAAGTCCGGAGTCTTCGCGACGACTTCACTCAGGGCCCGATGGGAACTGACCGCTTCACCCACTAATCGGCCAACCTGCTCGTGCGCCTGTCGAAATGCTACGCCCTCGCTCACCAATTCTTCGGCGATGTCCATCGCCACCATGAACGGGTCGTCGGCCGCTTGCGCCGCGGCGTCAGCGTTAAAGGTCATCGTTTGATAGGCGCCACCCAGGGCGGCGAGCACAATCATTACTTGTCGGTACGAATCGAAGAGCGGTTCCTTGTCCTCTTGTAGGTCGCGGTTGTACGAGAGCGGCAGGCCCTTCAGCATCACCAAGAGTCCCGTGAGATTGCCCACCAGACGGCCACTCTTTGCGCGCGCGAGCTCGGCCACGTCACTGTTTTTCTTCTGGGGCAACATCGAAGAGCCGGTGGCGTACGCATCGCTCAAGACCGCGAAATTGAACTCCGCCGTCGTCCAGAGGACTAGCTCTTCGCCCATTCGCGACAGATGCACGCCCAACATCGCGATGTCGAAGAGCGTTTCAGCGACGAAGTCGCGGTCGCTCACGGCGTCCAACGAATTGGCGAAGACCGAATCGAATCCGAGTACCTCGGCCACGAACGATGGATCGATGGAAAACGAGGTGCCGGCCAGGGCGCCGGCGCCCAGTGGCGAGACGCTCGTGCGGTCACGGGCGTCCAAGAGTCGGTCGACGTCGCGAAGGAGCGCCCAGGCGTGCGCGTTCAGATGATGGCTGAGCAGAACCGGCTGAGCGCGCTGCAGGTGCGTGTAGCCCGGAAGATACGCGTCGCCATGCGCATCACCGAGTGCCACGAGAACATCGATCAAGTCGAGGCTGGCGGCGGTGACTCGCTGGAGGGCGTCCAAGGTGAAGAGTCGAAACGTCGTGGCCACTTGATCGTTGCGACTGCGCGCCGTGTGGAGCTTCGCGCCCACCTCGCCCGCGAGTTCGATGACGCGACGTTCGATCGCCATGTGGACGTCCTCGTCGCTCGACGACCGGGTGAATCGATCGTCCGTGAACTCGGAGAGGACCTCATCGAGGGCGGCAATCAGCGTCGTGCCCTCGTCGTCACTCACCAGCCCGGCGCGCATCAGGCCCCGCACGTGCGCCTTCGATCCGGCGACGTCGAAGGGATAAAGCACATGATCAAAGGAGTAGCTCTCCGAGAGATCCCAGAGACCGCTACCCATGCCGGTGGAGAACCGTCCACTCCACAGGGTCATGATGTCGGGGGCGTCGCGTTCTTGGCGCCTTGACGCGCGGCCCAGGTCTTCACGCCGAGTCCGTAGATCCGGACGTAGCCCTCGGAGTCGGCGTGGCGGAAGGTGTCGGCGGCGTCGTAGGTGGCCAGGCCATAGTCGTAGAGCGCCTCGGGACTGCGTCGTCCGACAATCCGCATCAGCCCCGGTGCCTCGAAGCGCAGTCGCACGTCGCCGCTCACGTGTCGCTGGGTCTCGGCGATGAACGCATCGAGCGCTTCTTTCAGCGGTGAGAACCACATGCCGTCGTAGACCAGTTCGGACCAACGACTCTCCAGGCGACCTTTCTCGTGGTGGACGTCGCGCTCGAGCACGAGGTCTTCGAGGTCGCCGTGGGCCGCGATGAGGGCCAGCGCCGCCGGGCATTCGTAGACCTCGCGACTCTTGATGCCGACTCGACGATTCTCCACCATGTCCAGGCGACCGAAGCCGGTCGCTCCGGCCCGAGCGTTGAGGTTCTGAATGAGATCGGCCAGATTCAGGGCAACGCCGTCAAGCGCTACGGGCACGCCGGCTGCGAAACTCACCGTGAGCTCGACCGGTTGAAGGTTCGTCACGCGCGTCAGCGTGTAGGGCTCTTCGGGCGGAGCGGCCCACGGGTCTTCGATGGCGCCGCACTCGATAGCCCGACCCCAGAGATTCTCGTCGATCGAGTAGATCTTCTCCTTCGTCGCCTTGATGGGGATCTCCCACTTCTCGGCGAAGTCGACCGAATCGGCGCGGGTCATCCCCCAATTGCGCGCTGGCGCGAGCACTTCGAGATCGGGGGCCAGCGCGTGCGTGCCCACTTCGAATCGCACCTGATCGTTGCCCTTACCCGTGCAGCCGTGCGCCACGGCCTGGGCGTCAAAGGCCCTGGCCTGCGCGACGAGGTGACGCACGATCACCGGTCGCGACAGCGCCGACACCAGCGGATACTTGTTCTCGTATCGCGCGTTCGCGGCGATGGCCTTGGCGCAGAACTCCTCGGCCATCTCGTTGCGCGCGTCCACGATCACGCAGTCGATCGCCCCGGCCACCATGGCGCGCGCACGGATGTCGTCGAAGCTCTCGGCGCTCTCGACGTCCTGGCCGACGTCGACGAGGACACAAACCACTTCGACGCCCCACTCCTCGATCATCCAGCGAATCGCCACCGACGTGTCGAGTCCTCCGCTGTAGGCGAGGACCACGCGCTTCGCCATGACTAGGTCTCCTTCTTAGGATGGACGACCGAGTCGTCCAGACCGGCCAGGGATCGAAACTCCGTGGCGAGCGACATGCCGCCGCGCTTCTCATCGGCAATCACGATGACCGTGTCGTCGCCAGCCACACTGCCGAGCACGCCATCGAGGGCGCTGCGGTCCAACGCTGACGCCACGACGTGAGCGCAACCGGGGGGCGTTCGCACGACCACCAGATTCTCGGAGCTCTCGACCGATACCACCCACTCGCCCATCATTCGCCGCAGGTGATCCAGAGGCGCGTGCGTGAACGTTGAGGCGGTCGCGGTGACAATGCGCCGGATACCGTTCTCGTCGCGGACTTTGATCGTGCCGAGCTCTTGGAGATCACGGGTGACTGTCGCCTGAGTGGCGGAGATCCCCTCAGACTGCAATCGCGTCACCAATTGGGCGGCGGTTGAAATCCTCTCTCGTTCGATTAGTTCGCCAATGCGGTGTTGGCGCTGGGTCTTGGTCATGAACTCTCCTCTTTTATCCAACGTAAAACGCCGATCATCGCTGAACGACGGTGAAACACTTGACGCCACACGAGCGACTGGGCACTATCGAGCACCGCGTTCGTGATCTCGTCGCCGCGGTGCGCGGGCAGGCAGTGCATCAGCACGGTGCGCTTCTTGGCGAGCTTCAGCAGGTTCTCATCGACTCGAAACGCCGCGAGGTCGTGTCGACGCCGGTCGGTCTCACCTTCCATTCCCATGGACACCCAGGCGTCGGTGTACACGACGTCGGCGACGCTCACGGCGTCGGTGGGTGACGTCGTGAGACGCAGCGTGCCCGGTCCCTTGACCTGGGCGGGGTCCTCGGGCCCACCGGCGGCCAACTGGTATTTGAGCGGCGCGGCCACCGTCACGTTGACGCCGAGGCGCAAGAGGGCGACCGCCAGTGAGCGGGCCACGTTCGTCGCGTCGCCCACGTAGGTCACTTCGAGTCCGGCCAGTGCGTGCACGTCACCCTTGGCGAACTGGTCGGCGATCGTGAGCACGTCAGCGACGGCCTGGGTCGGGTGCGCGACCCCGCTGAGGAGATTGATGAGTGACATTCGGTCATTGGTGGCCGCGCGCATTCGCTCAAAGATCGCGTGATTGCGCACGCGCAGACCGGCGATCGCGTACATCTCGGCCAGAGTTCGCCCGACGTCCTCGGCGCACTCGCGGCTGTCGAGCCCGATTTCGTCGTCACTGAAGAACGTGGCGTAGCCACCGAGTTCGTGCACGGCCGACGAACTCGATGCGCGCGTGCGCAGGCTCGGGCGTTCGAACAACAGGGCGACGCCCTGACCCTTCAACGTCTCATCGTCGAAAGGCGACGTGGCCATGTCGTAGATGGCGTCGAGGTCGCTCGAGCTTTGCTGCTCGATGGTCACGAAATGACGGGTCACCGCACTATCTCCGTCGTAGGAATCGTTCGCGCTAGCGCGTCGCGTAGAGCGTGCGCTCGAGTGCCGTTGGCCATGAGAATCCTCTCGGCACCTCCGCTCAACGCGTCTCGGGCGGCCGTCAGCTTTGGTGTCATGCCGTCACGAGTGGCACCCGAGCGCTGCATGGCGTCAATCTCCGCGCCGGTGACCAAGGACATCGACGTCATCGGATCCTCGACGTGCGCGCGAAGTTGATCGATGTCACTGAGCAACACCAGCACGTCCGCACGAAGTTCCGCGGCCAGGGCGCCCGCGACCGCGTCGGCGTTGCAGTTCAGTGGTTCGGCGTTCTTGTCAAGGGCCACCGGATTGACGACCGGCGTCAACCCGGCCGACCACTGCGCATCGAGGACCGCTCGGTTGACCACCGGCGCGTCGCCGACGCGGTCGAGCGGTTGGCCCACCGACTCCGAACGAAGCAAGGTCGCATCAGAACCGCACAGCCCGACGCTCGCCAGTCCGGCGTCATTCAGCGCGGCGACGATACGGACGTTGACTTCGCTCAGCGCCATCACGACGAACTGCATGGTGTCGGGATCGGTGACGCGAAGGCCGTCTTTGAACCTGCTCTCCCGGCCCACCCGATGGAGCAGTTCAGCGATCTGCGGTCCCCCACCGTGTACCACGACGACGTTGACGCCGTCGTCGCGCAGTGCGGCCACATCGTGTGCGAGGTCCACCAACACCGATGACGTTGGCGAAAGTGAGTCCAACGCGTGACCACCGAGCTTCACCACGACACAGTTCACGGGGTCACGCCGGTCATCGGTAGTCCGAGCGTCTCGTCGCGACCGTTGGCCACGTTCCAGGCTTGTATCGCCTGACCGGCGGCGCCCTTGATGAGATTGTCAATCGAACTCATGACGATCAACCATCCGGTTCGCTGGTCGACCCGCGCACTCACGAAGCAGAGATTGCTCCCCACCGGATCCTTCAGCGTCGGCGGCTCGTCGATGACGATCACGAAGGGATCGTCGGCGTAATTCGCGCGAAGGAGATCGAGAGCGGACTCCGTAGTGAGCGTCGCGTCGGCCACGCGCGCGTAGGCCGTCACCAACATGCCCCGACTCGTCGCGACCAGATGTGGCGTGAAAAGTAATTCGGCGTCGAGTTCTTGTTGGATCTCGGGGGTGTGGCGATGCGACAACAGACCGTACGCTTCGGCGTTGCCGGCCAATCGAGAGAAGTGCAGCCGTTCGCTGATCGCGCGCCCGGCGCCCGAGGTTCCGCTGAGGGCGTTCACCACAATGCCGCGGCGTTCGATCACCTGGGCGTCGAGGAAAGGTCCGAGCGCGAGCACGCTAGCCGTCGGATAACAGCCCGGCACGGCAATCAACGTCGCGCCCACCAACTCCTTGCGGTGGCGTTCCACCAGTCCGTAGACCGAACTCGTCAGCAACTCCGGTGCGCTGTGCGCTTCGCCGTACCACGTGCGATAGTCGTTCACGTCCTTCAAACGAAAGTCCGCTCCGAGGTCGACGACGCTGACGTTTCGCGCCACCAGTTGCGGCACAATCTTCTGGCTCTGGCCGTGGGGCAGCGCTACGAAGACGACGTCAACGTCGATGGTGAAGATGGAATTCGTGTCGGCGAAGACCATGGACGGATAGGCCGCCGCCAAAGCCGGGACGTGCTCGCTGATTCGTTTCCCGGCGTTCGTCTCGCCCGTGGCGAGCACGATCCCGAGGTCGCGATGGGACGCGCAGAGACGAAGAACCTCTGACCCGGCGTACCCTGTGGCGCCAATGACTCCAACCCGCATTATGTCATTTTATGCACATGACGACATAAAAACGCAAGTTATTTCGACCGCCGCTAGAATGGAGGCCATGTCCCGACGTGGTTGGACCCTCTTTTTGGCGATGGCCGTGATTTGGGGCATCCCGTATTTGCTGATTCGAGTGGCCGTTCGCCAGCTCGATCCCGGGGTAATGGTGCTCTTGCGCACCGCTCCGGCCTCCCTGCTTTTGGCGCCCCTGGTCATCGCGCGACGACAGATTCCCGTACTTCTCAAGAACGCGCGTTGGATCATCGTCTTCGCCGTCATCGAATTCGGGATCCCCTGGTACTGCATGTCGACGGCTGAAAAGCACATCTCGAGTTCGCTCACCAGCCTGCTCATCTGCTGCGTTCCCCTGTTCGCGGTCCTCGCTCAACGATTGCGACGCACTGAGGAACACATCTCGCGACGTCGTTACCTCGGTCTCGGTATTGGCGCCGTCGGCGTCGCGTTTCTCGTCGGACTAGACCTGCGTGGAGGCTCGATCACGTGGATCGGGCTGATGATGATCGTCTGTCTCGGGTACACCATCGGACCGGTGATCCTGGCGACGAAACTGGCGCACGTCCCGGGCGTCGTCGTCGTGGCCGGCGCGACCGCGTTCGTCGCGATCTGTTGGATTCCGTGGGCCGTCGTTCACTGGCCAACTCACGTCTCGGGCGAAACGTGGAGTTGCATGGCGGTCCTCTCGGTCGTGTGCACCGCGACGGCCTTCTTGGTCTTCTTCGAACTCGTGAAAGAAGTGGGCTCGTCTCGATCGGTCGTCGTCACGTATTTCAACACGGCGATCGCGGTGGTACTCGGTATCGTCGGACTCCACGAAGTCCTCACCGCCGGTATCGTCATCGGCTTTCCCCTGGTGCTCGTGGGTTGCATCTTCGCGACGAGTCGCACCAAGGAACCGGCGTCCTCGGAACTACTCGGCGTACTGAGCCGAGACTCGGACCTCGCCGTCGAC
>PNAH01000006.1 GCA_003170315.1 Acidimicrobiaceae bacterium
CGGGGCATTGGGTTCGGCGACGTTCCGTTGCTCTGCGCCAGTGAAATCGACGTGCCCGGCTCGATGCCGATGTGCATCCGGATTCTGATCCACGTCTACACGACCAGGCCCCGAAGCGAACTTCGACACGTGTACCTTCGAAACGCCCAGGGCCTGCGTGATGACCTCCCCGAATAGTCGCCACGCGCACGTCATCGGTCTCGGACTGATCGGCGCGTCTATTGCACTCGCCCTGAACGAACACGGTTGGACCGTGACCGGAAGTGACAGTGACCCGGCGATTACGGAATCGGCGATCGAGGGCGCGGTCATCGCCGGCACCGAACTCTCGCCCGAGGTCGACCTGGTGGTCGTCGCCACTCCGGCCGGCGTCGTCGCGCGCCTCGCGAACGAAATTCTGGCGAAACTGTCACGCGCCGACGTGATCGTGACCGACGTCGCCGGGGTGAAGGGATCGATCGTGGCCCAGGTGCCCGACGAGCGGTTTCTCGGCGGGCACCCTATGGCCGGATCGGAGTTGCGAGGACTCTCGGGCGCGCGCGCCGAGCTCTTTCAAGGTTCCACCTGGGTGCTCACGCCGACCGATGGAACGTCGCCCACCACCTACAGCACCCTCCACGGCGTACTACGCGAGATCGGCGCGAACGTCGTGGCCATCAGCGCCGACGACCACGACCGTTTGGTCGCCATCGCGAGCCACGTACCGCACCTGCTGGCCGGTTCCTTGATGAACGAGGCCAGCCAGGTCGCTGAGCAGGACGCCGTGTTGTTGCAACTGGCCGCGGGAGGTTTTCGCGACATGACGAGGATTGCGGCCGGCGACCCGGGAATCTGGCCTGACATCCTGTTCGAGAACCGCGACGCCGTGGTCCAGAGCCTCGAGAATCTCGAAGGACGACTCAAGACGCTTCGCGAGGCACTGCTCGATGACGGACGCGACGTCATCCTCGAGAGTCTGCTCAGTGCCGCGAGCGCCCGACGGCAGTTGCCCGGTCGGGCGCTCAGTACCGAGGACCTGTCGTATCTGCGGGTGAAAGTGAGCGACGAACCGGGAGTGCTGGCGCGTGTGACGAGATCGGCGTCGGACCTGCTCGTCAACATCTACGACATCGAAATCGCGCACGGCATCGAGGGCACGGGCGGCACGCTGTTGCTCGCGGTCGACGCCCAGCAGTCCCAGATGTTCCGCGACGCGCTCTCGGCGCTGGGATTCCAAGTGGCGCACGAGCAGTGAACGCCACGGTTGAACACTTCGAGTCGCTGCGCGGCGAGGTTCGAGTCCCGGGCGACAAGAGCACCTCGCACCGCGCCCTGATGGTGAGCGCTCTGGCCGACGGCGAGAGCACTATTCGCGGTCTGTCGCCCGGTAGGGACGTGGCGGCGACGAGTCAGATCATGGAACAGCTCGGGGCTATTCGCAACGACAGCGACGACGTCGTCACGATCGTCGGTCCCGCTGACGGACTGCACGCCAGTAACGCGGCCCTCGATTGTGGAAACTCCGGCACCACGATGCGTCTGCTCTCGGGCGTCGTCAGCGCAGTGACGGGCGAGCATCAGCTGATTGGCGACGCGTCGTTGTCCCAGCGTCCGATGGACCGCGTGGCCGAACCGTTGTCGCTCATGGGTTCACGTTTCGTCGGTCAGGGGGCGCGGATCTGCGCGCCGCTGCACATCGTCGGCACGGATACCCTTCGCGGCATCGACTACGACGTGCCGATGGTGAGCGCGCAGGTCAAGTCCGCGATCCTCTTCGCCGGACTCGGCGCCACCTCACCCACGACCGTCGTCGAGCACGTGCGAACCCGGCCCACGACCGAGGAGATGCTCACCCGCGCCGGCATCTCGGTCGCGAGTATCGAGGGTGACGCGGGACGACGCGTCACGATCCAACCCGGGCGTCCGCTCGCGCGCAATTGGCTGGTGCCGGGCGATCCGTCCCAGGCCGCGTTCTTCGCGGTGTTGGGCTGCATTCACCCCGACGCCGATATTGAAGTGCTCGACATCGACAACGCGCGCGAGCGCGTCGGCTATCTCGCAGTCCTCCAACGGATGGGGGCCACCCTGACGCTACGGAGCAGTGACACGAGGACGTCGCTCACGGTGCGCAGTTCTGCCTTGACGGCCACCGAAGTGCACGCGCACGAGATCCCCTCGGTCGACGAAGTGCCCGTGTTGGTTGTCGCGGCCGCCGCGGCCGAGGGCGTCAGTAGCTTTCGCGACGTCGGTGAACTGCGAGTCAAGGAGTCCGATCGCTTTGAGGGCTCGTTGGCGTTGGCGACCAAGCTGGGCTGTCGCGCGTGGTCCGAAGGGGACGACCTGTTCGTGGAGGGTCTGGGGAGCGCCGCGCGGTTCTCGATCTTCGAACTGGACGCGGCGTTGGATCACCGCATGGTGATGGCGAGTGCGGTCGCCGGCTGCGCGGGCGCGGGCTGTTCGATCGGTACGGCCGACACCGTCGCGTCGAGCTATCCGCGCTTCTTCGATGACCTGGAGCGACTGGCGTGAGCGACCTGGTCATCGCTATTGACGGACCGGCCGGTTCGGGCAAGTCCACGGTGGCGCGCGCGGTGGCCGAGCTACTCGGATGGTCCTTCCTCGACACCGGAGCGATGTATCGCGCCGTCACGCGCGAGGCCCTGTTCCGAGGTATCGACGTCCACGACGCGGCGGCGGTCGCGGCGTTAGCCGACGAAGTCACGCTGACCACCTTGCCCCGCGTCACGGTCAACGGACGCGACGTCGAAGACGAGATCCGCACCGAGGAGATCAACGTCGCGGTGTCCGTGGTCGCCGCCAATCCCGAGGTTCGCGCGTCGATGGTCGCGCGACAGCGCGAGTTAGCCACCGCCCAACCGCTCGGCACGGTGGTGGAGGGACGCGACATCACAACGGTGGTCTTTCCCCACGCATCGGTGAAGATCTTTCTGACCGCGTCGCTCGAAGAACGTGCGCGACGTCGAGGCGACGAAAGCGAGGACTCCGTCGCTCGCCGCGACCAAGCCGACTCCACCCGGATCGCCTCGCCGCTGCGCCAAGCCCACGACGCCCTCGTGCTAGACACGACGGGTCGAGACGTCGACGACGTCGCCCAGGAGATTGTTCAATGGCTGAAGCACAACCTCTCGAACTGAGCGAACGGCGCACGTTCACCTATCGGGTGTGCGCCGCGCTGGTGTCGGGACTCTCGAGAATCCTCTTTCGACCCACCGTGATCGGCGCCGAGAACATCCCGCTCGAGGGACCGGTCCTCATCGCACCGATTCACCGCTCCAACGTGGATTTCGCGCTGACCCTCTTCATTTCGAAACGCAAGGCGTTCTTCATGGCCAAGGACTCGCTCTTTCGCGTGCCGCTGCTCGGACCATTGATCACCCATCTCGGCGCCTTTCCGATTCGCCGGGGCTCGGCGGACCGCGAATCGATGGCGCACTCCGAAGCGGTCCTGCGACAGGGTCACGCGTTAGTGCTCTTTCCCGAGGGGACCCGCAAAGAGGGTCGGGCGGTAGCGCCGTTGCACGATGGCGCCATGTTCTTGGCCGCCCGCACCGGCGCCAAAGTCGTACCGGTCGGGATCGGTGGGAGTGACCGGGCGATGCCCAAGGGGGCCAAACTGCCTCGACCCGCCAAGATCACCATCGTCGTCGGTGCGCCCATCGATCCACCGTCGTCCGAAGGTCGGGTGTCTCGCAGGGCGCTCACGGCCAAGAGCGAAGAACTACGGGTGGCGTTGGAGAAGGTGTACCTCGAGAGCCTGCGCGACTGACGCTCGCCGGAGTCGCTTCGAGATCATTGGTCGCTACGCAATCGCGACACGTCGCAATCGGCGCGACCTAAGATTCGACCATGAAGAATCCGCAAGGAAGAGAAGCCAAAAAGCCGAAGAAGGCGAAAGTGAAAACGCCGCCGCGGGTTTTCGACGACGCCAATCGAAAGAGTTTCCCGGTCCCCAAGACGGAGACCGACTCAACGCCGACTTAGCGCTCGCGCCACCAGGTCCCGAAGACTACGCGGGCGTAACGAAACCCGTAGGACCACGTCGCGCCCTTTTTCGTCTCACCCGAGACCCGCGGGTACCACTCGGTCGGCACTTCGCTGACGCGCCAGCCGCGCTTCAAACAGGTGATGAGCAACTCCGATGTCTGGTACTGCTGTTGCCGAAGGCGATCAACCACGTCGGCCAGCATCGTCACTCGCAGCGCCCGGTATCCGGTGGAGGTATCGGTGATGTGAGATCCGGTCATCCGGTTCATGATGAACGAGAAGAATCGCACGCCGAGTTTGCGAACCTTATCGGAGGTCTTGTCCACGCCGAGTACCCGACTGCCGAGGACGAAGTCCGAGGTGTCGGCCAGCAGGGGAACGAGGATTTGGGGGATCTCGGAAGGGTCGTTCTGGCCGTCGGCGTCGAGCGTGACGACGTACTTCACCTCGTGGTTCACGCAGTAGCGATAGGCGACCTGCAAGGCGACGCCGTGGCCCAGGTTGACCGGAAACTCGATGACGACCACCCCCGGAAAGGATCGGGCGATCTCGGCCGTGCGGTCGTCCCCGCCGTCGACCACCACCAACGTCGTATAGGGCTCGCCATTGACGCTCGCGGGCATCTTCTCCAGGACGTGGGCGATGTTGCCCTCTTCTTCGTAGGCGCAGATGGTGGCCACGATGGCCTCGGGATTGAAGCCGGGCCGTTCGGTCTCCAACCGGGCCAGGGCCTGGGAAATGGCGTATGCGCGAAGACGCGTCGAGCGGCGTTGCTCTAGATCATCGTTGACCATCGTTCTCCTTACCAAGTGCTGCTTCGGCGAGTGCGCGCATTAGGGCCGGCTCGAAACGACCGTCGATCGCTCCTCGGTCGTTAACTCCGATGGCGCGACACGACCGTGGCGCGAGAAAAAACTCACTGATAGATACTAATCTGCGTGCGCTGGGCGCTCCGACTCTAACGAACCGCCGCGGAGAGCACTTCGGCCGCGGTAAAGCGGCGATCGGCTTCGCCGTCGAAACTCGAGGTCGCGGGCGTCTGGAGCGTGAGGTCCAACAGGGCCGACAGGGACTTGAGCATCTCGCGCAGTTCGGGTGGGGGTGGGAAGTACTCGTCTTCCACGGTCACCGACGTGACCGTCACGCCGTTGGTGGGATTGAGAGCGTCGAGTACCTCGTTGACCAGCGACTCGGGGGCGGAGGCGCCGGCGGTGACCGCCACGGTGCCGTGGAGATCGTCGGGCAACTCGAAGGCTCCGTTAACCCGCAGTACGCGCGCGCATCCCACCGCTTCGGCGACCTTGGTGAGCGCCACCGTGTTCGACGAATTCGCTGAACCGATCACCACCACGGCGTCGGCCTCGGCCGCGATCGTGCGAAGCGCGGCCTGACGGTTGGTGGTCGCGAAGCAGAGATCACTGCGGTTGGGCATCCAGATCTCCGGGAACTTCACCTCGGCGTACTCGCGAAGGTCCTGCCACTCATCGAGGCTGAGCGTGGTCTGGCTGAGCAAGGCGAACGGACCGGCCAAGTTGCCCAAGGCGTCGATGTCGTCGGTCGACTCAATCAAATGCACCGACTCCGGCGCGACGGCCATCGTCCCCACGGCCTCCTCGTGGCCTTGATGACCGACGTAGAGCACGGTATAGCCCTTTCGTGCGCGGACTTTGAGCTCGTGATGGACCTTGGTGACCAGCGGGCACACCGCGTCGATGACCGTGCCGCCCGACAGTCGCGCCGCCTCGATCACTTCCGGGGGCGAACCGTGGGCACTCAACATGACCGGCGCTCCGGGCGGCACGGTCGTGACGTCGTCGATGAACACGACGCCCAAGGACTTGAAGTAGTCCACGACGAACTGATTGTGCACGATCTCGTGATAGCAAAAGACCGGCGGAGCGAAGACGCGCGTCATCCAATCGAGCGCCTTGATGGCCTTTTCCACTCCGGCACAGAATCCCCGTGGCGCCGCGAGTACCACCTTGTCCACGTTCACGTAATCCAGCCTAGTAATCGAAAAGTGCAAATCCTCGTAGGCTGGACGAGTGTCGGGCGCCCGAATCTCCTCAATTTCCATGGATTCACCCGCCTCGAGCGTCGATCTGGCCGTCGGCGATGAACTCGTGAGCGTGAACGGTCGAGAGCCCAGCGACATCATTGAGTACCAGCAACTCATTGACGGAAAGACGGTCACGCTCGTCGTTCACCGCGAGGGTGAAGACCTCGCGCGCCAGGTCACGATCGTCAAGTCCGAGGGTCAGCCGTTAGGGCTCAGCATCGACTCGGCGGTCTTTGACCGCATCCGCACCTGCGACAATCACTGTTCGTTTTGCTTCATCTACCAACTCCCCAAGGGCATGCGACGCTCGCTCTACGTGAAAGACGACGACTTTCGCCTCTCGTTCCTCTACGGCAACTACACGACGCTGACCCGTTTCACCGAGTTCGACTTCGAACGCGTGATCGACGAAGGTCTCTCGCCGCTCTACGTGTCGATTCACAGCACCGACCCCGAGCTGCGGGCCGAGATGTTGCGCAATCCCCGGGGCGCCACGAGCCTTCGCTGGTTGAAGGAACTGCTGCGCGCCGGTGTCGAAGTGCACGCCCAGGTCGTCGTCTGCCCCGGGGTGAACGACGCGGAGCACCTGGAGCGGACCCTGCACGACGTCATCTCGCTCTACCCGGAGTTGGCCTCGGTCGCGCTCGTGCCGGTCGGCGTGAGCGCCTTCTCCGACGAAGCCACGATGCGTCCCCACACTGACGCCGAGGCGCGCGACGTCGTCGCTCTCGCCGAACGATTCCAAACGCTCACGCTCGAGATCCTGGGACGCGTCAGCGTGTTCGCGAGCGACGAGTTCTACCTCGTCGCCGGCCGAACGCCGCCGTCGGCCGCGACGTTCGAGAGCCTGGACCAGGCCGAGAACGGCATCGGACTGGTCGCCGCGTTCGTGCAGAGTTTCGTCGATGAGACGCCCATGGACAAACTGGGCACCGGCTTCTTTCAATCGGTCGACGGCGCCCCGGCTCTCGGGTACCGCGCCCCGCGAGGGGGAGAGGGTGAAGTGCGTGAAGGCGACGATGTGCTCGTGGTGACCGGTGAGTACGCCGCACCGATCCTTCGCCAGATGTTCGACGCGCAGGGCTTCTCCGACGTGAGAATTCTGGCGGTGGAGAATCGATTCTTCGGCGGCAACATCAAGGTCGCCGGTCTGCTCACGGGACAAGATCTAATCGACGCGCTGACGAACGTCGCGCCCGAGACCGTCGTACTGGTACCCGACGTCTGTCTCTCCGAAGGACGATTCCTCGACGGACTCGACCTCGACGATCTCGGTCGTTCGGTCACCATCGTGCCCACCACCGGCAAGGACCTCCGATCGACGTTGACGTCGGTGCGCTCGAGACCGGTGCACGCGTGAAACCGCAGGTCGTCATCGTGGGCCGGCCGAACGTCGGCAAGAGCTCCCTCGTCAATCGCCTCGCCGGCAAACGGGTCACCGTCGTGGAGGAGCATCGGGGCGTGACGCGCGACCGAAAGGCCGTCGAGGTCGAGTGGGGTGGTCTCAACTTCGAGGTCGTCGACACCGGCGGATGGCTCGAAGCCGGCGACACGCTCGAGGCCAAGGTCTCCCAACAGGCCGAAGCGGCCCTGGCGACCGCTGACCTGGTGATATTGGTCGTGGACGTCACGACCGGATTGGTCGACGAGGACACGCACGCCGCTCGGTGGGCGCTGCGAAGTGGTCGCCCGGTCTTGCTGGTCGTCAACAAGGTCGACGACGCCCAACACGAAGCCAGCAGCTGGGAGTTCCTCAGTCTCGGCGCCGGCGACCCGCATACCGTGAGCGCGCAGCACGGGCGCGGTACGGGAGACCTGCTCGACGTCATCGTGGCGCGACTCGAGGAGAACCGAATCGTCGATGAGATCGCCGAGGCCGACGACGACGGCGCGCTTCGAGTGGCGATCGTCGGTCGACCCAACGTCGGCAAGTCCACCTTGTTCAATCAACTCATCGGCGAGGAACGCTCGGTCGTGCACGACCTGCCCGGCACGACGCGTGACGCGATTGACACGCTCGTGTCGACCGACGTCGGACTGATTCGATTCATCGACACCGCGGGCATGCGCCGCCGCGCCAAGACCGAAGCCGGCCTCGAGACCTACGCGGTACTGCGGAGCCTGGACGCCCTCGATCGCTCCGACATCGCCATCCTGGTCATCGACGCCACGGTGGGCGCCACAGGACAGGATCAACGCCTGGCCGAACGTATCTCCGCGGCCGGCTGTCCATCACTGGTCGTCCTCAACAAATGGGAGCTCGTCGCCGTGGACGATCGAGCGTCCGTGCTCGCAACGGTCGGCGAGAAGTTGGCGTTCCTCGGTGACGCGCCGGTGATGAAGACGACGGCCACCTCGGGCAAGGGGGTCCATCGGATCCTTCCGGCGCTGGCGATCGCGGCGGCCGACTATCAAAAGCGCGTGCCCACCGGCGCGCTGAATCGCGCGATTCGTGATCTCCAGATCAAGCAGCCGGCCCCGACCGGCAAGATACGCTACGCCGTCCAAGGGGCGACCGAGCCACCGACCTTCACGCTGTTCATCGCCGGGCGCCTGCCCCAGACGTACCTGCGCTACGTCGAGCGTTCCCTGCGCGAGCGGTTCTCCCTCGGATCGCAGCCGCTGCGAGTGCGCGTTCGGGTCGACTAGTGGCCAGGTGGTGCGAACAGTGTGATCGCCCGGTCGAGGGCGATACGTGCGAGATCTGCGGAGAGAGCGTCGAAGCACCGGTCCGCGAGCCGATTCCGTGGCGTTGGCGGTTTTTCATCGTGGTGACCATCATCTACGTCATCTGGCGGATCTATCAGTTAATTTCGTGGCTGAGCCACTAGGAGAACCCATGCCCCTTTACGCCCTCGGAAATCGGACCCCGTCGATCCATCCCGACGCCTTCATTCACCCCGACGCCGTGGTCATCGGTGACGTGCGCATCGGCGCGGACTCTTCGGTCTGGCCGAGTGCCGTGCTGCGCGGCGACTACGGCACAATCATCGTGGGCGAGCGCACTTCGATTCAAGACGGCGCGATCATCCACGCCGTGGACGAATACCCGACGGTGATTGGCGACGACTGTGTCGTGGGCCACCTCGCCCACCTGGAAGGCTGCGTCATCGAGGACCGGGCCTTGGTGGGAAGCGGCTCCATCGTCCTGCATCAGGCGATCGTGCGCAGCGGCGCCACGGTGGGCGCCGGAGCGGTCGTCCGGAACCGAATGGACGTACCGGCGAACGCCTTGGCGGTGGGCGTGCCGGCCGTCATCAAACCGGACGCCAGCGGCGAGGACGGCATTGTGGAGAACGCGGCGTCCTACGTCGCCAACGCCCACTGGTACAAGAGAGAACTGCGCCCGCTCTAGGCGTTCGAGAGTTCTACCAGGCGTTCGAGCGCGAGCGCGGCCCGACCCTCGCGCACACTCGATGAGGCCATTTCGAAACCGTCGCTGAGCGTGGTGGCGCGGCCGGCGACGATGAGGGCCAGCGCCGCGTTGGCGCACACGACGTCGAAGACCGCTCCCGGACGAGCGTCCAAGAATCCCCGCACGACCTCGACATTGTGTGTCGTGTCGCCCCCTCGAATGGACACCACGTCGTGGTGTAGACCGAGCACCGCTCCGGCGTCCAGACGTTGGGTCTCCGATCCGTGCGCGGAGATGACGTGCAGCGTCGACGAGGCGCCGAGGGAGAGTTCATCGAGTCCGTCGTCGCCGTTCACCAAGATGGCGTGGTCGATACCACGGGCCATCAACACCTGAGTCATGGCGTCGAGCAGCGGCGCCTGCGCCACCCCGATCAACGTCCGGCGAACCAGCGCGGGATTCGCCAACGGTCCCAGTACGTTGAAAATCGTGCGAAAACCCAGGGCCCGACGAATCGGCGTCAGATAGCCCAGTCCGTGATGAAACATGGGGGCGAACATGAAGCCGATGCCCGCGCCGGTTACGCACGCGCGAACGACCTCTTCGGGAGCGGCCAGGCGCACGCCCAGCGCCTCTAGGAGGTCGGCGGAGCCCACGGAGGAAGACGCGGCGCGATTGCCGTGTTTGGCGACGGGCACGCCGCAGCCGGCCACGGTCAACGCCGCCATCGTCGAGATATTGACGGTGTGGAGTTGGTCACCCCCGGTCCCGACGATGTCGATCACGTCCGGACCAATCGTGAAGGTCGTCGCCGCTTCGATCATGGCGTCGATGAAGCCGGTCATCTCGTCGGCCGTTTCGCCCTTGGCGGTCAACGCGGTGAGGAAGCTCGCGATCAAGACTCCTTCCACGTGACCCTCCAGGATTTCGACCAGGGCGGCGCGAGCCTGACCCCGCTCGAGGTCGGTGCCGCGCACGAGCGGATTCAAGACGTCGTTCGAAAATGATCCAGCCATTAGAGAACGCGCGCTCGCTGGCGTGACATGCAACAAAGTTACTCGTGAGGGAGATCATCCTTGGCACAACTACGATTCTGTGATGGCGACGTACCTCGACGAGATACTCCACCATCATCGTTCGCGCGCCGCGGCCGACGGGCGTGAATGGCGTGAGCGCGTCGGCCAGGTCAACGCGCTCGGGCCGTCGATGCTCGCGGCCCTCTCCGGGACCGGGAGTGGACACGTGAAGGTGATTGCCGAAGTGAAGCGACGCTCTCCGAGCAAGGGCTGGCTCCACGAAGGACTCGACGTCACACAGATCGCTCGCGACTACGCCGAGGGGGGTGCGACGGCCATTTCGGTGTTGACCGACGCCGAGCACTTCGCCGGTTCGCTGGAGGACCTGGACGCCGTCGCTCGCGCCGTGAGCCTGCCGCTACTGCGAAAAGACTTCACGGTGAGTGCGAATGACGTCCTCGACGCCGTTGAAGCCGGAGCGAGCGCGGTCCTCTTGATCGTCGCCGCACTCAGCAACGTTGAGTTGGCGGAGTTCATCGGCCTCGCCCACGGTGCGGGCCTCGACGCCGTAGTGGAAGTCCACGACCACGACGAAGCCCAGCGGTCTCTGGACGTCGGGGCGCGAATCATTGGTGTCAATCAACGCAACCTCCGCACTTTCGACGTCGACCGTGACCATGCCGCGCACGTCATTGAGTCCTTGCCCACATCAATTGTGACCGTCTGTGAATCCGGACTCAGTTCGCCCGACGACGTGGCGCGAGCCGCCGAAGCCGGTTTCGACGCGGTATTGGTGGGCGAGGCGTTTGTGACCGCGTCCGATGTCACCCAAACGGTTCGCGCGTTCTCCTCGGTGCCACTGGTGTCGCGTGACTGAGCTTGACACGCCTTTCTTTATCAAGATCTGCGGCGTGACAACGCTGGGTGACGCCAACGCCGCGATCGATGCTGGCGCGAGTGCCGTGGGGTTAATCCTTGCCACGTCGCCGCGCCAACTCTCGCTCGATCGAGCACTCGCCATCACCGAGGCGACGAACGGAAGGACCCTGCGAACGTTGGTCTTTCACGACAATGACGACGACTTCATTCGTCACGCGGTCGACCTGATTGACGCCGAACTGATTCAGATTCACGGTCCGCTGAGTGATGCGCTGCTAGGCCACTTGCGAGATCGTCATCGTCGCGTCATCAAGGCTCTGTCAATAGCCAGTGACGAGTACTACGACTTCGCTGAAGGCCGTGTCGACGCCGTGCTGGTCGACGGTGCAACGCCCGGCAGTGGGCGGAGCCACTCGTGGGAGGAGTTGTTCGAGCGATCCTTCGGCGTGCCGGTCATTGCAGCCGGCGGGCTCAACGAGACGAACGTCGCCCGCGTCATCGAAACGTTGCCGGTATGGGGGGTCGACAGCGCCAGCGGTGTCGAATCATCGCCCGGCATCAAGGATCGAGGACGATTGCACAATTTCATCGACAACGCTCGTGGGGCCTTTCTGGAACGAGCGACATCGTGAGTGACCCCGTGCTCTACATGGAAGAACCGGACGAGCGAGGGCGATTCGGTGAGTTCGGAGGACGCTTCGTTCCCGAAGCCCTCATACCCGCATGTCTCGAACTCGAAGCGGCCTTCATCGACGCGTGGAGCGACGCCGCCTTCATCGAGGAGTACCGAACCGTCCTGCGCGAATTCGCGGGACGGCCGACGCCCGTTACTCCGCTCCTTCGCCTGGGCGAACACCTCGGTCTGCGAATCTTCGCCAAGCGCGAGGATCTGGCGCACACCGGTTCGCACAAGATCAATAACGTCATCGGTCAAACGTTGCTCACGAAGCGAATGGGCAAGCGTCGCGTCATCGCCGAAACCGGCGCGGGACAGCACGGCGTCGCGACGGCGACGGCGGCTGCCCGACTCGGGCTCGAGTGCACGGTCTTCATGGGTGAGGTTGACACCGAGCGTCAGATCCTCAACGTGTTTCGCATGGAACTGCTGGGATCTCGCGTGGTCCCCGTGACCTCGGGGAGCCGCACACTGAAGGACGCCGTGAATGAAGCGATGCGCGATTGGGTCACCTGCGTGGCGGACACGCACTACTGCATTGGTTCGGTCATGGGTCCCCATCCCTTCCCGTGGATCGTTCGCGAGTTCCAGAGCATCATTGGACAAGAGGCGTCGAGACAACTGGCGGACTTCGGTGTCGACGTGCCGGACGTCGTCATCGCCTGCGTCGGCGGAGGCTCCAACGCCGCGGGCATCTTCGCGGGATTCGCCAACACCTCCTCGCGATTGGTTGGTATCGAGGCGGCCGGGGGATCGGCCGTGGGCAACGGATCACCGGGAGTCCTGCACGGCATGCGCTCGCTCTTGATGCAGGACGAATTCGGTCAGATCGAAGAGGCCCATTCCATTTCGGCCGGTCTCGACTATCCCGGCATTGGTCCCGAGCACGCCCACCTCGCACAGATCAGGCGAGCGGAGTATTACGCCATCGGAGACGAGGACGTCATAGGCGCCCTGCGGCTCCTGAGCGAGAAGGAGGGGATCATCCCGGCCCTCGAGACGGCCCACGCCGTCGCCTGGATGATCCGCGAAGCCGGGGGAGCGCTCCCGACCGGCTCGACCGTGCTGCTCAACCTGTCCGGTCGAGGTGACAAGGACGTGGCCCAAGTCCAGGCCATCCTGCACGCGGAGTCATGAAGAGCCTCGAACGCGACCTGCGCGCTGTTCGAGCGACCGGGCGCAAACTCCTCGTGCCGTATTTCATGGGCGGACTGACGAATGATTGGATTGAGCACGTCGAAGCGGCTGTGTTGGCCGGCGCCGACGCCGTCGAGATTGGCATTCCGTTCTCCGATCCGATGATGGACGGACCGGTCATCCAAGAGGCGGACCTTCGATCTCTGACGTTCGGCACGACCTTGGACTCGATCTGTGACGATCTCAGTCGACTCGATGCCGCGGTGCCGCTCATCGCGATGACGTATTACAACATTGTGTTGCACTACGGGCTCGAACGCGCCGCCGGCAAACTCGCCGACAGTGACATTCACGGCGCGATCATTCCGGACCTCCCCTTAGAAGAGACGGGCCCGTGGATCGCGGCCTGTGACGGCGCGGACGTCGCGAGCGTGTTGCTCGTGGCTCCCTCGACGCCCCCCGAGCGCGTCGATCAGCTCGCCGCTCGCACGCAGGGCTTCGCTTACGCCTCGGCGCGTATGGCCGTCACCGGACAGTCCGCTGGGGGAGGCGACGGCGAGCGAGTCGTGGCATCGATTCGACGCACTAGTGACGTGCCGGCGCTCATAGGTATCGGCATCGCCACTCCGAATCAGGCCAAAGAGGCCGCCGAGGTGAGTGATGGCGTCATCGTGGGATCGGCCCTGGTGCAGGTAATTCTCGATGGCGGCGGCTCTTCCGAAGTCGAAGCGTTGATTATGGGTTTTCGTTCCGCCATCGATTCGTAGCGCGCCCTTTCTCCATTGCATGGACGTTTTTGCGCGGTGACGGTACCCCTACTCGTCAGTAAATCAAGGGAATCTATCAGACCGGGCGACGTCGTTGTGAACCTCTTCACGAAGTTGCCGTGATTCCATCCGTCATGGTTCTTGTGAAGTGAGGTTTAATCTCATTAACCGTCATCCCGGCGGTGGGAATAAACATATGTGGGGGGAATTACATGGAACACAGAGTTGCGGACCCCGGTCCGCTCGGACTCGCCGGTTTCGCTATGACCACGTTCTTGCTGAGCATCTTCAATATTGGACTTTTCAAGTTCGGTGGGACGGCTAGCGCAGCAGTCAGTGGTGCCATCTCCTTGGCGTTCATTTACGGTGGCGTAGCGCAGTTCGCGGCCGGTATGTGGGAATTCGCGCGAAAGAATACCTTTGGGGCTCTCGCGTTTACTTCGTACGGTGCGTTCTGGATTGGTGTGTACTTCTTCATCAACTTCCAAGGTGGCCTCGCGGTCAAGGGTGCCTTGGGCCTGTATCTGTTGCCCTGGATCCTCTTCACGGCGTACATGACAGTTGCCGCCATGAGGGTGAACATTGCCGTCTTGTTGGTCTTCGTTGCACTGACGTTGGCCTTCTTGTTCCTCACCATTGGAGCGTGGGGGGGCGGTCACACCGACATGACCAAGATCGGTGGATGGCTTGGCATTGTCACAGCCTTGCTTGCGTGGTACGCATCCGCAGCTGGCGTGATCAACGAGACTCACGGGAAGGTTGTGCTACCGGTCGGTCCTTTGAGCGGAACTCCTGCGAGGGTTGCGCCACCGGTCGGTCCTTTGAGCTAACCTCATTGTCACTGGTGGCTTGCCACCGGACCCAACCGCCAACAGCGCCCCAGCCGCCAGGCTCGGGCGCTGTTGGCATGCTGGGCCGATAGAGCACCGCTCTCGGCTTCGGACGCAGTCATGATGCGCCCCTCCTTGGTTCGACGTACCTTCACCAACGTCACAACAAGTCAGCTCAGAGCAGGCCACCGCGCAACCTTCTGTTGATGTCGACGTCGAGGCCGATCCGGTCGTGTGGTGGCGCATCTCTACGACGTGATCGAGGGCTCACTTCTCGCGCCCAGAAAGTTTCTTGTCCAACGTGACATGTACTTAGTGACGGGCACGGTGTCGCGGATCCAGGATTTCACCGGCGTCAGTGAGGACAGGGTAGAGCGAATGAGTAATGAGATCTTCGGAGAAGACACAGAGCCGACGCGCGATCACGAGAGCGAACTTTTGACGAGTCAGCGGCCCCGCCGGACTGGCTGGTTCCTGACGATGGTCACGGTGCTGGTGGTCGTGGTGGTCGGTTTCATCGTCGTCGGTTTCTCGGGCTTTGTCCTCGGTCACGCCAAGGGAAACGCCCGGTCAACTATCACGGTCTCGGGCTCGGGCACCGTCCAGGGCACACCCGACACGATCAACTTCCAAATCGGCGTGTCAACGCGCTCTTTCACCGCGACGGCGGCCTTGACCGAGAACGACAACAAAGTCCGCGCGCTCGAAGCGGCCCTATTGAAGAACGGTGTAGCCAAAAGAGAAATGCAAACCTCCGGACTCAACATCTACGACGACACGAACAACCAAGGAGTGGTGACCGGCTTCACCGTTGAAGACACTTTGAACGTAACGATGCACAAGGTGCAGCGTGCTGGCGTGGCGATTGACGCGGCCGCTCGGGCCGTCGGCAACGGTGTCCAGCTGAACGGCGTGTCGTTCACCATCACGAACGACTCTTCGCTACTGCGCGCTGCTCGTATTCGAGCCATGAACAACGCTCACCTCGCCGCGGGTCAACTCGCGAGGGCCGGCGACACCCACGTCACCGGGATCGTGAAAATCACTGACAACGAGAACCAGAGCTCCGTGGTTTACAACGCGCCGATCGCGTTCGGCGCTGCGGCTCTTCGCTCCTCCGTGCCGATCCAAACCGGGAGCCAGCCCGTCAACGTGCAGGTCACGGTCATCTACTCACTGTCGTCCTAACTCGGAAGGACCGGACACATCGTAGGGGCTTCGAACAGCTAGGAGTCGAAGCCCAGGCCGAAGAGATCGATGAGTTTCAACCAGAAGTTTCGGCGGCCCTCGTGTTCATCGGCGTACTTGATGGCCGACTGAGTGATGCGGATGAAAAGCCACTTGAAGGGCTCCGGAGGAAACGGCAAAGGCCGCTTGCGAACCATCGTCAAGCGCGTGCGGTCGGTCTCGAGTCCGTCGAGTAGATCGAGCATCGTGGCCGCGCCGAATCTGGTGGAGGCGACACCGAGTCCGGTGTAGCCGAGCACGTAGGCGACTTTGTTCTCGTGCGAGGTTCCCCAGAACGGTGAGAAACGGGTGCACGTGTCGATCGCTCCGCCCCAGGCGTGCGTGAATTTGACCCCCGCCAACTGCGGAAAGGTCTTCAAGAAGTGACCGGCCAACGTGGCGTAGGTATCAGAGTTGAACTCGTATTCGCGGCGTACCTTGCCACGAAAGTTGTAGATCGTGTCGTAGCCGCCCCAAAGGATGCAGTTGTCACTCGTGAGGCGGTAGTAGTGGAACTGATTACCCGAGTCGGCAATTCCCTCGCGGCCGGACCAGCCGATGCTTTCGAGCTGAGCGTCCGTGAGCGGTTCGGTGACCATGACGTAGTCGTAGACCGGTACGACGTATTTGCGGGTCTTCTTCAAGAGCGACGGAAAGACGTTGGTCCCGAGCGCCACCCTCGCGGCCGTAACGGCGCCGTAGGGGGTGTGGACGCGCACGGCGTCGTGCAAGTCCTCCAGCCATTCGACCTTCGAGTTCTCGAAGATCTTCACACCGAGAGAAATACAGACTCGCTCTAGTCCCCACACCAATCGAGCCGGGTCCACCAGAGCCGTGCCGTCGTGATCGAAGAGGGCTCCGACGTACGAGGGAGAGTGCACGCGCGCCTGCACCTCTTCTTCGCTGAGCACTTCCACGCGGTCACCCATGGCGTTTCGACGTTCGGCCTGTTCGGCCATTCCCTGGAACTGCCAAGGAGCGACGGCGACCTGTAGTTCGCCCGTGCGCTCGAAGTCACATTCGATGTTGTAGCGAGCGATCGTCGCCTCGATCTCGTCAAGGTTCTCACGGCCGAGGCGTTGGATCTGTTCGATCTCATCGGGAAAGCGTCGTACGCCGTTTAAGTACCCGTGGGTGAGTGACGCCGAACAGAATCCGCCGTTGCGACCCGATGCACCCGCGCCCGTCTCGAACTGCTCAACGACCACGACGTCTCGATCAGGGTCACGCTCCTTGGCGAGCAGCGCGGTCCACAGGCCGGTATAGCCCGCGCCCACCACGCACAGGTCGGCGCCAATGTCGCCAATAAGGGCAGAGTGAGGCGCCGGTTCGAGGGGGTCCGAATCGAGCCACCACAACTCCGGTTGGACGTCGGCGAGGTGACGTAAGACGAACGGATCCTTCTTGTCCATACTGTGTCCAGCCAAAGGCTGGAATCACCCTCTCTCGGCACTTCCTTTTCGTCAACGTCCCAATTGACGCGACGAACGCCCGCCGTCTTAATCGGGCTCAACTGGTCGATTCTACTGGATTGGACGAATTCGCCTGACGATGGAGTGGTCCGTTTTGACGCTTTGACCCTGCAGCACCTCCCGACAGCGTTCGCCGGACACCGCCTCGGGGCAACGGAGAGTGACGCGACTGGCCAGCCTTGATGGGCGAGCGATCATCGAGACTGGCTCGAGATTCATCGACGTGGCAAGAGAGTCCAATGGTGCATTTTCAGCCGCACTCAACACGTGCCGGAGTCAACTTGACAAACGTGCCACCTGGCATCAATCGGCCCAAACTCAGTGTCTGAAAACGTGAGTTGTCACGACCTGACCCGGGATCCGCGACTTGGTCTCGCGAATATTCTCGTGATAGAACAAATGAAGAGCAAACACGTGTTCTACGACCACGTGGGAGATCAAGTTTCAGTCTGAGTGTGTTTAACATTCATCGGCGGCGTGCGCGCACGCCGCCTCACCAGGAGGGGAAGTATGTCAAAAAAAGGCGCCAAAGAGGCTGAAGAATTCGAGTCGGATAAATCATCGGAAGCTCAGATTGCCGTGCACTGGCGCGAAGAAGGGTACTACTTCCCGTCGGCGAAGTTCATCGGCCAGGCCAACGCCAACGACCCGAGCATCCTCGAGCGCTTCAGCGAGAAGAACTATCCCGAGTGCTTCAAGGAGTACGCCGACCTCCTGACCTGGGACAAGTACTGGCACACGACCCTTGACACGAGCAACGCTCCTTTCTGGAAGTGGTTCGTCGGTGGACGCCTCAACGCCTCCTACAACTGCGTGGACCGCCACCTCAAGACTGACCGTAACAAGGCAGCCATCATCTGGGTGCCCGAGCTCGAGGAAGAGGACACCGAGGTCATCACTTACCAGGAGCTGTACTGCCGCGTGAACGAGTTCGCCGCGCTGTTGAAGGGCTTCTGCGGTGTCGAGACCGGCGACGTGGCGACGTTCCATTTGCCCATGGTGCCCGACCTGCCGGTGGCCATGCTCGCGTGCGCGCGACTCGGCGTCATCCACTCCCAGGTCTTCGGCGGTTTCTCCGGATCGGCCTGCGGAGGGCGCATCTCGGACTCTAAGAGCAAGATCCTCGTGACGATCGACGGCTACTACCGCAACGGCGAGCTTCAGGACCACAAGGTCAAGGCCGACGAGGCGGTGGCGAGGGCCCTTGAAGACGGTGTCGTCGTCGAGAAGGTGCTGGTGTTCCGCCGCAACCCGGGCGAGTACGCCTCGAAGAGCCCGATGGTCGAAGGTCGGGATTTCTTCGTCGACGAGATCATGCCCGAGTACAAGGGCAAGCTGGTGGACCCGGTCTCGATGCCGGCCGAGGCGCCGCTGTTCATCATGTACTCGAGCGGCACCACGGGCAAGCCCAAGGGTTGCCAGCACAGCACCGGCGGCTACCTCTCGTACGTGGCGGGGACGTCCAAGTACTACCAGGACATCCACCCCAATGACACGTACTGGTGCGCCGCGGACATTGGCTGGATCACCGGACATTCCTACATCGTCTACGGGCCCCTGGCCCTCGGCACGACGTCGGTCATGTACGAGGGAATCCCCACCTACCCCGACGCCGGACGCATGTGGAGGATCGCCGAGAGGCTCGGGGTGACGACCTTCCACACCGCTCCCACGACCATCCGGACGCTGCGCAAGGTCGGACCGGACGAGCCGGCGAAGTACAACTACCACTTCAAGCACATGACCACGGTGGGCGAGCCGATCGAACCCGACGTCTGGCGTTGGTACCACGAGGTCGTCGGCAAGGGCGAGGCCGTGATCGTCGACACCTGGTGGCAGACCGAGAACGGAGGCTTCCTCGGCAGCACCCTGCCAGCGCTCAACGCGATGAAGCCCGGAAGCTGCGGCCCGGCGGTCATCGGGATCTTCCCGGAGATCCTGGACGAGAACGGCGAGGTGGTAGAAGCGGGAAGCGGACACGCGGGCAACATCTGCATCCGCAACCCGTGGCCGGGCATCTTCCAGACCATCTGGGGCGACCCCGACCGGTTCGTCAAGACGTACTACGAGAAGTACAATAAGGACCCCAAGAGCACGGACTGGCACGACTGGCCCTACTTCGCCAATGACGGCGCCATGCAGGCCAAGGACGGCTACTACCGGATCCTCGGTCGCGTGGACGACGTGATCAACGTCTCGGGCCACCGCTTGGGCACCAAGGAGCTCGAATCGGCCGCACTCATGGTCGATGAGGTCGCCGAGGCCGCCGCGGTCCCTGTCGTGGACGAGTTGCGAGGGCACGTGGTCGAGATGTACATCGCCGTGAAGCCCGGGGTCGATCCGAACGTGGACGTCGCCGCAAAGGTGACCAAGATGATCGAGAGCGAGATCGGTAAGATCGCGCGGCCCAAGAACGTCTGGATCGTCGCCGACATGCCCAAGACCCGATCGGGCAAGATCATGCGCCGGGTCATCGCGTCGATCTCGAACTTCACCGACGTGGGCGACATTACGACGCTAGCCAACCCCGACGTCGTCACTGACATCAAGCACTACGTCGAGAGCGAGAAAGTTGCGGCCGGCGAACTGCCGCGCGACCTCTCTAGCGCGGAGCTCCAGTCGATCCTGAACTTCGGCTCCGAGGAGTAAGCCGGACGTTTTCAGAACGTCAACGAGAGCCCGGCCCGAGCGGCCGGGCTCTCGTCATTGGGGCCGAAGTTACATTGATCTGGACGCGTGAGCCAATTCCCATAAGGGGAAAGTAGTGGCCCGCGCGGACTTTTTTGTCCACGAGTGAACGCGTCTTCTCAATGGCGGTGGTGGTGTGGTGTGTTTGTGGTCGGGCTGGGGAGATTCGAACTCCCGATCTCTCGGCCCCCAGCCGAGCGCTCTAGACCAAACTAAGCCACAGCCCGTGAACGAACAATCGTAGTCGCTGCGATTTCGCTAGCCGGTGGGGGCATGCGCTCCATGCGCCTGTTCGGGATGGGTCAACCACGCTCGTGCCTCACAGAGATACGCGATTGATTCACCCGTGGCTTTGGCGCGAAGTGCATCGAGGATGCGCTCGTCAAGCGCCTGTATCAATTCGTCAACCGCCATCTCCGACCACCTTTTACTAGCCGCCCGCTACGGCGGTCACTATCTCTATTGCGCATCCATCTTGAATTCTCGTGTGTGGCCACTCGGAACGGCGAACTACGTCACCGTCGATCGCTACGGCCACGCCACGCGGCTCTATCGCGAGTCGTTGCAACATTTCCTCAACGGATTCCGCGACGAATTCTTTGTCCACGCCGTTCACGCTTATCACGCGAAAGCCTCAGCGAATCGAAGCGCCTCGCTCGCGGCCAGGGGCGCCAGCATCACGCCGTGACGAAAGTGACCCGACGACCACGCCCAGCGTCCGTCGAGCAGAACCTCGAAAAACGGACGCAGGTCGTCGCTCGCCGGGCGATTGCCCTCACGGGTCTCGAGGACGACCGCGGTTTCCAACGCGGGCACGACGTCGAGGGCGTCGCGCAAGAGGCGCTGAACTTCGCCGACTTGGGCACCCGACTCCAGACGTTCCTCCGACGAGGCGCCCAAAACGTCGTAACCGCCTGGTCGGCTCACCATATAAAACGTGCTGCCGCGCACGAATGAGCGGATCATGGGCTGGGTGCTTCGATCGATGCCGCGAACGCGAACCGTGATGCCGTGGACCGGCCGAACCACGTGACACCCCGAGGTCGCGGCACCGGCGGGGAGCGCGTTGGCGCCCGTGGCGATGATGCCGACGTCGCCGACGAATGTTTCAGAGGCCGTCGTGGCCTCGACCCGAGTCCCGACACTGCTCACTTGGATCACGGCCTCTTCGACGATCGACACACCCAGTGCAGCATTCGCCTCGCAGACAAAAAAGACAACCTGGTCAGGGTCGAGCCACGCGTCGCCGTCGACCAAGAGTCCTTCGCCAATCCGAGCGGATATCCCTTCAAACATTTCTCCGTCGTCATCGCGTGACACTCGTCGAGGGACAACGCCGAGATCACCGGCTACCTGTGCGAACTGCTCGACCATTCGTCGGTCGCTGCCATCCCAACCCAACAACAACGTGCCGTTTTCGACGATCGAGAGCTCTTTTTGGGTCACCGCACGTAGGTCATTCGCGAACGCACGCCACGCGTCCAACGCGCCACTCTGTAGTTCGTAGTTCGCCTCCTCACCAGGGCCAATCTCGGCGATTGGCGCGATCATGCCGGCGGCCGCCCACGTGGCACCGCCGCCCGGCCTGGGATCCAGCAACGTCACCTGCCAACCGTGGCGAGCCAATTGAAAGGCGCTCGTCAGTCCGATGACGCCACCACCGACGACGAGTGCGCGTTTGGCCGTCTTCACGTGACCAGCGTAGGTCGAGGGACAGGGATCACTTTCGTTATAATTGTGGTGGGTCAGCGTTGCCCCGTACGGAAACGCTATGACAAAGACTCTTTACGACCCCACTTTCGAGCACGACGCCTGCGGCGTGGGTATGGTCGCGGACTTGAGCGCCAACGCGACCAACGCGACGATTCTTGACGCGCTCACCATCTTGGAGAATCTCGAGCACCGTGGCGCCTCGGGTTCGGACGTCGATTCGGGCGACGGCGCCGGTCTGCTCATCCAGATGCCGAACTCCTTTCTCCGAGAGGAGTTCGGCGACGTCCTCCCGCCAGCCGGGGAGTACGGCCTCGCGCACTGGATGGTGCCCAAGGGTTCCGACGACGCCGCACTACGCGCCGGTATTGACGCGGTCCTTGAGCGCGTCGGTCTCGAGTCGCTCGGGTGGCGCGCGGTGCCGGTCGACTCGACGGTGCTCGGTGCGACCTCACGCGCGTCGGAGCCGCGCTTTGTCCAGCAACTGATCGCGCGACGTGTCGCTCATCCGGCGCCGGACCTCGAGCGCGCCTTGTACTGCGCCCGAAAGGTGATCGAGCACACGCTTGACGTCTACGCCTCGTCCTGTTCACCTCACGTACTGATCTACAAGGGGATGTTGACGTCGCCCCAACTGCGCCAGTACTTCAGCGACCTGCAGGACGAGCGACTCACTTCGGCCATTGCCGTCGTCCATAGTCGCTTCTCGACCAACGTCTTGCCGCGCTGGGACCTCGCCCAACCGTTTCGCTACATCGCGCACAACGGCGAAATCAATACCGTTCGGGGCAATCGCAATTGGATGACGGCGCGCGAGACCACGCTGCGGAGCGACGTCCTCCCACTTCCCATTTCCGAATTGACACCCCTCATCACCAGTGGCCTCAGCGACTCGGCCAGCTTCGACGAAGTCGTGGAACTGCTGGTCCAGGCGGGACGGTCTCTACCGCACGCGGTGCTGATGATGATCCCCGAGGCGTGGGAGCGGTCGACCTTCATGAGTGAGTCCCGTCGCGACTTCTACCGCTACCACGCCGGTCTGATGGAACCCTGGGACGGACCGGCCTCGGTGACGTTCTGTGACGGCAAGGTGGTGGGCGCCGTGTTGGACCGCAACGGACTGCGCCCGGCGCGGTACTGGGTCACCAAGGACAATCGCGTCATCTTCGCCAGCGAAGTCGGGGTGCTGCCGATCGAACCGGCGAACATCGAACGCAAGGGCCGTTTGCAACCGGGACGAATGTTCCTCGTCGACATTGAACAGGGACGAATAATCGACGACGACGAGTTGAAGAGTGCGCTGAGCGAAAGGGCGCCGTACGGCGAGTGGCTTCGTGAGCAACAACGTTCACTCGATGAGATCGACGCACCCACCATGCTCACGCCGAATCACGCGTCCGTCCTTCGCCAACAGAAGAACTTCGGTTACAGCGAAGAAGACCTTCGCCTGATCGTTCGACACATGGCCCAGGTGAGTGAGGAGCCCATCGGCTCGATGGGCTCGGACACCACGGTGCCCACCCTGTCGAAGCTCCCACGCCCGCTCTTCGACTTCTTCACGCAACTCTTCGCCCAGGTGACCAACCCGCCCCTGGACGCCATCCGCGAAGAGCTCGTCACGTCGACGCGCGTGACCATCGGCGGCGAGGACAACCTGCTCACCGAGAGCGCCAACCACTGCCACCAGATCGTCCTGCCGTCGCCGATATTGAGCGTCGACGAACTGGCCAAGATTCGCTACATCGAAGAGTTCGATCGCATGCGAGGCTTCACCGCCGTGGTCATCGACGGACTTTTCGAGGCTCACGGAGTGGGAACCGGCGCCGAGCGCCTCGCCGCAGCGATCGACGCACTGGGCGATGAAGTCGTCGCCGAAGTCCGGGGCGGCACCAACATCATCATCCTCTCGGATCGAAACACCACGACCGAACTCGCGGCGATCCCGAGTCTGCTCTTGGCTTCGGCCGTCCACCACCGGCTGGTCGACGAGCACTTGCGAACGAGCGCCGCGTTGATCATGGAGTCGGGTGACGTGCGCGAAGTCCACCACGTCGCCTTGCTACTCGGATTCGGTGCCTCGGCGGTCTGCCCGTACCTCGCCTACGAGTCCATCGACGCGTTGATCGACGAAGGAGAGCTCGTCGGCCTGAGTTCCTTCGAGGCCCGGTACCAGTACGGCAAGGCGCTCAACAAGGGCGTCGTCAAGACGATGTCGAAAATGGGCGTGAGCACGGTCGCGAGTTACGTCGGATCGCAACTCTTCGAGGCCGTGGGCATCTCCGAAACGGTCCTCGCGAGATACTTTCCCGGATTTACGTCTCGTCTCGGCGGCATCACGCTCGAACACATCGCCCAGAGTGTGCTGGTCCTGCACGCCAGCGCGTACGAGCCGGCCCCCGGGGAACGAGTCGAACTGCGAAACAGCGGCGAGTACCAGTGGCGACGAGACGGAGAGATCCACCTTTTCAATCCCCGCACCGTTCAGAAACTTCAGCACGCCACTCGCGCGAAACGCTTCGATATCTTCAAGGAGTACACCGCTCTGGTCGATGACCAATCGAGCGGGCTGGCCACCTTGCGCGGTCTCATGAACCTCGTACCCAGCGCGACACCGCTGCCCCTCGACGAGGTCGAGAGCACCGCCTCGATCATCAAGCGCTTCAGCACCGGGGCCATGTCCTACGGCTCGATCTCCGAAGAGGCGCACGCCACGCTCGCCATCGCGATGAATCGACTCGGCGCGAAGTCCAACACCGGCGAAGGGGGCGAGGACGAAGAGCGTTTCGATACATCCGATCCCCACCTGAACCGTCGTTCGGCCATCAAGCAAGTCGCCTCCGGACGTTTCGGCGTGACCAGTCGATTCCTCGTCAACGCCGACGACATCCAGATCAAAATGGCCCAGGGCGCCAAGCCGGGCGAAGGGGGGCAGCTGCCCGGGACCAAGGTCTACCCCTGGATCGCGAAGACCCGACACTCGACGCCGGGCGTCGGCTTGATATCGCCACCCCCACACCACGACATCTATTCGATCGAGGACCTGGCCCAATTGATTTACGACTTGAAGAACGCCAACGACCAGGCGCGTATCCACGTGAAACTGGTGAGCGAACAGGGCGTTGGGACCATCGCGGCCGGAGTCGCCAAGGCACACGCGGACGTGATCCTCATCTCGGGCCACGACGGCGGGACCGGCGCGGCGCCCCTCACCTCGCTAAAGCACGCCGGCACCCCATGGGAACTCGGGTTGGCCGAGACGCACCAGACGCTCGCCGCGAACGGGCTACGCAGTCGCGTGGTGCTCCAGGTGGACGGACAGTTAAAGACCGGTCGCGACGTCATCATCGCCGCTCTCTTGGGCGCGGAGGAGTTCGGTTTCGCCACGGCGCCGTTAGTCGTGTCGGGCTGCGTGATGATGCGGGTCTGTCACCTCGACACCTGCCCGGTCGGGATCGCCACGCAGAATCCGCGACTTCGCGAACGATTCACCGGTCAGCCGGAGTTCGTCGAGAACTTTTTCGAATTCATCGCTCAAGAGGTTCGTGAGTACCTCGCTCAACTGGGGGCGCGAACGCTCGAAGAGGTGATCGGCGACGCGACGAGGCTGGCAATCGACGCGATCGACGACGAGAACAGCGACCTCGATCTCTCGGCGCTGCTGGTGACCGTCGCGCCTGATCAGCGCCATCAGAGCGTGAAGCAGGAACACGGTCTGGACGGAGCGCTGGACTGGACGTTCCTCCACGACGCGGTGACGGCGGCCTCGCGCACCACGCCCTATCGATTCTCCACGGCCATCCGCAACGTGAATCGCGCCGTGGGTACTTTGACCGGCAGCGCCATCACGCGCGCGCTCGGAGCTCGTGAACTCCCCGACAACCTCATTGAAATCGATTTGGTCGGATCGTCGGGCCAGAGCCTCGGTGCCTTCGTACCTCGCGGCATGACCCTTCGATTGACCGGTGACACCAACGACTACGCCGGCAAAGGACTCTCCGGGGGACGCATCGTCATCCGGCCATCACCGGACGCCACGTTCGCCAGCGAGCAGAACATCATCGCCGGCAACGTCATTGGCTACGGCGCGACGAGCGGAGAGATCTTCATCAGTGGCGTGGTGGGCGAACGCTGCGGGGTGCGAAACTCCGGTGCGACGATTGTCGTCGAAGGCACGGGCGATCACGCCTGTGAGTACATGACCGGCGGGGTGGTCGTGATTCTCGGCGCGGTCGGACGAAACTTGGCGGCCGGCATGTCGGGCGGCACGCTCTTCCTTTACGATCCCCACCAGAGCGTCTACGACCACCTCAGCGCCGGCGTCTACGAGATCGATCCACTGGAATACGAGGACGACGAGCGCTTGCGAGACCTTCTCACTCGCTTCGTGGACGAGACTGGTTCGCGCGTCGGCCAGACCATCATTGGTGACTGGCGCTCGCAGCGCATGCACTTCGTTCGGATCGAGACCTCGGAGTACCAGCGGGTTCGCGACGAGTTGCGCAATGGGTAAGACGACCGGGTTTCTGGAGTATCCGCGGCGCGGCCCGACTCATCGACCCGTCGCCGTTCGACTCCGCGACTGGCGCGAAGTGTTCGAACCGCAGAGCGATGACGACGTGTCCACTCAGGGAGCGCGCTGCATGGACTGCGGGATTCCGTTCTGCATGCAGGGCTGTCCCTTGGGCAATCGCATCCCGACCTTCAACGATCTCGTCTTTCGCTCGCACTGGGAGCAAGCCGCCGCCCAACTCTTCGACACGAACAACTTTCCCGAGTTCACCGGCCGACTCTGTCCCGCGCCGTGTGAGTCGGCCTGCGTGTTGGGCATCTCGGACAGTTCCGTCACCATCGAGCGCATCGAGTACGAGGTAGCCGAGCACGCCTTCGCGAACGGCCTCGACGTCGCGCTCGTCACCGCGAGCCGCACCGGTAAGCGTGTCGCCGTCGTCGGCTCCGGGCCCGCCGGGCTCGCCGCCGCGGCCCAACTCGCCAGTGTCGGCCACGACGTGCACGTCTTTGAACGTAGTGACGCCATCGGCGGACTCCTCCGTTACGGCATTCCGGAGTTCAAACTGGAAAAAGCAGTCCTCGATCGTCGCCTGGCCGTGATGGCGTCCTCGGGCATCTCCTTCCACACCAACGTGTGCGTCGGTGACGCGACGACACCCCTCAGCGACCTGCAACACGATTTCGACGCCGTGTTGCTCGCCCTGGGTTCGACGCGCCCCCGGCTCATCCCGGTCCCGGGGGCGGCGCTTCGAGGCGTATACCCCGCGATGACCTACCTCGAGGCGGCGAATCGGGCCGTGCGCGACGCCGAGTCGTCGCCGATCGACGCCCGGGACTTGCACGTCATCATCCTGGGCGGCGGCGACACCGGGGCCGACTGCTTGGGCACCGTCCATCGACAAGAGGCCCGTTCGGTCATCCAGATTGAGATTCTCGACCGACCACCCGACGAGCGGCCGGAGGATCAGCCCTGGCCCACGATGGCGAGGATCTACAAGTCATCGCCCGCGCACGACGAAGGCGGGGAGCGGCGTTTTTCGACCGAGACGTTGGAGTTCCACGGCGAGGAACGCGTCGAGCGGATCGTGGTGAAAGACGACGTCTCCCACGAAACCGTCGTCCTGTTGGCCGACCTCGTTCTCATCGCGGCCGGCTTCGTGGGGCCCGAACTGGATCAGCTCGGACTGGCTGGTGAACCCTTCGTCACGCCGCGGGCCACCTTGTCGGTGGGAGCCGACTGGCGCGTCGAAGCGTTGGACGGCCCCTCGCCGGTCTTCGCCTGCGGTGACGGCGTGCGGGGACAGAGCCTGATTGTCTGGGCCATCGCCGAGGGTCGCAGTGCGGCGGCGGCGATCGACGCTCACCTGTCGGGCGCTCCGAGCGTCTTGCCCGCACCGGTCGAGCCTTACGGCCTCACCTGGTAACGAACTCACGGTGGCGTCCAAAGTTTGTAGCATCGTCGCAACGGAACTTGAGGGGGGTCAGTGAAAAGCACGATGCAAGACGCGCCACTGCTTATTAGCGGCATCATCCGTCACGGCGAATACGTGTACTCCGAGAAGAAAGTGCTCACCGTCACGCCCGAGGGCGTCGAGGAGGCGACGTTCTCACAGGTCGCCCAGCGCGCCGAGCAACTGGCGGCCGCCCTCAGCAAGCTCGGTGTCCGACCCGGCGACCGGGTCGCGACGTTCATGTGGAACAACCAGGCGCACATGGAGGCCTACGTGGCCGTCCCTTGCATGGGAGCGGTCTTGCACACGCTGAACATCCGGCTCTTTGCCGATCAGCTGGCCTTCATCATCAACCACGCCGAGGACTCCGTGATCATCGTCGACAGTTCGTTGGTTCCCGCCCTCGCGAAAGTTCGCGACCAGATACCCACGGTGAAGCACATCATCATCCACGGTCCCGACGAGAGTGGTGCGCTCGGGACGACCATCGACTACGAAACGTTCCTCAGCTCTGAATCGCCGGGCTTCGAGTGGCCCGCTTTGGACGAGCGCTCGGCCGCGATCATGTGTTACACCTCGGGTACGACCGGGAACCCCAAGGGCGTCGTGTACTCGCATCGTTCGACCTGGCTGCACTCGATGGCCTCGACCACCGCCAATTCGATCGGTCTCAGTGAGCGCGACCGCTGCCTGTTGATCGTCCCGATGTTTCACGTCAACGCCTGGGGGGCGGCCTACACGGCCTTCTTCGCCGGTACGGAGTTGATCATGCCTCAGATGTTCTTGCAGGGAGATCCAATCGTCAAGATGATCCAAGAGCTGCGCCCCACCATCTCCCTCGGCGTCCCCACCGTCTGGAATGACGTGCTGCGGGTCACCGAGAACAACCCCGAGGCCGACCTCTCGAGTCTTCGGGGTATCGTCGCCGGAGGATCGGCCGTGCCGCGCGTGATGATCGAAGCCTTCCGCGACCGTTTCGGCATCGACGTGATCCAGGGCTGGGGGATGACCGAGACGAGCCCCCTGGCCGCGGTCTCGATTCCACCGTCGGGCACACCGAAGGATCTGGAGATCGACTACCGGGTGAAGGCCGGGCGCGTCGTCGCCGGGGTCGAGATCCGCGTCACGGCCGAAGACGGATCGGTCCTGCCGCGCGACGGCAAGACCGTCGGCGAGTTCGAGATCCGGGGGCCCTGGGTCACCGCCTCCTACTTCGGCACCGACGACCCGGAGAAGTTTCACGACGATTGGCTGCGCACCGGGGACATCGGCGCGATCGACGGCGAAGGGTTCATGACCATCAGTGATCGCTCGAAAGACGTCATCAAGTCGGGCGGGGAGTGGATCAGCTCCGTCGAACTGGAGGGACTCCTGATGGCGCACCCGGCGGTCTTCGAAGCGGCGGTGATCGCGGTACCGGACAAGCGCTGGGACGAGCGACCGTTGTGCTGTGTCGTACTTCGCCCGGGCGCGTCGGCGAGCGCCGAGGAACTTCGTGACTTTCTCTCGACTCGCGTCGTCAAGTGGTGGCTCCCCGAACGTTGGGCCTTCATCGAGATCGTTCCCAAGACCAGCGTCGGCAAATTCGACAAGAAGGTGTTGCGCGCGCAATACGCCGAGGACGCGCTGGCGTACGTGACGCTCGACTAATGGAGTCCTTCGACACCCTGGCCGACGAAGTGGGCGCCCTGGAGAGCCGCGTCGCCGACGCCATCTTCGACACGGTTCGCGCGCAACTCCGATCCGAGGGAGGCGATGAAGCCAAGGAACTGGAACGCCGACTCGCCAAGGTGCGACGAAGCCTCCAGAAGGCCGAGATGCTACTGCGCGGGGCGAGTGACGACTAACGCCACTCGTTGATCTCGTTGATCAACAACCGCAGGTTCACGTAGTTGCGACCGTCGAAGGCGAAGGAGATCGTTGTGTCGTCTTCGAGCACGTAGCCGAGACGCTGGGCGAAGCGGGGCACGACGCGCGCGAGTTCGGCCAGCTGCGCTTCGGTGGGTCGTCGTCGGACCTTGATGAAGCCCCGGTCGCCGCGGACGTCGAAACGCACGTAGTTGGAGAAGAAGTGGTCGATTTCGGCCACGGCCTCTTCGATCGAGGTGCAGATCCGAACCAGGCACATGTCGTGTTCGTCGATGTAGCGATCAGCGATGATGGCGCCTTCGACGAAGGTCATCCACTGGCGCCAGAAGTTCCCTTCGGCCGTGTCGAGCAGCACCACCGGCGCCGGTGACGTCTTTCCGGTGTGGAGCAGCGTGAGGACTTCGAAGGTCTCGTCCATGGTGCCGAGGCCCCCGGGGAAAATCGCGAACGCGTTCGAGGGGCGCGTCATGGCGACTTTTCGCGTGAAGAAGTACTGCATCGCCACGAGCATGGTCTCGGCGTCGATATAGGGATTGGAGAACTGTTCGAAGGGCAGTTCGATATTCACGCCGAGGGTGTGTTCGCGACCCGCTCCCTTGGCCGATGCCTCCATGATGCCGGGACCGGCGCCCGAGATGATCATCCATCCCCGCTCGGCCATCGCCGCGCCCAGTTGACGCGCCATCTCGTAGAGGGAGTTCTCCATCTCCGTGCGCGCCGAACCGAAGATCGCCAGCTTGGGCACGTCGCGCCACTGCGCGAACAGCGTCGAAGCTTCGGTCAACTCGTTGAGCGTGTTCACGGCCACCTTGAGATCATTGAGGTCATCGTCGATCATGGCCAATTCGACGAAACGCACGAGCAGCGCCCGTAGCACCTCGATGCGTTCATCCGTCAGCGGAGAGTCGCGGCGCAACTCCTCGAGGAAACCATCGATCAACTCATCCACGGCTACAACGTCTGATAGAGGGTGCTTCGTTGGACCAGGGGACGTCCCAACGGTTCGACCAGGGCGCGCAGCGTGTCGACGTCCATCCCCTGTCCGTGACTCGCTCCGGCCGCTCGCGAGATGTTTTCGTCCATCAACGTGCCGCCCACGTCGTTGGCGCCCGCGTCGAGAATGCGGCGCGACCCGTCGACGCCCATCTTGACCCAGCTCACCTGAATATTGTCGATGAGCGTCGCGTAGTGCAGCCGCGCGACCGAGTGCATGAGGACCGCTTCGCGGAACGTCGGTCCACGCCGGGCGCGACCTTGCAAGAAGATCGGGGTCGCCATATGCACGAAGGGGAGCGGTACGAACTCGGTGAAGCCCCCGGTCTCTCGTTGGAGTTCGCGGGTTCGCAGCAGGTGCGTGGCCCAGCTGTCGACGCCCTCGACCGCTCCGAACATGATGGTGATGTTGGAGCGAAGTCCCACGCTATGGGCCGCGCGGTGCACTTCGAGCCACTGATCGGAATTGATCTTGTCGGGACAGAGCACCGCTCGAACCCCGTCATCGAGAATCTCGGCGGCGGTCCCGGGCAGCGTCTTCAATCCGGCGTCTTTCAGTCGCGTGAGGTACGTCACGAGGTCTTGCTCGGAACGTCGCGCGCCCTCGAACACCTCGAGCGCGCTGAAAGCGTGGATGTGGATTCGCGGCGAGCCGGCGCGAACCGCGGCGACCACGTCGATGTAGTAGTCGCCGTCGAACTTAGGATGGATGCCGCCCTGAAGACAGACTTCGGTGGCGCCCCGGGCCTCGGCTTCGCGCACCCGTTCGCTGATCTCGTCCAGGGTCAACAAGTAGGGGTCGCCTCGTAGATTGAGTGACAGCGGGCCCTTGGAAAAGGCGCAGAATCGGCACTTGAAGGTGCACACGTTGGTGTAGTTGATGTTGCGGTTGATCACGAAGGTGACACCGTCGCCGACCAGGTCGTGTCGGACGTGATCGGCGCGTTCCACCACGGCGTTGAAGTCGGCGCCTCGGGAGTGAAAGAGCGTGGTCAACTCTTCGCGGTCGAGCGGGTACCCGGGCTCGTAGCGCGCGAGCAGCGAGGAAACGGCGCTCGTGCGCGAGCGAGTGGTGGGAGGGCTGGGCGGCGTGACCTCCGTGCCCGATGCCCACGCGTCGTTGCGCGCCAGGAACGTCGAATCGGCGTGCGCGAGGACGTAAGGACGAACCTTGTCATCGAGGAAGCCGATCTTGGGCCCGATGAACTCCGGGTACACGGTAAGCCGCGGTTCGAGATTGAAGCCGCGAGCGTCGCATTCGCTGCTCAAAACGCTCAGCGCGGGCCAGGCTCGTTCCGGGTTGACGTGATCGGCCGTGACCGCAGAGATGCCACCGAAGTCATCGATCCCGAAGTCGAGGAGTCTCGTCGGGTCGACGCTCAAGTTCGGCGGCGCCTGGAGATGAATCGAATCGGGCAACATCAGGCGCGCGACCGAGATCGTCCAGTGGAACTCCTCGTCGCTGGCGGCCGGCTCATTGGCCATCGCCGTCCGGGGCTTGGGCAAGAAGTTCTGGATGATCACTTCTTGGACGTGTCCGAACTCCTCGTGCGACGCGGCGATCGCCGAGAGTGTCGCGAGGCGCTCAGGGCGCGTCTCGCCGATGCCGACCAGCAGCCCGGTGGTGAAGGGAATCTTCAATTCACCGGCCACGCGCAAGGTGTCCAGTCGGCGCTGCGGATCCTTGTCGGGGGCGAGGCGGTGGGCCGCCAAATCGGCCAACGCTTCAATCATCATGCCCTGTGAGGCCGAGACGGTGCGCAGTTGGGCGAGCTCGTGGCGATAGAGCGCACCGGCGTTGGCGTGAGGAAGCAGGCCGGTGCTCTCGAGCACCATCTGAGCGGCGTTGGCGACGTAGTCCACCGTCGACTCGTATCCGCGCGCGGCGAGCCAACGGGCCGCTTCGTCGTAGCGCAGCTCCGGTCGCTCGCCCAGCGTGAACAGCGCCTCGGTGCAGCCGGTGTCTCGTCCCGCCTGGGCCACGGCCATCACTTCGTCCAGGCTCATGTAGGGAGCGGCTACGTGCGCCGGCGCCTGGGCGAACGTGCAGTACCCGCAGCGGTCGCGACAGAGTTTCGTGAGCGGAATGAAGACCTTGGGCGAATAAGTGACGACGTACCCGTGGGCGGCTCGGGCCTTGGCGAACGCGGCGTTCGCGAGTTCGCCGAGTGGGGTGGCGAGGAGTTCCGAGTATGTAGCGGCCCCTCGCAACGACGTCATGGCGACATCCTAGGGCGCGTCCTTGAACCGTTGAACCGTTTCGTCAAGGACGAACCACGGTAGCTTCCAGCGCTAGGAGTGCCCTTGCATCTTTTCGGCGACGGTCTTCAAGAGCTCCTCGTAGGAGGCCACGAAGGCCGAAACGCCGTCGGCCTCGAGCTTCTCGGTCACTTTGTCTAAGGAGATGTTCTCGGGCAGCTGGTCGAGGAGCGCGGCCGCGTTCGCGATCTTCTCGTCGCTCAGTAACTCGGAACTGGCGAAGTTCCCGTGGTCCAACGTCGCGGCGAGCGTGGCGTCGGGCATCGTGTTGACGGTTTCGTCACCGACGATGGTGTCGACGTAGAGCAGGTCGAAGTACGTCGGATTCTTCGTCGAGGTCGATGCCCACAGCGGTCGCTGCACCTGGGCTCCGGCCGCGAAGAGGGCCTGCGCCCGCTCGCTCGCCATCCGACGACGGAACAGTTGATAGGCGCCGGCCACTTGCGCGTTGGCGGTCGTGCCCCGACGGGGATCGTCCTCGGGTAACAGCGCGTCCACGGCGACGTCGACGCGCGAGACGAAGAACGAGGCGACGCTACCGATGGTGCTCACGTCGCTGCGACGGGTCAACGCGAGATCGAGTCCCTCCATCCACGCGGTGATGACCTCGTTGTATCGGTCGAGGGAAAAGATCAGCGTGACGTTCACGTTGATACCGGCCCCCAACACTTCGGTAACGGCGGGCAGGCCCTCTTTCGTCCCGGGGATCTTGATCATCACGTTGTTGCGTCCTACTTCGGCCGCCAGCCGCTTCGCCGCGGTGACCGTGGCCACCGTGTCGCGAGCCAGGCGAGGCGACACCTCGAGCGACACGTAGCCGTCGCAGTAGCGACGCTCCTTCGCGGCGAAGGCGCTGCCGGACGCGGTGTGTACCGAAGCGAGCACGTCACAGGCGTCGCGAACGTCACGCACCGCGAGTTCTTCGAAGAGCACTTCGACGTCCACGTCGGCCTTACCTTCGAGCAGTTCGTCGTAGGCCGAGGACGTCGAGAGGGTCTTGGCGAAGATCGAAGGATTGGACGTCACGCCGCGCACGCCCTTCACCACCATCCCGGCCAGCGTGCCGTCGTTCAACCAGTCCCGTCGAATGTTGTCGATCCAGGGACTCTGTCCGTACTGGGCGAAGAGTTCATCCAACTTGGTCATGGTGCGTCTCCTAATACCTCGTGAACGTGAGCCACCAAGGTCGCGGCATTCATATGGAAATAATTCAACACGTAACTGCCGGGCGCCGACAATCCGAAGGAGTCAATGCCGATCGCCTGGTCCACGTACTTCGTCCACCCTAGGGTCGCTCCCGCTTCCAGTGACACCGACGGGGTGCTGCGCCGTAACACCGCGTCGCGGTAGTCGCTCGGCTGGGCGTCGAAACACCGCCAACACGGCAGCGCGACGACCCTAGTGACGACGCCCTGGGCGGCCAGTTCATCGTTCGCCTCGACACAGTGTCCGACTTCGGAACCGGTGCCGACCAGCGTGAAGACGGCGGCGGCGTTTTCGCGCACTACGTAGCCGCCGCGACGCGCGTTCTCCTTCGACGCCTTCGCGTCGGCGTCGTTGAAGACCGGCATGTCTTGGCGTGAAAGCACCATGGCGGTCGTCACGGGTTGGTTGGCGCTCAAGAACTGCTCGACTAGATCGAGCGTTTCGTTCGCGTCCGAGGGACGTACGACGTGAAGATGGGGCATCGCGCGAAGCGCCATCAAGTGTTCGACCGGTTCGTGGGTCGGACCGTCTTCCCCGACGCCCACCGAGTCGTGCGTGTAGACGAACATCACGCCGGCCTCACTGAGCGAGGCGAGTCGTATCGCCGGACGCGCGTAGTCACTGAAGACGAAGAACGTCGATCCGAGCGGCCGAAAGCCGCCGTGGAGGGCCTGACCGGTCAGATTCGCACTCATCGCGAACTCACGGATGCCGTAGTGGAACTGTCGACCGCTCGGATTCGCCGAACTCTGCACTGACAACGCCGAGAGCGTCATGCCCGTGTTATCGGTGAGGTCGGCCGAGCCGGCGGTCAGTCCCGGTGTCTGGATGGCGTAACAGTCCATGGCCCGTTGCATGGCTTTTCGCGTCGCGGCCTTCGTGCCCGCCGCGAACGGTTCCGGTGACGTGGTGACGGTGGCGGCCCCGTTGTTGTCGAGCTGTTCAAGCAGCTTCGCGCCCGAGGCGCCCGAGGCCGTAATCCGCGACTCCCAAGCCAGTCGCGCATCGAGTTGCCCCTTCAGCGCTTCGACCATTTGACCCGGCAACTCAGGGTCGAAGTGGAACGCGACGTCGGGCACACCGAGAATCGCTTTGGCCTCGGAGATGACGGCCGCCTTAAAGGGATTGCCGTGCGCTTCGCGGGTGTCCATCATCTCCGGCGAGGGAAAGGCGATGTGCGAACGCACGACGATCAGCGTCGGTCGCGCGGTTTCGGCAATCGCTTCACGCATCGCTCCTTCGAGCGCGTCGAGGTCATTGGCCTGTTCTCCTAGGTTGATGACCTGCCAGCCGTAAGCAGTGAAGCGCGCCACCGCGTCGTCGTGATACGCCAGTTCGGTCGGGCCGTCGATCGTGATGTGGTTGCTGTCGTAGAAGATCGTCAGGTGATCCAGTCCCAGCGATCCGGCCAAGGACGCCGCCTCGTGACTGACACCTTCCTCCAGGCAACCGTCACCGGCGATGACCCACGTGCGGTGATCAACGAGATCGCTTCCGAAATCACTACGCAGGATTCTCTCGGCGATCGCCATGCCGACGCCGTTGGCGATGCCCTGGCCGAGCGGTCCCGTGGTTACTTCGACCGTGGGGGCGACGCCGCGCTCGGGGTGTCCCGGCGTACGCGAGTGGGGCTGACGAAAGGCGCGCAGGTCCTCGGGCGTCATGTCGTAGCCGAACTCGTGAGCGAGGGCATACTGCAAAATGCACGCATGGCCGTTACTGAGTATGAATCGGTCGCGGTCACTCCATCCGGGGTCGGTGGGATCGTGACGCATGACGCGCCCCCACAACGTGACACCCAGTGGGGCGAGGGCCATCGCGGTGCCACTGTGGCCCGAGTTCGCAGCCGCCGGAGCGTCCATGGCCACCGCGGAAATCTCACGGATGGCCCGTCCTTCGAGTTCCGTGGCGCCCGGAAAGAGAGTGTCGGTCATGCTTACGAGAGTACTGAATTAGCCCAGGCGCTATTGCCAGAGGCCCACCGATAACCTTTGGCGATGGCTCTTCAGATCCCGCCGAACTGCGATCTCACCCTGGGCCTGACCTGTGTGGAAAAAGGCGCTGACGCGACCACGATCTGGCGCATGCGCGTCGATGAACGATTCTTGAACCCGGCCGGAATCGTGCAAGGTGGATTTCTTTCGGCGATGATGGATTCGGCCATGGGCGCCTCGGCGGTACTGAGTGTGAAAGACCGAAAGGTCTACGTCGCTAATACCGAGATGAAGTCGTCGTTCCTTCGACCGGTTCGCAACGGCGACGTTCTCACGTGCACGGCGAACGTCTTGAAGCCCGGCAACGTCGTGGCTTTTCTCCAGGCGCAGATACGGGACGACCTAGGGAATCTTGTGTCCACCGCGAGTTCCACCTACCTGATCAAAGAGCGTGATGAGTAGGCTGAGATCGTGAAGAAGGCCACGTGGCGTAAGTTCTTGCGCCCCAATACCATCCAGCGCGACCTGGACGAAATCAAGCAGTTGGCGTTGCGCTACATCAAAGAAGAGACGATCCAACCACTCAAGGACCTGGGCCGTTTCATTGCTTGGGGCGCGCTCGGCAGCCTCCTGGTGGGCTTCGGCTATCTCTTCTTGCTTTTCGGCGCCCTGAGGTTTCTCCAAGAGCAGTTCAAGGTCCTCGACGGCACCCTTTCGTGGATTCCGTACCTGATCGTGGTGGCGCTGGCGGCGATCATCGTGGGCCTGACGGTCTGGCGAATCGTAAGTGGCACCGCGAAGCGACGACTCAAGGACCCGAAGTGAGAGAGCAGTCGGCCACCCGTCAACAGCTCGAGGCGTCGATTCGCGCCCTTTTGCCGAACGACGAAGAGATTGCCGAGATGACGCCGTCCAAGAACTCGGCGGCCTCGATGGCCGGCGTTGGGGGCATCATGACCGGCTACGCCTGGGGCCGCTACCGAGGTCGTCAGGTACGCAAGAGGCGCGCGTCTTGATCCTGAAGCGAGTCTTCGGCCTGGCCACGGCCAGCGCGCTCGCGAAGGCGTGGGAGAAGAAATCTCCGAGGTGGCTCTCACTGGCCGGCGCGTTGATCCTCTTCCAGATCTTGGACTCGCGGGTCGCGCGCAAACCGTCACCCAAAAAGTCCGCCAAGTGAGTGCCGCCGAACTGAAGCTGGGCGAGCGGGTCATGCTCATCGACGCCAAAGACCGGCACTACCTCATCACGCTGCGCGAAGGCGCTGAGTTTCACACCCACGCCGGCATCGTCCAGCACAGCGACATCATCGGCACCCTCGAGGGCTCACTGATCCGCGGCAGCACCGAGCGGAGTTTTCTGGCCCTTCGACCGACGCTCTCCGACGTGGTGTTGAAGATGCCGCGCGGCGCGCAGGTGATCTATCCCAAGGACCTCGGGACCATCCTCATGCAAGCCGACGTGGGTCCCGAGATGCGCGTACTGGAGGCCGGCGTCGGTTCCGGCGCTCTCTCCATGACGCTGCTGCGCGCCGGCGCCCTCATCACGGGCTATGAGATTCGCGAGGACTTCGCGTTGCAGGCCACGAAGAACGTGTACGACATGCTCGGCACCGACGTCGCCTACGACGTGCAGATCCGCGACGTGACGATGGGCATTGACGAGACCGATCTCGACCGGATCATCCTGGACATGCCCGAACCGTGGGACGTGGTGAAGCACGCCGAAGGTGCGCTGCGACCGGGGGGGATCCTGCTGGCCTATCTACCGACCATCAATCAGACGCAGTTGCTTCGCGAGACGCTTCGACATCACTCCTTCGGACTCGAAGAGACGGTCGAGATACTTCGTCGAACGTGGCACATCGACGGTCGTTCAGTGCGACCGGACCACCGTATGGTCGCGCACACCGGCTTCATCACGAGCGCGCGACGGTTGGTGAAGCGCGTAGATGGTCTTTAGTCGTTTTCGATGAAGATGCACTCGCCGGGACACTCTTCGGCGGCCTCGGTGACCGCGTCTTCCATACCGGCCGGTACGACAGCAATTCCTTCGGTTCCGCCGGGCGCGCTCTTCACGTCGGTGCCCTCTTTCACGTAGGCCAGGCCGTCGTCGAGCAGGGTGAACACGTCGGGGCAGATCTCTTCGCAGAGACCGTCTCCGGTGCACAAGTCCTGGTCAATCCAAACCTTCAT
>PNAH01000001.1:0-6026 GCA_003170315.1 Acidimicrobiaceae bacterium
GTCGACTACTCGGGCCGTTCGGTCATCGTGGTGGGACCGCAGTTGAAGCTCCACCAGTGCGGTCTGCCCAAGATGATGGCGCTCGAGCTCTTCAAGCCCTTCGTCATGAAGCGTCTCATCGAGACGCAGATGGCCCAGAACATCAAGAGCGCCAAGCGCATGGTCGAACGGCGCAAGACCGTGGTGTGGGACGTCCTCGAAGAGGTCATCCGCGAGCACCCGGTGTTGCTCAACCGCGCCCCGACCTTGCACCGACTGGGTATCCAGGCCTTCGAGCCGGTCCTCGTCGACGGCAAGGCCATCCAGATCCACCCGCTCGTGTGCAAGGCCTTCAACGCCGACTTCGACGGTGACCAGATGGCCGTGCACGTGCCGCTGTCCGCCGAAGCGCAGGCCGAGGCTCGCATCTTGATGCTCTCGACCAACAACATCTTCACGCCCGCCACGGGTCGACCGATCACCGAGCCGGCCCAGGACATGGTCTTCGGCGCGTACTACTTGACGTTGCCGCCCGACGAGGAGATCTCGAACCCGCCGGTCTTTCGCCACGTGTACGAGATCGAGAACGCCCTGGCCGACAAGACCATCGGCGTGCGCACGCAGATCCAGATCCGCCCGAGCGAGGGTTCCACCCTGGACACGCGCTTAGAAGCGGCCGGCGTCGAAGTGAAGGGCGCGAGCCGTTCATTGATCACCACCGCCGGACGCGTCTTCTTCAACGAGGCCTTGCCGTTCAGCTTCCGCTACGTGAACGAACTCATCGGCAAGAACGCCACGCCGATCGGCACCATCGTGGAGGAGATCTCGGGCAGCTTCAGCCGCCAGGAGGTCGCCGAATCACTCGACGCCATCAAGTCGCTGGGCTTCCGTTACGCCACGCTCTCGGGACTCACCATCTCCATCGACGACGTCGTCACGACGTCGGAGAAGGCCGCGATCCTGAACAAGTACGAGGAGCAGGCCGCCAAGGTCGAGACCAACTACCGCCGCGGGGTCATCGTCGACGACGAGCGCCGCCAGCAGGAGATCGAGATCTGGACCAACGCCAACAAGGAGGTCGGTGACGCCACCGACCGCGCCATGAACGCGACGTTCGACAACCCGATCCGCATGATGGTCGACTCCGGAGCTCGAGGCAACAGCCAGCAGATCCGTCAGATCGCCGCCATGAAGGGCCTGGTGTCCAACCCGCGCGGTGAGATGATTCCTCGTCCGATCAAGTCGTCCTTCCGCGAAGGCCTCTCGGTTCTCGAGTACTTCATCTCGACCCACGGCACCCGCAAGGGCCTGGGTGACACGGCGCTTCGCACCGCCGACTCCGGCTACCTGACCCGTCGACTGGTCGACGTCGCCCAGGAACTGATCGTCAAGGAGTTCGACTGCGGCACCCAGCGCGGCATGTGGATCGAGCACGTCACGCCCGACACCCGCGGCCAGCGCGCGCACCTCGAGACCAAACTGTGGGGCCGCGTCCTGGCCGAGGACGTCACGCTCTCGAACGGTACGACCATCACCACCGGCACCATGTTGATGGTCGACGACGTCGAGCTGCTTCGAGAGGACGCCGCCGTGGAGCGCGTTCGCGTTCGCACGACGCTCACCTGTGACGCCGTGCAGGGCGTCTGCGCCGCCTGTTACGGTCTGTCGCTCGCGACGCACCAGTTGGTCGAGCTCGGTGAGGCCGTCGGCGTCATCGCCGCGCAGTCCATCGGCGAGCCCGGCACGCAGCTCACCATGCGTACCTTCCACTCCGGTGGAGTGACCGAGAGCGACATCACGCACGGCTTGCCGCGCGTGGTCGAGCTCTTCGAGGCCCGAACGCCCAAGGGCGCCGCCAAGGTCGCGGAGTTCTCGGGTGTCGTGCGCGTCGAGTTGATCGGTCGCGAACGAAAAGTCACGGTCGTCGGCAACGACGGCGAGGTCCAGGAGGAGTCGATCTCGATCGCGCGCCACCTGCTCGTCGAGGACGCTCAAGAGATCGAGGTCGGCACGCCGCTGCACGACGGACCGCTCGACCCGAAGTTGATGATGAAGTTCCGCGGAACTCGTGAGACCCAGCAGTACCTGGTCGAAGAGGTCCAGAACGTCTACCGCGACCAGGGGGTGTCGATTCACGACAAGCACATCGAACTGATCGTTCGTCAGATGACGCGCCGCGTCCAGATCGTTGACGCCGGCGAGTCCCCGTGGCTCCCCGGAGCGATGGTCGACGTGAAGCTCTTCAACGACACCAACGACGACATCGAAGCGAACGGCAAGGAAGCGGCCGACGGCCGCGCCCAGTTGATGGGTATCACCAAGGCTTCGCTCGCCACCGACTCGTGGCTCTCGGCCGCCTCCTTCCAAGAGACGACCAGGGTCCTCACCGAAGCGGCGATCGAGGGCAAGCGCGACCATCTGATCGGGCTCAAAGAGAACATCATCATCGGCAAGCTCATCCCGGCCGGTTCCGGACTCGAGTACTACAACCAGCGCGAACTGCGTCTGGACATGCCCGACGCCGAACTGCTACCCGCGTGGGCGCAGGTCAGCGACGACGACCTCGACCTCGCGAGCCTGCTCGGTGAACTCTCCGGCGATGACGCCTCCTTCAGCGCCGACCTGTCGGCGTTCCAGAACATCGGGACCGCCACTTACGACGAGTCGGCCCTGCCCGAGAACGACGCCGCCAACCCCGAAGACGAGTTGGGTAACCGAGCGATCTAGCGCGAGGCCCGCCGGAGCCTTCGTTGGTCCGGCTGGCTTGCCGTTAGAGGGTGTTTTGCCGTAGGATTGATAGTCCGCGTGCGAAGTCTCTGGCACGCTCCAGCAACGAAGTTCAAATAGAAGAGGTTTTCTGCGTGCCCACAATTGCACAGTTGGTCCGAAAGGGTCGACAGGACAAGGTTTCCAAGACCAAGACGCCAGCCCTGAAGGGGGCCCCGCAGCGTCGTGGTGTGTGCACCCGCGTCCACACGGTAACCCCGAAGAAGCCGAACTCGGCCCTGCGCAAGGTCGCTCGTGTCCGTCTCACCTCGGGCGTGGAGGTCACGGCCTACATCCCGGGCGTCGGCCACAACCTGCAGGAGCACTCGATCGTCCTGGTGCGTGGTGGTCGTGTGAAGGACCTCCCGGGCGTTCGCTACAAGATCATCCGCGGCGCGCTCGACACTTCGGGGGTTCGTGACCGTAAGCAGGCTCGTAGTCGTTACGGCGCCAAGAGGGAGAAGTAAGCCATGCCTCGTAAGGGCCCTGCCCTCCGTCGTGAAGTGCCCGTCGACCCGATCTACAAGTCGGTCCTGGTCACGCAACTCACCAACAAGATCCTCGAGCGCGGCAAACGCACCATCGCCGAGCGCATCGTCTACACCGCCTTGGAGCAGGTCGAGCAGAAGACCGGCACCGATCCCGTCGCGACTTTGAAGCGAGCCCTGGAGAACGTTCGACCGGAGTTGGAAGTAAAGAGCCGCCGCGTCGGTGGCACTACGTACCAGGTGCCGATGGAGGTTCGTCCCCGTCGCGCCACTACACTGGCTATCCGCTGGTTGACGGATTTCGCGAAGAAGCGCCGCGAAAAGACCATGGCCGAGCGGCTCGCCAATGAAATCATTGACGCGAGTAACGGTGTCGGTGCTGCAGTGAAGCGTCGGGAGGACGTGGCCAAGATGGCCGAGTCCAACAAGGCCTTCGCGCACTACCGCTGGTAATCAAAGAAAGTTCGAAATGACCGCTCGCGATATCGCCCTGGACAAGGTCCGCAATATTGGGATCATGGCGCACATTGACGCCGGCAAGACGACCACCACCGAGCGCATCCTTTTTTACACCGGCAAGAACTACAAGATCGGTGAGGTCCACGACGGCGGCGCCACCATGGACTGGATGGTCCAAGAGCAAGAGCGCGGGATCACCATCACCTCGGCCGCCACGACCGCCTACTGGAACGGGCACCGCATCAACATCATCGACACGCCCGGCCACGTCGACTTCACGGTCGAGGTCGAGCGCTCGCTACGCGTGCTCGACGGCGCGGTCGCGGTCTTTGACGCCGTGGCCGGCGTCGAGCCCCAGACCGAGACGGTCTGGCGCCAAGCCAACAAGTACAACGTCCCGCGCATCTGCTTCGTCAACAAGATGGACCGCATCGGGGCGGACTTCTTTCGCTGCGTCGACATGATCGCCGACCGTCTCGACTGCCTGCCGGCGGTCATCCAACTGCCGATCGGCTCCGAGGGCGGCTACCTCGGCATCATCGATATCTGCTCGATGACCGCCACCATCCATCACGACGAGCACGGCGAGCGCGTCGAAGTGATCGAGATCCCCGACGAGTACAAGGCCCAAGCGGCCGAGTACCACGTGAAGCTGCTCGACATCCTCACCACCTTTGATGACAACCTCATGGAGAAGGTCCTCGAGGGCCACGACGTCTCGGTCGAGGACATCCGAGGCGCCTTGCGCCACGGAACCCTCGAAGGTCTGTGCGTCCCGATCCTCAACGGCTCGGCCTTCAAAAATAAAGGTGTCCAGCCCATGCTCGACGCCGTGGTCGACTTCTTGCCGTCCCCGATCGACCTCCCGCCGACCCAGGGCACCAAGCCCGGTAAGGACGAGGTCATCGAGCGAAAGCCCTCGGACGACGAGCCCTTCGCCGCCTTGGCCTTCAAGGTCCAGACCGACCCCTACGTNNGGGGCATGAAGAAGGAGCGTCTCGGACGACTGCTTTTGATGCACGCCAACAACCGCGAAGACCTCGACACCATCCGCACCGGCGACATCGTCGCCGCGGTGGGACTCAAGCAAGTGACGACCGGTGACACGCTCTCGTCCATCGACCAGCCGATCCAGCTCGAGACGCTGGTCTTCCCCGAGCCGGTCATCCACGTCGCCGTGGAACCCAAGACCAAGGCCGACCAGGACAAACTAGGCCGCGCGCTGTATTCGTTGTCCGAAGAGGACCCGACGTTTCGCGTGCGCACCGACGAAGAGACCGGCCAGACCGTCATCTCGGGNNAAGCCCCAGGTGGCCTACCGCGAGACCGTTCGTAAGACGGTCACCAAAGTCGAAGAGAAGTACGTGCGCCAGACCGGTGGTCGGGGTCAGTACGGCCACGTCGTCATCACGCTGGAGCCGACGGGCCCCGGCGGAGGCTACGAGTTCGTGGACGAGATCACCGGCGGGGTCATTCCCAAGGAGTACATCCAGCCGGTCAACCAGGGCATCACCGAGGCCCTGACCTCGGGCGTCTTGGCCGGATATCCGGTCGTCGACGTGCGCGTGAGGCTCACCTACGGTTCGTACCACGACGTCGACTCCTCGGAGATGGCCTTCAAGATCGCCGGTTCGATCGCCGTGAAGAAGGCCGCGCGCTTAGCCAGCCCGGTGTTGTTAGAGCCGATCATGGCCGTCGAGGTCGTGACGCCCGAGGACTACCTGGGCGACGTCATCGGCGACCTGTCCTCTCGTCGCGGACGCGTCGAGGGCATGGATCAGATTGGCAATAGTCAGGCGATTCGGGCACATGTGCCGCTGGCCGACATGTTCGGCTACGCTACTGACCTGCGTTCTCGCACTCAAGGGAGAGCGACGTACACCATGCAGTTCCATTCTTACGCTGAAGTACCTGACGCGATTTCGAAGGAGATCGTGGCCAAGGCCACTGGCGCGTAAGAAGCTGGGTGACCAGCGAAAACAAGGTCCAAACCGTAGACGGGGCGGGCCGAAACAAACAAGACGGATTCACCAGAACCCGTCGCTAGACAGAAAGATAGTCCTCGACAATGGCAAAGAAGAAGTTCGAGCGCACTAAGCCGCACGTAAACGTCGGAACGATGGGCCACATCGACCACGGCAAGACCACTCTTACCGCGGCCATCACCAAGGTCCTCTCCACCCGCCTGCCCGGTACCTCCTTCACGCCCTTCGACCAGATCGACAAGGCGCCCGAAGAGAAGCAGCGCGGCATCACCATCTCCATCGCCCACGTGGAATACGAGACGGCCAAGCGTCACTACGCCCACGTGGACATGCCCGGTCACGCCGACTA
>PNAH01000001.1:6031-6584 GCA_003170315.1 Acidimicrobiaceae bacterium
CCGACGGCCCCATGCCCCAGACCCGCGAGCACGTGTTGCTCGCGCGCCAGGTCGGCGTGCCCTACATCGTGGTCGCCCTCAACAAGGTCGACCAGGTCGACGACGAAGAGCTCCTCGAGCTCGTCGAGATGGAGATCCGTGAGCTCCTCACCAGCTACGGCTTCCCGGGCGACGACACCCCGATCATTCGCGTCTCGGCCTTGAAGGCCCTCGACGGCGACGAAGCGGCCGGCGACCAGGTCATGGAACTGATGGACGCCGTTGACACGTGGATCCCCGAGCCCGTGCGCGCGACCGAGAAGCCGTTCCTCATGTCGATCGAAGACGTCATGTCCATCACCGGGCGTGGCACGGTCGTGACCGGCAAAGTCGAACAAGGTGTCATCAAGATCGGCGACGAAGTCGAGATCGTCGGTCTTCGACCGACGCAAAAGACGGTCGTGACGGGCATCGAGATGTTCCGCAAACTCCTCGACGAGGGTCGCGCGGGCGACAACCTGGGCGCGTTGCTCCGTGGCACGAAGAAAGAAGAGGTCGAGCGCGGCCAGGTGCT
>PNAH01000026.1:0-20921 GCA_003170315.1 Acidimicrobiaceae bacterium
TCGTTGAACATCGCGGTCTACGTACGCGATGACGTCACCGGTGAAGAGCGCAGTGCGCGCGTGAAGGTTCCCAACTCCTTGCCGCGCTTCTTGCAGGCGAATGAGAACCAATGGTGCCTGTTGGAAGACCTGATCACGTCGAACCTCGGTCGACTGTTTTCGGGCATGACCGTCGGACGCGCCGACCTTTTTCGCGTCACTCGCAACGCCGACCTCACGTTGGAAGAGGACGAGGCCGACGACCTGCTCGTTGCCCTCGAAGTCGAACTGCGTCGACGCCGTTTCGGCGAGGCCCTCCGGGTCGAGATTCAAAGCGGAATGTCGCCGGAGTTCTTGGAACTCCTCGTCGACCAACTCGAACTCGACCGGTCCAACGTGTATCTCACCGACGCGCCGTTAGGACTGCACGACCTGTGGAGTCTCTACGCGATCGATCGGCCCGATCTCAAGGGCGAAGGGTGGTCTCCAATCACGCCGCGACGACTCTTGGACGGTGAACACGTCGGCGACATCTTCGCTGCGATTCGCGAAGACGACATCTTGTTGCACCACCCCTACGAATCCTTCACGGACTCCGTCGAGATGTTCATCGCCCAGGCGGCGGCCGATCCGAAGGTGGTGGGCATCAAGATGACGCTGTACCGCACTTCCGGTGACTCGCCGATCGTGGCCTCACTAATCCACGCCGCCGAACACGGCAAGCAGGTGGCCGCGCTCGTGGAGCTGAAGGCCCGCTTCGACGAGGCGGCCAACATTGAATGGGCCAAGGCCCTCGAAGACGCGGGCGTTCACGTGGTCTACGGCATCGTGGGCTTGAAGACCCACTCGAAGACGGCGCTGGTGCTGCGCAGTGAAGGGGACACGACGGCGCGGTACGTCCACATCGCCACCGGCAACTACAACGGCAAGACCGCCAGAACCTACGAAGACTTCGGGCTCTTGACCTGTGACCCGGCCATCACCGACGACGTGGGTGAGCTCTTCAACTTCCTCACCGGTTTTTCACGAATCGGGCAGTACAAGAAGATCATGGTGAGCCCGCTGTCGACGCGATCCAAGGTCATTGAACTCATCGACCTTCAACGTGATCACGGAGCGGCCGGTCGAATCTCGATCAAGGTCAATGGGCTCACCGATCCGACCATCATCGACGCCCTCTACGAAGCGAGTTGTGCCGGGGTCGAGATCCGCCTCGAGGTCCGCACCCTCTGCTCCCTTCGACCCGGGGTCGCCGGACTGTCGGAGAACATCACCGTGCACAGCCTGGTCGGCGAGTTCCTGGAGCACTCGCGGATTCTCATCTTCGGCACTCCCGGAGAGCCGGAGTTCTCGATCTGGCTCGGCTCGGCCGATCTCATGGAACGCAACCTCGACCGTCGCGTCGAAGTCCAGGTGCCGATTGAGAATCGCACGCTCCAACAAGAACTCCTCGAGGCCTTCGAAGTCACCTGGCGCGACGATCTCTTTACGTGGGTCCTCGGCACGGATCGTCGTTGGCGTCGCCTGCAGTCGGTGAACAGCTTCTCGGCCCAGAGCGAGTTCAAACGGCTGGCGATGCTCCGGTCTCGGGTTCTCGCTTAGGCGCGAGCCCATTCTCCTTGCGCCAGATCAGGGTGGCGTAGGAAATCCCGCCGACGGGAATCGGAATCCAAAAGTTAATGAGACGATAGGACAACACCGCGAGAATCGCCTGGCCGTAGGGCACGCCGAAACCGTTAAGCGTCGGAATCAAGACTCCCTCGATGATGCCCAGTCCCGAGGGCGTGATCGGGATTGCCGCCAAGATGTTGGCCAACCCGTAGGCGACGAGGAGGTCGATGGGCGAGATCACGTGGCCAAAGGACCAGATGAAGACCCACAGGCACGCGGCGTCGAGGAGCCAGTTCAGTGACGCCCACATGAAGGCGGCCCACAGCGTGCGTCGATTGTTCACCAGCATCGTGATCCGGTCAGCGACCTTGGCGATCAGCGCGCTGATCCTGTCGGGGTTCACCGCGGGGACCCGGCGAGCGATCCAGCGGAGCCAGTTAGCGGCATGGCGCTGACCCCGGGTGATCAGGAGAATTGTGCCGAAAAACGCCGCCAACAAGAAGACGCCGGCCAGAGCGGCGAATCCGTACGCGGGGTTGAATCCGCGAAGGGGAATCGAGATCACCAGCGCGAACCAAAAGATCATGTTCAACACGACGGCCGAGCCGGCGCCTTGGACGGCCAGTCCGAAGGCGTTGGTCTCTTTGGGCACGCCGAGTTCATTGAAGATTCGATAGGAGAGCGCGCCGGCCGGCGCGGTGCCGCCGGGGACCACGTGGCTGATCGCCAGACCGGCCAGGTTCACTCGAAGCAGGTTGAAGCGACTCGGGGCGTAAGGGTAAAGCACTGATTTGGTCAGTTCGACGTAGGCGTAGATGGCGGCCATCTCCAAGAGCACGGCCACTATTACGAGCGCGGGGTTCACCGTCGCCAGCAGGTGCAGCGACTTGCGAGCCGACGCGAACTGCGGAAGGACGAAGTATTCGAAGACGAAGACCAAGGCCCCGACGCTCAAGATGATGCGCACTTCGCGCGGGAGCGCGAACCGCTTCTTCTTGACGGGCTCCGGCATAGGAGTACCTTAAACGCGCCATCTCGGATGCTCCAAACAATCGACCCCTGGTTACGCGAAAGCCGGTCCAGGTAGAATCGACCAATGCGTACGCTCGTGGTTCTGCCCACGTACAACGAGATTTTGAACGTGGAGCCGATGCTGCGCGCGCTACGCAAAGTCGTGCCCCAGTGCGACGTGCTCGTGGTCGACGACGGCAGTCCCGACGGTACGGCGAAGCTGGCCGAGGAGATCGCCGACGACGTCGGACAGATCACGGTGTTGCGACGTACGAAGAAGAGTGGACTGGGCGGGGCGTACCGCGCCGGCTTCGCCTGGGGCCTCGAACACGGGTACGACCACTTCGTCGAGATCGACTGTGACTTCAGCCACGACCCGAACGCGCTGCCGATGTTGCTGAGTGCCGGCGAAGATCACGACGTGGTGATCGGCTCGCGCTACATCCCCGGTGGCCAGATCCCGCAGTGGAGTCTCTCTCGCCGGATGCTCTCGCGCGGCGGCAATCAGTACGCGTCGATCATGCTCGGACTGGGCGTCGCGGATTCGACCGCCGGCTATCGCGTCTATTCCCGGCGGGGGCTGGAACTGATCGACTTTCCGACCGTGAGCGCCGACGGGTACGGCTTTCAGATCGAGATGACGTACCGCGCTCGGCGGGCCGGCGCCTCGATCATCGAAGTGCCGATCTCTTTCACCGACCGTGAGTTGGGCGAGTCGAAGATGTCACGGGCCATCGTGGTCGAAGCGTTGTGGCTGGTCACCAAGTGGGCGATCGAGCGGCCCTTCGGCCGCGGCGCTCACTGAACGGCGTCGACCAGGACCGACAACAAGAAGCTGGCCAGTTTGGCTTTGGTCTCCTCGCGTTCGGCGGTGGGGTCCGACTCACTGACGATACCGGCGCCGGCCCACGCTTCGAATTCGGCACCGGCCAGCAGCACGCCTCGAAAGCCGATCCACCACTCGCCGTCGCCGTTCGCGTCGATCCAACCGAGCGGTCCGGCGTAGAAGCCGCGGTCGACCGGTTCGAGGCGCCGAATCAGTTCATAGGCACTTTGACGCGGGACGCCACCGACGGCCGACGTCGGGTGCAAGAGGCGCAAGACTTCCAGCGCGTCGGGCGCGTCGGCTTCGTTTCGACACGACGCCTCGATCCAGGTGCCGAGGTGCGCCAGGGTGCGCAGGGCCACGATGGACGGCCCGGCGTCGGCGCGCACGTCGTCGTAGACCCTCGCGAGGGCGGTGACGATTTCGTTGACCGGCACGTTGTGTTCGTGCAGGTTCTTGGTGCTGCCGAGCAACCAGGTCAAGTAATCCTCGGGCGCGACGTTCGGCGGCAGGGCGATGGTGCCGGCGAGGGGGTGACTGCGCAACGTGCGACCGGTGCGCCGGGCAATCAACTCGGGCGTCGCACCAACGAACCGACGCTGATCAGTGGTGGGGATGCTGAAGATGGTGCACAGCGGCTCACGATGATGAAGGCGTTGGGCGACCGCAGCGGCGTCGATGGCTTCGGGCACGGTGCCGCGCACGGATCTCGCCAGCACCACCTTGTCGATCTCCTTGGAGCGAAGGATCTCGACGGCCAGGGCCACGTTGTGCGCGTACTCGTCGGGGGTGGGCTGGAGTGAGAGCGAGCGGAGGCTCTGGGTCTCTTGCACCGGCAAGCGCGCACCATCCAGGAGGTCGCGCCACGAGTCGGAGTTGTCCAGTGTGGTGAGCCACGCCTCACCGCCGCTGGTCTGCGTGAGGCAATATTCCGGGACGTCGAGCCGGCTCGGGGCCGAGCGATCAAAGGGCAACGCCCCGAAGGCGACCACGCCCGAGCCGGGTGGTCCGTCTTCGCCTTCTAATTCGTGTCGGCGGAGGGTCCCCGTCGCGTCCACGGCGACGTCGAGGCCCTGTTCGAGGACCACCTGATCGACCGCCGCTCCGAAACCGACGCGAATGACGTCGGCGGTCTCGATGAGCCAGCCGTCACGGGCGCCGACGCAGCGCATCGCCTCGAGGGGCTGTGCGGGAATCCGGCGGCGTTGGAACTTCACGACGATCTCGTGGCGATGAACTGTTGACTGAGTCCACCCATGACCCGCCGATGATTGACTGCGGCGAAGCCGGAGCGGTTCAACATCCGCACAATCTCTTCGCTCGCGGGCAAGTACGCCGTGGACTCGGGAAGGTAGTGATAGGCGGCCCGGTCCGAGACCAGTGATCCAATGAAGGGCACGACGCGTCGAAACCACACGCGGAATCCGGCGCGCCAGAGTCCCGATCGAGGTTCGCAGACCTCGAGGAGCGACAACCTCCCCCCGGGACGAATGACGCGGGCCATCTCGTCAAAGGTGGCCGCCAGGTCACTGAAATTGCGCAGCGCGTAGCCGCAGGTCACGCCGTCGAATCCGCCGGTTCGAAACGGGAGCAACGACGCGTCAGCCTGGACGCGCTCGTCCATGAGCTTTCCGGCTTGCAGCATTCCGAGACTCAGGTCGGTGGCGATAGCCCGATGTCCTTGTCGCGCGAGTTCGCGCGTGAAGTCACCCGTGCCCGCGGCGACGTCGAGGACCACGCTCTGGCGCGGCAGGCGAAGATCGGTGACCGCGCGTCGACGCCAGCGCGTGACGAGGCCGAAGGTCATCAGTCTGTTGACCAATTCGTAGCGCGACGCAATGGCGTCGAACATCGCTCGGACCTGACGGGTCTTTTCTTCGCCTTGGGGGAGGGGAGTGGACAACGGACTCAGCGGTAGTAGCGAAAGACCACTTGCGCGACGCACGACGGCTTAGGGGCGTCCTTGACTTCGACCACAACGTCGAGCGCGACCTGCACACCGCCGTCGACCTCGTCGACCGACGCCAAGGTGGCGCCCGCGCGAATCTCCGAACCGACCGGGACGGGACTGGTGAAGCGGACCTTGTTGGTGCCGTAATTCACACCCATCGCGACGCCCTCGACCTTCATGACGCCGCCGAGCAGCACCGGAATCATCGAGAGCGTGAGGTAACCGTGAGCGATAGGTCCACCGAAGGGTCCGGCTTTCGCGCGCTCGGGATCAACATGAATCCACTGGTGATCACCGGTCGCGTCGGCGAACAGGTTCACCTCCTCTTGGGTCAGGGTTCGGTACTCGCCGTATCCGAGGTGCGAGCCCACGAGTGGTGTCAACTCCTCAATACTGTTCACGTGCGTCGTCATATAAAACCTCCAAAGTCAACTCTAGACAATCGACTCTTCAAAGGAATTGACGTTCGGACGCCGTAAGATTGGGCGATGAGCGAAACCTACCACGAGCAAAAGCACCGGAACGTTGCAGGGAGTTGGTATCGCGCCTCAGTCTTTGGAGTGAGCGACGGCCTCGTCACCAACGCTTCGTTGATCCTCGGTTTCGCTGGTGCCAGTCCCGGTCACAACATCGTTCGACTGGCCGGTCTCGCGGGACTCGTCGCCGGAGGCTTTTCGATGGCCAGTGGCGAGTACATCTCGGTTCGAGCCCAAAAGGAACTTCTCGAATACGAGATCGGCGTCGAGCGCAAATCCCTTCAGGAGTCGCCGGTTCAAGAGCAAGAAGAGTTGCGTCAGCTGTTCATCAACCGGGGCATCGAGGAGGACCTTGCGGGGCGGCTGTCCGTGGACCTGATGCGTGACCCGGAGATGGCCCTTCGCACGCACGCCCGCGAAGAACTTGGCGTCGATCCTTCAACGACCGGCTCGCCGTGGGGCGCGGCGATCTCGTCGCTGTTCTCCTTCGCGATCGGTGCTTTCATACCTTTGCTGCCGTGGATCTTGACGTCTAAGGGCAATCCGATCGTGTGGTCAATCGTGCTGGCCGTCATTGCTGCCGCGATCGTCGGGGGCGTCATCGGCTGGTTCACGCGCAACGGCATCTTCAAGTGGGCGCTTCGTCAAGTCCTCGTGGGCGCGTTCGCCGCGGCCGTCACCTTCGGGATTGGCCGACTCGTCGGCGTGCACTAATTGCGGTGAAAATGCAACAGTCGGTCGTCGCGTTCGACCTTGAATCCGAGTGATTCGTACAGCGCCACTGCTCCGGCGTTCGATTGTTCGACGAAGAGGATCGCCGTGGAGACCCCCTTCTTTCGAAGAACGTCGAGACCCTGGGTGACCATGACGCGTCCGAGATTGCGTCCCTGAAAGTCCGGGTGGACCGAGATGATGTAGATCTCTCCGAAGCGGTCCGGGTGCAGTTCGTGGACCTTGGTCCAGCACGACGCTGCGAGACGTCCGTCGATCTCCAACAGCAAGAATCCTGATGGGTCGAACCACGGTTCGCTCGTGCGCTCCTCGAGGTCCGAACGCAGCCAGGCGCCTTGCTCCGGATGATCGGCGAAGGCGGCGTTGTTCTGTTCGAGCCAGGCGTCTTCGTCGCGCCCGGGCTCGTAGTTGCGTAGCGTGGCGCCTTCGGGCACGTCGACGGTCGCCACCGGCAGGGCCACCTGCATCAATTGCAAGGTCCGAACGACCTGACACTGCGAATGGACCGGCACCATCGAGCCCCGGGTCCACCAGTCGAGGGACTCGTGGTACTTCAACAGATTCTGCAGGAGCTCTTCGTCGATGCCGCCGCCACACATTTCGACGATCGCGTTCTTGGTTCCCGTCGCCAGGGCGTACTTGACGAGCAGACCTTCGTGATACAGCAACCAGTGTTCGGCTCGCCAACCGTGCACGACGATCCGACGGCGACCTTCGTCGATGGCCTCACGGCCCAACAGCGTCTCGGTGCGGTTGAGGAGATTCAGGACTTCGAGCCGACGCTCGGGCGTCAGCGAGTGGCTGCGTTGCCACGTATCGGTCATGAGCGCACGTTACCTTCGCGCTACGCGATTCGGCCGACAACGCGGTTCAAGCGACGAAGCAGCGCCCCGAGCGTTCGCTCGGCGGCGACGAGTTCGGAGTAGATGTCCGGCGGCATGGCCGAACCTTCGGTCTCGACCAGCGCCGAGACGCGATGCGACAGATCGTTCATCGTTGAGGTGATGGTGTTCAATTCGTTCTGCATGCTCATCGACGTGGTCCTTTGCGTTGGGAGCGTCTCGCGCGCTGGCGAATACTGTAATGGTCGATGAAAGAAACCACCGACACCGTCACCGAATCGAGCGTTCGCTGGTCAAGCATCGTCGCGCGCGGTCCCGAGGCCGAGCCCTTCCTTCAGGGCCAGCTGAGTCAAGACGTCTCGACGATGAACACGAGTGGCGCGTGGGCGCTCCTGCTCGCGCCCGACGGCATCGTCATCACGTCGTGTCACGTTTCGACCTCACCTGACGGCTATGACCTAGCGGTGCCCCGAGTGCTCGGTGACGTCGCCCTTGAGCGTCTTCGACGATTCCTCCTTCGCACCAAGTGCACGCTGGAGTTGGTCGAGCGAGAACATGGACCCTTCAACACGGTGCGCGAACAGATTGACGCGGGCTTGCCCGGAGCGGCCGAGTTTGCGCGAGGCCTGACGCCTCAGTGTTTCGGTGCCAGTTTCGTGACCTCCGCAGTGTCCTTCACCAAGGGCTGTTTTACGGGACAAGAGTTGGTCGGACGCCTTGACGCGCGAGGCTCGAGCGTGCCTTGGCGCATGGTTCGAGCGACCGGTCCGAACGAAGCGCGCATGGGCGACGTCCTGACGTCCAAAGGTCCCGCCGGAGTATCGGGACTCACGACATCGACGCACGATGGCGATTCGGTCGTGGGTCTCGGGTTCGCACACCGGAGCCTGTTCGGATCATCGGAGCTCGAACTCGCGGTCGACGTGCGCGTCGAAGAGATTGTCTGATGTCGCGGAGTGCCGGCCGTTAACGTAGGAGCCAAGGGGTCGACACGTGCGGTTGAATACTGAAGGCATCTTCATCAAGGTCTCCGGAGTAACCACAGAAGACGACGCACTGTTCTCCATCGGGCTCGGCGCGAGCGCCATTGGTTTCGACTTTGGTCCGACGCCGCGCCAGATCTCGGTCAACGCCGCGCACGATATTGTTCGCCGCCTTCCGGTGGGCGCCATCTCGGTGGGCGTCTTTCGCAACGAGATGCCTCAGCGCATCGTGGAGATCGCCAACACGCTGGGACTTTCGGCGGTTCAAATCGACGGCACGGTCGCGAGCGAAGAGCTCACCTACGTGTCCGAGCGCGTCAACACCGTGCTGCGAAGTCTTCCCAGCACGGCCAATCACGACTTGGTGGCCGCCCTCTCGGGCGTCGACTACATCGTGGTGCCCGAATCCGATGACCACTATTCACTGATGGACTGTCTGGAACTGTTCGGCGACCGCGAGGTGCGAACCCCGATGATCGCCTCCGGAGGGCTGACGCCTTCCAACGTGGTGGACATCGTGCAGAACTACCCGGTCTGGGGCGTCGACGTACGCGCCGGCGTCGAGAAATCAGTGGGCGAGAAGGATCCGGTCCTCTTGGGACAGTTCATCGCTAACGCGCGATGGGCCTTTGACAACGCGTACGTGGAACGCCACCACGACGAATGGCCGATGTAGAGAACCCCCCGTGGGTAGAACCGTCGACGACAATGTGCCCGCTGCTCGTTGTCGTCTAGGCGTGAAAGCGTCGGAAGACGACGCTGCCGTTGTGGCCGCCGAAGCCGAAGGAGTTCGACAGCACGACCTCGACGTTCGCTGCCAGCGCCTCGCCGATGACCACGTTGAGTCCGACGTCGGGGTCAACCTTGGTCGTGCCCGCGGTCGGCGGAATCAACTGGTTGACCAGCGTGAGGACCGAGACGACGCCCTCGAGGGCGCCCGCCGCCGCGAGTGAGTGACCGAGGTGACCCTTGATCGAGGTCACCGGAGGAGGGTCATCGCCAAAGACCGCGCGAACGGCCACCGACTCGGCCAGGTCATTGAGCGGCGTCGACGTCCCGTGCGCGTTGATGTGCGAGACCTCGCTCGCCGTGACGCCCGCGTCCTCGAGCGCTAACTCCATGCAGCGAATCGCGCCGTGTCCCGAGGGGTCCGGCGCGGTGATGTGGTGCGCGTCGGCGGTGGAGGCGGCGCCCAGGACTTCGGCGTAGATGGTGGCGCCGCGCGCGATGGCGTGCTCCCACTCTTCCAGTATCAAGATGCCCGCGCCCTCGCCCATGACGAATCCGTCGCGCTCGATGTCGAAGGGACGAGAGAATTCGGTGTTGCTCAGGGCCGTCATATTGCGAAAGCCGGCCTCGGCGATTTCGACCATCACCGCTTCGGCGCCACCGGCGACCGCCACGGTGCTTCTTCCAGTGGCGACGAGTCTCGCGGCGTTGCCAATCGCGTGGGTGCCGGCCGCGCAGGCGGTCGTGACGGTTTCACAAGGGCCGCCGAGTCCGAAGCGCATCGAGACGGCGGCGGTAGCGGCGTTGGGCATCATCATGGGCACCATGAACGGCGAGACGCGGTCGGGACCTTTCTCGGAGAGAACCCGGAACTGTTCGATAACGGTCTGGAGTCCGCCGATGCCCGTGGTGACGATGCTGCCGGCGTCCACCAGCGGACCCGTGAGGCCGCTCTGGTTCCACGCTTCGTCGGCCGCCATGAGCGCGTAGAGCGAGAACGGGTCGAAGCGACGCAACTCCTTCGGTCCGCCGATGTGCGTCGCGTCAAAGGGCGCGATGCGCTTGCTCGGGGGTGCCGTATCTTTCTGGAGGGCGCTCCAGAGTGCCTCGACCCCGACCCCGGCGCAACTGATCGCGCCTAAGCCCGTGACGGCGACCCGGTAACCCGGAACTGGACCCGTGGGGGAGACCGCGACGCGCACTACAGCTTGGCGTAGATCAGTTCGAAGGCTTCGCCGACCGTGCGAATGTCCTTCAGTTCGTCTTCGGCGACTTCGATGTCGAAGGTCTCTTCGAGCGCCATAACCAATTCGACCAAGTCGAGGCTGTCGGCGCCGAGGTCGTCGCTGAAAGAGGCGTCGAGTGTCACCTTGGACGGGTCGACCGCCAAGACTTCGACGGCGGCGTCGGTGAACTTACTTAATGCTTCGTTGCGGTCCATGGAGGTGCCCCTTTTTTCTGTCGCTCCATCGTACTCAAAGGCCGCCCCGCGTCGGTGAGCTAGAGACCCATGGCGAGACCACCGTCGACCGCGATGACGGCTCCGGTGATGTAACGGGCCTCATTACTGGCGAGGAATCCGACCACCCCGGCGACATCGCTCGGCTGGCCGATTCGGTCCATGGGGATCAGGGCGGCCATGGCGTCCTTGGCGGTGCCCAGGTCGTTGGTCATGTCGGTCTCGATGAGCCCGGGGGCCACGACGTTCACCGTGATGTTGCGCGAGGCCACCTCCTTGGCGAGCGCTCGGGCCAGCCCGACGAGGCCGGCCTTGGCGGCGGCGTAGTTGGCCTGACCGGGTACGCCCACGAAGGGACTGATCGATCCGATGAAGATGATCGAGCCGGCGCGTTGGCGCACCATGGAGGCCATCGTCGCGCGCGCGCTATAGAAGGCGCCGTCGAGGTCGGTCGAGAGAACCTCGCGCCACTGGTCGTCGGACATGCGCATGGCCAGGCCGTCTCGCGTGACCCCGGCGTTGAGGACCGCGACCTCCACGGGACCGAATTCGGCGATCGCTGATTTGACGGCTTCGTTCACCGCCGAAGAGTCCGCGACGTCGACGGCGAAGCTCTTGGCGCAGCCGCTCGGCGCCTCACCGGAGCGAGAGAGTCCCACGACCTGGTCGCCTTGGGCGATGAACCACTCGGCGATGGCCGCGCCGATGCCGCGACTGGATCCGGTGACGATGACGTGTCGACTCATAATTCGATCGCTTCCAGTTCGAGCAAGTTGGTGGGCGCGAATTGACGCTCGAACGGCCGCATTCGCTTCGTCAGTCCGGTGAGCACGCCGCTCGGTGGCATTTCGATGGTCGTCGTGACCGTTTCGGGCAGCGCCAGCGTCGCGTCATAGAACTGCACCGGGGAGGTCAGTTGGCGCGACAACAGCTCTCGCCATTCGTCGGCCGTGACGTGCACTCGGGCGTCGACGTTGGAGATGAGCACGGCGTCCGTCGTTCCCCACTCGACGCTGGCGAGTGCCTTGTCGAGTTCGTCTTGGGCCGGCGCCATGAGCGGCGAATGAAAGGCGCCCCCGACCGGAAGCGGCGTCGCCCGACGCCACCCGAGATCCTTGTGACGAGCGAGCAAGTCGTCCAGGCCCGCGCGCGTCCCGCTGACGACGATTTGACCCGTGCCATTGATGTTGGCCATCCAGACGTCGGTGAGGCCACTCAGTGCGTCGCGCGCGCCGTCATCGCCGCCCATCAGCGCGACCATGGATCCCTCGGAGGCCGCGGCGGCGCGGGCCATCGCCGCGCCGCGAACGCCGATCAACCTCGCGCCGTCTTCAATGGTCAACAGACCGGAGGCGACCAGAGCGCTGAACTCACCCAGACTGTGGCCCAGCAAGTACCGGGGTCGGATGCCGCGGTCAACGAGGTCGCAGTAGCCGACGATCGACAAGGCGAACGTGGCGATTTGGGCGCGGTCCGTGCGCACCACGTCTTCGTCAGTGCTGCCGATCAACAGCTTGGCGACGTCGAGGCGAGCGGCGTCACTGACGCGCGCCAGGATCTCCCAGAAGCGAGGCGACTGCCACTCGACCCCGGCGCCGCCGCTCAGTGATCCCTGACCGGGGAAGAGCGCGACGACGTCGTCTCGGAACGCGAGGGCGGCTGGATCTGACATTTCATTACGGTAACAGTGCGACCGAATCATCGGCGCTGGGGCTTTGACGTGGAGGTCCGGTTGTCGCGCCGCGCGCCATTTTCAACCGGTTGCGCTAGGTTACGAAAGCCCTTCGATTGACTTAGCGAGGCATATGAAGCTTCTTCTCACTTCCGCTGGCGTCAAGAACCCGAGCATCCAGCGCGCGTTGGTCGAACTCCTCGGCAAACCGATCGCTGAATCGAACGCTCTGTGCGTCCCGACCGCGAGCTACGGTCACGGATCACTTGATCAGGTGTGGCGCTTCGTCAGCGGGCACTCCCAGACCCCGCTGACCGAATTGGGTTGGAAGTCCCTGGGAGTGCTGGAGCTCACGGCTCTACCCAGCATGGATGAAGAAAAATGGATTCCCAAGGTCCGAGCGACGGACGCCCTGCTGGTGAGCGGCGGCGATGCCTTGTATCTGGGTTACTGGATGCGCCAATGCGGATTGGCGGATCTGTTCGCGTCGCTGCCCCAGACCGTCTACGTGGGAATCAGCGGCGGGAGCATGGTGATGGCCCCCACCATCGGAGAGGACTTCGTCGTCTGGAGACCGCCGGCTGGTGGCGATCGAACGCTCGGCGTGGTTGATTTTTCGATCTTTCCGCACTTGGATCACCCGGACCTGCCGGAGAATACGACGGCCGACGCAGAAAAATGGGCCGCGGGACAACCTGGTCCGGCGTACGCGATAGACGATCAGACCGCCATCCGAGTTGTGGATGGAACCGTTGACGTCATCTCCGAAGGTCACTGGAAGCTCTTGAACTCCTAACGCCGAACGACGACGAGGTCGGATCAGCGCTCACAATTCGCACAGTGACCGATGACGTCCAGAGCGTGGGAGGTCGCCCGGAATCCTTGTGCGGCGGTGAGTTCATCGACCATGCGCGCGACCGTGCGCTCGAACGCGCGAGTCGGCGTGACGTCGATGACTTGGCCACAAGAAGAACAGAGAAGGTGATGATGGTGGTGGAGGAAATCCTCGGCCATCTCGAACCGAGCGAACTCGTCACTTGCGGCGATCCGCCGCACGACGCCCGCCTTCTGGAGGTCCGAGAGATGGCGGTAGGCCGAACTTCTCGGAATCTCGGGGACTCGCGTCTCAATGTCTGAAATGCTGAGGGGACGCTCCGACGAGGCCAAGAGTTCGACCACGGCTCGGCGACCGATGGTGTAGCGCTGATCGATTCGGTGCAGCAACATCTCGACGAACTCGTGCAGTTCGTCGACGGTGTCAAAGGTTTGCATCGCTCCGTCTCCTTCCGATCCGCGCAGTCTCGGTTGTAATGAGACTCATTCTCATTCTATCATTGATGCATGATCACCCAGTTCCCGCCGGACAGCGTCGCTTCGTCGCGGCGAAGTGTCACGCCCATGGTCCTCGCGTGCGCCGTCGTGTTCTTGAGCGCGCTCTGCTGGAGTGCGCCGACCAATGCGTCGGCCAGTGCGAAGTCCCGGGTGATTTTCGCGGTCGGGGCGGAGAACGAATACGCCAACGTGCTGAGTCAGATCGGCGGAGAGTACGTAAAGGTTTCGTCGATACTCAAGGACCCAAACACGGATCCCCATACCTTTGAGGCCAGCCCGTCGGTGGCCGACGAGATCAGTCGAGCCCAGCTCATCGTCCAAAATGGCGTGGGCTACGACGGCTTCATGAACAAGATTGAAGGGGCGGCACCGAATCCCCAGAGGAAAATTGTCGTCGCGCAAGACGTGCTGGACTTGCCCACCGACACGCCGAATCCCCACCTCTGGTACAGCCCAACGACCATGCCCGCCGTCGCCAGCGCCATCGCGAAGGATCTGGAGAAACTTGACCCGAGTCACGCGACGTATTTTCAAAAGAAACTGGCGTCGTTCACCACGTCGTTACAACCGTGGCTTCGCGCCATCGCTGCCTTCAGGTCGAAGCATGGCGGTACACCGGTGGCGGTGACCGAACCCGTTGCCGACTATCTACTGAAGGCCATGGGCTTGCGGATCCTGACCCCTTTCGTGTTTCAGGCCGACATTATGAACGGCGTTGACCCCGCACCCGAGGACATCTCGCTCGAGGAGGGATTCTTCACGAAGCACCAGGCGACGGTGTTCTGCTACAACCAGCAGGTCGTGGACTCCCTTACCGCGACGATCAAACAGAGCGCCGTCACGGCCAAGGTCCCGGTCGTCGGCGTGTACGAGACGATGCCCACGCCGGGTTACGACTACCAAACCTGGATGCTCGCCGAAGTGAACGCGATCGACGCAGCGATAACCCGACACCGATCAACGGAGAAACTATGACCGACGTGCCCGTGCTTCAAGTCGATGAGCTTTCCGTCTCGCTGTCCGGTCGCCAAGTACTCGACCACGTCACCTTCGACGTCCGTGGTGGAGAGTTCACGGGACTCATTGGCTCGAACGGTGTCGGCAAGACCACGCTGCTGCGCACCATCCTCGGTCTGCAGCGACCGGATAGCGGTCGAGTCCTGGTCTCCGGTACGCCACTGTCGCCGCGCAGCCGCTCGCTCGGGTACGTGCCCCAAAAGATCGTGGTCGATCCCGACGTTCCCATGCGGGCGCGCGACTTCGTCGCGCTCGGACTCGACGCTCATCGCTACGGTCTCACGCGGCGCAGTCCACCACAACGTGAACTCGTCGAACAGATCCTGCACGACGTTGACGCCGAGCGATTCGCTGACCATCGATTGGGCAGCCTCTCGGGCGGAGAGCAACAACGAGTGTTCATCGCGCACGCCTTGATCAGCCGGCCGAAACTGCTTTTGCTGGATGAACCACTCGCGAATCTTGACCCGAGGAGCGTTCAGGAAATCGTGGCGCTCCTTCATCGCGTCGCGCGCGGTTACGGCGTCGCGATACTGCTCTCGGCCCACGAAATGAACGCCCTCTTACCGGTCATGGATCGCATCGTGTACCTCACCGGTGGTCGCGCCGCTAGCGGAACGACCGACGAAGTCATTCGCTCCGACGTGTTGAGTCAGCTCTACGGACATCACGTCGACGTGCTCCAACTCCACGGGCGAGTCTTGGTCGTGGCCGAACCGGGCCAGGACAACCAGGACATTCCGCAACATCCGACCCTCACCCTCGGCTGACCCGTGCACGTCGTGTTCGAGTTCGGCTTCTTTACCAGTGCGCCCGTGCGGACGGCGTTAATCATTGGCGCCGTGACGGCGATGGTGTCGGCGGTCGTCGGCGTCTTCGTTGTCGTTCGCGGTCAATCCTTCGCCGGGCACGCGCTCACCGACGTCGCGACGACTGGCGGCTCGGCCGCGTTCTTCTTCGGATGGAGCCCGCTCCTCGGTTTCATCGGTGGTGGAGTGATCGGCGCGGGAGCGATGGACTTGATCGGGGTGGAACGGGAGCGACGACGCGATCTGGCGACCGGCATCGTCCTGGGCACCGCCCTCGGTCTGGCGGCGCTGTTTCTCTATCTGGACACAACGAAGGGCGCCACCACCGGCGCGACGCAGCAGCTCTTATTCGGTTCGATTTTCACGGTCGACCCTTCGACGGTTCCTCTGGTCCTGGGGTTGAGCACCCTGGCCCTCGCGATCGTGGTCATGATCAATCGTCCGTTGTTGCTCAGTTCATTGAGCGCGGAACTGACGCGAGCCCGGGGTATCAATGTGCGAGGTGTGGGGGTACTGTTCATGATCGCGATGGCGGTGTCCGTCGGGCTCTCTTCGATCGCCGTCGGTTCAATACTCTCGACGGCGCTGCTCATTGGTCCGGCCGCCGCCTCGGTGCGTTTGACGAAGAGCCTGCGCGCGTCATTGATCGTCGCTGGCGTACTGGGCGTCGCCACGACGTGGTTGGGCATCCTCTTCGCGTACGACAGCTTTTATTGGGTACCCTCCAGCCAGGGCTTGCCGGTCAGCTTTTTCATCGTGTCCTTGATCTTCATCGCGTACCTGATGTCGGGTCTTCCACTCGTACGCCGAAGGTTCGATCGACCACGAGCGAATTCGGTCGGTGCGTCCAATGCGTCGACCGAAGTACTCAAGGCGGTTTCGTAATGTTCTCCGGATTCATGGTGAACGCGTGGGAGGTGGGCACGATGGTCGCCATCGTGGGCGGCGTCGTCGGATTCTTCGTCGTTCTGCGCGGCTCGGCCTTTCCCGCGCACGCCATTCCCAACGGCGCCTTCGCCGGCGCGGCCGGCGCGAACCTGCTCGCTATCAATCCACTGATCGGTCTCGGCGTCTTCTCCTTCGGCGCCGCGTTGGGCATCGGCGCTCTGAGTCGTCGGGGACGGTCCGACGCCGTCACGGCGCTGGCTCTCGTGATGATGCTCGCCCTCGGGGCGGCGTTCGTGAGCCTCAGTACGCAGTACGAGCCACAGATATTCTCGCTGCTCTTCGGCGAGATCTTGGGCGTCAGCTCAAGTGACCTCCTGCCGGTCGTCGCGCTCGGTGCCGTGTGCATCGTCGCGGTGGCCATGCTCTATCGACCGCTGCTGCTCACGTCGATCGCACCCGACATCGCCGCCGCGCGAGGACTCCGGCCGCAACGATTCGAAATCGCTTTTCTGATCGTCATCGCCTGCGCCACGACCATGACGGTGCCCGTCGTCGGAGCGCTGCTGATCTTCACCTTGATGTTGGGTCCCTCGGCGGCCGCCCAGTGTTTCACGAATCGAGCGGGACGAGCGATGGCGGGATCGGTCGCCATCGCCCTCGTGACCATTTGGCTGGCGCTGGCGTGCGCGTACGAATCGAACTGGCCCGTCGGGTTCTACGTGAGCGTCTTTAGCGCCACCTGGTACGGGATCGGACGCGGGTACGCCGAGTGGCACACGCGCCGCCAAGTCCGGGCCGCTGGTGATTCCCGGCGCAGCATCGCCCTCACGAATTGAAGTGTTCACGTTGTGGCGACACCTAAGGATCGCGCAGCGTGCCCGGAGTGGGACTTGAACCCACACACCCTTTCGAGTAAAGACTTTTGAGGCCTCCGCGTCTGCCGATTCCGCCATCCGGGCTGAGCGAACAACGATAACACCGCCCCGTAGTGTGGCGAAGATGAAAGTCACACTGCGCCGCCAGGACACGGAGATTCGTTTCCCGGTGCGCTCCGCCGGAGAGCGTCACGCGAATCGCTCGAGGCTCTTCCTCGAGGTCGAATGCGACGGCGTCACGGGCTTCGGCGAGATCGCGCCCCAGCCCCAGGAATTGAACGGCGACGCCGCGATCGCCGACGTCATCGACGAAGTGCGGATCTTCGTCGTACCGCAACTGCAACAGATCCTCGAACGCGAGGGCGACCTGCCGTCGTGGACGCGCGTGGCTCGTTTCGCCGGATCGCGCGCGGCGAGCAATCCGGCCGTGGCCGTGCTGGAGATGGCGCTGCTGGACCGCGAACTGCGCTTGGCGGGGGCGACGATCGACTCGCTGTGGCCGGCGAGGTTTGACACCCCCTTACAGACCACGGTCTCGTTGATTGACGACGGAGCGTGGTCGGTCGATCCCGACGCCACGCGCGTGCGCGCCAAGATCTCGGCGGCGCCGCTCAGCTCCGATGCTCTTCAACGGCTCGGTGAGCTGTCGGCACCGGTGCTGCTCGACTACAACTGCTCGGCTCACAGCGACGACGAGGTCATCGAACAGGTCCGGATCGTGCGCGACGTCGCCCACGTGGTTGCCGTGGAACAGCCCTACGCGGTGGGCAACGTCGTCGACACGGCGCGGCTGGCCGAACGGCTAGACGTGGCGCTCAGCGTGGACGAAGGGGTGCGCAGCGTGCGCGACGTCGCCCAATTGGTGCGCTACTGCGCCGCCGACATCATCTGCGTCAAGCCGGCGCGCGTCGGGGGACTGGCGAACGCGCGAACGATCATCGTGGCGGCCCGCGAGGCCGGGCTTCGACCGTACCTCGGCGGATTCTTCGAGTCGCCCTACGCCCGTGCGGCCCACCGTTCGCTCGCGCGAAGCTGCGTCGAGGAGCCCAGCGACCTCGGCCCCGTCGACGTTGTAGGCGAGGACTCTGCCCGCGAAGTGGACCCCGCCGCCGACAGTTTCGGTGTGAGGCCCTCGGCCGAGATGCTCGAACGCGCCGCCGTTCTGGTGGACGTCGAAGTGACGATTTAGACTCACGCCATGAGTTCGCGCCTGTACAAACGACGACTGGAAGACGTGCAACGCCAACTCAACCAGGCGCGAGAGAGCCTCAACGTGCTTCAAGAGCAGGTGCTGGTCTGGAACGACGCGCTGGAGGACTCGCGGATCCGCGCGTTGGTCTCCGAGACGCCCCTCCAGGCGCACGAGTACGACGATCTCTCACGTCACGTGGCGGTGGCGAACGCCGAAATGCGTCGCCGGGCCGAGGAGGTTCGAGAACTCGTCGAAGCCCGCGACGAACTGTTGCGCGACTGGACGCCGGACGACGAACGTGGATAAGCGCGTCGTCATCGCCGACGACGAGTCGATCATCCGACTCGACCTCAAGGAGATTCTCGAGGGTGACGGCTACTTGGTGGTGGGCGAGGCCGCGCGGGGCGACGACGCGCTGAGCATGATTCGAGACCTTCGACCCGACCTGGCGTTGCTCGACGTCAAGATGCCCGGCCTGGACGGCATCGAAGTCGCCCGTGCCTTGAAAGAGACCGCGACCGTCGTCGTGTTGCTCACCGCCTTCAGCCAGCGCTCGCTCATCGAGAGTGCGCGCGACGCCGGCGTGGTGGCCTATCTCGTCAAGCCCTTTCGCTCGAGCGAGATCCTGCCCAAACTGGCGGCGATCCTTTCACCGGCAACTGAAGAACGCGACGCCGAGGCGTCCCACGTCGAGGACAAGATTGAAACGCGAGAGATCGTCCAGCGGGCCAAGGAGATGCTGATGGACGAGCGCGGTCTGGACGAGCCGGCGGCCTTCGAGATCATCCAGCAGTCGGCGATGCGCGGACGCACGCGCATGCGCGACATCGCCCAACAGATCCTGAAGGGGGAATTCGTTGGCTGAGGCGGCGACCGACCAACGTCCCCTGGTGCTGTTGGACGGCATGTCGTTGGCCTTTCGCGCCTTCTTCGCGCTCCCACCCGACATCGCCACGTCCGAAGGCCTGGTCACCAACGCCCTCCACGGTTTCGCGGCCATGTTGTTGTCGCTCGTGCGAACCCAGAGTCCGCGCGCCTTGGCCGTGGCCTTTGATCTCCCGGGTGGCACGTTTCGCGACGCGATGGTGGAGGATTACAAAGGCGGACGGGCCGAGACCCCGCCCGAGATTGAGCATCAGTTCGAACTGATCCGCAATCTCTGTGAGGTGTTGCACATCCCGGTGCTCGGCGTTGCGAACTTCGAAGCCGACGACGTTCTGGCGACGCTCGCCACCTGGGGACGCAACGAGTCGATCCCGGTGGTGGTCGTGACCGGCGACCGCGACGCCTTCCAATTGGTGGAGGACCCGTTCGTGAAGGTTCTCTACAACCGGCGCGGCGTCTCGGACTACTCGCTCTACGACGAAGCGGGCATTTTCGAACGCTGCGGTATTGAGTCGAAGCGTTACCCGTTGCTGGCCGCGCTTCGAGGCGACACCTCGGACAACCTGCCCGGCGTTCCGGGAGTAGGGGAGAAGACGGCGGCCAAGCTCTTCGCCCAGTATCGCGACATGGATGATCTGTACGCGCACCTGAGCGATCTCACGCCGAAACTTCGAGAGAATCTCGCCACCTTCGAAGAGCGCGCGCGCAACAACGAGAAGGTCATGTTGCTCATTCGCGACGTACCACTGGACTTCACGCTGCACGACATCACCCTCGGGGGATGGAACCGTTCCGAGACCGACGCCTTCTTCGACCGCTTCGAGATGACCCAGATGCGCAGCCGCTTCGGTCAGCTCATGAAAGAGGGCCTCTTGGGTGAGTCGGGCGCGGCGTCTGCGCCGTTGCGCGAAGCCACGGAGGCGAAGAAGGCGAAGACCGTCCAGGCGATGCGAGTGGCGAAGTCGCTCGACGAGGTGCTGGCGTCGACCACGACCCCGGTGGTGGCTTATCGCCACACTCGAGCGGCGGTGCTGGACGCCGACAAGGGACTGGTCGCGCTCTGTGACCTCGACGACGCCATCGACGCCTTCGCGCGCGTCGCACCGTGCGGTCACGACCTCAAGGCGCTGTATCGCACGGTCGCGAGTGGCGACCGCGTGATGCTCGAACCGGCCGACGACACCGCGATCATGGCGTTCTTGCTGGACGCCAATAGCGGTCGCTACGACCTCGCGGAAGTGGCGCAACGTTTCCTCGGCGAGCCGATCGTCGAGACCTCACCGTCGCTCTTCGATTCGACGACGAGCGACGAGACGTTGACTTACGAGGTGGCGCTGATCGCGCGACTGCGCGAGCACCTCCACGCGGAGATAGCGCAGTGGGAACTGAACTTCGTCTACGAGCAGATCGAACTGCCGCTGGTGATGGTGCTCGGACTCATGGAAGCCCGAGGCATCCGCGTGGACGTGGAACTGTTGCGCACGATCGCCAAGGAGTTCACCGAAGAGGCGGCGTCCCTCGATAAGCAGATCCAAAAAGTGGCCGGGCACGAGTTCAAGGTCAATTCGCCCCAGCAACTCCAAACGGTCCTCTTCGACGAGATGGGACTCACGGCGGTGAAGAAGATCAAGTCGGGCTATTCGACCGACGCC
>PNAH01000026.1:20981-34253 GCA_003170315.1 Acidimicrobiaceae bacterium
CGTCGTCTTCGCTACGCCTTCTTGCCGAGCGAGGGGTGGGAGCTCGCGGTATCGGACTACAACCAGATCGAACTGCGGATCCTGGCCCACCTCTCTCAGGACTCCGGCCTGCTCGCGGCCTTCGCCTCGCACGAAGACGTGCACCGCACGATTGCCGCCTCGGTCTTCGGCTGCGCGCCGGCCGACGTCCTGGCCGAGCAGCGCGAACAGGCCAAAGCCGTCTCCTACGGACTCGCCTACGGCATGGAGGCCTTCGGTCTGAGTCGTCGCCTCGGCGTTCCGGTGAGCGTCGCCAAGGAGATCATGGACAAATACTTCTCCGGCTTCCCGTCGCTGCGGGCCTACATGGACCAGACGATCAAGGACATTCGGGCGAAGGGTTACTCGCGAACCGAGTTCGGCCGCATCCGCCCCTTCCCCGACATCGCCACGGCCACCGGACCGCAGCGCCAAGCGGCCGAGCGCCAGGCCATGAATTCGGGCATCCAGGGATTGGCCGCCGATATCTTCAAATCGGCCCTGGTGCGCTTGGATCGCCAGTTGCGCGCCGAGGATTTGCAAGCGCGTCTCATCTTGCAGGTGCACGACGAAGTCGTCGTCGAGGCGCCGCCCGAAGAAAGAAGTCGCGTCGAGGTCGTGATCCTCGACGCGTTGACCAACGCCGCGTCACTCACCGTTCCCCTGGAAGTCACGCTTCACTGGGGCGAGAACTGGGCCGCCGCCAAGGGCTGAAGTCAGCCCGACTAGAGTTGTTTCTTGGGTTTGCACCGGAGACCCACTCCCTATCGTCTAGCTGACCCCGGTGTGGTCTGTGAAAGAAGTACGCATGTCGGACGGCACCAGCCTCCTCTCCGCCCAGCAGATGGGCACCTTTGACGAAGACGGAAATTACCTTCCGCGCGTCATCACCGAAGACGACATGGTCGGCACCGACCTCGCCACCCTCGTTGGCGACAGCGTCCTCGAGTTCGAAGACGGTGACCTGGTCACCGGCACCGTGGTCAAGATCGACCACGACGAAGTCCTGCTCGACATCGGCTTCAAGTCCGAAGGCGTCATCCCGGCGCGCGAGCTCTCCATCCGCAACGACGTCGACCCTTCGGAGATCGTCTCCATCGGCGACAGGATCGAATGCCTGGTCCTCCAGAAAGAGGACAAGGAAGGACGTCTCGTCCTCTCCAAGAAGCGCGCCCAGTACGAGAAGGCGTGGAGCAACATCGAAGAGTTGAAGAACCGCGACGAAGTGGTGAAGGGCGTGGTCATCGAAGTAGTGAAGGGCGGACTCATCGTCGACATCGGGCTGCGCGGCTTCCTGCCCGCCTCGCTGGTCGAACTGCGTCGCGTGCGCGAACTCCAGCCCTACATCGGCAAGACCGTCGAGGCCAAGATCATCGAACTCGACCGCAACCGCAACAACGTCGTTCTTTCGCGTCGGGCCTGGCTCGAAGAGACCCAGAAGGAACAGCGCGGCGACTTCCTCTCGAACCTCAAGCCGGGCGAACGCCGCCACGGCGTCATCTCCTCGGTCGTCAACTTCGGCGCCTTCGTGGACTTGGGCGGCATGGACGGGCTTATTCACGTCTCGGAACTCAGTTGGAAGCACATCGATCACCCCAGCCAGGTGGTGGCCGTTGGCGACGAGGTCGACGTGGAGGTCCTGGACGTGGACTTCTCCAAGGAGCGCATCTCGCTGTCCTTGAAGGCGACGCAGTCCGACCCCTGGCAGGTCTTCGCCGACAGCCACTCGGTCGACCAACTGGTCTACGGTCGCGTCACCAAATTGGTGCCCTTCGGCGCCTTCGTCCAAGTGGGCGAGGGCATTGAAGGCCTCGTGCACATCTCGGAGATGGCCGCGCACCACGTCGAATCACCCGACCAGGTCGTCACGGCCGGCGAGGAACTGTGGGTGAAGATCATCGAACTCGACACGGCCCGTCGTCGCATCAGCCTCTCGATCAAGCAGGCCGCGGAAGGTGGCGAGGTCTCCGAGGAGTACCGCGAGGCCTTCGGAAGCCACGCCTACGACAACGAGGGCAACTACATCGGCGCCATCGAGTACGGCGAGTTCACGCCCGAGACCGAAGCGCAGGCCGCGTGGGCCGAGTACGCCGTCGAAGTCACGCCGAAGACGGGCGATGACGAGGTTACTCCGGTGCAAGTGGTTGACGACGCGAACGTGACGGACGCCGTCGGCGCCGTCGAAAAACCAGAGGCCGAGACACCAAAGGCCGACGCGCCCGAGGCCGGCGCGCCCACCGACGAATAGTCGCCTCAGCCCTCCAGCGTGATGGGCGTGGCTGACTTGTGGTGGATGGTTAAGGGATAGTGGCACGACACCAGGTGGTTCGGCGCCACCTCTTGGGGTAACGGCTCTTCGTCGGCGCACTTCTGAGTGGCGTTCGGACAGCGCGTGCGAAAGCGACAGCCGCTCGGCGGATTCATGGGGCTCGGTGGTTCGCCCTCCAAGGTCTGAGAGTGCATCGGCGAATCGGGGTCCGCTTCCAAGGCGGCCCCGAGTAGGAACTCGGTGTACGGGTGGGCCGGAGACTCGTACAGCGTGTCGGCCGGACCGATCTCGCAGATCTTGCCCAGGTACATGACCGCGACGCGGTCGCTGACGTTCTTCACGACCGCGAGGTCGTGGGCGATGAAGAGCAAGGTGAGCCCGTACTCGGCCTTTAGGTCTTCGAGCAGGTTCAAGATCTGCGCCTGGACCGAGACGTCGAGGGCCGAGACCATCTCGTCGCAGATGAGGAGTTTGGGTCGCATGGCCAGGGAACGCGCGATCGAGATTCGCTGGCACTGGCCGCCGGAGAACTGTCGGGCGTAGCGATTGCCGTAGACCGAGGGGTCGATGCCGACCTTGCTCAGGAGGTCGCTGATCAGCGTGTCACGCTCAACTCCGGTGACGGACTTCCAGCAGTCCAGCGGTTCGGCGACGATATCTTTGACCCGCCGGCGCGGGTTCAGCGAGCTGATGGGGTCCTGGAAGATCATCTGCATGCGCGTGCGCGCGCTGCGCAGCGCCTTGCCCGACTCCTTGGTGATGTCGACGCCTTCGAGTTCGACCGTCCCCTTGGACGGCTCGACGATGCGCATCAGAGCCTTGCCGGTGGTCGACTTGCCACAGCCCGATTCGCCCACCAGTCCGAGGGTCTCGCCCTCCATGATCTCGAAGCTCACGCCGGAGACGGCGCTGACCGCGTGACCGTGGACGTAGAAAGTGACCTCCAGGTCGTTCACGCGCAAGAGCGGGGTGCGGATGGCGCTCACGGCAAGGTCGCTTCGGCGTTGATCGGTAGGGGGTTCCAGCAGGCGAAGGTGTGGCCGGGCTCGATCGACGGCCGCAACTCCGGACGCACCAAGTGGCACTGGTCGGTCGCGTACTTACAGCGCGGGGCGAAACTGCACCCGTCGGAGAGGCTCAACAGGTTCGGCGGTCGCCCGGGAATCGTCACCAGCCGGGTGTGGCTCTTGTTGGCCACCTTGGGCGAGCTCTCCAAGAGGGCTCGCGTGTAGGGCATGCGGTGATGGTAGAAGACGTCGCGCGTGGTGCCCGTTTCGACGATCCGACCGGCGTACATCACGGCGATACGCGACGTCCGGGTGGCCACGACCCCGAGGTCGTGGGTCACCAGGATGACCGACATCTTCAGTCGCCCCTTCAACTCGTCCAACAGGTTCAAGATCTGCGCCTGGATCGTCACGTCGAGACCGGTGGTCGGCTCGTCGGCCATGAGCAGTTTGGGCGAACAGGCGAGCGCGATGGCGATGACCACGCGCTGGCGCATGCCGCCCGAGAGCTGGCCGGGATAGGCGTTGTAACGCTGGACCGGCGAAGGGATCCCGACCAGTTCCAGCAGTTCGATGGCGCGGGCCTTGGCGTCTTTGCGGTTCATCCCTAGGCGAACCCGCAGCGCTTCGTCGATCTGTTTGCCGATGCGCATGACCGGATTGAGCGACGTCATCGGGTCCTGAAAGACCATGGCGACTTCGGTGCCCCAAATGGTTCGCTTCTCGTTCTCACTGGCGCCCACCACTTCGAAGCCGTCGATGATCGACGAGCCCGAGACGGTGGTGTTGACGCGGGGCTGGAGCCCCATGATGGTGCGTGACAAGACGGTCTTGCCGGACCCCGACTCACCAACGATGCCGAGCGTTTCGTTGCGTGCGAGGTCGAACGAGACGCCGGCCACGGCCGGAAGATCGCCCCCGGCGGTGGCGAAGGTGGTGGTCAGGTCTTTGACGATCAGAAGTTTGTCGTCGCTCACAGCTTCACTTCCGTCACGTCGAAGTGGGACCGAATGCGGTCGCCGATGAAGTTCAGGGCGATGAGAAACAGACACAGAGCCAGCGACGGGAAGAAGGCCAGCCACACGTTCTGGGTGAGGACGGTGCGCGCTTCGTTGATCATGTTGCCCCAGCTCGGCGTCGGCGGATTCACCGAGAGTCCCAAGAACGCCAAGGCGCCTTCGAGGGTGATGACCGTCGCCACGCCGATGAGAAAAAACGACACGGCGATTGGGGCGATGTTCGGTAAGAGTTCCTTCATCAGAATTCGCCGGTCGGTCGCGCCCTGCACTTTGGCGGCGATGACGTAGTCCTTGGTGGCGACGCTCAAGGTGGCCGTTCGAATCACGCGGTAGACGAGTGGTATCGACGCGATGCCGATCACCACGATGATCTTGAACAGCGAGCGCGGCGTCCAGAAGGAGAGTACGGCGATGGTGGCGATGATCGCCGGAAAGGCCAGGAGGACGTACATGATCGTCGTAAGATACGAGTCGAAGCGACCGCGACGGTACGCGGCCAGCATCCCCAGTGGTGCGCCGACGCCGAAGCCGATGAGGATCGCACCCATCCCGACGGTGATCGAGACCCGTGATCCGTAGACGATGCGCGAGAAGATGTCGCGTCCTAAGTCATCGGTGCCGAAGAGGTGGTGCAGCCCGGGTCCTACGTTGATCGCGTTGAAGTTTTCGTTCAGCGGATTTTGAATTGGCAGGATATTGGCGAAGATGGCGCCGAAGACGTTCAGGCCGATCCAAAAGACGCAGATCCAGAAGAACAGCCCGAGCGGTTCGCTCTTCTCCGGTCTCTCGACCATTAGGGCCGCCTCTTCGAGGCTGAAGCTACTCACGACTGATCCTCGGATCGACCATATTTATGACGAAGTCGAAGAAGAAATTGATGGCGACCACCAACACCGACACCGTGAGGACGATGCCCTGCACGACGAGGAAGTCACTTTCATTGATGGCCAGGATCAACGTGTAGCCGAGGCCCGGGATTTGCAGTAGATACTGCACCACGAATCCGGCCGCTAAGAGGCCACCGATATTGACACTGGCCGCCCCGAGCAACGCGACCGCTGACGGACGAAAGGCGTGACGCCACATGATGCGTCGCTGACTGATCCCCTTGGAACGCGCCATAGTGATGAACTCTTCTTGCAGCGTCGCGATGAGGTCACTGCGCAGTACGCGGTAGTAGACCACGAAACTGACAGTGGCGAGCGTGAAGGCCGGTAACGAGAGACTTTCTAAGTTGGTGATCCAGTCGGTGCCCAAAGACACGTACGCCGACGGCCCTGTCCCCGAGACGCCCAGTTTGATCGAGATGAAGAGCACCAAGACCACGATCAAGATGTACGGCGGGATCGAGAGCAGGGTGAAACTGGTGGCGCCCAGGACCCGGTCGACAATGCCGTCGGGCTTGCGCGCCGAACGCATGGCGGTAGGAATCGCGGCGGCGAAGGCCATGATCTGACTGAGGATGATGATTTCGGCGTCAATCGGCAGCGCCGAGCGAACCACCGATGAGACCTTGGTCTGGGAAATGAAGGAGACGCCGAGATTGCCGTGAAGGATGTTGCCGAGCCAGACGAAATACTGCAGGTAGATCGGCTTACTGAGTCCGAGTTGCCTATAAAGAATGGCTTTGGCCTCGGGCGTGGCGCCGAAGCCGAGGATCACGGTGGCGGGATTGCCGGGCAGCAGGTGGATCAGGTAGAAGCTTCCCACCGATATGACGAAGACGATGCCGACCAGCAGCATCAGTCGTTTCGTCAAATATCTGAGCACTTTCCCCCCTGGTGAGACTGCTACGACATTACTCAACGCCATAGCCACCGACGGGCCACCCTCAGACCCGAGAGGACGTGTGACAGCGTCTGACTACCGTGGTCTGATGAAAAGAATTGTCATTGCCGGCGGCATCGGAGCGGGTAAGTCCGTGGTCGGCGATCGCCTTCGTCACCTCGGTTTCACCGTGGTCGACGCCGACGACGTCGCTCACGACATCTCCAAGCCCGGCAGCCCCACGCTGTCGGCGTTGGTCGACGCGTTCGGCAGTGCCGTACTAGGTGAGGACGGCACGTTGGATCGCGCGTTCGTCGCCGAGGTGGTGTTTCACGATCCCTCGGCGCTGCGCCGGCTGAACACCATCACGCACCCTGTAATTGGGGTCGAGATCGCGCAACGTCTCGCCGCCGCCGAGGGAGAGGCGGTCTTCGCCGCGATACCGCTCTATCGCCCCGAGCACCGCACGGCCTTTTCGGTCGACGCGGTGTGGTCGGTGCAGGTGTCACCCGAGACGGCTGTTCGGCGATTGATCGACGGACGAGGTTTCAGCGAGGCCGACGCGCGCGCTCGTCTATCCAATCAAATCAGCAACGACGAACGCGCGGCCCTGGCCGACCGCGTGCTGTGGAACGAAGGGACGATCGACGAACTTTTCGCCGAGCTGGACGTCGCCCTCGATGACGCGGGGCTCGTCCGTGGATAGGTTCCTGGTCGAGTCGCCGTTTCAACCGGCCGGCGATCAACCCAAGGCGATTGCGCAACTGGCCCAGGGCGTCGAGGATGGGTTGCGCTACCAGACGCTCGAAGGGATCACCGGTAGTGGCAAGACCGCGACGATCGCCTGGCTGGTCGAGCACGTGCAACGCCCGACGCTGATCCTGGAGCCGAACAAATCGCTCGCGGCACAGTTGGCCTCGGAGTTGAAAGTGATGCTCCCGCAGAACCGCGTCGAGTTCTTCGTCTCGTATTACGACTACTACCAACCCGAGGCCTACGTGCCGCGAACCGACACCTTCATCGAGAAGGACAGTTCGGTGAATGAGGAGATCGATCGACTGCGCCACGCCGCCACGTCCTCACTGCTCACGCACCGCGACACCATCGTCGTCGCCTCGGTCTCGTGCATCTACGGTCTCGGCTCGCCGGCGGAGTACCGCGAACGGATGCTGCAGCTCGAAGTGGGCGACACCTTCGACCAGCGTGCGCTGCTGCGTCGTCTGGTCGAGATGCAGTACAACCGCAACGAACTCGTCCTCGACCGGGGTACCTTCCGGATGAAGGGCGACACCCTCGAGATCCAGCCGGCCTATAGCAACGAAGCGATTCGCGTCTCGTTCTTCGAGAACGTCATCGAAGAGGTCTCGTTCTTCAATCCCTTGACCCAGGAGAGCCGCGGCAAGGTGAAGGAGTTCACTTTGTTCGCGGCCTCGCACTACGCCACCAGTGCCGCGACGCTGCAGCGCGCCTGTCGCGAGATCGAAGACGAGCTCCAGGGGCAACTCGCGAAGTTCCAATCGGAGGGCAAACTCCTCGAGGCCCAGCGACTGCGTTCGCGCACGGAACACGATCTCGAGATGCTCGAGCAGACCGGCTTCTGCGCCGGCATCGAGAATTACAGCGCGCACCTCGACGGACGCAAGCCGGGCGAGCGTCCCTACACGTTGCTCGACTACTTCCCCGAGGACTACCTCGTGGTGATCGACGAGTCGCACGTGGCCGTGCCCCAGGTCCGTGGTCAGTACGCCGGCGACCGTTCGCGCAAGGAGACGCTGGTCGAACACGGGTTCCGGCTGCCGTGCGCGTTGGACAATCGTCCACTCAACTTCGACGAGTTCATGGAACTGGTGCCGCAGATGGTCTTCGTCTCGGCGACGCCCGGGCCCTACGAGATGGAACACAGCGACCAGATCGTCGAGCAGGTGATCCGCCCGACCGGTCTGCTCGATCCCGTCGTCACCGTGGTGCCCACCAAGAACCAGATCGACGACCTGCGCACGCGCCTTGACGTGGTGGTGGCCCGCAACGAACGCGTGTTGATCACCACGCTCACCAAGCGCATGGCCGAGGACCTGACCAACTTCCTCACCAAGGCCGGCTACCGGGTGCAGTACCTGCACAGTGACATTGACACGATCCAACGCATCGAGATCCTTCGCTCCCTGCGGCTGGGCGAGTTCGACATCCTGGTCGGCATCAACCTGCTGCGCGAAGGTCTGGACCTGCCCGAGGTCTCGCTCGTCGCCATCCTCGACGCCGATAAAGAGGGCTTCTTACGCTCCCGCAGCGCGTTGATCCAAACCATCGGTCGCGCCGCGCGCAACTCCAACGGCCACGCCATCCTCTACGCCGACCGGATGACCGATTCGATGCGTGCGGCGATTTCCTTGACCGAACGTCGACGAATGCTTCAGATCGAATACAACAAGGAGCGGGGCATCGAGCCGACCACGGTCATGAAGAACGTGGCCGACATCCTCGGTCGACTGCGCTCCGAGAGCATGCCCGAACCGGCCAACAAGGTCCACGGCGTCTCGTCCCTGGAGGACATGTTGCCCGACGACCTCTCCCTGGAGATCGCGAGGGTGGAAAAGGCCATGCTGGTGGCCGCCGGGGAGCTTCGATTCGAAGAGGCGGCCGCGTTGCGCGACATTCTCCACTCTCTACAGCGTCAGGGCATGTTTTCGTCGCTCGATGAACTGGCCCTCGATGCCTAACCGGTAGATTCCCATCATGTCCTCGACCATCCGGGTGCAGGGCGCTCGCGTCCACAACCTCAAGAACCTCTCGGTCGAGATACCGCGCGACCAGTTGGTGGTCTTCACCGGCCTGTCGGGCTCCGGCAAGTCCTCGCTGGCCTTCGACACCATCTACGCCGAGGGCCAGCGCCGATACGTGGAAAGCCTGTCGGCCTACGCCCGACAGTTCCTCGGCCAGATGGACAAGCCGGACGTGGACTTCATCGAGGGACTGTCGCCGGCCATCTCGATCGACCAAAAGACGGCGTCGCGCAATCCCCGCTCCACCGTCGGGACGATCACCGAAATTCACGACTACCTGCGACTACTCTTCGCGCGCATCGGCGTCCAACACTGTCCGAACTGCGGCAAGGTCGTCACGCGACAGACGCCGCAGCAGATCGTCGACCAGGTGCTGGCCCGGCCGAACGACCAGCGCTTCTTGGTCCTGGCCACCGTGGTCGAAGGTCGCAAGGGTGAGTACAGCACGTTGCTGAGCGAGCTCGCGGCCCAGGGCTTCTCGCGCGCTCGCGTCGACGGGGTGGTCATCGAATTGGCGGAACGCGAGTCCTTGACCCTCGCGCGCTACGAGAAGCACACCATCGACGTCGTGCTGGACCGCCTCAGCGTGAAGAGTTCGAACCGCCAGCGCCTCACCGAGTCGGTGGAGGCCGCGCTCAAATTAACTCGCGGACTGGTCTCGTTCCTCTTCGTGGACAACGACGAACTGGTCCAGTTCTCCGAGAAGATGGCCTGCACCGACTGCGGGCTGAGCTTCAGTGAGTTGGCGCCGCGGGACTTCTCCTTCAACTCGCCCTACGGCGCGTGCCCGGTCTGCACCGGACTGGGGACCCGCTTCGAGGTCGACCCCGACTTGGTCGTGCCCGACGACACGCTGTCACTGTCCGAGGGCGCGTTGGCCCCGTGGGCGGGCGTGCGCTTCAAGTACTTCACCCGTTTGATCGACGGGATCGCGGCGCTGGGAGAGTTCGACGTCGACACGCCGTGGAAGAAACTCAAGCCCAAGGACAAGAAGCTGGTCCTCTACGGCGTCGAGAAGCGATCGGTGCCGGTCAAGTACCGCAACCGCTACGGCAAGGTCCGCACCTACGACACCACCTACGCGGGCATCGTCGACTGGCTCGAGCGCAAGCGCAACGAGGCCGACGGCGACTGGTCGCGCGAGCAGGCCGAACAGTACATGCGCGAGGTCGAGTGTCGCACGTGCCACGGACAACGTCTGAAGCCCGAGATCCTGGCCGTGAAGGTGCACGGTCACAACATCGCCCAGGTGAACTCGATGACCATCGACGAGGCGATCGACCTCTTCGCCAAGCTGAAGCTCACCAAGCGCGAAGAAACCATCGCGCGGCGCGTCGTCAAAGAGATCGTCGAGCGGCTCACCTTTTTGATCGACGTGGGGCTCGACTACCTGACGCTCTCGCGCGCCTCGGCGACGCTCTCGGGCGGCGAAGCGCAACGAATCCGCCTGGCCAGTCAGATCGGCAGTTATCTGGTCGGGGTGCTCTACGTCCTGGACGAACCGTCGATCGGTCTGCACCAGCGCGACAACCGTCGACTGATCGCGACGCTCGAGCGCCTGCGCGACCTCGGCAACTCAGTGATCGTAGTGGAACACGACGAAGAGACGATTCGCCTGGCCGACTACATCATCGACATCGGTCCGGGGGCCGGGGAGTTCGGCGGTCGGGTGGTACACGCCGGCACCTACAAGGAACTCCTCGAGAATGCCGAGTCATTGACCGGCCAGTACCTCTCGGGGGAGAAATCGATTCCCGTTCCCGCGACACGACGCCGCGGCGACGGCAAGAAACTGACCATCAAAGGCGCGCGCGCCAACAACCTTCAGAACCTCACGGTCGACGTTCCTCTCGGCGATTTCGTGGCCATCACCGGCGTCTCGGGTTCGGGTAAGTCCTCGCTCATCAACGGCATCTTGCTGGCGTCACTGGAACACCAGATCAATCGCGCCAAGACCACCACGTTGGAACACGACACGATCACCGGGGTGGCGAACATCGACAAGGTGGTCGCGGTCGACCAACAGCCGATCGGTCGCACGCCGCGCTCGAACCCGGCGACCTACAGCGGCGTCTTCGACAAGATCCGCAAGCTCTTCGCCGAGACCCAAGAGGCCAAGGTCCGCGGCTACCAACAGGGTCGGTTCTCCTTCAACGTGAAGGGAGGGCGCTGTGAGACCTGCGCCGGTGACGGCACCATCAAGATCGAAATGCACTTCTTGCCCGACGTCTACGTGAACTGCGAAGTCTGCAACGGGGCGCGCTACAACCGCGAAACCCTGGAGATCAGTTACCGCGGCAAGTCCATCGCCGACGTGTTGAACATGCCCGTGGCCGAGGCGCTGACCTTCTTCGAACGCCAGCCCGGCATCCTGCGACACATCCAGAGCCTGTCCGACGTGGGCCTCGGCTACGTGCGTTTGGGCCAGCCGGCGCCCACCTTGTCCGGCGGTGAGGCCCAGCGCGTCAAGTTGGCGACCGAACTGGCCCGGCGTCCGACCGGTCACACGCTCTACGTGCTCGACGAACCGACAACCGGACTACATTTCGAAGACGTGAAGCGTCTCTTGGAGGTCCTGCACCGACTGGTCGACCAGGGCAACACCGTGCTGGTGATCGAGCACAACCTCGACGTCGTGAAGACGGCCGACTGGGTCATCGACCTGGGTCCGGAAGGCGGGCGTCGGGGAGGAAAGATTGTCGGCGAGGGCACGCCCGAAGATATTGCGATGCTGCCGAGCGCAACCGGACTGGTCTTGAAGGAGTCGCTGGCAGCGCACGGTCGGCTCTAGTGTTCGCGCGTCCCCCGGGGATCCCGCGCCAGAGTGGCTGCTACCTCTTTCGCAACGCCCAGGGCCAGGTCATCTACGTGGGCAAGGCGCTGTCGCTAGCGTCGCGCCTCGGGAGCTACTTCCAACGTCCCGAGGGACTCACCCACAAGACCCAGGCGTTGATGGCCGAGGCGACGTCGGTCGAATGGATCATCACGCCGACCGAAGTCGACGCTTTGGTGCTCGAGAACGAACTCATCAAGGACGGCCAACCGCGCTACAACATGCGACTCAAAGACGACAAGAGTTTTCCCTACGTCGCGCTCGACACGCGCACCGACTTCGCCGCGCCCTACATCACGCGCGGCAAGCACGCCAAGGGCGTTCGCTACTTCGGACCATTCGTCGACGTGCGCGCGCTGCGCACGACGATGGACGAACTGATCCAGGCCTTCCCGCTTCGCTCGTGCACCAAGCACAAGTACAACTACCACCAGCGCATCGCTCGACCGTGTCTGCTCTTCGACATCGGCAAATGCTCGGGGCCCTGCATAGGCGCCATCGACCCCGCCGGTTACCAGGAGCTCGTCGCCTCGTGGGCCCGGTTCTTCGACGGCGACGTGCGACAGCTTCGGGGACTCTTGGAGCGCCAGATGCACGAGGCCTCGGAGAAGAAGCACTACGAGGCCGCGGCCAAGGCGCGCGACGGTCTCGAGGCGTTGGAGCGGGCCGCCAGCGTCCAGAACGTCGTCTTAGACGACCACTCGAATCTCGACGTGCTGGCCGTCGCCAGTGACGGCGGTCGCGCCGCCGTGGTCCGTTTTCGCGTGCGCTTCGGTCGGGTGATCGGGCGCAGTGTCCACTTGATCGATCGCTCGATGGACGAGAGCGACGCCGAGATCCTCGAAGGCCTCTTGACCGATCTGTACGGCGACGCCGAGTCCGTGCCACCGGTGGTGCTGGTGGCCGAGGATTCGTCGGCCACGCCCTTGATGCGCGAGTACCTGAGTGGGTTGCGCGCTCGTCCGGTCGAAGTCGCCGCGCCCAAGCGCGGCAAGCGTCGCCGCGCCCTCGAACTGGCCGAGCACGACGCCCATTCGGTCATCGACCGTGATTCGCTGCGACGCCAGAGCGATCACAACGTCCGGGCCCGGGCCCTGCAGGAATTGGGCGCCGCGCTGGCGCTCGTCCAGCCGCCCTTTCGCATCGAGTGCTTCGACATGAGTCACCTCCAGGGCACCAACTACGTCGGCTCGATGGTGGTCTTCGAGGACGGACTGGCCAAGAAGAGCGACTACCGGCACTTCAACGTGAAAGAGGTCCTGGGCAACGACGACGTGGGGGCCACGGAAGAGGTCGTGCGACGACGCCTCGGCTACTGGGCCGACGAGCAGAAGGTCACGAAGTTCCGTCGCGCCGACCTGATCATCATCGACGGCGGCCTCCCGCAACTCCACGCCGCCCAGAAGGCGGCCGCGACGCTGGGACTGACCGATCAGGTCGAGTTCGCCGCCCTGGCCAAGCGCGAAGAGTTGCTCTACCGACCGGGCTCGAGCCTGCCGATCGCCCTGGAGCGCGGTTCGGAGTCGCTGTACCTGGTCCAACGGGTGCGCGACGAGGCCCACCGCTTCGCCATCTCGTT
>PNAH01000026.1:34311-129853 GCA_003170315.1 Acidimicrobiaceae bacterium
CAGGCGCCAGCCCAACCCAAGCCGGCCAAGGGGAGCGACGATGAGTGAGGTCTTGCTGGTCACCGGGATGTCGGGGGCCGGCCGCTCGACCGTCTCGGCGGCCCTGGAGGACATCGGCTGGTTCGTCATCGACAACCTGCCGATCGAACTGATCGCACGCGTTGGCGAGCTGGCCATCAGCGGCTCGCGCGAGTACGCCGGGGTGGCCTTCATCGTCGGGCGTTCCGGGGGCGTGCAGCCCCACGACTGGCTGGGGGTGGAACGAGAGTTACGCCGGCTGCACGAGAACGCCAAGATCCTCTTCCTGGACGCCCCCGACGACGTGCTCATCCACCGCTTCGAAGGCAACCGACGTCGTCACCCCTTCGCCGCAGCCACGCTGGCCGAGTCCATCAAGGGCGAACGCGAACTGCTGCAGTCAATCCGCGACGGCGCCGACCTGGTCATCGACACCGGCTCGATCAACGCCAACCAGTTGCGTTCGCGCATCGTCGAGACCTTCACCGAGATGGCCGGCCTGGGATCCTTGCGCGTGTCGCTGGTCTCCTTCGGCTACGCCAACGGCCTGCCGCGCGACGTCGACCTGGTCTTCGACTGCCGCTTCCTGCCCAACCCCTACTGGGTGGACGAACTGCGACCGCTCTCGGGGCTCGACGAAGCGGTCGCCACCTACGTGCTCGACCAGGAAGCGGCCCAGCACTTCTTGTCCGACGTGGTGGCGATGTTGGAGTGGCAGATCCCGGAGTTTCAAAGAGAGGGCAAGTCGTACCTGTCGATCGCCATCGGCTGCACCGGGGGACGTCACCGCTCGGTGGCGATCGCCGAAGAGCTTCGTCGTCGCCTGCACCTCGAGCACGCCGTCTTTCACCGCGACATCGCTCGATGAGGGTCGTGGCGGTCGGTGGGGGCCACGGCACGGCCGTGTCGCTGCGTGCCCTTCGACTCGTCTCGGACGACGTGACCGGTGTCGTCTCGGTCGCCGACGACGGGGGATCGACCGGACGTCTTCGCGCGATGCTCAACGTCGCCGCCGTCGGGGACCTGCGCAAGTGCCTGGGCGCGCTGGCCGATCCCGATAATCCACTGACCGCGTCCTTCGAACACCGCTTCAGCGTCGGAGAACTGAACGGACACGCCGTCGGCAATCTCTTGTTGGTCGGATTGATCGACGCCACCGGTGACCTGGAGGAGTCGGTGCGCGCGGTCGCCCGGGTTATGGGGGTGACCGGGGCGATCGTGCCGGCGAGCGCCGAGGGCGTCGTCCTAGTCGCATCGACCGAAGAGGGCGACACCCGGGGCCAGACCGCGGTCATGAAGTCCTCGTCGATCCGACGGATTCGCGTGGAGCCGACCAACGCGGCCACGCCCATCGCGGCCGTGGAGGCGATCGAGCGAGCCGACGTGATCCTCATCGGACCGGGATCGCTGTTCACCAGCGTCCTCGCGGCCTGCGTGGTGCCCGGCGTGACCCAGGCGCTGGCCGGGACGGCGGCCAAGAAGATCTACGTCGCCAATCTCCACGCCCAGATTCCCGAGACCGAGGGCTACACGCTTCAAGACCACGTCGACGCCTTAGTGCGCCACGGTGTCGTACCGGACGTGGTCCTGGCGGACCAGCGTTCGGAGTTTGCGTCGCAACAGTGTTCACTCCCCGTTCACATTGCGAACCTCTCGGGGAGAAATGGCCTGGTCCACGATGTGCAAAAATTGACCGAAGCGGTATTCGCCGAAGTGCGATAACGAGGCCGACAACCAGAGGAGCAGCAGTGGCAATACGCGTGGCAATCAATGGGTTCGGACGCATCGGTCGGGGCTATCTACGCGCGTCACTGTCGAACCCCGACATCGACGTCGTCGCCGTGAACGACCTGACCTCCCCCGAAGTCAACGCGCATCTCCTGCGTTACGACTCGACCCAGGGGAGCCTCGACGTCCCGGTCGCGCTCACCAACGACGGCATGATCGTGGGCACCAAGACCGTCAAGGTGTTGGCCGAACGAAACCCCGCCGAACTGCCCTGGGGCGAGCTGAACGTCGACGTCGTGATCGAGTCGACCGGGCGATTCACCACGCGCGAGAGCGCCGCCCAGCACCTCAGCGCCGGAGCGCGCAAGGTGATCATCTCGGCGCCGGCGACCGACGTCGACGCCACGTTCGTGATGGGCGTGAACGAGGACACCTACGATCCGGCCACGCATCACGTCGTTTCCAACGCGTCGTGCACCACGAACTGCTTCGTGCCGATGGTCAAGGTGCTCGACGACGCCTTCGGCGTCACCACCGGACTGATGACGACCATTCACGCCTACACCAACGATCAGAACCTGCTCGACCTCGAACACAAGGACCTTCGTCGAGCCCGCGCGGCCGCCATCAACATCGTGCCCTCCTCGACCGGCGCCGCGCGCGCCACCAGTCTGGTACTGGCCTCCATGAAGGGTCGCCTCGACGGCACGTCGCTGCGCGTGCCGGTGCCGGTCGGCAGCATCACCGACTTCACGGCGATCGTCTCGTCGACCACCGTCGACGCGGTAAATGAGGCCTTTCGCGCCGCCGCCGAAGGTCCGCTGAAGGGCGTGCTGGTCTACACCGAGGACTACATCGTCTCGTCGGACATCGTCGGCACGCCGGCCTCGTGCACCTTCGACTCGTTGATGACCATCGTCCAGCGCATCGACGACGACCAGAGCCTGGTGAAGATCTTCGGATGGTACGACAACGAATGGGGTTACTCGAACCGCTTGGTGGACCTCAGCGTCCACATCGGGAAGTAGTGGTGAACCCGCTGCCCTCCTACGACCGCTGGGGCAGCCTCAAGGGAAAACGGATACTCGTTCGCGTTGACTTCAACACCCCGGTCGCCGAGGTCGACGGTCGTTTGGAAGTCACCGACGACTTTCGCATCCGTGCGACGCTGCCCCTCTTCGAAGAGCTGCTGTCGCGAGGCGCGGTGGTGGTGGCGTGCACGCACTTCGGCCGACCGCAGGGCCAGGTCGTGGAAAAGTACCGAGTCGATCCGGTGCGGCGCCGAATGAACGAACTCTGTCGCGACGTCGAGTTGCTGGAGAACCTTCGTTTCAATCCGGGCGAGGAGGGCAACGACCCCGAGTTCGGGACCGCGCTGGTTGCCGGTTTCGACTACTACATCAACGAGGCCTTCGGTGCCTCGCACCGCGCACATGCCTCGATCATGGTGCCCCCGACGCTCATTCCCAGTGCCGCCGGTCTGAATTTGGCGCGCGAGACCGCGACGATCCTCGCACTGTTGGAGAACCCCGCCCGCCCCTTCGTCGCCATCATCGGCGGCGCCAAGGTCGCCGACAAGTTGGCGATCACCAAGGTCTTGTGCGAAAAGGCCGACACGGTCATCGTCGGCGGCGGCATGGCTTACACGTTCCAGGCGGCGCTCGGCCACTCGGTCGGTTCGTCCCTCTTCGACGCCTCCTACGTCGAACAGTGCGCTCAGCTGTTGGCGGCCGGCAACGTGGTGATCCCCACTGACGCCTGGGGCCTGCCCTCGGCCTCACCTTTCGGCGCCAACGCCGGCCACGAACCGGCGACGCTGTTCGGAGCCGACATCCCCGAAGGCTTCGTCGGTCTGGACATCGGCCCGGCCTCGGCCGAACACTTCGCCGACGTGATCGGCGAAGCCGCGACGATCCTGTGGAACGGACCGATGGGGGTCTTCGAAGACGAGCGCTTCGCCGGCGGCACCGAAACGGTGGCGCGCGCGGTCGCCAAGTCCGACGCCATCTCGGTGGTCGGGGGTGGCGACTCCGTCGCCGCGCTGCGAGCCTTCGAACTGGAAGGCGACGTCAGCTTCGTGTCGACCGGGGGAGGGGCCTCGCTCGAACTGGTCGAACTCGGCGACCTGCCGGGCCTGCGGGCGCTTCGCGAAAGTCCGTTCCACTGATGGCGAACCTCAAGCCCCTGGTCATCGGCAACTGGAAGATGAACCTCGATTTCGTCGAGGCGGTGCACCTCGGTCAACAGATCGGTGTCTTGTTGAAGAACCGGCCGTCGGAACACACCGAGATCGTCGTGGCGCCGCCGTTCGTGGATCTGCGCAGCGTCGCCTCCATCGTGGACTCCGAGCGGATTCCCATCGCCGTCGCGGCCCAGCACGTCAACGCGCACGAGAACGGCGCCCAAACCGGCGAGGTCAGTACGTCGATGCTCAAGCGTCTGGGCGTCACCTGGGTCCTGGTCGGACACTCCGAGCGACGCGCCCTCTACGCCATGGACGACACGGCGGTGAACTTGACGCTGCGCGCCGTCGTACGCTCGGGCCTGAAGGCCGTGCTCTGCGTCGGCGAGGCGCTCGAGGTGCGCGAAGACGGCGACCAGGACGAGTGGGTCCGTCATCAACTGCGCGGCGCCCTCGACGGACTCGACGAGCGATTCGCCGAACAGATCACCGTCGCCTACGAACCGATCTGGGCGATCGGCACCGGCCTCACGGCCGACGCCGAACAGGTGCGCGCGATGATGACCCACGTGCGAACGGTCCTCGCCACGTTGAAGCTGCGTGACACCCGGGTCCTCTACGGCGGCTCGGTGAACGCCGACAACGCGGCGTCGCTCGTAGCCGAAGGTCGCGCCGACGGATTCTTAGTCGGGGGAGCGAGTCTCAAGGCGGAGTCGTTCCTTGCCATAATTCAGGCCTGTGACGACTGCTACGCTTTAAAGCGCTAATCGGAGGCATCGTTGTTCACCTGGACATTCATCACAATTGAGGCGTTGGCCGCCGTCGGGCTGGTCTTTTTGGTCCTGTTGCATTCGGGACGCGGCGGCGGCATCTCGGACCTCTTAGGTGGCTCCATGGGTTCGGCGGCGTCCGGTTCGACGGTCGTCGAGCGAAATCTCGACCGCATCACCATTGCCGTCGCGTTGATTTTCACCTTCGCCACGCTGACGCTCGACCTGCGTTTGCAGTAGCGGGATGGTCCGGCGGGGATCAATCGGCCGGGGCGCGATTCTCGCCCTCTTCGCGTTCGCGATCCTCATTCCGATCGGCCGCTCCGGCGCCACGTCGGTGAGGGCCAATTCGCTCAACGCCATGACCGTTGACGTCTCGCTTCCCGGGCCGTTCAACGGCTGCACCTACCTCGATCCCGGGGCGACGCCCACCTCGGACGCGATCAACGACCTGATCGTGCCCTCGGCCTTCCTCACCACCAGCGCCGGCAACCTGTACGGGGAGAGCGGTCCCATCGCCTCGGCCGAACTGACTTCGCTGTCGCCTGAGACCGTGAAGTACACCATCACCCCGAACGAGAAGTGGAGCAACGGCAACGCCTTCAACGGCAACGACCTCGAGGGTTGGTGGCTACGGGCCCGGGGACTTCGTACCGTCTTGAGCGACGGGTATCACGACATCAAGTCGCTCACGGTCTCCAAGGACGGCTACGGCGTGACGGCCGTCTTCGCCACCCCCTACGCCGACTGGAACCTTTTGTTCCGCGACGTCGAGGCCTTGGGCACCCAGGGCAGTTGCGCCCTCTCGTCACTGATCGCGCGTCCCTCGCTCGGGCCGTACTCGGTCACCAGTGCGACGGCCAGTCGCATCGTGCTCACCATGAACAGACGCTGGCCGGTCGACACCGACCGATTTGGTCGAATCGTGATCACGGACGCCGGCGTCATGCCGTCGTCGATCGCCGCGCACTTCGTGAACTTCTCGCTCGTCGTCAATCGCTCTCTGGTCCAGGCCATCAGCTCGCATCCGAACGTGATGAGTCACATCGGCTTCTCGAGCAACCTCGAGGAGATTTCCTTCGCGTCCAACCGTCCTCTCATCAAGCGAATCGCCGTGCGCCAGGCGCTCAGCTGGTCCATCGGTCGTCAGGCGCTGATCAATCAACTCTGGGGCGCGGTGACCTTCTCGCCGTCGGTCGCGGCCTCGGCGCTGTACTCCCAGGGTCAGTCGAACTATCCCGGTCCGGCCGGGTCGTCACCGTCGGCGCAGACGACCACGACGACGATCGCCCCGAGTTCGTCGCACAATGGTCTCGGCGACTGTTGGCAGTGTGCGCTCGACGTCTTAGACCAAAGCGGATTCGTGCGCTCCACGTCCGGGTGGTCGACGGCGACGGGAACGCCGCTCGTTCTCACGATGGCGGTCGGTCCAAGTGGCCTCGATGAGACCGTCGCAGCTTCGATCGTGCGCGAGTGGGCGTCGATCGGCATCAAAGTGAAGGTCGTGGACGTGCGAAGCGACGTGGCGGCGGCGGTCGCGACCGCCACCAACGCCGAGGACCTGGCGATCTTCACCAGACCGACCATCACCGCGGTCTCGTTCGCGGCCCGTTCGTGGAGCGGACCGGGCTACTCCGATGTCTACCCCAGTGGGTGGCGCACCGTGGCCATCACCAAACTCTTCAATCAGGCCATCGCCAACTTCAATCCGGTGACGGCCTCTTCCACGTGGCTACAAATGGACCAGAGGATTCAGAGTTCGTATTGGGCGCGACCCTTGTTTACGTCGCCATCACTCTTGGCGTGGTCTAACACCTTGACCGGAGTGACCACCAGTTTCTCGGTGCCCGGTCTGCTTGACGAAGTGCCAATCTGGTCCGTTGCACCACCGGCAGCGCTAGGTTGACTTGGAAAAATTGAGTGGAAAGCAGCGGCTAAAGTAGAACTTCGCGTCGGAGTGGCGGAATAGGCAGACGCGCCAGCTTGAGGGGCTGGTGCCCTCAGGGGCGTGCGGGTTCAAGTCCCGCCTCCGACACCACGGGTTTACAACCCTGGCCAATCCGACCTCTTGGAGCGTCACCAAGAACGGTGGTGCAACGGCAACGTGGACCGTCAATCGGTCGGGCAGGATGTTGACGGAGTCAACCAGGTCATCGATCAGAATCCGTCACTCGGCGGGACTCGCCGCGATGCCGCTGTTCACCAAGGTGACCATGCACCGCATCGACATCATCAGCTACTTCTGATCCGGTCAAAACCGTTAGGTCCTTAGGACGACCTTGGTGCGTCCCGTTAGCGCGGCGTCGGATCGCATACTCCAAGCGCCGAAGCACTTGAGAACGGGGCGCCCTAGTTATTTTGCGTCGAGTAACAGAATTTCTCGAATGCTGACGCTCTCGAACGTGATGCCTCTCGCCGCAGCTGCTTCGCGGCGACTCGCCGCCGCGCCGGCCGCAGCACTTAAGGCGTCGGCGTCGCTGAATACCACTCCCACGATCGCCTGACCCGTTTCGCGATTGACTAGGTTGCGAACCGCCTGCACGCCGGGCGTCGCCAGCATCTCGGGTAAGGCGGTGGACTTGAAATAGTCGATATTTTCGTCGACCTGGTCGGGGCTCATGCTGAGTCGAGCCACTGAGAGGGCCGATCCGACCGTCGGCATCGCGACCGCTTCCAGCACCACTTGTTCGTAGTTCTCAACCGTGAACGATCCGCCAACGGCGTTGGCGACGTCGATTCGACTCTGGGCGAGCGCGTCATTGCTGGCTTCGCGGTCTTCGACGGTCTCCCACATGGTGATGATGCCGACGAGAGAGTTCGCGCGGTCGGCGCTCACGGTTGTGCCAAGGTAACCCTTCTGCGCGTGGCAGATCGGCAAGACCTGATCGTGAATTAGGTCCACCCCCGCATCGACATTAGTGACGCCCGTAATCGTGATTGCTCGAACCTGCATTTCGCTTTCCCCTAATCGTTAAGTTGGCGCGATACTACGCCACTTCTTCGCGTGCTGCTCAACCCGTCCCATGATGGCGCTCGTCAAGAAACGTCACGATGTACGTCGGGCCACGGTTGCAAAGAAATGTCTGTGGCACCAACCTCCAGTTGGATTGTTGAGGACCTCCCCGTTACTGATGAAACGGGGCAGTAGTGCAGGGCCTCGTCTCGTATGTCAGGCAATCGGAACTTGTATCCTTCAATAATGTCGAAGGACACAACCTCGGTAGCTCTGGTAACTGGAACGTCGTCCGGGCTAGGTCGAGCCGTGGCCGAGCGCTTGGTGGAATTGGCCGCTCAAATATGTCCGACGAACTGCATCGGGGCTGCCGAGGAGCCGCTCCCGGCCATCGGAACGCCAGTGGGTCCCGCCGCCGCGGCTCGCTCGTTCCTAAGTGTCCAAGGACAGTTCTCGGGCGGTGTCTGGTTGGCCCGACAGAGCGCCGACTTCGCCGAGGAGCCGCTGGAGGGCCCGGATCTCGTCGCGCAGTGCTCGCCGCCCTTTCGCGGTGATCTTTACCCAGGTGCGTGGGCGGCCATCGCCCGTTGTCCTGCTTTGGGCAACGAGGCCGGCCTCTTCCAGCGCCTGCAGGTGCCGGCCAAGGTTGCCGTCCGTAACACCGAGCGTCATCTTCAGGTGTCTGACGTCTGCTTTAGCGAGGCCGTTCAACGACGCAAGGATGCCGAGCCGTACCCGCTGATGCACATCGTCGTCGATGTCATGGATCGGGTGCGGGGTCATCGGCCAATCCTCGCTGATGCCACCATGAGCACCGCCGCGTATGCCGCGAGCTGAACCGCTACGGCCACGTCGCCGCTGAGCGTGCCGGCGACGATGAACGAGATTGCGAGCATCGTCACCGCCGCGATTCCGATGGCTCGGCTGCGAACGAATCCAGCGAGAGCCAGCAACACGAGCGCGTTGACCACGAACGGGCCTGCGATATTCAGCCACGCTACGCCGTGATCGGTCCCGCTACGTGATGCAGCGGCGCCGCCGCCGAGTGCGATCACGGCGACCGCTAGCCACGGCCAGAGACGGGCCTGGACTCCGCGCTCGCGGGCGACCCGCCTGTACTGCACCCAGGCCAGTGCCGTGACAGCGAGCAGCGCTATCCCGACAGCAGGGCCGAGGTGATTGCGTCCGACCAGCAGCGCAATCGGGCACAGCACGATCCACGCGAGGGCTAGCAACCGTAAAGGCACGGCCATCGCGGTCCGCACCAGCCCGTCCACCCGGCTCTTGGCGGCGGCCGTTTCGGCCAGAGCCAGCTCAGCCGCGATCGGATCCATTCGAACTCCTTGACAAATCTGACTCTGTGAGGCAGAGTTAACCCGAAACAACTCTGCCTCACAGAGTATCTAACGAAAGGGATTCACGCAATGACAGCAATGATCGCTCTACCCATGGCACTTCTCCTTGGGCTCCTATTTGGCTGGGGCTGGCGACAACTGCTCGCCGTTGGCGTGGTGTGGTACTGCGCCCTCGCCTTTCAGACGGCGTACATCGCGCACGTCGGGCGTAACGCATTTGGCGGCAAAAGCGGCCTCGACACCGTCCACTGGTGGGTCTACTGGACGGCCCAACCAATCCTGCTAGCTGCCGCCGCCGGGCTGCTCTGGGGCGGTTCGAAGGCGCGTGAAGCTATCCGCCGCCGCGCCGCTCGGCGCTCCGACGTCGCGTAGCGATTCAACTCGCGGTATACGCGGCGGCCGATTGTCAGTCGATCTCGTCTGCTGTTGCAGCCGCCAGTGCAAGGTTGCATATCTGTGGCGTCGGGCCTCCGACACTTGGCCCTTTTTAGTCCACATTCAATGACATGTTGTCGCGCTCGGTGATACTCCAAAGTCTTTGAGGAACGTCAAAAAACCAGTTGTATTGGCGGAGCGTCGGATAGCCGAGAATCATGTCCATGGGTGTGTCCAGTGTGCTGTTTGCCGAAGAAAGATCAACAACCGCGACATGGTGAGGAGCGAATCGACGACCGCCGATTGTCATGTCGCTGACTTCGTAGGTGGTCGACGATCGTTGCGCTCCGGAGGCGTCGACGCCAATCGAATCTTCAATGGTCGTGAACAGGTTCCGGTTCGTTGACCAAAATGCTTCATCTACGATCGACATACCCGCTCCGCTATCCCACACACAACTTGCAGTTGCTGTTGGCCATCTCGCTTCCAGGTAAAGGTGGTTGGCATCATCCAGTGCCAACGAGTTAAACACGTATCCGAGAGGCGTTTCGTCGATGACCAGTACTTCGCGGTCGAAGAGAAAGTGGAGGCGATGCCTATACAAGAGGTCCATGCCGATCAACGGGTGCATAGATTCAGAACGGGGCGCCACGGACGCCACGATCGCACCGCTTTCGAGCGGGCCAATCGCAATATTGGGAAGAAGGACAGTCCTTTGCGATGACAGCGCGAAGACTCCACGCGAACGATGTTCCCCTACTTTCTCGAGCGTATTAATGTAATCGTCGGCAACCACCTGGGTCCGAGATGCACCTGTGTCGAGAATGAATCGATAAGTTTGGTCCGCCACAAATGCATCGACGAACACAATGGTGCACTGTTGATCATCGGCGTCTATTTCAATGATCAGCGGAATTTCTGGCATGTCTAACAGTAGACATCGGGCTCACTCTTCAGAGGCACCCGACTAGTTTCGCGCGACCAACCGCCGATGGCTGGTTGCAGAACTGTTGCGTCGGGCCACAGTTATGAACCCGCACGGTTCAAATCATATAGAGAATTGAACAACAAAAAGCCAACAGTTGAAGCGGGTTGGTTGTCTTACTCGGTACTCTTCGTCGTTTCCCCTTGAGAGTGACGGTTGATAGTCTTCGAACTGATGAGATATAACCGCCTGGCAATCGTTTCACTCATGCTGAGCGTCTCATGGCTTTTCTGGTTCGGTTCGATCCTTGCACTTGTTCTTGGCTATGCAGCAAGGTGGCAGGTCAAGGATCGCAATGAGCAAGGGAACGCACTCGCAGTGGCGGCGATCGTTATTGGGTGGATCGGTGTTGGGGTGCTCCTCGTCATTTTGGGAATAATCTTTGTGCATGATCGAGGACAGACCTGAGCCAATTGACGATTAGGGTCGACCGCCGACCTTCAGAATCACCCGGTCGCCACCTTGACCGTCACTAAACAAGCCTCCAGTGAGAAGTGGCAGAACTGTTGACGTCGGCCCTCCGACACCAACAGTCTCCGACCCTTCAGTCCTACCTCTTCGAGCAGTACGTTCAATCGGGGCGCTCCTAGAACCGACACTTCCAAATGGTCAGGAAAAACCGTGACCCATTCGACAAGCTCCTAGATCACAACGCGTCTCTCTCGGTCATTCGCTTCGATCCAGATGATCCCTAAATCCAACTTCGAGAGGGTTCGGACGACCTCTTCAAAACGGGCCGCCATGTCTTGATCCATGCGCTCGACTTCTCCTAACTCTGCTGATTGAAAATGGCAGCATTCGATTGCCGCAGCAATCCGGTCCTCCGCTTCCTTGAACAGGTCTCGAGCACTATTCGGCTCTGAGCGCCAGTGCGGCTGATGTTCTCGCTGCGATCCGGCCGGGGACGGTGGCCACCAGGTTCGCAAAAATGAGCGAGCCGAGCACGACGAGGATTACCGAAACGGTCGGAACGGTCGGGTCAGGTACGGCGTTGATGCTGCGGGCGAACAGCGTCCACAGTTGGCGTCCGATGAGGATACCGAGCGGCACGCCCACTATTACTCCCGCGAGTGCGGTGACGGTTGCCTGCCAGGCCACGACGCGAGCGAGCTGTCGTGGGGTGAAGCCCAGTGCTTTGAGTAGGGCCAGGTCGCGTCGTCGGCGACGTACTGATGCCACCAAGGTGAGGGCCAGTGCGACGATAGCTCCCAGTGCGAGCGCCGATGCGAGGAAGACCGGGGTCGAGCCAACACTGCGATAGTCAACGATCTGGGCGGGACGTTGGACGCCGCGAACTGCAACAACATTGCCTTGGCCGTTGGGATCGGCAGCGAACGTCTGATCGGCGGCGGCGACAATGCGGAGTGAATTGGCGTGGCCTTGCGCCGCACTGACTCCCGCTCGCAGGCGCACGAAGACGAGTTCGGGGCCGTTAAAGTTTGGGTCCTTAGCGAGCGTGGCCTGATGGAACGCGGGCGGTTCAACTCCCACTGGGACGAGTGCGCCAGTGCCCATCGACGTGTGGTCCGCGATAAAACTGGACGATCCCACCGCGGGAAATGTTGCCGTGCCCACGATGACGAGGGGAGTGGGAGGAATGTAGATGGGGGCATCCTCGGGTGATCCGAACGAAACCGTGACCGTGTCGCCGACCTTCTTGTGTAATTCGGCGAGCGTCGCTGATCCCAACACGATTTGATTGTTGGCGTCGAGTCCGTGGCCGCTCAAGATTGGTGGCGCGACTTTGGCGTGGGGATGGCCTATCAGAATTGGAACGTTCTGGCCCTCAATCTGCAAGCTGGCGTAACCGTTGTAACCGCTCCAGGCGGCGACGTCCGGGTCGTGGCTCAGCAAATTCAATGCGTGTGGTGGGACGTCGTTGCTTGGTAGCAGCATGTAGCTCCAATTCCAACCGTAGAGCGACGGATGCGAAACTAGGGTGCTGAGACCACTGGAAAATGTGAGTGTGGATACCAGTAGAGTGACGGCCAGAACCGTGCCGATGAGTGTCGAGCGAACGGGAACCTCAGTGCGACCCTGTCCTGGTTCGAGGGCGAAGCGTACGCCCACAAGCGCCGAGACGGGTAGTCCTAGCGATTCAGCACCGCGAGTAATCGTTGATCCTCGGTGCGACGCGCGGCGACCGCCGCGTGCGCGGTGCGGGGACCGGCGAATTGAGATTCCGATAGTCGCGGCTCCGAGTGCGAGGATCAACACCAACAGACCAGCACCCAGCACCGTCCAATCAAATGCAATCCCGGGATGCGGGTACACATCGCGTACGGGACCTAGCGGCGCCAGAGGAGAGAGCAGCACCGCAACCGCGACGGCCAGTAATGCACCCAACACCACTGCCGACAGTGCGCCAATTAATCCGTCGCCGGCGATGGTCGCCGGACTCGCTCCGAGCGCCCACAGCACTCGCCGATCCTCGTCGCTCATCCGCAATTGGCGGGAGATTGCTTGGAGACCGAGGATCAGTGCCACGAGCGCCGCGATGGCGCCAAAGGCGCCCAGCGCCACGGACTCCGGCTTGATCGAAAGTTCAACTTGCGCGGTGGTTCTCGCGGTCACGTGAATCTCGTAGCCCGATTGCGGCGGGGTAGCGTTGATAAATTCGGTCTCCACTTTGGCCGCATCCAGGTTCCCGTGGTCGAGTTGCAAGTTGTACAGCGCCGGCGTGATTGAAGAAGGCGATATTGTGCCAATATGGCGGATCAGTGCTGGTGTCACCACCATAAAACCGTACGATCGGTCGACGTCGTCTTGGACAACTTGGTTATTGAACACCACGATGCCCGTCAGCGTTGCCTCAATTCGAAGGCGCGGTTGCACCTTGGCCGTGCCGAAACCCGCCGACTCCGTTTGCTTGGTGGTGAAAGCGCCGAGAGGGATCTGTTGGCCGACACGCAGGTGCAGGAAGTTAGCGGCACTGGCCGTCATTTCCACCTCGTCTACCCGGCTTGGATTTGTCAAATGTCCCTGGATGATCGTGAGGCGGTCCTGCTGGCTCAGTTCGCCGTCGAGGCTCCCGACGGTCTGCAATACGTTGGCCAGTTCAAGACGTGCCGCGCCTTTTTTGGTGAGCGGGATGACGGTTGGCGCAATAAGGTCACGTACCCGTTTTACACCGGGCAGGTGCGAAATCTGCTTCGCTGAGACCCTCGACGAGCCACCGGGCGTAACGGGATTAAGAGAGCCCGCGGAAACAGTGAGGTCCGAGGGATTCGTGCTCGCAAGAAACGTTGGGTACGACGATTGGGTGCGTCGGGCACCGGCGAGCGAGGCCATCGCGAGCCCGCCGACCAGGCCCACCAGCAGAACGATAGAGAGATAGCCGGGCAATCGGCGGCGCAGGGTTGATCGAAACCGATACCAGGCAACGGGCAGAACCTGGCTCACTTCGCCTGACCTCCTTGGATGTGGCAATTCGGTTGGCATCCTCTTAATTTTGATAGATATTCGTCACTTTGTCGCGGTGGGTAACCGCACGCGGTGACTTCGTACTACTACCCTCTGGATTTGCGCATTTGAAAGCATCCTGTACGTTTCACGTGGATAGGGAAGTGTATGAGTGGCTTTAACTGACAGGTGGTCCGCCCGGGTCTCGATTCCGGCACCTTGGGACTAAAAGAGGGATGCATATCGTCGGATTGGTCCTGTGTGTCGGATTGGTCTGTGGGATGAAATGTGGGAAATGTGATCGATCGCGGGTGTTCAGCGTGCGGGTTCACGTCGGGCCTCCGACACCCGAGGTCCTAACTAAATTGTGGATGCATCCCAGAATTCAATGCCCGGGTTGCCTGAGCGCGCAGGAATCGACGTTCGTCGGCAAAGGAGGTACGGATGTGATATATCCTGCTGTCCAATGGGCTTTCTCACTTGCTGTGATGTGTGGCAACAATTGTTCTGGTCATGACCGATAGGGCAGATCCGCCGCCTTCGACAAACGAGTCGGAGCCGCGAACAAGTGCATCGAGCGACGTCGTCGATGCCGAGCGAACCGCTGAACGAATCGCTCTTGGGAATGCACTGGAAGATCGAACCGACGACATTGTCCGCTGGTGTCAGGAGGAGTTCGCAAAGCATTCGGGAGCCACGCTCGAAGAGGTGTCTGTAGCGCAGTCCGGATGGGCTACCACGTCGCTAGCGGTGCATTCGATCGCCAACTGGCTCAAGAGCGGAGTTTCGGCCAATCTTCTTGATCGCGAACAGATTGCCTCGTTAGGAAAAGCTGCGGCAAGGCGGCGAAGGTCGCCCGTGTTGCCAGCCCGAACCAACGAAGAATTGGATGCTGATCTCGGAGCGGGTCCCCTATCGCAAACCGAGTCGCCTTTGCAGTTGTCGGTCGCTCTCATCACCCGGCTCAACCTCTGGTGGAGCGAAGCCACTCGCGCCGTACTGGCCGAGGAGGCCAGTCGATTGAAGATCAGCGCCGCCACGCTGGACGAATCGTGCGAAATGGTGGTGAAGAGCTGTCACTCGAGTCTGGTGCGAATGGCGAAGCAGTTCGACGCAGAGTTCAAGGCCCTCTACGAGCGGCTGTCAAACCTTGCGCTCCACGACTCGCTGACGGGCCTGGTCAATCGCGCCACGTTGATCGAATGGCTCGACCGTATCATTGCTCGATTGGCGCGCCAGCCCGGCGGGATAGTCGTGGCCTTCATGGACTTGGACAACTTCAAAGAAGTGAATGATGTTTACGGACATGCCTGCGGGGACGATGTGCTCGTTGAGCTGGCGTCGCGTCTGCTGGCCCAGATGCGCCCCTCGGATATGGTCGCCCGCATCGGCGGCGATGAGTTCGTCGCTGTTTTCGCTGACCTGTCCGATCCGCTCGACGCCGCTCAGAAGCTGGCAGAGCGCTTGCACTCCATCGTCACGGAGCCAGTAAGAGTCAATGGAATCGATCTTCACATGACTATCAGCATCGGGATCGCCGTCGTACTGGGACCCGAGTGCCATTCCGATGAGGTCCTCGCTCAGGCCGACTCGGCCATGTACTCGGTGAAGAAGACAGGCCTAAACAAGATCATCACCGTGGAGGGGGGATCACCGAATCGACCGGTTTAGACCTGGCGGTTTGGCACCACTTTGCTCCGGAGCGACGAACACCTCGATTCGTCAATCAACCCGAATTCACAACTCATAATCTCATTGTCGTTGTCCGAGGACTGATGCGTCGCGACTTCGACACGTGCCCAGTTCTAACTGTTCAACCGCCAATGCAGGGTTGCAATACTGTCACGTCGGGCCTCGGGCACCGACAATTTACGACTCTTTGAGTCTCACATCACGAAGTACACAGTTGAATTCATGAAGACTGTGCCGTTTGCGAGTGCTGGGATAAAGGTGTGGCACGACTGGGCGTATGGAAGACTCGTCGTAGGGAAAGTTGGTGATGCAACGTGATCAAGGAACTCAATGACATGCCTCAAGGAGTCATTGGATTCGAGGCCGCTGGCATGCTCAAGGCTGAGGATTATCGAGATGTCGTTCTACCTGCCCTCGAAGTCGCGGCGGCAAGAGGCGAAGTCCGATTCGTCATTGTAATGAACGATTTCGACGGAATGACAGGTGGGGCTCTTTGGCAGGACCTCAAGATGGGCGTTGAGCATCTTCGAGCGTGGAAGCGAATTGCGTTGGTGACCGATATCGGGTGGATGCATCAACTGACTGACCTCTTTGGCTGGATGACTCCGGGAGAAACGAAGACCTTCCCGATCGCTGAGCGGGACGCGGCTATCGCCTGGGTCGCCGGCTGAAGCAGCTTCAAATGCGGCCGAGCACAAAACCTCCAGTCGAGATTTGTGTGAGTCCTCCCACAGAGTTGAATCCACACGGTCTAACCCAATCGCCAGTACGAGGTGGCATTTCTGTCAAGCCGGACCTCCGACACCAAGGGTTTTCGTGTGATACTGATCTCTCTTCGACCCGTGATGTCGCCGTGCGAATCGCGTCCGAGGTAGACGCCGCGCTCGAAAGTCATCGTAAATCAATGGTCGCAATTAATTCCCGAAATGCTTGACTTGTGGTGACATAACGAGTGAACTTTTGTATGTCCTTCTGCGGAGGAGGTCAACGTTGTGCGTCGTTGTCGATGACGACGACGAGGAGTGCTCCTTCGCACTGGGACCGTGCACTGCGAACGGTCGCCGCACAGCTGCGAAGTTGGGCGTGATACGGGCGAGTACACGATGTGTCAATGCGGTTCCAATGGTCGGGGCACCACGGTGGTGCGCTCGCGGTTCCCAGTTGATTCAACTATGAGTCCCAAGGAGGGAATGTGGTTGTCAAGAAGAAGGCCCCCGCTAAGAAGGCCGCGGCGAAGAAGGCTGTCCGCAAGGCTGCGGCCAAGAAGGGTGCCCGCAAGGTTGTAGCCAAGAAGGCTGTCCGCAAGGCTGCGGCCAAGAAGGGTGCCCGCAAGGTTGCAGCCAAGAAGGCTGTCCGCAAGGCTGCGGCCAAGAAGGGTGCCCGCAAGGTTGCCGCCAAGAAGGCTGTCCGCAAGGCTGCGGCCAAGAAGTAGCAGTTCCACTCTCAGATTGACGTTTGAGGGGGCTTTCGGGCCCCCTCAAACGCTGTCCGGAAGGTCTTTCAGGTCCTCGGCGTGATCCACATCACGGGTCCGTAGGCCCCCCGGAAATCACGTGCAGGACTAGTCCCAGACGGCGGGCCTCTTCGCGGTGCTGGCGCGCGCAGCTGACTGGGGCCACCTCCAATCAACACCTCGAGTCCAGAAGCGAACAGAGGTCGGGGCCTGAGATCTTGGAGCGCCGAGATGATTGAAGACTTCCCTGAACGGCTTGGTCCATTGAGCACAATGAGTGACGCCGAAATCCTGCGATTCTGGACTATCTGTCCTCAACCGTCAACCGCCAGTGTGTGGTGGCAGAACGGTGGCGTCGGGCCTCCGACACCAATGGTTGTCTATGACTTTCTTTCGTGCTCATCCAAGTAGTTCCGCATCCCGACCGAAAGTGGGGACTTCGGCCACGGGGGGTCTTCATTGATCTTCGGGTGCCTTCTCAAGTACCAGTGCCTTGCGATGAAGGCCCAGAACAGTAGCTCAATAAAGCAGAGCAGAATCCACAGGTGGAGCATTCCAGAGGTGATGACGTAGGTGTGATGGTTAATGATGAAGGTCATCGTTCGCCATAGTTCGCGCCCAGTCGAAACTGTCGCGGAAGTCGTTTGGCGTGCTTGGAGGAGACTCGGGCATTGCATCTGGGCATACGCGAAACCCGGCTCGTGCAAGCAATGGCGCCGGAGAGCCGACACGTTGATATGCAGGTAGTGTCCGTGACAACCCTCCGTCAGCCCCTGCAACAAGAGGTCTAGTTCGGTTGACGTAGCGTTGTCAAGAGCGAGTGAGACCGTTGTGAATGCCCATTCGAGTTATGGGAATGATTGAGAGTCTTGGGCCAACTGTGTGATCCGCGTTCGACATGGACGCCGTGGTGAGTCGATACCCTGGAACTTCGAAGGGGATAGGACCTATGAAGCAAAACACTTGGCGTCACGGACTTTTCGCGGGGGTCGCACTCACGGCAGTGACGTTGACGATGTCGATGCCGGCGGGTGTGGCGAGCGCGTCGCCGTCGCGACCAACCGCGCCCCGGTCGGTGCACGCGATCGCCAAGACGGCGTCGGCGAGGGTCCGTTGGTCTGCACCGGCGTCCAGTGGTGGATCGGCCGTGAAGCGTTACGTCGCCACGTCGCATCCCTTGAGTCGAAGCTGCACCACCGCGCGAAAGAGTTGTGTCGTGAAGGGTCTTAGGGCTGGGTCGGTCTACACCTTCACCGTCGTGGCGAAGAACGCCGCGGGCGCGGGCCCGCGTTCACGCTCGTCCAACCGCGTAATGACCTCAGTCTCGATTGCTTCGTCGCGCGCCAACTACTTCGCGGCGACCAATAGGTTCAACCGGGCGCTCGCGAGTGCTCAAGCAGCAATCGCGACGTGGGACGCGAGCACGCCGTTGTCAACCGAGACGACCGACCTGTCGAATCTGCGAGCGACGTTTAGGGCCTTCACAAACTCGCTTCGCAAGGACAAATGGCCCGCTGCTGCTCGAGCCGCCATTGCGTCGTACATCACCATAACGACCGCTCTCGGCAAGGACTACGTGGGTCTCGCGAGTGCGTCGTCGGCGTCGAATGCTGCACTGCTGGTGAGCACCTTCTTCACGGACGGCAATGAGGAAGCGCAGCGCGACTACAAGGTCCGCGCCGATCTCAAGATGACACAACTCATCACTGGGCCGGTGGCGTCAACGTCCACACCGGTAGCGATCGGAACTTCGCAGACCGTGCACGACTTTTACGGAGACGTACTGACGGTGACGATGAGCCAGATTCTCGATCCCGCCACTGCCGGTACTGGTTCGGGCCCCCCCGACGCTGGCTACCGGTTCGCGGCGGTGAAAGCAGATCTTTCCAACACAAGCAGCGGTGATGTGGGGGGCGACGCCAACCTCGCAATGACGGTCCGCGGATCGGATGGCAAGACATACCTGGCCAACTACGGCACAGTTGCCGAGTGCACGAACTACAGCTACGGCGAAATCGACGTACCGGCTGGCGGCACCTCGACAGGCTGTGTTGTCTTTCAGTTACCGACCGGTGTCATAGTGCAATCGGTGTCGTTCTCCTTGGACTCGGGCTATCTCGACACCGCCGTCTGGAACGCCTAGCTCGTGACGGTGGCGACGCCCGGCTCGTGCGCGACGGTTTATGGGCCGCGTCGGCAGGCGAGCGGCGCCGCATATAAATGCGGTCGATTCAGAGTTTCTTCCTGAATTTCATGCGTGGACGCGCCGGGCTACGTACCTGAAGTGCCTTGGTGTCTTTGGTGTCTTGTAGCGTGACAACTAACATGTTGTCAGTTCACTATTGGGAATCAGGTGCCGTGGCCGTGTCAAGCGTGCGACGATGCGGGATCTTTGGAGATGCGAAATCACGACGGATTACCGTGGCGCCTTCAAATAGTTCGTCGGAGGCAAGTGAGTATTCTCGTTGGAATTGACGTGCAAGCAATCGACGAGGTTGAAGCGTCCATCAAGGAGTTTGGAGCGCGTTACACCCACCGACTCTTCACCGACTATGAGATTGCAAGTTGTGGCGACGGTCGGGGAGCGGCAAGCGGCTTCGCAGGACGCTTTGCCGCGAAAGAGGCCGTATTAAAGATTCTTGAACTGAACGAGACCGTACCGCGCTGGAAGTCCATCGAGGTACGTCGATCGTTGGGCGGGCGACCCGAAGTCGCGCTCCAAGGCGCAGCCGCCAAGATAGCTCGATCCCAAGGGATCGAGGAGATCTTTCTCAGCATCAGTCATGGCGGTGGAATCGCTAGCGCAACGGTCATTGCTCAAGTGACTCAAGGTCGGATTGGAGCACGTAAGTGGGCGACGTGAACGTCACAATTCGAGACGTGCTCGAGGCGCATGGTCGCTTACTGGTCTCATTGTCGAACTTGAGCGATGACGACGATCTCTTCGAAAATGGACTGACATCTCACGCTAGCGTCAACGTGATGCTCGCCATAGAGGACGCGTTCGACGTCGAATTCCCCGATTCGCTTCTGACGAAAAGTACGTTCGAATCGATAAAGGCAATTCGTGAAGCCCTGGAGTCGATGGGAGTCGAAGCTCCTTCCGATTAGAACCCCAAACGACGAAAGTCCGTTCCGCTAGCCGAGCGCAGTCCAGTTGTCGAGTGAACATTGTTTGGCACGCACTGTGAGTACAAATTGTGTTCCGCCGATTCAGTGAGTAAGTACTAAACAGTTGTGCTTAAAATGAGGTGGAAGATTTGCGAATTGGGATCTCCACGATCCACCTTCGACATAAGCACCACTCCATAAGACACTGATGGTTGAAAACGGGTATGCCAAACTCTGAAGAAATTGAGACATTTCTTGCTTCGATCTACCAAGGCGAGTTCGGTGAATCTCCTCAGATCGCGAAACGGCTTGCCAAGGTATTGCTCCATCCCGTGTTGACCTGGTCGGCGATTCGTTACGTCGCGCGGTTTCCAATTGTAGATATCGGAATTGCGGACTCCGAAAAGTCAAAAGCTCGTTGGATGTTCCATTCGCGACGCCCCTGGAGCGTCCGCGGATACATCTTGTCCTACATCGAACTTCCATCACCGCTTCATCTGTATTGGCAAGGTACGCCAAAGCAAAACCTCAGAACGCGAACGAACCAAGCTCGCGCCGCTGGCTATACGGTCAGTGCGGTTGAATCAACTGAGATCAGCGGTGTACTTGCACAAGTGTTCAGAGGTAGGGGATGGGATGAGAACTACATAGAAGAGACGCTGCGTCGCCTGCCGAGTTCACTCGAAGAAGTCGTTTGTGTTGGTGTGTTCGACCCAAGCGAACGCGCTGTCGCATTTTGCATCGGCACTCAGGCGGGTCAAGTCGTTCGAACTTTGTGGTCCGCTGCTTCAGAAAGAGGCACGGTACGATGGCTTTGCTTTAGTGGATACGTTGAACAAGTAAACGCTAGAGGCGCGCGGTTCATCATAGAGTCCCCACCATGGGCCCACATCGGAGAAAACAAGATTTTCGCTGGACACTTGGGATTCACGCCTGCAAGAATTCGTAGCCGTTAGGAGTCGGATTTATACTGGCAGTCCGAAGAGGGTCCCTTCAAAGCGAGTCGTTGGCGAAAGTCTCGACAACGTGCCGATCGAGAATTGTGATGGCACGGCCCCGACCTAGGGTGCTGAGAAAATCGTGGTCCAAACCTGGGACTATCACGACGTTTATATTCTTCGATGAAATCAGTCGACGACCGACGAGCGAGCCGACGACTGGAATCGTATTGAAGGGCGAAACATCGTTCGGTCCTAACAACAAAAGCATCTCCGAATTGTTTTTGACGAGCGCTGACTTTACCTTCGGAGAGAAGGCGGACAAGAGCACTAGCCGAGACATCCGTTGAATCATCTCGTCAATGCTCAGGTGGCGTTTAAGTATCTTGTCGAAGCGCTGCGCGAACGATCGAACTGTTTCTCGGTCGGAGTTTCTCAAGCGGTTTGCACTTCGAACGACGCCAGCGCCAATTTGAGGGTTAATCGCATAGACACCGCGGTTCTTAAGTTCCAACGTGGCTTCAAGAGCTACCTGTGCCCCGGAACACAATCCGATGAATACCGATTCGGCTGGATTCTCCGGGTTGAGGGCTCGAACTGCGTCGCCGACGTCGGAACGTAGAGTCTTGTCGAACACGGGTCGATCGGGTTGACCCGGAAACCAAGGGCTCTCGCCCAGCTCATCGAAGTCGAATCGAACGCACCGCAGGCCCAACCCAGCCCATCGCCGGGAGAGATCAACCCACAGTCGTGACGGTCCCACGTGGTCTTCGTTGATGCCGTTCACCATCACTATTAACGGTCCTCGAACGTCACTCACAGGTTCGCTCACCATGCCGAACATTCTCTGAGTCCCTAGCTCCACGACTCTTTCTCGCACCGGAAACGCGATGGACTCATTCTTGATCACCGCGTCAAGCGATTGGGGGACGATCAAGTACTCAGACTGCTGTGCCTCAGGAGCTGTCAGCCAAGCACGAATCTTTGCGATCGCCGATGCTGGCTGCACCGAGTCGGGTAGCTCCGTATCCAGCAAAGGTTCTTGTTCACAGGTCGTTGCCCAATCGACATGTTCGGAGTCCCATCGCTGCCGAAATTCCTTCGAGACGTTTCGACTGTCTCGAATGACAACAAGTATTCGTTCCGCCGATGGTCGCGATGCGGGATCATTCAAATTGAACTGACCAATTCGGTTCGCGACCTCGTCGCTCAACGGGTATTCCAACATCGTGGTCGACTCGCCCAACCCAATTGTGGCCACGTGTCGCCGTAGCTTGCCGAGTGCTCTCAACTCGCGGACGTAGGTGCGCCCTGAATCGCAGGGGTCCCACATTACGAACGACGTAAGACTCATATCGTTCGCTGAGGCGGCCGCTCCTAGGATGGTCGCACCCATACGCATGCCGACCGCCGAAACGGAAGAGATTCCCCACGAACGAAGTAGTTCAACACCTTGTTTGACTCCCTCAACCCACTCACGGTCGAAGCCGCCATCGTCCATCGAGCCGCTCGAGTCGCCCGTTCCGAAGTGATCAAAACGTAGCGATACATATCCGTCCATTGCCAAATAGATCGCCAGACTTCGCAGCGCGCGCCGGGCAAGTCGCGACTCTCGACCGATTGGTGGGGACAGGAGCACGCCCCCCTTCGTAGTTTCGCCGACGGGCGTCGTTAGCCGGCCGAACAGTGGCTGATCAGTCGAGCCAAACCAGAGGCTCCCTTCGCGGATCTGCCCCTCGAGCATCGACATCGCTAACAAATCCCCAGCGGAGAGATGTACTCGACTGAAGGCCGACCGTTCTGAAACTTTTCAGACCCTGAATTCGCGAGGAAGTTCGAAGACGAGTTGACCAGCGGGTTGTGCACAATATCGTGCAGCCAGTTATTCACTTTGAGGCGACGGCGTCGCGCGCCGCTGCACCGTCACGAAGCAGGGGCACGAGACGCCTGCCAAAGTCAATTGCATCCGCCAGTGGATCGAAACCCTTGAGCAACAATGTGGTGATACCGAGGTCGCAGTAGCGCAGCATCGCCTCAGCAACCTGCGTTGGCGTACCGACCAGGGCGGTCGAGTTTCCGGCCGCGCCCGTGAGGTTGGCCACTTTCATCCAGAGTCGCTCGTCGTACACGTCCTTGTCGGCGGACATCTGAATTAACCGTTTGCGCCCGACGGATGTCGTTCCACTGGTCGCACGGTCGACGGAAAAGGTGGCGTTGCGCTGGCCGCCGAGGCCCGCATAGGTGTCTTCGCGGCCTTTCATACGTTCCTTTGCTAGTTCGATCCGTGCCGCTGTCTCCGCGGCGATCCACTCCGCTTTTTCCCACGCCTCGTCTTCGGTGTCAGCGATGATTGGCCGTAGTGACAGGCTGTAGCGCAGCGTGCGACCGACTTTTGCCGCGGCGTTGTTGATAGTTTCCATGCGAGCGGCGACTTGATCACGAGGCTCTCCCCAGAATGCATATACGTCCGCTTCCGCCGCGCCGACTTCGATCGCGGGCGCAGAAGCGCCAGCGAAATAGAAGGGAATGCCCTCTGGGGTGGCCGGCTTCACCGAACTAAAGGCGTTCTCGTAGTGGTAGAACTCTCCTTTGTAGTCAAAGGGTGCGTCCTCACGCCAGAGACGGCGCGCGACCGCCATCATTTCGCGAGTTCGTCGATAGCGCGTGTCGTGCGGAACGAAGTCGCCCTCTCGACGCTGGTCCGCCTCATCGCCGCCGGTGATGAAGTGGATGGCGATCCTCCCACCTCCGGTGAGGTGATCAAGAGTGGCCGCCATTCGAGCCAACACCACCGGCTGGATAAAACCAGGACGTTGGGCCACCAGTACTTTCAGTCTCTTCGTGCAGTTGAGCACCGTGCTGGCGACGGCCCAACCCTCGGGCCCGACGGCTCCGTATCCCACCAGGACGCGGTCGAAGCCCGCGTCCTGGTGAGCCTGCGAGATGTCGATCAGATAGTTGGGATCGATCACGGGACCGTCCATCCAGTCGACGACGGGACCATCCACCAGGGGCCCCTTTATTTCCGAAGCGTCCCTCGTGCCCACCATGCCTATGATCTCGACTGGCATCGCCTCGCGTCCTTCCGTCTCTGTCGCCAAAACCGGCGCTTAGAGCTTCGCAACCAGTGTTTGTCTTTAATCGAACGCCCAGTTGAACGCTAACATCCGGTTCATGCCTGGGGACACGGTTGATGAATCGACCAGCGAGAAGCGGCCCCTTGTGGCCGTGGGATACGGACCCCGTTGTGTACCGGTCATGCAACTCACCGAGGCCGCTGCTGGTCTCTGTGAGTTGCTCTGGCTGATTGACGGGTCCATACCCGAGATGCGCCAGATGACTGAACTCTTGCACCGATTTGGGCCAGTGGTGGACATCGATGGACTTCGGGTCGATCAGATCCTCGAAGAGCTGTCCTCGCCGTATCGACCCGTGGGGATTGTCACGTACTTGGACGCCAATATGTCAACGTTCGCGCACGTCGCCGAGGCACTCGGTCTTCCTTTTCACTCCGTCGCCACGTCCATTGCGCTGACCGACAAGACTGTTCAGAGGCAGACATTGAGGGATGCTGGCCTCTCGATGCCAACTTCCTTCGCGATTTCTCCTGATCAACCTGAGACGAGCCCGGTCGCCATTGAGTCCGAGGTCGGCTGGCCCGCAGTCCTGAAGCCACGTTCGGCCCAGGGCAGCCGCTACACCTTTTTCGTGAAGGACGAACGGGACCTCATCGGGTTTCTTCGAGCGCTGGGGCCCACGCGCCCCGACATGGTTCTCGAGTCGTATCTCGCCGACGATCCGGAACGAGATGGCCAGCCCTTCGCCGACTACGTGTCCGTCGAAAGTGTTGTTGCGAATCGGGTCATTAGCCACTTGGCGTTGACGGGTCGATTTCCTCTCGCAGAAAACTTTCGCGAGACTGGTTTTTTCATTCCCGCCGACTTAAATGATGCAGACCAAGTAGCTGTTCAGGCTCTCGCAACATCCGCCATCGAGGCGCTTGGCGTGACGACTGGATGCCTGCACACCGAGATTAAGTTCACGCCTGACGGTCCTCGGATCATCGAGGTCAACGGTCGTGTCGGAGGCGGCGTCCCCGAAATGCTCTATCGCGCAGCGGGGGTCGCGTTGGTAGAGGTCACCCTGCGGGTAGCGCTTGGAGAAGCTGTTCATGTCGAGGGTCCCGTCGCAACGGAGCGCATTGGTTACCGGTTCTTCTTGCAGCCACCTCCCTTGTCAGCCACCGTCGAAGCGATCAATGGCATCGATGCCGTGACCGACTATCCGGGAGTAGACACAATTACGGTGCATCAGAGCCCTGGGGCGGTCCTTGACTGGAAGGACGGATCGCGCAATCACATCATGGCGGTAGTCGGATCCGCCGCTGACTACGACGAGTTGCGAGCTGTCGATCAACTACTTAATCATGAGGTTACGGTCACGTACGCCAACGTGAGCCACGACGGGTGACAGTGCGTCTGCATCAGGGCTCGGCGAATGTCGAGTCCTCAGCCAACCGCGGCGAAAGTTCCGTTCACTTGACGTGTGCCCTGGTCAACAACATGCCAGACGGCGCGTTTGACGCCACCGAACGTCAATACCTTGGACTAATCGATGAAGGCTCGGGTTCCAATGTAATTGAACTGCGCCGATATGCCATGCCTGGCGTTCCGAGGGGAGTAAAGACGTCGGCTCGCATCGCCGAGCAGTACCAGCCCTTCAACAACATCTATCAGGACTCTCCGGACTTCTTGATTGTCACGGGATCGAATCCGATCGAAGCGCGCATCGAAGACGAGCTCTACTGGTCTGATTTGGTCACGCTTCTCTCGTGGGCGCGAGAACGCGTCAGCTCGGTGCTCTTATCGTGCCTTTCGGCCCACGCGGCGCTCACAGTCTTTGATGGCGTCTCTCGGATCCGATTGCCGACGAAGTGCACCGGAGTGTTTTCACAACACGTTGACGCCGACGAAGAACTCACCGCCGGAATCGAAACGGAAATCCTCCTTCCTCACTCGCGCTGGAATTCGGTGCCCCGAGAGGCTCTGGAACACGCCGGCTACAACGTTGTCGTCCACTCCGATGTGACTGGTTGGAGCGTGGCGACAAGACAAGAAGACGGGCGCCAACTCGTTCTCGTGCAAGGGCACCCTGAATACGATCCCTCGAGTCTGCTGCGCGAATACCGTCGCGATGCGGGACGATTCGTGCGCCACGAACGAGACGATCCGCCCTATCTTCCGTACCACTGCGTATCGCCCGAGGACTGGGCACCGCTTGTTCGGATGCATGACGAGATCATGGATGGCGTTCGCGAACCGTTCGTCATCGACCAGTATCCCTTTGACGAGGTCGGGGACCGAGCCCCGTGGCCGTGGCGCTCGATGGCCACGCGCTTCTATTCCAACTGGTTGACTAGCGTCGAACACGAGAAGGAATGACCATGCACGACGAGACCATTGCTATCCATGCCGGCTACGAGGCCGACGGCACCCGTGCAGTCGCGGTGCCCATCTACATGACTGTCGCGAACGACTTCATCGACGCGGAGCACGCCAACTCGATTATGGACTTGGCAATACCGGGCTTTCACTACAACCGGATCAACAACCCCACGAATGATGTGTTAGAAAAGCGCCTCGCCGCCTTGGAGGACGGAACGGCGGCCCTCGTCGTGGCCTCAGGAATGGCGGCGGTGAGTTACGCGATCCTTACGGTAGCGACCGCGGGTTCGAACTTCGTCGTGGCTCCTCAGTTGTACGGCGCGACGTACACCTATTTCGCGCACGTGCTCTCGACCCTTGGAATTGAGGCACGCTTCGCGCCAGATGACCAAGCCCAGTCGATCGGAGCGTTGATCGACGATCGAACCTGTTGCGTGTTTCTCGAGTCAATCGGCAATCCGGCGGGCAACGTGGTCGACATTGAGGCCGTCGGGGACGTCGCGCACCGCTCCGGAGTGCCCCTGATCGTCGATAACACGGTGGCCACACCTTTGATGTTGAAGCCGCTGCATCACGGCGCTGACGTCGTCGTTCACTCGCTGACGAAGTTCATTGGCGGTCACGGGACCACCCTTGGCGGCGCCATCATCGACGGCGGAAGTTTCCCATGGGCAGAAAACGCGGAGCGATTTCCGATGTTCAATCAGCCCGAGATTGCGTTTCACGACGTCGTCTTCGCTCGAGATTTCCCCGAGAGACCGTTTGTTGTTCGAGCTCGGTCAATTCAACTTCGCAACACTGGGGCCACACTCTCGCCGTTCAATGCCTTTCAACTCCTTCAAGGTCTCGAAACGTTGGCCATACGTCTCGATCGCCACGAGGCCAACGCCCGTGACGTTGCCGCCTACCTGGCGAACGATCCGCGCGTTGAGTGGGTGAGTTTTGCCGGTTTTCCGGACAACCCCTACTACTCGCTGGTCCAGAAATACTTGAAAGGGAGAGTCCCGTCGATCATCACCTTTGGGGTGTCGGGCGGATACCAAGCAGGGATCACATTCTTCGATTCGGTCCAACTCTTCAAACGGCTCTTGAACTTGGGTGACGCGAAGTCATTGGTGATTCACCCGGCGTCGACGACGCACCGTCAACTGAGCGAAGGTGAGTTGCTCGCGGCGGGGATTCGGCCTGAGACGATCAGGCTCTCGATTGGACTCGAGCACATTGACGATCTCATCGATGACCTCGACCAGGCTCTGGCTAAGGCGACCGCGTAAGCAGCGCGTCGGCCTCAGCCGATGATTTCTTCCACTGTGGCCTGCGCGTCGTAGATGGCGCGAAGCCGGCTTCGTGGCGAGGGAAGGTAGTGCGTGAAGTAGCGAACGCCTTCAGTTAGGACACCGAGGAGCGAGAGGCTCGTTTGAATTCGGCCTTCGGCGTCGAAGGGATGGAAGTTTTCACTGATCGCCACGCTGCCGACCGACGTGCCCCCGTAACTGAACTGCGTGAGACGACCTTTCGCGTACAAACGACTGAGAAGGGGCGAACTGGATCGAGCAAGTGACGGCAGGTCCAGGTGGCCGCGCACGACGTGATTGACGGTGGTCTCGAATGACCGGGCGAGTCTGGTCGATCGAATGACTGCCGTACCGTTGTCCGCTGATATCTCTGGATGCGGTCCGAAGGGGACGTGCACGACGCCAGCGTCGAGAAGCGCCAGGAGTTGTTGCGAGCGAATCGGTGGTGGACCAGCTTCGAGGCGGTTGATTCGGCCCCGGACATTGGACTGGAAATCAATGAAGGACTGCATCGAAAGACCGCCGTATTCGATCACCGCGCGCATTTGATCACGAAGTATTCTCGTCACCTCTTGGGCCGCCTTGACCGGACTGCCACCGACGGCCAGTGCCTGATGGAGGTCGGTTTCGACCATCTGGTACACGTGTGACTGATAGGAGTCACTCGACTCGAAGCGCGCTCCCGCGTCGGCGAACACAACGCTGGCCGGGTCGAAGTTCCCATAGGTCGCCTCCAAGTGATCCACTGCGCGAGCGAAGGTGCCGGCCGTCCAGTTGGAGTGGAGTTGATCTCGAACCAGCGACGCCGCTGACGGGCCACCATTGAGAAACGCCGAATGCACGTAGTAGCGAACCTGCATTTCTGCGAACAGTAGGGGTAGGAGATCATTTCGAAAGTCCACGCGTCGTCGCAGCGGTGAACCGGATGGATTGGTCATCTCCTTGAAGGCTTCTGGAGTACAGACGATCGGCTGATAGTCGCCTGTCGGGTCGACACCGTGCGCCGATTTTGCGCAGTAGGGAACGCCAGTTCTGGAGTAGAAGTAGATGTTGGGTTCGCGCCCGTTAGGTACATAGCGCAGTCGATCACCGACATCTTTGTACGTGCCGCCGCGCCCAATAGTCAGTGCCGTCACGAGGTCATATCCCACCAGGCCCATCCCGGCAATTGCGAGCGGCTCGTCCGGCGCCACGGTCGAGTCAAAGTGTTCAACGGGATATGGGCGTAAGTAGTGAACTTCACTTTCGTCGTCGACGCGCTCTTCGTTAAACGTGTGTCCGGAGGTCAGCACGACGTGATCAACACTGATCTGCGTGCCATTCTCAAGCCATACGGTCTCGCGACCGCCGATCTCAGGTGTGATGTCGACTGCAGCGGAGTAGTGACGCACGATCTCAAGGTTCGCCGGTGCTTCCGCGACCAGTGCTTCGTAAAACCACGCCAGATATTCACCCATGAGCCGTCGAGGAAGATAGTCGGTCGCCAAGATCGCTTCGCCAGCGGAAGCGATTTTGTACTCGTAGCCGACGCGACGGTATCCCTTTTCGAGCGCCCACTCGTACAGACCCACGGCGTAGGCGGGGTCTTCGTCGTGGTCCGGTGCGGCGTAAAGGGAGAGCTGACCGCATGGGTTATTCAAGATTAAGTAGTCGGGCTGCGCCGCAGAGTAGACCCCACCACCGAGCTGGCCCGGTTCGATGACGTGAATCAGGACGGACGTTTCGATGTGTCGTGCTCGGTTTACGGCGCGTTCTAAAACACAGAGCCCCCAAGAACCCAGTCCGACGATGGCGAACTCGCTCATCGCCGCGCGCTCGCTCCAACGTCGCCAGACCACGGATTCGCTGTCGACGTTAGTGCCCTCGCCATGTGACACCACAACTTCATGGTTCTGGCGGTCCCTTCCTTATTCACGCTGTAAAACTAGGTTACGCCACCGAGATGACGCCGGATTGCTCCGAGAGTGTCGCCATTGCGAGAGGTACGATGACGTAACTCGGATCCTCGTTTCGTCACGAGACGCGAGTCCCTTAGGGTAAGTATGAGCAGGAGAAGACTCATGGTGAATGACGAGACACTTCAGTTTGGCTCGTTGAACGTACGGCGCCTCGGTTTCGGAACGATGCAACTCACGGGTCCGGGTGTGTGGGGACCACCGAGCGATCACGAACGGGCTATAGAGGTCTTGCGTCACAGCGTCGAACTCGGTGTCAATCTGATTGACACCGCCGACTCCTATGGACCAAATGTCGCGGAGGAACTCGTTCGCGAGGCTCTTCATCCATACCCAGAAACGTTGACCATCGCCACCAAGGCCGGATTCACCAGGGCTGGTCCGAACCAGTGGGAGGAGTGTGGGCAACCCGACTACTTGCGTCAGCAGTGCGAGGGCAGCCTCCGGCGGCTCGGCGTCGAGCAGATCGATCTCTTCCAACTTCACCGAGTTGACCCGAACGTCGACGCCGACGAACAGTTTGGCCTCTTGAAAGCGCTGCGCGATGAGGGCAAGGTCCGTGAAGTGGGGCTGTCCGCGGTCAACGTGGCTCAGGTGGAGGCGGCGAGACGGATCGTCCCGATCGCGAGCGTGCAGAACCTCTACAACATTGCCCAACGCGAGGGCGACGACGTCGTTGACTACTGCCAACAACACCAGATCGGATTCATTCCGTGGTTTCCGTTGGGTAGCGGCAAACTATCCGTAGACGGTGGACCGCTCGAAGGGCTATCGTTGGAACTCGGTGCCACGGTGCCCCAGATCTGTCTCGCGTGGCTACTTCGTCGTTCGTCGGTCATGCTTCCCATACCCGGAACGTCATCGCTCGAGCATCTCAAAGAGAACTGCGAGGCTTCGAACGTCGCTCTCTCTGACGCCGCGTACGACAACTTGACTGATTCGCGCAGAGCGATACGCCGTTGGGCGATGAGTGGCTGAATGAACGAACCGCTTCGATGAGTTCAGATTTGGTAATACGAAACGGTCTAGTCATCGACGGATCCGGGAACTCGGCGCGACGATGCGACGTCGCGATAGAGGGTCAACGGATCATCGACGTCGGCGATGACATCGGACGAGGTCACCGCGAAATCGACGCCGACGGACTCGTCGTGACACCAGGATTCATTGACCCTCATACGCACTACGACGGACAGGCGACGTGGGACCCGTGGCTGGCGCCCTCGTCGCAACATGGCGTGACGACCGTGGCGATGGGCAACTGCGGGGTCGGCTTCGCCCCCGTGGCACCGAGCTTTCACAACCAACTCATCGAAATGATGGAGGGTGTCGAGGACATTCCCGGCACCGCGTTGCACGAAGGACTTCGTTGGGACTGGGAGTCGTTCCCCGAGTACTTCGACGCACTTGATCGTCAAGAGCGCACGATCGACGTGGCCACCCACGTCCCACACGCGGCACTGCGCGCGTACGTCATGGGCGAACGCGGTGGTGATTCCCTCGAACAACCCGAAGAACATGAACTCGAAAAGATGGCGCACCTTTTGGGCGAGGGACTCGAGGCTGGCGCGCTCGGCATCTCCACGTCGCGCACGGAACGGCACCGAACCAGCCGCGGCGAGAACCTCGGAACTCTTCGTGCTGGAGAACCAGAGCTACAGGCTCTGGCGTCGGTGTTGAAAATGAAAGGACGTGGGGTCTTTCAGCTCGTCTCCGACAGCTACCGAACTGCAGACGACGACTTCGCTCGCTCGGAGTTTTCGTTGATCTCAGAGATTGCCCGCACGAGTGGACGTCCGGTGAGTTTCACCGTTCAGCAGGACTTCGAAGCCCCCGAGAGGTGGCGCGACCTAATGGCGTTAGCGCAGTCGCTTCAACTCGAAGGACTCGATGTCAAGGCGCAAGTCGCTCCTCGACCCATCGGTGTGCTCCTCGGCCTCCAGGCGTCAGCCAATGTCTTCACGCCAGTTCGGGCGTACGCGCGCATCGCCCAACTGCCGCTCGCCGAACGGGTCATCGCGCTACACAACTCTGAACTTCGCCAGCAGATACTCAAGAGTCACGCGGCCCTAACCTCGGGCGATGACGCCTTCGAGGGTCATGCTTTCTTTGGCCGCTTCGACGAGATGTTCGTCCTCGCTGAGCCGGTCAACTACGACCTCGACCCCAGTCAATCTCTCGGCGCAACGGCTCGTCGACTAGGGGTCGACCCCCGAGAATATGCCTATGACTTGCAGTTGCAACGAGAGGGTCGTCAGCTCATCTACACGCCTTTTTTCAACTTTGTCCGCGGCAACCTCGACGCGGTTCGCGAGATGATCACGTCGCCCGTCGCGATGTTTGGACTCTCCGACGGGGGTGCGCACTGCGGTGCAATCTGTGACGCCAGTATGACCACGAGCTTCATGACACTGTGGGCACGCGGTCGAACCGATGAGACGAGAATCCCTCTTGAGTCCGTCGTGCACCAGTTGACTCAGCGACCGGCGGCGCACTTTGGATGGATCGATCGAGGTCTCATCGCTCCAGGACTTCTTGCCGATCTCAACATCATTGACTTCGAGGGACTCGCCTGCGCATCGCCGCGCATCGTCACGGACTTGCCTGCGGGAGGACGTCGTCTCCTGCAGTCGGCTAGCGGGTACCGCTACACCATGAAGCGCGGGTCTGTAACGTTCGAGGACGGAGTCGAGACCGGAAAGCTTCCCGGCAGATTGCTCCGTGGGTCCCAGAGCGGCAACTGAGCGAAAGAACGATGTTGACGAGCCACAGCGTGCTGCACGAGATCATCGATCGAGCGCTTGCCGATCCGAGCCACCCGGCGGCGACCGATCTCGATCGTGAGTTGAGTTACGCGGAACTTATTGATGAAGCAGCTCGTCTTGCCACCGGTCTTAACGATCATGGAGTAAGCGAGGGCGATCGCGTCGCTCTGCTCATCCCCAATTCAGTTGACTTCGTCGTCGCGGCGCTGGCCAGTTTGTGGGTCGGAGCCATCTTCGTTCCTTTGGCAATCACTGACCCGCCGTCGCGCTTGCAGATGATCGTCGCCGATTGTGCGCCGGCACTCGTCATCACGTCTACACGAGAGGGCCACGAACCTCCCGCCTCACTAGGAGGCGTACAACCGGTGCCACTACAAGAACTTCGTGTAGAGGGCCGGGCACCGGCACCAGAGTCGAACGTCTCTTCGAGCGTGGCGTACATGATCTACACCTCGGGCACAACGGGGAGCCCGAAGGGAGTCCAAATCGGCAACGCAGCGTTCTCCGCTGCGGTGAGATCAATAGCTGATTCACTTGGAATCGTCCGAACGACCAGGACATTGTGCGTGTCGCCTTTTCACTTCGACGGTTCTTATGCCAATTTGTTCCCAACGTTGGTCGTAGGCGGAACCGTCATAATCCGCCCCCGAGAGGCGCTCTTATTTCCTCGAACGTTCTTCAACACGGTCGAGCAAGAGAAGATCACTTATTCGGGATTCACACCCAGCTATCTGCGATTGCTGCTCGCGAGCCCACAGGTGGGCAATCTCCGCAACTCAACGCTCGAGATGATCGCTCTGGGCGGTGAGGTAATTTCAGTCACCGATCTTCGAGAGTTCTGGGCACGCTTGCCGTCGATTCGAGTGTTCAATCGCTATGGGCCGACCGAGACGACGATTGCGGTCACGAACGTCGAACTTACGCCAGACATGATCGAAGGCGGCACCGTCACGATTGGCCGACCACACCCGGGTGTCTCCTTCGTTCTGGTGGACGACCATGAACGGGTCATCGAAGCGGCTTACCAGACCGGAGAGTTATACATTGGAGGCGATCAACTCATGGACGGATACTGGACAAATCCTGAACTGACGAGTCACGTGATGCGCAGCGATCTCGTGCCAAACGTAAAGCTATACCGATCGGGAGATCTCGTCTACCACGACGAAGACGGGAATTACGTATACGTGGACCGGACTGATCGGGTAATCAAACGAAGTGGCGTGCGCATTTCGCTCGTCGAACTGAGCGCGTCGATGAACAAAATCGACCACGTCGTGGCGGCAGCCTGCTTGACATTCGACCGTGACGGCGAACTCGGCATCGTCGCCTTCGTGATCTCCGAAGTAGAGCTCACCGCCATCGAAGCGCGCCGCGCGGCCAGCCAACTCATTCCCGAGAACATGCTGCCCGATCGAATTGAGTTTGTCGCTTCGATGCCGTTAAACACGTCAAATCAGCTGGACGAACCCCGATTATTGGCGGCGGCCGGCCTTCGACCGTTTCAACCGATCACCGCACAACCCCCTGTCCCTACTTGATTGCGAAGTGACGGTCGCTGTTGGTGCGAGACGATAACGGAAGTGCGTGTCGCGTAGTCCCGCGAGACTCGTCACCGCTTAAGGAAAAACCATTCCCTACTTCGACGACGGAGAGTACGGCTCAGTTCGCTTCAATAAGGAACGAGCGCTGCGCCGATACGCGTAGTAGTCCGTCTGCACGGAGGGGAGATCGTACAGCCAGTCCAGCGGCTCTCTGACGTCATCGACGTAACCGAGCGCCACCGTACCGCGCTGGTATCCCATCAGTCGCAGTAAGCCTTCGGGGAGCGTACGGGCGATCTCCGGGGGGCAGGCCAAGTACTGGTTCTCTTCCTGACGAAGCCACCCGAGCGAGTAACCAATATTGATACCAATGCGGTGGACGTTGGACCTATTCGCGCCGCCCCCGTGGTAGAGCGATCCGCCGTAGAGCAGAACCGAGCCCTTGCTCATTACGGCACCGCTGGTCAATTCGGAGTCCAACTCTGAGAGATTGTCTTCCCATAGATTGCTCCCCACGATTACGCGAGTGGCCCCCATCTCTTCCGTGAAATCAGTCAATGCCCACATCGTGGCGATCTCCGCCTCGAAGCCAGCTTGGAAGGGGTAGTGATCAAACGCCCATTGGTCACGATGGATCATCTGTCCGGGTTCTCCGGGGCCAATGTCGATGAGTTGAGTTAGATCGACTTGGAACGTGCTGCCGTGGTCGCCGAGAGCGATGTCGAGTGTATTCAAAATCGTCGGGTCGGTGACCAGGGAGCGCACGCTCGGCGAGCGTGCGATAAGGGCACCGATACGTCGAGTCGCATGGCCCAAGAAGTCAGTGTCACCACCACGGGTGGCAGCGATGTGCGGTTCGAGTTCGGAAAATATCTGATCCATCAATTCTGGAGCAGCGAGGTTCGAAATGATCACGCATCCGTCTTCGCGCAGGACCCGCGCGATGTCACTCGCTGTGGCGTCTCGACTTAAGGTCGTCGCGTTCTTTGGCACGGCGCCTATTGTACCTGGGGGGTGACGGTTTGCCGGGGTAGGAGTTTTGTTCTGCGTCTGCTGGTTCGCGTCCCGGATCCCATTAACGCACCCAGGAGGCTCCACAAAACATGCACCCGTTTCGATTCGCCCTGCAGACCTCAGTCGCCCCGACCATGTCCGCCTGGAGGGACCGTGCCCGGATGGCGGAAGGATTGGGTTACTCGTCGCTGTACGTGACGGATCACCTCGATGCCCAATTCGGCCCCCTGGTCGCGGCGACGGTGGCCGCCGAGGCGACTCGAACCCTCCATGTGGGGACGCTCGTTTTGAACAACGATCTGCGCAACCCGGTGCTTCTCGCCAAGGAGATCGCCTCCTTGGGACTGGCAGCAGAGGGCCGAATCGAATTGGGTCTCGGCGCCGGGTGGCTCCGCAACGACTACGAAGAATCGGGAATCGAGTACGACAATGCGAGTCAACGGGTAGAGAGGTTGGCGGAGAGCCTCACCATCATGAGACAGCTGTGGAGCGAGGACGAAGTGACGTTTGAGGGCAACTACTACAGTGTGCGCGGCGCCCGATGCGTTCCTCGACCGGTTTCGCCACCCAGAGTCATCGTCGGGGGAGGGAGCAAACGAGTACTCACAGTGGCGGCCGAGCAGGCGGACATTGTTAACGCGAGCCTTCCCTCTGGTGAAAAGAGCGGCGACGCGGCGAGCAAAGCCACCGTTGATCACTTCGATCGCTGCGTGAATTGGGTACGTGCGGCGGCGGGCGACCGTTTCAGCTCGCTCGAACTTCAGATCGCGGTCGTGGCCGTCATGGTGGTTGCGAGCCGGCGAGCCGCTGTTCGTAGCGCGACGATGCTCGGATTCGCCGGTGAAGAAGCTCTCGATCTCCCGGTCCTTCTTATCGGAAGCGAGGACGAACTCTGTGAGCGCTTGATCGAGCGTCGCGAAAGGTGGGGCTTCAGTAGCGTCGTGATACCGGGCGAGTCAATGGAGGTCTTCACTCCTATCGTGTCCCGGTTGGCCGGTTCGTAGCGCCCGTACGGGAATACGAAGGGACCTCTCGGCATTGAAGACGTTGCGTCAACACGCCTCAACGTCTTGGGCGCCGCCTTTGTTCCTCGCAATTAGCGGCGACTTGCTTCTTTGTAAGTTTCGATAGTCTCGCGAGCGACATTCGTCCAATCGAATCTTGTCGCCCAGGCAAGTCCAGCAGCTCCCATATCTTGATAATCCGCCTCCGAAAGCATCTCAGCTTGCTGAAGGGCTTCGACGAGCGGTCCCACTCCGGGGTCGAATCGGATCGCGGCGTTATTGGGAATGTCGGTAAGAGCTGGCAATTTTGGAATCACGATGGGTTTGCCGAAAGATTGAGCAAGCAGAAGAGAAGCGCTGTTGGTAATTGCGCGAAACGGAAATACAGCGACATCAGTGGCTTGAAAGTAGCGAGCAAGATCTTCGTCCGGCACCCACTCGAGCCTCGACACGGTTCTTCCTTGTGTCCCACTTATGAGTCGATTCACTTTCTCGCGGTAGTCCTGATCCGGACAAAAGCCAGCGATAAGCAACTTGATCCTCGACGACTCCGGGAGTTGCGCGATGGCCAGTAAGAGCAGATCTGCTCCCTTGTATTCTTCAATTCTCCCGATTAGAGCCACCACCACATCGTCACCACTGAATCCAAAGCTCGCGCGCGCTTCTTTCCGCGTGAGCGTCACCGGATAGCGATCGGCATACGGTCCAATCGGAATAACCCGCACCAAGCGGGCACCCAATGCACGAAGCTCGGTCGCGGTTGCCTCCGAGAGTGCTATCACAACTTTTGCCTTGGACAGGAGGAGCTCTCGTGCCCGAACATCATCGGCAAATACTTGCTCGTGCGGCAACAGATCATGAGCCGTCCAAACGATGGCGTAACCCACTGATTGAGCCGTTCGAAGATACAAGCCGAACCACCACTCCATGATCTGCCTGGCCCACTGTTGTCGTGGCGCCCACGGAAGTGAGAACTGATAGATCCAGTGGATGTGCAGAATGCGAGAGCCGCGTGCCCGGTGCCAGATCAAAAGGGCTGGTGCCAGGAGGATGTTGAGGGTTTGAGAAGGAGTGGGGCCGCGGGTGTAGCGAACTTGTATTCCCGAAGCCTCAATATCTTGATAAAGGAGATCTTGATAGTGCCGAACACGTGGCGTGACCAACACCGACAGCCTCGAAGTCACTTACCTGGTCTCACTAATTCGTGGAGTACTCCAGCTCCCATTGCCAGATGGTCGAGAAGCACAAGGCCCCGAAGTTCCTCGTTTCGATGACGCCACATAGGCCACAACAGCAGCAATGGATACCACCGCCATTTTAACGTCAACGGAAGGCCAATCAAAAAGATTGCGTAGGCGATGGGTGCCGAGTTCAGTTGCGCAGCTTCGCCGATCCGATGCGGATGCTTCCGAAGAAGCCGGCACTCTCCTTTTCCATAGAAAAAAGCTCTGCGAAGTTGTCGCGTCGGGGTGCCATAATCATGCATGACGACTGCGTCCGGCACCCACCGCAGGCGATAGCCGCAATCAGTCAATCGCCAAGTGAAGTCGAGATCCTCCGCCGCCCCGAAGGACTCGTCGAATCCCCCCACGGCCTCGAAGGCCTCACGTCGAAAGGCCAAGTTGATCGTTGCCGCCATCGGTACGTAGTCAACGCGAGTGTCCGCGCCGGAAGACTGCACCCGCGAATAGACGCTCTTTCCAATCGCTCGTGCGGGGCCACAACAAACAATTTCGTTCTCGTCGAAAATTGGCGAGAGTAATCGCTCGAGCCAACCATCCTCCGGCAAGCAGCCGGAGTCGGTGAATACGATTACGTCGCCCTTAGCGCGTCGCACACCAACGTTTCGCTGATGAGCGATCGTAATGCTTACGCCCACTGGTTGGTCGTAGTCAATCCACTGCGCCCATTCATGAGATTCCCGAATGTCATCAAGTGCGCCGCCGGACGCGTCGACAACCAAAACCTCATCGACAATATTCCCGACGAAAGGCTTGATGGCATCGAGCGTGTCACTCAAAAGTCGTTCGTTCTTGTTGACGATGACCAGGGATACCTCTACAAACCCGTTGTTAGTTTTCTTCAAGCGTGCACTCTCGTCAACCGCGCTATGACTCTTAACGACCCGCGAAGAAGTCTCTTCTGAATTATGGACCATCGGGCAACTCCTGAAGCTGGAAGAAGCATCTCGACACTCATCTTGATATGTACGTAATAGTAATCTACCGGTCAATACGTGTACTGACCAACCGTTGTCGCTCTCGCCACGAACTTTCTCTACGAGACCGCGGGACAACAAATGTGAGTACCTTATCCGGAGCGCCAATCCTCACGAGAGGTGTTGGCGATTGGAGAACTAGTGACGGAACAGTTGCCCAGAAAGGAAAGGGCCTCGTTTCGGCCTGAAGTATCTTTCGTGAATAAGGGACAGTTCCGTCGTTAAACCACGGCCCTAAGAATGCTTGCGTACGAAGCGGACACGGCGGCGGCCGTAAGTTCCGTGTGTTCGCTCAGAAACGCAGAGACGCGATCGGAGCGCCGCGAATCGTCGTTCAACCAATATTCGGCGGCGTCAGCGAGAGCTTGAGCATCGAACGCCGGAACGAGCGAGCCAGTGGCCGGGCCGACCAGATCCGAAGACTCATTATCAGAGTGGTGAGCGCACACTACGGGAGTACCGAGAGCCAGCGATTCAGCCACCACCAGCCCAAATCCCTCTCGGACCGATGGTGCCAGTAGCACTTGGCTGCCTCGTATCAACGACCAAAGATCCTGTTGAGACTCAATCGCTTGGTAAAAAGTGACGCGGGCGCTGAGGCCTGATTCCGCGACCTGAGTCCTCAGGCGAGATTCCTCCGGTCCAACGCCGACGACACCTAGATGAACATCGTGGCCTCGTGCCGCGAGAATCTCCGTAGCTTCAATCGCCAATTTGGCTTGCTTGTGTTCAACGAGACGCCCAACGAAGAGAAGTTCAGGTGCTGATGCATCAGCGACGACGGCGTGGAGTTGTTCCAGGTCAAGGGCGTTGGGGACTACGTCGACGTGATCGCGCTTTGCGCCCAGCGCCACCAATTTGTCGGCAGTGCCAGCAGAGACCGCCACGATTCTGTCAGGCAATCGGATACAAACTCGCTCGAGGAGGGCCGCGGCGACGCCAATGCGCCCAATGTATTGACGCCAGGCGTCTTCGCCCCAGACTTCGTGCCACGTGATCACGAGCGGAACGCGCTTTATCCAGGCGACGACGCGCAGGGGCAGCAGTTGGAGGTAGGGCATGTGATCCGCTTCGATCACGTCGAACTTGCGTGTCAGTAGACGTAGGGTAGAAACGGCAAAGAGTAAAGCCTGTGCAATGGACCGTTTTGCTCCTCGGTACATCGGCACGCGTGGACAGATGGCGCGGTACGTCAATGACCCAAATGGAGACACGAGGACTTCAGGCGTTTCATCCCACCACTTCATCGAGTAGGCGACGACGTCCATCTCCTGTTCGGGTAGACCATTGAGAAGGTGGAGATATCGGATCTCCTTACCTCCCTTATGCCACGGATAAAGCGCGTCGCTCACAACTGCGACCCTCAAACGTTTCACCGACTCAGGTTACTGGCAACCCATGTTTCGGCAGGTTGCAGTCGTGCAATGTCTCGTTCGTGCTGTCGACGATCTCAACCTGGAGATATCGAAACCTGGGGTGCGAGATTCTTGTCTCGTTTTCCATACGAGGTAACGGGGCGAGCGCGGACTTTGGCGAGCACGTAGACGCATCGGAGCGCGTCGGTCAAACGTATCTTCTTTCCCTCTTCCTTGCTTCGCCCGACGTAACTGATGGGAACCTGGAACGGGCGAAATCCCGCGCGGAGTACTTCGGCGCTAATTTCGCTGTCCAAGCCGAATCCGCGCTCGCTGAGGTCAAAACTCTTCAGCAGTGGCATCGGCACAAGCTTTAGACACGTGTGCAGATCCGAAATCGCTGAACCAAAGAGAAGGTTGGCAAGGAGCGTCATTGCCTTGTTGCCGATGGCATGCCAGAGGGACGGGTGCACGGTTCCGAACCCGGACATCCTGTTTCCGTAGACGACTTCGGCACGTCCCGTCAGGATCGGCGTTACGAGGCGGGGAATATCGGCCGTGTCGTACTCATGGTCAGCGTCAAAGATGAGTACGTGAGAGCCTTTGGCCGTTGCGATGCCGGTACGCACGGCTGCACCTTTACCGAGATTCGCGGCGTTGTGAATGAGGACGAGCCGAGAATCGTCAAAAGCATCGAGGAGCGCCTTGGTACCATCAGTTGACCCATCGTTGATCACGATTATTTCGAGCTCTTTGCCGGGTACATCCAATGAAAGTAGGGCGTCAAGCACATTTAGTATTGAGGATCGCTCGTTGTAGGACGGGACGATAATAGAGAGTCGAAACGGCGCTAACTCGTCCGATGAGGCGGAATACATACCGTCTCTCATATCGAGACCCCAAGGGAAGTTTTCAAAGCCGCATCCTCCGAACTCGCCCTTGCGCCTGAGACTATTCCAGAATCTTGCAGATTTGTCAAGTGGTTGTGATTTCCTTGGGATTTCATTGACGTTTGCGTATTGGTGGCGGGAGGGCTTCTTGGGAGTCTGTTGTAAATATCTCGGTACAGCACGTTCGCCGTCAGAGCGTGTTGGCGGTAACTGCACGGGAAGACCTGGTCGGTAGGGTAAATTCACGACAAGTTCACGATCCATGAAGAGTAAATGAGGCATGTGTGACCACAGAATCCTTGAACTCTGGAACAGCGGAGCTACAGTCCAGAACTGGCAAAGGTGTCCTTCACGTCGTGGTAGGTCACGGTCTTCGAACTTATTTCTTGAATGCGGTGCGTTCCGTTCGATCGGTTGCACCGGACGACCAGATTTTGGTCGTCGACAACGCAAGTCCAGATCGCCAACTACGTGTGGAACTGTCTAATGTCGCTGCGGACGATCCCAAGATGAGGCTGCTGCTTAGGGATTCGAACGATCTTGCCAATGGCAAAGTTGGCGGATTGTACGATGCCTATAGCGACGCGTTTGAACTTGCCCTGCGAGAACAATTTGACTATGTGCACATCGTTCAAGGAGATATGCAAGTTCTCTGGTGGGATGACGAAGTCCTTTCGCGGGCCACAGAACTCTTCGCAGCAAATCCTCGCTGTGTGAATATCTTTATGTGCCTACTTTCGATGGATCGGGCGGTCGACGAGGAATTCCGCGAGCCTAGGACGGACCAGCCACCGAAGCTTCGCAACTTCGGTCTGACCGACACGGGTCTCTACGACCTTCATCGATGGGAGCAGTACGATATCTCTTTCGACGATGACGAGCTAGTGCACGCTAAGAGATACCTGTCCGAAGGCTTTAGTGTAATTTGCCATCCCTGGCCAACCGACGCCCAGATTCCTTGGCCAGCGGTCGTTCGTAGCGGTGTTCAGTTGGGGCGGGAGGTGAACTTGGTGAAGCCATTCTTGCTGAAGCCAATGTCTTCGGCCGAGATCGTACAGTTGAAGGCGCGTAACTGGACGTGGCTCGAAGACGTCTGCGTCCCTTGGGGCTGGTCGTGTATGACGCCAATGTGGACGACGCACTTAAATCCTGACTATCTTGCAAACCGACGCCACGAAGCCTCGAGACGCGGATTTATAAAGAGCCTTCCGAAATGGGAGCGGCGCGGCTTGGAAGACAATTCGTGGCGTTCGGCACTACGCAGTCAACACCGGCCATCCTTGTGGAAATTGCTCGTGGTAGTACCGGTGCGCGAAATGTCGTCGAGGCTAAGAAGAAGATTGCGAAGAGCGATCTGAATGCACGCAATAGCATGCTTGACTAACGGCGCCACGGGCAATTGCACATCCCGACTTGAAGGCTAGGAGGCGAAGGTGAATGATGGGAATCACTCGTTTCTGATCCTCGCGCACGAGGACGCAGCAATGCTCCATCGACTTGTGAGGCGAATTGCACCTCTGGGTCCCGTTTACGTTCATGTTGATGCAAAGACCGACATAACTGAGTGGCAACGTGAAGACCTTCCCTGCGTCTTTCTTTCGCGTCGAGTTCCCGTGTATTGGGGAGACTGGTCAATGGTCGAGGCCACAACGTGCTTGCTTGAGAGTGCGCTCGCTGATAGCTCCAATGGTCGTTTCACTCTTCTCTCTGGTGCTCACTACCCGATACTTTCGAATCAGGAGATTGCGCAGAAGGCGGGCGAACTCGGAATCCTTATCGGATCAAGAAGTGCACCAAATATGCCAGACGGCACCCGACCTGAATCTGAATATCTTCGCCGGTTCTATAGGACGAGAAAGCCAAACGGCCAATGGTCCTGGTTGAAGAATGGATTGATGAACCGGATTATCTACTTTCGCCGGCCACTCGACTGGAGATCGGTCGCTCCCGCTGCGGGAATGCGTGCTGGCGAGCAATACTGGTCTTTTGATCGCGAATTCGCAGAGTATTGCGTCTCGCAAATCCGAACGTCACCACCCCTAATCGATTACTTCAAGCAAATCGTCTGCAGCGACGAGAAAGTCTTTGCGACCCTCTACGGAGAGTATGGGCGAGAGATCTCACTCGAAGGTACGACATATTCGAAGTGGGCCGCCGGGATTAACCCAAACCCAATTGCGATTTCTCGCGATGACATAAAAATGGCCTTAGCCAAGAATCAGTTTTGGTTCGCAAGGAAGTTCAGATCGAGCGACTCGACGATTCTCGACTGGCTCGACCAGCTCTGATCGAAGTCGAGCTCGTAGGGTATTTGGTCACGTGGGTGGAGAGGCGTGGCGCAGCGCCTGTCGTGCGCGGTGCGCGCTGTGTCCAATGACCCGGGCGTAGAGCCAGCCGTCGAGGGTTGTCACGGGAAGTACTTCAGGTCAGAGATCCTTGACCGGACGCGTTCGTGGTGCGAAAAGTTTTCCGAGACCCCACGTGCGACCGGCGAGATATGAAGCGACAAGGGGAAGACTCGCGATGGCGCTTGCTGCCCACCGTAGAGGATTTGGGCGAATGCGAAATCTTGAAAGTGTGTAGCCGAGGCTCATCAGGATCGTTACTCCTAACACGCTTAGAGTGCCAAGAGGCCACGACCACCATCCGACGATGCTGGCGATCAGTGACAGCAGACACCAAAGAAACCAGATACCCCATGACATATCCGGAATTCGAATTATGCGAAATTCGAAGGGGTGCGCAGCAGCGTCGACGCCTGTTTCCCACATGTACTTGATTGTCGCTCCGTACTTCTTCGTCTCTCGGTGTTCAACACTGAGATCGTCCAACACTTTTAATTTGTAGCCGCTTCGCATCAATCGCTGTGACAGGCGAAAATCTTCCCCCAACGTGAACTGAGCTTCAAATGGCTCAAGGCGGAGCACATCCGCATCGAAAATGACGTTGTTGCCGGTGATACCTGAGAAGCCGACTCGGAAACGAATGGCGGCGCCAAAGATGCGCCAAATGACCGCCGCGTCGCCGTCGGGAAGAGCTACTGCTGAGACCGCGCTGTGCTCGTTGAGAGCCTCTGTACATCGCTGCAGCCAATCCCGTGGGACGATGATGTCGGCATCAACGAAGGCGATGTGAGATGCCGTGGTTGAGTCCTGACCAGTTCGTCTCGCCGCTCCACGGCCGAGATTGACATCGTGACGAATGAGGCTCAGCCGGGGGTCAGACGCTCGAATCTTGTCAACAACTCCCGATGTATTGTCCGTGGAACCGTCGTCGATGACCACGACTCCGTACTTCTGATTCGTAACCTGATTGAGAAGGGCGTACACGCAGTCGCCGATTCTTTCGGTTTCGTTGAATGCGACAACCACGATGACGACGTCCAGCGAGTTGTCGCTCGGTTTTGTCAATGCTACTTGCCCCCTTACTCGAATATTCACCACGATTCACTCACTATTTATCCGCGACGGACTGGCATTACAATCTATTGGCATTCCAAAACTGACGCGACCCGATCATAATGACGTATCCTTTCGCGCCGGCGCGAATTCCGTGGTGATCCAATGGAGTTTTCATGAGACGCCACGATGTCGATCCGTGGAGAAGTGGCACCGTCGCGGAATCTGAACCTCTCAACTTGAATGAGAGACCACCACAACGTTCGTTGTCTGCGGCGTCACCCGACCTGGTGCGTCGAACAACACCAGGGGTCTGCTGACGGTTTAGGTCTCATTGGCCTTTGGTCGCACCTCGCTCGCAGTAATTGGGCGTGTCGAGCATTTGCATAAGGCAACGTAAGAACCTGGGATTTACCATTCGGGGCCACTTCTTCAATCGAGCAACGACATACATGTGTCTGATTGTGTCGACAGATGTCACTATCGTGTTGAGAAATGTCCATCAGAGTTCCTCCATCGAGACTCGAAGCGAGGTCCGAAGTCTGTGCTAGCAGCGTGAAGAAGACTCATGGTGTGGCGAGGGAGTCCTGGTGAGGTCGTCAGAGGACATCGCTGACCTTGGCGGAGTCATGTTCACTGTGGTGATTGGTACCTATAACGGCGCGCGAACCTTGGGTAGGGCGCTGGACGCGCTGGAAGCGCAAATCACCGAGTTTTCGTATGAAATTCTCGTTATCAACGACGCGTCAACAGATTCGACGGCGGAGATTGCAAGCCGTCTGAGTATTCGACTGATCAATCTTGAACTGAACCAGGGACACGGTCATACGTTGAATGTAGGACTGGCGGAGGCGCGCGGGCAATATATGGCGATGATGGACGACGATTGCGTTCCTCATCAGCGATGGATTCAGCAACTTGGAATCGCGTGGAACAGCGTCGGACCGGACGTAACAATGATCGGGGGTTTGGTGGAGCCCTTCGAGACGGACACGTTTAATCGGCGCTACGTAGCGTTTCGTCGCCCACTGAGACATCAAGAGGCACGGGTCAGCGAAGTTGCGGGATTCTGGACGCGATTGCGCTACCAATTTTCTCCACCCGATATACGGTCGGAACCACGTCCGGTCTACTTTACGGTTGGGGCCAACATGTCCGTGCGTGTGCAGTCCGCGCGGGAGGTCGGAGGGTTTTCCGAAATTCCTGGATCTGGCGAGGAAGAGTCATTGGCCCGACCGTTGCGATCGAGATTCGGACCTCTCACGGTACAACTCTTTCCCAGTATCGTGATGCATCATAATTTTCATCCCTTACTTCGAGATACGTTTCGACGATCGCGCAGTTACGGTCGCGCAAGCGGGAGAGAGTGGGTGAGGGATCGAGACCTCCCATCACTGGCCCCACTGCTTCCCTGTGCGACGTTCGTCGCTGCCCTCGTAGCTGTTGTGAGTCCGGTGTCGTCGCTGGCAGTACTCATTCTTTCACCGTATATTCTTTATCGTCGCTGGTTCACGTGGTTCAGGGCGAGCGGATCCAGTGAAGCAATTGTCTATCCATACGTTCAGGCGGTTGAAGACCTTGCCAATAATGTGGGATTCGCTCAGGGTGCGTGGCGCGAGCTTCGAATGCGGCGCCGTCTAAGCAACCGGTCGTCGCGCGGCTCTCTGAGCTGACCTAACAATGCCGCACGACGTAGATGCGGACGATGAACAGCGCAAGGGCTTGCTCACCCCATTGGCTCGGGTCAGTGGTGATCGCCGCCAGATTGTCTTACCGACGAACGTTCCGGACAGGGCTCGCGAGATCCTTCAATACGATGTCACTGTTTCGTTCCGAACCACTCTCGAAATGCAGCGTCGGAAAGTGGAGTACCAGGTCCGAGTGCCATCGCCTTAGAGTTTGGCCCTCCCGCCCCATCGAAATAACTTTCGAAGGCGAAGTCTTTGTTAGTAAAAGTCGAGCCAATGCCGTTGATATACGCCGGATCGTCACTCGCCGGGATTGTCGATAGTCCCCACTCGGGGAGACTCATCGGTTTACCCCTTGCCGCTGCGAACGCCTCAAAGCGATTCAGTCCGGCTGGCTCACTCGCGAGCTGCGCGAACGTAAGTCGTGTGGTCGGAGTTTCGCAGCCGACGTCGTACAAATCGAGCCCGATAATATCGACAAACTGATTCCCGGGGTAGAAGTTCTGATAGGGATAATTTCCGGTACACGCATTGACGTTCCAATCAAAGAGAAAGTGCTCACCCGCGACGTGACGAAACGAAGTAACTTCCTTAGCAAAGCACTTCGCCCACAACTTCTGCTCTGTTTTCTTCGGCCCAATGAAATCAGACTCCCATACCCCGTTCATCTCTGGTCCAAGGCGAATCACCGTATTCTCTAAACCGGCTGAGACCAGATTTGCACCTAGTTGCCTCGCGTAGGAGTTGTATGCCCCGGTCGCGCACGACTTCTCCCATTTCATAGGATTTTTTACATTCTCAAGTTTATTTGGAATTAGGTTCACCGCTACGACCAGTTGGCGAGATTGAGGTTGCTGAGCAACCCACGAGGCAAAACCAACCTCCGTAGAGTCAACCCAGGGGTGTATCCATCCCGACCAAGTCTGTGCAACTGTATATACAGAAAGACAGGGCACGGTACTTCCCGTTACCGAATCGAAACTCGAAACCAAGGATTGTACGTAGGCGAGGCCGGATTTAGTTGAGTCCGGATTCAGCGTGACACATTGACTCCGAGATGGGCCTGCCGTAATCAATCCGTCCACCGGCGGTGAAGTTGTCGTAGTCGTTGAAGTCGTTGAAGACGACGCATTGGCACGGGCCGCAGAACTATCGGCGCGCGCGACCAGATGTTGATTCGTCGTTGCCCCTCCGGAAGGAACAGAGACCATAAATGAAAGAACCGCCATTGCGGCGACGGCAGCCGAGATAATCGCAGAATGCGCACCTCGCGTCTTAGCGGCGTTTTCTCTCTTCATTCGGGGGTATCCCTTTACTCGTCTCATTCTCAACATTTCGGAGTCGGGCGTCGACGACCTCACGACCATAACTTTCAGTCAATCAGCAATAACCGCAAGAAAAAGTAAGCCTACCAGTCAAATCTGGATCGGCACTCCGCAGCGGTTCAGCTTCACATCAAATTCCATGAATACGCTGATCCCACGTCGAGGAATTCGCCATTGAATGAATCCGGCACCGCTCTAACTGCCACGCTCTTTATGGCGCCACATCCTCGGCTGCCGTGTTAGCGACCTTTTGAAAGGCGGCGCGAGCCAAGACTTCCTTTCGGGGCCCAAAATCCGCTACTCGACCATTCTCGAGCACTAGGAGAAGGTCGCAATCCTCGACGAGGGCGAGTCGATGCGAAATTATAATGCTCGTCATTTTTCCGCGAAGTTCGGTGATTGTCTGTCGAATCAAACTCTCTGAGAGACTATCGACGGCGCTAGTCGGCTCATCCATGACGAGCAGTCGAGGTGCACCGACAAGAGCTCGCGCAATCGCCAGCCGCTGGAGCTGACCTCCCGATAGGGCGGTGCCACCCTCGCCGACTTTGGTTTCGTACAGATCAGGCATCATCATTACGTCTTCATGAAGATGAGCTGCTCGCGATGCGGCTACAATCTCCTCGGGTTCAATATCTCTAAAGAGAGAGATATTGAACGCAATAGACCCTTCCAGTAGGACGAGGTCCTGAGCAACCAGCGCCACCGGACTCGACCTGCTTCCCTTTGCAATGCCGGTCGCCGGCACGCCCCCGACTAGGACGATGCCGCTTTCTGGCTCGAGCATTCCGAGGAGAATCTGACTCAGCGTGGTCTTTCCGCTGCCAGACCGCCCGACTATTCCCAGGATTTGACCGTCCGGGACGTGAAATGTTACTTGCTTCAGAACTCGTCCTCTGACGTCATAGGCGAACGACATACTGTTCACATCGAGATCGAATTTCGTCGGGAGTTCTCCGGAATCCACTTCGTATGGACTTTGGGAAAGACGGTCCAACTCCTGCGCCGTTGTATCCAGAAAGCCACCACTGGAACGTACCGCTTGAACACTGCTCTGCGTCCCAGACGCGTAAGACAGTGACCGCAGTATGAGGAGAAGCACGGCCGCTTTTTCACCAAGATTGTGCGTCGCATGGCCATTTATGACCGCGAATGCGCAAATGAGGAAGAGCAGCGCCAGGGTTTGATAGACCACGGGGACCAGTAGTGACAAGAGCACTACTTGTCGCTGGGTGCGTGCGGCTGTTTCGTTACTCTCGACGAGTCCTGTTGTTGCTTCTTTTTCAACACCAAAGAGTCGAAACTCCCGAGCAAGTCTTATGTACTCGGTAACAAGTGTCGCCATACCGAGGCTGTTGTCCGATAAGCGAGCGGAGGCTTTGCGGCCCCATGTGTTGAATGGATGCAAGACGAACGATAGCAATAGTCCAAAAACGAGGACGATCATTGCAGCAATTGGGTTTACCAAGAATGCGACGAGAAGAAGTGCAATCAGCGTGAGCAGCGATTGGAGCCCCGACGCCATCGCTAATGTAATCGCGGCCGCCCTTTCACAGTCGAAGGTGAGTAACTGTTGGAGATGACCGATACGCTCCTGCGACTGCAGTCGCCAGGTCGTACGAAAGAAGGCATTGATCATCTTGGTTCGGATCGATGCCAAAGCCTTGGTAAATGTGGAACTGGTGCTGATACTGGCCGCAACACCGGTACCTAAATACACAATTAGGAGAACTATGCACAGGGCGATGGCGTCACGAGTTGAGAATGAATGGCCGTATAGTACGAAGTGATTTTTTCCTTGGGCGCTATTTACGGCAAACTCGCTTACTATCACCAAGATGCCGGCCTGCGCGAGGCCCGAGAAGAATGAACAGGTCGCAATCCAACTCAATTGCCGACCAAGTGAGGAACAGCCCATCGCTTTCAGCGTGGTCAGGATTCCAGCGATACTGCCTGTCGCGTTCTGCTCACGGGACTCGGAATCGTCTCCGTCTCGATGGAATCCCAATCTAAATCGTTTCGCCACGTGATCCCTTGCTCGTTTTCTGGTTCAACTGCTCGTTATCTCTAGACTCACATTACGAGAAGATGGCGTTTGAACCGCCTCTAAGTCGGCAACGCTCACGAAACTGGGAGTAGGCGTAGCCGTCGGGGTGCAGTTCGCCGTATTTGAATCAAAACAACAATGCTCGATCTTTTCGACGACCAGGGCGCCAACGTTCCGGGTGCGTTTCGGGCAACAACTACACCGAGCTCCGGAGAGCTCGAGACGCCTATCGATGAATCCTGCTTCGCGAAACAAGGGACCAATTGCCGAGCGCCATCCCGTCAGCCGACAAGTCCTGGTCCGTCGTCGGCAACTAGTCTGAGTCAATGCCTAGGATGGTTGCTTCTAATTCTAGTAGGCCCCTTTTAGCTCTTCTAATTGTCATCCTTTTGTTTGGGTTCACGCCGATCTCCCGAGTTCTGTTGCGGTCCGTAGACGGTAGTTTCGCTCCAAATCCATACAGCTCATTGGCGTTGGGTACTCCGTCACGTGCCGCCGTGGGATTTTTGGCGGGTGAGCCTGTGCCGGTACAGTTGACCAACCGAACGGGACACACCCAGACGTACCACTGGAGTGCCACACAGAATGGCGCTCTGATCAGCCTCGGTGAAGACACATTGGACAGTGGACGGGCATCGACAGTATTCGTTCCATCCCGTGGTGCCGTCGCCGGCAAGTTGCGGATCGCACTTACTGGCACCGACATATTTGTCACCGTGCCCATTCGGAGCCCGTGAGTACGAAATCTCCCGAGGCTAGGGAGAGCATTGAGATTGCGCCGAAGCTAACGTCGCGCCGGCTTTCAATCGGGGAGCTCTGGCCAAACGTTTCACCAACGGGGTTCTGGCTCGCCGCCGCTTTGCTGTTGTCTGTTGGTCTGGCTCTCTGTCACTCGCCACTGGTGCCGCTGCCGGGGGTCGTCACGCTCCTTCTTGTCCCGGGCGCAGCGGTGATGTCGGCCCTACGGGCGCGTCCAGCCAACATCGCTGGACGGCTGGTGCTGGCCGTATGCCTGAGCATGACGGTAATCATGATCGTGGGTGGTGTGGCCAGTCTGCTTGGCCCTCGGGTTGGTCTGGCACACCCGCTGAACGCACTACCTGAGAGTGTGATCTGGGCCGTTCTCGCAATACTCATGCTGGCGGTTTGTGCAGTCAAGTACAGCGATCCAGTGACATGGATCTTTGAAGGTCTTCGGACTACGCACGCCGTTGGCGCGCTGGCGAGTGGCCTACTGGTTGTGCTTTCGATTCTTGGCGCCGCCCAACTGAACCACAGCGGCAACAATCACCTTGCGGTCTTCGCCACCACTCTCGACGTCGTCGTGCTGCTTGCTGGAATCGTGGGCGGATGGAGACGGACGAGCCGATGGCCCCTGAACTCCTTGCTCTACTTCGCCTCGTTGGCGCTCCTTGTGTCAACCAGTTTGCGTGGCGCACACCTCTACGGCTGGGATGTGCAACATGAGTTTGGCGTCGCTTCGGCTACGCTCCGCGCCGGAGTGTGGGTCGTACCCGCTAACCATGATGCCTACGCTTCGATGCTCTCGCTCACAGTTCTTCCGGCGATTCTTCACTCCTTAGTGAAGTTACGTCTCCTCGCTTTCTTTCAATTGGTTGTCCCCGCGATTTTTGCTCTACTACCCCTAGCGGTGTTCTCCACCGTTCGAGGCGTACCACGCTGGATCACCCACGGACGGACCACACCTCGTCCCGGACTCGCGTTCGCAGTGGTAGTAGCCCTCATCGTTTCTAGTGTGGCATTCGCTTCCCAATTAATAAGCATTACTCGTCAAGCTATGGCTCTGACCATGATGGCCGCACTAGTGATGGTGCTCTTCGATCGCACTATGTTGAAGCGCCCTGCCCAAATTGTGATTGGTCTGCTACTTGTTGCCATTTCCATCACTCACTACTCGACTTCGTACCTTACGGCAGCCATATTGCTTTGCGCTTGGCCCGTGAGCTTGATGTGGTCCAGAGGACTGCTCGGAACACCGAAAGAGAAGATTGATAGGCACCGTCGCGATACGCGATCGCGGAGCATCATAAACGGTACCCTCGTGGGCGTTGCTCTCATCGCCGCTTTCGGATGGAGTCTCGGGATCACTCGAAATAACGCCCTCACTAATCCCATAAGTGCCGTCATCGCCAAAGGATTTGGCTTTACGTCATCGACTCTGACAAGGAGTATTTCGCCTAGCCATTTTGAACAACTCTTTGTCCGTGAGTTAAGGAAAACTGATCGTTGGATAGTGCCAGTACCAAGTTCAAGCTCGGTTCATCTCGTGGCAGCCCCATACCTGAAGTCACCGGGGGTGGTCCCGATCCTCAACGCGTGGTGGCATGAGCTGAGCTATCTCACGATAGAAAGTCTGTGGCTCTTGCTCGGAGTGGCGCTGCTCTACGGGCTCTTTCGCCTCGGGCGTCGTCGCTCGTACGAGTACAGTTCCGATCTAGTGGGACTAGCTGCGGCCGGTCTAGTTCTTGGCGGAGTATTACGCTTCTCTGGGACTTTCGCTGCCTACTTCGATCCCGACCGGGCGGCGATCGTTACGGCGATTCTGCTGGCCGCACCTCTCACCCTATTCCTCGATGACATCGTGTCATTCCTTTACGGAGTGGGCAATTTTCGCCGTGATCGGGTGAGGCGAGCGTTGTTGGGCGCCGGAACCCTCGTGGTTGCGGTCCTTCTTATCGGCGCCACCGGACTGGGCTACCTGTTCTTCGGTGGTAACGCGCCGGGATCGGTGACGGCGCGAGACGTAGGGGCCAAGGAGTTGACGGTTTCCACCCCTGAACTGGCGACAGCGGTGTGGCTACGGAACAATGTCAATTCTCCAAATATTGTCCAGAGCGATTTCCTCGGGCAAGTGATCTTGCTTTCCGAACCGGGGCGCTATGGGTTACTGCCTGAGATTGTGCCACCAGAGGTGGACCATGGGGCATACATTTACTTGTCAACACTTAACCTGGCCGGCGATCTTACTCAAGCTCAGGCGCCTGACGCCCCGTATCAGCTCGCGTACCGATCAACTATTGGATTCTTCAATCGAAACTTTTACATCGTTTATTCAACTGGTGCGACACGTGTTTATCATTGAGACGACGTCTTCATAGCACTTCGCGCTGTCGAACCTTAACGTTCTTGTCGCGCTGATCGAAACTCGTTGCGGATGGCTTGTTCGTCCATTGTTTCGAAGTTCTTGGTGGAGTGAATAATCGATTTGCCGAGTTCCAGTAACTCCTGCGGGGCCGCTGGGAGAGTCCTCCAGTCGACGCCCATGGGGAGGTCGTCGTATCTATTACCAAACTCACCGAGTTGATAGCCGATGGAATAAAGACACAGGCCAAAGATGTAGTCCTCCTGCAGTCCAGTCCTGAAAAGCTCGGCTCGCCCGAGAAGGCCGTTCTCATCCAGAGCCGCCACTGCCTCATAGCGGTAAATTGCCGCACCACCTTGGATTGAGTCACCGAGCATGTAACCGTGCTTACGGGCTCGTAGGAGGAGACCGACGAACTTATGCGCCGCCCGAGGATTGGTCCACGCGCGGACCGCCAGATAGAGAAGAATTCGCCGCTTGGCCCAGCCCGCGTTACGGACTCCAATACGGTCGTAGCCAACGCGAAATGAGCCAAGCGATCCTAGATGCGGGTCAGAGTCGAAGAGTTCTATTGCCTTGACCTCAAAATCAGAACCCGCTATGAGCGCGTCAGTGTCGAGCCGGACGAGAATTCGGAAAGGCCGAGTGAGGGCTTCTTTAAACCCATCGGAGAGGTTCAGATAAAGTCCCCCAAATACACCGCGCGCACGAGCCTCCACGACAGTGAGTTGGTAGCGTTCTCCTAACTTGATCCCGAGACCACGCCGAGAATCGTCAACCAGGATGATCCGAGCCGTTGGTGCGAAGTAGCGAATGCTATCGATCGTGTCGGTGACGAAGTCTGGCCGACATTTCGGGCCAACAGGAATTACGAAGACCGAATCGGCGCCCACGTTGCGCCGTTTCTCGGGATCTATGGACATGGGCGGCGAGGCGTGATTGCAACGAGTTCCCTTGTCGGGAAGGAGGAGTCGTAATGGCCGCCATCAATGAATTGTGATTTCTCAGGGTGGCTGATCATGACTCCCAAAATCACGATACCCCGAGCATCTCGTCATAGAGCGATTCGTAGCCCTCGATCATCTTCGCGAGGCTGAAGCGCTCAAGGGCAACCGCCCGGGCTCTGGTACCGAAACGGCGACGAAGCTGAGGCTGGTCAATCAACTGTCTCAAAGCCGATGTCAAATCGATGACGTCGTCACTTTTCACAACGAAGCCCGTCTCGCCATCCTGAACGGCCTCACGGACACTGCCAACGTCAGTTGCGACGACGGGGAGGCCCATCAACATCGCTTCGAGGATCGAGAGGGGGAAGCCCTCTGCACGCGACGGCAAGACAAAGACGTCAAAGGTCTTCATGAGCTCGGCAGGCGACTCGACCCAGTCGAGAATCTTTACCCGAGGCGCGACCCCGAGCGTTTCGGCCAGCTCCTCGAGTGCGGCACGCTCCTTGCCACGGCCAGCAACGACGAAGGTGGCACCTGGAAGATCGACAAGAGATTCAAGAACAAGGTCGAGCCCCTTCAAATAGTCGAGCCTTGCCAAGCACCCGATGACCGTCGAACCCAAGGAATAGCGGTGCTCCTCGGCAGAGCCGTGATCGACAACACCGTTATAGATTGTCCGCACTGAGTTTCTGGGCAACATGGCGCGCAATTCGATGCTGCGCGCCGCAGCCACTCCAACAGCCACGTGTGCGTCAAGGCGCCGCGAGGTGAAGCACGTCATGATCCGGCTACGAGTTCCCGAGTTATCGATGGGCAGGTGTTCGACGGCGAGCAGCCGAAGTCCGAGGATGGTAGAGGCGGCCACGATCGCCTCTCTGCATGCCGGCAACCAGGTCAAGTTTGCCTGGAATATGTCGAGCTTCATAGCAGCGACTTCTCGACGATGTCGTGCAATGTTCCGGAAGTCGCGGATGCCTTTCGGAGCGGGAAGGACAACGGCTCGAGAGCCAGGTCGGTAAGCTGAGAGGTGCTCTACAGTTGTTTCGTCGACACCGATGATCGTCGCCCGGACGTGCTCATGGAGTCCTGCCAATAGCGTGCCGAGAGCAATTTCGGCACCGGCCCACTCGACCGAGTCGGAGTAAAAGCCCACGTTTATCGACGATCGAGAAGTAGTGATCTCCGTCTGCCCCTCTGATCGCGGGCGGCACAGGGCCATGTTCCCCTTGACTCCAATATCCACTTGTCAGCTGCCGCGCCGTGCGCCCTATCCAGGCTCGGGCTCGTCACCCGAGTCTCTCCATTCTCCGCGAATCCCAAGGCCGCCCGGAGGCGATCCTCTTTGACTCCACGTTCCTTGACGAACGATCCGGCTCGAACCGAGTGTGCTATCTGTGATACGACGGTCGGGGGCCCAGCCGCAACTATTCGGACAACCGATGAACGAAAGTGAGAACGGTGACGATCCGGTTGCCATGTGGCAACTCGGGGAGTGGGCGACTGCGGCGCGAAACGGCGGTCGGTGATGGTCACAAGGCCTCCACGGATCATTTGTCGAAGATAGCGGTTGGCGGCATTGCATCTGCGTCAGGCTCGTAGCTCAATCTTGGCTTGGCTACCCTCAAGCTTCACCTGATCGTATCGCACCCCGCGTGACTGACGTTTGTCTCGATATTTTAACTTTATGATGGCGGTGTCTCGGACGAAACTCGACATTTTTTGATCGTGAATTAGGTACAACATGCGGACGATTGACAGAAGCGACGTGCGATAGCAAGCCTGGGCGCGTCCACATGTCCTAATCCTCGCCCCACTTCAAAAAAGTTTACGAATCCGCCGGCTTCATCCAGCGTCGACGCGCTCGCTCGATCGCAAGGCCGCGAAGGTCCGCATACGCCGTTCTCCCCAAAGCACGGACTGCTTCGCTCCCCATACAATGTAGCCCAGGCGACTTCCAGGGCTCATGGAGCGAGGCCGAGACGTCACAACAGAACACTCCGAGTGTTGAAGGGAACTGACGTGTCCACCAGCCAGTCAGTGAGGCTGTTGTCACTCAACCAGAATCTGGCGGGATCCGGAATGCTTGGTCACGAGACTGCCGAACGTCGGATGCGCCAAATTGGCGCATCCGACGTTCGGCTGCAATCGCTCGTCACAAAGCTCCCCCCGCTGGGGCTGGCCGGCCGGGTTGCGGGGCGACCGCTCCCGTGGCTTTGGTACCTTGACCTTGATTGGCATCCGACCCGCTGGCAAATCGTCGAGAGCCTTCGCGGCCGCCACACCTTGAAGAAACTGTTGAGTACGTTCGACGCCAACGTGGTGCACGTGAGCACGCACACAGCTGCGCTGTTATGCGTCCGGTTAATGCGGCAGCGTCCCTTCATGATTTCTGTCGATGTGCCGATTTGGCCTTGGCATGAAATGGGTATATGGCGACCGGTTCGGTCCTATAGCCGAGCATCGCTGTGGCTTTCCGAACAACTTGAGCGACGAGCTTTTGGCAACGCAGCGTTAGTGCTTGCATACTCAGAGTGGGCGGCCCACCTGGTCCAGCAAGAGTGCCCGTCCGCTCGAGTTCGGATCTGGCATCCCGGTGTGGACGCAAACCGGTTTAGCCCCGCGTCCCAGCGGCCAGCAGGAGGCGGCCACATTCCCTATCGCCTGCTCTTTGTAGGCGCGCGCTTTGCAGCCAAGGGTGGCGAGGACCTCCTTGAGGCGGTCGGCCATCGATTGGGTCGCGATATTGAATTAGACATCGTGACGCCCGACCCGGTGGCAAGTAGGCCCGGGCTGCGGGTCCACCACCTGGAGCCCGGGGCGCCACAATTGGTAGATCTCTACCGTTCAGCAGACCTGTTGTGCCTACCGACGAGGGGTGATTCCTTCGGTTGGGTAGTGCTTGAGGCAATGAGTTGTGGTGTGCCTGTTATAGCCTCGAGAATGGGTGCTATACCCGAGTTGCTCCGACCAGGCACTGCCGAGGCAGCTGGAATTGTGGTGGATGCGCGCGATCCCGCAGCATTGGCACAGGCACTGGACGAGTTGCTAGCTGACCCAGAGCGGCGCAGAAGCTTGGGCGCAGCTGGTCGCAGAGCGGTCCTCGCACGCCACTCGAGTGAGGTTCAGATGAAGCGCTTCCTAGAACTTGTCGGCGAAGTATTGGAGTCCGCGAGCTGATTAGACCCTTGCGACATCGGAGCGGAAAACGGCGCTAAGCGTACAGAGGGGCTGTCTGCGAGGGTCGACCCCGTGGACGGGGGCCTGGACTGGCCCCACGGCGTGGCTGTGCCCATCAAATGTTCCGCTCGGACGAGGATGCGGCCCTGTTCGGCCCCCGTGAAGTCAGCGGCGGTCATGCCCACATCGTGGCTGAACTTGAGGGAACTAAAAGGGTCGCGCTGAGAACTTCGAGACGTTAATGTAAGGCAGTCCGGCGCCAACTTGGCGGGCGCCGGGGATCGAGGAGCGCTGGGTCTAGATGCGGTACAAGTGATCGCATCTGCTGAGGAGTAGAAAAAGAGATGAGCGTTGCCGATTTCATTCGGTGGGAGATACGAAATGCCCCAAGACGCGCCACACAAGCTCGGCGAGTTGCGATTGATGAATTCGACCGCGCGCCGCATCGGCTCCACAAGGCTGCAAAACGCTGGCCTCTGCCCTCGACTCAGTTGGTATGCGTCTATCGGTACAGCAATCATGCCCACGTCGAGGCGATACTTGACAATTATGAAGTCCGAGCGGCGCTGTGGGCCCTTGACAAGACGCATCCGGCACTTGCTTCCCAGACGTGTGGTAGTGGGCCCGGTGGTCGATTTGCTCTCCTCAACAGACTCATCGGCGAGCTACCTGAGGACGGCAGCCACTTGGTCATCACGGACGATGATGTCACTTTCGCTCCAGGCAGTCTCGCAACGCTGGTGAAGACTTCGGCCCATTTCGGTATAGACCTGGCTCAGCCGGCTCACGGTCCGCTCAGTCACTGCTCGTTCGACTACAACCGATTTCAGCGGGGCGTCATTGGGCGTCGCACCATGTGGGTCGAAATTGGACCGACAGTATTATTCGGCCCAAAAGCTCGCGACGAACTCTTGCCGCTTCCGGAGAATTCGACAATGGGGTGGGGCCAGGAGGCAGTGTGGCACCAAGCAGCGAAGAATGGCCTGGCACTCGGTATCATCGATGGCGTCCGAATGCGCCACCGAGGCTATGTCGCCGCTTCCTATGACCTGGAGACAGCGGCAGCGGAGGACGCTAGAGCGCTCGCGAAATACGGGTTGACATCGCAAAGCGAAATGCAGATAACCATCTCCGCCTTAGCCATCGACTAGTTGACTATCCAACGGGGTGAAGGGTCACTGTCGGGTAAGACCCCTATTAGTTGCCGAACTCCTGTTGGTACGCCGCGTTGGACAGTGGTGTGCTGGAGCCCAGCACCATGGTGTTGCCCGCGACCTCGTCGAAGTACTGCTGGAAGGCGAAGTTTCCATTGTTGACCGCAGATCCAATCCCGTCAATGTAGGCGGGGTCGTCGCCCGATGGACTCGACACCAGACCCCACTCGGGAAAACTCATGGGCTTTCCTTGGGCGGCAGCGAACGCCTCAAAAGTGATCAGACCTGCAGGAACACGGGCCAACTGTGAGAAAGGCACTGCGGTATTGGGGTTCATGCACGACTGGTCATAGACGTCCAACCCCATAATGTCCACATACGCATTGCCGGGGTAGTAGTTCGCGTAAGGAGTTGACGCAGTGCAGGAGTTGGGATTCCAGTCGATGAGGAAGTGCTCGCCCGAAGCGGAACGCAGCGCGGTGACTTCGTTGTCGAAGCAGGTCGCCCACAGGCTCTGCTCTTGGGTGGTGGTGCCGATGAAATCGCCCTCCCACGACCCATTCATTTCCCAACCGAGACGAATCACTGAATTCTGTAGACCGGCGGCGACAAGATTCGTGCCGAGTTCTGAAGCGTACGTGTTGAAGTCTCCCGCCGCGCACGACTGCTCCCAACCCAGTGGGTTACTCGAGTCGGCGATACTCGCAGGGATCAGACTTATTCCCAACACCATTTGACGGACCTGGGGATCTGCGGCGATCCATGAGGTGTATCCGGCACCTGATGGGCCAGTAAACCAAGGATCCGTCCAATCGCTCCAGGCCAGGTCCGACCCATATGCTCCGAGGCACGTCACCGTAGAACTGGTCAGGGCATCATAGCTGGCGATTGTGGACTGAAGAGCGGAGAGACTCCACCCGACGTTGCTGTTAGCGGTGAGGCATTCGCTTCGCGATGCACCTGCCGTGATGGGCCCACCCGAAGAGGAAGGAGTCGATGGTGCGGTCGTCGGCGCTGTCGGGTCGGTCGTGGTCGTCGTCGGAGGAGCCGTGGTCGTCGTTGTCACCGGAGGTGTGGTCGTCGTTGCCGCGCCGCCGCCGCCGCCGCCAGGCGCGACCGTCGCACCGGTCGACGTGGAGCTGATTGGAGACTGGCGGTCAAGCCCGAATCTGATCAGCTGGCTGATACCCGACTCCGACACGAAGACGTACGCGTGAGTCGCCGTTCCCGCAACCGCGGGGGTTGACCCGCTGGCCGAAGCATCGACGGTGATCATCGCCACGAGTGCAAAGGAGGTGACAGCAAGAGTCACGCCCTTTAGAAAACGGTGCGTCGTCTCGCCCTTAACAAATTTTGTGATTGTGCCCTTATTCATGTTGTATAAATTCACAGGCGCAAATCGCGGCAACGCCTACGGTCCCACAACATTCACCCAACTTGGTCAGACAACGCGGTTTACCAGGACTTTTGGGGAATCTTTTGTATTAAAAAGTTGCGTCTCATTGACGCCGCGTAATCAATCAACGCCGCCGACATCGTTCACCGTCTTGAGCAACCCGCCAGCGAGCGCGGTGCGCCACATTGCGTGCGCACTGATAATGGCCCGGAGTTCGTCGCGAACGCGCCCAACGAGTGGTGTCGCATCATCGGATCCAGATCTCTCTTAATAGATCTGGACTCACCCTGACAGAACGCCTGAAACGAATCGTTCAACGCTCGAATTCGTGACGAGTTCCCAAACGGCCGGCAGTTCGACAGTCTCTTCGAGGCAAAGGTCGTGCTCGAAGACTGGCAACATGAACACAATCACGACTCGTGGACGGATTAATCAGATCGTGGCGCACCGACGGCTGGAACTCCGAGTCGAAACGTAACGAAGGCCCGTCGGTTCGATAGTACGAGAGGTCGGTGCGCCAAAGATGTTGACGGATCGTTTCAGCGGCGATGAAAGTGAATCACGCCCACACCGCTAATCGATCCGCTTTTCACTCGAATGAATCCATGGCTTCTCAGGCTGGATATGAATCCCCCCGTCCCTTTCACACTCCCGTCGTTCACCACCCACACGTTGCTGGGTGCGACCACGAAGGCGCTCGCACTCTCACGTAAATCGAGACCCTCGATGAACGACTGATTCGACACTTGCGGCCAGCGGCGTAGCGGCGAGCCAGCGCGCTCCAAGTAATACTCGACTGCGGTCGTAATGGAATGGTCCGGCAGTGCGACCTCGCTCGTTGGGCTGGCGTTGCGCATGATGTACTGCGCGGCGCTCTGTAGATTTTCGAATTGGGATCTCGAGACGGTGACCGAGTTCGCAAAGAGAATGACCAGGATAGCGATCATCGCCCCGATGACGATTATTTGCCTTCGAACCGTTAACCGAGCCCGTAGCGCTCGCAGCGCGTACGTGATGAGTAACGCTAACGCAATCGCCATCCCTGGCACCGACGCGGTCACGTAGCGGTCCACGTAGATGAGATGTACTGCGGTTATGAGAACGAGAATCGCCGTTGGCACGACTGCCCAACAGAGGCAGACGACCAACCGGTCGACTTCGAAACGAGACAGGGCCAAGTTGCGCCGGCGCCATCCGAATACGCATCCGGCAACCGTGAGGAGTCCGATTACCGCGACGATAACTGGATAGATCAGGTGCCCGAGCGCCGAGGATGCCGGCCCTTCAATGTCTTCCAGAAACGATTTCGGAGTTAGAGCGCGGATCCACGCAACTTGGCCCTGTTGATGTGCCACGAACGCTAGGAATGTCACTACTGCCACGACCAGTATTCCGATCGGTGCCAGCAATCTGCGCCACTGACGACGAAACAACTGAGACTTCATCGCGGCGCTAGCTCCTAGCACGCTGAGTGGCGCCAAGACCATGAACAGTTGCAGCATGAGCGTCACTATCGCAAGAAAACTGAACAGCCATACCCAACGGACTTCTCCTCGATCGAACCACCTCATGAGGGCTGCGACGGACAGGACGGAAGTCAACGTTGCAAGGGCGTAGGGACGGGTGTTCAGCGCTTCGGTGATCATGAGCGGACTTGTGCACGTAATGACGACGGCGAGGAGTCCGCACCAGAAGCCAGCTACGCGGTTGGCGAGAACTCCAACGAAATATACGGTAAGACCGTATGCGAGTAACGAGAGGGCTCTCGCCCATTGAATGCTGTACGACGGCTCGAGCCAAAAATGAAGGAGCGCGTAGTAGATCACGACCACACGGTCAACGACGAGAGACTGATGCCACAAGGCAGTCCAACCCAAATGTGCGGAGTAGAGCGAAGCCCCCTCATCCCGCGATATCGACTTATTGAGAAAGGGCAGTAGCGCCGCCGAGGACAAAATCGAGACGATTGCAAATATGGCATTCGAAGCGCTTCCTGGTGTGCGCGCCGTCTTCGGAGAAACCATGATTTTCGCTTCACTTTCAAGAAAGAAAAACCGGCTGAAGGGTCGTGACGTCAGTGTTCTCGAAACCTTAATCAAATACCGGTGCGATTTCGTACGTTCGCAGCGACGCAAGTCTTGGAGCGGGCGACGGGAATCGAACCCGCGTTCTCAGCTTGGGAAACTGAGATTCAGAAATGAATGTGATTGCAGAACTGTTGCGCATTAAGCACTTGAAAGGTCGCGAGTTCCAACAAATGCCGTTGGATTCGGCTGCGAGGCGGCAGTCATTGGAAGTTCTGGTAGGCGGGAGCTCCCGCAGTATGCGCTTGTAATCTCATTTAAAATCCGGGCGTCAGGCTTGGAGGTACTTTTGGCCAAGTGGACCAGTAATTTCCGAGCACGCGCCCGTGTCTCAAGGATTCCGAAGTTACAACACTAAGGAATCAATGATTTCGATCCTCCAATCGAGATCCTCAATTGCCATTGACGAATCGCGAAACCCACGTGCATCCCACTCATAATCATCCCGATTTAGGCGTCAGGAGCAACCCTGGAGAATCGCCCAACGAAGAGGCTGAACGTCGAATTAGGCACTGAATTGATAGTCGGGGAAGCGATTATTTAATTTCCTAATCGTGACTATCTTTGCAATTTGTGTTCTGACGGTCCTGGTCCGAGCCACTAAATAAATCTTCGAAGCTCGCGGTGGCGCTCTTAGGGAATCACAACGGATTCACACCCACTTGACAACGCACTCAAAAACTGGGATGGTGTTTTTCGCAAGGGCATATTCGAAGGATACGGCTTTGAAAAATAGCTCTGCGATCTTGGTTTGAGATCCGGAATGTTCACCGACTCAACAAGTGAGTTCACGCCATTCCGGCTTTCGATAATCGTCCCCTCCTACAACGAGCATTTGACCATTCTCAGGGTGCTAGATGCACTTTTGTCTCTTGACATACCTGGGAAAGAACTTGAAATCATTGTGGTCAACGATGGTTCCACTGACGGCACGGCAGAATTGCTCGAGTCATTTGATGACTCCAGATGCGTCAAAGTCAGTCACGCGGTGAACCTTGGCAAAGGTGCTGCAGTGCGAACGGGAATCGCTTCCGCCCAGGGCTCGCACGCACTCATTTTCGACGCCGACCAAGAGTACGACGTCGCCGATATTCCGCGATTGGTTACACCGATCCTGTCGGGCAGAGCCGAAGTGGTGTACGGGAATCGGATGTCCGGCTTCGGGACCGTGCACCCGTCCCTCTGGCACTCCGTCGGTAACAAGGCGATGACATTTGTTGCAAACATCATGTTTGGCTCTGCAATTTCTGACTTGCACACTTGCCTCAAACTCATCCCCATGCCACTTCTTCGTAGTTTTAAGCTCGACGAAAATGGTTTCGGATTGGATACCGAAGTAAGCGCTGAAATGCTTCGCGCCGGATTTCGTCCTTTCGAAGTCCCAATTAGCTATGTGGGTCGTAGCAAAGAAGAAGGAAAGAAGATTCGACTCAATGACGCACTTCGATGTGTCTTCGTGCTCGTCAAAGTTCGTCTCCGGCCCGTCACTCCGTACGGGCGGCGAAATCGCGCTCTGACGCCTCGGGTACACACTTCTACGGACTGAACACGGTCAGAACGGCCGACTCGTCATGTTCACTCGCGTAGTCGAAGTTCGCGTTCGGTCCCTGCGTGGCTGGGATCGTGGAATTCAAAAGTGGTCCCATAACCCTGGACATCATCACGACTTGGAAGTCCGGCGACCCGGCTTACCAATTTTATGGGCGCACACTAGGGTCTTACAATGATCGACCGGCACCGAAGTTGAGATTCGCCTTTCTCTTGTTCTCAAAGTCACTCTTTTCGAGGTACTGCCGGATGACCCCGTGAGTCGTCTTCGGGTAGCCCACGTGACCGACGGGGACCGAGCGGTCTTTTCTCCAACCGATTCTCTTCGCCCTTTCGACGTTTCACCTGTCTTAATTCGCAAGTTTGACTTCATGGAGGCGGCTTACATGCCTCGTCTACAGCTCCTTCCGCTTCGCCTGGGCACATGGATCCGACGAGTGCCGCTCGGTATCACTTGGAACGAAGTGAGGAATCGAGAAGGATGAGAGTTCTTGTGACTGGCGCCGCTGGATTTATCGGCTCGACGACCGCCGAACTATTGCTGTCAAATGGTGACGAAGTTGTCGCTTTCGACAGTTTGGTCACCGGTCGATTCGAGAACGTGCCGCCAGGAGCGACGTTTGTAGAAGGCGACTGTGGTGACGTTGAATTGGTGAGGTCGCTAGGTCACTTCGATGCATGCGTGCATTTCGCGGCCCGAATTGAGCCGAGCGAATCGATGAAGAATCCTGAGGACTTCTTCTCCAATAACGTTGCGTCGAGCTTTCGCCTCCTCGACGCGCTCATTAAGTCGGGCGTTGAACGGTTCATTTTTTCATCGTCGTGCGCGGTCTACGGCGACCAGATCGAGATGCCGATTGACGAGACTCGTACGACCCAGCCTCAGAGTCCGTACGGTCAGTCCAAACTTATGGTGGAAGATGGTCTGAGATGGCTGGTATCTGCGGGCCGGTTACGCGCGGCATCAATGCGCTACTTCAATGCGGCGGGGGGTACTCTGGCGCACCCGGAACGCCACATTCCGGAAGGTCATCTCATACCCATTGCACTGGATGCCGCCGATGGTCATCGAGAGTATCTCGAGATCTTCGGTAATGACTATCCGACACCCGATGGCACGTGCATTCGAGACTACATCCACGTTAAGGATCTCGCCGAGGCCCACGTGCTCGCCATCACTGCGCTGGAGAATCATCGTGAACTGGTGTTAAATCTCGGTTCCGGTGTGGGATATTCCAATCGCCAAGTTGTCGAGACGGTAAAGAAGGTAACGCAGCGCGACTTTGAAATCCGCTACTCAGGGCGCCGATCTGGCGACCCCGCGGTGGCAGTTGCCAGCAATGAGCGAGCACGCGTGATGTTGGACTGGCAACCTGAGCAATCGGACATTGAAGTCATTGTCGCCGACGCGTGGGCGGCCCGTCAGGCTTTAGGTTGATCTGCGAATTGTGAACTTCGCCCTCGACGATGTTCACGACGGCTGGACTCGATGAGGTTCGGATTCGTGCGCGCACGGTGATTTGCGGTGGCGTGTGAGACGCGATGAAAAATGTGCTTGACCGCAGGTCACCATCGATTGATAATGGCGGTATGTCCAGCGAAGAGGTCACGGTGTACCTCAATGCGCTCGAGGAGCCCAAGCGCACCGCGCTGCAGAAGCTTCGCGAAACGATCCTTGAGGTGATCCCGGAGGCTGAGCAGGGAATCTCGTATCAGGTCCCGGCGTTCCGTGTCGGCGGGAAGGTCATTGCCGGCTTTGCGGCTTTCACGAATCATCTCAGTTATCTGCCGCACAGTGGCGCCGTTTTTCCAGAACTCAAGGAGGAGTTAGTTGCCTACAGCAAATCGATCGGTGCTCTGCGCTTCCCAATCGACCAACCCCTTCCGAAGGAGATCGTCGAGAAGCTGATCGAGGTGCGCATGAAGCAGGCATTCGCCACGTAGGAGCTCGGTTCTGATCGATTGCGTCGGGTACGTCGCCCGTGTCCGGCGTGACGAGCCTGAGATTTAAACCGTGCTCGGTTCCGCCCCGACCTTGTTCTTAGGCTGGCGTGATGGATGACCGACTCGAGCCAATGGTGGATCTCAGCGCCGAAAAGCGACTCGCCCTTTTCTTCGCCGAGGAATGGGGGGTCGAGTTGGAGTCGCCCTTCAAGTTTTCCAATGTCTCCTACGTCGCTCCGACGACCGAGGGTGCGGTCATCAAAGTGGCGTGGGGTGGCGACGACGAGGCGCTTCACGAAGCCGACGCGCTGGAACTGTGGAACGGCGACGGTGCGGTGCGGCTGTGGCGTCGATCTGGCCGGGCATTACTCGAGGAAAGGGCCGTGCCGGGCGACGATCTGTCCGGACTCGCCGACGACAGGGCCACGGAGATTGCCGTCGACCTTGCGCGCAAGCTGTGGCGTCCCGCGACGACGCCATTTCGGCCGGTCTCGTCCGAGGTGTCGCGATGGCTCGAACGAGCCGAGCGGGAGCACAGCGAGCTCGTGCCGCTGGCCCGCGAGTTGTTCACGCAAGTCGGAGGCGGAGCCGACTGGCTGGTGCACGGTGACTTTCATCATCACAACATCCTGAGATCAGGAGAGCGATACGTGGCGATTGATCCTAAGCCCTACCTCTCAGACCGCGAGTACGACGTCCCGGCGTTTCTCTGGAATCCCATGGACAATCACTTAGAGGATGTCGCGCAGACGGAACGCCGGATTCAAGCGTTCGTAGCGGTTGGGCTTGACGAGTTTCGGATCCGCGCCTGGACGGTGATTCGTGGTGCCTACCTACGCACTGGCCCCGAGTACGTTGAACCACTCAAGTCGTTGGTCGCCTGAGTTGTCAGATCGAGAGACTATCCAAATGGCATGCAACGAATCTGCGAATTGGATCACCCGCAATGACGAGTAGACCGAGGTGATCGGCGATCAACCGTCATTCGGTCGTCTCGTGGCCCTGCGGGCCGCACGTACCATTGTGTCATGATCGAGAATCCCGGCTGCGTGTTCTCGTGTCTTCGCTCAAACTTATGACGACGGGTGGTCCCTTGGCGTACGAAGTTGATGACAGTCCCACGCGCATCGACATCGACGTCACCTGGGCGTTCCTCTCGACGGAGGCGTATTGGAATCGCTGGCGCACTCGCGAAGACGTCGAACGTCAGTGGCGCGGAGCCTGGCGCGTGGTGGGCGCCTACGACCTTTCCGACGGCGCCATGGTTGGGGCTGCGCGCGCCGTCTCTGACGGTGTAAGCGACGCCTATCTGGCTGACATGTTCGTACTGTCCGATCATCGGAGAAGGGGTCTTTCCACACAACTATTGGGCGCGATGATCGACAACGGGCCGGGGAGGGACTTTCGCTGGATGCTGGTGACGAGTGACGCTCACGGCCTGTACGCCAAGTTTGGATTTGGCGCGCCCGACGGGCGAGTCATGGTTCGTCCTCCCAGCAAATGAATGCCATGACCGTCGAGGTCAAGTGCTTCGAACGTCGTTGTTTGCATCGGAACGTCCGCTCGAATGGAGCGCTATTTGGTCCGGATCACCACGGTGTGAGCGAACTTGTCGTGCAGTGTCTGGTTGTTCTTGTCCCAGGCGACCCACAAGAGGTCGATGAAGTGGGGGAGAGAAAGTGCGAAGAGAATCAGGAATTGGTGAGCTTCGTGGTGCAGTTGGAGCGTCGTGGGATTGGTGTAGGTCTGAAAATGGTAGACGCTCCCAATGACGACCAGCGCGCCGTAGGCCACGGCGCGCTTCACCGCTCGTTGGTAGCTGATCTCCGAGATGCCGTCCTCGTCGACGCAGCGCACGGAGACCGCTCGCATGCCGAGCGTCTGGCCGTGGTTGAAGCCAATGAAGAGTGAGCCGTAGAAAAAGGTGGTGACGGTCACGATGACGACGTTGGTGGCGAAGCCGGAGTGCTCGGCGCGCAGGGGCAACTGTACGACGACGTAAAGTAGCAAGCCGTCAATGAAGAAGCCGAGGAACCGTATCCAAAAGCCGGCCAGGGTACGCCCGATTGGTGGCGGCGCCTCGGCGGGGAAGGAGGGCAGGGGAGCCGCATTGGCGTACACGTTCGACGTGGGAGAGCCACAGGAAGAGCAGAACTGTTGACCCGATACCTCCTCCGCACCGCAGGTCGGGCAGCTCGCCATTTCAGTGTCTCCTTCGTCGTTCACATGCGATGCGTGGTACTACGCGAGTCACAAGGACTCTAGAGCCTGATGAATCTTGCGACGATTGAGACCGCTTCGGGTTCGACTCAGGATCGCTTGGTCGCCACAAAGACCGGAATGATGCGCTCGGTCTTCAGTTGGTACTGCGCATAAGGCGGGTAGGCCGCGACGGCGCGGTCCCACCACACGGCGCGTTCGTCTCCCTCAACTTCGTGTACCGTCACCTCGAAGGGCTCGGGGCCGTCTTGGATCATGACCGACTCTGGTTCGGCGATCAGGTTGTAGTACCAGACGGGATGTTTCGGAGCACCGCCTTGGGAAGCGACGAGCGCGTACGTCCCGTCGTGCTCCACGCGCATGAGCGGCATTTTTCGAATCATGCCGCTCTTGTTGCCCCGCGTCGTCACAATCACGACGGGCAGTCCGGTATCTCGAAGGGTGTTGCCCTCGACGCCGCCGGTGCGCTCGTACAGCTCGACTTGGTCGCGCACCCAGTCAGATGGGCTTGGTTCGTATTGACCTTTCAATGACATTGTCGTGTCCTCGCATCGGTTAAGTAAGCAACGATTGGTCTTCATCGTAGAGGTCAATTCGCGAGAGGTGACGGCGGAACAAACCGCGTGAGCACCTTCGTTGTACTGTGGGCAAAATTGGGTTGGAGGGAACATGGATATGAGGATTGCCCTCGCCACGACCGTGGCGGCGAGTCGCTCCAAGGTCTACGATGTCTTGCGATCGACGGAGGGACAGAAGGCCTTTTGGACGACCGATTGCGAGCTCGATGAACATCATGGTCGATTCAGTTTTGCCGTGGCTCCGGTCGATCTCATTGTGTCGATCTCGCTCGTCGCGGAGGAACTAGTGAGGATGAAGGTCGATTCCGGTTTTCCGAATTGGAACGGTTCTACCTGGGAGTGGGCGCTGAGTTCCGATCCCGGGTCGCCGAACGAGACGAGCGTACAGTTCCGCCACTACGACTTTGAGTCCGGTTACACCGAAGCGCAACTGGCTTACTCCGCTCAATCGTGGGCCATGATCCTCGATCGACTCGCGCGCTACGTGAGGAGCGGCGTTCCCGAACCCTTTTTCGCCAACGATGGCGCGTCGTACTGACCGACCGAGAATCAGTCGCACCCAATGAGACCGCGCCGTCGACGTGTGCCGGTGGCTTCGGAAAACTGGTGGGGCGACGCTAATGTCATGCGAGATAAGTAAAGGACGTCCATGGCCATTGACTTCACTCTCGCACCCGAACACGAAGAGATCCGTCTGAGGGTTCGTGGGTTCGTGCAGGGGACCATCATGCCGGCGGTGGCGCGACCGGAGAATGAGGAACACGCGCTTTCTCGACGCGACTATCTCGCGACCATCAGTGGACTGCGCGAGCAGGCCAAGGCTCTCGGACTGTGGCTTCCGCACATGCCCAAGGAGTGGGGAGGGATGGGGCTCGGGCACGTGGAGTTGGCGATGGTGCAAGCCGAAGCCGGGAAGACTCGCATCGGGCCGTGGGTTCTCAACTGCATGGCGCCCGACGAGGGCAATATGCACACACTGTTGCATTGGGGCAACGACGAACAGAAGGAGCGCTACTTGCGCCCCCTCTGTGATGGAACAGTGATGTCGTGTTTCGCCATGACCGAGCCCGAGGTCGCCGGATCCGATCCGACGCTCATTCGAACGCGCGCCGAAAAAGACGGTGACGAATGGATCATCAACGGCCACAAATGGTTCATCTCGAACGCCCGTCGTTCGCAGTTCGCGATTCTGATTGCTCGAACCGAACTCGACGTGCCGGAAGGCTCCTCGGGTGCGACCACGGCGTTCATCGTGGACATCCCTTCGGAGGGTTGGAACGACGTTCGTGAGGTGGAGACGATGCATGGCTCGACCGGCCATAGCGAGATCGTCATCGAGGACCTGCGTGTGAAGGAGGAACAGATTCTCGGGGGCCGAGGCAACGGCCATCGTCTGGGTCAGGCTCGACTCGGCCCGGCCCGCCTGGCGCATTGCATGCGATGGATCGCCCAGGCCGAGACGGCCCTTGACATGATGGTCGATCGTTCGATCCATCGTTACTCGCACGGTTCGACCTTGGCGGAGAAGCAGGGTGTCCAATGGATGATCGCCGATTCGGCGATGGAGCTCTACCAGTGCAAGCTCATGGTGTTGCACACGGCCTACAAGATCGATAGGGGCGATGATTTTCGAACCGAGGTCTCGATGACTAAGCACTTCGTCGCCAACAGTCTCAATCGAATCATCGACCGGGCGATTCAGGTTCACGGCGCGCTCGGCTACTCGACGGACACGCCGCTTGCGTCCATGCTCCAGCACGCGCGCTGGGCGCGACTGGCCGACGGGGCCGACGAGATACACCAGATGAGGATCGCCGAACGGACCATTGCCGCCTATAAGGACAGCGGTTCGACGTCCTCGGCGACCGGTGGTTTGCCGATTTGATCGAGTCAGTACATTCGTAGAGAAGCACTCCGACTCCGGGCGGTGGTGAACAGTAAAAGTGAGGAAGGTTCAACGTGGTTGACGAAGATATCTATCAACGGATCAATACCTTGGTGGACGAGGAGAAGGTGCTGCGCGAACACGAAGGACCCGATGACGTCAAACGGCTCGCGCACATCGAAGAGACGCTCGACCAGTGCTGGGACCTACTTCGTCAGCGACGCGCACTGCGGGAGTTCGGTCGGGACCCTGATGCGGCGCACGTCCGTGACGTCGACACCGTAGAGCGCTACGAGCAGTAGCGGCTGAACGCCGGCTGACCTGGAATTTGAGCGTTCGCGGAAACCGCGACGCTTAACCGACGAACTTCTTCAGGTCGGCGATGATCTTGTCTTCGACCTCGAGGCTCCACATCGAGTCGGCGACGTCAACGACCAAGAAGAGGTCAGAGAGAAGCAGCGTTTCAATAGCGGCGACACCGAGATTCTGAAGCCACTTGCCAATTCCGAAACGCACCGTGAAGTCACTAGAAGTGCCGGTAATGGTGATCGTAAAGGCTCGCTCGGCCGCAACGACTTCGCGGAGGAAGCCACTCTTCTTGGCTTGAATCACCGTTCCCTGGTCGCTCGGTGGCGAGGTCTGGACGGTGAAGCCGTCGGACTTCAAGTACTCCTCGAGGTGCGACTCCAGGGCACTTAAGTCGGTGCCCTTACCTTCAAAATGTTCTGACTTGTCTCCGAGCATGAAGCCCTCCTCATATGGTGCGTTTCTTGACCATACCGGTGGCGTCGCGAAGTTCACGCCGATTATTCGAGGATTCTTACCTAGCGCGAGGCATGGACTTCAGTGGTGGAACGATTTCAACGTCGCGTCGTGGTGAGAATCCGTTCGAAGAGTAGGCCGATCTCTTTGATCGAGAATTCCATCGTGGCGTCGCCGACATTGAATTCGAAACGTTGCAACTTCGGCCCTTCGGTGTCGTAAGGTCCACCGAACATCCAGATGCCTTCTTTGCGGGCTACGTCCAACATCCTGGCCTGGACGGCGTCGACCGTTCCGCTCACGCGCACGTGCATCATCGGGCTCTGGACCGGGAAGGGCAGGATCTCGATGCCGTCGATTCGCTGCAGGACGCGCGCAATCTTCTGGGCGCGTTCGTAGTAACCCGTGAAGCGATCGCCACGGAGTCGCAGCGAGCTGAGGGCCGACGCGGCGTAGGGCCAGAGTCCGAAGGCGCGCCCGCCGTGGCGGATCCGCCAAAGTTTCAACTCCTCGATGGTCTCGCGGTCGCCCGCGACGCAACAGCCGGCGATCGCGCCGAGTCCCTTGTAGAACGAGACGTACACCGTGTCGAACAAGTCCGCTATATCGACCAGCGATTTTGAAGCCGTGGCCTGGTAGTAGGGCGCGGCCTCCCAAAGACGCGCCCCGTCCATGTGCGCGGCCGCGCCGCCATCACGAGCCCACTGGACTTGGGCGACCAACTCACTCCACTCGGGGAGGGTGCCTCCGAGGTCGCGTTGGGGCAGTTCGATCAGAACCGCCGCGACCGGTTCGCCAATGGTGGCCAGTTGCGCCGACGTCAGTGGCTGGTTCGCCGGACCACACGTGACGGCGACGAGTCCGTGAAGACGTTCGTAAGCGTGCTCTTCTCGAACGTCGAGGTGACACTTCGGATGAAAGACCACGCCGGTTCGATTGCCCCGATCGGCGTGGATCCGTAGGACGGCCTGTTGGGCCATGGTGCCGGTGATGAAGAAGAGCGCGGACTCCTTGCCGAGCCGACGAGCCACTTCCTTCTCGAGTTCTTCCACTACGCCACCGTTGCCATAAACGTCAGTCTGCGTGTCAGGGGGAATCGTCGCGAGCAATGTGGCGACGTCGCGACCACCACTACCGCTCACAAATCGAGTGCAGCCCTGATGGATCGCGCGCAGTTCCTCCGGCGTCGGTGATGGTTTCGGCGATCGCGAGGCGGGTCGGGCTGAGGGAGTGACCCCGGCTGATTTCTTAACTGGGGAAGTGGGCACAGGAGTGACCATACTGACAGTTGTGAACGCTGGACCGGAATCGATGTGGTGTCGAGGACGTGTTCGTGGCGTTCGAGTGAGCAACCAACTACTCACCCAGTTGACCGTCGGCCAACTCGGAGTAGACGTCGAGGTGGCCGAGGTGTCGGGCGTACTCCTGAAGGAGATGGAAGAGAATACTTTCGAGTGTGGCCGGCTCGGCGCCGCTCCAGCGCGGACCGGGCTGCCCAGTTCGTCGAGTTCGTGGCGCTGAACGATTTCCGTGGTCTGGACTCCGCACAAGTAACTGTTCCAAGAGTGATTCGCGGGTGTCGTCCGGGCTGATGCCCCAGCGATCGCCGACGTGATCACCCCATGGATCGGCAACCGTACGGCCCTCGAAACCCCACTCCAGCCAACGCATCTCGACGTACGTCAGATGTTTGACTAATTCCAAAGCCGTCCAATCGGTGGGCACGACGCTCACGACCAGAGCGTCATGGGGGAGCGACGCCACCTTCTGGGTGACGCGCTCTCGGAAGTAGTCAAGGTACTGCAAGAAGACTTCGTCCCGGGGTCTCCCTGGTCCGGACGGCGACGGGAAGTCCATCGCCCAACCTTAAGCCCGAACCCCAGGAAATTTCGACGGTGCGGGCGACGGTCAATGTGACGCGGGCCGATCGCGCGAGACGTCACCGCCTCTCTGGGGTTCGTACAACGATCGCATAACGCCGACGTCGCCTTGACCGTCTTCGATGAAGTCGTGCATCACGCCGCGCAGATCTCTGAGCTCGGTAATCTCTGCCGAGCATGGCGTGACGGCCAACCGCTGACGTCGTAACGTCTCAGTGATGGAAGGTTCAGGGAGGCGTCATCGGCGCCCGGCAGACCCGGAGGCGCCGAAGAGCGACCCGACGCCGCCGGTGATGTGGCCCGAACCCGGAAGCGGATTCGAGGCTGACCCTTTCAGTCCCGCCGGAATGTCACAGCAAATATGGCGTGCGACGACGGGAAGAAGACCGCGGAGTCGCACTGGTCTGTGGATCGTTCGAATCATTTGCCTAGTGGTGGCGTTGGCGTTCATCGCCGCTCAAATCGCGCACTGATGAATCTGTCGATCTCCGCGCACAGCGCAGCGCGTACCTTTCGTCACTAACTTGCACTTTGACGACGAACAGTTCAACGAGGAGTATTGCCATGGGTGATCCGAAAACGACGGTGGACGAGCGTTTCAGTGACGAAGGGGCTCAACCCACTTCGTGGGACGACACTCGTTCCGCTATCGAATCGGCGGAGCTCTTTTGGATAACGACGGTGCGAGCCAACGGTCGACCCCACGTCACCCCATTAGTCGCCGTGTGGCTCGACGACGCCCTCTATTTCTCGACTGGACCGGACGAGCAGAAGGCGGTGAACCTCCGTCTCCACGAGCACGTAATTCTCACTACCGGTTGCAACGATTGGCATAAGGGCTTCGACGTCGTAATCGAGGGCGTGGCTTCCCGAGTCGAGTCGAAGGATACATTGACGCGCGTCGCCGAAGTCTGGACGCACAAGTGGGACGGACGTTGGAACTATGCCGTCGGAACGGACTGCTTTCACCGTCGCGACGGGGAACGCGTGCTGGATGGTGACGTGTACGTTTTTCGAGTGACGCCGGAGAAGGTGTTTGCGTTCTCCAAGGGAGCGTTTAGTCACACGCGACATCAGTTCTGACCTTCGAATTCGTGGCGGACGCCTCGACGCGTCATCGAACCGTCCATCATGGGCCGACGTCGTGTCACGTCAGGGTGCCTTGGTAGCGTCGGGCTATGACCGTCACCTGGCCCAATAATCTCCCCGAGCGCGAATATCCCGGTCGGCTCTCGGAAGAAAGGCAAGCGTTGGATGAGTGGATAGATTTTCACCGGGCGACGCTGTTATTGAAATGCGAGGGCCTGACGGCCGAGCAGCTCAAGACGAGATCGGTCGAACCGTCGCTGTTGTCGTTGCTCGGTTTGATTCGCCACATGAGCGATGTGGAACGGGGATGGTTTCGGCTTCACGCCGCTCGCGAAGACGTTGCATTTGTGTATTCGACCGATGCGGAACCCGAAGCCGACTTTCTTAACGTTGAAACGGCCGACGCGTCAGCGGATCTCGCACATTTCGTGGCGGAGTGTCAACGTTGCCGCGAAGCCACGGCGCATCTGTCCCTCGATGATGTGGTCCCGAGTCGCGGACATCATCCCGAGCGGACGCGCAGTGTCCGATGGATCTACCTGCACATGATCGAGGAATACGCGCGACACAATGGTCACGCCGATCTTCTTCGCGAGCGAATCGATGGGGCCACCGGCGACTGAGGGGCTAACACGGCGGCCGGCGACGTCGTCGACCCCGCAGTACACCGGTACTCTGCGTGAATGTTCCGGGTCTCCAATGAACGTTTCGAAGAGCTCGCGGCCGAAGCCGTGGCGTCACTTCCCGAATCGCTCTCGTCACGCATGGACAACGTGGCGATAATTGTCGAAGACGAGGCCAAAGGTCGTAATCTTTTCGGTCTCTACGAGGGAATACCGTTGACTCGTCGCGGTTTCTCCAGCTACAACGCGGTGATGCCCGATCGAATCACGTTGTACCAGACGACCATCTGCCAGATCTGCGCTTCCGAGGACGACGTGAGGGCGCAAGTTCGAAAGACGGTGATTCACGAGATCGCCCACCACTTCGGCATCAGTGATCCCCGACTCGACGAACTCGGTTGGGCCTAGCGAACGAACCGAAGAGGGCCGGAGCCCAGATCATCGTCGCAACGACGGCGGCGGTCCCTACAAGGGAGCGCACGCCCTCCTCCTAATCTTCCGAATGCCGAGGCCGCAAAACCTGCCGTTCGCGACGCCGGTTGACAACCACGGCCCCGGAACAAAGAATGGTCAGCAATGGTGAGCTTGCACGACGTGGAGAAGATCGCACTTACGATGCCCGGAGCCACCAAGGAACTTCGCGACGACGACCGCCCGGCTTTCTTAGTCGACCACAAGTTGTTCTGCTTTCATCGAACGAGACGTCGAGACGCCCTCGACCCTAAGACCGGTGAACCGCTCGATGACGTTCTGATCTTTCGCGTCGCCGATGAGGAGATGAATTCCATGTGGCTGGCCCAGCGACCTTCGGTCTACTTCACGACCGAGCACTTCAAGGGCTACCCCTACATTCTCCTACGTATCCCCGCGTTGGTCGAAATTGACCACGACGAGCTTTATGAACTCGTGACCGACGCCTGGCTCACTCAGGCCCCGAAGCGCGTGGCGAAGAGTTGGCTGGCGGAACAAGGGTTGGCGGGTGAATCGGAGTAAGCAGTAGGTGGACAGTGTGTTGACGGGTTCGAACTCGCTCGGGCCAAGTAGGGAATTCGCTGACGTGCGTCCTTCGGATCGATCGGTAGAGCGGGAGGCATCGGTGGAACACTTCGCGTCGTTTGACGGCCTGGACCTCTCGTACCTCGACGTGGGCGAGGGCGCGCCGGTCATACTCCTGCACGGCTTGGCCGCCGATCACTTCTCGAATTGGGTGGCCACGGGCGTGGTCGACGCGCTGGTTGACTCGCATCGGCGCGTGCTCGCTCCGGATGCGCGCGGTCACGGGGCCTCGGCCAAGCCGTACGACCCTGATGCCTACGCCAACGACGCCATGGCCCGCGACGTGCAGACGCTCATGGATCACGTGTCCCTCGACTGGTGTGACGTGGTGGGCTACTCGATGGGATCGATCGTGGCCGGACGTCTCGCCCTCCGTGACCCGCGGGTGCGCTCACTCGTGCTCGGCGGCGTGGGCGGTGAATGGGGCGGGGAGCAACGGCCCTTGGATACCGTGCCCATGGTCGAAGCACTGGAGACCGAGAATCCCAACGACATCGACAGTCCGCTGGCGGCCGCCTTTCGCCGCTTCGCCGACAGTACGGGAGCCGACCGGTTCGCGCTGGCGGCCAACCAGCGATCGCGTCAAGGCGAAACGACCGACGTCGGAGCGATTTCGGTGCCTACGTTGGTACTCGTCGGGGACACCGATCGGTTGGCCGGATCCTCTGAATCGCTGGCCCAGCGCATTCCCGGGGCCACCTTTCGAACGCTTCGAGGCAATCATTTGAGCGCAGTTCGCGATCCGCAGTTCAGCGAGTCAATCGTCGCCTTCGTGAATTCCATGTCGTAGTCGAAGCGGTCCTCAGGGAAGGAACTGACTCAAGGTCCAGGTGCCCGTGAAGTCATAGTCGCAGAGCGACTCGGTGAGCGTGCACATCACCGTCAAGACCTGTTCGGCCGAGGTGCTGGCGGGGACCTCGAGGAGCAGACCTCGGGTGTTGTGATCTTGTCGCACCGTGAACGGCGCGCCCGCCAACAAGGCGGCGATTCGCTCCGTCCCGAGTCGACTGCGCGTGTGTAGGACGCCGAGCGTCGACGGTGGCACCGTGCCGTGACGGGCCGGCGCGGTCACGAAGCTGGCGACCGTGACACCCTTGTTCAATCGCAACCCGAAGTAGTTCACCTTCATGTCGGGTATTTCCTCCTCGACGTTGGGTGAGACGTTGCACCAGCCCCGTCCGGCAGCCACGGCGTCGATGGCCGCGAGCGCGGCGTCTCGATCGTGCGAGAACGTGATGACCGTGGGAACCGTCATCGAAACTCTTGTGACGAGATCATGGCGATCTAGACCCTCTTGGTGTCGCGTTCGTACACGCGAACGGCTACGAAGGAAAGGACCAGCGTCCACACCACGATGACGAGCCAGGCCTCGAGCGGCCAGGCGCCACCGCGCAACGAGGTCTTGCTCGCCTGGACCAGCCAGTACGAGGGAAGGAACTTCACGACGGACAACAGAAAGCCACTCCGGATCAGTGGGCCGTAGGAACCGCCCAGCAGGGCGAAGAGTGAGGTCACCCCGCCGATTGCCGGACCAAGCGAGTCGACCTTGAGCAGGTGACCGAACATGATGCCCATGACGGCGAAGGGGATCAGTCCGACGAGGAGCAGGCCAATCATGACGAACCACTGGACCGTGTCGAGTCGCACGCCTTCGCTGGTGCCCGCGGCGAACAGCACCGCCATGCTCAAGAGCGCCATCATGTAGCCGCAGACGATTTTGGCGCTGAAGTACGACCACGTGGGCAACGGAGTGATCCGCAACTGCCTCGTCCAGCCGGCGTTGCGTTCGGCCGCGATGCGCGCGCCACTCGAGATGACCGCCACCATGGTGCCCCAGGCGATCATTCCCGTCATGTAGTACAGGGGAAACGGCACGTGATCGAAGGTGACGTGCTTGTTCGGTCCAGCGATAGCCAAAAAAAGAATGAGGGGAAAGACCAAGGAGAAGATGAGAAATCGTCGGTTCCGCCACGTGCGCAGTACTTCGTAACGGAGATAAGTCAATTCGGTCACGGCGCCTCGTCGTCCACCGTCAGCTCCAAAAAGGCCTCTTCCAGGCCCGCGCCGCGGACCTCGATGTCGCGGACCGTGGGATAGGTGCTCAAGAGTTCCCGTAGGGTCACGTCGGAGTTCGAGCAGTTAAGGGTGATCGCGTCGCCTTTGCGATCGACCATCGTGACGCCCGGCAGGGCGTGGAGTGCAAGAAGTTCAACGTCGGGCAGGGTCGCGCGAATGATCCGTCCGCCAACGGTGGCCTTGATCTCGGTCGGTGCTCCGTCGGCCACTATTCGTCCGCGGGACATGAGGACGATTCGATCGGCGTAGGCGTCGGCCTCCTCGAGGTAGTGCGTGGCGAACACCACGGTCTTGCCCCGAGCGGTGAAGGCGCGCATGGCACTCCAAAAATCGCGACGACCTTCAACGTCCAGCGCCACCGTCGGCTCGTCGAGGACCAGGAGCTCGGCGTCCGCCACCAGCGCGATGGCGAAGCGAACGCGCTGGGTCTCGCCTCCGGAGAGCTTGCGAGTTTGGCGATCGGCGAATTCGTCGGCGCCCGAGATCCGAAGGGCCTCCTCGACGTCCAAGGGGGCCGGATAGATAGCGGCCATCATCGTCACCAGTTCATGAACCGTGAGGTAGTCGATGAGCTGTCCGGTCTGGGTCATCGCGCCGATCATTCCGGCCTTGACGGCCTCCGACGGGGTACGACCGAAGAGCGAGACCGTGCCGGCGTCAGGCTTCGTCAGTCCGATGAGCATGTCGATGGTCGTGGTCTTGCCGGCGCCATTGGGTCCGAGCAAGGCGACCGTCGAGCCGCGTTGGAGCGAAAGGTCGAGGCCGCGCACGGCGCGAACCGCGCCGAATGATTTCGTCAAATCGTGCGCCACGATGTTGTCGTGCAGTTCTTGCGAGGTACTACTCACGGTTTTCTCGGGAATTAATCGTTGCGATGAACCAAAAGTACTCCAAGAGACTTCGACGTCGATCGACGAGTACGCAACGCCGACTCACTCTGGAGGCTGACCCGGTCTCGGGGTATGTTGAGTTCATGCTGAAGAGGCTCTTCGAGCTGCTGGGACTGGCCACCTTGGGAGTCGGTCTCTACTTAGTTTTCAGTGAGCAAAGTAAAAACAATGCGTGTAACGCCACCGAAGGGAAGTTCGTTGGGCTCGGCATGAGCGCGTCGTGTCAGCACGTGGTCTACGCCTACTTCGGCGGGTTCCTCTTATTGGCGGTCGGCACATTGGTGGTGGTGTACGGCCTGCTCGCCACGCGCAAGGCCGCGAAGAGGCGTCTAACGACCAAGCATTCGCTCGCGTCCCAATATCATTGGGACAATCCCGAGACCGGGCGCACGCCGCCGTCGTAACGGCCGATTAACTGGCGCGCACCAATTCGACGACGGGTATTTTGCGGCTCGTCTTCAACTCGTATTCGGCGAATCCCGGATACCGCTCGCTCTGAATCGGGTAGATCCGGTCTCGCTCCTCGAGCGAAACCGGCGTCGCGGTCGCTTCGAAAGTCTCGGTACCCAGTTCGACCGTCACCTGGGGATGAGCCACGAGGTTGTGATACCAATCGGGATTGGTGGGGGCCCCGGCGTAGGACGCGAAGATGAATCGGCGGCCCTCGTAGTCGAGGTACATCATCGGATTCACCCGCTCTTGTCCGCTCTTAGCTCCTTTGGTATGCAGCAGCAGTACAGGCGCCCCCTCGAATTGACCGCCGACCCGGCCCTCATGGGTTCGGAACTCCGTCATGACGTTCGTGTTCCAATCGTTGACCGCTTTGTTGGCGCTTCCTGTCTCGTCGTCGCTCACGACTCTCTCCTTTTCGCATTTCGCGGCAGAACGTCACAGCTCTGCCACCGTGCACCTTAGGAGGCGAGGGCGCGAAGTAGACCCTCGGTCTCGACGGCGTCCAGAGGCATACCCCGGTGGTAGCCCTGGGCCAGTTGGCACTTGAGGTCAGACAGTGGCGTGACCTCGTCGGGCGACTCGACTCCCTCGACGATCTCGGGAAAGGAATTGAGTAATCGCGGCAGCCGGCGATCGCCGATGTTCATCGCGCCCCCAAGGCCACTACACGACGAAAGGAAACTCTCTCGCCACAGGTCATTTCAACTCGGTTCAAGAGTTTTTTCATTCATTGAACCGTTACGCAGCGTGCGCAAAGTTCGGCGCACCGTTAGCGCCCCCGGGGGGCTAACGAGCATGATCGTTCTCCTGTGCACAACGATGCCAACATCCTGTGCGAAGCCTCGATAGAAAACACACCCCCGCCCAATCACCAACAGTTGAAGGACGTCCCACGCGAACGTCCTCTCGTGCACACGGCAAACTAATCAAGGATCTTCAACGTCGTTGGCCACCCGCTCTCGGGCCCGCAACTTCGCCGGTTCTTCGTGGGCGGAACTTTTGCTCGATTGTTGAGAACTTGTTGACAATCAAAACGGGGGACCGACCTAGCGTTCTTTTGTGACTGATCTCTCCGAACGTCCTCGTGCCACGAGCCGAAGCGGATCCAACCGAATGTCTCGCGCGTTGTCGGCCCTTCCCACGCGCGCTGACACGCCCGCGACGTTCCTTTCGGCTCACCCGCCATCGTGGAATGGTCTTCTCGAGGCCTTGCCCGAGCCGACCGCGCTCTTAGACGGTGACGGCATCGTGCACTACGTGAACGGCTTACTGACGGCCTTGACCGACTACACGCCCGGCGAACTTATTGGACAAGATGTCGTGATTCTGATGCCCGAGCGACTCCGTGAACGACTGCTGCGCACCCGACGAGAGCGGCCGCGACACGCCGTCGCGGCCATCTGGAACGACGAGGACCTGACGATTCAGCGTCGCGACGGCCAAGAGATCCCCGTCGAGGTCACGCGCTCGCCCCTCGCCCTCGAAGAGGGCTCCTGGGTGGTGGTCGCGATCCGTGACGTGAGCACGCAACGAGCAAACGAGCAGGCCCGTGCCGATACGGAACTCCGATTTCGAGTCGCCTTTGAGAACAACATGGCTCCCATGACCTTCGCCGACGCCAATGACCGCATCATCGCGGTCAACGACGCCATGTGTCAGATGGTGGGATTCTCCAGGGAAGAGCTGCTCGGCTGTGACTCGACGCCGTTCACGTACCCCGACGATGTGGGTATCACCGAGAGCACGCATCAGCGGCTCATCTCGGGCGAGGTGGAACAGGTGCGCTACGTCAAGCGGTACCTACGGAAAGACGGCGGCGTCATCGAGGTCGAGGTGTCACGTTCTCCAGCGCGTGACGCCGACGGCAAGATCCTGTACTTCGTGTTCTCCGAGCGCGACATCACCGAAGAGAGAGCCCTCGCGGCGCAACTCAAACACCAAGCGCTTCACGATCCGCTCACCGGCCTCGCCAACCGTGCGTTCTTCGAGGAGCGACTGGCCCAGGCCCACGGTCGCGTCATTCGACACGGCGGCATCGGCGCCGTGCTCTTGATCGACCTCGATGACTTCAAGGGCGTCAACGACTCCTTCGGTCACTTCCTGGGCGACCACCTATTGACGGCGATCGCTCACCGTCTCCAAATCGCAACCCGTTCGGCCGACACGTTGTGCCGCTTCGGGGGCGACGAATTCCTTTACCTCGCCGAGGGACTCGTCTCACCTAAGGAAGCCGAGGTTCTCGCCGAACGCCTGGTCAGCGTCATCGCCGAGCCCTACAACATCGCGGGATTTCAAATCGAGCAACACGCGAGCATCGGCATCGTTATTTGGGATGCCACGTGCACCAGTTTCTCCGAAACGATCCAGAACGTGGACGCCGCCCTTTACGAGGCGAAGCGAAACTTTCGGGGCCACCACGTGATCTTCACTCCCACGATGCATCAGGCCGCCGTGAGCCGATTCTCATTGGCCCAAGAGCTGCGTCAAACCTTCAATGCCGGCGATCTCGCGATGCACTATCAGCCGATCGCCAACCTCACCTCCAAAGAAGTGGTGGGGTTCGAAGCTCTGATGCGTTGGAATCACCCCGATCGCGGCTGGGTGTCCCCGGAGGACTTCATTCCCCTCGCGGAACAGAGTGACCTGATCCTGGAGTTGGGATCGTTCGCGTTGCGAGAGTCGATCCGTGAAGCGAGCAAGTGGGCATCGAGGACTCGGTTGCTCCGTCCGTACGTGACGGTCAATCTCTCGGCGCACCAGTTCCTCGACCCCGGCTTGGTGCCCATGATCAAGATGCTGTTGGGCGAGAGCGCCCTTCCACCGGAGTACCTCATCCTGGAGATCACCGAAAGCGTCGCGCTGATCGACATCGACGAAACAATGAAGGTGCTCGACCAACTCGGAATTCTCGGCGTCGGCGTGGCGCTCGACGACTTTGGCACGGGATTCTCATCGCTCTCGTACCTCGCCAAACTCAGCCCGCGGATCATCAAGATCGATCAGTCGTTCGTGCGGCCGCTCGACAACTCCGATCGCAACGACACCCTGCTCGAGACGATCATCTCCTTGGGTCAGAGACTCGACATGACCATGCTCGCCGAAGGTATCGAGACCGAGGCTCAGTTCCGTCGCCTACGCCGATTGGGATGTGAACTCGGACAGGGCTATCTCTTCTCGCCCGCCGTTCCGAGCGACCAGGTCGAGGCCATGGTCACCCGGGGCTTCTCCACCTGATTCGAAATCCAGTTCAGCCCTTAGTCGGCGCGAATCAGCGGTTTAGACTTCGCTCGTGTTGGTCGACGGCGGACTCTCTTTTCGAAACGATGACGTTGGCTCCGAGGCACGCGAACTCGAACGCGCCGGCTATGACGGCGCCTGGTCCGCCGAAACTGGACACGACCCTCTGCTAATCGTCGCCGGTGCGGCGACGGCCACCACCACGTTGGAACTCGGCACCGGCATCGTCGTGGCCTTCGCCCGCAGTCCGATGATCACCGCCGCCATGGCCAACGACGTGCAACTCCTCTCGCGCGGTCGACTTCTCCTAGGCCTCGGTTCGCAGATCAAACCCCACATCGAGAAGCGCTACTCGATGCCCTGGTCCCATCCGGCGCCGCGAATGCGCGAGTACGTCTTAGCCCTGCGGGCCATCTGGTCGTGTTGGAACGAGGGCACCGCGCTGAACTTTCGAGGCGAGTTCTACCGCCACACGTTGATGTCGCCGTTCTTCAACCCCGGCCCGAATCCGTACGGGGCGCCCAAGGTATACCTCGCCGCGGTCGGTGAACTGATGACCGAAGTGGCGGGCGAGGTCGCCGATGGTCTCTTGGTGCACCCCTTTTCGACCGAGCGCTACATGCGCGAGGTCACGCTGCCGGCCCTAGAGCGCGGGCTCGCCAAGTCCGGTCGCCACGCGAAGGACTTTCCCATTTCGTTCTCGGGACTGGTCGCCACCGGCGACACCGACGAGGAACTCGCCGACGCGACCCGAAGGATCCGGGGCCAAATCGCGTTCTACGGTTCGACGCCGGCCTATCGCGGCGTGCTCGAATTGCACGGCTGGGGAGAGCTCCAGAGCGAATTGAACGCGCTGTCGAAGTCGGGGGAGTGGACGAAGATGGGTGAACTCATCGACGATGACGTGCTGAACGCCTTCAGCGTCGTCGCCGGGCCGAAGGACGTTGGCGCGGTCGTGCGGGAACGATTCGACGACGTCATCAGTCGCTTCAGCATCTACGCGCCCTACGCGCTCGGTGATGACGCTCGGCGGACGATCGTGAGCGGACTTCGTACCTAGTCGCTCTCGATTTCGAAGAGACGACGCAGTGACGACTCTTCGCCCCGGGTATCCTCAATTTTCATCGACAGCAAAATTAAGGTCGAGAGGTGAGCTGGAACGAGGAGCCGTGGTCCTGGGAACCGACCCAAGACATCCTTGATTTTCTGGGCTTCGCCGGAGTCGAAACCACGAGAGACCAATTGGCCCGGCTCCATCGTCGCCGATTGATCGGTGAGCCGTTTCACGACCAGGGTGGCGGACGCAGCTCCCTCACCCGGTACCCCGCCGGCACGGCGGAGCGGATGCTCCGAATTTCGCAGCTGCGCTCGAGCACGAAGCAACTCGACGAACTGTCGTGGCGGCTCTGGTGGGAGGGTTTCGACGTGGAGCCCGATCTCATACGCACGTACCTCTTGAAGCGGGCCACTCGTTGGGATGAGCAACTTCGCGAACTCCGCGTGGTGGCCGAAGCGAACAACGATGAATCGGGGGGGCGCGACGTCCTCGACGAGGTCTTCTTCCAGCACTTGAAGGCCGGGCCGGCGATGGTCTCGGCTCGCAAACGCCTCGGTCGAGGTTCCGAACTCTACGCCGAGTTTTCGGCCCTGCTCATCGATTTGATGCACGGCGACCTCTCCTCGCTCGAACGAGTTGACGCTGGACTCTTTGATCGCGAAGCGACCGGGGGCAGAGCGGTCATTGACGACGAGTCGCGCCGGGCCGGCGACGTGGCCCTGCAAGCGATGCAGGCCAGTATGGACACCGCGTTCATCCAATTGGTGGCCTCGCTCGACGACAAGGAGATTGCCAGTGCCCGGCCGGTGGCGCTACTGCTCCTCGGGCTCATTTCTCAGGTCGGGGGCATCGTGCAAGAGGTCTTTGGCGGTTCGGGTGCCGGTCGAGACAACGTGGGCAAGAGCCTCATCACCATGGCCGAGAACTCCGACGAGCAGGTCTTGGCCCTCCTGTTGACCTCGTCGTTCTTGAAAGACGACGCCGTGCGCGGCGCCCTGCCCGGCATCGCACCGGCGACGGCTGCGCCCCCGGCCATCTCCTTCTTGGATTTTCTGCGACTTCGGTTTCTGGCCGTCGAAGTGCCGGGCTTCGTGGCGCTGTTGGCGCCGGCGATCGTTCGTGACGCCTTCGCGACGCCGGAGGGCGCGGCGCGCTGGCACGCCCGATTCGACGAATACTGGCTGAGCCACTTCTTCGATCTCCAAGAAGCGATGGCGCTGCGCCCCGATCTTTTCGCTGAAGCGCCGCTCATACCGGACGAAGAAACCGAATTTGAAGTCGAAGTAAAAAAAAAAAATCTAAAATGAAGTTCTGGAAGGGTGAGTGCAGTAGGGCATTCACCGATTGGCGCGGACTCCCCGACGGAGACGGGGACGAGTGGTTCATCGACGACGGCCGGATCGATCACCCGTCGGGCGTGTCGGTCTGGATCTGAGGGTCTGACGCCGACTTGTCGATTGAGGCGTTAGATGCGGCCCAGTACGCCGGTCGTGTTGTGCGCTCGTTGGTGACAGGCCGTGCACAGGTATTGGCAGTTGGCAAGCTCGTCATCAACACCGGCGCCGAGCACCTTCTTGTGGTGGAACTCCTTCGCCGCGAGGCGGCGGTGTCCTAGAACGTGGTCCCCACCATCATCGCCGCTTCGGCGAAGGGAACGGCCGGCGAGAAGAGAAAGCCTTGTCCGAGCGAACAGTGCAGACCGCGAAGTCGCTCGAGTTGCCCTTCGGTCTCGATTCCTTCGGCGAGCATCGTCATGCCGAGGTTGTGTCCCAGTGACACGATCGTCTCGAGCACGCGATCGCTGTGAATGCTCTCAATCGCCGGTCGCACGAAGGACTGATCGATCTTGATGATCATCGGGTTCAACAGCGCGAGGTGCGACAGCGAGGAGAACCCCGTGCCGAAGTCATCCAGCGCCACGCCGATACCCAGGCCGGTCAGCTGTTCGATTAGTTTCAGCGTGTCGGCCACTTCCAGAAGGGCCACACTCTCGGTGATTTCGATGATGAGTCGATCGGCCGGCAACGTCGAGGCGTCCAACTCCTCTTTTATCATCGCCAACAAACCGGGATCGTGGAACTGGCGCGCAGAAAAGTTCACCGTCACGTAGGGCTCGGAGAGCGAATCCTTGGACCGGCCCCATTCGCCGGCCGCCACGATGGATTCGCGGAGGGCGAAGGCGCCGAGTTCCAAGATGAGGTCGCTCTGTTCGGCCAGCGGAATGAAGACTCCCGGCGGTACCCATCCCCGCTGTTCGTGGTGCCAGCGCATCAAGGCTTCGAAGCCGACGACTTCGTTCGTGGAGAGCCGTAATATGGGCTGGTAGTGCATGGCCAGCTCTCCGGACGCGATGGCCTGACGCAACTCTTGAACCAGCGAGAATCGATTGATCACCTGGTGGTGCATGCCGGGGACGTAGACGAACTGGCGTCCCTTGCCGAGGCGCTTCGCTTCGTACAGCGCCACGTCGGCGTCGCGAACGACGTTCAACAGTTCGGCGGTGGTGGCGTCCCACACGACGACCCCGAGACTGGCCCGTTGCTCGAGGCTCAAGTTGCCGATCACGAACGGCTCGTCGAGGGAACGCAAAAACCGCTCGCCGATCATTTCGGCCTCGTCCGCCCCGGAGATCCCTTCGGCGAGGTAGAGGAATTCGTCGCCCCCGAAGCGACTCAAGGTGTCGGTCGCTCGCGTGACCCCTTCGAGTCGACGAGCGACGGCCTCCAAGAGCTGATCGCCGACCAGGTGTCCGTAGGTGTCGTTCACCCCTTTGAAGTCATCGAGGTCCAGTAAGAGCAATGCGCCTTGTCCGCCTTGGCGCACGATGCGCGAATGGGCCTGCTCGAGCCGGTCATCCAGGAGTGCTCGATTCGCGAGGCCGGTCAACGGATCGTGAAGGGCCTGATGTGACAGCTGGGCGGTGAGCATCCGCTCTTCGGTGATGTCACGCTCGGAAATGATGAAGTACAGCGTCTTTCCGGTCTTGTCGCGCGCGGGCGACTTGGAGACTTCGACCACGATCATTCGGCCGTCCTTGTGCAGGTAGCGCTTGATGTAGCGAACCTGGCGAATTTCGTCGTGCAAGAAACGTGCGTGCGACGCTTCGGTGATGCCGACGTCGTCGGGATAGGTGAAGGGCTTGGAGTCGAAGCCGATCAGTTCACTGCGGGTGCGTCCCATCATCGCGCAAAAGGCGTCATTGGCCGAGATAATGCGATCTTCCAGGTCGGTGAAGACCATGGGCGCCATGTTGTCCTCAAAGGCCAGGCGAAAGTGCTGTTCGGCTTCGATACGCGCCTGTTCGGCCGCGCGCTGAACGCTGTTGTCGCGGATCGAGCCAACGGTCCACCGGACGCCGTCGAGAACGAGCGGTGAGAGTGCGAAGTCGACCGGGCGCTCGGTGCCGTCTTTTTGCAACACCGTCAGGTTGCGATCATTCCAGATGATTCGCGAGTCCGGGTGTCGCGCGTACTGACGCCGCGCCTCGCCCTGCATCGCTCGAAGGTCCGGGGGAATCAGTATCTGGACGTTCTGTCCCACGAGTTCGTCGTGGGTGTAGCCGGTGAGAGAAGTCAGTTCGGCGTTCACGTAGTGCATGACGCCGTGGCTGTCAATCAGCGCCGTGCCATCGGGCAGGGCCTCGAGGAGGTTCTGCCACGGGATAGAAAGCTGTTCCGGAGACGTCACGTCAGCCCAACGCTCATCCGCATTCCGTACAGTCAGTTGCACAACCCATTAGATAAATGATGGCACAGCCAGTGAATTACCCGGTATTCCGCGCCACGTCCGCGACCCGATCGGCCCGGAAGCGAGGCGGACTTCGCTGGCTATGACGGAGTATCCTCCGGATGTTCCGCCACCCACTCGCCGTCAGATTCCATTGCCGGATGTTCCTTCACCCACTCGGCGTGGTGGGGATTACTGGGGTCGAGAAGGTCGTCGGAGACGTCGGACACGTACTCGTCATGAGCGATCGACTCGGTCGCGACCTCCTCGGTCGGAATCGCCACCTGCGGCAAAACGCCCGGACCGGAAGGTGCGCCCGCACTGGAGAAGCGAATCGGTGGAGCGCTCAGGTCGGGCACGTAACTGACCCCGCGCTTGTCGGACTTGCGACGTATCAGTACGGCTCCAATGATCAGAATGGCCAGCACAATCAGCACAACCGCTAAAACCATGTGATAAACCTCGTCTCTTTCGGCTTGGCATCGACGAGCAACTTCGCCGCGGGTTATGCAATGAGCATACCGAGCGACGGAGCCTCGCAACCTCGTCACTTCCGTTGAACGCCGGGCCGCGCTCGCGACCTTTGTTACTACCATTGAGCCACGAGGTGAATGGTGTCCCAACTGCTCTTTGCGGCTTTCAGTAATCGGTCCGACGCGGTGCAACTCGCCCGAGAGGCCGGGCGTCAACTAGAGGCCGACGGCATCACCTCGAGCCTTCACCTGCTCGACGTCGACGCCACGCCCGTCGTTGACGCTTCGACGATCGTCGTCAGCCTCGGGGGCGACGGAACGTTTCTCAAATCCGCCCGACTGGCTCACGCGCTTGGCGCTCGCGTCCTCGCGGTCAACCTCGGCCGTCTCGGGTTCTTGCTCAACGTCCCGTCCAACGCGGTCGTGGCCGACGCGAAGTCCGCTCTTTCGGGAGACGACATCGTCGAACGATTGGCGCTGCTGATCTCAGTGTCAGGCACCCGTATCAAGGAGTTCGCGCTCAACGAGGTCGTGGTGGAGCGGGCGCACGCCGGACACATGGTGCGAGTGAAGACTTACGTCGATGAGGACGAGTACCTCACGTACTCGGCCGACGGCGTCATGGTCGCTACGCCTACGGGCAGCACCGGTTACAACTTCTCGGCCGGAGGACCGGTCGTCGAGGCGACGTTGCCGGTGATGATATTGACGCCAGTGGCTCCCCACTTCACGATCGACCGCTCCATCGTCGTCGCCGACGACAAAGTGATCCGTCTGGTCGCCGAGGACAAGCCCGCCATCATCGTGGCCGACGGACGAGACATCGGGTCGCTGCAAGCCGGTCAGTACGTCGAAGTGCGCAAGAGTCCCTCGCCGGTGCGGGTCGTCGCCACCCGCAGTTTCGATCTGGCGTCGCGGCTCCACGAAGGCCTTCGTGAGGGACATGCCTAAATCCCAATTGTTGGAGTTGTACGCCCACGGATTGGGAGTGATCCAAGACGCTCGATTGGAGTTCGGACCGGGCTTCAACGTGCTGACGGGTGAAACGGGGGCCGGGAAGACCCTGCTCTTGGGTGCGCTCGATCTCTGTTTGGGGGGTGACGGTTCGGTGACGCGCGCCGCGATCGCCCCCGATATGCGCGCCGCCGCCGTGTTCAATCTGAACGGCGAGCGCGAAATCGTTCTCACGCGCGAATCGGGAACCACGGGACGCCTGCGCAGCGCCATCGACGGCGCGTCCAGCAGCGCCGAGGCGCTACGTTCACTCGCCGATCAATTGATCGTCATCCAGGGACAACACGATTCGCTATCCCTGCGCAACCGGGGCGAAGTACTACGGCTCATCGACGCCCGCGGCGACGTGTCGGTCGAGGATCTCACACAGGCTCGTCGCGCCCTCCACGACGCGCAGCGCGAGCGCTCATCACTGGGCGGTGACGCCGAAGCCCGGGCCCGAGAACAGGACTTCGTTACCTTTCAGATCGCCGAACTGGAAGACGGCACCATACGCTCGGCCCACGAACTGGAAGAGACGCTGGTGGAGTTGACGCGACTGACCGAGTTGCGCGACGGCCAAGTTGCCCTCGGGTCGGCACTGGACGAGCTCGACGCCGACGACGACAGTGCCGTCCTCGCGACGTTCGCCCGAACGATCAATAATCTGCCTCCTGGTGAGGCCTACGACCGATCACGAGACAGTTTGCGCTCAGCGCTCGAGCAAGCGCGCGATGCGGTTCGGGAACTCGCCGCGCTGACGGACCCGGATTCCTTCGACGCGTCGGCGTTGAAAGAACTCGAGGACCGAGCCACCGTGCTGCAGTCCCTGGTGAGAAAATACGGTTCGCTGGCGGCGGCCTTGACGACCCTGGACGATTTGCGGGCTCGCCACATTGCTCTGGAAAAGGCGTCGTCGAGGACGCTCATCCTGGACGCGGAGGTTGACACCCTCAGTCAGCGCGTGGCCGCCATGGCCGAAACGACGCGGCGCGAGCGAGTGGCGGCGGCGAATTCTTTGAACGGCGCCGTCGCCCGTCAGTTGCCCCGGGTCGCCTTGGCGCACGCTGAGCTGCGCTTCGTGGTCGCCGGCGAGGACGGCTCGGACGCTCAGATCCTCTTCACGCCCAACCCGGGACAACCCGAGGGGCCACTGCAGGCGCTCGCGAGCGGGGGAGAGTTGAGTCGAGTGCTCTTGGCGCTCGCGCTCGAGTCGGCGCACGAGGACGTCATCGCGGTCTTTGACGAAGTGGACGCCGGCGTCGGCGGTCAAGTGGCCCAACAGATCGGCGAGTGCCTGCGAGAGCTCGGGGAACACCAACAGGTTCTCGCCGTCACGCACCTGGCGACGGTCGCGGCGAAAGCCGATCATCACTTCGTCATCGAGAAGCGCTTCGAGAGTGACGACGTCTTCACGTCGGTTCGAGCCCTCAGCGGCGAAGCGCGAGTAGACGAGATAGCGCGAATGCTCGTCGGCGACGAGGTCACCGATGAATCGAGGGCACTGGCCCAGCAAATGCTCGAAACATCGTGTTAATAGTTCTGTAAAGTCACAGGGCTTCGCTATGCTGGTGTTCCGTGGAAGCGGCGGTTGACGAATGACCAAATTCGTCTTTGTAACTGGTGGAGTGTCGAGTTCTCTTGGCAAGGGTCTCACCGCCTCCTCGCTCGGTCGTCTGCTCAAATCTCGGGGCCTCAAGGTCACCATGTGCAAGCTCGATCCGTATCTGAACGTCGACCCCGGCACGATGAATCCCGGCGAGCACGGCGAGGTCTTCGTCACCGACGACGGCGGCGAAACTGACTTGGACCTCGGACACTACGAACGATTCATTGACGAATCGCTCTCCAAGATGTCCAACACCACGACCGGGTCGGTCTACTCGAACGTGATCGCCAAGGAACGACGCGGTGACTACCTGGGCAAGACCGTGCAGGTCATTCCTCACATCACCGACGAGATCAAAGAGCGCGTCCGCCGCCTCGGCACGCTCGGCGCCGACGTGGTCATCGTCGAAATCGGCGGCACCGTCGGTGACATCGAGATCGTGCCCTTCATTGAATCAATTCGTCAGTTCCGTCGTGACGCCGGTCGCGACAACGTCTGTTACGTCCACCTCACTCTCGTGCCCTACCTCGCGCCCTCGGGCGAGCAGAAGACCAAGCCGACCCAGCACTCGGTCACCGAACTGCGTTCGCGCGGAATCCAGCCCGACGTGATTGTCTGTCGCAGCGACCAGCCACTCTCGGATGGCCTCAAGCGCAAGATCTCGCTGCTCTGTGACGTGCCGATGCAGGCCGTGATATCGGCGGTGGACGCGCCCAGCATCTACGACATCCCCATCACCATGCACGACGAAGGCCTGGACACGATGGTGTGCAACACCTTGGGGATCGACCTCGAGGCCAATCCGATCGACCTCAGCGCGTGGCGTGAGGTCGTGCGTCGGGTGCACAGCACCACCAAGACCCTTCGGATCGGCGTGATCGGAAAGTACGTGACGATGCCCGACGCCTATCTGTCGGTGGGCGAGTCGATTCGTCACGCCGGTTTTGCCGTGGGCGCCAAGACCGCCATTGAGTGGCTCGAGGCCGAACGCGTACCGACCGAGATCGATTCCGAGCGGATCCGCCAACTCGACGGCATCGTCGTGCCGGGCGGTTTCGGCGAACGCGGCGTGGAGGGCATGATTGCCGCCGCTCGTATCGCGCGCGAACACGATATTCCCTATCTCGGTCTGTGCCTCGGGATGCAGGTCATGGTCGTCGAATTCGCGCGACACTGCCTCGGCCTCAGTGACGCCCATTCGACCGAGATCTCCATCAGTACGTCGGCGCCGGTGATCGCGCTGATGGCCGAGCAGATGGACGTGACCGACCTGGGCGGCACGATGCGCCTGGGGGCCTGTCCGGCGATGCTCGACGAGGGTTCCGTCGTCGCCGAACTCTACGGCGCGACTGTCGTCTCCGAACGCCACCGCCACCGCTACGAGTTCAATTCGCGCTACCGCGCTCAGTTCGAAGCGGCCGGCATGCGCTGTTCCGGTACCTCTCCGGATGGACGACTCGTCGAGTTCACCGAGATCGCCGATCATTCGTTCTACGTCGGGACCCAGGCTCACCCGGAATTCAAGTCGCGCCCCGATCGTCCGCACCCGCTCTTCCTGGGTCTCGTCAAGGCGGCCGCCGCTCGCGCCGAAGGACGAGAGCCGCACATCATTGATCCGGAATCGGTCGACGCCACGTTGTGAGCGAGTCGTTCCGAATCGTGGGAACGAAGAGACTCTTGCAGTCGCGCGTCTTCGGAGTTGAACAAAGAACGGTTGCGCACGACGACGTCACCTTCGAGCGAGACGTGGTCACGCATCTCGGGGCCGTCGCGATCCTCGCCATCAACGAGCGCGAGGAGATCGGCATGATTCGTCAATACCGCACTCCCTTTGATCGACTCTGTTGGGAGGTGCCGGCGGGGACGTTGGACGTGCCCGGCGAAGACGAATTGCGCACCGCGCAGCGAGAACTCGGCGAAGAACTGGGCTGTGAAGCGACGCAGTGGACGCTCTTGGGTCGGTTCATGACCTCGCCCGGTTGGTCCAACCAACTGATGACGATTTTCGAAGCGCGGGGGATCACCATGACGTCGCGCCAACCGGCCGGGCCCGAGGAGGCCGGATCCAGGGTGCGATGGTTTTCGCGCGAGGAGTTGCGAGAGACTCTTCGTTGTGAGCCCGCGATCGACAACACCACCGTTGTCGCCCTCGGACGGGTCTACGGAACGTTCTTTGACGACGTCTGATCGATACCTCACGGAGTACCTGCAGTGGCTGACCATTGAGAAGGGGCGAAGTCGCGCCACGACCGAGGCCTATCGACGAGACCTGTCGAGACTGTTGACGTGGATGCAAGGCTCTGAGCTCGAGCTCGACACACTTCGCGAACAAGATCTGGAGGGCTACTGCAATCAGCTTCGCCGAGCGAAGCGAGCCGAAACGTCCATCGCGCGGTCCGTCGCCTCGATTCGCGGGTGGTTCGCGTACCTGGTCGTCGAGGGACACCTGACCAGTGACCCCAGCGTGCGTCTGCGCGGTGGCCGACGGGGACGCTCACTGCCCAAGCCGCTGGGCGAAGACGAGGTGGCGGCGCTGCTCGATTCCATTCCCGGCGTCACGCCGATTGACTTACGCGACCGTGCGTTACTCGAACTCCTCTACGGCACCGGCGCTCGAGTGTCCGAAGTGGTCGGCATCGGCCTGGGGGACCTCGACTTTGACGAAGGACTGATCCTCGTCACCGGCAAAGGTTCCAAACAGCGCCTCGTACCTATGGGTTCCACGTTGACATCGGTATTGCGCGACTATCTCGGTGCGCGAGGTCGCGGCTCTTTCCCCGAAGCTCGAAAGGACTCGCGTCTTTTCCTGAACGCCCGTGGCGGCGCGCTGAGCCGTCAGGGCGTGGATCTCATCATCGACAAGCGGGCGCTACCGGTTGGCATCGAGCGTTCGCGCATCAGCGCTCACGTGTTTCGCCACAGTTGTGCCACCCACATGTTGGCCCACGGCGCCGACATTCGTGTCGTGCAAGAGCTGCTCGGGCACGTGTCCATCTCCACGACGCAGATATACACCGCGGTGGCGGTAACGTCGCTGAAACGCGAATACCACAACGCGCACCCTCGGGCGCACGACTAATTCGAAAGACGCAATGTTCCACACGTACTACCTCTACATAGCGCTGCTGCCGTCGGTCATCTCGCACGAGGTCAGCCACGGTTGGGTAGCCAACTTTTTCGGTGATCCCACTGCGAAAGACGCGAAACGACTCTCGCTCAATCCCATGCGACACATTGACCCCTTCGGCACGATCCTCTTGCCGGCTCTGCTGATCGCGTTTCATTTCCCGCCGTTCGGCTACGCCCGCCCGGTGCCGGTGAACGTCTCTCGCCTTCGCAAGCCGCGTCAGCAGTCGCTCTACGTGTCGCTCGCTGGTCCCGTGGTCAATATTGTTCTTTCGGCGATTGGGCTCTTTGTGTGCGATCTCGCGGTGGTCAATCGGTCCGGCACCGTTTTGATTCACAACTCGGCACTCTTCAATGCCGGACTCGCTTTGGGCATCGCGAACCTTCTGCTCGCGGCCTTCAACTTGCTGCCGATTCCTCCGCTCGATGGATCGGCCGTGATCGAACGTTTCGTACCGAGCAAGCACCTCGGCGCGTACTACCACTGGAGGGCGCGCGCCCTGCCCCTCGTGCTGCTCTTCGTCATCCTCAGTGAGTACGTATTCCACTTCGGTTCGAACGCGTTGGGTGATTTAGAGAACTGGTGGATCGGCCTTATCAAATGAGGCCCACCGCGTGGGCCGCACGCCGGTAGACCGAACCGGCCACCTCGCTCGCCTTCACGGCGCCGTTGGTGACCACGGCGCGCAACTCGGCGGGATCGGCCATCAGTTCGTGGTGGCGCGTACGCAGCGGCGCGAGCGACTCGATGACCAGGGCGGAGAGGTCACTCTTCAAATCGCCGTAACGCGTGTAGCGCTCGGCGACCACCTGCGGCGCTTCGTTGCTGAAGCTGGAGTAGATATCGAGCAGATTCGAGATGCCCGGCTTGTGCTCCCAGTCGTAGCGCACTTCGTTGTCGGTGTCGGTGACCGCCTTCTTGATCTTCTTGTCGATCGCGCTGGCCGAGTCCGTGACGTAGATCGAACCGAGGGGACTGGAAAGCGACTTGGACATCTTGCGGGTCGGCTCTTGGAGGTCCATGACGCGCGCGGCGACCTTGGGCTGGACGCCAACGGGAACGACGAAGGTCGAACCGTAGCGATTGTTAAAGCGTTCGGCGAGCACGCGCGTCAATTCGAGGTGTTGGCGCTGGTCGTCGCCGACCGGGACTTCGGTCGTTTCGTAGAGCAAGATATCCCCGGCCATCAGGACCGGGTACGTGAGCAGTCCGACGCGATAGCCCGTCTTGCGAGAGGACTTCTCCTTGAACTGGGTCATGCGACTGAGTTCGCCGTACGTGGCGACGCACTCGAGGAGCCAATTCATCTGCGCGTGGTACGGCACTTCGCTCTGCAGGAAAATCGTGCAGACGTCGGGGTCCAGTCCGGCCGCCAGGAACGTCGCGATGAGATCGAACGATTGGCTTCGCAACGTCTCGGGTTCGATCTCGAGGGTCAGGGCGTGGAGGTCGACGACGCAGTAGAACGCGTCGACGCTCTGTGCCTCTACCCACTGTTTGAGGGCCCCCAGGTAGTTGCCAATGTGCAACGTGCCCGACGGCTGCATGCCCGACAGAACTCTCATCGAGCAATTCTACGTGAAGCCAACGCACTTCCACGAAGTAGNNTGATATCCAGTCACGACGTCGACGTGCTCGACGTGCCGCTCGGTCCGATCGTCGACGCCTTCGTCGCCGTGCTGCGCGATGAAGCGGTCACCATCGAGGTCGAAGACCTTTCCGAGTTCTTGCTCATCACTTCAATCCTGCTCGAGATCAAGAGCCGCACTTTGTTGCCCGGCCGTGACGACACCGAGCCCGACGAAGAGTTCGTGGGCTGGGAGGAGCGCGACGTTCTGCTGGCGCGGCTCTTGGAGCTCCGTACCTACGCCGCGCTATCCGACGCGTTCGTGTCACTCCTCGAGCGCGCCGCGAGGGCCTACCCGCGCCTGCGAGGCATCGACGACGGTTTCGTCGTCACGCCGCCGGACCTGTTGGCCGGGGTCACCACCGCGCAGCTCGCCGAGTCGTACCTGCGAGGCATCGAGGAAAAGCCCGTCCCGGTCATCCGTCTCAATCACGTCACCGTCGACGCGGTCTCGGTAGCCGAAACCGTGGTGTCGCTCTCGCAGCGCCTTCCGTCCATGGGAGCGATGTCCTTTCGCGCCCTCACCGAATCGCTCGGCAGTCGCATCGAGATCATCGTTCACTTCTTGGCTCTCCTCGAACTGTGCAAACTCGGTTTGGTCGAACTGGGCCAGGGGTCTACCTTCGGCGACGTACGGATTGCTTGGATTGACGAGGGATCCGACCTCGACCTCGGAAAGGTGGACGTCTATGAGGGATGAGCTCTCGCTCGAACAGAAACTCGAAGCGATGCTGGCCGTAGCCCTCGAGCCGATATCGGCCGAAGAGCTGGCCGACGTGGTGGAAACCGACGCCGAGGAGGTCACCACGACGCTTCGACGCCTGCGGGGGGAGTTCCTCGAGGAACGCCGTGGTTTCCAGTTCGCCGAGTTGGCCAGCGGTTGGGTCATGCAGTCCTCGCCCGACGTGGCGTCGTGGGTCGCCAAGTTCGCCAGTCGTGACGTCTCGCACCGACTGAGTTCTGCGGCGCTAGAAACGCTCGCCATCATTGCCTATCGACAGCCGATTTCGCGCGCCCAGATCACGGCACTTCGCGGCGTGAACGTCGACGGCGTGTCGCGTCTCTTGGAACAACGCCAGTACATCGAGGAGGTGGGACGCGCCGGGGGACCGGGCCAACCCATCCTCTACGGCACGACCGAACTCTTCCTCGATCGCATGGGACTGGCCTCGCTGAATGACCTACCGCCCATCGAAGAGTTCATGCCCCCGATCGAGACGGCCAACCGATTGGTCGACGAGATGGGCCTCGACGTCGACGAAAGCTCCGAGGTCTCGTAGTTGGACGAGGGCGAGCGTCTCCAAAAGACCCTCGCGCGCGCGGGTTTCGGATCTCGCCGAGCGTGCGAGATCCTCATCGGTGAGGGTCGCGTCACGATCGATGGTCGCGTGGCCGAACTCGGCAACCGGGTCGACCCCGACGTCCAAGTGATCTGCGTCGACGGTTCGTTGGCGCCCACCGCCCAGAACACCGTCTACTTCTTGTTGAACAAACCCGACGGCGTGGTGACTACCGCGTCGGATCCTCAAGGTCGCACCACCGTCCTCGAGCTGGTCGAGAGCCCCGTGCGCATCTTCCCGGTGGGTCGCCTCGATATGAATACTGAAGGACTGTTGATCCTCACCAACGACGGCCGCCTCGCCCATCTCCTCACCCATCCGAGTTCGGGTATCCCCAAGGAGTACCTGGCGCGGGTCGAGGGCGACCCGTCGCCGGCCGCGATTCGGCGTCTGCGCGAAGGCGTGGAATTGGACGACGGATTGACCAGTCCGGCCCAAGTCAGCCGCGTCAGCGAAGGACTGTTGCGCATTGTCATCCACGAAGGGCGCAACCGTCAGGTCCGGCGGATGTGCGCCGCGGTCGGTCACGACGTGACTCGTCTGGTGCGCACGCGCATCGGCCCGATTCAAGACGCCACGCTGTC
>PNAH01000012.1 GCA_003170315.1 Acidimicrobiaceae bacterium
TTTGTGTGTCTCATTGTCCGTGAACCTGAGCCAGAGCACCCAGTCATTTTCCAAGACGAAGAACACATTGCGTTCCTAAATCGTTACCCGCCTCTCCTCGGCTACACGCTCGTCGCTCCTGTCGCGCACAAAGAGCGCGTTGTAGAGGACTTCGATCTAACGTCTTATCTTGCTTTTCAAGGCTTCATCTATCGCGTCGGGCGCGCACTCTCGACGATTGTTCCAACCGAGCGCCTCTACCTCCTCAGTCTGGGAAGCCAACAGGGAAATAGTCACGTCCACTGGCACGTCGCTCCATTACCACCGGGATTGCCATTCGAACAACAGCAGTTCGCGGCGCTCATGGTCGAAAGCAAAGGCTTTATCCATCAATCGGTCTACGAACGGCAGGAGCTCGCATCGCGAATCCGTTTAGCTTTTGACGAGATGAAGTGATGAATGCTTGAATCGAGATTCGGGCAACCCCCTGCTAATGCAGCTGTGATAACGAGCACCGACGACGACATGCAGATAATCATCGAGTCAGGAAAAGTGCTCCTATGAGTTCTGACGACACCTACGAGAGCGAACGAACCAGCCTCCATCCGCACCACGACGCGCTCGTCGATGAACTACGAAGTTGGTTTACCCAGTCGGCACCGGAAATCAACTACGTCGTGACTGAACAGTGGTACGGCTACCTCTCCAACCCCGATGGCCCGACGGGTACGCGCCTCATCCTCACCTTGGACGATCACACTTTGGTGGCGCCAGCACTCAGCGACGCCCGAGATCAGTACCCTAACGAGGAGATTACGATCTGGGTCGACGACCGACTGCGGTTCCGTACTCTCGATAGTGCGCTTCGTCGGGCGGGGTGCCGGGCCGTAAAGGCCACCACGCACCTCGCTCTCGTGGGCCCGATGCGCGCCTTTCGGGGTCCTGTGGATCTACAGTTCGATGACGTTGACCACGGCAACCTTCACGAGTGGGCTGAAACCAAGATCCACTGCTTTGAAAACTCTGACGTCGCCCCCGATGCCCAACGACTCGCGCGCGAAATCTCAGTTCGTGATTCCGAATTAGCACTCGCGACCTTGAAGCTCGTCCGTCTCGACGGTGAACCCGTAGGAGTCCTTGGCTACTACGCGGGTTTCGATCAACTGCTCTTTAATGTAGGGACGCGCGTCGGCTTTCGCCATCGCGGTATTGCACAGTCGATGTTGGCGCACTGGGTAGACGAGGGAACTGCGAACGCGTCTCGTTCACTCATGATCAACGCGGACGACCCGGGCGAGCCCGCAGCTCTGTATCGACACTTGGGCTTTCGAGACGAAATCTACTGGTACCAGAGTTACCAACTCGCGACGAACACCTCTTCCCCAGCCGCCTTAGGAATTACGCAACGTTGAGGTATACCCAAATGCACTAGAACCGTGGACGGGTCGTCAATGCCTGTCCTCGTCCCTTATGCAACGGATTTCTGCGGAGTCTGGGCTTCGCCGACCACCTTCATCTGTTCCTGGATAACTGAACGCCGGGCTTGGGTTCGGTGCCCAATTCGTCACGCCACACCAACTGCAAGGAGGTGTGCGCTCGCGTGCATTAAGAGTGGGTCTTGTTCGACGAGGCGCGCACACTCCAAAGTGACATCACGGTGCTGCTCAAACGCTTCCTCTCCATAAGCGTCGAGCGTTGCCCATGCGGGACCTTCGATGCCAAAGACCTCCACATCGCGAAAACCACTCATTTGAAACTCATGACGTAGTTCGTCCGCCGTGTGCCAGTGGCTTGAAACGAAACCGGAGCGTCCGTCGTAATCGCCACTCGTGATGGTCGCGCGAATACTGTCGAACACCTCGGGAGTCAATTGCTCTCCCGAACCGGGGTCCATGACCCCGAGATAGCGGCTGATGGCTGCTGCAAATATGACTCCACGAGGGCGAAGGACACGATGACATTCACGGAGAGCCAACTCCCGATCGTGTGCTCCGGTTAGGTGATATAGCGGTCCCAGGAGCAAGACCGCATCGATGCTGCCGGTAGGCGACGCCAACTTTCGAGCATCCCCAACCTCGGCAGTAACGCCTGGCAACGACGCGGCAGATTCGACGTGGTGATCGACGATGTCCACGACATGGACTTGATACCCATCATTGGCAAGCCATCGAGCATGAATACCGGTTGCGCCGCCAACGTCCAAGACCCTCGCGGGCGGCAATGGTAGAAAACGTCGAACCAGCTCCTGGGTGCGAAGGAACTCAAGTCGCCCGTGCATTGACCGGATCAGGCGAGTTGCCTCCTGACCTGAGGCGTAGTGGTCTGCGATTTCATCGTTCGTCATGCCTCTATTACCGATTCCCCCCGCCGTCAGGCTTGGCTATACCCCAACGTGACCAGTTTTGTGTTTGGACGCTCGCGCGTGCGCCTCGATCTTCACTCCGAGTCCGCCAGCCGACGCAGTGTGTCATGCTCATATTTCCTATTCACCGGTGCTTTCTGACGTCCAAAACTCGCCAAACCGTAGCACTTTTTCCACTGAGATTCGCCATTGAGTACACAAGTTTTTTGGCGTTGCTGACGGCGTTGCTGACGTACCGCCCTTACAAACCACGCAAAGGGTCACAAAAACTGACCTGCACATACTCCGACTGGCACGTAGTTGATTGGCTTGCATCGGTACGGAGATCGCTGACTCCCTAGATATCTGGTTGCGTCGTGTCCTCATCATGACAAGCTGGCGCAAAAGAAGGGCATCCTATTAAGGAAGACCTTGGCGCTTGTAAGAAATTGAGTATTGCCCCGCGAGCCAGGTCTGACAACAGCGCGACTCGAATTGAACCCGGGTCCGCAAACATTGCCATACCACTCGATCCTTTGAGACCAATACCGGAGTGTGTCGGCAATGAACGGATGTCGTAGATCTTGTCAAGGAGCTTCTTACGAGATCGTTGGGGGGCTGTTGCCTTCCGGAACCCGAATGCCTGCTCAATGTTGTCGTGGTTGACCAGAGAGTCGACGACTTCCGGACAAAGTTCGTTGATGCCATCTATGAAACGTTTGGTGGCCTTATCCTTCTTCCAATCTTGGAATGGAGTAATTAAGGCTTCTATGGATGAGACGAAGAGCATCGTTTCAACGTCGGGGCTGTGTTGCTCCAACGCCGCGTGGAACGACAGAAATGCGCCCCTCGCACGAAAAAACGAATCGATACCTCCGATCGCCGGCAACTCACCAAATATGTCAAGGGAGACACCGTCTCGAGCTAAGCCCGGGATCGAAGGGTTAAATCTGATTACTCGCGCTGCAGCTGTATCTGGCTCACTCGCAGGGAAGATGACCGGCGGAATTTCGACTGGGTTGCCTAGGGCGAATGCACATAAGGCGCCAACAATCTCCATCATGATCGAGGCAGTTCGATTCGTTAGTCCTCCGGCAACTGGACCACCAACGAAGATTGTTACTTCGATTACGGTCTCGGGAACAAACAGTTGTGGTTGAGAAGGATCGTCAGGTGATCTGGGCGCGAAGTTGAGCAAGACGCTGTCGCCGATGCGGCAGGGACCGGCAATTAAAGCTTGATCACCAAGCCTTCGCATGAAATTTGACATGTCTAGCGGAACCATCTCGAACGCTCTTGAAGTCATCGTCGCCTTGTACGCGATGTCGCCGCCCACGTCACCATCGGCATAGCGGTCCATAGCGTCTTTGACAATGGACTCAAGTTCGGACTCGTCGAGACCTTGGCACGAATTGAGCGACCATTCTCCGGTGACGGATTTTTCTATGACAAAAGATGATGAGGTCGGGTCGCCGAAAGTGTAAAGAGAGCCGTGTTCGGCGGTACCACCGGTCCCGTGCTGGGTGAGCGATAGTCTCTCGTTCGCATACCGCTGAATCCAATCTGTGAAAAGTAGGTCCCCGACGTCAGCCGGACCCTGGAAGTCTGGAAGTCGGAATGCGTCCACCACGTAATCATCTCTCGAAATGGGATTATGTGCCTGGATGCAATTCACCGGCAACGACGGAGATCATGTTGGGTACGCTCACCGATGCTCCTGACTGTTAGGTCGTTGCGCAGAAGTGCAGAATCTCCGAGTCACGAGTTTAGAAGAGGTTGCCTAACTAACTACTAACATCAGCGTCTTCAATCGGGAAATGTTGGCGGTGGATGAATTTGTCATCCTGCCGGGTGCATTGGTTGACAAACTCAGTTGGCGCGAGGCCCAAAGCCAATCACGTACTTCGACGCCGCCCGTCGCCGCTGAGTCAATAATCGTCTCTTGAATGAATTCTCTTCTGACTGACTGCACTGAATCCATCGGTTCGTGTGACTGTTGCGACATCAACGTGACCTCCTACTCCTCGAATGGCAATCATCCAGGTTTGAATTTGCGATGTGAGGCTTACTAAGAATGTGGCCATTTCTAGGCAGTCCTGTAACGGAAGGAACTGGTACGGAATCGAGAGTCCTAATGACTCCTGAAACTTCTGTCTAAGAAGGTCCGCCTGAGTGGAATCTAGGCCGAGTGTTGAAGCTGCAAGAGCGATGGCACTGGGATCAAAGCCATTTAGCAAACGCTCAAGGAAGTCTGATTGTCCACCCCAAACAATGCCGAAGGTTCCTGCTTGTCTTTCGACAGGCTCAGGTCTATCGGGAATCACCACTTCGAAAATCTTTCCGTAAGCGTCATCCTTGTCGTAGCCGGCCACGAGAAAGACCATCGGCTGAATTCCTGGAGGGAGAGGCGAGGTCGGCATTTTCGCGTCCTTCCATTGATCCGAAAAGAACAAGCCCAGTTCCTTGGCGAACGTATTCACGTCAATACGAGCGTCGTGGCGCTTCGAGAGAAATGACTCGAACTCCGGAAGGAAGCTGTGAGCAGTCCTAGGCTCGGTTTGTCCAATCGCTCCAGCGCCGTAAGTTACAAAGCCGACGTGGGATTGATTGGCGACACTGAGGAGCTTCGTGGCGTTGTCGAAATACGCTGGCAGAACTTGAATTGTTGGTTGAACAATTATTCCTGGAACCGCGGGGGGAAGTAGAGGGGCGACAGGAAGCGTCGCGGTTACGGTCACTCGACTATCGGCTGCAAGTACGAGCCCTTCCGGACTCTTGAACACCACAGCTAGCGACATTCTTCTCCATTTGTAGGAAGCGAATAGGCCCACCCAAATTTCGATGGTTAAACCACGTTCGCAAGGTACCACGATGAATCCCAGGCGAAGCGTTGCGACGTGGAAGGGTGTCGCCTGTTGGTGTGTTCTACCTCAAGGTCCCGTGTAGGTGACGGTGAAACCGTCCGAGGTTGAACTTGTCGGCGCTGCCAACGTCGCACCACCTTGAACGATGCCCCATTCCTCGCTCGGCGTCAATGACCACGAGTTGAAACTACTCTCTAGGTTGGAGAAAGTCACCGATCCAAAATCCGCGAACGGAACTTCGTTTTGTGTCACCGTGTCCTCAGGGTCTTCAACGATCCACTCTGCGGTGTAGCCGCCCGAATAACTGATTGCTTGAGCGTTCCCTTGTATGACAAAATTGATCGTGCCGTTTTCGGTCTGCCCGACACCCCAAGCGTCGCCAGTAACCAGGAGTGCAGATAGTCCTGTGTTCAGGTTGCTGACAATGGTCTCCCACGCTCCGCTTGATAATTCAAACACGGAGGCTTGCACATGGTCACCCGCCGCCACTGGGAAGTTTGTAAAAGAAAATTCGCCACCTGGTGTGGCTGGGACGACTTCCCACCACGCAGTATTTTCCTGCACACCATTGACGCAGTCCGAGGTGGTTCCTGTCTGAAGAAGTGCGCCTGACGAACCGCCCGTCGACCACTGCTCGCCACCGATTCCCACCCAAACGTAGGTACTTCCATTTGGCGTCGCAGAGCAGTTCAGTGTAGGTACAGTCCAGTCTCCCTGGACGTCTGTAACGAGAGCACTGCTGGAAGGCACGACGTAGCCGGACCAGTTGACCGATGAGTTTTCGAACTGCGGAGTAGGTACTGCCGTCCATTGCGCGTAGAAGGTGGCACTCGCAGTGAACTGAACGAGTTGACCGTTAGTGAAACTGGTACCGCTCCCGTTCGCCGCTGTGTTCCAAACCCGGAAGGTGTACCCAGTTCGGGTGAAGGAATTTATGGTCAGTGCCGCCGAGACGCTCAAGGTCTCTGTCTCGGGAGCCATTGTGCCCGTGCCACCATTTGCATTGAACGTGATAGTGGCCGTTGTTGGTGCCGAAACCAACCACTGAGCGTAGAAGGTGGCACTTCCATTGAATTTCACAAGTTGACCGTTATTGAAGTTCGTGCCGCTCCCGTTCGCTTCGCTATTCCAATCGCTGAATGTGTAACCCGTGTACGTGAAGGAATTGAGCGGGAGTAAAGCAGTCGTGTCATACGGCTCGGTTTCGCTCGCCATAGCGCCGGAGCCACCATTGGCGTCAAAGGTGATGGTTACGGTCGTTCCTACTGGCGCAGTCGGCTTAGCGACATTCGATGGAGCCGAGTACGCGCTTCTTCCAAATCTGTTGATGGCGGCAACCACAAAGCGGTAGCTGACGCTGTTGGATAAGCCCAATACTGTGCACCGCGTCGAGTGGCACCGTCGAATCGCAGAGTTCTCGCCGTATTCCCTTATGTAATAGCCGGTTATTCTCGAACCGCCATTAGAGGCTGGTGCGACGAAACTCACAATTGCCGAATTGTCGCCCGAAGTTACCGTGACGTGGCGAGGAGCACTTGGGTGCGTAACCCTGGTCGCCGCCGAAGCAGGTGCTGCTGCAAGTACGGACAGCGTGAGTAGTGCTGGGACCGCGAAAATCAGTCCACAACGGAGCAGCGTTTTATTGCCCCTAAGCATCCGAGGAGGCGGATTAATCATGATGAGGGTCAATCTACGACCATCCTGTGACGAGTCCACTTTTCGCCTAACCACGGTCAACCGCCTCAAGTTGTGGTTTAACTCGACAGCAGATCCGCGTTAACTGCTTTAGCATTAACAATCGCCATGCCGTGTTGACTCATGATCATTCCGAAGCCTTAAGTGCGCCCTCTATTCAATATTCATGACCACCGTTGTTGACGAAGTCTTCAAGATCCGTCATTCGAATACGTCGCGAGCGACCAATATGCACCGATTGCAGGTGTCCCGAATTTAGAAGCTCGTAAAGTTTGGAGCGACTGATGGCGAGCACGTGGGTTGCCTCTGAGATCGTCAAGAGCAACTTCATAGGCACTGCACCTGTGTCAGGCATTGCCCCATATTCAACGACCCCGTTTGAGTTCATTTTCCTTCCTCTCGCTCACAAGCCTTTTTGGCTTTCACTCGAATGTAGGTTCAACGTCGATATCTAGATGGATAACCTCGAGTTCCCGATCTGCGTTCGCCCGAAACGAGAGCGCTGGCTCGTCTCTTCCGTTGCGAGTGTCCGATCCAAGGTCAATTGCAATTTGCAGTGCAGAGTGATCAATCAGTATTGGCTCCTCGTCCTCGCCGACGAAGAGCGCGAGTGTTGGTACGCCTTCGAAGTCACCAAAGAACATTCTCAGTGTTGCGCCAGAGAGTGGATCCTCTGTTTCGAGTGAAATGCTTTCGGCGAAATCGAAGTCATCAACGTCGCTGGTTAAAGTTGGCGAAGATTTCGACTGATGTAGGAAGGTCGGAGCGCTCGTCGCCAAAGCTGGCCCACCGGCACTTTCGCCATAGCCACGAGCTTCACCTAGTGCCCAATCGTGAACGAACTGGGCGACGAGCGCGAAGGCGCCCTCTATCTCCCAGCTAGTGATCGGATACTCGCTGAGATAAACCCTCGCCGCGTCAGCGAACTCCAGGGTTTCCTCGGGGTCCCAGGCGCAGTCCGGGTCGATGATGTTAAGCGCCAGTTCTATGAACTTCGTCTCCACGCGCACCGGCGCCCGAGAACCGGGCGACGTCGAGCGCTCATCTGTTCGCAACTGAGCAACAAGTCGCCTCGTGGCCTTATCCACTAGTCCCGGATCATCCACCCAACGATCCAGTTCATCGTCCCAACAGAGCCCCTCGGGAAAACGAGCCGTCGACGCGTCGACGTCAACGATTGACGTCTGGCTGTCCGAGTCGTACGTAACGACCAGTGAGATTCGCTTCGTCACGTTCCCCCCTAGATTCCGAGCTCGTGCCACACCGGCGCGCTCGCCGCTGGTTCGTCGAACTCCCCGGCGTCGAGTGGCCGAAAGTTGCCAGCTGATTCGAGACTGCGCGAAAGGTCGATTGGTATGACGCTGATCCGCCCGGGCGACGCGTCGCCAATCTGTTGAAGGCGTGCCGCCTCACCGGACTCGCCCGCCCAGCGCTCACCGGCGTCGAGCACGGCCGTGACGTCACGCCACTGCTCGATCGAGACGCCCGCACTCACTACGTTCACGGCCTCGGCGACGGGTTCCTCCACCTCGAAGGTCTTTAGTACCGCCGCCGCGGCGCGCTGGATCCGTCCCGTGGACGCCTTGATGCCCTGGAGCGCCTGCTCCCCGCCGCCGGCCCATCCAACGACGTAGCCAAAGGAGTAGTCACTGGTGTCCATGGCGAGCGCGCGACAGATGACGTAGGCCGTGGACTCCGCTTCAAGTTCCTTCAGTGCGCGCGACAAGTCCTTGTTGGTCGCCAGACCTGGATCGTGCAGGAGTGCGTGACCGATCTCGTGGGCCAGCGTCTTCACTTGTTGAGCCTCGGCGTTGTTGGTCGCTACCCGGATGAGGCCCTCGCAATGATTCGTGTCACCGTTCGCCCCGCTCTCGATCGACAATGGTCGCTCCACGCGAAACCCGATGTCGTCGGCGAACCCGGTGAGCTTTTCGAACACGCCCTCGGGAGCGAGTCCGTTGAGCTTGCTCACGATATCGGGCAAGTCCGGCCCCTCGGTTTGGCTGACGTCAAAGACCGGCACCAACTTGAAGCCGCGAATTTCGCTGGTCTTCTCACCCTCGGGGACGTCGTCCTTTCGGTACTTCATCGGCGCGAAGATCCGCAGTGCCGACTCCTTCGCCACCACCTGATGACCCAGGGCTTGCCAGGCCTTGTAGCCCGCGACGCGCGTGGCGTCGGGCTTCTGAGCGAGGATCAACAGCGCGTTGTTCGAGCTGTAGCGAGGGAAGCGACTCTGGACGTCGAGGTACTGTGTCCAACGCTCGCTGGTGGTGAGCGCCGCGACACCCTCGCCCAGTGCTTCGAGTAGTTCCGCGTAGTCGTGGCCCATAACTGCATCTCCGTTACCCACCCGGTAGTGAGTTACTCCGAGTGACCTAACGCAACGGTCGCGGCATGGCGGCGTCGACGAGCAATATCTTCGTGAACGAACTCGTCGAAGGACTCTCTCTCAGCGCGTTCGGGTCCGTGACCGCAACGCAGATCGGCGGTGAACTGGCGCAGCAGTGCCGTGATGTCGCGAAACGCGCGGTGCCAGTCCGTGCCCGAGGACGCTGGTGACGACTTCGCGTAAGCGACTCGTTCGTGATCCTTCAGCGCCTGCAAGGCCAACACCAGCGACTGGTGTTCATACCAACACGCCGGCACGACGTAACTATCTATTCCGTTGTAGCGTTCGCGGAGCTCGTCAACCCATTCGCGCAGCCCCGACCACTCGCGCTCGGCCGCAATGGCCCCGAGACTCGGCCAGTGAATCGGCGGATCAATCTTTTCTCCGTCGGTGGTCGCCTTCGAACGCGCGTCAATAGCGCGAAGTAGAACCGGGCGCGCTGGCCTCTCGGCGCTCACGCCCGCACTTCCCACCCTGGAAGAGCACCGAGGCGCAGTAACTCTTCGACGTTCGTTCGCGCGAGGCTGAGTTCGCGAGCGTCGACGCGGTGCGTCCAGGGCTTCAGGGTCAACATGATGGGTTTGGCCGCGCGCAACATCAATAAGCCGTGACCCACCTTGATGAGCCGGACGCTGCTCGGATCCAGGATGGCTCGTTGGCGCGTGGACTCCGAGATACTCCGTCCACCGCCAGCTTGGTGAGTAGTCGTGACTTCGGGGTGTTCCCGGTCACCAATGAGCTGCGCCAGATCGCGAAGGTCGCTCGCGTTACTCGAGCCCCCGAGAATCACCTTCGAAGTCGCCGAGTCCCAGATGGCCTGCGCCTGTTCACTCCCCCAACGATCGCGCGCTTGCGCCAGGGACTGCAGGACCGCGACCGTCGTGATGCCCGTACCCCCGCCCTCACTCATTAACGAACCCAGCGAGGGCAGCGGGTAGTTCGCCGCTTCGTCCAGAATCAGCGCCACCGGCGGATCAAGGCGAGCGCCGGGCGACGCTGCGGCGAGTTGACGGGCGGTCTCCACCACGTCCTCGATCAAGGCCGAGACGATGTTCGACGTGGCGAACGCACCCGAGCTCGTGCCGAGGAGGAAGAGCGTGCCGTTCTCTTTGAGAAACTGCGCGGGCTGAAACTCAGCGCCGGGTGAGGGGGTGAGCTGCTCTATAACCTCGGGACTCGCGAAGGGCGCGAAGACCGAACTGACGACCGACCAAATGTTCGCGCGCTGGCGGGGTTCGAGTCCGACGACGGCCCCGAGGGCTCGCGACCAGAGTGGCGTGGCGACCGATGAGGCGCTCAGTATCTCGACGGCCTCCTTCGCCTCGTCGGGTGACAGGCTCCATCGATAGAGATCACTCACGCTGCGCCGATCGACCGCCGCCGCTTGCAAAAGACAGCGCACGACCACTTCGGTCTGTTGCTGCCAGAAGTTGCCTCCCTCGACGCGGCCCGCGGCGCCCGCGCACAGCGCACCGGCGCGCAGCATCGCCGTTTGCGGGAGCTCACACCCCCTGATGGGCGACCAGCGCAGCCCAACAGCGACGCCCTTGGCGAGTCCTTGGGGGTCGAAGACGCCCACGGGGCCGCGCCTCATCCTGGCGCTCATCGTCGCGGCCAAGTTGTCCGGTCGGGTGCTCGTGGTGATGACCGCGCCCGGAGCATCCAGGATGAACGGGATCACCAGGTTGTACCCCTTGCCGCTACGCGGAGGTCCGAGAATGACCATCGAGTCCTCGACGCTGGCGTAACAGTCCACTCCACGACTCGACCCGAGGAAGAGTCCGAGATCCTTCGATGTCGGCTTGGCAACTGATGGCCGCAGGATCGAGCCGCGTTGTAGAAGATGCTTCGCACCGGCGGCGACAATGACGTCGTGTCGATCAGCGAGGCCGGGACTACGAGTCGGATCATCGGCCTTGCTGCGCATGTCACGTCGCACGATGCGCGTCACGAAGCAGGCGACGATAACGCTGACGACGAAGACCACTGACGTCGCCGACCAGTAGAGCCACGCGGGACCGACCGACGTGCGCCACGCGAACGACGGGTCACTAGTGTGCGCCAAAGCCGAGAGCGCACCCGCGACGTGGTGCGTCGGGAGTCCGTGGCCCGAGAGCAACGCGCTCAGGAGTCCCCCGGCGACAAACGTGAAGAAAAGAGCGAAAGCTCCGACGATGACGAATAACCACACGTCGTCGTCGTGGCGTCGCGATCTCACAAAATCTCCATTCTTTGGTTCGTATCAAAGAGAGCCAACTCACCCGGCGTGCAGATATGGCGAACGACGAAGGACCGCTCGCCCACGCGCCAGAGCCCTTCGCCTCGCGCCAGACTCGCGAGCTGGTCGATCTCGGTCGAGGACAAACCCAGCGCCGCGCCGGTCTTGGCGTCTTCGCCCGACTCTTGGGCGTAGACGATCTTGGTGGAGCAGTCCGCCAACAGGCCCAAGGCGAGATTGCGCGCCTCGGAGTCTCGTTCACCCACGGCGTCGAGATCGCTCAGACGATGGATCACCATCAGGTTGGCAATCCCGAGGGCCCGACTGAGTTTCCACTGGCTCTGCATGCGCGCGAGCAAGGCTGGTTGCTTCAGCACGCGCCACGCTTCGTCGTAGATCACCCATCGCTGTCCGCCGGCGGGATCTTGCAGCGCGGCCTCCATCCACGAACTCGCGCACGTCATCACCAGGCCGATCTTGGCGTCCGAACCTTGTATACGACTGAGATCGAGACTCACCATGGGGAGAGTCGCGTCAAAGTGCACGGTGGAGGGCCCGTCAAACAGTCCTCCCAGGTCACCGCCGACGAGGCGATTGAGCGCGTGCGCAACGTCACGCCCGTCGTCCAGCAACTGTGCGCGATTTGAACCGATCACGTCGCCCGGTGGATCGAACATCGCCGATACGACCTGCGGCAATGTCGCCACGGAATTCGTTGCCACCGCCTCGTCGAGCGCCGCGTAGAGCGCCGTGGACTCCACCGGTCCCATCAATCGAGCGAGCGTCGCCTCGGTGATCGATCGCAGCAGCTCGCGCCGACGCTGTCGCACCATCTGCGCCCACGCCGCGTCCGACAGCGTGACCTGATCGCCGTCGGGATCCGTCAGGTACGCAGGACGCGGACCTTCGTCGAGGGGATTGACTCGCGCGGCGACACCGTCACCCAAGGCGATGGCTTGGCCGCCGACACTGCGACTGACGGCCGTCCATTCCCCCTTGGGGTCGCCGGGCACGTAACACTTTCGCCCGAAGGCGATCGAGCGTGTCGCGATCGACTTGGCGAGCGTGCTCTTGCCACGACCCACGACGCCCGCGAGCAGACAGTTCGGATTAGTGAGAACACCCAATCGGTAGAGCACCCACGGGTCGTAGACGAAGCCCGCGCCACTCCACGCGTCTTGACCGATCAGGATGCCTTCACTCCCGAGACCGCTCTCGGCGAGAAAGGGGTACGCGCCGGCTAAGACCTCGCTCGTCGCTCGGTGTGGTTCAACCTTCAACCTTCGATACGTACGCAGCGCACGATCCCCGAGTTCGCCATTCCTCGGCAGATACGCAGCTGCCTTAACCTCGAGTTGAAGTTGACGTTTGGCCTCCCTCAGTTGCTCGCGCGCTGCTACGCGATCCGCCCCGGAAATCTGCGCCGCCGCGCGCGCCATCCTTCGTCGAACCCGTCGCGGAGTATTGGAATCGCTGTACAACGTGGCACCGAGAGAATTCCCCCCGTCCAGGATCGCCGCTGTGGGCTCAATTTCCCCCCTGCGAGGTGTCGGCACCCCGAATCCACCAGGGTTTTTGCGCGAGACCACCAACGGCGTCACGGAATTACGCGTTCGTGGGTTGACGAATGGCGGGTACGGCGGTAGTTGAATCCTCGCCGGCACGGCGACGGGTTGCCCTTCTTGGCTCGTCACGCTCCACCCCAACTCGTCGCCGTCGTGACCGTCGCGCTTAGCTCGGTGATCGTCATCGGCATTGACGTGAAGATGTTTCGCACGATTCCCGGATGAAACATCGCCACTATCAACACAAGATCAACGATGCCCACGGCCATCAGTTTCACCACGGTTGTTCGCTTCGGTCTGGTCGTCGATTGCGTTGACGCCGGGCGACGGACCCGCGGGAATCCCCGTCGCGCAACCCGTCGAACCGGCAACTCGGGAATCACTCGTTCACCTCGGTCAGTGGGAATCTCGCGGCGATCAGAGCGGAGGCGTGCAGATACGCAACTGCCGTGTCCAGTTGCAGCTCGCCGAGCACGATGCGATCGCCAAGGTCGAGGTGATCGTCGTGGTTGACCATGACGACACCGCCGCACACGACGCGAAGCCACTCGGTCATTGACGTGAGATTGACGTCGCGGCGAACCGTGGCGCCGCTACGTTGACGACCGGGTGCGACGACGACCACGGACCCCGCGACCAACGGGGCGAACCTGCCGTCGGCCACGGCGGACCAGTCGTCGGGGTCGGTCCGATAACTGAGGGGCTGACCGGCGAGCGCGCTCACCATCTCAATGGTCAGCTCGAGCGCGTCGTAGGCGAACTCTGTCGCGAGGACCAACGTGCTCGCGCTCTCGAGCGCCGCGACGGCGACCGGGCCGTTGGCCTTAGCGCCCACATCGGAGATAACGATGTCACCGGCGTGTCGTAGCAGCGCGACACCGGCGGCAAACTCGGCGGGTGTAAGACAGTCCTGGTCCGCGGGACCGCTCAGACTTCGCAGCACCCGCAGACCGTTCACCACGTCGACGTAGGGCGCGAGCGCGGACCACTCGGGAAGCACGTCACCATCAAGAGCTCGGGCGCAGAGTTCTCGAAAGGGTCGCGTCGAAGGTTCCTCTGACGACACCACGCGACGACGCAAGGTGCCGAGCTGCGTGGTCGCGTCAAGCACGCTCACGATCTCCCCACGAAGTTCGGCGAAACAGAGGGCGAGCATTGCCGCCGCCGTGGTCTTGCCCGTGCCTCCTTTCGGGCCGGCCACGACGACGTGATGGGACCCCGGCACTCGCGCGAGGCGCGGCTTCGATATCGCCATCTCGAGATTCTTGATTTCGTTGTGCGGCGTGGGGCTGTCTCTACGACGTGACAATTGAATGAACCTCTCTCCTTAGAAGACGCTGCGCCCGAGCGGCAGCGCCGCGACAACGAAACTCTGCGACTGGCGTCCGTAGAGCACACGGGTTTCACAGCCCGACTGACCGGCGGCGCGTTCAATCAGCGCGACAGCTCGCGTCAATCCCTCTTCGCTGCTCGAGGTGACCGTGACGAAGCCACTGAACTCAACGTCGGCGTGGCCACCGATGAGGGCCTGCTCGCGTTGCAGCAAATCCTGATACTCCTGGACGTCGGAGAGGTCTTGAATCTGGCCCACCTTGGCCTTATGACCGGCGTCGGTAATCGCTTCGGTCTTCTCCTTTCGCAGGGCCCGCAGCGCTTCGGCCGTGCCGATCGGCCGTGCTACCAGTGACAGAGATTTGCGAATATCGGGCGCGAAGACGAGCGCGTGCAGGAAATGCGCCGCGACCTCGATTCGCGGCCACTCGCTGATCCAGAGCACACTCGAGTACCCCGAATCGTGACGGAGATACAACCAGTGCTCCGAGACGGCGACCGGTCCAGCCGAACGGAGTCTCGCCCCGGGATGCTCAACTCCCAGTTCGTTCGCGGGATCGTAGGCCTGGCGAACGAGCGTCGCGATCTCGGCTTCAGTGAGCCAGGCGTCCACGCGTAGGCCGGCCGCGCGAAGCCCCTGTTCGAGGACGGTCATGTCGACGCGCAGCACGTGGGCGGCGCCCTTCACTCCGCGCCCGGCCGCGCGAATGGCCGACGCGGCTCTCTTCATGTCAAGAGTGAGCGTGAGTGTCGTGCGATGTGTCGACGAGCCGAAGGATGACTGCGCGAGCAGGGCCCGGTACTGCTCGTTGGACCAGTCGGGCGCGTGCGTGGCGTGCTCCTCGAACCACTGAGCGACCTTCGTGCCGGGGTCGGGAATTGTTGACTCGAGGATCTGTAACACCGCGCACGTCCCCGTTTGGGCGAGGGACGCGAGCACCTGCCCCCACGCCGACACGCGTTGTACTTGATCGCTCGGCGCGAGTAACACGTAGGCCGAGTGCGACACCGCGAGAATCGCCGAGAGCGTTTGACGATGAGGGTCGTGCACCAGACACGTTCTGGTGTCGGGATCGTTGTAGAAGCGCAGCGGTGCCGCGTCACCCGGTAGGGCCATCGTGCCCGCCGGACGTGGCGACGTGACGCGCACCCGGTACTCGGTCTGCTTCGCCGAGACGCGGGTCATCCAGTGCAGTAGGAAGGGCAACCATTCGACGACCGGCTCGCCCTTGCGCGTGACGAAGGCACTGGCTACGAACAACATCCAGAGCGGACCCGTGACGAGGAGACCGAACCCGCCACCCACGAGGAGGCCGAGCAGCATCGTCACGAACGACAGGCCAATGGCGCCACAGCGCAGGGCCGAAAAACCGAGCATTATTCCGCGCGTGGGACGTCGGGCGAATCGCACCGTCGAGGGACCTGTGATCGTCGTCACGACCTATTCCCTTGGCGGCTCGGGCGGCGCGACGGGGAACGGCGGCGGCGCTAGAGATGGTGGATCGACCGCCGCACGGGGTGGCGCAGGCGGCGGCGGTGCCTGACTAAATGACGCGGGAGAAACGGGGGCGTCGAAATTGCGACTCTGCGGACTGGGGGTCGCAGGAGTAATTGAGCTACCAGGTGAACTCGGTGTCGGGTCTTGCTCGGTGCGAGATGGACCAGCGGCGCGCGGGATAACAGGTGATCCACTCGCGCCACGACCAGTTGTCTCACCAACCGTCGCACCCGATGCGACTCCATTTTTTACCGCGCCCGAGGCTACTCTTCGCACTCCGTCGCCGGCCTTCGCCGCGCCGGCAACGACTCCACCGCCGATAACGCTGGCCGCACCTGCGCCGGACGTCCCCGCCCTCACGGACGTCGCAACGTCACCGCCAATCGGGCCGAGTCCGGAACCGGGCGGCGGTTCTCCTGAACCCGAGCGGTGTCCCCCGAGCGTCATCGCCGAGTACTTCATTTGCGCGGCTTTCTGGGGAGCGCCCACCACGCTCGACGCACCCGCACTGGCGTGCGACGCCGACTGGGCCATTGTCGCGACGTGGTCGCCGGTGAAGTGCACGAGGCGTAGCGCCATCCACGGCGAAAAGCCGGCGACGAGGAGAATCAACAGGCCAGTGATCTCCTGGGTGATCATCGTGAGCGGCGAAGCGCCGATCGGTGAGCCCAAACCTCCGAGCACGCCAAGCCCAATAACGAAGATGATGATCAGGATCAGTTTTGAAAAGACCAGTGCCAACATGGCTTCGAGCCATTTACGTACCCAGCCCCGCGAAAGATCGGCCACTCCCCCGGCGAAGGCGATCGGCGCAAAGATCGCGGTAATGATGATGAGCATCTTTCTGATAACGAGAGCGAACCAGACAATGGCGACTGCGACGATTGTCACGAGCGACAGGATCAAGACAGTGGCGGGACTCGCCAACGCCGTGGTGAAGAAGGCGCCGCCGATGATCTTCGTACCCAGTGACGCGATGGTGCCACCCGTCGCCGTCTTCACAACCCCGACGCAGAGTTGGTCCACCGCCGCAAGCAGAACATTCAGACTCACCAAAGTGATCGCGCACCCCACCGTCGCGATAACGAGGCCGCGCAGGGCTCGGCCGACGCCGCCCGCGTCTCGGCGTAGCGCCGACACAACCATCTGAAGGACGAAGAGTCCGAGGCACAGCACGGCCGCGATGGACACCACGATACCGAGGTCGAGCTCGAAGTTGGCGCCACCGAGTGAGACCGTCGTCGACGAAGAGAGCTGCTGCCAGAGCCAGTTGATCGCGGAGTCGGCGGTGTTCCCGAAGGCCGACGCGACGCTGCCAAACACCGATGTCGTGACGCTGCTTCCGATGCGACCAATCAATTCTACGCCGTCACAGATTGGATTCAGCCGGTTACACACTCAGTTCACCGTCCAGTTGTTGACGGCGACGGCGCCGTAGCCGGGGTGCCACGACGCACCGCCGAGGGTAAGGGCGAAGAAGATCGACTCGACGACTGGTGCGCGACTCGATGTCGTTACCGTGAGGGTTCCCGAGACGTCGTACATCACCATCAGCGGATCGACTGGCTGCCAACCCGTACTCAACATCTGCGTCCAGATCGGACTAACCGAGATTACGAGGCCGCTTACGTGCCAACGCGTTCGCGAAGCGGCCATCGTTGCCCACTGGGTCTTCGTGGGCAACAAGGCGGGTCTTGCCGCGAGTGAGCCGGGGAGGATCTTCAAGTTCGCCGTAGCAGGAATGTTCGCGAGCGTGTTGGGTGCGTTGTTGTAACTCGCCCAGGCGAGAAGCTCCCTTCTCGTGGCACTGGCGAAGTCGACGTCCAAGAGTTCCTGCGTGAACGCCAGGGCGTACATCGACGGCAGCGACGAGTCCGCCATGTCGATCGGCGGAAAGACCGCAGAGGTGGCGGCCCCAGGAAATCTCGCTGCCCGTGACGAAGTGAAGCTTCCGGGGTTCTGGTTTTGCGCAATGATCGCGTTCGCCGCTCGCTCAACCGCCGTCTGTGGCGGGGTGACGCGCAGGGGATGGTACGTGGGAGACGCGGGTAAAGCGGTATGGGTGTTGGTAAGACTCGTCTGCCCGGACACTCTCTTGGTCGGTGACTCCGACGGAGGCCTCAGTGCTAGGAGCACCACCACGACGAACACCACTACCAACGGAGCCGCCACCAACAACTTCATGCGAACGGATCGGAAGGCGCCCATCAGCTGAGACTCGATCCGAGGTTGTAGAACGTGTTGATCAATAAGTCCGAGCCACCAATGAGTAGCGCCGCGGCGAGGCACACGAGCAGACCCATCTTTCCCTTCGTCGACCACTGCGGATTAGCGCTGTGATGTCCGATCGCCATTACGATTGCGCAGCCGACGAACCCGGCCAGCGAGAGCACCAGCCCGAAGGCCATTAGTGATCCCACGAGTGTCGACAACGTACTTAGACCCGGTATCGCGGTGGTGTTCGGCGTGACGTTAACGCCGCTCGCCACCAGTTGAACTGAACTGAGATGAGTCATTACTTCTCCTTGGTTAGTTGACGTACCGCTGCCCTCACGACTTGCGTACTGCGACTAGCCCACGTGACGAATCCCCGAGAGACCACCACTGACGAAGTAGGCGTACGGCTGGACGATGACCCCGTACTGCACGTCAACCGCCGACTCGACGAGACCTTCGCCGATGTAGAGGCCGACGTGGCCGGGGTTCGCAACGGTCCCGTCACTGCCGGGTACGAGCACCAAATCGCCCAGAGAAATGTCGGCGTACGAGGAAACGGGTGTGCCCTCATTGATTTGGTCGCCGGTGTAGTGCAACAACGTCACGCCGGCCTGGGTCCAGGCCATCATGGTGAGCCCTGAGCAGTCGAAGGCGTTGGGACCAACGCCGCCCCAGAGATAGGGCTTCCCGAGCTCCGCGAGGGCGTAGGTGATCGCGACCGTTTCGGCGACCGTGGCATCGTTGGGAATGGCGTAGCTGGTGGGCAGCCCGTTATCGACAACGGGCGAACTGGGCAACGTCGCCGGGGACGCCGCCCCGCAATTCGAATTCGAAGTGGGCGCAGTAGTGGTGGTCGTGCTCGTCGAATTGGTCATGGATTGGGACTGGTGGTTCGCGAGCACGCAGGCGGCGACCTGCGTCGTACCACCAATGATGCTCGTCAGAATGACAAGTCCGAGTAGTGCCATAGCAAAACCGAGAGACGAAGCTACTACCAGAATCGCAATGTTCTTCACGTCGCTAACCATTCAGGAAAGCCGCTCACGGAATCTCACCGTGGAGCGCGCGTCGCAAGGGTCCGGCAATAGAGGAGTTGAAATTGGATCCAGGGCGTTGGTGCCAGTCCCGACGCCTAAGCCGCAACTTCTCCGATGGCGCGTCGAACCCGCCGGATATGACGTCCGCACTTTGTCCGACCAGATTGCGACTAACAGTGAACATCGGTTAGCACACTTGGTCGGTCGCAACTCCATCAAAGTATCGCTGCCACTTTTAATTGTCGTAGCGCCGTCATTGAGATACCAAAGTTCAGCCGACGCGAACTCGATCACTCGAAACTCTCTTTTTCCCACACATAGTGCAACGGTCCCGCCGACGCTCAGTTTCCGGAGCACAATTTTGGATTAACTGCAACAATTAGATTTGCCGACATCGCAAGTCATTAACGTGCCTCAGTATCCGAGCTGAGAACGCGGGTTCGGTTCCCGTCGCCCGCTCCAACTGCGCTAGTTCCCAAAAACTGGATCAGGTTTTTATGACAATGCGACCTGGTTTGGTTGGGTTGAGTGTAGACCTTCGAAATCGCTTGGCGTCAAGTAGTTAAGCGAGCTGTGGCGACACTCCGTGTTGTAAAAGTTCTCGAGCCAATCGGCGATGGCGCCCGAGAGCTCCACGATGGTGTGCTGACGTTGACGGTCGAGCAGTTCAATCCGCATTGACCCCAGAAGGACTCCATTGGTTCGTTATCAAAGCAGTCGCCGACGGTGCCCATCGACGTAAATCTCCCGCGAGCCAGCGCCGACGACATTCCAATTTCATAGAAGATAGAGTTCCGAACATGACCGAAGAGCCATTAACGGAAAGCGACGACGTCGATAGTGAAGGTCTTGATCAGGCTGATTTGGAGATCATCGATGAGGTTGATCCGGAAGCAGCGCCAGTCAGTTATTCTGGAACGGACTTCGACGTAGAAGGACTGGTTCGACGATTCGAACGTGGTGACATACTTGTCCCTTCATTTGGTCATAATGATGAAACGATTGAAACAGCAGGCTTTCAGCGACGATTCGTTTGGCGAAGAAGTCAAATGGATCGATTTATCGAGTCACTGCTCTTGGAATACCCCATTCCAGGAATATTTTTCGTTCAGCAGCAAGACAAGAAATACTTGATATTGGATGGTCAGCAACGAATCAGGACGCTCGTTGCTTTTTATGGTGGTGTTTTTGGGGGGCGCGAATTTGCGCTCCAAAATGTCGCTGACGAATTCAAGACTCTTACATATAAAAGTTTGAGCCCGAGTCAAAAAAGAACCTTAGATAATACGTTCATTCAGGCGACGATCGTAAAAACCGACGGATCTTCGGTCTCGATGGAGTCGGTATATCAAGTATTTGAGCGATTGAATTCCGGTGGAACGCAATTAACGCCGCATGAGATTCGAGTGGCGCTTTATGCCGGCCGATTCATCGAATTCTTGACCAAGTTGAACTCCGACCCTAACTGGAGAACAATTTACGGTCCGGAATCCCCGAGATTGCGCGACCAGGAGTTGATCCTAAGGGTCATTGCGCTTTATTCAAATGAGAAGCCTTACACGCGACCACTCAAGCGATACCTCAATGATTTCGTTGCCGCTCATCGCGATTTGCAAGATTTCGACGAAGCGAAGATTACGAAGAGATTTTCCGACGCTTCGAGACTCTTACTGGATGGTCCCGGACCCTCGGCCCTGCGAGGAAAAGGACGGCAAATCAATGCTGCACTGACCGAATCGCTTATGGTCGGTCTTTCACGTCGACTTGACAGAACTCCAGAACCAGACTCCAAGTCCGTCACGGACGCTGTCGAGATACTTCTTGCCGATTCCCGGATCGAAGATTCAATATCCCAAGCCACAGCGAATGAAGAACGCGTTACATTCAGGCTCGATTTAGCTACAAGTATCTTCGCAGATATCTGAACGCAGTGAGTTCGTTCCATGGCCATCGTTAGGCGACCTTCATATCAATGGCCAGCGCAAGAGATTGTAAGCATACGAACACAGTTGGAAGATCTAGCTGAAGTAGTGCAGCACTTTGATGGAGACAATGGCGTTGCGGCATACCTCGCAAGATTCCTAGTCGTACGAAGCTGTGGATATGTTGAGCAAACTTCATTTGAAGTGTGTCGTGGTTACGTTCGAGAGAAATCGGGCGGGCTCGTGCGCTCATTTGCTCATTCGTGGCTCGAGCGAACTCGCAATCCGACCTCGGACAACCTCATCGAACTAGTGGGACGTTTCGATTCAACAAAGTGCAACGACTTTCAGGTATTCCTGGATGAAGACGATCAAAGGTTGAGAAGAGAACTTGACTTCCTGGTTGATCGGAGAAACAGGATTGCTCACGGTTTGAACGAGGGTCTGGCCAGTCGTAAGGCAATTGTGTTGTTCGAGATATCGAAAGAAGTTGCGTCTTGGTTTATATCTGAATTTGATCCCGGCTAGATGAAGCTTCTTTTCAATGGAATGGGGTGATTGTAGATCTGCTAACAACTAAGACTGCGACTCCGACTGGCGTCACCTGGGCGGTAAGGCCGCTACACCCTCGTCACTCCAAGCCCCGGGCCGACCATTCCAGAGAAATCGGTATCGGAGATAAGTCCCATCGGGAACCTGTACCGAGTCGCCAACGTTCTTGATTCCAGCGAGGACTTCATTGTTTGGAAGACGGAACTCACGCTCCCACTGGCCTGGAGCCGTTCCGAGATATCCCTGGCCTGACCAGACGGGCGAGATCCAAACGAGGTTCTCATGCGCGGTTACCTCTTCTGAACTCACATCAGAATGTTACTCGTGAGTCATCTGTTGAACTCGAACTCCACCACTCCACTTCGATCACGTTTCTCGTACGAAGGTCTGTGTCGACTTGCAGCGACAGGTCGGTTTCAATGGAAGGGAGTGCGACAATTCGGACAGTGCCTTGATCGCTGATTGACATTTAGGTGAAACCGTTCCATACTGCTTCGAAGTGCCGAAAGGAGGACCACATGGCTCATGACCGTCAAGGTAAATCGCAGCCGCCTCCTTCGCCGAAACCCGCGCCAAAGCCAGCTCCGGAGATTAAGCGAACGGAAATCAAAAAGGGATCTCGTCCCGACAAAAAGAAATGAAAATTGTGCACAGATTCATCCCACAAGAAGCTGTCGAAACGTCTTCATGGTGTCTAGTGAGGAGGGACCCTTGGATTCCAGTCAATCGCGGGCAGTAAGAAAGCTCGAGAGAGCGATCGAATCCATTCGTGACGGTGACGCTGAAGGTGCAAAGGCACTTATCTTCAGCGCGCTAGAGAGTCTTAGAGCCCCGGAAATCCGACGAATGACCGTCAAAGAGACGGCGGCGAAGAAAGCCCCGAAGAAGGCGCCGCCAATCCGGCGAACGACCGTCAATAAGGCGGCGGCGAAGAAAGCCACGAAGAAAGCCGCGAAGAAGGCGCCAGCAATCCGGCGAACGGCGGTCAAAAAGGCGGCGAGAAAGGCAGCTGCGAAAAAGGCATGACAAATGTGGGGCCCTTTCTAAATGGCTAACGACCTTGGCACATTTGTAGCGTCAGAAGTTGCGAGAGCTGAGCAAGATTTTCAGAACGTTCGAAGTCGGGCGGTCAGTCTTACTGGAATATCCGGGACAATCGTGGCGCTGGCATCTGGGCTACTGGCGATTGCCGCGCACAGTTCGAGCACGAACGCGGTGCCCACCGACACCAAGTACTTCGCCGGTGCATCTTTGATTGTCTTTGTGCTCTCGACCCTTTGTGCCCTGCGCGTGAACAAACCATTTGACGTTCAAGCAAGTGACACGGAAGGTAAAGATGGACTTAGAGACTTGGTGGATCACGATTGGGGCGATTCTGGTTGGGATCAGCGGGTTAGTCAATTCTTGGTCGAATATCTCAAAAGTCTCAGGAGGGCAAACAAATTTGCGACACGTTGGTTAACTGCGACCATTACTCTCCAGTCGCTTGGGATGGCGACTCTTGTGATATCGGTCGTGTTGTTGCTCAAGGACTCCGCGTAAACCAATGGGAAAATTTGGTTTGAAGTTCGCCAAGGTCTGATTCCCTTTGTTGCTTAAGAGTTTTGGCGGCCCGTTAAGCGCCCTGTCCTTGACTCGAAGAATTCATCTATTTTCTCTCCGTGTTCCAGACGGAGTACGGCAATGGAATCCTGCAGTTTTCGTTGGTATTCGGGATCTGCCATTGAGCGCCCGAACCAATTGGCTGGGATCGCGGCGGCTACTTCCGGGATCGCGTTTCGTAAGGCCATCAGCGTGTCGAAATCTTCGCGTATGTTCGGATTGCTTTCGATCGAATCGAGGACCGAACGCATGCCCAACTCTGACCCGGCTCCCTTAAGGGCCAGCCAGATCAAGACCAGGTATGCCTGTCCTGTCACATCCTTTTGTAGGTCATCGAAACTTCTGCCCCAGGCCGCGATGCCGTATGACCAATTGTCGCCTGATTCACGCATAACGTATGCCAGATCTGACATTCCGGTGCAAAGTCGTTTAACCTCACCCCTTGCATCGGTGAGATCGTTATCAGTTGCGTTCTCAACAATTTCGACAAATCGACTGGGGTCCGAAAGTCTAGAAATATTTTCGAAGTCCTCTCGGGGGTCTCCGTCCAGCCAAGGCTTGCCTGTGGAACCCAGTACGTCACTACGAGCTCGGTCCATGCCTAAAGCGTGTTCGAGTTGATCTACTGCCTCGTCGGTCAGGTCACTTGATTGACCCGAGGCGACTAACAACAGCGACTGCAAAACCTCGTCAAATGATCCAGTTCCGACGCGTCGCCGGATCATAGCCAAAGAGTGAGGAACCCGCGCCCGGTCGGCTTCGTCCAACGAGCACTGAGCACTTTCGCTCAACTCTCCCTCATCCGAGACGAGCTCTCTAAGATTTCGGGACTGCGAGTCCGCAACTTTCATTATGAACCGACGTGCGCCCAGATCTGGGGTGGTCAATCCTTGCCACCAGAGTTTTCAGATGATTCTCTCGAGACGGCGCTCTGATTTGGCGATGTCGCATGCATGCAGAAGAAGAGTGCCTGTGCCTGGAGGATATAACGCTCGCGAGCCTCGTGCGCCCATGTGGATCAGTACCGGTCGCCCGATCACGCCAATTCGATGCCATCGACGTAATTGATTTCGTGTCAGGCGGTGGGCCGCCGCTTCTAAAGACGCGAGAAGCGCACTTGTTTCCTCCCACTGTCCTCCCTGGTCCGTACATTGCTCCACGACAAAAGCGTAGTGATGCGTTGTTACTTGCAGTCGAGCGACTTGCAGGCCTAGAGGGCTACGCGAAAGTACGCGGGAAGAAAGCGAGAAATTGGTCCTACCCTCGAACCAAGGCTTCCGAAAATGGCCGAAGTGAAACTTAGGCACACAAACAGAAGGGTGACAAGAATGGCAAGCGCAATAAATCGGAGTAGTTGGTCACTACGAGTTCGAGACTGGGTTGGCGCAATCATCGCTCGTCGTCGTTATTCAACTTCCGCTGAACTTCGAGCTATCGCCGAGCAATATCAGTTTCCGAAAAGTTCTCAGATAGCCATTGCGAACTGGGTTTCAAATGAACTCGCCGGATGGATCATAAAACAGGCGATCCGTGGTGCCGCAAAGGAGCTCGGCTTTACGCTTTCGGATACGGAAGTCGTGTTAATGACGGACGTTGCACTTGGATTCATTTAGTTGATGCGCCTGAGACTGGTGTTCCACGTTTCAGCACACGAACCAATCCAAGCCATCGGACCTATCTGAATTCACGGCCACATCGCGTCAGTTATCGAGGTTCTATTCCCAGCGATTGTTGAAGGAATCGCAGTTGATGGAGAAGCAAGTTGAAGATCGTCATCTCGTCACTTGGTGAATGACCGGAACCTGAGAGTGGCAGTACTTGATGAGGTCGCCCAGCCTCCAACAACGCGGTAGACATACGCAACGTGTGAGCAACCACCACGTTGTCATCCGCCATGCCATGAATAAGCAGCATCGGCCGATTCAGTAGAGCAACGTCGTTGATTGGCGAACTTCGAAAGTAGTTCTCCGGCTCATGATCGGGGTGACCGAGATATCGCTCTTTGAAGTACGTGTCGTAGAGTCTCTGGTCGCTCGGTGCCGCTCCCGATATTGCCGCATGAAACAGATCCGGGCGCCGAAGAACGGCCGCCGCAGCGAGAGTTCCCCCGTAGGACCACCCGCGAATGCCAACTCTCTCCGTGTCCAGATCGGGGTAGCGCGCTGCGACTCCCTTGAGGGCGGTCACCTGATCCTCGATCACCGACGAGAGCGAGTCTCCATAGACCTCGTACTCCCAAGCAGGACCGCGACCCGGCGTACCGCTGCCGTCAGCAATGATCACCGCGAAACCACACTCGGCGAACCACTGCGATTCGCAAAACCAAGAGTGACGCGCACGAGTCACGAGTTGTCCTGAGGGGCCACCGTAGGGGTTCATCAGGATTGGCAATCTCTCAGCGCCAGGTTTGTACCACGTTGGCAGCAGCAACGCCGTTCGGATTTCGCGATCGCCCAGACGCAACCACGTGATTCTCGGAATGAGCAGCGGTTCGGCCTCCAGTGAACGAATCTCAATTTCATCTTCGCCAGCCCGAAGGACCCGAACTGAATGGCCCGTTTCGGTGTGCGAGGAGAGAACGAGGATACCGCCGCTCGCACATCCCCGATGTTCGCCAGGCTCCGCGCTTAGCTGCACTGCACCGTGTTCGGAGTCGTACGACCACACGTGTACTTCGGTGGGCTCCTCCGAGGCCGTGAAGAGCACCGTCTCTCCATCTACCCCGAGGACTTCACGTACCTGAATACCATCATCGGTCACCGCTTCGCCGTCTTTGATCAGTCGACGGGAACCGTTCACATCAGAAACCAGTATGAAAGAACCTGACGCGGTTCGCACCGGTACACCCATTGTCATGTGTACCCAGGGAGAGTCGACCTCTTCGTGAAGTGCGGTGGTGGCTCCAGTGTCCGGATCAGCCGCAAGAATCCGCGCCGTGCGTTGATCGCGACTCTGTACGCTCAACAGTGGACCGTGTACATCCCAGACAACGGTGACGAGATATTCGAACGAAACGTGGTCCCAGACGACCTCGGTCCGTTTCCCGTTCAGTCCAATCACGAAGAGCGACACGTCCGCGTTGGCGGTGCCGGCCGATGGGTAGCGCACGGCACGAGGTGGAACCTGAGGATTGGCCGGGTCACTAATCCACCACCGCAGAACCGGGCTGTTGTCGACCCGTGCGACCAGAAGACGCTGTCCGTCAGGCGCCCACCAGAAACCGCGTGTCCGGTGCATCTCCTCGGCGGCGACGTGCTCGGCGAGTCCGTAGGAAACGTCAGGCCCTTCGGGCTCGGCGAGTTCGCTATCCAAGCCACTCTCAACGTCCACAACGCGAAGAGCGCCATCGCACACGTAGGCAATCCGCCTACCGGTCGGATCCAATCGAGGATCAACGGCGGGGCCAATCGTTGGCACCAACTTTGGCGGCGCGCCCTCAAGTCCTCTCGCCCACAGCTTTCCGTTCAGCACGTACGCGACTGTTCGTACTGCCTCATCAGTGGAATACGCAACGACGCCAATGGCGTGTTCGCGCACGCGTTCACGCCGAGCGAGTTCGGCGTCCGGAATGGCGTCGATCGAGTCACTTTCGACCGGATCGACCAGAAGCCGCTCACTTCCATCCGCGAGTAACCACAGGCAACTGACTCGGTCCTCGCCGCCCCGGGTGCGAAGGTAGACAATCCGTTGGCCATCGGGCGAGATCTCGAAGCTTCGAGGTACCCCGAGGGTGAAATACTGGGTACGTGCAATCTGTCTTGGTAGCGCTTCGATATCCATCGCATCAGCCTGCCAGACCCGTCCGTTGGCTCTGACATCACGCCAATGGACTTCCACTGACGACTCAGAATCAGAACCGAAAGGCGCGCTGGCATGACTGAAACTGCCGTCTCTGATACTGGTCGTCCGTTGATCTCTGCCGGACTTATCCTCTACGACGGTCGTGTTCTGCTCTGTCTGAGATCGCTTCGCCGAAAGTGGTATCCCGGAGTCTGGAACCTCCCCGGTGGCCACGTCGAAGAAGGTGAAACGCCGCAAGCCGCCTTGGTGCGAGAACTTCGCGAAGAGCTCGGCATCCGTATAGAGGAACCAAGCGGTGCTGATCTCACTCGCCTTGTCGCGAGCGACTTCGAAATGTCAGTCTGGACTATTCGCCGGTGGATCGGAACGCCGAGCAACGCTGCACCTTACGAACACGATGAGATTGCCTGGTACTCACCTGCCGAGGTGGAGTCTCTATCTCTCGCCCACCCCAACTATCTGGGGCTGATCACCGATGCGGTGGACAGCACGATCATTCGCCCCATTATCCCTCGAAACTAGGAGTTTCCAAAACTTGAAGCGAATCTTGCGCGTACTCTCCGTCCCGACAGTGCCTCCTCAGCTTCCTGTAAATCAATCCACCCTCACCTTCCACTGCTGACACTTCTTGTGCTCCACCGACCTTTACTGTCCTTCACGTCTCCGTCCTCGCACCTCCTGATCCCTGTTTCGCACGCCTCTCCCCGCCCCCTTCGCTTGCTTCTTAAAGTTGTCTCACACGTCTGGCACTTGTGGTTAAACCATGTCGAATTGCATCTGATGCGACAGTTGTGGTGCATGCAGGCGCCTTCAACATGATGACGATTCGACGCCTCAGCATCGGAGCGGGTTACAAGTACCTGCTCAAATCAATCGCGGTAGGCGATGGTCCCGAAGGCACCGACAAGTCGGACCTGGTTCGCTACTACTCAGAAACGGGCACTCCCCCGGGAGTCTTTCTCGGAGCCGGGCTCGCCGGTCTCAACAACGGTCTGGGTGTTGCCGCCGGGCAGTCCGTTAGTGCGGAAAACCTCCAGAGGATGCTCCAGGACTGCGCCGATCCGATCACCGGCGACGTGCTCGGAAGGGTTCCGAGCACAAAGGCCGTCGGTGGTTTTGACTTGACGTTCAGCCCCACGAAGAGTGTCTCTACCGCTTGGGCTCTGGCCGACCGGGAGACCCGCGAAGTGATCTACCGGTGCCACCAGGCGGCCATCGGCGAGGTCCTCGCCTACGCCGAGCGCGAGGTCTTTCACACACGATCGGGCAGCCAAGGCTGCGTCGAAGAGGACATTGTGGGCGTCGTCGCCGCGAGCTTCACCCACTTCGATTCCAGGGACGGCGATCCCCAACTCCACGACCACGTCGTTGTGCTCAACCGGGCCCAGGCCGTTGGCGACGGCGTGTGGCGCACCCTCGACAGTCGCCAGTTGTTCGCCTCAACGGTGATGCTTTCCGAGATGCACCAGGGCGTACTTTCGGACCTACTGACCGGCGAACTCGGCTGGGACTGGGCGGCCCACACCCGCCGCTCCAGCACCGCCCCGAAGTGGGAAGTGGCCGGCGTGTCGACGCGTCTTATGGACGAGTTCTCTCAGCGCACGACCGCCATCGTCGGCGCTAAGGATCGCCTCGTCGCCCAGTTCGAAGTCGATCACCACCGTGCTCCCACCGACGTGGAAGTGCTCAAACTCCGCCAGACGGCCACCCTCTCTACCCGACGGGCCAAGCGGGACCGGGGCCTCGGAGACCTCACCAAAGAGTGGACCACTCGGGCCACGCCCTACCTCGATGATGAACCCATGGCGTGGGTGCACGAGCTGGGTGGCCGAGACGTGCGCGCTTTCACCAGCCAAGAGTTCGCGGACGAGATCTTGCTCGACGTTGCGAACGCCGCCCTCGATGTCGTCAGCGCCAAGCGCCCGACGTTCTCTCGGGCCAACGTCCAGGCGGAGGTCTTTCGCCAGATGCAGGGTGTTCGCTTCACCGAGCCCGCCGAACGGATTCTCAGCGTCACTCGCGCGACCGACCTGGCCGTCGCCCAGGCGCTCCTCATTACCACGCCCAATCTGCAGCACACGCCACGTTTCTTGCTTCGGGCCAACGGCACCTCTAAGTTCCAGGGAACCAGTCACTGGCTCTACACCTCGACGACGCTGCTCGACGCCGAAGCACGTCTACTCGACGCGGGCCAGCGCCTCGACGCGGCAGTCGTTAGCCGCGCCACGGTGGCGGGCGTTACCGAGCAACGACTGCCCGGGAGAACCTTCAAGCTCTCAAGCGACCAGGCCCTCTGCGTCGAGCAGATCACGACTTCGGGCCGGGTCCTGGACGTGCTGGTGGGCCCGGCGGGCACGGGCAAGTCAACGACCATGGCGGGGCTAAGAGCGGCGTGGGAAGTCGAGCACGGTGCCGGTTTGGTCACCGGCCTCGCGCCCTCGGCGGCGGCCGCCGAAGTCCTGGGCGACGACATGGGCATCGACACCGACAATCTCGCCAAGTGGCTCTACGAACACCGCCAGCACGGCCAGCGCTTTCGCGAACTCGAGCAGTTGCGCGAAAAGGTCCGGCTGGTCGGACTCAAAGGACGAGCACCGAGTCCCGCGCTAGCCCAGAGCATTCGCCAACGCGAGGAAACACTTACTCGCTGGAGTCTTCGCACGGGTCAACTGGTTGTCGTCGACGAGGCCAGTTTGGCCTCGACCTTCGCACTCGATGAGTTGATGTCGGCCGCTCTCGACGCGCGGGCCAAGGTCGTCCTCGTCGGTGACTGGGCACAGCTCTCCAGTGTGGACGCCGGGGGAATGTTTCGCACTCTCGTGCGGGATCGGGGTGACGGTGCGGCGACCCTCGCGGACGTTCGCCGCTTCCGGGCCAACTGGGAGAAGCAGGCCAGCCTCGGGGTCCGCAATGGCTCTAGTTCGGCTTTGGCCACTTACGCGACGCACGGGCGGATCGCGGACGGAACTCGTGACGACATGCTCGACGCGCTCTACGCCGCGTGGAAGACCGACACCGACCTCGGCCTGCACTCGTTGATGCTGGCCAGCGACACCGCGACCGTCAACGAACTCAATGTTCGCGCCCGCGCGCAGCGTGTCGCCAGTGGCGAAGTCATCGAGGAAGGGGTCAACGTGGCTGGTGCCATGACGGCGGGCGTCAATGATCACGTGGTGACGCGTGAGAACAACCGACGTCTTTCAACGGACACGGGCTGGGTCAAGAACGGTGACGTATGGACCGTATCGGCTACGCACGCCGATGGTTCTATGACCGTCACTCGAGTCAATGGACACGGCACGGTCCTCTTGCCGGCCAGTTACGTCGCCGAGAACGTCGAACTGGCGTACGCCTCGACGGCCCACCGCGCTCAAGGACGCACCGTGGACACCGCACACGCGTTCGTCAGTCCCACCACCACTCGCGAAGTACTGTACGTGGCCCTGACACGCGGCTCAGAGTCCAACCATCTCTGGGTGGACACCCACTACGACCCCGATCCGTCAACCGGCCACGACGGGCTAAACCCGATCCCGAGCGCCCTGGAAGTCCTCGCCGGCGTGCTGCGCCACGAAGGAGCCGACGTGTCGGCAACTGACATGATCCGTCGGTCCCAGACCGAGTCCATCGCCGCACTCGTTGCCGAATACGACACCATTGTCACCTTGGCCGACGGTGGACGCTGGGACGAGGTACTCGGCCAGTCGGGACTCAGCGACGCCGAGTTGGTTCAGGCCAAAGCGTCGCCCGCGTACGCAACGCTGCTCGCGCAACTACGAGACGCAGAGAACCGGGGCTTCGACATTCATGCCGAACTACCGATGCTGGTCACGGGTCGTTCGTTCGACGACGCCGATGACGTCGCCAGTGTCTTACACCACCGCATTGATCGCTACGTGACCGGTTTGGGCTACCCCAGCCCACCGGCAACCGAACTCGTAGCCGGCCTCTTTCCCCGCCCGAGCGGAATTACCGATCCCGACACAATCCTCGCGCTCAATGATCGTGCTGCTGCCATTGAGCAGCGAGCCCACGAACTCGCAACGATCGCTATTGAACGTGGTGACGCATGGGTGCAGGGATTCGGTGACGTTCCCCTGACGGACGAACTGCACGAGCGGTGGGTACTGGAGGTGGCAGCCGGCGTGGCCTATTTAGACCGCTGGAAGGTTGACGATCCCGACACAATCCTCGACGATGCTCCGGTCAGCCACGAACAAGAGGCGCAGCGAAGTCGTGTACTGGATGCCGCCCAGCGGGCCCGTGTACTCGCCGTGGCCGAGGATACGCCAGTATGTCCAGCGTATGCGCCATCCAGCGATGACCTCTTGGAGCCGCGAAGCTCGAACTTCGGACTCGACCTTTAACAACCGCTCGATATGCTTACATAAATCGCCGTCTGTTGGCAAGCAACTTGCGTTGTCACTCAACCCCTGTATAATAGAAAGCAACTTGGGTCGCTCCTCTGTCACTCCTTGAGGGTGTCAAGGGCGACCTTTTACTTTTCCGTGTGGAGTCTCTTCGTGCCAAGTACTTACACTAAGCCATTTGAACATCCAACAGACCTGGTCATGAAACTCCAAGGCAGAGGCCTGGTCGTTGCGGACGTCCCCTCTGCCATCGATGCGCTCCGGTCAATTGGGTATTACGCGTTAAGCGGCTATTGGTACCCAATGCGCAAGACTGTCTCCGCGGTACCTCTTCAAAAGAGCGAAGACTTCATTGCTGGCGCGACGTTTGAACACGCACTTCGCATCTTCGAGTTTGACAAAGTACTCCGTGCATTCTGTATCGAAGCCCTCGAGCGTATTGAGCGAGTCCTAAAGGTTGAGATTGCACTCAGGGTGGGTCACCTGGACGCCTTCGGGCACACAAACTCAAGTTTTATGAAAACCTGGTTTACGACGAGGACCAACGCTAAGCCAAAATCAAACCATGACAAGTGGCTAGATCGACACGAGGCAAAATACCGTGCAAGAGGAGACATCCAGATACAGGAATTCATAGGCAAGTATGGCGAACCTCTGCCGATCTGGGTAGCCATAGAGGCAATGGACTTCGGTGACGCATCCACTCTTCTTAATGGTCTGAACGGATCGCACCAAAACGTGATCGCCCAACGATTTGGCGTGGTCGGTGGATCTGACCTGTCATCAATGATGCGAGCGATGACCCAGATCAGGAACACCTGCGCACATCACGATCGATTGTGGAATCGCGTTCACGTAAACCACGCCAGAATGCCGGTTGGCGCTCCTGCGCAGTTTTTCTCTCAGTTACCTTCGGGCAATCCCAGTTGGAACCGTACGTACCCTGGCCTCTTGGTTCTAGCGTACCTGCACAGCAATGTCCTGCCTAGATCTGACTGGCCTAAGAGACTGGCCCAGCACCTAGTGACACTTGAGGTCGGCTTCGGCGTCACCGAGAGTTCACTGGGCGCACCAACCGGTTGGCAGTCACATCCAATATGGAACTAGCTGAGGATTGGCGGCGTCACACGTCCGTTAACGAATCATTGCGTATGAGCAAATAGTTCGCTAATTTTGAAACTACAACTAGTCCAGTGGGGCATTCGTAAATAAGTATTCAATCGCGCTTCCGCGTTTCGCCATCTTGCCACCAATTGCATTTCCGCGACTCGTAATTAGCTTTCTATCGCCTCGATCAAAGAGTTCCGCTATTGAAGAATGGTACGCATTTGTCAAAATGAAATATGCACCTTTTCTTCTTAACAAATCAATCAGATCCGCAAGGCGTTTTTGGTCTTCGAACGCGAAGAGGCGCTGGTTGTAATTGACGAAACCATTATTGCTGTGCGCAACCGTATAGGGAGGATCGAGAAAGACCAGATCACCCTTGCTAACGCTTTCGCACGCATGTTCGAAATCGCAAACCTTTAGTGAAGTCCTCCCTAACCGCTTGGAAATATTTATCAAATGATCTTCAGAAGGAATTTTTGGAGATTCGCGAAATCCATATGGAACGTTGTATTCTCCCGAACTATTAACTCTGTATAAGCCGTTGAAAGAAGTGTGGTTAAGGAAGATGAATTGCGCTGCCTTCTTTGCCGGATCTTCATACTTGCGAGCTCTCAGTTTGTAATATTCTTCCGGACTGTTATCAAACCGTTTCAAGAGTCGAGAAATCGTGATTGGATTTGCTTTAACTTGTTTATAGGTTGCAATCAACTCGGAATTGAGATCGGACAAGGTCGATTTCCCCGCAGGATTCAACCCGAAAAATATTGATCCTCCTCCAACAAATGGCTCGTAGTAATTGTTGTAACTCAATGAGCCAATAATTTCAGGCATGCGACAAAGCAGCCAACGCTTTCCACCTGCCCAACGAAGAAATGGACCGACGCTCTCGTCCTTTTCAGTTTTGAGCGAACGCATCAGGTAAGAGTAGGCGAATCGGATCTATCGAAGAGGCGGACGTTCGCGACTGTCGAGCGAATCCAATCAGATGCAATGCCATTGATGAATGAAGAGATATTCACAGATTCATATATCCGAGGCTTGGGTTTTCGAAACTCCCAACAATCAGGCCACGATCCAAAAAGGTGTTGAAGTGCTCACACGATGTCTCAGGCAAAAGGGCGCAATTGTGACAAGCTGCGAGATTCAAAGAGTTCGGTCCCTGTCCCTGCTTACCGAACTCCATGCAAACTGGATCTGCGGAGCAGAACAGTGCCTTGTCGACCGCAGATTCCAGCAGAATTTCCAACCTACCTGGACTCCCGATGCGCACAAGCCCCCCCATACTCCCCTCAGAGTCTCCAGAAGCGGTGTAAATAAGTATTCCGTTAGCCGATGAAGAACTGCCGTTTAGAGCGCCGCAATATATTCGCTCGCGCAGTGAAGCTGCTGAGTACCCAGATTCGAAAACCGTTTGATTGATCAGCAAGTGCGCAAGGGTATGGAGGGCAACCAATCTGGGAAGAAATGTCTCGTCAGTGACATTTGGATACAACTTGAGATATGTGTCAGTCATTTTCAGAGCACTAACTCGGTCGATCACTGCGGCGTTGTTGGACCATTTCCAGAATTCGGGCGTATTTATATCCAAGAAAATTCCCTCACCAAAAACTTCGTAGGCGGGCAACCAGTGATCCTTTGGCCCTTCGGAACGCCGAAGCATTTTCCGCATCTCACCTAATGGTTTTTCGACTTCGGGACGTATTCGGCCAAAACCAACCAAAGCCCTTGTCTCTTTTAGCCGATCAATTAGAACAATCTTGGAGAAAGTCTTTCCAACTCTCTCTCCGGAATATTCCTTAAGCCCGATCTCCTTCATTTTAAGAACTGAAGAAGTCATTAATTCGCCAGAGACGAAAACTTCGTACTCCGCCGACTTCAAGTCATCCCCGTCTTCAATTTTCGGCGACTCTGTAGATGACTCCGACGTGTCGTTCCGGACCGCATCAATAGCTTCAGCAACATCAAACTTTTCAACAAACGGCTTTATCAACACACTTAGGCCTGGAGATTTTTGTATCATTTGCAGAACTTGTTTGCCCGGAATTCCTTCGGTAGCTTCTAGAAAACTCTGAAATTCGTTCGATTGAAGCGTCTCAAGAAGTTCTTGCGAAATTCCGGCGACCTTCTTCGGGAGGAAAATAGCGCTCTTGACATACGAGTAATAATTATTGATGGCGCCTTTGATTCCGCCAATCAGCTGTTCGCCGCATCCTTCACCTTGGAAATCGTCGAGCCACGGTCTTTGTCCGTCGCAAAGAAATTCCTTTTTGCTAGACAATCGCTGGGAAAGATATGTCTTCAATCCTGCTGTGTCAATGGTTCCGAATATTCGATCAAAACTTCGAAATTTTCCACAACTGCAACGAACTGATTGTGTCGCTAACGTTGCTCCAGTAAACGAAACTGACAGATCGCCATTACAGGAGGGCTTGTCTTCGTGGTGAACCCATTCTCTAAAGGGGAAATCTCGTATGTGACCTCTACCGCACATCGCTAAAAATTGAATCTGCACGACTTTGGAAATGAGGTAGGGCTTCTTCTCTGGATTCTTTGCCTGGCAAAACCGACAACGTACTTGTCCTAGTTCCAATCGGCTCACCTCCATCATCTTGTAACACGATTGGCAGAAGTTCCATAACGGAAACCGGAGCGCTGGCAAAGTTACGAAACTATTTGAATTGCCCTTCGATGAGTAGCCGAACGGAACTCGAAAGTCAGGTGGCCGTACGAATCCATCAACCCCTAAGGCTTTATTTAGGCGCCACTCATCGGCAATATAGAACTCGCTGGGATCAAACGAAGCTTCGTCGGAGTCAATCCAATGGTCAAGACCTGCGACGATCGCACTAACCCCATCAACAGAAGTTACGATCGCACCGACACCAAATGGTGCAATCAACTGAGCTCTTCGGATAGGAAAATCAGACATCTGACCTCCTAGATACGTATACGTCGCTCACTTTGATTCGACATTGAGCGTCTACATTTCTTAGACTCCCAGGAGTTTCCCATGACGCGATCCGCTTGTCTTCGGGTAGATACGATCCGGCGTAGTACATCAAAGGAAGTTGGTCTTCTTTGAAGTCGCCAGTCCATACGGACCTGCCCCAGTCTTGCCACTCTCTTTTTCTTTTCTTCGCAATCCGGTCGAAGTCATTTACTTGGCCCGGGTCAATTCGAATCATTCGTTCTCTGAGTACGGTGACCGCATTATCGAAGTTCATTTCTGGAAACGGGTACGGGTCTGTGCCTTTTCTACACATGTTTCGGATGTACCCAACGATCACACCATGCATAGCCCTTTCCAGCACGGGCGTCGACCAAGGCGTGACGCTGGTGGGTTCAACTTCCGCATAGAGGCGCTGATGGTAGCTACGAAATTTCTCAAAGTGCGATTTGTCTCTAGCTCGCCGGGGCGGGTACATAACGACGATTAAGCCTGGGCGATCCTGTGGTCGACGACCGACTCGACCTGATACCTGAATGTACTGAGCCGTCGTTTTCGGTTGTCCCAAAATCGTCATTAACGACAGTCTTGGAATGTCTATTCCTACTTCAATAATGTTTGAAGCGAGACACACATCAACATGTTTGGAACCGTATTCAACGAGTAGCTCATCAATTGCCTTTGGCAGATCAGACGATTCAATGCGGCTCGTCAATTCTCTTCGTCGGAAAAGAGTTCGCTTTGATTCACGATCAGTGATTCCCATGCGCTCCCATATCGCTTTCAATTGAGCCCTCACATTGATCTGGAGCAATGTAAACGAAGTTCCGATGTCTTGAATTCGATTAAAGAATGCGAGATTTGTTATCCACGGATCTCTTTGTTCGATCGGGAGTTCGAAGGGTGCTTGTGCCAAGGCCGCCGTTACTCGAACCTGAAGGTCTTGAACAGAGCGTAACGACGTACCAATTGCGCCCACATAGAGACGACCTTGGGCCAATCTTCCAGTTTCCAGGTCAATATCGAATTTCGCAAAAAATGAATCTGAAATGTCGATCCCGTTTGGCGGAAACAGAGTTGAAGTAGTCCTACCGAAAAGACTCAAGATCTGTTCACTTGCGTTTCGGATAGTGGCCGTTGAGCACACGATTTTTGGACGCCTGACACCGTCTGGATCTACACGGTTACAAAGTTCTTCAAACAAGCTTTCGTATATTCCAACGACCGATCCTAAAGGCCCGCTTATCAGGTGCAGCTCATCTTGGATTATTAAATTTGGCGGCTCAATGCATCTTTCACCTTCGGCATCAATTCCGAATAATTCTCGGATTCGCTCGTTGAAAGCTACCTGGGCAAATTTGTCAATGGTGGCGACAATCAGTGACGGCTTTTCATCAAAAATGTCGTCGTCGATCACGAGAGCCGGAATTGGACGTTTTTCTTCGCTGAAAAAGCACTGCCGGTTTGGACATATGAAAATTACGGTCTCTTGGCCGTGCGTTATTGGACTTCTGGAGATCTCATACCCCGGCCATCGTTCGTCTTTGTCGCCACCTTCGGCGGGTCCAAGCGAAGTGCTGCAGAGCGGACACCGATTCAGAATGAATCTATGTTCTTTATTGATATTTCCGCGAATTGCTTTGAGTTCTTTACAGGCCGGCTGTCGATGTAGTGGAGAAAGGCTATCTCCAACCCATATTCCGATGGAAAATCTTGAACCTCCCAAAGACTCGCGATCTCGGATGACTTCCATGCACGCAATAAGGCTTGCAGCTCGCGTGAATTGCTGAGCCGTAAGTAGCCGCAACGTGTATCTCATTATCGCGCCAACCGCTTGATTGGAGCCGGAAAGACGAGAATAAAAGAGCGAAAACGAGATCAAGCCTTGATATGCCTCAGTCTTTCCTCCACCCGTCGGAAAGAAAATTAGGTCCACCGTTTCCCTGTTTGCGTCTTCCGAGTCAATGGTTGAACAAAGGCTGGTTAAGAGAAATCCAATCTGAAACGGTCGCCATGAACCTTTACCCTCCGACGAAATTGTTGGAGTTTCCTCGACGATCAATTCGGAGACTGCGGAATTCATTCTCTTTCTTGAAATTCCACGCGTCATGACTGGAACCTCTAGTTGCTGCATGAGTACTGATTCGTTCGCCAACTCGAATGCTCGTCGCGCCGTGGGATTCGCCTCGATCAGAGCCAGTCCTTCCTTCATGCGGATCAGCGCGAGTTCACACAAGTCAACGTGCGTCTGAGCAGTCCGCGACATATCGGAAGCAAGTTTCAAGGTTGCCGTTCGACAGTGTTCGATCCAGTTTTGATAACTAACTATCAAATTCGAAAGACTTGCTACACCCTTGCTCCCGGGTCCGCAATCCATCAAATCTTGCATCGAAACTCTGATAGGTACGCCTTTAATGTCTCTAATATCAGGCGTAATGCTGGGGACTTCATGAGTGGGAAAGAAAGTCGCCTTTACGCTGGCGCAACGTTCTTCTTCAATTTCCCACGTCGCTGAACAACCGTGACCGATCGCATATGTTTCGTAGTTTCGGTAAAGCAATTTGAGAGAACGCGCTTCTTCACTTGTCCGAAGCAATTCACTGTCTTCGCGTTCGGGATATGCAAGAAACCTTGATGGAGTTCCATCGCTTCGAATCAAAGCTACGTCAAACTCAGTTTGAAATAATCCGAACGAGTTACAATCAGACTGTTGCGAGATGTTCGATACCGCGACGGTCACAAATCGACTCCCGAATTTGTCCCTCGGCCGGATCAGTATGTTCGCCGTAAGTGTTAAATCGCCCGCATCCGCAGAAACTATTTCCATTGACTTGAATGAGTTGGCAATTTTGACAGTGGACTCTATCTTTGTTTCAAATTCAATCAAAACGGGTCGTCTTACGTACCACGGGTAGCCAACTACGTTCCCAGCTTCAGCGCCGATGGTTGCGGCTAAACCGCTTACTTCTTCTTCCGGTTCGACCGTTTCACTCGCTTCATCAAGTTCTCTGTCATCCGAACCGAGTTTGCTACTTCGTCCGATGTGTACGTTGAACGACTCGTATCTTCCTCCACTTAATGTCAGGAGAATCTTGTGGGTCTCATCATCGATTACAAAAGTCAGTGCGGCCGACTCAGGATCCCTTTCATTCACAGGACTTAGATCGAAATCGTCATCTACTTCTTCTGTGAATGACTTGCCGGTGTTGGCAAACACGTCGTCTTCCGACAAATCTTCTTCATTGTCTACTGTCAATAGCTCAAGTTCTAAAGCCTCATCCGTGTCTGAAGCCTTCGAGTTAGCAGGAAAGAGAACCCCGGTCGCGTATCGACGCATCGGCTTAACACGGTCCGTAATAACTTCTTCCCCCGTGCCTTTTTCAATCCATGGGCCCAATGCGGCATTTCGATCCGGAAAGAAAATGGCTTCTTTCAAGTCCAATTCGGTGCCTTGGGGATCAGGGCCAATTAACTCACGACGTAGTGCAGCAACTATTACCTGACGTCCGCCATCACTCACCACAACTCTTTTCTATTTTCGCAGCATCGTACGTAAACTTAGATGCTCGATGCCAGTCGCTCCAATATGTCCACTTGATCTGATCGGTGAGCGACTAACACTAGTTTTTCTATAGCCCTAGACACTCCCGCATAAACGATGTCTTCTTCTCCACCAATCTCAAAATCATGAATGATGACAAGTTGAGATTCAAGTCCCTTGAATTTACGGGCACTACTTGAAAATATCTTTCGCCGATTAGCCATGTCATCAGGTTCTGAAAAATAAAATTTGTCACGCAGGGATTGCGACAACTGTCTCGGATCGAATTCACTCCTCAACCCCAGTACAACCACTTCTCCTAGTGGAAACGACTTCGTAGCCTCATGGAGCGCGCGCGCCAAAGAACCGATCTTTTCTTCCATAGAGTTGTAATAGTGAAACTGAGTACAGTTGTCACGACCTTTAAGCCGAAAACGTCTGTAGATGTCCCTTCTATTACGAATGGAACAAATCAAGTCTCCGACACCTTCTCTGTTACGACAGTTCGTCCACAGCTGGAATGTCTCCACACCCGGAAAGTTTGTTCGAAATTGATCGCGAGCGTTTTGATCTTGGTAGAAAAGTAGTTGATGAGCGAAGTCGCCAAAGAATCGAAGCTCGGTGGCACCACACGCAATCGGAAGTAATGAAAGAAAGTTCAACACATTCTCATTCGAGAAGTCTTGGATCTCGTCGACAATTAGAACATCGAATGCAAAAATTGATTGAGGTCCTTCGAGGAACTCGATCGCTCGCCTCGGAAGCTCTGTATCAAACCAAGCTTCTTCGGGTGAGTCGAAATGAGAATCTGTCATTCTCAACATCAGTGAGTGATAGGTGCCGCAAAAAACAAGGTTTTCATGTTCTCCTAAAGAGTTCCGGAGGAAACTCGAGAGGTATCGATTTCGACACAGCATAATTATTCGCTTGCCTGATTCCAGGGCTCTCCTTGCAGTTTCAAGTGCAAGGAGCGTTTTCCCGGTTCCTGCAGCTCCTTCGAACAAAAGGATGGGGTGTTCATCAAGTTGATCTAATGCCTCAAATTGCTCCTCGAGGAAATTGTGATACTCCTCGAATCGATTCTGGGTGGTAGCAGCAAGTGATTCAGATACTTCAAAGTCTCCACGTAGAAAAGTCGCAAGTTTTTCTGCGTCCTCGGCGTCGAAGGCCAACTGATCGGGTTGCCTCGTCAATTTAAGATGGTTCTGCATGGCGATAAATGCCGACTTGATAGCGCCGCCGACACCTTGCAAATTGATTTGGGACTTATCGATGCACTGCCATGGCAACCATTCGAGAGAATTTTCGGAGAAATTGACGTTGGTAAAAGCAACGACCGACCGCATAGGAGGTACGCGTCTCCCCGCTCTCTTCAATTGATTCGTCAGGCTATACCGATTCAATTCTGCCTGCTCGAACGGGCTGCGAGTTGTGGGCGAATCGTTCCCAAGGCGCCAAGTGCCATTTTCTCGAACAATATTCCGATGAGACTTCACCTCGACGACAAGTACTCCAAACCCCGGGGCAATCACAACGAAGTCAATTTCCCCTTTTTCTTGTCTGACATGCCGAGAGAGCGTGAGGCTATGTAGCACGATCCAATCCTTCGTGACTTGGTCATCGCGCAATCCAACGAACACTCTTTTTTCGCCTGGGGGGGCATCGCTCAAAATCCAATTTGGAAGCATTCGCGCCATTAAAGGGCCTCGTCGTTCTTCGCCACAACATCGATCATTGAAATTGGAATGAGGACGGCAGTTTCTTCAACGTATTCAACTCGAAATACTCCGAGTGCGCCGCAATCTTCAATGTGAATGGAACTCATTCCGCCTGATTTCACCAAATCGTCTCCGGAGAGGGCGAGTACAGCACTACGAAGGCGAGCAAGAATAACTCCGCCAGCTTTCAAGTGAAGTTTTCGTATCGCTTGCAAATCCGTCCAGAGTGACTCGGCAGAGTCGATTAAACCAAGATAACGACAAGTGCCCAAAAAATCACTTTTGGAATTCGGTGCGATCGAACGAGGATCGTAAACCCAATGCCGAAGATTCTGGACATCAACGCCGTACTCATTCGAGAGCGAGCGTTGGACTGCCTTTAGATTTCCCGTTTCTTCAATTCGTTGCTTTAGCGCGTCTTTCCAGTGACTTTGAGATGCGCGAAGCCGAAGAGCACCCAGGCCATCAGCGACACTGTCGATCAGGATCGGCGACGAACGACCAATTCTTTCAACAATCAACTCGCCTTCATGCAATTCGCTTGTTTGTCGGGATTCGAGTTCGAGCACGCCTTCAGATGACACCACAACTACCCGGCATCGCGAGTCAGGACGTGCACTCATCCACATGTGATGACCGTTGGCCAATCCAACAAACCGAGCCATCTCCATAATTTCGGTCTCGGAATTAGATGGCTCTGCGCTGGCGCTAATCACTTCCCATTCGCTACGCAACGCTTCCATTTCCATTTCAGGCATCGAGCCAAAGGGCAGTGAGTATCTGACGCTTCGGGAAATCGCGGAAGAATCGATCAGTCCGTCTACATCGGGCGATTTTCCAAACGGATAGAGAATGAAATGATTCAACGCCGATTTTGGGTCAAGCAAGAATCTCGTATCAGGCTCACTTCGATACCTCGAAGAAAAATAGAAAGGACTACCTAAATAAACCATTTTGTGTGAAATTTCCTCGTCCAGTAGACGCTTGAATTGAATAACTCTTAGTGGAAAGTCACAGGATTTCTCCAAATGACTTGTCAGAGGACTCACCCAAAAAGAATCTTTGACAACAACCACAGCTCCTTCTTCCAAAGCTTGGAGCAACTTCTCGTTGATGGGATTTTCTCTTTCGTGAATGAGTTTCTCCAAAAGAGTCAGAGTGCGTTCTACGATTACGCGAATCGCATTGAAGTCGTCAAGCGACTGAGCATTTGAGGCGAGAAGTTCAATTGTAGATTGAATACCCATTTCCATTCCTGAGTATTGAAAAGGAAGAGTTGAGAGTTTTGTACGTGCCCGTTGAACCGGCGCCAGGAACATCTCGTAATATTCGCTCAAAGCTTCTGCGTCACGGACTGCCAACTGAAGCGAGCGACATTCGACCCAGAGTTTCTCTACTTGGGCTTGCCGAGCAAAATCGAACGAGAATGTCGCGCTATTCCTTGTTTGAAGCGCATGAGTCGTGTCGCCGAGCCTGTTCAATTGATACTCCAACCCATATATTCAATTCCTTTCGGTAACGAAAGAGTGGGCGCGAGCTTCACGGAGGACCCCCTTGAACGAGTCCTGAAACTTTTAAGACTTGAAAGCACTTCTCTCGCATGAATGTCCCAGCGATTTAGAACAACAACCGACGTGAACGAGTTGACATAATTTCGTTGACGACTCACTGCTCTGGATCCGTCATAGACCGTGAAATCCGCTTCGACTTCCAACAAGGACCTCGAAGCAGGGTTGACATATAACGACAAATGATGAGGAGATTCTCTAACGTCGTCGAGATCCTTCACTCGTAGAATGTCGTCGAGACAACCAATGGTTCCTTCGCACGAGAGTTCTTGCGCCAGAAGATCATTTCGAATCTCTTGATCACCTACTAAACAGATTTCGTTTTTTGATTGTGTAGTGAGGTCAATGACCCTCCCAGGTGCGAACGCGTCCAAAAAGTTGAAATTTCGAGACAATGGACGAGCGTGGACGAAAGGCGCTCCATCGAACCGTGAGAACCTGTATTTGTCAAAATATTCCGTGTACCTACTCATCGCCCCTCTCCGGCTACACACATAACTGAATTTGTTTTTCGGGGGGTCCAATTCTGAAATTGTTAGTTGACCGAAGGTTCCATGGCTCAGTTGTGAATGAGAATCAAGCCAGGTAATTTGGTCGCCGTCACTGAGCGTTTCAATTGATTCACGAGAATAAAAGTCCAACGACTCGAAGCGTGCCGACGCAAATCCGGCGGCCAACATCCCGCTCACCATTCGTGTCCCGGGGAATGTCAAGACATGCCATTTCTCTGTCTCCAGCGGCTCAGTCGCCAGCCACCGGCCGAATCCATAGACGAACTCGGCCCAAGCAGGCATTGGACTTTTGTCCGCTTGAAGGAGAGCCATCACGCAAAACTAACTAAAACTTGTAACACGCCCCTATGAATAGCGTCGCCCGTCGGGCTCGCCGTAGTTGGAGGCACGAAAAATCTCAAAATGTGCGCATAAATTTGAACGTAAATGTGATTGCTAATTTTGAGTTAGCTCGGTCCATTGCCCGGATAAAGGGTTCGAGACCAGGGAAGTTAGATGCCACTGAGTAGCCAGTGGCAAACAGAAATTATAAATCCGCGAGGAATATTGTTTAGTCAAAACTTCAGGAGGCCCAGAAGTGTCGCTTGCTGACCTGAAGACCGTACACGCCAATGCGCGCGAGGTAAACGACAGGATGAAAGGGATGTCAAACGCGCTTCATGATGGCGCAATTGATATCCCAGGAATCCTTGCTCAACTTATCTGGGCATTTGCAACTATTTCCTCCCAATTGGAGTCTTTCGCAACTCACGCAATCGCTGAAAGCGAAAGCAATAAATGATCACGGTCCACTGAAATGCGCAGACTCCCTCATTACATCCCTCATTACATCCCTCATTTTTCCCAAACACCATTTGACGATATAGACGTTTGCACCACCAACTTCCCTGAAAACATTGGGCTTTACTGCGCTTCACGAAACTTCAAAACACGCCACCTAGACCTCTTAATCAACAGGTTCCGGGTTCAAGTCCCGGCCGGCGCACCAGCAAAGCACCAATAAGGATTCCTAATACCACGGCTGAACTATGACACTCCGAAGCCGCAACTCCCTTTACTTTTCAAGTTCGATTGACGATGATTACGACGATCTACGTCGTAGTGCTCATTCGGCTCGGAGGACAAGTGCCGCCGGAGTACGTGCGGCGCTACGACCGGGTAGTACCGCGACGAGGTTGGCGAACACCAGGGTGCCTGCGCCGATAATGATCACCGACAAGACCGGCACGGTGGGTTCCGGTACCGCGTTGATGCTCCGGGCGAACAGCGTCCACAGTTCGCGTCCAATGAGGACGCCCACTGGGATTCCCACTACCGCACCCACCAGTGCGGTCGTCGTCGACTGCCACGCGACGGCGGCGGCCAACTGGCGGCGGGTGAAACCGAGCGTTTTCAGCATGGCCAGGTCTCGGCGGCGGCGGCGCACTGACGAAGCGAGTGTCAGTCCCAAGGCGAGTACCGCCCCGGCGGCCAGTCCGACGGCCAGAGTGATCGGCGTCGAACCGACGCTGCGATAGTTCACGATCTGGACCGGTCGAAGTACGCCAAGCACCGAGACACTATTACCGAATGTGTTTTGGTCGTGAGCAAAAATCTTGTTGGCGAATTGCGCAATGCGTTCTAAATCGGCTCGCCCAGCCCGGGCGCTCACACCCGTGCGCGTTCTGACGAACGCGAGTTCTGGGCCCTGGAGATTCGGATCCGGGCCGCTGCCGCCAAAGGCCGGCGGGAAGAAGCCAAGGGGAAGTAAGGCCCCAGTGCCCATCGAAGTGTGTTCGGCAACAAAGCTGGAATACCCCACCGCAGGCAACGTGGCGGTCCCGACGATCAGGAGTGCGGTGGGCTTTATGAACGCTGGAGCGTCCTTCTTGGTGCCGAGGCTGACGACGATGGTCTCGCCGACGTGCTTGTGCAACACAGCAAGCGTGCCTTCCCCGAGCACGATCTGATGATTGTTGTCCAGACCGTGCCCGGACAATATCGGCGGGGTTACCTTGGCCCTCGCACTTTCGACGAGTATTGGAACCTCTTGACCGTTGATTTCCAAATCGGTGTAGTCAGCGCCACTCCACGCCGCGATTTTCGGGTCGTGATTCAGTAGCGCCATGGCCTTGGGCGGGAGGTTGTTCGTCGGCTGCAGTAAATAGTTCCAGTTCCACCCGTACAGCGGAGGACGCGACACCAGGTTGCTGAGACCACTCGCGAACGTAAGCGTGGTCACGACGAGTGCGACTGCGAGCGTCGTGCCAACGAGCACCGATCGCACCGGCACCGCGGTGCGACCCTGACCCGGTTCCAGAGCGAAGTGCACGCCAATCACGCCGGCCAACGGCAATCCCGTCGCGTTCGCGCGGTGAAAGACCCTCGATTGGCGCCCGAACGACTCGCCGGTCGCACGAATTCGATGTGGTGCCCGACGATACGCTTGCGCGACGGCGATGGCCGTGAGACCGAAAATCAGCACCGCCGACCCGACGCCCAACACGGTCCAATCAACCGCGAATCTGGCGCCGGGGCTGACTGGGCGAACGGGACCTAGGGGGGAGAGCGGTGAAAGCAGGGTGGCGACCACGAGGGCCACCACGGTGCCCAGAGTCACCGCGTACATCAGACCCATGAGTCCTTCGAGGGCGGCCGCGGTGCGACTGGCACCCAGTGCGCGCAGTATCCGTCGTTCGTCCTCGCCGCGTCGCAACTGACGAGAGATGGCCTGGGCGGAAAGAACTAAACAGACCAATCCCGCGATGGCACCGAAGGCGCCCAGAGCCACCGACTCTGGCTTGATAGCCAGTTCAACCTGGTCGACCACGCTCGACGTGACGTGGAACTCGTACGTTTCGCCGTGCGGTACGACGCTAATAAGTTCGTGTTCCACCTGAGATACCGAGACCTGGGAGTGATCGATCTGAATTGCATACAGAGCGGGCACGAAGACGCCCGGCTCCAAGTGGTTTAACTTTTGCATGAGGGATTGGTCAAGGATGACGCCTCCGAACGTCTGATCGACGTCGTCTTCGACCAATTCCGTATTAAGTACGACGATTCCCACCAACCGGGCTCGCACCGTCAGGAGAGGGGTGAGGCGCGAGGAGCCAAATTCCGGCGAATTAGCTTGGGCATTCGAGTAGAAACCGAACGGCACCGTCTGGCCCACGCGCACGCCAAGAATGCGCGCCGCACTGGCCGTCATGACAATTTGATTGTCCCGGTGCGGATTGGGCAAATGGCCCTCAACCACCGCGAGGCGATCCTGGTTGAGGAACATTCCGTCGAGGCTGCCGGAGGTGGTGACGTTGGACAAGGTATTCAACCGAGGTGCGCCGTTTGCCTTGAGGGGCATAGCGTTGGGCCCGGCGGCCGTCACGACTCGTTCGACACCCTTCAAGTGGGCGATTGTTGCTTTCAAGGAAGAAGTCTTGCCGGAGTTGAGGCCGTAACCGTAGACGGCCATTGTCAAGTCCGACGGATTGGTGCTGGCCAAGAACTGTGGATACGAGGATTGGGTTCGCCGGGCACCCGCGACTGCGGCCATTCCAATGCCACCGATCATCCCGATGAGCAGCACCACCGTTAGGTAGCCGGTCAATTGGCGCGCGAGCGTCGCACGGTACCTGTACCAAGCGATTCGAAAGGCTTGATCCATGGATCCAATGACCTCCGAGTTCATGTAGACCGGCGAGTGCTCTCGTCAGACTCGCGTACAAGACAGTGCTGCGCCAGCATGGTGACGCCCGATCTCACCTCGTACCAGTACCCCTCGTCCACCATCCCCAGTCTTTTAAATTACTTAATCGCCAGATTGGGCCCCATTTCGGGCCACACATTTCTGCAGCAGACGAAGTGGGCCGAGCAGCCGGGCTGCTTACCACCGTCATTGACGTTGGCGTACCATGGAAAGCCACGACCCTTGAGCAGTGAGGCAACCGCGTGCACCGAACCGATGGCACCGCCGAAAAGTACGAGGTCATTAACTTGGTACTGACCGGCACGCTCGAACACGGACTTCTCGCGATGGTCGAGCGCAAGGCCGACTTTCCGAACGCAATTCGCAGCGAGTTGGGAGGACGTACTCGAGCCACTGGTGGTAAAGGACGTAACTTCTTCGAACCGGCGCTCGAAAACTGGTCCGAAAACCCGGAGTAGTTGCGTGCTACGTTCACTCCTCTACCGACTCCGCCCGCCGCGTCACGTCGCGCCATTGCTCCTTCTCGCCAGCACCACGATCTTGCTCTTCTTGTCGGGGGTCTACGTGCCCGCCGTCAGTTCGACGGTGATCGTCGGTGCCGCGAACCTCGATGCGATGGTGACCGGACTACCCCCGCTCGTGATTCCACCACTCCCCCTGTACTCGAGACTCCTCGCCGCGAACGGGTCGGTAATCGCAACGTTCACTTCGGAGAACCGTGTTCCAGTGAAACTCAACGCCGTCGCACCGATCGTGGTGAAAGTACTGCTCTCCTCAGAGGACCGAACCTTCTTCACCAACGACGGCATCGACCCGCGAAGCATGGCTCGCGCGCTGCTCGCCAACCTCGAGGGCCGACCAATCCAAGGAGCCTCTACGATCACCCAGCAGTACGTGAAGAACATCCTTCAACTGCAACAAGGTGCCGCGGCCTCGGTCGACACGATCCAGCGCAAGGTGAACGAGATCGCGTACGCGCGCCAACTCACCCGCGAGCTCACCAAGGATCAGATCCTTGATGGCTACCTCAACACGGTCTTCTTCGGCGCGCAGGCCTACGGCGTTGAGGCCGCGGCCGAGCGCTACTACTCCATCACCGCGCGCCAACTCGATCTCCAACAGTCGGCGATGCTCGTCGCACTCGTTCAATCCCCGACGACGTACGATCCGTTCACGAATCCGACGCTCGCGCGAACCATGCGTAACCAAGTGCTGCACACTACTTACACCAACCATCAGATCACGCTTCATCAGGAGCAAGTAGCAATCGCATTACCGTTAGACCTCAAGTCGTCGCAGCCGACGACTGGTTGCCCGGCCTCGAAAGTGCCCTATTTCTGCGACTGGGTATCGAGCGAGCTCACCTCGCTGCCCGCCCTCGGCGCCACGCGCGCCGAACGCGTCGCCACCTTGGAAAGAGGTGGCCTCACTATCCGTACGACGCTTGTGCCGTCCCAACAGGCCGCGGCCGAGAACGCGGCGGTTTCTATCGTGAATAACACCAACCGAGTCGGTGACGCGATCGTCGTCGAGACTCCAGGGACCGGCGCAATAACCGCGATGGCGCAGAATCGTGTTTACGGACTGGATACGAGAAAGAACCAGACCACGCTCAACTACGCCAACTCTCCTTCACCGGTCGGATCAACCTTCAAGGCATTCACTTTGTCAGCGGCCCTCGATGCCGGCGTGCCACTCACCACCACGCTCCCCGCGGGAGTCACCTATCACTCCACGCTCTTTGATAACCCGCCCAGTGGTTACTTCAACAACGCCGAACCATCAGACGGGACCAACTTGACGATCGCGCAAGCTACCGACGGGTCGGTCAATACCGCCTTCGTCCAACTAGAAGAGAAGGTTGGCGTACTCGCAATCGCGAAGACCGCGCGCGCCATGGGACTCACCGACTTGCCGCTCACGGGACCGCACGCGGTCACCGCGAAGGAGGGCAGTCTTACCCTCGGCGCACGAGGATTCACCGCCATTCAGATGGCTGGCGCCTACGCAACGCTCGCAGCGCACGGACTGCACTGTACGCCCAACGCCGTCAAGGAGATCACCCTGGCGAATGGCACCTCGGCCACCATCGCGCCCCAGTGCACCCGGGCAATCTCCCCCGCCGTAGCCGACACCGTAACGTCGCTATTGGCGGGTGTGGTGACTTCAGGCACGGGCATCGCCGCGGCCGTTCCCGGCCACCAGGTCGCCGGCAAGACGGGCACGACAGGCAACTTCGGTTCGGCGTGGTTCGACGGCTACACCCCGGACACCGCGATGGCCGTGTGGATGGGTGACCCTCGAGGGATTACGTATCCCTTGTATAACGTTGCCGGCGTGCCCGCGGTGTACGGAGGGACGCTGCCCGCCGAGATGTTCAAGACGGCGATGACGTCAATCCTCCAGGGACAGCCCGACTTCCTCATTGCTCCCCCGACCGAGTTCTATTTAGCGAAATCGTCCGAGGTAGTTCCCGACGTCGCGGACCTTTCAATGTCGAACGCCCGCGCGCTGCTCGTCGCACTCGGCCTCGTCGTTACTGGGCCGACATCGGGAGTGGCGGGCGTCACGAATCCTCGAGCGGGCACGTCGGTTTCGCCCGGTGATCGGATAACGCTGAACACGTACTCGAAACCGGTGTCGTGAACGCGATGAGATCAACACTTCGCTCAATGCGGCATTTGATTGCTGGCCTTGTCGTTATGGCCCTCACCGGTGCCTTCGCCGCGGTACTCGCACTCACCTTCGCACTCGCCGCGTCGGGCACGTGGCTGACCCCTGTCGCGCTAGGTCCTCCCTCCACTACTACGACGACGACGACGGACCCACCTGTAGTTCGCGCTGCTGTCGATACTTCGCCAGCGGCGTCCCTCGCCGCCACACTGGTAGCCAGCTTGCACCGCCAGTCCGGCTACGCCGCGACGGATCCGTCCTACGCCACGACCGATCCGCTGCTCGCCGGCTGCGCCGCGTCAACCATTCCCGTGGCGCAGATCACTCGTTCGCTCACGCTCTCCTCCTCTTCGCTTGAGGTCGTCGCGGACGTTGACGTCTACGGTGCCGGCCTCGGCGGACTCGTAGTTGCCAACACTCTGTCCAGCACGTTGAGTTGCTCTGGGGACTACGTGCAGACGACAACGCCCTCAGGACTTAACGGGTTCGTAGCGAGCAGCACTGACGTGTCAGGTTCGTCCATTCTCGAAGTGACGTTTCGCCGTGGTGACGTCGTAATATCGCTCTACGCGTTCCCGAACAATTATCAAAATGCCTCGACCGCGACGATGGCACTAGCGGCAGCGATCGACGCCCAGCTCCAGCCTGCGATGTCGTCCGTCTGCGCCAACGAGAACGCGCCCGCCGCGGCTTTCGCTCGAAATCCCACCCAACCCGACTACCGGCCCTACACGACGACGGTCGTCGTCTCCCCACCGGCGCAACTCGCACGTCCCGACTTCAGCCTGTTGAACAAAGCCCTACCGGTCGTTACGCCACCACCGGCCGGTTCCATAACCGGCGCCCCTAGGGCGCTAATCGTGCCGACCGTTCCACTCACCACTACGTTCAGAACACCGGCAACCGACACCGTAGGACCAGGCTGTGGCTGGTCCTTCACCGCAATGGTGCCGCCGACGTCCAATTCGAGCACCGGGTCTCTCAGCACCCGCGTTGCGTCTGCCGTTTCGCAACTGGAAAGCAATTGGGCGAAGTGGCCAACGGTGGTGGCGGCCTACCTCGAGGCGAAGGCGGTGTACCTCAGCGACCTCGCGAGCTACAAAGCCACAGTCCCGACCACTACTACCTCAACGACGACAACGACAACGATCTCGACAACGACGACAACAACGACAACGACGACGTCGCCCACTACCACCAGCACGCTCTCAACCGGATAAATTCTTCCAAGCAGATCGGTGTATTCGATACCTCGTCGCTGGTCCTGAAATGTCTATGGCACTTCACGCCTTCGGCAAACATCGCAATTGTCGCCCACATCCCTTTGGTTCGTTTCGGCACGTATCTACCAACACTCTGAGACCAACGCCGGGACCAACGAAGCGACAAGTTTTTCATCGCATCATTTGATCTCCCGATTACGAACTCGCACGTCGCCTGAAAGCGGCGGTTCCACAATGTGATCGTTTTGTCGCGGACGCAACGACCGATTTCAACGGTCTGACATTGAGAATTGTCTGAGACCTCGCGTTGCTGCCGATTTATCGTGTACCACCGCCCTTAAGGTGAGCCTTAACCACGAGGGTTTTCGCGCTGGTTAGCCGTCGCTGAGATGGAAACCGGTTCGTGAAGATCACTCTGGAGAAGATCCCGGTGCGAGCAGCCCGGTCGCACTAGTAAACGCAGTCTCGCACCAGAAGTGACCGACCAGGAGGTTGCAGCAATCATTGAAGCACCCGTTCTTCGATCGCAGTTGAGTAGCGAGAATTATCCGTCGCTCGACCCAAAGTCCAACTGGACCAGCGAATGGCCCTCGATGGCACAGATTCTCGCGGGACTGTCCGCGAATGAAGCAATTGAAGGAGTCGTCAGATCGACGATGTCATGAACAACTGGAGGTCCGATCATGGAACCAACTAACCCTCGTCCAAAGGTGCTTCGCACGCTGGGCCAGTGGCTGCTCCCACTACTTCTCGTGGCGTCGGGACTAGTTCTCGGGGTCGCGGGGCCGGCGAGTGCCGCTTCGGCGAACGGCACTGGGACCATGACAACCAAGACCACGAGCGTCCCTTATGGCTCGACCGGCCACGTCATCACCTTCACGTACACCGCCGCGACCGGGGGCGTGTCGGGCGGCGGCGTCCACCTAACGGTCCCTACGGGCTGGTCGGCCCCATCAACGACCGGTACGTCCGCCGGCTACACGACGGCGAGCACCGGTACGGTCTCGGTCGACGGTCAGACCATTGTCGTGCTCGGTGTGACCCTGGTCGCCGGCGCCACCCTCACCATTAACTACGGCGCCAAGGCCGCCAAGGGGCCGGGCGCGACTGCAACCACCAGCGTCGGCGCCGCGACGTGGATCGCGACGGAGAAGTCAACCTCGGGCGGAACGGAGACCACTCTCGCCAAGTCGCCGGTCATTACGGTGACCCAGACCTTGTCCACGCCGGCCGCACCGTCGGTCTCCCTCGTTTCACCAAGTTCGATCGTCGTCAACTTCGCGCCCAACGGCAATGCCACATCGAGCACCGTCACCATTCGATTGTCGAACGGCTCACTGGTGAAGGCCGTCACCGGTAACACCACCGGCACTGAGACCATTACCGGTCTGACGCCGGGCGACGCCTACTACGCGACGATTACCTCCGTGGGCAACGGCACGGACTACTTCACGTCCGCCGTGGGTGCTCACTCCGTCACCATCACGCCCGGCGTGCTCACGATCTCGGCGAGAGCGACCAACGTGACCGTTGGTCACCCATTGACGTCGCGGCCGTGGTAACCGGGCTCACGGCGACCGATCGGGCCACCGTCACCAAGGACACCTTCACCTACACCGGCGTCGCTCCGACGGTCTACGCGACGTCCACCATCGCACCGTCGGCCGTGGGCACGTACCTCACTTTGCCCGCGAACGCAACGGTGGTCGTGACGCCCAGCGCTGATCAAGGCGTCTACGCAACCACGTACAACTATGTCGCCGGCTCACTCGTGATTTCGGCCCTCTCCAAAGTCCCCCTCCGCGCAACGAGGGTGGTCGGAGGTGCGTGGACCGGTCGAACCGTCAACGTGACCATCTTGGGAACCGGCTTCTTTGGTCAACCGAGGATCACCAGCAACATGGGTCGACGCACCACGGCCCGCGTGATTCACGACACGGGGAAACGATTGACCGTACGCGTGACCGTGCGATCTGGAACACCAAGGGGCATCCACGTCTTTCGCATCACGTTGGGTAACGGGAAATCCTGCAACGTGCACTACAGCCAGTTCTAGAACGCAGACACCCTCGGATCAAGTGGCCCGGGGTCTGCCGTGAAGAAGGATTCCGACTCTAGCGAGTGGTGAAACGTCTGCGGAGCGTGCCTGCACCGCAGACAATGGTCGCCAACGCCGTGCCCGCTCCGGTGTTCGGTCCGATCTCCCAGGTCGGCGAACATCACTTTCGGCGCGTGCTCAACGGAATCAGACGTCCGCGTGGGGTAGGTGGCGACGACGGATGACGGAGCTTTCGCCGCGTCCACACTTGGTCGACCGAGCGTTTGACGGTGGGGCGAAAGTTCTGTGGTGCGTTCAACGTGGGGACGAACGCCAACATATCCAGGCGAAGGACCTAGGGTGAACGAAGCATGATTCCTCTCTCCGTACTCGACCACGCCACGGTAGCGACCGGTTCAACACCGGCGCAGGCACTACAAGAGACGACTGAAATGTCGCGAATCGTGGAACAACTTGGCTACTACCGACATTGGGTCGGGGAGTATCACAGCATGTCAGCGATCGCCAGTTCGGCTCCCGCCGTACTCGTCGCCCACCTCGCGAATGTCACTTCGACCATAAGAATCGGGGCGGGCGGCGTGATATTACCCAATCATTCTCCTCTGGCCGTGGCCGAGCAGTTCGGGACCCTCGAAGCGCTGCATCCGGGCCGGATCGATTTGGGAGTGGGCCGTGCGCGCGGCACCGATCCCCAAACGGCACAGGCCCTACGACGCGCCGCCGACCGAGGGGTCCCGGCCCGAAGGGTCCCCGACCGAGGTGCTGACACTTTCCCTGACGATGTGACGGAACTGATCAACTACCTTCTGCCTCGCGAAGGTCCCCCGTCGTACCCCTTCGCCAACCCAGGCAGCGGCTACCTCCCCGAAGTGTGGTGGCTCGGTTCGTCCACTTTCAGTGCCCAACTGGCCGGGATGCTGGGACTGCCCTTCTCCTTCGCCTACCATTTCGCTCCCAATCTCCTCGAACCCGCGCTCAGCATCTACCGATCAACGTTTCAACCCTCCCTCTTGCTCGCAAAACCTCGGGTCATGGTCGCTGTTTCCGTGCTCTGCGCACCTACGACCGACGAAGCTCAGTGGCTCAGGGGCTCGACAGCACTGAGCATCCTCCAGCGCCGGTCGGGCGACGTTGGCTTGTTTTCATCCCCGGAAGAGGCCGAGGCGTATCCCTTTACCTTGGAGGAGAAAACGATCATCGACGAGGCCCTAGCGACCCACGTGATCGGAGATCCTCAGACGGTTCACGAAGGACTCGACCTCCTTCAAGAGCGAACCCAGGCGGACGAACTGATGCTCTCAACACGCACCCATTCGTACCAAGCGCGAGTGCGCTCGTTCACCTTGGTGGCCCAATCGTGGGGACTCGTTCCACTGAAGAGCTCCTGACGTCGGACTTCAACCGGGAGACCAATCCACCGTGGGCGTTGATTCTCGGGACTGAGTCGATTTTGGTTATTCACTCTCCGATTCAGTGTTTCGGGCCTTAACCAGATCGTCGATGACCTCCTGGTCCGAAGTTTGTCCGAAGTCCTCGTAGAACTGACCGACGGCGAACGGTCCGTCAGCTCGTACCAACGATACGAACTGGTCGGTGACACGGTCCATGCGAATCGCGGCGGCGACACTAGTGACGGGAACGGCCACGATGACTCGCGTCGCCCCTCGAGCTCGGGCGACACTGCACGCCACGTGCGCCGTGGCGCCGGTCGCCAGACCATCATCGACGATCACGACCGCCTCGTTCTCGAGAGAGATGGCGGGAACACCCTCTCGATAGAGACGAACTCGCTCCTCGAGTGTTGCGCGCTCATCGGCGACAACGCGCTCAAACTGCGCGTCCGTCACGCTGAACCGCTTCGCCGTGGCGGGCTCGACCTCCAGCATTCCCTCCTCGCCGATCGCTCCCATCGCCAATTCGGGCTGCAACGGAACGCCGACTTTCCGAACGACCAGCACATCCAAGCGACACAGCAATATACGAGCGACTTCGTAGGCCACGGGGACGCCACCTCGTGGAAGGCCGACGACGACCACGTTCTTATCGCTCAGCACTTCGGCGAGTCGCGTCCCCAAGCGACGTCCCGCGTCTCTTCGGTTTGTGAAAGGTTTCACCATTGACGCGCCCCTGACGTTGGGGTAATCGCGAGCGTCGCAATGTCGTTCATGGGTCAGCCACAGTCCTCACCAATGCGCAGTATTTCCTTATGATGACACTTTCCCAACATTCGAACAATCGCCCAAGTCGAGGTCTAGGTTCAGGTCGTGAAGGCCCTCGCGAAGTTTCTGATGGCGATTGTTCTGGTGTTTCTTGCATTTGTCGTCGTCGTGGGACCGGGCCGAGTCGTGGCCGGCGCAGAGTATCCCTTCGGGATTGGCCCCTGGAGTTCCACCGGGCGCTACTGCCACGACATCTACGAAATGACGCACTTCGTCGACCAGTGGCGTCACTCAGATCAATCCCTACCGACGGCCAGTCAGAAAGCGACGTGGCTCGCGTTCGAGAAGACCTTGACCAAGACCGGTCCCCGGGTACCGCGCGCTGACTTCTCGGCGTGGTATCGAGACACGGGCAACGTGGCGAAGACGGCGGCGAGGGAGACCCCACTGATCAACAAGTGGTGGAATCAGAACTGCACCGATCCGATGATGGAGGCGCCGGCAACAGTCAGCCACGTATGGTCGGGCCTCAGGTCGCACGCCGCGTTCGCCCACTACCCCAAGAACGTCGTCCGACTCCAGAACTTCGGCCAGAGGATCCCCACGAACGGTATGTGAGATTTCTCCACGCAGGGGTCGGCGTATGCGAATTCAGTACTGCGCATACGTGGCGCGAGCGCCAACCGAAATGTTCAGCCAATGACCTTGGCGTAAGGAATCGTGTTCGCGACCGCGGGCGCGGGCTCGACGACGTGTTCGCCCCACATCGAGAAGGCGGTGGTCCCACCACCCGTGGTGCCGGTGATCACCTCTTTTATCGGGAGGGTCTTCGACCCCGAGGAGATTGTCAAGACGCTGTTCGTCGCCGAGGCGGTGCTGGAAGCCGCGGTCTTCCAGGAGAGTTGGTAGTCCTTGACGCTGTCACCACTGACCTTGTACTTCGTTCCCTTGGCGACGGGAAGGATTCCCGAGAGGACCGAGGTCGTGAGATTCGTGTGGAAGCTGGTGTAGGGCGACGTTCCGGCCTTCATCACCACCGAGAGAGTACCGACCTTCTTCTGCTCGGCCGCGGTGAGGCCCATGATCTTCGTGAGGCCGGTCGAGCTGCCGCTCAAATACGCGTCGGTCGGAGTGACGATGATCTTCACGCTGTTCTTGCCCGACGTGATCGTCTCTTCGCCGTAGGTGGCGCCAATATCGACGACGACCACGCTCTTAACGGTCCCGGTTTTTGAGGTGACGTAGATGTGCACGCCGGATTCTTTGGCCATGGCCTTTTGCGCGGCCTTCAGCACCGATTTGGTCGTCGGATTCTTCACCGAGGCCTGGGCCGCAATCGGCGTGACGGCGAGAACCAGGGTGACACCGAGGGCGAGGGAGATGAGTTGGAGACGGCTGCGAGGTGAAAAGGACATGGTCTCCAGCCTACGGTGAATTGCCGCGTCGATTCGTTCAGTGAACCAACGGCGCGCTTCGACTCACGCCATCGTGCCCAAAAGCGCACAACCTATGCTGACGCCAGGACAGGATGTCCGGAGGTGATGAGATGACCCCGTCGGCCTACGACCAGTGGCTTGCACTCTATGAAGCGTCCGCGAAGCGCGACGCTACCTTCGCGACGATGTCCGGGGTCGCGCTCAACCCGGTCTACGGACCAGAGAGCGGAGAGTTCCCCGGGCTGTTTCCGTACACCCGCGGCGTCCACGCCAGCATGTACCGGTCTCGCCTCTGGACGATGCGCATGTTCGCCGGTTTCGGCACGGCGATCGACACCAATCTGCGCTTCAAGGAGATCATCGCCGCCGGTGGTCAGGGCCTTTCGACGGCCTTTGACATGCCGACACTGCTCGGACTCGATTCCGACGATCCGATGGCGCTGGGTGAAGTCGGACGCTGTGGCGTGGCGATCGACAGTCTTAGCGACATGCGTGACCTCTTCGCCGACATCGATCTCGCCACGATCACGACCTCGATGACCATCAACTCCCCGGCCGCGGTCATGCTCGCCCTCTTCGTCGCCCAAGCCGAGGAGAAAGGCGTCGCGCGCGAGCAACTCGGCGGCACGTTGCAGAACGACATCTTGAAGGAGTACCAGGCCCAGAAAGAGTTCGTCTTCCCTCCGCGCCAATCGATGCGACTGGTGCGCGACACCATCGCCTTCACCGCGAAAGAGATGCCCAAGTGGAACTCCATCTCGGTCTCCGGCTATCACATTCGAGAGGCCGGATCGACGGCCGCCGAAGAGCTGGCCTTCACCCTCGCGAACGGCTTCGCCTACGTCGAACTGGCCCAACAAGCCGGACTCGGTGTCGATGAGGTGGCGCCGCGGCTCTCGTTCTTCTTCAACGCCCACATCGACTTCTTCGAAGAGATCGCCAAGTACCGCGCGGCGCGTCGCCTGTGGGCCACCTGGATGAAGGACCACTACCAAGCTGCCAACGAACTCAGCTGGAAGCTACGCTTCCACACGCAAACGGCTGGGGTGTCGCTGACCGCCCAACAGCCCGAGGTCAACGTTGCGCGCACCGCCATCGAAGCCCTCGCCGGTGTGCTGGGCGGTACCCAGTCGCTTCACACCAATTCGATGGACGAGGCCCTGGCCCTACCGTCGGAGAAGGCGGCGCGCATCGCCCTGCGCACCCAACAGGTGATCGCCTACGAGACCAACGTCGTGAACGTGGCCGACCCCCTGGGCGGTTCGTGGTTCGTCGAGGAGTTGACCGACGAGATGGCGCGACAGGCCGAAGCGATCTTCGCCGAGATCATGGCCATGGGCGAAGGCTCGATGCTCGAGGGCTGCATCAAGGGCATCGAGGAGAACTGGTTCCAGGGTCGCATCGCCGAGTCGGCCTACAACCTCGAACGCAGTTTTAACGCTGGCACGCGCATCGTCGTGGGCGTGAACGACTTCACTGAGGGCAACGACGACGCGGACTTAGAGATCCTTCGGATCACCAACGCCGACGAGCGCAAGCAAGTCGGCCGGTTGATCGACGTTCGAGCTTCCCGCGATGAGTCGAAGGTGCTCCTCGCGCTCGAAGAGCTGAACCGAGACGCCCTCGATCCCGAAGTGAACCTCATGCCGGCCTTGATCAACGCGAGTCGCGCCTACGTCACGGTCGGAGAGATGATGGGCGCCATGGAGAAGGTCTTCGGTCGTCACGTCGAGGTGCCGACGCTGTGACCGTTCGGGTCCTAGTCGCCAAGGTCGGTCTCGACGGACACGACCGCGGCATCAAGGTCGTCGCGCGACTGTTGCGTGACGCCGGCATGGAGGTCGTCTACACCGGACTGTTCCAGACCCCCGAAACGGTGGCCATCGCGGCCATTCAAGAAGACGTCGACGTCGTCGGCCTGTCCATGCTGTCGGGCGCCCATCTGACCCTGGCCCCGCTGGTGGTCGAAGCGCTTCGGGCCCGGGGTTCGGACATTCCGGTCGTGGTGGGCGGCATCGTGCCGAACAACGATCTCGATGACCTGCGCGCCGCCGGCGTGGCCGCGGTATTCGGGCCCGGCGCCAGTGCCGACGAGATGGTCGCGTCCATCAATCAAGTGGTGAGTCAAGCCCGGGCCTAGCCCCATCGACCGTGACGTGACCAGCGGTGTTCGCGTTTACGCCACCGGCTTGATGAGATTATTCACCTTCGTCGACCAGTTGTTGAGGATCTTGCCGGCGTCGGTACCGAGCACGTCTTCGAGCATCGAGGCGTAGACGTCACGGAAGTCCACGTGCACGACCAGGTCCCCTTGCACCAATTGCGTGAGCGACGGCTGCTCCCCGTAAAAACCACCGGCCACCCGGTTGCCGGCGACGAAGACCGGCGCGGACGTGCCGTGGTCGGTGCCGTGCCCGCCGTTGGCTTCCACGCGGCGACCGAACTCCGAATAGACCATCACGACCACGTCGTCGGCTCGCGGCGTCGTCCCGACCTGAGTGAGGAAGGCCGTGATGGCGTCGGAGAGCTGACCCACCAGCGCGTTCTGTTGGCTCAGTTCGTCGGCGTGGGTGTCGAAGCCACTCAGCGACACGGAGTACACGCGCGTCGGCACGTTGGCCGTGATCATGTTGGCGACGGCGTCGAGCTGTTGGGCGAGCGGTGACGCCGAGGCCGGCGGCGCGTTTTTCAAGACCGGCGTGAGCGTTGACGAGAGCGCGTAGAAGTCAGCAATGGAACCGGCGGCGTCGGCGACCAGCGCGGTGTCCTGATGCGAACTCTTGGCGAAATGTTTCAATTGAGTCCCGAGCGGTTCCCAGGGCGCCTGGAGGCCGCTGACCGGCACCATCGAGCCCACGCGTCTATTGCCGGCCAGCAGCGGCGTGAGAGTAGAGTCGATCCCAATTGCGCGGAAAGGATCGTGCGGTAGTCCATCGAGATAACGACCGATCCAGCCACTTGAGATCTCCTCAACGGGCGAACCGGTCTGCCAGATGGCCATGGACGAAAAGTGCGAGAGGTTCGGATTCGGGTAACTCGTTCCGAGCACGATGGCCAGCTTGTTGGCCGTCCACAGCGATTGGAACCCGGTCATGGTGCCGTTGAGCGCCAAAACGACATTGTCCGATCCAGACCCCAAAGGGGGAAGCACCTGGGAGGCGTCGAGGGACATGCCGGGGCGGTTCGACAGATAGGCCGGGTCGAGATACGGCACGACGGTATTGAGTCCATCGTTGCCTCCGTAGAGCGTGACGATCACCAGGATCGGTGTCCCGACCGGTAGCGGCGTCACACTCGCCGCCTGGGCCACGTCGTCCATGGAGAACGTCGCGGCCATCGTGGCCGCGCCGGCGGCCCCGGTGTACTTAAGGAACTGACGGCGATTGAAGTCGCAGGGACTCACGCGTTCACCAAGTACTCGGGGGCATTCAGCGCGAGGAGCGCTAATTGCTTGGGGTCCGAGACGGCTTGATTGAGCGCGCGTTCGGTACGGGTGCTCCACTGCGCGACGCCCAGCCAGTCGGCGGCGGCCTGGACGATCTTGGCTTTCGGCACCGACGTCAATGGCGCGAGGTCACCGTTCTGCACGAGGACGTTGGCCAGATTGACGCGGTACGGAATCGCCGCGGCGGTCAGCCACGCTTCGTCGGAGGGCCAACCACCAACGCTGGGCGGATTGAAGGGGAACTGACCCATCGAAAAGAGCAACCACGCCAATGCTGCCGACTCCGGCAGCTTGGACGGCGTGACGCGAAGCGCTCGGCTCGCTGAAACGAACCACTCGACCGGTGACTTCGCCTGCGAGTACTGGGGCCGGCGCATGGCGGGATTGCGGGCAATGGCGTTGATGAGCAGCGAGATGTCGCGTTGCTCGAAGACCTTGGCCAACGACGCAGGCGGTTCGACGGTCGTGGAGATAAATCGGAACCAGAGGCGGCGCGCGATGAACTTCGCGTTCTCCGGTCGTGACACGATCCAGTCACTCAACGAGACGGCGTGGAAGACCTGTCGCTTGCCGAGAACGCTGACGGCTGAATTATCGTGCATCTTGGGGTCAAAGGTGACGGCGCCGCTCGTCATATCAACGTCGTAGCCGGTGAAGCCGAGGGCCGCTTGGTGGACGTCGGTTTGGGAGTAATTGCCCACACCGAGGGTGAAGAGCTCCATGAACTCACGACCGAGGTTTTCGTTCGGCGAGTAGGCGACGTTTTCCGGCCCGTCGAGCCAATAAATCAGCGCACCGTCTTTCACCATGGCTCGTGACATGTCCACGAAGTTGCCCAGTGCGTGCGTGCGTAGCGTTTCGTTTTGAATCTTCATCGGCAGGGCGTAGCTGACCTTGGTGATCGACGTCGCCCAGTGGCCGTGCCAGAACCACGTCATGCGCTCGATGAAGGGATAGTCGGCGAGCACCATTCGGTCCATCCACCAGACCCCCACGCTCAACGACTGGGCACCGACCTCCTTCCAGTACGCCAAACCCGCGGTCGGATCTGAAGGCGCCGGTCCCATGTTCGGGAAGGGCGGCGTCACGAGCGCATTGAGGCCGGGATCGAAGCGGCGGGCCAGAACCTTGGCCCGCGCTTGGGGGATGCCGCCGGCGAGGAGTTGGAGGTACTCCCCGGGCTTGGGTCCGAGGCCGAAACGGTGTACGAGACGTGACAGTTCGAGTCGATCCGAGGCCGCCGTCATGTTTCAAGATTAGAACAGGTTTTCGACACCACCCCGGAAATGAATGAAATTGTCACACAATTGATGCTCAATCAGGTTCAAAAACAGGCAGCCAAATCGAAGAGCAGCGACTGCAGGGTCCGCACGTAACTGAGCATTTCGTCATCCGCGGCGGCCAATTGCTCGTCATTGTGCAGCCCGTGAGTCTGGGCCGTGGAACGAAGGGCCACCTGCAACGTCGTAAGCCACACCCATGCTTCGGCGTCGTTCAGGAACTGCTCGTCGACCGTGAGACTGGCTAATTCGGCGTTGGTCGAAGTCTCGGTTTGGCGAGCGAGCATGGACACGGGATTGTCTTGATCGAGGCTGGGATCGATGGGGCCCGAGAGCGAGATGTGCCACTCGTGGTCGGGGTCGCGCTCGGCCGCCAAGACGTTGGCGAAGGCACTGCGAACCACCGAGCGACCGTACTCGTTCATGCGCACTTCCACCCGGCCGTCGCGACGACGGGTGAAGACCTTGCTTCCCGCCACTACGTGTCCTGTTCGATCGTGCTCTGCAAACCGGCGACCTGCAGCTTGACGCAGTAGCTCTCGGCGCGTTCGCGGTGACCGGACCAGACGAGCGCTCGACCCTCGTGGTGCACGGCCAACATCAGCTGCGTGCACTTGTTGTTCGAGTAGCCGAAGATCTTGCGGAAAATCACTACGACGACCGTCATGGGCGTCACCGGATCGTTCCACACGATCACGTTCCACGGCTTCTTGGTCTCGACAGCGTCCTCGGTTTGGACGTCCCCTTCGGTCGTCGTGCGCCGAAGCGGTTGCGTAGAGGCCATTTCTCTAGTGTCCCAGACGGCTGCTTGAATTGAAAGTGATGAACGTAGTCTGTCCAAGAGAAAGCGAGGACCGTGCCAGCCACGATGGCCACTGAAACCCTGACTCGACTTCGGCGGCGCGTCCACCGCGACATCCGAAAGTCCGTCGGGCTGTCCAAGGATCCGCCGCCTCGTTGCAACGATCCCGACGAGGCCTACTTCGCGCTCGACGGTGTGGCGCGAACCATCCACGGTGACCTGCCGCCCATGCTGGTTGGTGGACTCGGATCACTATTCATTCAGATGCTCCATCCCCACACGATGGCCGGCGTCGCCCAACACTCGCGGTACCGCGAGGATCCCCTCGGGCGACTCCTCCAGACCGCGAACTTCATTGGCTTCACCACTTACGGCACGAAGGCTCAGGCCTACGCGTCGATCGAGCGCGTCCTCGCCGTGCACCAGGTCGTTCGCGGGGTTGCCGACGATGGCGCCCCGTACTTCGCGAACGATCCCCATCTGCTGGCGTGGGTGCACGCCGCCGAGACGTCGATGTTCCTCGTGGCTTATCGAAGATTCGGTGCGGTGCGCCTCAGCGACGATGACGCCGACCGGTACGTGCGCGAGATGGCGAGCTTGGCGAACGACCTCGGCATGGTCAGCCCACCGACGTCGGTCGCGGAGTTGGAAGCCGCCATCCAACGATTCCGCCCGGAGTTGCGGCTCAGTGCGGACGGTGCCATCGCACGGGACTTCATCGTGCGCGGCGTCCAACGTGGCGTGATGAATCGTTCGGCGAATTGGCTGCTCGTGCGCAGCTCCTTCGCGCTGATGGCGCCGTGGCAACTGGAACTCCTCGGCGTGGCGAACCGACCGGTTCGCAATCGTTTCTTCATTCAACCAGCGACGGCCGTGTTCTGTCGGCTGTTGCGGTTCTTCGTGCCGCCGCCGCCTACGTCGCGAGACTGAGACCGCCGTCGATGACGACGACTTGGCCGGTCACGTACTTCGACGACGCCAGGGCCACGATCACCTCGGCGACGTCGTCGGGCGAGCCGCTTCGCTTGAGGGGAGCGACGGCATGGACGAAACCACGCACGGTATCCCAGTCCGCGGTCCACGGCGTGTCGACCAGGCCCGGCGCCACGGCGTTCACCCGTACCTCGGGCCCTACGACTTTCGCGAGCAGCGCGGTCATGTGATTGACCGCCGCCTTCGAGGCGGCGTAGGGAATCGACGAGCCGAGCGGTCGCACGCCCGCCATCGACGAAACGTTCACGATTGCCCCGTGGCTCGAGCGCAGGGCGTCCATCGCCGCGACGCAGAGACTCCACGTGCCAAAGACGTTCACCTCGAAGATCTCGCGCCATACGTCGAGCGACGCGGCCTCCAGGTCGGCGTGGGGAATCACCTTGGTCGTACCGGCGTTGTTGATCAACACGTCGAGACGGCCGTAGTGCTCGAGGACGTCGGCGACGAGTCGGGTGCAGTCCTCGCTCAGCGCGATGTCGGCTTGCACGTATCGAGAATTCGGCGTCGCGGCGGCGAGTCGTTCGCCGGCTTCGACACTGCGCACCGAGTTGAAGACCACTCGGTGGCCGGCGTCGGCGAAACGAAGTGCCGTCGCCTCGCCAATGCCGCTCGTCGAACCGGTCACCAGCACGACTTTGTCGCTCATCGTTACCTCCGTCGCAGTCGCCACGAACCGGCCCAGTGCTGACCCGGTTCGAGTACCACTACGTCCTTGCCACTGCGCAGCGCGTCGGGCGGACAGGTCATCGGTTCCACGGCCACGGCGGTGCGTCGACGACCCTTTTCAAGATGGTCACCGGTGAAGACCTGCAAATACGGAAAGTTACGATCGACGCTCAGCTCGATCTCGCCCCCGGCCGAGTCGACGAGCACGACCGTGGCCAGCCCCGAATCGTCGCGCACCAGTTCGGTGAAGGTGGTGTCGAGCGTGTGGCCATTCACCGACTTGCGCTTGGTGAAGTCGAAACTGTTTCCCGCCACCGGCAAGATCTCTCCGGTCGGCAGCTGGCGATCGTTCACCGCGACGTAGGCGTTCGCCGGGATCTCCAACTCGGCTCCCTCGATCGTCGGCGTGGTGACGGCGAGGTAGGGGTGAAAACCCACGCCGAAGGGTATGGGCACGTCATCGCGATTGGTCACCGTCGTGGTGACGGTGAGACCCAGTCGACCCAAGTGGTAGGTCACGTTGATGTCGCTCAAGAACGGATAGTCGGGCGACGGATGCAACAACATCGAGAGCGAGCAGCGATTCTGGTTGACCGAGTCGATGCGGAACGGCCGCCAGCGCACGAGCCCGTGGATGGCCGTCGCGTGGGCGACGTCGTCAATCGTCGGTCGCGCGACGCGATCGGAGAACGTCCATTCGCCGTCGGACATCCGATTAGGCCACGGGTACAGCACCTGTCCCCGGGCCCCGGTCGGCACCTCTTCGCCGGCGAAGCCCTCGACGACGCTGAGCCCGCCCTTTACGAAGGTACGCAGCGTCGCGCCGACTTCGGTGATTACGGCCCGTTCGTCACCGTGGGCAATGGCAATCTGTTCACCGGATGGCAGCATCGGTCGCTTTTCCCTTTAATCACGGACGTGTAACGTACGCCCGTTATCGTACGCCGTATGAGAATCCTCATAACCAACGACGACGGAATCACCGCCCCGGGACTCGAGGTGTTGGCGCGAAACGTGGCTCGCTGGATTGACGAAGCCCCCGAGCACGAGGTTCGCGAAGCCATCGTGGTGGCGCCGAGTGTCAACCACTCCGGTATGTCGGCCGCCGTCGGCGACGTGTTTTCTCACCCCAGCGTCAAGTACCGACGTCACACCATCCCGGGCGCCGAGTCGCTGGTGGCCTACTCCCTCGAGGCTCCCCCGGCGCTATGCGCGATTCTCGGCGCCGTCGGCAGCTTCGAATTCCAGCCCGACCTCATTCTCTCGGGCATCAACGCAGGCGCGAACGTGGGGCGAAGTGTCTTGCACTCCGGCACGGTCGGCGCCATACTGACCGGCGCCCAACTCGGCCTCTCAGGTCTGGCCGTTTCGGTACAGTGGGGCGAGAACGTCCACTACGACACCGCCGGCGAGGTGGCGATCGAGGTCTTGCAAGAACTGATGAACGCGCCTTCGCGCACGCTCTTCAATCTGAACGTTCCGAATCTTTCGGCCGCCGACATGAAAGGGGTGCGCCGAGGACGAATCTCGCGCGCCGGCGTCGTTAAGTCCGCCCGGCCGTCGATCAAAGGCGAATCTCTGAGTGACCAGGGTGAGCTGTCGTTGCGTCTGGGCGCGGCGACGCCGGACATCGGCGACGTCAGTGACGAGGACGCCGACGAGGACGGCGCGCTGCTCGTCGCCGGCTACGCGTCCCTCACTCCTCTTCGTGGCCCCCACGAGGACGCCGACCCGGGACTGGACGGACTGGTTCATTCGGCCCTCGAAGCGATCGCGCGACACCTGAACAAAGTTCGCTAGTCCTCCGTCGGACGACGGCGCTGTTCTTTCACGCGACCGCGAGCCTTCTTGTCGTCTACGCGACGGACCTTCGAGCCCTTGGTCGGTTTGGTCGCGCGTCGCGGAGGCTGACGGGTCAAGGCCAGGGCGATCTTGTCCGCCAACTGCTGGAGGGCGGCACCGCGGTTCTGCCCTTGCGATCGAAACCTCCCGGCGCTCGAACGAACGATCGGACCGATCTTCTCCACTAACAACTCTCTGTCGGCGTTCGAGAGAACACTTGAATCGTTGACGTCAAAAGAAGCAACGACGCGCGTCAGTGAACGATTCGCGTGCTGGCCCCCCGGTCCACCCGACGTCGTGACGCGAAGCGCAACCTCGTCAGCCGGAATCGTGAGTTGAGCACGGATGAAGAGCGAGCCGTCCTCGAGCGGGTGGGGTGTACTCATCGATCTGCGGACTTGGGGAATCGAACCATCGCCAACTGAGTCGACGTGGCCACCAACTGATCTCGCGTGTCGAATAACTCGCAGTGCTCTTCGACGACGCCGTCAGTGATGACCACGCACCACTGGCGAGCACGCAACCATTCGCCGACCGGTTGTTGGTGCACGTAGGAGGTCAACTGGAGAGTCGGCACCCACCCCGACGAACCCAGCGGAAAGGTGGCGGGCGGCAGCCCGTCACTCGCGAAGAGCAACGTCCACGCGTCCCACGCTTCGGCGCCGTCATTGAGTCGCAACCACCCCTTCACCTCCGCGCGGTCACTGCGCTCTCCGTCCAGCCACCTCGCGCACGAGGGGTCCAAGCGAAAATCGACCACGCTCATGAGCTTGATCTCCTCGACCACGGTGCGGCGAAGACAGTCCTCGAGCGGGGCCAGGTCCGGCACGGCGGGTTGAAGGTATCGCACGGTGGCGTGGTCGGACAGGGTGCCCAGGGTAACCAGGGATTCGGTCGTCACGACCGCGTCCTGGATCAGTTCGACGTGGACGAAGGACACGCTTCGTCCCACTCGACGAACCGTCGTGCGAAGTTCCACCGGACCAACCTCCGGAGCGGCAACGTAACTCGTCGTGATCGCCGTGGTGTGAACGTGGGCCGAACCTTCGTTGCTCGCGGCGGCCAGCGCCGCGTTCGCTAAAAGACACTGCAAGTAGCCGCCGTTGGGGTGGCCGACCACCGTGTAATCGTCCGAAATCTCCGCGGCGAAGTGGCCCGGACGGAGTGAGTCGACGGCAGCGGCGTCGCGCAACGACCGACTTTCGTGCGCGGCGTTCATAGCTAAACCCTAACGGTGGTTTTGCTATCAACCATTAGATTGGCCAGTGAGAAAGAGGTGTCAATGCGGACCGTTCCCTACTTCATCAACGACGAGCGCGTCGAGGGATCCGGCGACCTCCTCGTCTACAACCCGGCCACCGGCGGCGTGAACGCGCACGTTCCCGTCGCCGACGCGCAGCTCGTCGACGGCGTCGTGAACATCGCGCGCACCGCCGCTGACACGTGGCGCAACTCGACCCTTTCCCAGCGAACCAACGTTCTCTTCACGTTGCGCCAACTCCTCGTTCAACACGCCGACGAGCTCGCGGCACTGATCACCCAAGAACACGGCAAGACCCTCGCCGACGCGAAAGGGGAACTGGCCCGGGGACTCGAGAACGTGGAATACGCCTGCGGACTCACCGAGCACATGAAGGGCGACTTCTCCAGCCAGGTCGCCGATGGCGTCGACGTGCACTCGGTGCGCGAGCCGGTCGGTGTCGTCGCAGCGATTACGCCGTTCAACTTCCCCATCATGGTTCCTTTATGGATGACCGCCAACGCGATCGCCACGGGCAACGCCGTGATCCTGAAGCCGTCCGAACGCGATCCGTCGGTGTCGGTGCGCCTCGGCGAACTCCTCCGCGAGGCCGGACTGCCGAGCGGCGTCTTCAACGTGATCCACGGCAACGCCGACACGGTCAATCGGCTGCTGGAGCACCCGGGCATCGACGCGATCAGCTTCGTCGGCTCGACGCCGGTCGCTCGTCACGTGTACCTCACGGGCACCGCGCACGGCAAGCGCGTGCAGGCGCTCGGCGGCGCGAAGAATCACATGGTCGTCTTGCCCGACGCCGATCTCGACATCGCGGCCGATGCCGCGATCAACGCCGGTTTCGGCTCGGCCGGCGAACGATGCATGGCGATCAGCGTCGTCGTCGCGGTTGGGGACATCGCGGACGAATTGATCGGGCGCATCACCGACCGACTCGATCGCTTGACGGTCGGACCGGGCGACGATCCGAGCAGTGACTTCGGTCCGCTCATCACCAAAGAACACCGCGACCGCGTGGTGGGTTACGTCACTTCGGCGCCGAGCGAGGGCATCACCGTCGTGCGCGACGGAACGTCCTGGGCCGACAAGCCGGGCTTCTTCGTGGGGCCGTGCCTGCTCGACGGAGTCGAGCCGGGGATGAAGGCCTACGACGACGAGATCTTCGGGCCGGTGCTCGGTGTGTCGCGCGTGGCCACCTACGCCGATGCCGTCACCATGGTGAACGCCAACCCGTACGGCAACGGCGTGGCGATCTTCACGCGCGACGGTAACGCGGCGCGACTCTTCTCGCGCGAAGTGAATGTCGGAATGATCGGGGTCAACGTACCCATTCCGGTACCGATTGCCGCCTATTCCTTCGGCGGATGGAAGAACTCGCTCTTCGGCCACAGTCACATCTACGGTCCCGAGGGCTTCGCCTTTTATACCCGGGCCAAAGTGGTGACGACGCGCTGGCCGCAACCGTCGGAGTCTCAGATCGACCTCGGCTTCCCCACCACCCGCTAGTTCGTGATCGCTTCACTGCACCTCTTCTTCCACGGACTAGGCGACGGGTTGAAAGAGGCAGGCGCGATGCTCTGGATCACGTGGTGGCCCCTGGTCCTCGGCTTCACCTTGTCCGGCTTCGTGCAGAGTCTCTTGCCGCGCGACGCGTTGCGCGCGCAGCTCGGAGTGACCACCGCCAAGAGCGTGGCGAAGGCGTCGGTGCTCGGCGTCATCTCCTCTTCGTGCAGCTACGCCGCCAGTGCGATGGCCCGAGCACTCTTCGCGCGCGGCGCGTCGTGGACGAACTCCATTATCTTCATGATCGCCTCCACCAATCTCGTGATCGAGCTCGGGATAGTGCTCTACCTCTTGCTCGGATGGCAGTTCGTCGTCGCGCAGTTCGTAGGCGGCGCACTCATGATCGCGCTACTGTCCTTCACCACGCACTACGTCTTCTCGCGGCGCTACCAGGATCAAATCCGGATACGCGTCGAGCACGATTCGCCTCCTTCGACGAGGACTTCGACGCAACGTTGGCGCGAACGCGTTCGTGATCGCGAGAACTACCGGATCGCTGCCCGATTCACCATTGGTGATCTCACGATGTTGCGCAAAGAACTGCTCGCCGGGTTCGTGGTGGCCGGCTTCATCATGGTCGACGTGCCGAATCGTTGGTGGTCGCACTTCTTCGTGAGTGGTCACGGCGTCTGGACCGTACTCGAGAACGTCGCGGTCGCCCCGCTGCTCGCCGTCGTCTCCTTCGTCTGTTCGGTGGGCAACATTCCTCTCGCCGCCGTGCTCTGGGCTCACGGAGTCGCCTTTGGAGGCGTCATCAGCTTTATCTTCGCCGACCTGGTGACCATGCCGCTGCTCTTCATCTACCGACGTTTCTACGGCACGGGGGCCGCCCTTCGACTCTTCGCTCTGTTGTGGTTCGTGATGAGCGCCGGCGGACTCGTGGTCGACCGACTCTTTCACGTGGCGTTGTTGGTGCCAAGCACGCACCACACCCGATTCGCGAGCGGGAATTTCGAGTTGGGTTGGACCCTGGCGCTCAACATCGTCGCCGCGGTGCTACTCGTAACAATCTGGTTCGTCGCGCGTTCCGGTCGCCCCTCGTCGTCGGTAGCCACCGACCCGATCTGTGGCATGACCGTTGATACTTCGGCGCCGGGCGACACACGCCGGGTGGGCCAGGTCGTCTACTACTTCTGTTCGCCTCGGTGTGCCGAACGCTTCGACGAGCGTCAGAAGACCGGGACCGTTGACCCCACCGGCCACTCGATGGATCCGATGTGATCACTGCAGTCACCACCCGGAACCCGCAGCGGAGCCTCGACGCGGGCGACGTCGCCTACTATTTCTCCAGCGATGGCCGTCGCATCACGTACCTCTCGGGGTCGAGTTCCGCGACGCCGGCCATCATTCAGTCAGGACGTCAGCCATTTCATGAGTAAGCAGCACACCAGCGTCCGGTCCTACGGCGTCCTCATTGACGCTGGGCGCGTGGCGCTCGTTCGCTCGTCCAATCCCCGCCACACCCCGCCGTTGTGGTGGCTGCCCGGCGGCGGCATCGACTTCGGCGAGGCGCCCGAAGACACGTTGATCCGCGAATTCCGCGAAGAGACGGGCCTCGTCGTCCACCATCCCGTCCTGCTCGGCGTCACCAGCGACGTGCGCCGTCGCGACAACGGCGACAAGATCCACACGGTGCGCATTCTCTTCACCATCGAATTGGCCGGCGGCGAACTGCACCACGAGGTGCACGGCACCACCGATCACGCGGCCTGGTTCGAACTGGGCGACCTCGAAACGATGAACATCGCCGAGTACGCGCGAGCGGCGATCGCCGCGGCTCAAGAGAAGTAGATCCTCGGCATCTCGCGCTTCAAAAACTTGCCGGCGGCGTTGCGCGGCAGCGGTTCGTTGGTGAAGGCGACCCGGGTCGGGACCTTGAAGTTGGCCAGTCGAGTTCGAAGATGGAGCCGCAACCCGTCTTCGCTGAGGTACTCGCCCGGTTTGAGCATGACGGCGCAGGCGACGATCTCGCCGAGACGCTCGTCCGGTAGTCCGAAGACCGCGGCCTCGTAGACCGCGGGGTGCTCGTAGATCGCCGCCTCGACCTCGGCGGAGTAAATGTTCTCTCCGGCGCGGATGATCATGTCCTTCACGCGGTCTTCGACATACAGGTAGCCGTCGTCGTCGATACGACCGAGGTCGCCCGAACGGAGCCACCCGTCCACGAGGGTCTCCGCGGTCGCCTCGGGCTTTCGCCAGAAGCCGCGGATGAGCGTGGGCGACTTCATCCATATCTCACCGCTCTCATTCGCGGCGAGGGCGCGCTTCGATGCGTCGCGGATTTCGACCTCCATGACCAGCGTGGGAACCGATCCCGTCGAATTGGGATGCGTGAGGGAGTCGTCCCCTTCGATCCGCGGACCGTAGGCGTTGGTCTCGGTCATGCCGTAGCCGAGGCCCGGACTCCCGTTCTGGAACGAGTCATTGACCCGACTCATGAGGGTCGGCGGGGCGGGCGCACCGCCGCCGCCGACCGAGGCCAACGACGAAGTGTCGTACTCGGCGAAGTGCGGTGATTCGATGAGGTCCCAGGACTGCGTCGGCACGCCCACGAAGATCGTCACCCGGTGACGCTCGATCAGCTGCAATGCGCGCTCCGGCTCCCAGCGGTACATCATCACCAATTTCACGTGGAAACTGAAGCACGTCAACATGACCGGGATGCATCCCGTCACGTGAAAGAGCGGGACGATCAAGATGAAACACGGCGTCAGATCGCTTCCCGTTTTGTCGGTGCTGCGTCGCGCCACCTGCACGGCGGCCCCCGACGAGAACGCCATGACCGATTGGCAGATCGCCCCGTGGGTCGAGACGGCGCCCTTGGGAAAACCCGTCGTGCCCGAGGTGTACAGGATGGTGGCGTCCGTGTCCGCGTGGAGAGCGACCTCGGGCATGGCCTGACCGCGCACGAGGACGTCGTGCCAATGCTCGACCTGCGGCGCGAGCGGTGCGAGTTCATCCAGGCGCACGCCGATCATCCGCACGTTGGCTCGTTGACACGCGCCGTTGCCGCGTTCGATCCGCTCGGTGTCGCCGATCAGCACCGACAGTTCGGCGTCGTTGATGGCGTAGTCCAACTCCTGCTCGGTCCACCACGCGTTCATCGAGACCGAAATCGCCCCGATCGAGAGAATGGCGGCGAAGGAGATGATCCACTCCGGGCAGTTGCGCATCGCGATGCCCACGCGGTCCCCCGGCGCCACGCCAAACCGGTTGACCAGGGCGTAGCCCAGGGCGTCGACGTCCTCCATCACTTCAGCGAAGGTCCACTCCTCGTCCTCGTAGACAATGAAGGTCTCGTCGAGCCCCCGGGCCGTGTCGAAGAACTGTCGCAGGTTCGACGGGGCGTTCTTGAATCTTCGAGAGGTGACGCCATCGCTTTGGACGTCGAGTACCTCGAACGGGCTACCGGGTCCGCCGACTTCGGCGTTCGCCTCTTGAAAGCTCAGCCCCACGGGCCCTCCTTAGCGTTGATAAATACTACGCACGAGGGTAAAGAGCGAAGGTCGTGGTGTCGATCCCGAGACCGGCTAATTCATTGCGATGAGCGACAAAGAATTAGGTGAGCGCCGCGGAGGCGGTGGCGGCCTTGGCGGCCTTTTGGGCCATGCGCTCAACGCCCTCGCCCAACTTCGCCACGAACTCACCGAGGTCTTGACGGGCCTTTTCGGCCTCGGCGCTGAGTCCGGCCAGGTGTTCCACGTCCCAGAATTCGAGTATGGGATCAAGCACGTCGCACAAGAACTGCTTCAGTCCGTAAATGCCCTCGCGCGCGATGCGCACCGCGTGTCGAGTGAAATTCGGGATGCCGGTACCGGGCATCGCGAATTCACGCACTTGCTTGGCGACCGCGATCATCATGGTCGAGGGGTCGATGGCGAAGGCCGCCAGCGTGAGGTCGCGGTAGAAGAGATAGTGCTTGGTTTCGTCACCGGCGATGAGACCGAGCACGTTGCGACCGATCTTGTCGTCTTTGGGCAGTTTCGCTCCGGTATTGCGGTGCGCGATCTGGGTGGCGCGCTCCTGGAACGAGACGTAGGCGATCAGTTCGGCCATGTCCGCGGGCTGGGGTACCTCGCCCTTTTTCATCTGGACCCGACGACCGTCCTCGAGCAAGGTGGGATCGATGCAGCGGCTGATGTGGACCCAGTCGCGCATGACCATGGCGTGGCGGTTCTCCTCCATCGTCCACTGGTGGTTCCAGTCCAGAATCGGGTGACCCTTGGGGGCGTGGGAGAGCAGGGTGTGCGTGTAGTACGGCAGGTTGTCCTCGGTGAGCAGGTTCACGTAAATCGCGCTGCGAACCCCGTCATTGAGCGGATACTGCGACGGTTCCCACGGCACGTCGTCGAAGTTCTCGCCCTCGCCCCAGTTGATCTGCTCGTGCGGATACCAGAGGCGAGGCGCCTCGAGGTGTCGGTTGTAAAGGCGCTCGACGTCGGGCGCAATTTCACAAAGGAGATCGGTTCGGCTCTTCGGCGAACTCTTAAGGACCATCAACTACCTTTCGCCCACCCAAAGGTGCGTTACGACTCAAGCGTAATACTCCTCGACATATGACAATTAGTTAACTTGTGATTCGCCGCACAAGGCGCCGAAGTATTCTCGGTGTCTCGTGAAACTGATTCAGACGCTCGTTCCCGCTGATTTTCGTAGCGGTATCACCGGACCCCTGCGCCGGTTCTACGTCAGCACGTTCGTGTCGGCCATGGGTAGTGGTCTCACGTACTCACTCTTCGTGATTTATCTCCACAACGTGCGCGGCTTCTCGACCAATTACGCCACACTCCTGCTCTCGGTCGCGGCGCTGGTAGGAATTTGCAGCAGTCCTTTATGGGGAACCTTCACCGACCGGTTCGGACCGATGCGCGTCATCGTGGTCGCGGTCGTCGCCGACACCGCGTCACTGATCCTCTGGGCGCACGCCCACACCGAGACCCAAGCGACGGTGGCCGCCCTCTTGCTTGCGCTCTTCGGTGGCGCCGGTTGGGGATCGAATAGCACTCTGCTCTCTCGCATTGTCCCGTCCGAACACCGCCAACGGGCCTTTGGTTTCAACTTCATGCTCTTGAATCTCGGTATTGGATTCGGCCTTCTCGTGTCGGCCAGCATCGTCGACCTGCACCACCCGGAGTCCTTCGTCATCCTCTACACGTTCAACGCCGGAGTGACCATGTTGGGCGGTTTGATCGTTCTCACCTTGCGCCGCTATGGCGGGCCGATCAAGGAACTCCGGGACGACCCGAAGTTGAAGTCGGAGGGTTGGCGCGAGGTTGTTCGCGATCGTCGACTGCGAAGTTACGTGCTGGCGGCGGTCGTCTTGATGATTGGCGGTTACGGCTCCCAAGAGGCGGGCTACAGCCTCTTCGTGGTCAACGACTTGAAACTGCCGGTCCACGTCATCGGCATCATCTTCTTCTTCAATACCACCACCATCGTGTGCTCGCAACTTTGGATACTCAACCGGATCGATGGCAAGAGTCGTACCAAAGTGATGGCGACGGTCGCCGTGATTTGGTTCTTCTTCTGGGTGATCCTGGACTCGGCGCTCGCGCTGCCCAAAGTGCTCGCCATCGTGTCGCTGTGCGTGGCAATGGTCGTCTTCGCCGTCGGCGAGACGATGCTCTCTCCCGTTGGCCCGGCCTTGGTGAACGACATCGCCCCGGAGCACCTACGCGGCCGCTACAACGCCGCCGCCGGTCTCGCCTGGGGCCTGTCGGGCACGCTCGCGCCGGCGATCACGGCGTTCTACTTCAACGAACACCTGGGCAACTGGTGGCCGCTCGGCACGGGGCTCACCGCGCTGGTGGGCGGAGGGCTGATGCTCCGACTTCGCCGCCTCCTCAGCGCCAGCGAAGACGGTCGCGAGCACTCACCAGCGCCTGGGAACGAGTGACGGCCGTGCAGTTCACGCGAATTGACCCCACCGACGACGCGCAGTTCAATGCGTGGTTCGGCGTCCTGCAGCGCTCCGAACGAAGCCGGGAGGGGGCGCCGGGCCAGGGCTGGCACCCCGATGAGTGGCGCGCGCGCTCCGTTGACGAAACCGCGCCGAAGGTCTTTCGCCTGTACTCCTACGGCCCCTCCTTAGACCGACCGGTCGCCGTGGGGGCGCTCGAGGTCACGCGTGACGACAATCTGAACTTCATCGAAGGAAGCCTCTTCGTCGATCCGGCGGAGCGGCGACGAGGCTACGGCTCGGCGACGCTCGCCGAGCTCGAAGCGTGCGCGCGCGAATTGGGGCGCCCGACCCTCGTCGTCTTCGTCATCGAGGGCTCGGGTGAGATCGGCGTCGGACCGAATCGAACTTTCGCCGTTCACTACGGCTACCGCGTCGCCGAAGAGATCGTCCGTCGCGATCTGGCCTGGCCCCGGCCGGAGGGCGAACTCGACCGGCTCTGGGACGAGTGGGTAACCTTCGCCTCGGACTACGAGATCATCTGTTGGACCAACGGCACGCCCGAGGAACTGTTGAACGCCAGGGCGCATCTCTCGGCCATCATGCCAGTCGAAACACCGCACGTCGATATCGACGTCGAGGCCGAACACTGGGACGCCGAGCGGGTGCGACGACACGAGGCGACGACCGATCAGATGGGTCGTGACCTTTTGGTGTCGGCGGCGCGACACCGCGCGAGCGGCGAACTGGTGGGCTACAGCGAACTGACCGTGTCGCGCGACCAGCCCCAGACGGCCTATCAGTGGGACACGTTGGTCGTCCGCCAACACCGAGGACATCGTCTGGGTGGTCTCTTGAAGATCGCGACCATGCGCCTGCTCGAGGCCGGTCAGTATCCCACGGAGAAAGTCACCACGTTCAACTCGATGTTGAACACTCCGATGATCGCGGTCAACGAGGCCCTCGGTGCGCGCGTGGCCGGCGCCATGGTGGCCTGGCGAAAAGACCTCTAACGCGTGATCGCCCGAGGGCCCTCGACGATCATCTCGTGCACCTCGTCGTAGTCCATGTGATACGGACCGATCCAGCTTAGGAACCAGTCGACGCCGGCCCTGGCCCACGGTAACGGGTCATCGCCGATGGCGCCACTGACCACCACGTCGAAATGTTCCAGGTCGGTCCCTTCGTCGATCAGTCGTTGACGTAACTCAGCGACGTCATCGGGGTCCGTCATCTGGATCACGAAGACGCCACCGAAGTGCGCGGCGCGGCGAATGGGTACGGGATTCGGCCACCGCGCGGCGAGCCATATCGGTATGCCTCCCTCGCGCGCGGCCGTTGGTTGAAAGGTGACGTCGTCCGCTCGGTAGTGCTCGCCCCGGTAATGCACGGACTCGCCCGAAAGCAGTCCGCTGAGCACGTCGAGTCCTTCACTCAGCGCGCGGCCGCGCTCTTTCGCGTCGGTCATCTCGCCGAACTTGGACAGCTCGCCGACCTCCCCGTCGTCGCCGAGGCCGAATCCCAGGATGAGACGACCGCGCGAGAGGAGATCGAGGGTCACCGCCTGACGCGCGAGAACCTGGGGCCGACGGCGAATGAGCGGCGTCACCATCGCGCCCAGTTGAATCGTGGTGGTCCCCGACGCGATCGCCGCCAGCGAAATATACGGATCGAGGATCTGCGTGACGCCCCCGTCGTAGAGCAGGTGGTCCCAGAGGAATAGGCCGTCCCAGCCCGACGCCTCGGCGGCCCTAGCTAAGTCGACCAGTCGATGGGGATCGGCAACGCCGTCAAAGGGCGGGAAGAAAAGGCCCTGACGCACGTCGAGTCACGGCTCCACAGAGATTGCTCCGAGCAGCGTGTCGGCGGAGCCGACGACTAGGACTTCTTGTTCTCCCACGGCACCTTTTCACCGGACGCCTTGAAGAGTCGAAAGGCCAGGACTACTTGGACGACGCCGGCCAGAATCGTGAGGTACATTCCGAATTCCGGACCGTAGCTGTAGCCGGAGAATCCGCCCTTGGGAATGGTTATCCAGCGAAGGATCACGATGATCGTCCCGATCGCCGAAAGTCCGAGGACCGTGACGCCGGGACCGTAGGAGATCTTGGGCACGTTCGACCCCATGCGCAGGGCCGCCAGATAGCCCGCGGCGACGATGATGAGAATCGCGCCCAGCCACCCGTAACCCGTGCTGAATCCACTGACCGACGCACTGAACGGTCCACTGGACACGCCGTACCACGGTAAGAACAGGCAGATCAGTGTCAGAACGCCCATACCAACCACGATGCGGTCGGACGTGTCAAGTTTCTTCATATCGAATTGCGCCATTGGCTCCCCCTGGGTTTGAGTGCTCTTATAAATATCACATGGGACGCGTCTCTGCACGCTATTCCCCAGCGCCTTGGTCGCGCGGCCCCTCAGCGTGACGCGAGGGTGAAAAAGTGAACAATATTCTCGACGATTACGGCATCTGCCACGCCGGAGTCGCTCGTTACACTCAACGTCGTGACGGCCGGCTACTCGGGAACGCCCTTAGCGGCGAAGATCGGCATCAAAGAGGGCCATCGCGTGAGACTGATCGGCGCGCCCCGAGAATGGTCCCTTGACGATCTACCTTCGAACGTGAAGGTCTTTCGTCGACGCCCGGCCTCGACGGTGGACGTCGCCATCGCGTTCTTCGAAGACGCGGCGTCATTGACTCGAGCGATGGGCACTCTCGCCGAAGTCATCACGCCCGACGGATCGCTGTGGATCGCGTGGCCTCGCCGAGCCGCGGGTCACCGCTCGGACATCACGGACCACGTTGTTCGAAGCGTGGTCCTGCCACTCGGCCTGGTGGACGTGAAGGTCGCCGCCCTCGACGAGAACTGGTCGGCGCTCAAGATGGTGTGGCGCAGGGAACTTCGCGCGAAGCTTCGGTGAGCGAAGCTAGTTGCAGGCCGGATAGTTCTTGAGACCCCAGAGATGAGCGACCGTGGAAGGAACGTCCTTCGCGCAGAGCGGGAACCCCGGTGAACCAGTCATGACCCATGGGCCGGAGCCGACCTTGTTGAAGATGCCCATGTTGCCACCATCTTGGAAAGACACTTCGGCCTTGTAACTGGCCGGGAGGACGAGATTGAATGAGGCGATGGCCCAGGCGCGGTGATCGACGGCGTCGTAAGCGATAAGCGGCAGTTTCGATCCGTTGGGCTGAAGGACCACACCCCAGGTGATCCGATCGGTGCTGGTCATGTTCTTGTAGTGCAGCTTGAACTTCAAGAACGCCGCCTTCAACTGCGCCATGTTGGCGGGCGTCGCCTTAATCGCGTGGGAGACCAACGGCGCCGCGCTGGGCGTCGACGGATTGTTGTCGGTCACGACGAGGGCGACCGCCACGACGACCGCGACGACCGCGACGACCGCGACACCCAAAAGGACCCGCTTCATACGACGGAATGTAGTGCAATCGGCGCCGCCGAAACGGACAGCGTGGGAATTACTCGCCTCTCCCCTACGGTCCCTCGGTACCGTTGGGGGCGCATGAACGCGGGTCCCACGGCTGTAACGCTTGGGTCACGTCGGTCGGTGCCGACAAGGAGTTGTCGTGCTTGACGGCCGACGGGTCGACCACCGTGATCTGCGTCACCGGCCTCGTCGTGGTGGTCGTCGCTGGGTGGTGGTGCTTACCCTTCAGCGTGGTGGTCGTCGCCGATACTCGGCGCGGAGGGGCAATGACGATGACGTCGGAACCGGTCAGTACAGTCACGGTGGCGCCGGCGGTCGTGTGACCGAGCGCCATCACGGCCGGTCCCTCGATGGTGTGCAGCACGGCCTGGGCCGCGGCGAGCGAGGCCTCGGAGTTGTTCGCGTGGTACACCACGGTCTCTTCGCGAACGCCGAAGGGAGCGGCCGAACCGATGCCGTGGATGACGAAGCCGCGTCGACGAAGACCGGCCACGACGACGTGGCCCTCGTTGGGAATTCCCGATCCGTCCACCACCGAGACGGTGAAGGACGAAGCCTTAGGCAGCGGCTTGCCGTCCATCGTGTTGACGCCCGGTCCGACGTCCAAGAATCGATCGATCGTCTGGGTGACGCCGGGATCGATCGGGAACTCGACGTCGCCGTAGTAGTAGCCCTGGTAGAGGTACCCACCGGCCGTCTGAACGAGCACGACCGGCACTGTCAATTCGGGCACCGACGACACCGAGATGCCGTGGAAATGTTCGGCGAGACTGAGCAGAGCACTGGTGGTAAGTCCCTGGTCAACGGTTAGATATCGCGCGACCGAGGTCGCTAGGCGCTGGTCGGTCAGAGGATTGGCGATCCCCTTGGCTTTGACGGCGTCGGCCAAGACCTTCAAGAACTCGTGGTCGCGTCGGATGCGCGCGAGATCCGATAACGCCTCCTGGGGCCAGTTGCGGTAGTCCGTTCCTTGGCCGGGGAACCGGATTTGCAGGTGACGAGCGCGCACCACTTGGAGCGCCCGGGTGCCGTTCAGTTGAATGCAACCGGGAGTACGCACGTACAGCCCGGAGTACGCGTCGAAGACGGACATGGGGAAGTACATCTTGATGCCGCCGAGTACATTGACGACCTCGGCGAACGTGTCGAAGTTCAGTTCGACGTAGTGGTTGATCGGAATACCGAAGTCCTCTTGAATCGCGGTCACGAGTTGTTGCGGTCCGTTGTAAAGTGCGGCGTCGATCTTGTTCGCGCCGTTGACGCGCGCGTTCGGCACGAAGAGGTCGCGGGGAATCGACAGAATTGAGACCCGATTGGTCGTCAAGTTCAAGTGCAGGATCATGACCACGTCACTGTTGACGCCGGTCACCCCCTGGGAGCACAGTCCGTACGCCTTGTTCTGCACCTTTAGTCCGCAGCGTGTCGTGGACCCGACCAGCAAGATGTTCTCGGAGTTGTTGTAGGTCTGCTGAGTCTCGGTCGCGACGTTGACGTGATTAATCAAGTGATTGATGTACCAGTAGTCGCCGGCGACCGCGGCGACGATCACCACCACGACCGTGGCCAGAGTGATGAGGATGATCCTCGCGCGCGAGCGCTTCACCCGTTGGCGATGGCGCGCACCGCCTTGACGGGCATCCACGGCCTGACCGAGCGCTTCGAGTCGGGCCCCATTCGGGACGTGCGACGACGGAGGACCGGAATTCGACATAGGTCGATTTTACCGATGCGACACCCAAAGTCGCGGAGATTGAAGGATTCCTCAAAGAATCGAGTGCGTCTCGACGGTTAGATGGAGCGACCAGCGTTTTCCCAATAGGGCTGTCGGAGTTTGCGCTTGAACATCTTGCCGGAATCCTCGCGCGGTAACGAATCGTGGAACGTGACGACCTTGGGCACCTTGAATCCGGCGAGATGACTGCGAACGTGCGCACGAATCTCGTCAGCGCTCAAGGTCGCTCCCTGATCGAGTTTGACGGCGGCCGCGATGGATTCGCCATACTCGTCATCGGGTATGCCGAAGACCGCGCAGTCCGCGATGCCGCTGAGCTTCAAGAGGCAGGCCTCAATCTCGATGGGGTAGATATTGACGCCACCCGAGATAATCATGTCGCGCGCCCGGTCACAGAGGTACAAGAAGCCGTCCGCGTCGAGAAAGCCGATGTCGCCGCAGGTGATGAGTCCGTCACGCTCGACTTCGGCGCGCGCTTCGGATTGGCCGAAGTACGTGAAGTCCATATTGGCGCGCGCGCGAACGAAGACCTCACCGGACTCGCCCACCGCCACGGGTCCGTTTTCGTCGATAACGAGCACGTCACTCGACGGCAAGGGCCTTCCCACCGTGCCCGGATGCGCGAGCCACTCCTCGCTGGTGCAACCGGTGATGAATCCAACCTCGGTGCTGCCGTAGAACTCGTCCACGATCGGTCCTAACCATTCGATCATCGCGCGCTTCACGTCCGGTGGACACGGCGCGGCGGTGTGTGAGATGTGGCGAAGCGACGACAGGTCGTAGCGGCTGCGTACCTCTGGTGGCAGTCGCAAAAGCCGGACGAACATGGTCGGGACCATGTACAGCGAGGTAATCCGGTGCCGCTCAATCAAGGCGAGGAACTCCTCCGGGTCAAAGCGGTCCTCCAAAACGAGATACGCGCCGTACGCGCGCGCCGCCACCAGTGCGTAGGCGTAGGGCGCCGAGTGATACATCGGGCCGGCGATAATCGTGCGCATGCCGGGCCACGCGCCGAAAAGTTTCGTCACTTCGGTCATGTAGTCGATCGCCTGGGACCCGTCGTTCGTGCCCGGGAGTCGGCGCACTCCCTTGGGGAAACCCGTCGTCCCGGACGTGTAGATCATCGCCAAGGGATCGCCCACGAAGGCGTCTTGGACCGCTTCGAATCCGTCACGCCAGGTCGACCATTCCATAACGTCGCTCGGCAGCGTGGTGAGGGAGGCGTCGATCTCGAAACGCTCGGCGATGCTCACCGGCGTCGTGACGCCCAAAATCGTGGCTGACGAAGGCAACGCATGGCGAACGTCGTGAAGTAGGTCGGCGTGCGCGACGACGACGGCCGCTTGAGAGTCGTTCACGACGTAAGCGACCTCTTCGGCGCTGCCGTGCCAGTTGATCGGCACGGTGGCCGCGCCAAGCGCCGAGGCGGCGAACGCCGCCTCGAAGAATTCGTGGTCGTTTCGCAGCAAAAGCGCGACGGAACCACCGGATTCGACGCCGAGGGACCGAAGACCGGTCGCCGCTCGGCGAGCGCGAGCCGTCAACTCGTCAAGGGAGACGAAGTCGTCGCCGCGTAAGACACCGGCGACCGTGTCCGCGTCGCTCTCGTAATCGATCGACTCTTCCGCCTGACTCATCGTTACCCCCACCGACGTCAACCGCCTCCACGGACGATAACGCAGTCCGATGCCACGACCCACTAATCCCACGTCGACCGTGGCGTCGGCGGAATTCGTCGAAGGTCACCTGAATCGAGAAAGGTACATTGAGTTAGTGGACGACAATTACCGGGACAATGGAATCATCTGCGGAAACGACAATGTGGAGATTCGCCACTACTACCTGTGGGGATCCAAGAGAGTGCCGTACAGCTCGATTGTCGCCGTCCAACGAGTGGCACTTACGGCGCTCAAGGGTCGATTGCGAATTTGGGGCACGGCCAATACGGATTACTGGGCCAACCTCGACACGAAGCGGTCGTCCAAGAAAGAAGGCCTGGTCCTCGACCTCGGCAAGCGCGTCAAGCCGTTTATTACTCCTGACGATCCCGACCGCGTCGAAACAATTCTTCGCGAACGCGCGGGACTTGGACCCTCAGGACCGACGATTGCCGGACCGTTTATTTGATCGACCGAGTTCCGGACGGGCCAGTGGGCGTGTTGCGAATCATTCATGACTCAGAACGATGCGCGGTGGACGGGAATCCATCGCCAGACCCAATGGGCGCCGCTAGGGTGACCGCCATGGCGAAGTTGGTGTACTCGGCGATCACTTCACTTGACGGGTACACCAACGACGAAAACGGCAACTTCGATTGGAGTACCCCCGACGCCGAGTTGTTCGAATTCATCAACGAACAGGAGCGCGGATTCGGCACCAACCTGTACGGACGACGGATGTACGAAACGATGGTCTACTGGGAGACCTTCGAGGAGTCCGAAAACGAGTCATACCTCGGGGACTTCGCGGAGATCTGGCGGGCCGCCTCCAAGATCGTGTTCTCGAGAACCTTAGGAAAAGTTTCCAGCGCCCGAACTCGGATCGAGCCATCGTTCGACGCGGCACTGGTGCGGCAGTTGAAACAGACGTCCGCTCACGACATATCAGTCGGCGGAGCGAACCTTGCCGGTCAAATGATCGAAGCCGGGTTGGTCGATGAGATGCATTTGTTCATCACGCCCGTTGCCGTCGGTGGCGGCACGCCCGCGAACCCCGCGCACCTGCACTCCCGGCTCGAACTGTTGGGCGTCGACCGCTTTGCGAGCGGTGTCGTCCATCTCCACTACCGCATCATCAACTGATCTGGCTCAAATCAGGTGTCAGGTTTAATTCGAAATGCGGTCCGAGTTGCATCCAAGATTCGGCAGACACGTTTTCAATTCGTCAACCCAGGTCAATTCGTTGGATCATGATCCAGAACTCAAAGTGGACAGTTCTGAAGCAGGAGGTCGCGGACGATAACGACTCGTCGTCACAATGAGCGCCATGCCCACGGCCCACGCAACTAGGGCGATCACATTCAGTGCGTTCATTGGCAAATGCTGGAGTGACATTGGATACGCCACGCCCACGATTATCCAGGGACCGCTGAGAATCAGCGCGGCACTGGCGACTTCACGTCGCTTGGTGATCCACAGCACCGCGAACAGTGCCAGCAGCAGTACGTCAACGTAGGGCTGGCGACGAACGATCTCGTACGTCCCTGACCAATAGAAGGAATTGAAGAATCCGGGATCGACCCGAGAATTGGTAGCGAAGAACAAGGTCGCGAACGTGGCCAGACCGACGCTCAAACTGGGTAGGACCGCGCGTCGCGTGACGTACACGTCCGGTGCAAGGAGACTGGGAAGGCCCAGACTCACCAGGATGGCAATCTCCCAAATGTTGGGATTGCGATGTGCGAGTTTGGCGAGTACTTCGCCCCCGATCGTCAGTGTCATGCACACGCCAGCAACTCGTCGCCGGTACTGCGGCCACTCAAAGACCACGAGAACGCTCAGAATCCAGACCAGATAGAGCAAAGGTCCTACGGTGAGGAACGGTCCGAAGTGCGGATAGAAGAATCGTGAACTAACCACCGGTAAATCGCCCGAGATTAAGAGATACAGACCAAAAAATGCGCCCATCACGAGGCCCGGGATCGCGGCCATGTCCAACGCCTTGCCAAACATGGTTTCACTAGTCAGACCCAGGCGAACGCGCACTCCATACAGCGCCACACTGATCTGGTCGCTGAGCGAGACAGGAGGAACACGAGCCTCGGCAGCTTCTTGCAGAGTGGCGACGATCTCTTCTCCGCGTTCTTCGCGGTACGCCTTGGGATAGAACCGCAAGAGTTTCCGTGAGCGAGCGACATTTTGAGTCATGCGCTTCCTCCCACGAATCGAAGTCGACGTAACGCGATGTTGGAAACTTTGACGCGACGTTTGGACTCTTCGGCGAGAAGCGTTGTTCCTTCGGACGTCAGTTCGTAGTAACGGCGAAGTCGTCCTTCGACGATCTCCTCCCCCACCGATTCAATGACGCCGTCGAACGTCAGGCGGTCCAACATGGCGTAGAGCGTTCCCGCTTTGAGGTCCACTTCGCCGTCAGACAGCGACGCCACCCCTTGAATGATCGCGTACCCGTGTTTCTTGCCCTCGGCCAAAGTCGCCAAAACCAGAAATGTTGGCTCTCTCATCTCTTTAGTCATGTCAGCAGTATATACAGTTCACCTGTATATAACAAGTATCGCTCCGTCCTCAGTGACGACTGAATGTGGAGTGCGACGTGACGTTACGAACAGCCGCTGGTCGCTCCGCAGCTCGAACACACGTAGCACGAACCCGCGCGCTGCATGGCGTTGCCGCACTGGTAACACATTGGTGCGTCACGCTGTTGGCCGCGATTGAGCAGTTTGGGCTGCTCGGCCGGCGGCTCGCTCAGATCGACCAGCGTCGGCTGCACGCTGACGTTCACCGTGGGCGTCGCCTGTTCCGCGACCTCGGGCAGGGTGGGTTGGATGCGCTCACTGGTCGAGAGCACGCCCAACTCTTCACGATCGCTCGGGCTTAAATAGTCCAACGCCAGGCGACGGAAGATGTAGTCGACCAGCGACGTCGCGATGCGCAGGTCGGCGTCGTCGGTCATGCCCGACGGCTCGAACTTCATGTTCACGTACTTGCGCACGTAGGTCGCCAACGGCACGCCGTGTTGCAGGCCGAGGCTGATGGAGATCGAAAAGGCGTCCATGATGCCGGCCAACGTCGAACCTTGCTTGGAGACCTTGATGAACACCTCTCCCGGTCGACCGTCCTCGTACTCACCGACCGTGACGTAGCCCTCGCAGTCCGCGACGCGGAAGGCGAAGGTCGTCGATACGCGACGTCGCGGCATGCGCTCGCGCAGCGCCCCGACCACCACGTGCTGGCCTTCGGACTTGGCGACTTCCAACGCCGACTCGAGTTGCTCGATGCGGGTGAAGAGCTCGGCGGCAACCGAGTCCGTCGCGGTGACCGACGACGAGGACTCCCCGCCGTCTTTCTTCGCGGTCGACAGCGGTTGGCCGACCTTGCAGTTGTCGCGGTAGATCGCGACGGCCTTCACGCCCAGCTTCCAGGCGTCCATGTGCAGGTTCGCCACGTCTTCGATGGTGGCGTCCTCGGGCATGTTCACGGTCTTGGAGATCGCGCCGGAGATGAACGGCTGCACCGCTCCCATCATCTTCACGTGGCCGAGGTAGTGGATGGTGTTGTCGCCCATGGAGCAGGCGAAGACGGGCAGGTGTTCGGGGTGGAGGCCCGGCGCGCCCACGATCGACTTGTTCTCGTCGATATAGGCCTCGATGGCCAGGGACTCCATCTCGGAGTAGCCGAGCTTGCGCAGGGCGCGCGGCACGGTCTGGTTGACGATGGCCATGTTGCCCCCGCCGACCAGCTTCTTGAACTTCACCAGTCCGAGGTCGGGCTCGATGCCGGTGGTGTCACAGTCCATCAACAGCCCGATGGTGCCGGTCGGGGCGAGCACCGAGGCCTGGGCGTTGCGCACGCCGTGGCGCGCGCCGAGGTCGACCGCTTCCTCCCACGAGCGCCGGGCCGCTTCGAGGATCTCGGCCGGCGCCAACGCCTCGTCGATTCGGTAGGAGGCGTCGCGGTGCATGCGCAACACGTCGAGCATCGGCGTGGCGTTCTCCTCGTATCCCTCGTGGGGCCCCATCCGTCCGGCGGTGCGCGCGCTGACAGCGTAGGCGTGGCCGGTCATCAGCGCGGTGATCGCCGCGGCCCAGGCTCGTCCCTCGTCGGAGTCGTAGGCCAGGCCCGAAGCCATGAGAAGCGCTCCCAGGTTGGCGTAGCCCAGACCGAGCTGGCGGAACTTGCGCGAGTTCTCGGCGATCTTCTCGGTCGGGTAGTCGGCCGCGCCCACGACGATCTCCTGGGCGCTGAAGAGCACCTCGATGGCGTGCTGGAAGGCGTCGACGTCGAAATTGCCGTCGTCTTGTAAGAACTTCATCAGGTTGAGGCTGGCCAGGTTGCAGGCCGAGTTGTCGATGTGCATGTACTCCGAGCACGGGTTCGATCCGTTGATGCGATCGGTGTTGGGCGAGGTGTGCCACTTGTTGATCGTGGTGTCGAACTGGAGACCGGGGTCGGCGCACTCCCACGCGGCGCGCGCGATCTGACGCCACAGTTCACGGGCTTTCACCGATTGCACGACGCGCCCGCCGTGACGGGCTTTCAGGTCCCAATCGGCGTCGGCCAGGACGGCGTCCATGAACTCGTCGGAGACGCGCACGGAGTTGTTGGCGTTCTGGTACTGAATCGAATGGATGTCTTTGCCGTCGAGGTCCATGTCGAAGCCGTTGTCGCGCAGGACCCGGGCCTTCTTCTCCTCGTTGGCCTTGCACCAGATGAACTCTTCAATGTCCGGGTGATCGGCGTCGAGGATGACCATCTTGGCCGCGCGGCGCGTCTTGCCGCCGGACTTGATGGTGCCGGCCGAGGCGTCGGCCCCGCGCATGAACGAGACCGGGCCGCTGGCGGTGCCCCCGCCTTCGAGCATCTCGGCGCTGGAGCGAATCTTGGAGAGGTTCACGCCGGCACCCGAACCGCCCTTGAAGATGATGCCCTCTTCGGTGTACCAGTTGAGGATCGAACGCATCGAGTCCTCGACCGAGAGGATGAAGCAGGCGCTGCCCTGCTGGGGCACGCCCTTCACGCCGATGTTGAACCAAACCGGTGAGTTGAAGGCCGCCTTCTGAGTGATCAAGAGGTGCTTGAGTTCAGCACGGAAGGCCTCGGCCTCTTCGTCGTCCACGAAGTAGTCGCGCTCGACGCCCCAGGCGGTGATGGTGTCGACGATGCGGTCGGCCACCTGCTTGAGGCTGGTCTCGCGCTCGTCGGTGCCGAGCGTGCCGCGGAAGTACTTCTGGGCGAGGATATTGGTGGCGTTGAACGACCAGCTGGAGGGCACTTCGACGTTCAGTTGCTCAAAGGCCACCGACCCGTCTCGGAAGTTCGATATCCGCGCGTCGCGTCGGTCCCAGGTCACCTCGTCGTACGGGTGACGGTCGTCGGTCGTGAAGTAGCGGCGGATGCCAATTCCCAGTCGCTGAGGTGCGATAGCCATTTCCATCTCTCTTTTCTGCCGAAACCGACACTAAGAACATGCCCCTTGCGACGCCGGAGTCGGGAGGTCCAGTTTACTACCTATTTCCCCCTCGGCCACAAGATGTAGTGGTCAAACCACTTCTCGTCGCAAGATGCTGTGTCATTACATCACTGTAATTACACCGCGTCAACTCCATTTTGATTGTTTTTGAAACAATTATTTTTGACCCAATGATCTCCCCGAAAACCACCCGGTAACCCTCACTAGCGTGACCCCGATGGAACTGGTTCTCGCCCTGGACGCCGGTACCTCGGGGGTGCGCGCCGTCGCTTTCGACGCCCAAGCCCGGGTCCGGGACTCCTCCTACCTCGAACTGACCCAGCACTTCCCGCGCCCCGGCGAGGTCGAACACGACGCCCAAGAGATCGCTGCTCTCGGTGTCGCGACGCTGCGCGACGTCGCCGCGCGAGCGCGCGCCATTGGCGACGACATCGTCGCGCTCGGCATCACCAACCAACGAGAGACAACGGTCGCCTTCGACCGCGCGACGGGACAACTCCCCCACCGCGCCATCGTCTGGCAGGACCGACGCACGGCCGGCTACTGCGACGAACTGGACGCGCGCGGCGAGACGCCGAAGGTCCGTTCGACGACGGGACTCGTCCTGGACGCTTATTTCTCGGCGAGCAAGATGCGGTGGTTCCTCGACCACGCTCACATGGACCAACTGCGCGCACCGAGTTTCGCCACCGTCGACACCTGGTTGGTCTGGTGGCTCACCGGCGGCGTCGAGAAGGGCGTCTTCGCGACCGAACCGTCGAACGCGTCGCGCACCATGTTGATGGATCTCGATACCTTGCGCTGGTCCGAGCCGATGACCACGTTGTTCGACGTCGATCCCACGATGTTGGCCGCGATCCAACCATCGCGGTCCACGTTCGGCACGGTGAGTGCCGACGTGATCCCGGAACTGGCCGGCGTGCCGATCACCGGGATCCTCGGCGACCAGCAGTCAGCCTTGTTTGGTCAAGCGTGCTTTCGCCCGGGCGTCGTCAAGGCGACCTACGGCACCGGGGCCTTCATCCTGGCCAACGTCGGGGAGAAGAACCCCGGCGTCTTCGACGGCTTGATCACCACGCTCGCCTGGGACCTCGGTGACGTGGCGTCTCGGACCTACGCCGTCGAAGGTTCGGCCTTCGTCGCCGGCGCGGCGGTGCAGTGGCTGCGCGACGAGTTGGGGTTCGTCGACGATTCGTCGCAGCTCGAGGAGCTCGCCACCAGCGTCAATGACAGCGCCGGCGTGCAGTTCGTGCCGGCCTTCACGGGACTCGGTTCACCCTTCTGGCGCAGCGACGCGCGCGGATCGATCACCGGACTGAGTCGCGGGGTCGGTCGAGGACAGATCGCGCGCGCGCTGATCGAGTCGCTCGCCTATCAGGTACGCGCGATGACCGACGCCTTTCGTGACGGCGGCATCGCCTTGCACGAGCTACGCGCCGACGGTGGCGCGGCGGCCATGGACCTCCTGATGCAACTCCAGGCCAGTAATTCGCGACTCGCGGTCTTTCGAAGTAAGTCGTTGGAAGCCACCGCGCGCGGTGCGGCGACCATCGCCGGACTCGGCGCCGGTCTATGGCAGTCACTCGAAGAGCTGAACGATCTCTGGACCTTCGACCGGCGATTCGAACCGGAGGACCCCCTCTTCGTCGACGTCGGCTACGCGGCCTGGCGTCGCGCGCTCGAACACGCCTAGTTGTAAATTCGGAGGACGTCGAACGGAGGACCATGAAGGAATACACCGCCGCGGTGGTGCGCGAAGGACTCGGCTTCGGCGAGGGACCGCGCTGGCACGAGGGCCGTCTGTGGTACTCCGACTTCTACCGTCACGGCATCTACTCGATGGCGAGCGACGGATCGGACGAAGTGCTCGAACTCGAGGTCGTGACCCAGCCCTCCGGATTGGGGTGGTTACCCGACGGCGATCTCTTGTGCGTCTCGATGACCGACCAGAAGGTCCTGCGCTTCCACGGTGATCAGGTCTCGACCTTCGCCGACGTCAGCGAGCACAGTGTCTTCTGGGCCAACGAGATGATCGTGTCGCCCAGTGGCTACAGCTACGTCGGCAGCTTCGGCTTCGACCTCGACGCCCGCTTGGCCGAACTCGGCGTCGAACGCTTCATCGCCGAGCCGCCGCCGTCGACCAATCTGGTGGTCCTCGACCCCGACGGCGCGATCGTCCAAGTCGTGCCCGACATGGCCTTTCCTAACGGCACGGTGATCACGCCCGACGGCACCACGCTCATCATCGGCGAGACCTTCGGCTCGAAACTCACGGCCTTTAACGTGGCAGCGAACGGCACACTCGCGAATCGAAGAGTGTGGGCTCCGCTGGAGAGGGCCGTCAGCGACGGGATGTGCCTCGACGCCGAGGGCCAGATCTGGTTCGCCAACGCGCTGACCCACCAATGCGTACGCGTGCGAGAGGGCGGTGCAATCACCGGCACGGTCAACTGCTCCCAGCGCGCCTTCGCCTGCATGCTCGGCGGCGAGGGCCGCAGCACGCTCTACGTGATGACCGGAAGCTCGAGCGACCGCTTCGAGATCGCCGCCAAAACGCTGGGTCGCATCGAGTCAGTGCGCGTCGACGTGGCCGGCGCCGGCACGCCCTAGAAGGGATTGCCGAGCGCGACCGCTCAACCGAGTTTCGTCAGCGCCTTACGAAGATTGCGAATCGCTTGGGACGTCCGTAGTTCGTTCTCGATCAGCGCGAAGCGCACGTGCGTGTCGCCACCGTCACCGAAGCCGACGCCGGGACTCGTCGCGACGTCGGCCTCTTCGATGAGGAACTTGGCGAACTCCAGTGAACCCATCTCTCGATAGGGCTCGGGCACCGGCGCCCAGATGAACATCGAGCCTCGCGGCGCGGTCACGTCCCAGCCGATGCGGCGCAGCCCGTCGATCAACGTGTCGCGACGCGACTGGTAGATCACGCGCAGGTGCTCGGGGTAATCGGTCGCCTCGTTCATCGCCACGATGGCCGCGATCTGGACCGGCTGAAACGTTCCGTAGTCGAGGTAACTCTTCAACTTCGTCAAGGCCGCCACGATCTCGGCGTTACCCACCAGGAACCCGACGCGCCACCCGGCCATGGAGAAAGACTTAGTGAGGGTATAGAGCTCGACGCAGCACTCCTTGGCGCGGGGCACCTGCAGGATCGACGGCGGCCGGTAGCCGTCGAAGCCCAGGTCGGCGTAGGCGAAGTCGTGACAGACGATCAACTCGTGTTCGAGGGCGAAGTCGACCAGTCGGGTCATGAACGCCAGGTCGACGCACGCGCTGGTCGGGTTGTGCGGGAACGAGCAGATCAGCACCCGCGGTTTCACTTCGGCGCTCTCCCAGGCGAGGACCAGACCATCGAAGAAGTCGTCCCCGGGATCGTTTGTGGTGGCGCCGGGGTCGTGCATCGGCACCGTGATCACCGTAGCGCCGGCGAAGCCCGGTCCGGCCAGATGGATCGGGTAGCTCGGACTGGGCACCAGGGCACTGTCCCCGGGGCCGAGCAGCACCCACATGAGGTGCGTGAGCCCCTCCTTGGCGCCGATGGTCGTCACCACTTCGGTGTCGGGGTCGAGCCCGACGTCGAAGAGCATCTTGTAGCGCGTGGCCATGGCCAGACGCAGGTTGGGAATGCCGCGCGAGGCGCTGTAGCGATGGTTGCGCGGGTTGTTCGCCGCCTCGGCGAGCTTGGCGACGGCCACGTCGGGACTCGGAAGGTCGGGATTGCCGAAGCCGAAGTCGATGACGTCGCGACCGTGGGCGCGCGCCTCGGCCTTCAACCCGTTGATCTGGGCGAAGACGTAGGGCGGTAGGCCGGTGACGCGACGGAATTCCATCTACGAACGTTACCCGTCGTGTTCTTGGCGCCACTGTCGCAGCACCTCGACGTCGACGTCGGGCGCGAAGACCGCCCAGGTCGCGCCGGCGTCGCGCACCGCACTCAAGGTCGCCGCCAGATCCGTCGACGTCGGTCCGGCCCAACTCACCTCGCCCGACGTCGTCATCTCGCGAACCCGTTCCGGTGACGCGTCCCAAAGATTGATCGTCGCACCCACCTCGCGGGCCACGCGATTCGTCTCGTCGTTGCCGGCGCCGAACCAGACGGGCATCCGATCGCTTAGTTCGCGCGCCGTCGCCGCCATCAACGCCCGACGCTCGTCGGCGCTGCGCCTCGGAATGTCGTAAGCCTCGTTCTCGGCGGCCGAGAGTTTGTCACCCGATCCCAGGGCGCAGATCACCCGCGACGGCGCCACGCGCTCGAGCGTCAAGAACTCCTCGACCAGGTGCGACGTCCCGACCAGTCCGACGCGCGCGACGAGGGGGCCGACGATGACCGTCTCGTGACGACGCGCCACGGCCGCGAGCAGTGAGAACGGCGCCAGGGACGGTCGGGTCGGTGAGCCCATTGGCCAGAGGTGGTCGTAGGCGAAGAGGCCGTCGACGCCCGCTTCGACGGCGTGGGTGGCGAAGCTCAAGGCGTCCGCGGCGCCGTCTCGAAACGTCGGCAGGAGAACGCCGAGTTTCACGAGGTGCGCTCGAAGGCGACGAAGGCGGCGCCCATCGCGCCCGAACGAGGTCCGAACATCGAGGGCGTGACGGTGATCGCCGGACGCGCGCGGTACCCCTCGACGAGGTCGGCGAGGTACTCCCGGGCCGACGGCAACACGAGCTCAGAGGCGATGGACAGTCCCCCGCCGATCACGAAATGGCCGCAGTCGAGGATCGCCGCCAGGTTCGCCAGTCCCAGCGCGAGCCACCACCCGATCTCTCTCATCAACACCACGGCTTCGTCCAGGTTCTGCGCGGCCGCGGCCGTCACGTCCTCGGCCCGCACGGCGGCAGCGTTACCGCGTTGGGCGACGAGCGTCGGGAGGCGACCGGCGATCGCCGCTTCGCGCGTCAGGCGATTGAGTCCCCCGCCCGAGGCGTAGCGTTCCCAACAGCCGTGTCCGCCGCAGAGACAGGCCGCGCCGCGCGCGACGACGACCATGTGACCGATCTCACCGGCGAAACCACTGCGGCCCCGGATGAGCTGGCCGTCGGCGACGACGCCACCCCCGATGCCCGTGCCCAGGGTCACCATGACGAAGTCATCGATGCCGCGCGCGGCGCCCCATTCGTGTTCGCACAGCGCGGCGCAGTTGGCGTCGTTCTCACAGAACACCGTCGAGCTGGCCAACGACGCGCCGAGCAACGCGCCCAAGTCCGCGCCGGAGGCCGAACGGAGGTTCGGCGCGTAGACCAAACGTCCGTCGCGGCGCATCATGCCTGGGAGACCGATGCAATCGGGCAACGACGACGCATCGAGTCCTTGTCGCGCGCTCAGGTCCTTGATCAACTCGGTCACGACCTGCGCGGTCGGCGCGCCGACGTTGTCGCTGAGGAGGTGCGGCGTCGGGGCTTGGTCCTCGCCCAGTACTCGTCCGTCGCGCGCGACCAAGAGCGCCAAGGCTTTGGTCCCCCCGACGTCAACGCCGATCGCGACGTCGATCATCGCGGTTGCTCGGCCTGCGCCTTCAGCTCGCGCAGCGCTTGGGTCTGGATGCGGTAGGCGGCCCGGGATTTGATGAACGTCGGGATGGGCACGAGCAACTCGACTTCGAGGTCGTAGGTGACCTTGGTCTCGTCGCCGTCGGCTTCGAATCGGTAACGCCCGTTCAGGGTCTCGGTGAGATCACCCTGGATCTGGCGCCAGGACAGTTCGTCGGGTGCCTTGGCGTAGTCGTAGTGCAGGGTGTAGGTGGTCGAGCGACCAAAGGCCGCGGCGCGGAATTCGACCTCCAGCGCTCGACCCTGGTCGTCTCGGGTCACGACCTCAATGCGCTTAAGGTCCGAGACCCAGTCGTCGTAGTGCTCGAAGTCCGTGACCACCTCGTAGATGGTCTGCGGTGCGGCGTTGACCGTGATCGATTCCGTGGCTCGTGGTGTCACCGCACCTCCTCGATCAAACCTTAGGGCAGACGTTGCGCACCCCCAAAGTGGTCGAAGGGCGCGAGTTCGCGCGAAAGACGCGCGGCCAAGGTGCCCCATTCGAATCGCTTGATGGCCGACAATCGAGAGGCCCGTGCGAATTCGCGGCGACGATCGTCGTCCTCCATCAACGATCGAATGGCTTGGGCCAGCAGATCGACGCTGCGCGAATCGCCGACGACGTAGCCGGTCACACCGTTCTTCACGGCCTCGTGGCTGCCGCCCGAGCGACCGGCGATCTGGGCCACACCCGTCGCCGCCGCCTCGACGAAGACGATGCCGAAGCCTTCCTGTTCGAGTCCGAACCATCGGCTTCGACAGTCCATCACCATGAGATCACTGGCGCCCAGCCAATCACTCAAATCCTCATCCGGCACCCGACCGAGGAACGTGACGGGCGCCCCCAGTCGCGTCGCGAGGGTGCGCAGTCGTTTCTGGTCCCGCCCGGATCCGCCAATCGCGACGCGCATATCCGGGAACTGCGGCTGCAGCCGAGCGGCCGCGCGAATGAGCGTGTCCATACCTTTGCGGGGCACGAGTCGCGAGTACGAACTGACCAAGAACGCACCCTCGGCGATTCCGACGGACTGACGCACTTCGCCGCGGCGCGAGGGATCGAGCGGTGCGAAGCGCTGCGTATCGACACCGGGCGGCACCTGGATGATCGGCGGCGCGTTCTCCGCCGTGATTCGTCGAACCTCGGACTCCGGGTACGAACCGGCGCAGATCACCACGGCGGCGTTTCTCAACACGTAGCGAAGTGACGAGGCCACGATGGGAATGCGCCCGGGCGCCGTCACCTCGGCGCCGTGCACGACCACGCCGTAGGGAACCGAAAGTCGAGGCCCGAGCAGTCCGAGCGGCCACGCCGGGTCGAGCAGGACGAGTTCGGGCTGATGGCGCGCGATGGCCGATTCGATGGCCCGCTTCGCGCGCCAGGTAGGAAAGAAAAGGGTCTTCGCCGGGATCCGTTCGACGACGATCTCGGAACCCGCGTCAAATGTTTGGGTGTCCGGATGCGACGTCGCGGTCAGCACGACCGCGCGACCGGGCTCGAGTCGACGCCACAGTTCATGAAGATAGACCTGGATTCCGCCAGTTTTCGGTGGGTAGTCGTTGGTCACCAACAAGTGACGAGCCATCGGACCAACCTAGTCAAACGCCTACGCGCTCAGGGCTACTCCGCGGTCGCTGATCGATGTTGAAATTTCAGTCGCGGCATCATGCCCTGGGACGTGAAGAGTTGGACGACGTCAGCTTCCTCGGCGGTCATCACTAGTTCGTCGGGTTCTTCTCCGAGCACGAAGCTGACCAGACAGTCCGCACAGTCCGGTGTGCCGCGGCGCACACAGTCGTGACAGCTAATTGATAGTTCGATCTCGTGGCTCACGGTGGCCCCCTTCACTTGCCACCACTCTGCACCGCGCCTGTGACACGTCAGGCGTGCAGATATCTCGCGATCTCGGCGGCGACCTGTTCGGGACCGAACAGAACGCCCTCGGTCAGGACTCGATGTTCGAGCGGATCAATCAACACGTAGAACGGGGGCCATCGGACGTCCAGAAGACGAAAAGCCTCCGGCGAGACGAATACCGGCTGACGGGCACCTTTCCACTCCGACGATTCATCGTCGATCGCGCTGATGACGACAACCGGAAGACGAAGTTCGTTGAGGTCCGCGTGGATGAACTCACGACAACCGTCGCAGTCGGACTTGATCGCCACGACGAGCGTGACTTCGGTCAGCTCGAGGGCTACCTCGGCGCCGTCGGACCAATGGCCGCGCAGCGAACTGGGGGCGACCCGATCACGTGGTCGGTCAAAGGATCGGGCGTTGAACTCAGACGTCACTGGATTCGACGATGGGTTCGACGGCGCGTCCGTGGCCACACCATCGACAGGTCACCGATTCAACGTTCTTCGCGATGATCTCTGGTTCTTCGACCGTCAGATCGCCGCCGACGGTGAAGTGGTGGAAGGACCGTATGGACGTCGTCTCCACCACGTCGAATCTCGTGAGGTTCCCGCAAGCGGTGCATCGATAGCGAGTGGTCACAGAGTCACGGTAATTGGAGATTTGTGAACTCATTCAAGGGACGGATGGTGGCCCCGACGTCGGGGTCGCACTTCGTAGTCGAAGGGCTCCGGATCTTCGTAACCGAAGACGGTGTCGAACGGCACCGGTTCAATCTGATTGTTCGACCGCTCGGCGTCGATGAGTCGAACCAGCGCACCGGGGTGGCGCAGTCGACCGATCATGATGGAGCCGCCGTTCGTCTCCAGAACGACGAGGCCGCGTCTGGTGAGTCGCTCGGAGACTCGCTGATCGACGCGCAGCGCGACGACGTCGCGCAGGTCCACCGAGCTGCGCTGGTGGTGCAACACTCCGCCTTCGACGACGATTCGTTCGTTGGTGACGTGTACTTTGTGCGAGCGCCAACGCCACGTGCGTGTCAACGCCACCAAGGCGAAGGGACCGGCGAAGATCAACCCCAGTACCGTTTCGTGTTCGTGGATCAGGTGCACGTGCTGCCCACCGAAGATCACCAGAGCGAGCAGGATGAGGCCGGCGAGACACGGACGGACGATGCCCCGGGCGACGGGCGTCACCGAGATGATCCTCACCTCGCCCTCGCGCAAAATCATTCGTGGTGCCACACCTCAAGCGTAAAGACTCTTTGGGGGAAAATCAGAACATCGGTCGTGAAAGTCGTGTGAATTTTCTCATCAGACGTTGCGCATTTGGTGCGCCGCCGTATTGAAGTAGGCGTGAAGTTCATTGAACTGGACCTCGCTCAGAGTCGAGCGTTCGCTCTCCAATGCCGTCGACATCGCTTCGAGCCAGGCGTCGCGCGTGGCCCGGTTGATGCGAAAGGGAGCGTGGCGCATTCGAAGACGTGGGTGTCCGCGTTCTTCGGAATAGGTCTTCGGTCCGCCCCAGTACTGCTCCAAGAACATCTCGAAGTGTCGCTTCGATTCGCTCAGGTCCTCGGGGTACATCGGTCGCAGCAGATCGTTGTGCTCGACTCGGGCGTAGAAGTTCGAGACCAGACGGTTAAAAAACGCGTGACCACCGACCTGGTCGTAGAACGTCGCCTCCACTTCTCTACGTTAATGGTCTGTTCTAGACTGCTTCGGGTCTCTTCGGAGACGTGCGGGTGTAGCTCAATGGTAGAGCTCCAGCCTTCCAAGCTGGCCATGCGGGTTCGATTCCCGTCACCCGCTCCAACTGCGCTAGTTCCCCATAACTGGACCAGGTTGTTATGACTTAGAGCACTTTCGCTTGAACATTTGAGGAACGTATCTTCACGTTGCCATGAGCGTCTCCTGTCGCCACTCGGTCTCGTGGATAGTGGCGATTCTTGGCGGTCGCGACGCTCATAGTACGTTGGCTCGTGATGCCCTATGACGACTGGTTTCTCACCTCGGATGAGCGGGGAAACCCTGTGACCGAGATTGACTCGCATAGTACCGGGGTCGCTGCGTGGACCGAGGGCAACCACGTGGCCTTCCTCATTGACGGGATCTCGTATTTCCACCGTCTCGCCGAAGCCATCTCGAACCTCGAGCCTCACGACGAGGTTCGCTTTGCCGATTGGCGCGGAGACGGGGACGAACGGGTATCGAAAGACGGAACCTCGATTGCGGCCCTCTTATCAAGCTCGTGTCGTCGAGGAATTGACGTTCGAGGGTTGCTCTGGCGTTCACACAGCGACCGCTTCGGTTTCAATTCGCAACAAAATCGACGCCTCGCCGTAGAGGTGACCGAGGCGGGCGGTGAAGTTCTGCTGGATGAGCGGGTGCGCCGAGCCGGATCGCACCATCAAAAAATGGTCCTTATCCGTCATCCCTCCCGTCTTGATCGCGACGTGGCGTTCATCGGGGGAATTGATCTCAGTCATGGTCGTCGAGACGACACCAACCATGGCGGGGACTTTCAAGTCATCAAGTTAGACCCGCGATACGGACCTCGTCCCCCTTGGCACGACGTCCAACTTGAGATCCGTGGACCAACCATAACCGAACTCGATCTCACGTTCCGGGAACGATGGGAAGATCCGACCCCGCTTAATCACTCGGGCCGAGCCCGGGCGTGGCTCTCACGAGCGATGTCGCGAGATCGTGTCGCCCGCCCTCTCCCGGCACGTTTGGGCGACCCCCCGACGCAGGGCGGACACGCCGTCCAGGTGCTTCGGACCTATCCATCACGACATCCCAAGTATTCGTTCGCGCCCGACGGCGAGCGAAGCGTGGCGCGAGCGTTCGCCAAGGCGATTAAGAGAGCGCGCACCTTGATCTACATCGAAGACCAATACTTCTGGTCCGTCGAGATCGCGCGACTACTCGCCGAGGTATTGCGTGAACAGCCGAAACTGCAAATCATCGCCGTAGTCCCGCGTTACCCAGACAAGGACAGCAAATGGTCGGGGCCACCGAGCCGGCTCGCTCAAGCGAGGGCCCTGGCCATCGTGCAAAAGGCTGGCGGCGAGCGAGTCGGGTTTTACGACATCGAGAACGAAATCGATAACCCCATTTACGTCCACGCCAAGGTCTGTGTTATTGACGACGTTTGGGCGACCGTCGGATCAGACAATCTCAATCGCCGTTCGTGGACTCATGACTCGGAACTTTCGTGCGCCGTGGTTGATAGCGAACTCGATGACCGGATTCCTCTTGATCCGGGCGGACTCGGAGACGGAGCTCGCACGTTCGCGCGCGCATTGCGCCTCTCGCTTTGGGCGGAGCACCTCGGAAGATCGCCCGAAGACCCGGAGCTCTTGAGTCTGTCTCAAAGTTCTGAACTTTGGCGAACGAGCGCCAAGGCACTCAAAGACTGGCGGTTCAGTTCCGACGAAGAAAATAGACCAGCGAGTCGGATTCGACCGCACGTCATCGATCCCGTTCCCATTGGCAGTCGGCGTTGGGCCGGCCTCGCGTACCGATTAATTTTCGATCCCGACGGTCGCCCGCTCAAACTTCGACTTCGACGGGGCTATTGATCAATCGCGTTTGCGTGACGATTGGGTCAGTCGTCAAGTTCGAATCGACCGATCACCTGATCATTTAGCCCGCGTTCGAAGGGGATGGGATACGAGATCGTCACGCGACTTCGTCGAAGGGCCAAACACTCTTGATTGATGGTTCACTGATCGAACAGTGAGTAGAGCCCTATAGTGAACATGAAGGTACCCGGACCCCGTTTCCTTCTGTCTTGGCCGATGGCCAAGTCGACAGGAGAGAAGTTCCAACCGTGGAAAATGACCTTGCCGACCGCCAGGTCGCTATGAGAGCTCTCGGGGACAGCGCGCTGGCCACTTCGCAGCGTCAAACTCGATTCTGTCGAGGAGGACTTTTTCAAGCCTTCCGGAACCCTTTCGTCGTGAGAGCGATCTCGCGCACTCATTGTTCACGGGCGCGTCACGACCGGTTGATCCAGGATGCGACTGTCGTTCACGGGCTACGCCGCACAATCAGAGGTCGTGTCCTCTTCGAATTGGGGCGGTATCTATGAGCGACATGAGCGTGAAGGGTGACGGCGCACTGGTGTCGACGCACAGCGGCGATCGCGAAAGGCGCCACAGCTTTCTCGCACCGTCGGGCGAGGGTCCGGCGAGTCGCCTGGTAAAAAATGTGTCTCGAGGTCACGACGCCATCGCGATTGTGATTGCGGTGATTTGCTCTTTCGCCGTAGTGGGATTAAGTCTCGTCGCCCTGGGTCTCCTGATTACTCACGTCCTCGAGCACGGCTCGATCGGCGTCTGGGACCACCACGTCAGCCAGTGGTTCGACAAGCATCGCAGCACTGGCTGGAACCGAATCACGGGTGACGTGACCGACGTGGCTGACACGTTCGAAATAGCCGGAGTTGCCGCGGTCGTTACTATCGTGCTTCTGGTTCGACGATGGGGACGGCAGGCTTTCCTGCTCGTCGCCGGCCTGGTGATCGAACTCACGGTCTTCCTGGCGTCGAACAAAGTCGTCGCGCGACCTCGTCCGGCCGTGAGTCATCTGGGAGGAACGCCTTCAACGTTCAGCTTTCCTTCGGGTCACACGGCGGCCACCGTCGTTCTCTACGGCGGCATCGCGGTGATAGTTGTGGTGGCGACTAACCGATGGTGGCCCCGGATCGTGATGTGGATCCTCGCGGTCGTTCTTACGCTCGCCGTTGGCTTGTCTCGGGTCTATCGCGGCGAGCACTACCCGACTGACGTCGTGGCCGGTCTGTTGTTGGGAATTGGTGCTCTCGTGGCCGGCGTGTTCATTATTCGAGTGACCGGCGTCCATCGTTCCGCCAAACCTCAATCGGCAAAAGCTCAGATCTCGGATCAAGATATCGGCGAACTAGAACAGGCCCCGGAGTGACGTCGGTCGCCGTTATTGCTCACAAGTACAAGACCCTCGACGGCGGTCTCGTCGAGTTGCGACAGGTCTTAGCCGACCGGGGCTTTCCCGATCCTCTCTGGTACGAGGTGCCCAAGAGTCGCGAGGCGCCCAAACGGGCGCGTCAGGCGGTGGCCGACGGGGCGGACCTGCTGTTCATTTGGGGTGGCGACGGCACCATCCAGCGTTGCGTCGACGCCGTCGCCGGGGAAGCCGTGAGCCTCGCGATCTTGCCGGCGGGAACCGCCAATTTGTTGGCGACTAATTTGGGTGTTCCCATCAATCTATCTGCGGCGGTCGACGTCGGTCTTCACGGCGATCGGCGACAGTTAGATGTCGGCGTCTTGAACGGCGAGCGTTTCGCCGTGATGGCGGGCGTGGGATTTGACGCGATAATGATGCGTGACGCCGACAGTGAGTTGAAAGGACGCTTCGGCCGCCTGGCCTACGTGTGGACCGGCGTGCGCGCCACGCACATGACGAGTCGCAACGTCCGCATTGAGATCGACGGAAAGTTGTGGTTCAAAGGTAAAGCCAGTTGTGTCTTGCTCGGCCAGATGGGAACGCTGGCGGCCGGAATCTGTGCTTTCCCCGACGCGCAACCGGATGATGGCCTGCTCGAGGTCGGCGTGGTCACGGCGAAAAACGCCCTGCAGTGGGCGCGCGTGCTCAGTCGACTGGTGGTCGGGGACGCCAATGACTCACCACTCACGCAAATGGGTCGAGGGAGCAAGGTCAACATCAGACTTGATCGACCGACGACCTTCGAACTCGACGGAGGCGCTCGGAAGGCGAAAAAGAAATTCCGAGCCAGCGTCGATCGCGGTGCGATCACCGTCTGCGTACCGAAGAAGGAGAAAGAATGAGTAGCGCTACCCTCGTTCCCGAGACTCGGGGTCTCACTGGTGACGACGCCTGGGCCGTGCTAAAACGCACCGGCTGGGGTCGCATTGCCAAGGACGCCTTTAAGAGGCTGCGAGTGGCCGACGGTTTCAGTCACGTGCGCTCGTTGGCCTTTTTGATCTCGCTGGTCGCCATCGAAGGATTGATCGCCATCGTCGGACTGGCGAGCGTCTTACACAAGGGTGAAGTCAGCAATATGATCGACGCCGCCGTGCGCCGAACCATTCCCGGTCCGGCGGGCCACGTACTGACGACCGCCGTGACCCAGGCCCACCGCGTCGCCGCGGGACATCACTACACCGCGCTTCTCTTCGGGGTGGTGGGAGCACTGGTGGTAGCGACCACGGCCATGGGTCAACTCGAACGCGGACTCAATCGGATTTATGGGGTTGAGCAAGATCGCCCCACTTTAAAGAAGTACGGACTCGCGTTATTCTTCGCGCTCAGCGTCGGCACGCTCGGGGCCGCGGCCTTCGTGTCCCTCGCCTTTGGCCGGAACCTCTTCATCTCCATTCACAATGACGCACTCACGACGGCGTGGTCGGTGGCGCGCTGGCCACTCGGCGTGGGTTTGGCGGCCATTGCGACAACCGTGCTCTTTCGCTGGTCGCCGCGACGTTGTCAACCTCGATTGTCATGGCTCGCCTTCGGCTCGGGGATCTCGGTCTTCTTGTGGGGGTTGTCGACGGTCGGCCTCGGTCTGTTTTATGGGTCGAGTTCGTCCTTCGGGGCGACGTACGGCCCACTGGCTGGCGTCGTGGCGTTGCTGATATGGAGTTTGCTGTCGAGTTTCTCCTTGTTTTACGGGGCCGCAGTGGCAGCCCAACTCGAGGCGCTCCGCACCGGCGAACCCGCGCCCCAGGACGCCGAGAAGGTCGCCGAGTCAGATCCCGCGAGTGATCCGACTCGACAAAAGGTAGAAGCGCGTGACCAATGACGACACGCTCAGTTCGGCGCCGGTCGCGGACGAACTGATTGGCCGCGCGAGACGCACGCTCGAAGGCGTCATCGGGGTTCCCGCGACCGAGGGCAATCGGGTCACGGTGCTGCACAACGGATGTGAGATCTTTCCGGCGATGCTGGACGCTATTCGTGGCGCCGAGCACACGATCGACTTTCTCACCTTTGTCTACTGGAAGGGCGAGGTCGGCATCGAAATGGCCGAGGCCCTCGGTCGTCGGGCCAAGGCCGGGGTCCGCGTTCGGGTGCTCTTGGACGCGTGGGGTTCGCGACCAATCGAGAGTCATCTGATCGACGAAATGACGAAATCGGGGGTCCAGTTGCACTGGTTCCGTCCACTGAGTCGGGTCCGCCTTGGTGAGGTCAATCACCGCACGCATCGCAAGGTCCTCGTGGTCGACGAGTCGGTGGCCTTTACCGGTGGCGTGGGCATCTCCGATCTCTGGAAGGGCGACGCGCGTAACGAACACGAATGGCGCGATACCCACTTCAAAGTCGAGGGCCCGGCCGTCGACGGGCTGCGCGCTGCGTTCTTGGACAATTGGTCCGAGACCGGAGCAGCGATCTTTGACTCTGAGTTCGACCTCTTTCCCAGTCAGCCCTCGCCCGGTCAGAGCGTCATCCAGTGCGTGCGCGGCGCTTCGGCCATGGGCGGGAGCGATCTGGCCAGTGTCTTTCGGACCCTTTTGCAGTTGACCCAACGCCATCTGCGTGTGACGACTGCCTACTTCGTTCCCGACGACGATCTGACGAAGCGTCTCTGCGAAGCGTCGGCGCGCGGGGTGCAGGTACAGATCCTCCTTCCCGGCCCCTTTGCCGATAAACGCTTCGTGCAATTGGCGGCTGAGGAGAACTACGAGGAACTCATCGAGTCCGGGGTCGAACTTTGGAATTTTCAGCCGTCGATGATGCACGCCAAGATTATGACGGTGGACGGCCAGGTGGCCAATGTGGGCTCAGCGAATTTCAACTCCCGATCCCTCAACTGCGACGAGGAGATCAACATGGTGATATTCGATCCCTCGATCGTGCGCACCCTCGATGGCCACTTCGATGATGATCTCGAACGAAGCGTCCGGATCGATCCGAGCCGCTGGAAGAGGCGCTCGATACTCCAACACGTCAAAGAAAAACTCGTCGCTCCATTGCGCCGCGTTTCGTAAGGAGCTCCACGATGCTCATTGTTTCGATCACTCTCCTCACGGTCATCATTCCGGGCGTCGCTGCCGGATTATTCGCCTACCGGTGGCCTCACGCGGCACCCACGGCTCCCAAGATAAGTGTCCCGAAGGTCGAGCAGGAAGCTCGCCGACACCCGCGACTCGTCGCGTTCAGCCGATCACGACTTGATCCGGGCTCCGCCACGGGCCTGCTCTTGAGCGCCGCGATCTTGGTGTTCGTCATAGGCGCCGCATTGGTGGCAATCGTGCTCATCATGATTCACACCAATGCCGAGATCCGGCGACTCGATCGAAGCGTCAGTCTCTTCGGAGCGCACCACGCGACGGCTCTTTCAACGAACTTCTTACGGTTCTACACCCAGCTTGGGGGCGCGCTGGTCATCGTCCCCCTCGGAGTCATCGTGGCGATCGCTGAGACGATACGCCAGCGATCAGTCGCCATATTCGCATTCCTCACCTTGGTCGTGGGAGGACAGTTCCTTGTTGCCAACGTCATTAAGGCGATTGTGGATCGAGCCCGCCCCAATTTTGACCAGCTGACTGGGTTCTCCGGTTCATCATTTCCGTCCGGTCATGCCGTGGCCGCCGCGGCGTGTTTGGCGGCGTTCGCTCTCGTAATCGGGCGACGGCGCTCCCTTAGAGTGCGGGCAATTCTCGCCGGTCTCGCCGTCGGCCTGGCCACCGGCATCGCCTGCTGTCGGGTGATGCTCGGCGTGCATTGGCTCACCGACGTTCTGGGCGGGTTAGCGCTGGGGTGGGCGTGGTTCGCGCTCTGCTCCATCGCCTTCGGCGGTTACCAACTGCGATTCGGCGCCCCGGCGAAGACCGCCGAAGAAACCGTTTCCTCTTGAAGTCTTCGCCGCGAACGGACGTCCGCTGTTCGTTGAAGGAGTTCAACGTCAACGGGTTATAGGTCCACCGGCCCTACGAGGATTTCGGCCGATGTCGCCTCCCCGTTTCGGTGTTCACAGCCCTCCCGTCGCGAACAGTGCGACTGCCGCGGCGGCCATGATCGCGGCAGTGAGCCAACCCAGGATATTGGCGGTGATACCGTTCACGCTTTTGCCCATGAGATGCTGGCTGCTCGAAATTCGCATCACGACGAAGAGAAACGGTGCAGCGGCCACACCGTTGATCACGGCTACTAAGACGAGCAGTTTGATTGGATTCACTTGCAAGAGACTGAACGCCGTGCCGCCAACTGTTCCGAGGGCGAGAAGACCGTAGAAAACGGGCGCTTGGCGAATGGAACGACTAAAGCCCCACTCCTTACCGAGTAAGCCCGCCATACCGACCGACCCTGAGGCCGCGAGTACGGGGACCGCCAACAGACCGCTGCCAATGAATCCAAAGGCAAAGATCGCGCTAGCGAAGCGTCCGGCGAAGGGTCGGAGCGCTTTGGCGGCCTGGGCCGCGCTTTGAATGTGGGTGAGGTGGTGGATATGGAGCGTCTGAGCGGTGGCCACGATTATGGCAAACATGACGATATTGGAGAACGCCATACCGGTGAACACATCAAGACGACTCATTCGCTCTTTGCTCCCAGCCCGACGGCGACTTAGCCGTTTGAGGGGTAGGGGCTCTTCGCCGCCTTCGGGTGCGTCGCGCATCTCTTCGATCCGGTGGGCGCTTTGCCAGAAAAAGAGATAGGGAGAGATTGTCGTGCCCAGCACCGCGACCAAGAGTGCGAGGTACGTCTTGTTGAACTGAATGTGCGGAACGAACGTGTGAATGAGAACCTGACCCCACTGGTGGGTGACCAGGATCGCGACCACCACATACGCCAATAACGGCGCGCACAGCAGTTTGAACACGAGTGCGATTCGGGCAAATGATCCAAGGACCAACAGCCCCGTAATGATCGCGCCCGCTAGGAGCGCCCAAAGCCAAGTGGGACCGGCGTTGAGGAGGTTCATTCCTGAGCCAATGGCTACCAGGTCCCCGGCGATGTTGAGTGCGTTCGCGACGATGAGGACGATGAGAAGTACCCCAAGGACTGCTCGACCCGTTCTGTGGAAACGCTGGACCGCCAATTCGCCCAAACCGATGCCCGTCGCAAGGGCCGTTCGATCGCATATCTCTTGGACCGCCGCCATAAGAGGAAAGGTGACTAAGGCGGTCCACGCGAAGGCCAGACCGAATTGTGCTCCGGCTTGAGAGTACGTAGCGATTCCGGAGGGGTCGTCATCGGACGCTCCCGTTACCAATCCCGGTCCCATGGCCCTTAGGTATTGGCGCCAGATCGGTCCCTCGTGCTCGGGGGTGAGATCGAATTCCGATCGGTGCTTGGACGAGGGAGCGGGTTTTCCGACCTTCTTTCGCGATTTCGATTTGCGCGTAGGGTCGATCGCCATTCATCAACTCCAATGAACCTGAACTTAAAAGTCCTTCGAACTTTAGTCAAGTATTCAGTGATACTGGTGCACTTCAAATATCGACCGACAAGTCAGGTTGCAAAGACCAAGGCCATGCAATTGCGCACTTCGAGTCATTCGTTACCACCGGCTCCAGCGAAATCGCCACGTTACAAAAAATGCCAACGGGATTAGGAACCAAGGGAACCAGAACGGGTGATGGAACCCAGTGGCGAAATTTGAGACCGTCACTGCGAATACGCCGACAATCACGATTGCCACAAACATCCCCGGTCGAACTCGGAAGCGATCACGTCGCTCGACGCTTGCTTTGGCCAACGATGGGAGATCTGTTAAGACTTCGCTGAGATTTCGAAGTGTCCGTGAACGAATGGCGTGCTCACTTCGCTCCTTGAACTCGGCCAGATCAAGACGCCCGGCCTCAAAGTGTTCACTTAGTTCACGTATGACCGCGTCACGTTCGACGTCGGAAACTCGCTGATCGCTACTACTCGCTTGATTGGACGCTGCGCCGTAGAAAATACTCAATGCTGAAGTTGAGTCATTGTGTCCTTCTGGAATCGTGGACAACTGATGCCCATCGTGATGCCGCTGGCTTCCGCGCCGGCAGAAACCTCCATACAAGTTGCGTCTCGTTGGTCGTTTCGTGTCCTCATCCATCATCCATCTCCGTTATTTCCTCGTGAATTGGCCGGCGAAACAAACACGATGAGGACGTAGCAGAGGATGGCGACGCCGGTCGCAATTCCCATCGCCATGGAAGCTCCGTTCGCCATCGTCCCAACGAATCGTGCGCCGGAGAACCACGCCATGAGGATCGCGACGAATCCAACTATGGCGAGCACGAGCAACAAGGTTCGGTGTGTTGACCAAGTGCGTACGACTAGCGTGATTCCCGATACCAGCAGCAGCGTGCCCAGGAGCGCGTGCAGCGTGAGGGCAATGGGGCCACCGGTCACTGCTCGCCCAAATGCCGAAACTACGCCCTTCCCTTGGTCCGACGCAGGCAGTTTGGCGTACAGATTGACGTTCATGCCGAGACCGAGTTCGATCAAGAGCATGACACTCGCGGCCAATGAGTTCGCTCTGATTCCTCTCAGCTTTTTCGCGATCTTTACGTCAATCGGTAGTTCGATATTGCTCATAGCATTACCTTTCCGCCGGAGATGTCGAGCGTCACTCCGGTAATCCACGACGAAGCCGACGAAGCGAGAAACAACGTCGCCGCGGCGACGTCGCGAGGTTGACCGATTCTGCCCAAGGGGAAGCTTGCGGCCAGGGCCTTTCGTTGTTCCTCTGGGACCCACGATCTCATGTGGTCATTTTCGATTGCTGAAGGAGCGATGCAATTGACGCGAATCCCTTCACTCGCAAATTCGCCGGCTAAGTGTCGGCTGAACGCGATGACGCCCGCCTTCGCTGCTGCGTACGCGGCCGAAGATCGAGCGGCTTGGCGTGCCGACGCCGAAGACATCATGATGATTGAGCCCGAGTGTTGCGAGATCATGTCGGGTAGAAACTCTGAAATTGTGAGAAATGTCGAAGTGAGATCGGTTTCAATGACTTCTCGCCAGTGCCGTTCTGTCTCGTCATTCGTGGACACCGGCATTCCATTGCCTCCGGCGAATACGGCGAGTATGTCCACCGGTCCTAAATCATCGGTGACTTTGTCGTGCAGCAGATTGAGGTCGTCGATATTCGTGCAGTCTGCTGACACTCCGATTGCTCGTCCGCCATCGAAGGTAATCTCTCCGACCACCGAGGAGATCGCTGCCTCGTCCCTGCCCACCACAGCAACTGAAACACCGTTCTCCGCAAGTGCTTTTGCCGTTGCGGCACCGAGTCCGCGCGATCCGCCAGTGACGACGGCCACCTTGCCGGTCAGGTCCGGATACGTCGCAGAAACCATAGGTTCGGTGGATTTGGTTTCGATCATTGAGGGGTCTCCCTCTGTTTCGCATTGCTTCGATGGTCATTGACGCCATGCCATCGAACGATGCAAAAACCGTGCTCAACAGCCGCATTGAGGCTGGTTCGGTCGAGGCGCCCTTCGGAGTCCGATGGAATCGCGACAAATCGGCGAACACTCGGATTCTTCGCGGCCATCAACGCAAGTAATTTCTCAACCTTGTCCGGGTCTCGAACGAGTTCTGGACGAGCAGTAAAATCACGCCCTCTCAGTCGAATACTTATCGGCTCTCCATCGACGAGGTTTAGTTTCCACTTTCCTCCGCCAGGAGTGAGTAGAACGTCCGTATCGCGGACGAAACTAACCGGCTGTCGGTATACCGTGCCGGTTTTGCGACCCTTGTACGTGATCAGCATGAGTCTTGACCCCAGTGGCGTCGCGAAAGGTAGACCAAGAACAAATCGCATCGGCACGTTGACGACTCGAAATACTCGCGCCTGGATTCGGCGGCTCACCGGTCGTGCGTCTGCAGTCACGATTCAATTTCTCCTAATGTCCCCGGGCATCCAGTTCGACTATTATATTTAATCATATTGTCTGTCTGATTATATTAGCGAGGAGAAGTGCGAGTGTCAAGTACGTGAGCCCACGGCCCTATCAACTCGGTGCGAGGCAAGTCCGGATCGACGACTCGCGTCAGAAGGTCATCGACGCTGCGCGCGCCTTACTCACCGAGTCGACCTCCTACACCACATTCACCGTGGATGCTGTCGCGAAGAAGGCCGACGTCGCTCGTGCCACCATCTATTACCAGTTTGAATCCAAGATCGGCCTTATCGAAGCAGTTTGTGATGCACTCGCTGCAGACGGGCAGATGTCGGAGCTTGCCTCCGCATTTATGAATCCCGATCCCGTCGAGGCATTGTCTATCTTCATTGCTTGCTTTGCCCGTTTCTGGAACAGTGACCGACCCGTGATGCGCCGACTCCGATCGCTTGCCAGACTTGAACAAGAAGTGGGCGGGGTCATTTCGGCCCGAGACGAAAGGCGGAGCTCGGGCTTGGTGGTCTTGGTCGCGAGACTATCTGACCACCACTTGCTCAATGTCGAGCCGGATCGGGCCGTACAGATACTGTTCACCCTCACGAGTTTTGAAACTTTCGATTCGTTGGCCGCTGACAATATGTCAATGACAGAGGTTGAAGGCGAAATCCTCGCCATGGCCGAGACAATTTGGAAGGATCCAAAGAAGACACGATTGACTGATGCGCCCTGAGCCGAAGCCTTAATTTTGCGTCAATTGAACTTCCTGAAGTGCATTTAAAGCTCGATGACCGACAACTAGCATTTGGGACTCTCGAACACAGGAAGGGCGTCGGGCGATATGGCGCGATCGCGGGACAACCACCTCTGGGCGCTGGTGCACGCCGAACGGACTGCGCTTGCCGAGGACCTGTCGGGCCTCAATGCCGAGCAGTGGCGACACGTCACCCTGTGCTGGCAGTGGAACGTCGAGGAGGTCGTCGCCCACCTCACCGCTGCGGCAAGCCTCAATCAGTGGCGGTGGGTGCGTAGCATGCTCGGCGCGCGATTCCGCGCCGACGTGCACAACCAGCGCCGGCTGGTCGAGCATCGAGGTAGCACCCCGTCCGAGACTCTCGAACGGTTCCGCACCATTATCGGGAGCACTACTGCCCCCTCGGGACACACTCCGGCCTACCTGGGCGAGGTCGTCGTGCACGCCCAAGACATCCGTCAGCCGCTGGGACTACCCCGGACACCAGACATTGACGCGCTGACGCCCGTGGCTGAATTCTTTGCGCGCCGCGACTTCACGGTGGCCAGCCGGACCACCGTGGCCGGTCTGCAGCTGCGGGCAGACGATGGACCGTTTGCCACCAGCACCGGACCACTGGTCAGCGGATCGACCCTCGCGCTAGTGATGAGCATGGCTGGCCGCGCTCCTTACATTGAACAACTCGACGGCCCGGGCGTACCGACACTGCGCGCACGCGTCCACGGCCCTTCAGCGTGAACCGCTGCGCGCTTGAACTCCGACGATCCTTGGAGACGAAGTCACCATGACAATTCTCGTTTCGCAGACGTCGTGTAGCTGATTCGATGTCAAATATCGACTCGCACAACCTCCGTTAGTTTAATTGAGTGACGCAGATCCCAATTGCCTGCACGCTCTCTTCGGTCAATAGAACCACTCGTGGTGACGAGTGGCGGCAGTTCCTCGACTCCAGCGTCGTTGAGGTTGTTCGGTCTCATACTTCCGCGCGGCTGCGGTTGATTGGCGGCGAAGACGTCATTCTGACCGCAGTCGATCTCGCTCGACGTGAAAAGGCCTGCTGCGAATTTTTCGAGTTTCGCCTTGAGTTACTCGCTGACGTGGTCTGGCTCGAAGTTGACGCACCCGTCGAAGCCTCAACTCTTCTCGACGCTCTGACAAATTCCCGGGCAAACTAAGCCGATGCCTTCGGTCCTCTGACACGCCGCTGCGTCGACTCACTCACCCTTTGCTCTGGCCTAAGGTGATGCGCCATACTGATGTCCCACACCAAGGAGGGATGGCCATGGCGTATAGAGCTCGGCAAATCGGAACGATCAAGTACGGCCAATTCGGCGAATACCTGAAGACATTCAAGAAGCTCGAAGAGATCTCCCGGGCGCGGGGATGGGCGGAGGCGCGGCTGCTTTCGCCCGTGGCGGGAGCGGGCAACGAGATCGTCATCGAGTGGGACTATCCGGATCTGGCGACCTTCCAGAAGGAGGGAGAGTCCTTTCTCGCCGACGACGAGGCGTTCCAGCTGTTCCGATCCGGCGCGCAGCACATCGTGGAAGGGTCGCTTCGTAACGAGCTCCTCGAGGAAATCCCCATGGACTTCCCCGGCAGCAACTGACCGCGCGGCGGGGATAGCTCCACCAACACGATCGGAGTGCGCGAAAGCATGTCCAGTCTGGGCAGCTATCTCGTCTCACGTCGCTGACTCCGCGCCGAGCGACGGATTGATCGTTACTCCAGGAGATCGTCGCGCGTGAAGGTGATCGGGTCACTCGCCTTGCGGTTCACGACGAGCTGGAAGATGTCGGTTCGGCTGTAGTGGCCAGCGACGTCAAGGGTGCGGTGGGCTGATGGCACGCGTGCCAAATCGAGGTCTGCTATGAGTACGCCGTGCTCCTCGTGCAGGGGTCCGGACACAATATCCCCACCGGGCGCGACGATCACCGAGCCACCGGGGTTGAGCCACTCGCTCTCGTCGGGGAACAACTGCTTCCGGCCAGGAAAGCCGGCCGGGATATCAGAAACGCGAAGAGAGCAGCCCGCGCCGACCACCCAGCAACGTCCCTCCGCGGCGATATGGCGCATGGTCGCGATCCATGTGTCCCCCTCGTCCCAAGTCGGGGCCAGATACACTTCGACCCCCTCGGCATAGAGCGCGTAGCGCGCCAGGGGCATGTAGTTCTCCCAGCAGATCAATGCACCGAGCCGCCCGGCAGAGGTGTCGATCACTCGCAGGCCGCTGGCGTCACCCTGTCCCCAAACCATGCGCTCGGGGTTTGTGGGCATGAGCTTTCGGTGGCGGTTGCGGATCTCGCCATCAGAGCCGATGGTGACGACCGTGTTGTAGATGGTGGCCCGGCTGAAAGCCCCCTCGCGTTCGTGGATCCCGCACACCACCACGACGCCGCGCTGGGCGGCTGACTCGCGTAGCGAACGCAGTCCGTCCGCAACCAGGTCGACGGCGTTGTCCAGCAGCTGTGCGTAGATGGCCGAGGTGAGGGCAAAATCGGCCTCCGGCCTCAACCGCCAGATCCACACGGGGTAGCCAGGCACGTACGCCTCGGGGAACACGATGAGTTGAGCGCCTTCGTCGGCGGCGGAGTGGAGATACTCGACCGCAGCCGTCAGGGTCGCCGGCCCATCTAGCAAGACTGGAGGGCGCTGGACTATTGCTACGCGGACGTTGGAATCTCCTCTCATCGCAACCACCTCCCCCGCCAATCTATGTGAAAATGCCTGGCGTGGCCTGAGCCGATGATCCCGGTTTCGCGAACCCGAAGTTGCCTGTTTGACGAATTAACTGTTGCCCGATCACATGGGGCGACGAGGTTATTTTTCAACTTGATGACTGGTTCGCTGGGTGTTGCTCTTGAAGCAGCTGATGCCGCCGATGCACTTCATGACGTTTGGGAGTGATGCTCGAGGTATTCAGCGAATCGTCGGCCTTTCAGACCGTGACGACCAACTGGCACGCAAATCGCTTTGCGCATTACCCCTCTTTACGTCTTACGTCCGAGCGGGCGCGCTGACACGGTGATGAAATCACGCGGCCACGACGCTTTGAAGAAGGTCCAGGGACCTTGCACGGTCGACGCAAGGAGCTTGCTCCCGTTTGACGACGACGCGAGGCCGTTCGCCACGGGTGGATCGTACGTGGCAAAGTCGGGCCAGCTCGAATTGATGTCGAGTTCCATGCCGCGAACGACGCGGGCGCGCACCAGCAACTGCGCCAACTGATACGGACTGAGGGCGGGACCGGTTACGTACACCAAAGCACCGTTGGACGTAATGCCCACGCCCGATCGCCACTGATGTTCGATGCCGGGAACAGACTTGGCGCATGAATAGAGGCCGCACGTCGAACCCCAGGCGCGCCAATTCGGGCTCTTCGCCACCGCGGTTAGGTGCCCATCGGCCACGAGGGGCACCAGGTTCTGACGGACGCTCACGACGCGCGAGGTCATTGACACGTCGCGGCCCCAGGCGCCGATCTTGACGCCGCCGTTGGCGTAGATGACGAACGACGCCGCCCCCGTTCGCAAGGGATCGACCACGCGACTTTCGGTGTAGTACCCACCGTGAGCAAGGTTCATGACGAAGCCGCCATTGAATGCGGCCACCAATGACCTCGCGTAGGCCGGCGACACTGGTGCGGTGAATCGATACGGCCCTTTTCCGGGACTCATGGAGCCGGAGTACAGCCGCGCGGAAAGAAGGTGCATATCCATCCACGCCACCCCGGCCACCTGCGTGCCGCCCGGCGGGACCAACGCCGTCTCATAGATCGCCCGGATTCCGCCCACGGGTCGCCCGGCCGAGTGCCAGCGACCCTCGCCAATGGACGTCGACGATCCAAAGGGCTTGAGGGCTTTGGGCGTGGGCAACGGTGAAGTGGTCCTGACTTTCACGTGGTCCGCGACCTGGCCGGAGGCCGCGTTGCTCCACGACGTGAGAACGACGACCGCGCCAGCGAGCAACACCGCACTGGTCCACCGACCCGAATGGAATCGAGGTCGCACGGAAATCACTCCCTTACGCTAACCAACACCCTAGAAAGCGAACGACTGCGGTTCTGCGACATCGTGACCTTCGACATACTCTTTAAGACGGCTGGGGCCCGAATCAGTTGAATAACGCTCGTAGATCGCTCGAGCGACGAACAACGATGTTCTGAGTCATTGACTTCAAATCGGGACTTTTGCCTCGGTCCGAATATGATCGGCGAGCGCGTATCTTGGGTGGCAAGGACGGCGTCTTGAGCCTCCTATATAAATGGAAGAGGAAGCAAATGGGTGCTGGCGCGCGACGTCCCCGGCATGGTATTTGGAAATCAATCGCCACCACTTCACTGGTCGTCCTTGCGTCCATCGGAGGAACTGGAGCACTGTGGGCCGTCGGGACCGCCAGCGCTGGCACCACTCCCACGTCGCATAAGGGACCCGAAGGCGTCCTCATCTACAACGTGCCCAACCTCGCGCCGGCCACGACCCGCGATGGTCAGACCGTGGACGGGATCAGTTGTCGCAAGCAGTCGAACGAGACGGTCAAGTATCACGTCCACGTCCACGTCGCCGTGTACGTCAAAGGGAAGATGGAGCGTCTACCGGCGGGCATCGGCATCACGAAGCCGCGACTAGATGAGAAGTATTCGAATGGACACTTTTATGACGTCGGCTTGTATAACTGCCTCTACTGGCTACACACGCACGTGGCGGACGGGATCGTGCACGTGGAGTCACCGGGACCACGTAGTTTCACGCTCGGTGAGTTCTTCGACATTTGGAACCAGACACTGGGACCCGGTCAAGTCGGCCCCGTAAAGGGAAAGGTGGTGGTGTTTGAGAACGGGAAGCGTCTCGACGGCAACCCGCGCCTCACGCCGCTCCTTGCGCACGCCGATATTCAAATTGACGTAGGAAATCCGGTGAAGCCGTTCCAGAAGTTTCGCTTCAAGGTGACCGGTGGGTGCGGGGCAGGCACGACCAGTTGCGCTCTTGGTAAAAAATAAGGACCACTGCAATCGATTTCGAAGTGTTATTCGTTCGCGAGCGCTAAGACCATGTCCCTCAGCGCCGTCAATACGGGATTTTCTCCCTCGACGTTGTTCTCGATGCCGTCGAGTTCACGGGGGTCCTCGTGAATGAAGGTCACCTTTGTCCCGTCGGCGACGTCCGTGAGTACGTAGGTCATCGTGAAGTAGTTCTCCGGACGGTCGTCGAGACCTGGTCGCGGAACGAAGAGCGAGTAGCGCAGCCGTTGAGGGTCATCGAATTCCAAGACCGTCCCCCACTGCGCAAAAGTCTGTCCCTGCCACTCGGCGCTGAAGCGAATTGCGTGACCCACGATCCAATCGGTCGTCAGATCGCTGTTGTACTGCCAACGGCGTACGTACTCCGGCTGCGTGACCGCAGACCACACGATCTCACGAGGCGCATCGATGGTGATGGTGGACGTCGACACTCGCATGACCGACGAGTGTAGGGGCAACGTCTGACCCTGGTCAGTTCGATGACGCATCGGCGAGCCCGTCGGGCCTAGTGCAACGCTCGCGCGCGCGGACTACGTTATGGGCAGCAGCCCACGTGAATCGAGGTGCCATTGACCATCGCCCCTAGCCATCCCAAGGCCCGGACCGTCGCCCTGATCGGTCGCAACGGTGTCGGCAAGACGTCACTGCTCGAAGCGCTCGTGGTTGCGACCGGTGGTCTGGAACGGGCCGGAAAGGTTGACGCGGGCACCACGCTCGGCGCTAATGATCCCGAAGAACGCAAGTATCAGATGTCCCTGGGCATCTCGATGGCCCCGGTGTGGATTGGCGACGACAAATTGACGCTGCTCGACACCCCCGGACTCATTGACTTCCACGGCGAAGTCGAGCGGGCCCTCGACGTGGCCGACGTCGCGGTCCTCGTCGTGAGCGCCGTCGACGGCGTCCAGAGTGATTTCGTGGCTACCTGGGACCTCGCGCGCGAAGCCGACGTTCCGGTTGTCATCTTCGTGAACGCGCTCGACGCCGAGCGAGCCGACTTTGAATCGACACTGGGATCACTCGAGTTACTGGTCGGCCCCACCCTCGCACCCTTAGAACTGCCGATCGGCGTTGGGCCGTCGCTGCGGGGCGTCGTCGACCTCTTGGCCGACGAGGCCATCTTCTATGACCGCGCCACGCCCCGTCACGGCCCGGTGCCGGCGGAACTGGCCGAATTGGAATCGAGGGTCCGCGCCAGTTTGATCGAGGCCATTGTCGTCGCCGACGATTCGTTGACCGAGCGCTACCTCGAGGGTGACGTGCCCACCATGGACGAACTCGAGCCGGCGCTCGCCGAGATGATGATCGAAGGTCGCATTGTGCCGGTGACCTGCGGATCGGCCACGCTGGGTGTCGGGGTCGATCGTCTCGCCACGCTGCTCGACGAGATCGCCGTCTCTCGACCGATCCCGGCGCTGATGAACGGCAACGAGACGTTCCTCGACCGCGACCCCGACGGCGAGCCGATCATGCGCGCCTTCAAGGTCATCGTCGACCCCTACGTCGGTCGCATCGTGGTGATGGAGGTAATCTCCGGCACCATTACGCCCGACGTCTCGCTCGTCAACGTACGCACCAGGAACGACGAGCGCCTCCACGGCCTCCATCACCTTTTCGGCTCCAAGCTCGTTTCGGTGTCGCGCGCGGTGGCCGGCGACGTGGTCGTGGTCGCCAAACTCAACGACGTCGCCGTGGGCGACGTCCTCGCCCGGCGTGGTGTCGACTTGGCAACGGTGACGACCAAGGCACCGGCGCCGGCGCTGTCGGTGGCGCTGCTGAGCGCGTCGCACGACGACGACGACAAGATCGCGACCGCCCTGCATCGCCTCTCCGAGGAGGACCCTTCACTGCGCGTGCGCCACGACCCGGTGTCGCGGCGCCTGGTGGTCGACGCCATGGGTGACACGCACCTGAAGGTCACGCTGGAGCGGCTGCGCCGTCGATTCAACGTGAACGTGACGACCGCCACGCCCGACGTCCAGCGCTACGAAACGATTCGTTCGGCTCGCGACTGCGAAGGTCGACTGAAGAAGCAGACCGGCGGCCACGGCCAGTTCGCGGTGGTGAACCTGAAGGTCGAACCCATCAAGCCCGACCAACCCTTCGAGTTCGTCGACGCGATCGTCGGTGGGGCGGTCCCGCGCCAGTTCATCAACGCCGTGCGAAACGGCGTCGAAAAGGCCATGGCTCGCGGCGGGCCGGCCGGATTCCCGGTCGTGGGACTGCGCGTCACGCTCCATGACGGCAAGTTCCACAGCGTCGACTCGTCCGAAGCGGCCTTCGACACCGCCGGATCGATGGGCGTGCGCGCCGCGCTCGACGCCGCCGGCACCGTGGTGCTCGAACGAATCATGGAGGTCACGACGACGTTCCCGACCGAGTACCTCGGTGAAGTGCTCAATGACCTCAAGGGGCGAAGGGGCAAGGTGGTCGCGACCAATCAGGACAACGCCGCCACCGTCACGGTGATCTCGTTCATCCCCGAAGACGGCCTGCATCGATACGGCCTCGACTTTCGCGCCATCACCGCCGGCCGCGGTCGCCTCACCATTCAGCTGCACCATCTGTCCGAAGCGCCGTAGTCGACGCCGGCGAGCGGGGCTGCACCAGTTAGCCCGGCAGTTCCAACTTCAACCAGAGTCCGTGGTGATGGCACCATCCCCATTGACGCGGCGATTCGCCGGGCAACGTCACGAGGACTTGCGTCGCGCCCTTTCGAGCGCTCTCACTCGACGTCGAGGACGTCGGCCAATTCACCATGAAGGGCGACTCGAGAGAGATCCAGGCGACGTTGCCCTGGCGACACCTCTCCACCATGTCCTCGAAGAAGGCCCGTTGATCCTCCTCGGAGAAATAAGCCGCGACGTAACTGTTGATCACCATCGTCAAACTCGACGGATTGCCGAGCGTGATCGCCTCGCCGAGTCGTTCAGCGACGGTGCCGCGTAGCACCGTGGTCGCGGGCCACAAGGAACGTTGCTCGATGATCGCGTCGAGTCGGGCCAGGCGACGGGGCTCCTCCGGCCACAGACAGGCCTGGAGCCAGAGTCGATCGTCCTCGACGGCGAGATCCAGGGGTGAGGGATCGATGCCGACGCGCGCGAGAACACCGGGCAACGGAAGCGTACGATCGACCGGCGTCTCGTCGCGACAGACCAGCGTCAACGGATTGTCATCGTCCTCCGCTCGTACCGGGAATTGGTCGAAGTAGAGATTGATGCCGGCCGAGGTACCGACGTCGATGAGATTGATCGACGAATGGCCCCGCTGCGCGATGAGCGCGATGACGGCCTGAAATATCGCCGATCGGCCGGGTTCGTTGGTTTGCGTCGAACGATGGAGTTCGGCCCGCACCAACTCCGGCTCGGTGTTCACGACGTCAACCACT
>PNAH01000036.1 GCA_003170315.1 Acidimicrobiaceae bacterium
CGAAGACGCCTACCAGCGCGACGCCAAACGTTATAGCTGACACCACGTAGGGCACACCAAAGCCCACGTGCAACACGTCGGCGCACATCGTGCCAAAGACTCCGACCATCACTACGGCCAACCAGTAGGTCGTGATGAGGAACCGAGGCACCGTCAACTGCCACCACAGGACCGCGACGAAGACGACGCCCGCGCCGAGCACCGCGAGTTCGGGATTGAATCGATGGACCAAGAAGTCTGAGGTCGCCTCACCCATCGCTGTAGAGAGGAGTTTCAAAACCCAAAAAACGCCGTCGATGTTGGAGGGCACTTTGCTGGAGCGAAATCGTCGATGGAGATCTAGAGGCATGCGAGGCAGAATGTTAGGACTCGGGCACTAGGTGCTTGAGAAACTTGGCGGGATCGACCGCGATAAAAAGGGCGGTGGCCGTGGCGACCTCCACGTCCTTCGCGCGCACGCTGGCCTCAACGAACAGTTTTCGATGCGTGTGGCGCGAGAGCCAGGCCCGCGCGCTGAGCGCCTCGCCGATAGGCGTTGGTGCGAGGTAAGTGATGTCGAGCTGTCCCGTGAAGGCGAGCACCCCGTGAATCGCCAGCACTAGACCCATGGTCTCATCGATCAAGGCAGCGACGACGCCGCCGTGCGCTCGGCCCGGCGCGCCCTCGAAGGCTCGGCCGAGCGTGACGTCCATTACGGCTACGTCACCCTCTCGGCGAAGTGAAGCACCCAGGCCCAAGGGATTGGTCACGCCCGACACGAAGGAGTCCGCGAACAATTGGTGTCGCTCGACTTGGTCCTCTCGCGGCACGGCCATCTTGAAGTTCGCCAGATCTATCTTCGGTAACGCGCGCTCGCGCGGCGCGGCACTTTCGACGATCTCGGTGAGTTGGCCGAGCGGCGCGAGTAGGGCGTCGAGTTGCTCGTCGCTCAGCGTTCGCGCGACGAAGTCGTGTCCGAGCGTGCGCAGACGCGCGGCGACCTCGGCTCGACGCTCATCGTTGGTCATTAGGCGCCGACGTAGTAGCGATCGCCCACCTGGAGCGCCCGGTCGATCCGCGCGAGCCCGTCGCGCGCCTCGTCATCGGTGATGGTGCACGGCGGCACGACGTGAAGACGATTGAAGTTAGCGAAGACCAATAGTCGTTCGTCGCGACAGGCCGCGAGAATCTCATTCATCGCCGGTGAACTGGCGCCGTAGGGCGCGAGAGGCTCTCGACTCTCTCGATCCGATACGAGATCTAGCGCGAAAAAAACGCCTAAGCCGCGAACGTCGCCGATGACGCGGTGTTTTTTGGCCATCGCCGCCAAGCCAGGTCGCAGTATGTCGTCGCCGACGCGTCGGGCGTTCTCGATGACGCCTTCGCGTTCCATCACTTCCATCGAGGCCACCGCTGCGGCGCATGCCAGTGGGTGGCCCGAGTACGTGAGACCCCCGGGGTAGACCCGATCGTTGAACGTCGCGCTGATGGCCTCGTTGATCACGACGCCTCCGAGCGGCACGTAGCCCGAGTTGACCCCTTTGGCGAAGGTCACCAAATCAGGTTTGACGCCGTGTCGCTGATAGGCGAACCACGCGCCAGCCCGACCGAAGCCGCACATCACTTCGTCGGCGATGTAGATAATGCCATGGCGGTCGCAGAGCTCGCGAACGCCCTGGAGATAGCCCGTCGGGGGAACCATGATGCCGGCCGTGCCCGGAATGGTCTCCAAAATCACCGCGGCGATCGTGGCCGGCCCCTCGAAGAGGATCGTGTTCTCGAGGCTTTCGAGAGCGCGCTGGCACTCCTCCTCTTCGCTCGTCGCGTGAAAGACCGACCGATAGAGGAAGGGTCCAAAGAAGTGCACGACGCCGGATGAACCGTTGTCGTTCGGCCAGCGTCTCGGATCGCCGGTCAAGTTGATTGAGGTGGCGGTGGCGCCGTGGTAGCTGCGATAGGTCGCGAGTACTTTGGCCCGACCCGTGTGCAGTCGGGCCATGCGCACGGCGTGCTCGACGGCTTCGGTGCCCCCGTTGGTGAAAAAGACCTTCGCCGCTCCTTCAAAGGAGTGGTCGAGAATCATCTCGGCGGCCCGGTAGCGCGATTGGTAACCGTGCTGGGGGGCGATGGTGGCCAAAGTCGCAGCCTGTTCTTGGATGGCGCGAACGACGTCGGGGTGCTGATGACCAAGGTTGGTGTTGACGAGTTGAGAGGAAAAATCGAGAAAGGTGACACCGTCCTCGGTGGTGACGTAGACGCCCTGCGCCGACTTCACCATCATCGGGTTGATGGAACCCTGCGCCGACCACGAGTGAAAGACGGAGGCTTTCTCTCTCTCGAGGCTGGTAAGTGCGGAGCGGTCGGTGGCCATATTTAAGTCCCTTGTTTCGTACCGTTGACGCTAACTCACTCCGAAGTGCCTCTACTTACGTGCCAAGGTCAGTACGTCCGTGGAGAAAAACGCCTTATGCGGTCGCTACTTACTCGCCGTGCTCCGCGATCCTGCGCTCTCTCTCGATCAACATCTCCTTCGAGCCGTCGTCCTCGCGGTTCGTGGACGTTCGAATCTCAGCCGCCGCCGTGGGGTCGTTGACCTCTGTTCGGCCAAAGACCCCTCCCGTGCCGAGTCTCGGCCCTAAGAGGCCACTACGTGTGTTCTGGTCCGTTTCGGCCTGCTCCTCGGCGAAATCGGCCGCTTCATGACGATGGTGTTTGTGGTCCTTGTCATCGCTCGACGCCGACGGGCTGAACATGTTCTTAAAACGGTTAAAAAATCCCATGCTTCGTAACGTACCGCACTTGAGATAGCGGCGGCGAGAAAGTTTGACCAACGTCAAGATTGGTTCAACCACAGCGCTTTGGTGGGGCTAGTAAGAATCGAACTTACGACCTCGTCATTATCAGTGACGCGCTCTAACCGACTGAGCTATAGCCCCGCAGGGGTACCAATCTAGCCGACGGTTACGTCGAACTTAGATGGTCGAAGGGTCCCACACTCGGGCCGCGATGGACTGACTAGCCGTGGCGAGGAGCCTTCCCGATTCACTCCACATAAACGCGGTGCCCTGCGCGAAGCCACCGGACAATGCGTGCATGTGAATCTCGGTGAGGACCCATTCAGTCGGTTCGAGCGTGACGATGCGAATCGTGTTGTCGAGGCTGCGACCCATCGTGGAAAAACCCAGCGGTTGAGAAAGTCCGCCAGCCACGTAGTCCCCGAAGATGGCGAGCGTCGCTGCGGAGATATCAAAGTGCCCCGGCACGCGCGACCAGAGCGCCGAGACGGGCGGTCCGGGAGTGCCGTCAATTTGTTCGAACGGACGTCCGAGTGCAATTCGGGCGTCGAGGTGGTGAAAAATCGAGCGGCTGAATCGCTCTGGCATGATGCGCTCCCGACACTCCTCCGGCGACTTCACCGTGGGCATGGTGACCCACGGCGTCGCGGCGGTGAGATCCCCCGTGCCGAAAGCGCCGTTGACCGTAAGTATTTCTCGATCTTCGGCGAAAGTGGTGGCGCGGGCCTGGGTCACGTGTCCACCGATGACGGCAAGGTCGGTCTTCACGGTGACCGTTGCGCCGAGGGGAGCGTAGGACAGATACTGCGCCGTCGCCCAAATCGTCGGTCGCTCGCTGGCCTCTTCGAGGGCCACCAGCGCCGACGCCAGTCCGCATCCACCGAAGAGGAAGTTGCCCGGTGTGATGACCCGCTCGGTCACTTCGAAGGACCACGTCGCTTCACCGGTTCGTTCCATGCCAAGAAAAGTCCGTGCGTCCACGAGTGCCGAGGTTAACGCAGCGTCGCGACCGATCTGATTGAACGTCCATCGCGACGTGGAACGGCAGCGGGCAGACTTGTGCTGTGATCGATCCGCGTTTTGTCTACCTCGCCGCAGCGCTCTCGCTCGTCGGTGCTTACGGCTACATCCGCGATACGTTGCGCGGCGACACGTCGCCGAACCGAGTGACCTGGTCGCTCTGGGGTGTCGAAGGGGTGCTGGCTTTTTGTGTGGAGGTTCAACAACATGTAGGTCTCGCGGCGTTGATGACGTTGATGCTCGGCCTCGTTCCCTGCGCGGTCGTCGTCGCGTCGTTTCGAAATCCGCATGGGGTCTGGAAGCTCGGTGCCTTCGACTTCCTCTGCGGCGCGGTGTCGATCGGCGGGTTGGTCTTTTGGGCGTTCGTCAACGAGCCCACGGTCGCGCTGGTCTCTTTCGTCGCGGCCGATCAGATGGCCGCGCTTCCCACGATTCGAAAGTCGTGGCTCGCGCCAACGACCGAGTCGCCGCGACTGTTCTTCTTGGGATCGACGAACTGTGCGATCACGCTGCTGACCCTCACGAAGTTGACCACGGCCGGTGTGCTCTTCCCCGGTTGTATCTTGGTGGCGGACCTGATTGTGGGTCTGCTGATCGTGAGCAACGTTGGACCGCGACTGCGCGGCGAAGGCTACGGCGCACCAAAACCGAAAATGGCGTGACCATGGAAACGACTGGCCGACTGACTCCCGAAGAGAACAAATCCCACGGCCAAGCGCAACGAGAGATGACACCTCGAGGCGCGATGGCGACCGTGAGCGAGCGACCGGCCGACTACGACCCGGTGGCGCGTTTGATGTGGCAGGGTGAGTCCCGCCAGCCCGACCTGCTGTCGCTTCGCTACACGCGCATGCTCGCCGACCCGTTCTCCTTCTACCGGGGGAACGCTCTTTTGATGGCCGATGATTTGGCGAGGGGACCGAGCACGTCACTCGAGGTGCAGATCTGCGGTGACGCGCATCTCGCGAATTTCAATCTCTTTTCCTCACCCGAGCGCCATCTGGTATTCGACGTGAACGACTTCGACGAAACCGACCCGGGTCCGTTCGAGTGGGACCTCAAGCGCCTCGTCACGTCGCTCGCCGTCGCCTCATTACACCTGGGTCACAGTGACGCTCAACAAAAGCGCATCGCGCTCGCCGCGGCGCGCGAATATCGACTGTCGATTCGACATTTCGCCGGCGAGGACCGGCTCGCCACGTGGTACGCCACGCTGGACATCGACGCCGTTGTGGCCGACCTTGGGGGGTTCTTCACCGAGAACGCGATTCATCGGATCGACCACGTGGTCGCTTACGCCAACGGCCGTGACACGCGAAAGGCGTTCGCGAAGTTGATCGTCGATGACAAGGACGGTCCGCGAATCGTCAATCGACCGCCGCTCCTCGTTCCCCTGAAAGACCTCCACGAGAGCGGGTATCTGACGAGCGGCGAACTCGAGCGTCTCATCGCGGGCTACGCGCGAACCTTGACCAGCGATCGCCAGGTGCTGCTGGCCCAGTTCACGCCCGTCGACGTCGCGCGCAAGGTCGTTGGCGTCGGTTCGGTCGGTACCGAATGCTACGTACTGTTACTGCTCGGCCGAGACGAGTTCGACCCATTCTTCTTGCAGGTGAAGCAGGCCGGCGCGTCAGTCATCGCGACGGCGACCTCGCGCGTTTCAACGATGCCGGCCGGGGAAAGGGTGGTCCAGGGCCAGCGACTCATGCAGGCGACCCCCGACGTGTTCTTGGGTTGGCACTCCGTGAAGAAGGGCGACTCGAGCCGGCATTACTACGTGCGCCAGCTTTACGACAACAAGGCGGCGATCGCCATTGAACGGCTCGACGAGTCACTTCTCGTGACCTATGGTCAAATCTGTGCGTGGACCCTCGCCAGAGCCCACGCCCGCGGCGGCCATGGCGGCGCCATCGCGGGTTACCTCGGCAAGTCCGACGTGGCCGACGAAGCGTTCGCCGACTTCGCGATGGCCTATCGAGATCGAACGCTGAGTGATTTCGCAGCTCTTAAGAGCGCCGCCCAGGAAGGTCGGATTACGTTAGCGACGTGACCTCGCTGTTGCCCTTTCGTTGGCACATCGCTGACGTTCTCCTCATTGTCGCGCTGGGTGTCGGTCACCATATTGTCGTCACTTCGAAGCGCGAGCGCCGTTTCGCGGCGGGGGCGCTCGCGGCCCTGCTGGCCGTCACGATCTGGCCCATGGGGGACCTGGCCTCGTCGGTGTCGCTGACGGCGGCCACCGTCCAACGACTGGTCATCATGGTGTTGGTCGCGCCAATGTTGTTGAGGGCGACGCCGACGGATGTGCTCGCACGGCTGACTCGACCGCGACCGATTGACTGGGTGACCCGAGTACTCGCGCATCCGGGAGTGGCGATGTTCGTCGTCACGGTAGTGGGCACCTTGACGCTGTCAACGCCCGTCGTCGACTGGGGAGCTCGTTCGACAATTGCGCGCGGCGTGGTGCTCGTCGTCGTCATGGCCGTGGGGCTCGTGCTTTGGATTCCGGCGCTCGGCGTCCTGCCCGGAGTCAAACGACTCTCGCCGGTAGCGCGCGCCGGTTACGTGTTCGCGTCGTCGCTCGTCGTGACGAGTCTCTCGTTCGTGTGGATCTTCTCGCGGCACTCGCTCTATCCGGCCTTGCACCATCAGTACGCGCTCTTACACATGACGCCGCTCTTCGACCAGCAGCTCGCGGGGTTCGTCGCCAAATTTGGCTGTTACGCACCTATGTGGGCGGTCGCCTTCACGATCTTCTCGCGGGCCGAAGAGAGCGGCGCGTCCACCGAAGAGACACCGCTGCATTGGGCCGACGTCGAACGACAATTGTTACGCGTCGATCGTCAGCGCGAACGGGCCCTTCGCCGTCATCAATCGCAGTAGGGACCCTTGGTAGGCTGGAGCCCCCGGGGACGTAGCTCAGTTGGTAGAGCGCGGGCTTTGCAAGCCTGAGGTCGTGGGTTCGATCCCCATCGTCTCCACTTCACAGGTCACTAGAACGACCGAAGAGCGCAACCAACGAAAGACCGGGCAAGAACTAGACGATCGTGTTAATCGGTTCTGCCGCGCGTTCGGTGCGTCTTGTGCCCGGTTCACGGTCGTGGGCAGTTTGGCGTAAATGAAATTGGGTGACGCCAATGGTGAGCGACACCGCTCCCACCACGTGCAACTCGACCAAGAGGGGCGGTACATGCGTCAGGTACTGGGTCACGCCGATGGCCGCCTGCGCCAGCGAAATAATCACCAAGCGACGAACGCCGAGGCGCAGCGCGCTAGGTGTATCGCTCGTCCAAATCGCGAAGAGCAGACCGGTAACGAGTCCGATGAAGAGCACGGCCGCGAGCGAGTGCACCCACGCCGCCGAAGAGAACGCGAAGGGCAGACGCCGCGCGACCAGTTGACCCTGGGAGGCCCCGGCGTGCGGCCCCGAGCCGGTGGTCGCCGTTCCCGCAATAAGCAGTACGACGAACGGGATCCAGAGCAGACGCGCGATGAGCAGGAAATGTCGGTCGCGCACGTCGCTTCGGCCCGGTCCATAGATGTACTTCGAACGGTGATAGAGCACCGCGGCGACGACGACCATCGAGAGCGACAACAACATGTGCAACGAGACGAGCCACGGATTGAGCTTGCTGTAGACCACGAAGGCGCCCAGAATCGCGTCGGCGACGACTCCGGCGATCAGCATTCCTGAGAGGATTATCAGGTCTTGACGTCGTACTTCACGCCAGATCGCCGCCACCAGGGTCGCGATCACCACGCACAGCAGCAGCACTGTCACCACGCGGTTCCCGTATTCGATGAAATGGTGGATTCCCCATGATCCGGTGATCCGCCCTTTGAAACACGTGGGCCAGTCCGGACAGCCCAAACCGGAGCCGGTCAAGCGAACGGCCGCGCCCGAGATCACGATGACGATCATCGAAATGAACGAGGCGAGGGCGAACCAACGAAACGTTGGGCCCGGAACGACGCGGCGTGGGGTAACGGTCACCCCCTCAGAATACGTAATGGGCTCTACCATAGAATCCCTCCATGACGATCACGGCTCCGGCCCGCCATTCTCTGGGTGAAGTGTTGCGGGGTTATCTCGCACTCACCAAGCCGCGGATCATCGAGCTCTTGCTGGTCACGACCATTCCGACCATGGTGGTCGCGGCGAAGGGTATCCCGGGTCTGTGGCTGATGGTGGCGACGCTCGCGGGCGGCACGCTCGCGGCCGGAGGCGCCAACACCTTCAACATGGTGATCGACCGCGATATTGACGCGATCATGGAGCGCACCAAGCGCCGTCCACTGGTCACCGGGGTGATGTCGGCGCGCGACGCGACGTTGTTTGCGGTGGTGCTGGAAGTCGTGGCCTTCGCCGTGCTGGCGCTGTGGGTGAATCAACTCTCCGCGTGGCTGGCCATGTCAGCGACGGCTTTCTACGTCATCGTCTACTCATTGTGGCTGAAGCGGCGCAGCAAACAGAACATCGTGATCGGGGGTGCCGCTGGCGCGGTGCCCGTACTGGTGGGTTGGGCCGCGGTCACGAACTCACTCACGTGGACCCCGGTGTTGTTGTTCCTGGTGATCTTCATCTGGACGCCGCCGCACTTCTGGGCCCTCGCGGTTCGCTACCGGGACGACTACGAGGCGGCCAACGTGCCGATGATGCCGGTCGTGACGTCGCTTCGACACACGACGCTCGAGATACTCATTTACTCGGTGGTGATGTGGGCGCTCACGGTCCTGATCGGTCCGACCGCGCACCTGGGTGTGGTCTACGCCCTGTCGGCCACGGTGCTCGGGGGACTGTTCACGTTTTACGCCGCGCGACTCTACCGACACGCCCGAGCCGACAAGGCCGACGTCGGTGAGGCGATGCGACTCTTCCACTTTTCCATCACCTACCTGACGGCACTGTTCGTCTTGATGGCGGTCGACGTTCTTGTCCGAAACCACTAGTCCGCCGCGACTGCGCCGGTCGCAGAAAGCGCTCTTCATCGGCATTGGCACCTCGTTTGCGATCATCGCCATTGTCGTCGTGTCAATCTTCACCGGGGGCCACGTGACCACAAACAACAACGAGCCGACGAGTGCGCTGGTGGGCAAGTCGGTCGCGACCTTTTCGCTGAGCGGATTGAAGAGCGGCACGGTCGAGGCCCCTTGGAAGAGTCATCACGCGGCGGTAGTGATCTTCTTCGCGAGTTGGTGTGGGCCGTGCAAGAGTGAGATGCCCAAAGTGGCGTCCTACCTGCGCCATCACAATGAGGGCTCGATTCGAGTGATCGGCGTCGACGCGGGTGACTCGCGCGGTCCGGCGAAGAGTTTCGTTGAGAAGAGTGGCGTCACGTTCCCCATCGCGTTCGATCCCAACAACACTGTGACGAACGGCGTCTTCAATTTCGCCACGGTGCCCGAGACCGCGTTCGTGAGCGCGAAGGGCGTCGTTACACAGGTCTACTTCGGGGCAATCCCGAAGAGCGTGCTGGTCAAGGGCATCGCGGCCTTGCGCGTCTAGTCGAAGCGAAACGTTCGCGCCGCGACGAGCGGCGCGACGAGAGCCCAGACTCCCAGAACCAGCCAGTCGGCGCCCGTCGGTGCGAGACCCTGGCCCAGGATTCGGTGAAGACCTTCGGCCATTGCGCCGGGTGGCAGCGCGACCGCGATGCGTCCGATGAATCCCGGCAACGACGTCAGCGGCACGACAATGCCCGAGAGCAACAACAACACGAGGTAGAGACCGTTGCTGGCGGCGAGATTGACTTCGGCGCGGAGTCGTCCGGCCAGGGCCAGCCCAATCCCGGCGCATCCGGCCGAGCCGAGCACCAGGAGTGCCGCGACTTCGAAGCCGCCCATCGTTCCGCCGCGCGGGCGCCACGTCAACGTGAAGGCGACCAGCGTGAGAATGACGACCTGGAGAGCCTCGGTCACCAGCACGCCGGCGATCTTGGCGCCGATGAGTCGACGAGTGCCGATCGGGGTCACGTACAGACGTCGGAGCACGCCGTAGCTGCGCTCAAAGCCGGTCGCAATCGACAGCGCGACCAGCGACGTCGAGAGTACGCAGAGGGCGAGGATTCCCGGCGCGATGAAATCAACGCGACTCTTCGTCGGCGTCGAGGCCACCTTGGTCAACGAGAAGAACACGAGGAGCAGGACCGGGATACCCACGGTCAAGAGCAACGTCTCGCCCCGTCGCATCGTCATGCGAACCTCGGCGCGACTCTGGGCCCACCACGCCTTCACGGGCGAACCTCTCGACGTTCCTGCTCGATCAGTTCCAGGTACCGCTCCTCAAGCGACGCTCGTGTGCGCAGCGAAATCAGCGTCACGCCGATGCTCGTCAGATAACGGTTCAACTCGGCGATTCGTTCGGGTGTCGATTCGGTCTCACAGCGGAGTCGATTCGCGGCGTCGGCCGTGACGACGCATCCCAGCCGTGTCGCGAGTGACGAGGCATCGACGGGTCCGGAGAGTTCGATGATCATCTCGGGCGCGCCCGAGAGCTCCTCGAGCGTGCCGTCGACGACGACGTGACCGTGGTTCATGATCACCACGCGGTTCGACGTCCGCTCGGCTTCGGTGAGCTCGTGGGTCGTCACCAACACCGCACATCCGCGATCGCGTTCGGACGCTATGAGATCGCGAATGACCTGGCGACCCTCCGGATCGACCGCCGTCGTCGGCTCATCCAGCACCAGGACCCGCGGTCGTCCGAGCAGCGCGAGCGCCAGCAAGGTTCGCTGCTGTTCACCGCCGCTGAGGCGTCGCCACGGCGTGCGGGCGCATCGCGCGAGGTCCAGTAGATCGAGCAGCTCATCCGCGTCTCGGGGAACGTCGTAGTACGACGCGGTCAGTTCGAGCACTTGGCGCGGCGACATCGGGAACCAGACGCCGCCACGCTGCAGCAGCGCCCCGGTGCGTACGACGACTTCGCGATGGTCCCGTAGGGGACTGAGACCGTGGAGGCGAACGGTGCCTTCGGTCGGTGCGCGAAATCCGAGCAAGGTCTCGACGAGCGTGGTCTTACCGGCGCCGTTCGGTCCCAGCAAGGTGACGACTTCGCCGTAAGCGGCGTGGAGCGACACTTCGTCGACGGCCTTCAACGCGCCGAAGTTGACCGTCAGCTCACTGACTTCGACCGCGTTGCTCACGACCTCTGAACCTAGACGGTTCTTCCAGTCCACTTTTGCGTGCTCTGTAGGCTTGCCCCATGATTGACCTCGTCCAACTACGTCGTGAACCGGACATCGTCAAGGCCGCGTTGGCCCGACGCGGCGTCTCGTCGGCGACGATGGACGAAATTATCGCCCGGGACGTGGAACACCGCGAGCTGTTGCAAGAGGCCGAACGGCTGCGAGCCGAGGTGAAGTTTCTCTCGCGTTTGGTCGGTGAAGCCCATCGCGACAAGGACACCGAGACGGCGGCCACCTTGACCGAGAAGAGTCGGGCGCTGGGCGAGGAAGAACGTGCGGCCACCGACGCCATGGAGCGAGTCGGCACCAAGTTGCACGAAGAACTCCTGATGATTCCCAACCTTCCGGACCCCGACGTACCGGACGGCGTGGATGAAAACGACAACGTCGAGTTGCGCCGCTGGTGGCCGGGCATGGATGAGGGCCGGCCGTTCCCCGAGTTCGCCGATCACCAGAGGGTTCCTCACTGGGACGCCGCGCTCGAACTCGGAATCCTCGATCTCGAAGCCGGCGCTCGAATCGCCGGATCGATGTTCCCGCTCTTTCGTGGCGCCGGGTCGCGACTCATTCGCGCGCTCAGCGCTCTTTCACTCGATCGCAACGCCGGCGACTACGAGGAGATCCACCCCCCAACCTTCGCGTTGACCGCGACGATGTTGTCAACCGGTCACCTGCCGAAGTCCGCCGACGAGATGTACGGCATGGAGCGTGACGGGCTCTGGGCGATTCCCACCGCCGAAGTGCCGCTCACCTCGATGCACGCCGATGAGATTCTGGACGAGACGAGTCTGCCGATTCGACTGTGCGCCGAAACGGCCTGCTTTCGTCGTGAGGCCGGAGCGGCGGGGCGCGACACGCGCGGCGTGTTGCGCGTGCACGAGTTCGACAAGGTCGAGCTCTTCGCCTACTGCACCCCCGAACAGGGTACGGCCGCCTTCGACGACATCCTGGCGCGCGCCGAGAGCCTCTTGCGCGAACTCGGTCTCACCTACCGACTCTTGAACCTGTGCGCCGGTGACCTCGGCACGTCGTCGGCGCGAACGATCGACCTCGAAGTCTTCAGTCCGGGCGTCGATCGTTGGCTCGAGGTCTCTTCGGTCAGTTGGTTTCGCGACTACCAGGCTCGTCGAGCGCACGTGCGCTACCGCACGAGCGAGGGTACGACCGCGCTGGTGCACACCGTCAACGGTTCCGCCCTCGGTTGGGCTCGAATCTGGGCCGCGCTGATCGAGACGTACCGCCAAGAAGACGGCTCGGTCGTGCTACCCGAGGTGCTCGCGCCCTACATGGGCGAGCTGCGAACAATCAGGCCGAAGCCTTCGTAGCCTCGTAGCGATAGCCGACGCCGCGCACGGTCGTGATGTGTTCGGGGTTCTTCGGGTTGTCCTCAATCAAGGTGCGAAGTCGCTTGATGTGCACGTCGAGGGTCTTGGTGTCGCCGACGTAGTCACTGCCCCAGATTCGATCGATCAGTACCTCGCGGGTCAGGACCCGGCCGGGATTCTCGAGCAGCAGACGTAACAAGGCGAACTCCTTCTTGCGTAGTTTGACCTCCTCGCCATCGACGTAGCAACGGCGCGCGTCGATGTCCATGCGGATCGGGCCCAATTGAATTTCGTCGTCCGGCGCCATGACGTTCTCGTGGGTCTCTCGACGACGCAACACGGCGCGAATGCGCGCCACGAGCTCTCGAAGTCGGTAGGGCTTCGTCACGTAATCGTCGGCGCCGATTTCGAGCATGAGCACCATATCGACCTCTTCGCCCTTGGCGCTGACGATGATGATGGGCACCTCGCTGCTCGCTCGAATCTGTCGACAGACGTCGAGCCCCGACATCTTGGGCAGCATGAGGTCGAGCAGCACGATGTCAAAGTTCTCTTTGGCGAAGAGAGCGACGGCCTGCTGGCCGTCTCGAGCCACGGCGACGTCGAAGCCTTCGCGATCGAGGCCGATGGTCAAGGCGTCGACGAAGGACTCCTCGTCCTCGACGAGCAAGATGTTGACGCGCTTCTCACCGGAGTGTTTCTTCGGCATCAGTGCGTCATGGGAAGTTCGAGGGTGAACGTCGACCCTTCGCCCTCACGTGACTCCACCAGTACGTTGCCACCGTGATTCTGCGCGACGTGCCGCACGATGCTGAGTCCGAGTCCGGTGCCGCCGGTCTCTCGCGCCCGACCGGGATCGACGCGGTAGAAGCGTTCGAAGATCCGCTCGAGGTCCTTCGCGGGAATGCCCACGCCTTGATCCTTGATCGCGATCAAGGCGAGCGGCCCGACGCTCTCGCCGTCGTCGGTAACGGTGGCCTCAATACGGTCAATGGTGATGCTGACCAGGCCGCCCCTCGGTGAGTAGACGACCGCGTTCTCCAAAAGTGCGTGGATGGCCGAGATCAATTGCCGACGATCGCCCACGACCACGAGGCTGGCTTCCGGTTCTACGAAGTCCACCTTCACGTCGTGTTGCTCGGCGGCGGTACGGATTCGTTCGATGGCGTCGGCGACGATCAAGACGACGGGAATCGGCTCGCGCGAGGGGGAACCTTCGCCCTCGATGCGCGAAAGATCGAGGAGGTCTTCGATGATTCGATTGACCCGGAACGCCTCGTTGTTGATTCGCTCGGCTAATCGATGCGCCACCGCGGGGTCGGTCTCGAACAGGAGCGTCTCGGCGAGCAGACCGAGGGCCCCCATCGGGGTCTTCAGTTCGTGGGACACGTTGGCGATGAAGTCACGACGAATGTCCTCGAGTCGACGCCGTTCGGAGATGTCCTCGATGATGGCGAGCACGCCCAATGGCCGACGACCGTCGTCGATGACGGCGGCGCGGATCGTCAGGGTTCGTCGCGGCGGTCCGTAAATATCGACGGTGCGCTCGGCGACGCCGTTGGACCAACCTTCGGCCAACACGTCGGTGACGGCCTGGGCGGCGATGGCGTCGCCGTAGCGACTGGTCATGAGCGCTTCGGCCTGCTTGTTGCGAAAGATAACGCCGCCGCTCTCGTCACAGAGGACCAGTCCAAGAGGGAGCGAGTCCATGGACTGACGAAGTCGCGACGAGTCAGCGCTGGACTCCGAGACCGCCGCACTGGCCACGCCCGTGGCCTCTTCGAGGAAGCTGAGCGCCGTCTCGACCTTGCCCTTGTCGTCGTGGGGCTCGACGCCGAGTCGGGAGGCGAGCGCCATGAGACGTTGGGCAATGGCGCGGTGTCCGCGTTGTCGGTTGATCAGGACGCCGATGAAGAGACCCACGATCAGGACCCCGGCGCCGGCTCCGTAGAGGGCGGCCGGGGGCCACTTGGAAATCACGTTGTGGGCGAGCGCGACGAGCACGGGACCATTCTCGCAGACAAAGCCTTGGTGGTCGCGCCAGCGACCGTTGGGCGCTCACCGTTTGAAGGAGACCGCCATGCTGTTCGCCAATGTCAACCTCAGTCCCTCGACGTCCGCCCTGCCCGGCAGCGCGGCGCTGCAACAGATTGCCAACGGAATCGCCGCGTGGGCCCTGATCGGTGCGTTGGTGGCGCTGCTGCTGGGTGCGGCGATGTGGGCCGTTGGCAGCCACACGCAGAACATGCATCAATCGTCGCAGGGTCGCCGTGCGGTGCTGACCTCGCTCGCCGCGGCGGTCCTCATCGGAGCGGCTCCCACGTTGATCAACTTCTTCTTCAACACGGGTCTCAGCGTCCACTAGTGGGCCACCTGTCGTGCATTTTGCGTCCGTTGAGTTGCGTCACGCACGCCGTGACCTCGACCGTCGTGGGCGGCTTCTTCAGCACCCTCACCAACTGGATCCTCAGTAGCGTCGGATGGTTCTTATCGTCGGCGGGCGCCGTGTTGACTTCGGCCAGTGAGTCCGCGACTGTGATCCGTTCCTCGGAACCGGAATTCAGCGTCCTCGTGAATCTCGCGCCGGCTCTGTTGATGATTGGACTCTTGGTCGCGACGCTGCAAGCCGTTCGCCACGGCGACGCCGGGTCCCTGTGGCGCGTGTATCTCGGCGTGGCGCCCGCCTGCGTGATGGCGATCTTCCTGGCGCGTCCCATGGCCGCGCTGGTGCTCGATACGGTGAACCAACTCTCCTCGAGTGCGTCCAACACCGTCATCGATCACCAAGCGACGATCACCAATGCCCTGACGAGCCTGGCGACCGCGACCCCGGCCTTCGCGCTCTTCGTGCTGGCCGTCGCCGTGGTCGTGGGGACGTGGCTGTTGTGGTGCGAGTTGATCGTTCGCGGCGTAGTGCTCACGCTCTTGCTGGTGCTCGTTCCGGTCATCGTTCCGCTCGCCACGTTCCCGGCGGGACGTCGTCTCGGTTGGCGTCTCGCCGAGACCTTCATCGCCGTGGCGGCGAGCAAGTTCTTCATCGTGATCACGCTGTCACTGGGACTCGATGAGCTGCAAGGAAGTTCGGCGACGCAGGTGATCACGGGCGCCGTCACGTTGATCCTCGCGACCTTTTCGCCGTTCCTCCTCTTGAAGGTGGTCCCGTTCATGGAGACGGCGGCGCTGCACAATCTCGAAGGCGTACGGGCGCGGCTCACCAAAACAGTCACCGATATTCCGTCATCGCCGGCCGCCCAGGCGGCGCGCGCCATGGTGCCCGATGTGTCCATCCCCGGACCGGAACCGCGTCCCGACGATCTCGGACTCGACATGTGGGAGGGGACTCCGGAGACGCCCATGCCGGAGTTCACGGGCGAGAAGCTGCCACCACCCATCGGCACTCCGACGCCCCGCGGCGGTCACGTCGCGTACCGCACGGACGAGATGGGTCCGGTGGTCGGATGGCACTTCGATGAGTGAGTTACTCGGGCTCGGCGTGGCCGACGGCGAGAGTCGATGGATTGGCGTTCGACGTCATCAAGCGGCGCTCGCCATCGCCGGGGTCGGACTCCTCGGCGAGTGGCTCACGCACGGGCACGCCGGTCTCATCGAACTGGTCATCGGCCTCGGACTGCTGTCGTGCGCGGCGCCGACGAGAGACGGCTTGACCGTGGGTGAGCGACTGCGCATCGCCTGCGACTTCGTGGTGCGCTGGCGGTGGTCGTCGATTCGAGCGTCGCAGAGTTTCGGGACGGTGACGATCAGCGCCCACGGCGTGGCGACGGTACGCGGTTACGAGTTGCAACACCGTGGTCGACTCGACCTCTCGGGACGAGACCAACTCAACGCGTTGGCGCTAGCGGAGTTCGCCGACGCCCTCGCGACGTCGGACGACACTCGTCACTTCTCACTGCACGTGTGCTCGTCCCCGCGCGGCGTGGCGACGGTGTTGGCCGCGCCGAGCGACGTGAGTGCACCGTCGGGTTGGAAGGAGAATGGCGCGATGACCTTGGGGGCGACGGGGGTCGGTCGTGATCCGGGCGCCACTTGGTTATTGGAGCGTTGGGCGTACGTTCGAGACGAGCGCGAAGTGATCCGCATACTTCGCGTGCGCGACTTCAGTTCCGTTCCTGACGGACACGCCCTTCTGGAACGTATGCAGTTCGCCTCGTCGTCGCTCGACGTGGTGGTGCACGTCGATGTCGTAGGGGGCGTGCGTGCGCACCGACTCGCCGCCCGAGCGGTGCACCGCGTCGGGAGCGACGACGTCACGTCTCTCGCGGCCGGCTTTCGCCGCACGGCGCAGTCCGCGCACTCCCTCGAGCGCCTGCGCCAACGCGAGTCTCTCGTCGTCGAAGGGACCGCGCTGATGCGAATCGCCGTCTTCATCGTCATTCGGGCGGTCTCGCTGCAAGAGCTCCGACGAGACGTAAAAGTGGTCACGCGCTGCGCCGTCGAGTCCGGGCTTCGTTGCGAGCCGGGATTGGGTCGTCAGTTTTCGTGGTACTGCGCGCAACTACCTGGTGCGCCGGGGTGGTGAGTCGTTCCTGGACGCACTGGGCGACGTCGCGCGATCTCGTCGCTCTGGCGTTGCCGGCCCACGACGCCGGTACCGGGCTCCTCGGTCGAAGCCTCGGTGAGGCGCAGCGCGGCGGGCCGTTCGTCTTGGACCCCTTCGACGCCTACGCCTCGGGGTTGGTGTCCAACCCGAACGTCATCGTCGCCGGCTCGATTGGCGCGGGCAAGAGCACCGTGGTGAAGATGACGCTCGATCGCGCCCTCGAACGTGGTCGCCGCGTGGTCGTGATTGACCCGAAGGGCGAGTACGGCGCGTTGGCGCGGGCCTATGGGGTCCACGTCGTCGCGCTCGGTCGTGACGGGTGGTGCAGTCCATTCCCGTCGAACGATCGCGAGAGTCGCGATCTGCTTCGCGCGCTCGTCGCCAGTGCCCAAGGTGCCGCGCTCAAGAGTGACCAGCACTACGTCATCGACGAGGTGTGGCAGCAATTGGACTCGCCGCGGCCGCGACGGGTCCTGCGTGCCCTCTTTGAGTTACTGCACGTTCATCTGGCGTCGCCGACCTCGACCCCGGAACGGAGCGTGGCGCTGACGCTGTACCGATTCATCCACGGCGACCTCGCCGGACTGTTCGACGGCGACGACGAGCCGATGGTCTTCGCCGGTCAACTCGTGGTCCTCGATCTTTCGGCGCAGTGGTCGTCGAACTCGTTTTCCGTTGCCGCGTTGAGTGCCATCGCCGCCGCGCAGCAGATCGTCGCCCTGGAGAACGAACTCGGCTATCTCGTGCTCGATGAGGCGTGGTCTCTCTTGGGCGATCCGCACGCCCTGCGTTGGTTGCAGGGTTCGTGGAAGCTGGCGCGCGCCAAGGGTCTCGCTCACGTGCTGGTCCTGCACCGCTGGAGTGACGTCGCCGCGGTCGGTGACGTCGGCTCGGTCCATCGCGAACGGGCCCAAGGGCTGCTACGCGAGTGCGAGACGGCCTGGCTCTTTCGTCAACCGCCCGACGAGGCTCGAGAGATGGCGGTGGCGTTGGGACTGCATCGACGCGAGGAACGCTATCTCTCGGCACTGCCCAAGGGCGTCGCGCTCGTGCGCTACGGAGCGCACCGTTCGATCGTTCGGGTGCGCCCGGACGAACGAGACGGCGCCTTCATCGATACCGACCGCGCGATGAGGATTCCGACGGCGGGTGAATGACCGTCCGTCGCTCGGACGACGCACCTATCACGGCGTCAGTTACGGACCGCGGGTCCGTCTCGCGCCGCGTAGTTCGCTCCTCATCGTCGGTCCCACGCAAGTCGGCAAGACCTCGTCGCTGGTGATTCCCGCGCTGCTGCGTTGGGGCGACGCGCTCGTCGTGACGAGCGTGAAGAACGACGTGATCACCACGACCAAGGAGTGGCGCGCCACGCTGGGCGAGGTACAGGTCCTCGAACCGGGGCGCGAGTCCGGCTTGACGTGGAATCCGCTCGAGGGCGTCTCGACGCTCCGTCACGCGCTTCGAGTCGCGCGCGACCTGACCGGCGGACCCGCCGAACGCGGCGAGACGGAATTCTGGAACTCGCTGGCGACGAAGTTGGTCGGCTCCCTGCTCATGCTGGCCCTCCAGCGCTCGCGCGACATCTTTGACGTTGCTCAGGCCATTGAGAAGCGCGACTTCGATCGGTGGACTGACGCGATCGAGCACAGTGAGGCCGGCGACGTGTTGGAGGCCTTCCTCTCGCACGAACCGAGAACGATGGACGGCGTTCTCACGACGGCCGAGACCATGCTGATGCCGTGGCGATTCCGTCAGCCGTTGGCGCACGTGCGCTCCGTCGTCGATGGACCTCACACCCTGTACCTTTGCAGCCCGCGCGGGGAACAGCGGCACTACGAGCCGTTGTTTCGCGGGGCCCTTCGAATGGTGTTGGAGGAACAACAGCGCCGGGTCGAACTGCGGATCCAACGGCGACTCCTCTTAGTGCTCGACGAGGCGGCGACCGTCGCATCGCTCGACGAGCTCGATCAGATGGCCTCGACCGTGAGTGGTCTCGACGTCACGCTGGTGACCGTCTTACAGGACTTCTCCCAGTTGAAGGCCCGCTGGGGAGCCCGAGCCTCGACCATCGTGAACAATCACACGACCCGTCTGGTGCTCGGTGGCCTGGCCGACCCGTCGGCGTCGCAGTACCTGCCCGAGCTTTTCGAGACGCGAAAGGACGCTCCGCCATCGGTGCCCCTTCGCCAACGACCGCCAGGCACAGGCACCGTGATCGCCGGTCACCGACCGGCGTTCGCGGTCCGCCTGCAACCGTGGTGGACCGAACGGCGCCTTCGCGTCCGAGGGGAACGCGAGCCTTAACTAGCATCGCTTGATGGCGCCGCCCCGTACTCCCGTGCAAGATCAGATCTTGGCGGTCGACATTGGCGCCACCAACGTCAAGTTCTGTCACGTCGACATCCACGGTGAACTGCTCGAGGGCGTTCGCCGTCGTCCGACGCCCTACCCGTGCTCACCCGAACGTCTCATCGAAACGCTGGACGAACGGATCGAAAGTAGCGCCTGTCCGCGCGTGGGCATCGGCTTTCCCGGCGAGTTCATCGATGGTCACGTCGTGCGCCCGGGCAACCTCTCGAGACCCGGGGGGGTCACCACCGAGGTCGACCCCCAGCTCGAAGCCCAGTGGAAGGGTTTCGAACTCCAGGCCGAACTGTGCAAGGCGACCGGCCGAGACGTGCGGATCGTGAACGACGCCACGCTGGCCGCGCTGGGTTCCATCGACGGTCACGGTGTCGAACTGGTGCTCACCCTGGGCACCGGTCTCGGAATCGCCCTCTCCATCGACGGCACGTTGCGCAAGATCCGCGACGTGGGCGCCGAAGTGTTCGTTCGCGGCAAGACCTACGACCAGACCATCGGCGAGCACTCGCGCTCGACGGACGAAGAACACTGGGGTGAACTGCTGGTGATGGCGGTCGACGGATTCGTACGAGAGTTCGGAGCCACGACGGTCCACTTGGCAGGGGGCAACGCGCGACGGGTCACGCCGACGCTGTTCGCCGAGTCGAACTACCGCGTGGTGATCAACGGCAATCAGGCCTCCATTCGCGGGGCCGCCAAGCTCTTCTATAGCTGAGCGAGATCGACCGCGCTCTGGGCGAGAACGCCGGCCAGGATCCGACAGGCCCCGTCTTGCACTTGAAAGTCCGGGCTGTGGTGCATGCCGCTCGAGCCGTCGTCGTTGGCGCCACCAATGAACATGTAACAGCCGGGAACTCGGTTCATGAACTCGGAGACGTCGTCGCTGGGCGTGAAGGGGGGAATCGTCATGACGCCGCCGGCCCCGACGATCTTCGTGGCTGACTTCATGACCTGTTCGTAGACGTCGACGTTGTTCACCACGGCCGGCGCCAGGTCGGTCAGATCAAGGGAGCACGCGACGACGAACATCGCCTCCACCTCTTCCATCAACGAGCGCAGTCGTTCCAGCGCCTCGACGTGCTGCTCGGCGGTGAACGTGCGAAGTGTTCCGCGCAGCACGGCGTGTCGCGGTACCACGTTCATGGCGGTGCCGGCGTTGATGACGCCGGCCGAACAGGCGCAGTTGGTTCCCTCGAAGGAGAGCCCGTCGACCACTTCTCCCAGTCGCGGCGCCAAGTGACTGACGGCGAGAATGACGTTGCCTTCGACGCTCGCCATCGCTCCGTGACCGCCCTTGCCCTTGAGGTGGATCGAGAGCGACGCGGCTTCGCTCATCATGACGCCCGGCTTCGTCCCGACGAATCCGAGGGGAGCGAGTGACGACACGTGAGCCCCGATGACGACGTCGACCGGGTTGTCGATCAACACGCCACCGTTGATCATCGCCATTGCGCCGCCGAGCGCCTCCTCGGCGGGCTGAAACAGCAGCGTGAACTCGCCCGCCAGCTCTGCTTGGCGCCGCGACAGTACGTCGGCGATGCCGAGCAGACCAGCGGTGTGCACGTCGTGGCCGCACGCGTGCATGACGCCGTCGTTCACCGAGGCGAAGGAGATTCGGTTTTCTTCGGTAACCGGCAGTCCGTCGATGTCCGCACGGATCATGACGCGTCGCCCGGGCTTCGCACCACGAAGGACCGCGACGGCACCGGTCTCCGTAGGACACGACGCGAGCTCCCAGCCGAGTTCGACGAGCCGATCGCGAACTACCTGCGTCGTGTGGTGTTCTTGGAAGGCGAGTTCGGGATGGGCGTGGAGGACGTGTCGAATCTCCACCATGGACGCGTCGACGTCGTCGAGCAGCCGTGGTAGATCGTCGGAGAACGTGTCAGTCATAGAGGCATGGTACCCAGATGACCGAGGTCTCAACGAAGGTCACTCGACTACGATGGAAGGTCAGCATCAATGCGGCTGTAGCTCAGCGGATTAGAGCATCGGTCTACGGAACCGAGGGTCGGGGGTTCGAATCCCTCCAGCCGCACTTATTCGACGCTCGAGCGGTGACATGTCCGATTAAAGCGTCCGCATCGCTCAAAACCTCCATGACATGTGCATCGCGGGTCTGCTCGGCACCATTGGCATACGCTGCACCATGAATGGTGCGTCTCGAAAGATCGGCCACCGCGTCCTCGTCGACGGGATGATGGGGTCCGGGAAGAGCACGTTCGCCCGTGCACTCGCGGGAAGGACTGGTTTGCCGGTGATTCACCTCGACTTCCACTATTGGAAGCCGGGCTGGGTGCGACCATCGGACGACGAGTGGCGAGAACGGCAACGCACGCTGCTCGCTGGCGAGGCTTGGATCATCGACGGAAATTACAACGAGACGCTTGACCTCCGGCTCGAGCGCGCGGAAACCGTCGTCTTTCTCGATACTTCTTGGTGGTTGTGCGCGAGTCGCGCGTTTGTGCGGGGGCTTCGCAAGCCCGTTGGCGAGATGCCGGAGGGTTGCGAAGACTCGGTCAACCGACGCTTGCGCGACGAGTGGGGCGGCGTTGGGAGGATTTGGCGCAACCGCCGATCTGAACCTGAGTTCGCACGCTCCGAGATTTTGCGGCACGGGTCTGACACGACGGTGCACGTGCTCTGTTCGCGGCGGGAGTCGAGGGCGTTTCTCGATGCCGTTTGCCGCTAGAGAGCACCATCCCCGCCAGTAGTCGTCACGAAGCGAAGAACGTTCTTCTGCGCACGACGGGAATATCACGTCGCTTCTGACTTCGGGACCATCTCTCAGCCAATTAACAGCACCTTCACATAACTCTCACAAATGCGTTTTCTACTCTGAGAATTGTTCCTTTGAAAGGAGAACAAATGAAAATCGTAACTACCCGATCCTTTGCGGTACTCGCGCTAGTCGCCGCCATGGGTATCGGTATTCCATCCGTTGCTTACGCCGGGTCGACCACTACAACCAAGGTTCCGAGTGCCAGTTTCATTGCGGCGCAACATGCGCTCGAGGTCCAGCTGGCCAACCGGGCGACGCAACTGGGGCATCTTGTCAAAGACGTGACGGCAGCGACTTCGCTGACCGCGAGTGCTTCGTCGATACTCCAAGCCCGTCTTTCGACAGAGGGAGCGAGTATTAGCGCCTTGATTGCGAAGGTTCCGACGGACACCACCAGAGCAGAACTCAACTCAGACCGCTCCGCGATGTTGAAGGACAACCGCGTTTACGCGGTGATGTCGCCCCAAGTGTTCGAGATGATCGAAGCTTCGGTTGTGGCCGATCAGGTTGCGACGTTGCAGGCCAACGAAGCGACGCTCCAATCAGAGGTTGCGTCAATCGTGGGTCTACCGGGCTACAAGAACGCTCTTAACCACTACAACAACTACGTGTTGCGTCTTTCAAACTGGTCCACCAGAATTTTGGACGTAGAAAGCATCGTGCTCGCCCAGACACCGCAGGGCTACCCAGGCAACACGAAGATTTTCGTCACCCAGAATCACCGAATTCTCGACGCCAACATTGCCCTGGCGTACGCCGCGTATGACGCGAGCATCATCGGTCTCGCTACGGGCGGATACACCGGTTCGTAGGGAGTCGAGTCGCAAGCTAATCTGTGGCAGTCAAATATGGCGGTCGGTGGCCTCGGTCATCGGCCGCCATTTGATTTTTTGCCGCGACAACGGCGATGTAGAAAGCGTCGCTACGCGATCGGTTCGAATTGGGCGGTGAAGTGGCGCAGGGCTTGGGGCTCTTGGACCATTCGATACCCAGGCAAGGAGGCAGCATCCTTGGCGACCGAAGTGACGACTTCAATCACATAATCAATGTGGCTCTGGGTATAGGTTCGCCGCGGAATCGCCAATCGGACTAACTCCATCGCGGCCGGCGTTTCCGTACCATCAGGTTGACGGCCGAACATCACTGTGCCGATTTCACAACTTCGGATACCACCGGCCTTGTAGAGGGCTACCGCGAGCGCTTGACCCGGATACTGGAGTGGCGCAATGTGACTCAGCAACGCCTTGGCGTCCACGTAGACCGCATGGCCCCCAATGGGCTTCACGACGGGAACTCCGGCTGCGTCGAGCGCGTCGCCTAAATACGCGGTGGAGCGAATCCGGTAGCGCAAGTAGTCCGGTTGCACCGCTTCCTTCAGACCCTGCGCCAATGCCTCAAGGTCTCGCCCGGCTAACCCGCCGTAGGTCGGAAAGCCTTCGGTCAAGATCAACATGTTGCGACATTTCTCGGCGAGATCATCATCGTTCAGGGCCAACCAACCACCAATGTTGCCGAACGGATCCTTCTTAGCGCTCATGGTCATTCCATCGGCCAAGGACGCAGTCTCTCGGACAATGTCGCTTATGTCCCTTTGCGATTGCCCCTCTTCGCGTTCGTGGATGAACCATGCGTTTTCGGCAAATCGGCACGCGTCCAAGAAGAAGGGAACGGCGTACCTTCGACAGATATCACTCACGCCTCGAATGTTGGCCAATGAGACAGGTTGTCCGCCGCCCGAGTTATTGGTGATGGTCAAGAAGACCACAGGGATAGTGGCTGCGCGCTCCTGGAGAAGTGTTTCGAGCGCGACAAGATCCATGTTCCCTTTGAAAGGGTGAATTTTTGCGGGGTCGTGACCTTCAGGAATCAACAGATCCCGTGCCTCGGCGCCGGAGAATTCGACATTTGCCCGCGTCGTATCGAAATGGGTGTTGTTGGGAACTAATTTTCCCGGACCACCAACGACCGAGAAGAGAATTCGTTCGGCGGCCCGGCCCTGATGTGTCGGAATAACGTGACGAAAGGGAAACAGTTCCTTCACGGCGGCTTCAAAACGAAACCACGACGGTGAACCTGCGTAACTCTCGTCACCGCGTTGAATGGCGGCCCACTGGTCACGAGACATAGCTCCGGTGCCAGAGTCAGTGAGCAGATCGATGAGAACATCTTCGGCATGAAGGTTGAACAAGTTGAAACCAGCTTGTTCAATTGCGAAAGAGCGCTCCTCCACCGTGGTGATGCGTAACGGTTCGACCGAGTGAATTCTGAATGGTTCGATAATGGTAGTGAATGGCTGGCCCATCGCCTGATGGTACCGTCATTAGGCCGTTCGTCGGAAAGCGATCAGGCATCGCCACGTTGACCGCGATAGTGGAACTGGCCGTTCTGGTCCATAAGATTGAAGTCCTAGCGTTTTTTATATTCTCCGTGATTCAGATGTGGGCAACGAGTAGTAAGAAATTGACGCGCGGCTGTAGCTCAGCGGATAGAGCATCGGTCTTCGGAACCGAGTGTCGGGGGTTCAAATCCCTCCAGCCGCACCATTCCCTCCGGGAACGTTCAATATGGTCATTAGCGAATTTGGGAGAAGCGCAATCTCCTCCAACGTCTCGCGGTGTGCACGACGAGATAGATAGTCAGAACCACTCCGGTGATCGCGTGCCAGCGAATCTTCGTGTGATGCGGTGCCCAGAGGTCCCAGAATCCAGAAAAGAGCATTGCCACGGTGATGATGAACAGGAAACCGTCGGCGAGCGCCAGTCGGCCCGCCGGTCCGAGCAGTTTTTGAACTTTCAGAAGTCGAACGGCCAATCGTTGGGAGATTCGTCGACGTTGCGCGAGGTGAAATCCCACGAACAACACGAACACTAAACCGAAGGCCACGTGCAACGTAAGCACCGGTTCCAAGACCAATGACACGATCGCCGAACTGATCAGAGTGACGTGAACGAGCCAACGTAGGGCGCTGCGGCGCGACTGGGCAGTTCTCATTCTCGAGGTCTTGGTGTAGTCCGCCGATGAATTCATGACTACGTTTCGCCAGAGGTCTGTTTTCGCGAAATGTTGCACATCGCTTCACTTCGCCTGCCACCACGAAGGGAACGTGTCTGCTTCGAAGAATGACCGAGTTCGAACATGCGCCAATTCTCGATGTCGTGTTCGCCAATTGCCATCGGGGAGAACCCCTAGTTATTTGATGCACCCTTAGTGGCCTGGAGACGAGTCCGCGCCGTCCACTGGGAGCCCTCGCACTGAGCCGGGTGTCGAGTTGCGCAAGATTCAACGAATGAGCGTGTGTCGACCGCCGGTGTCCTTTTCGCAAGTGCAACGGTACTGTGTGTCTTAGAGCAAGAGAAGAGAGTTGGCTATGGCCGACGTTTCGATTCAGCCGAGTGAACGTTTGGAGATTGAGACCAGTCCGAAAGTCGAAGTCGTCGGCCCGTCTCGAACCGTAGCGATTGTGGGAATAGTTCTGGTCGTCGTCGTCGCAGCGTTCGCCGTCGGTTTACGCCTGGCGGGTACCTCATCAGCCGGTGCCGCAACCTCTGTTCGCGCCGCTCTCGTGTCGACGCTCGCGAAGAACACCGCTGATCTCTCGATCTCGGAGTCAATCGATGTCGAAGGACAGATTGGTACGGCGACGGGGAGTGGCAAATGCAATCTCCATATTGACGCCTGTTCGGCCACGCTCGTTTACAACGGAGCGTTGAGCCAACTGGGCACCGAGTCGATGCTCTATTCCGGTCGCATCATGTATCTGAAACTGGCGGGGACCGTGGGCGCGAGCTTCCCGACGCCGTGGATCTCACTGCCGTTCAAGGCGTCGAACCGGCCGTCGGCGTTGGGGTCGACCGGGAGCCCGCTCGCGGGGCTGGCGTTACTGACTCGCCAGGGTGCCGCCTTGAGGGACGAGGGAATGGTCAGGGTCGACGGCGTCGAGATGCACCAGTACGGGGTGACGGTCAGTAAATCCAGCGCGAAGAGTGTGGTTAACCGCCAGGAAACCGGCCTCCCCGGGTGGCTGTCCCATCCCACCTCGCAAGGACCACTGGGCGCACTTTCGATGACGCTTGATATCAACGCGGCCGGAACAATTGGCCGCATCGCCTTCACGACGTCGGCCACCCAAGACCACACGTTCGCCATCGTCCACGCGACCGAGACGGTGACGAGTTACGGTGCACCGGTCACGATCACCGTGCCTTCGAAAAGCGAACTGACGTTGGTGAACGCCTTAGCGGGCACGCTGACGAGGTACTGCACTCCCGCGCCGGGGCTGCGTCTCGGGCCGGCGTCCAAGCCAATCGTCACGCGCCATTAGCCACCATGCGTCTGGAATTACCATGCTGCTCCACAACGGCGTCGCAGAACTTTGTCTATGGTTCTTTCTATTCGCAAGTGGACACGATTGACGTGTTCCGAGAGGAGGCCCGATGTCCGACGTGGTGAGAGCAGCGCTGGTACAGACCGCGTGGACCGGCGACAAGGCGTCGATGATCGATCTCCACGAACACCGCGCGCGAACGGCGGCATCCCAAGGCGCCCAAGTGATCTGCTTCCAAGAGCTCTTCTACGGGCCGTACTTCTGCCAGGTGCAAGACGCGACCTACTACGACTACGCCGAGGCCGTGCCGGAAGGTCCGACCACGCAGCGCTTCATGGCGCTCGCGGCCGAACTCAATATGGTGATGATCCTGCCGGTCTACGAGATGGAACAAGAGGGCGTCCTCTACAACACCGCTGCGGTCATCGACGCTGACGGCACGTACCTCGGCAAGTACCGCAAGACGCATATCCCTCAGGTGAGTGGCTTTTGGGAGAAGTTCTACTTCCGACCGGGCAACCTCGGCTACCCGATCTTCGACACCGCCGTCGGTCGAATCGGTGTCTACATCTGTTACGACCGGCACTTCCCCGAGGGGTGGCGCGCCTTGGGCCTGGCCGGCGCCAAGATCGTCTTCAATCCCTCGGCGACCAGTCGAGGCCTGTCGGCCTACCTCTGGCAACTCGAGCAGCCCGCGTCGGCCGTGGCGAACGAATACTTCGTTGGCGCCATCAATCGCGTCGGCGTCGAGGACCTCGGTACCAACGACTTCTACGGCCAGAGCTACTTCGTCAGTCCGCGCGGACAGTTCGTCGGTGAAGTGGCGAGCACCACCGACGAGGAAGTGGTCGTGCGCGACCTCGACATGGACCTCTTGAAAGAGGTCCGCGAGCAGTGGGCCTTCTACCGCGACCGCCGCCCCGATATGTACGAACCCCTCACCGACTGGTAAGTGATGGCGCGCGTGCTCATCAACGGTGGTCGGGTGCTCTCGGCAACGGGCGCCCAGGACTACGACGTATTGATTGACGGTGACGAAATTGCCGCACTAGGCACGCCGGGCTATTTCGAGAGCGTGAAGCCCGTTTGTGACCGCGTGCTCGACGCGTCCGGAAAGTACGTCATCCCCGGCGGTGTCGACGTCCATACCCACATGGAACTGCCCTTCGGCGGGACGAACGCCTCGGACACCTTCGAGACCGGCACCATCGCGGCGGCCTTCGGCGGCACGACGTCCATCATCGACTTCGCCGTGCAGCGAACGGGCGAGGACGTGCACGACGGTCTGGCCGCGTGGCACGAGAAGGCCGACGGCAACTGCGCGATCGACTACGGCTTCCATCAAATCATCGGTGGCGTCGACGACGCGGCGCTGAAGGCCATGTCCGACCTCACGAACAACGAGGGCGTCACGAGCTTCAAGCTGTTCATGGCCTATCCGGGCGTCTTCTACTCCGACGACGGACAGATCCTTCGAGCGATGCAGACCGCGTCGGACCTGGGCGCCACGATCATGATGCACGCCGAGAACGGGCCGGCCATCGACGTCCTCGTCGCCCAAGCGCTCGAGCGTGGCGAGACCGATCCCCGCTACCACTCGCTCACCAGACCGGCGGCACTAGAAGAGGAGGCGACGCACCGCGCGATCATGCTGGCCAAGGTCGCGAAGGCCCCGCTCTACATCGTCCACGTCAGTTCCAAAGATGCGGTCGAGGCCATTGCGCGCGCGCGTGGACTCGGCGCCAACGTCTTCGCCGAGACCTGTCCCCAGTACCTGTACTTGAGCCTCGAAGAACATCTTTCGAAGCCCGGCTTCGAGGGCGCGGCCTACGTCTGCTCCACGCCGTTGCGCTCGCGCGCCGAAGGACACCAGGACTCTCTGTGGCGGGCCCTTCGCACCAACGACGTCTCGGTGGTGAGCACGGACCACTGTCCCTTCTGCATGAAAGACCAAAAGGAGTTGGGACTGGGCAACTTCTCCAAGATCCCCAACGGCATCGGCTCGATTGAGCACCGCATGGACCTCCTCTATCAGGGCGTGGTCACCGGCGAGATCACCTTGTCGCGCTGGATCGAATTGGCCTCGACGACGCCGGCGCGGATGTTCGGCCTGTACCCAAAAAAGGGCGTGATCGCGCCGGGATCCGACGCCGACGTCGTGATCTACGACCCCAAGGGCACGACCGACATCAGCGTGAAGACGCACCACATGAACATGGACCATTCGGCCTACGAGGGCCAGCACATCGACGGACGAGTCGTGACCGTGCTGTCGCGCGGTCGGGTCATCGTCGAGAACAACACGTTCACCGGTGCGCTCGGGCACGGGAAGTTCTTGCGCCGAGGGCTCAGTCAGTACCTGGTCTAGAAGTCGCGGCGGACAGCGTGACTATTAAGCGAAGGAAGTGATCATGGAGTTCGGAGTAGTACTGCAGACCAATCCTCCGGCCTCGCGCGTCGTCGAACTGGCCGCGCGAGCCGAACAGCTGGGATTCCACTACGCCTGGACCTTCGACTCGCACATCTTGTGGGAAGAGCCCTTCGTGATCTACAGCCAGATACTGGCCTCGACGCGCTCGATCAAGGTTGGCCCGATGGTCACGAATCCGGCGACGCGCGATTGGACGGTGACCGCCAGCCTCTTCGCCACCTTGAATGAGATGTACGGCAACCGCACGGTCTGCGGGATCGGTCGCGGAGACTCGGCCGTACGGGTGACGAACGGCAAGCCGACGACGCTCGCCACCTTGCGCGAATCGATCGACGTCATTCGCGAACTCGCCAACGGTCGTTCGGTGGAGTACCGCGGCTCGACGCTGCATTTTCCGTGGGTCATTGACAGCGAACTCGAGGTATGGGTGGCGGCCTACGGTCCTAAGGCGCTGACGCTCGCCGGAGAAGTCGGCGACGGATTCATTTTGCAGTTGGCCGATCCCGACATCGCGCGGTGGATGATCACCGCGGTGCGAGAGGCGGCGGCGAAGGCGGGACGCGATCCGGCGGCATTGACCTTCTGCGTTGCCGCGCCGGCCTACGTCGGCGATGACCTCGCCCATCAACGCGATCAATGCCGTTGGTTCGGAGGAATGGTGGGGAACCACGTCGCCGACATCGTCGAGCGATACGGCAGCGACCCCGGTTCGCCGATCCCCGTGGCGTTGACCGATTACATCAAGGGTCGTGAGGGATACGACTACAGCGAGCACGGGCGCGCCGGCAACACGCACACCGAGTTCGTGCCGGACGAAGTCATCGATCGTTTCTGTCTGCTAGGCCCCGTGGAGCGCCACATTGAACGGCTTTTAGAGTTGCGCCAGGTCGGCGTGGATCAGTTCGCGCTCTATCTGCAACACGACGCCAACTCCGAGACGCTCGAGGCCTATGGCGAGACGATCATTCCGGCGATGACCGATTCGGCCACCGCGATCACGTAACGCCGGTGTCGATTACGAATAAGGTTTTCGCTCTTGAGTCAGTCCGTGTACGGCTCTGGGAAACAGCCAAATATTTGCGACGCTGTTAAGGTCTAAGGGTGACGATTCCCCTCAAACGGGGCATGGATAGTTGATTGGGGCCGTGGTGTCGGCTTCGAATGGGGGATGTATGAAGGTACTGGTACTCGGCGGTGACGGATTCTGTGGCTGGCCCACCTCGCTGCACCTCTCGGACAAGGGTCACGACGTCATCGTGGTCGACAACCTCAGTCGTCGAGAGATCGACCTGGAGCTCGAGGTCGAGTCGCTCACCCCGATCAAACCGATGGGCGAGCGTATCCGAACCTGGAAGGAGTTGAGGGACAAGGACATTGGTTTCGTCATGCTCAACCTCGCCGAAGAGTACGAGCGGTTCGTCGAGTTGTTGCGCGATGAACGACCCGACGCGATCGTGCATTTCGGCGAGCAGCGCGCCGCGCCGTACTCCATGCGCAACGCCGCCACCAAGCGTTACACCGTCGACAACAACGTGCGCGGTACGCACAACGTACTCGTGGCCATCGTGGAGAGCGGCCTCGATATCGCGTTGGTGCATCTCGGCACCATGGGCGTCTACGGCTACGGCTGGTCCGGTTCGGCCCCGATTCCCGAGGGCTACCTCACGGTGAAAGTGCCCACCCCCGACGGTGAGATCGAGCGCGAGATCCTGCACCCGGCGAATCCCGGCTCGGTGTATCACATGACCAAGACGCTGGATCAACTGCTCTTCGCTTTCTACGCCAAGAACGACCTGTTGCGCATCACCGACCTCCACCAGGGCATCGTGTGGGGAACCCAGACGCCGCAGACCGCGCTCGACGAACGCCTGATCAATCGCTTCGACTACGACGGCGACTACGGCACCGTCTTGAACCGCTTCTTGATGCAGGCGGCCATTGGTCACCCGCTGACCGTGCACGGCACGGGGGGACAGACCCGCGCCTTCATCCATATCCGTGACACGGTTCGGTGCATCCAGATTGCGTTGGAGAATCCGCCGAAGCGCGGCGACAAGGTCAGCGTCTTCAACCAAGTGACCGAGACCTATCGCATCCTCGAACTGGCCGAACTGATCGCCAAGGAGACCGGCGTCGAGATCGCGCACTTGCCGAACCCTCGTCGCGAAGCGGTGGAGAACGAACTCAACGTCAGTCGCGATCGCTTCATCGCCCTCGGACTGGACCCGACGACGCTGACTGAGGGCCTCCTCGAAGAGATACGTGATGTCGCGAACAAATACAGCTACCGCGCCGACACCACGAAGATCATCGCTCGCTCCACATGGACCCAGGGTATGGAGACCTCACCAGATTTGGTTGACTAAGCGTCATCGGCTAGTCCCTTCTTTCCGGACGCGTCAACATCTGCGAGGCACCGGCTGGGGACCGATTGCTCTTGTTCTGCTTGGCCCACGTGCTGTCGGATTGGTCGCCGTTGTCAATGTGACGGACTAGTCACGGCTGTCGAACGTGCCCACGGCCGCATCGAAGATTCGACACCACTGAAGGGTTCTGGGTAGCCCAGCACGTTTTGTCAACTCGCTCAAACGTGTGAGAATCCCGATATGCCCAATATCTACAAGTACGTGCGACACCCCTGGACGGAAGATCGCAAATTAGCAGGCCCGACGAAGACCCGTGACCTTCGCCCCCTCGATCACCCCAACCCCTTCGTGCGCTTCAACGCGAGGTTTGGCCTACGCATCACCCTCGTGGTGGGAACCATGTGGATGGCCTACATCTTCAGCATCATCGCCCTCTTCGCCCTTCCCGACGCCATCAAACGGGGCACCTACTTCGTCATCGTGTGGCTCTCGAGTTCGTTCCTGCAACTCGTGTTGTTGCCGATTATCATCGTGGGCCAGAACATCCAAGCCCGCGCTGCCGACAAGCGCTCGGAAGACACATATAACGATGCCGAAGCGGTGCTGAAAGAGTCCGAAGAGATCCAGAAGCATCTCCAGGCGCAAGACGAGGCGATCTCGGACATCCTCGCGCGTCTCGAGACGTTAATGGCCCAACAGGAGAAGACGGCGAAGTAGTGACCGTGCTCGGACTTCGAAGGATGAGTCGAGCGCCCCTAGGGCCGAACAGGAGCAAGTAGTTGAGCGGATTCATCGAGACCCTAGCCACCACGACGACGATCGTGAACGTTCATCGCGGCTCGGTTCTGCCCGAAGCTCGGGTCATCGTCATAGCCGTGCCGGTAACGGTGTTCGGCGTTTATTGGTTCGTACTGCGCAAGCGCGGTCGCCCGTGAGTAACTTCGCGTATCTCCCGCTCGAATCCAAGGGATGGCGGATGGCCATGGGCCTTCGCCCCCTCGACCTTGATCAATGGCTCGAAGTTGACGATCGGCGTGACGACGAACTCGAACAGAAGGTTCAATTGCTTGATACCGCCTTCGACGTGGTCGTGGCGACGAATCCCGAAGGCGATGAGGGGAGCCGTGAGTTACTCGGTGAAGTGACGCGTTACCTCGACGTCCATCATCCGGAGTTAACCATCGAAGTTCGTCGCGGGGAGCACCCAATTGTCGCGGCCGCTCGCCTGGTGCAAGAGGACCTCTGCGTACTCGTGCGCTCCGACGTGTGGCGACTGCAGGCGGCCTGTGTCTGTTTCCCCTCCCGCTGGAATCTCGCGTCCAAACTGGGTGCGACGCTCGACGACATCCACGGGCCGGTGCCAATCTACGACGTCGAACTGAGTCGGCCCACCAACGCTTTTTTCGAACGGTTGAAGCCCGATCGCTCGTTCTGGCGACTTAACTGGACCCTCATCGATTCACCCGCGCTGCATCAGCCGACGAGCGCCCGACGCAGCCCCGACGGCGAACTGGCCGACTGGTTCTTTCGGGTGGAGCGTCAGACACTGCGTCGTCTCCCGGAGAGTGGCGCCATCGTCTTCACCATTCACAACTACGTGGCGTCGGCGAAGGAACTATGCGAAGCGCACGAGGAGTTTGGCGCGACCCTCTTGTTGAACCTCGACACCGCGCCTCTGGCGATGCAGGAGTACAAGGGTTGGGTCAGCGTCGCTGATCGCCTACGGGCCTCGCTCGGCCCAGAACCACGACTTAGTCGCGAATGAGGTCCTTGGCGATGGCGATGACCTGCATCTCGTCGGTGCCGGCGTAAATTCGAAGGACCCGCGCGTCGCGACTGAGTTGTTCGACCCGGTACTCCGCGATGTAGCCGTTGCCCCCGAAGATCTGAATCGCGTCGTCGGCCACCTGGCACGCCGCTTGGGCCGAGTAGAGCTTCATCGCCGAGGCCTCGGCGAAGGTGGGCACCGCGCCGTGCGACGATCGCTCGATATGGGCGAAAACCATGTTGCGCACGTTGACGCGCGCCACTTCCATCTGGGCGAGTTTGAGTTGGATGAGCTGATAATCGGCGATCGCCGTTCCCCATAGTCGACGGTGTTTGGCGTAGTCCACGGAGAGCTTGAGGCACTCTTCGATGATGCCCAGGGACATCGCGGCAACGCCGGCGCGTTCGGCGACGAAGTTGTCCCTTGCGCTTTGACGACCACCGCCCTGCGGATCTTCACTCTCCCCAAGGAGGCGATCCTTGGCGGCGTGGACGTCGCTCAAGAAAATTTCACCGGTCGGTGACCCGTGCTGACCCATCTTGCGCATCGGCGCGGCCTGGACCAACCCGTCCATTCCCTTGTCGAGCACGAACGTCAGGACCTTGCGGTTACGCAACTCCTCGCCACTGCCGTCGTCGAGCTTGGCGTACAAAACGATGGTGTCGGCGTACGGACCGTTCGTGATCCAGGTCTTCTGGCCGTTCAAGACGTAGTCCTCGCCGACGCGCTTGGCGCTGGTGCGCATGCCGCCGAGCGCGTCGGAGCCGGAGTCCGGTTCGGTGATGGCCCAGGCGCCGATCTTGTCGAGCGTCATGAGATCGAGCGCCCATCGCTCCATCTGGGCCGGCGTACCCAGTTTGTTGATCGTCCCCGCCGCGAGTCCACTCGACACCCCGAGTGAAGTGAGTAGCCCCGGGCTGACGCGGCACAGTTCGATCGTGGAGATCAGTTGCGCCGCCGGGTCCGACCCGCGACTCTCTGGCGCCGATTCTTCACCTGAGAGCTTGCGCTGGAGTTGGCGCGCGAAGGTCTCCTTCGCCATCTCCTTCAGTCCAAAGACGTCGTACATCTTTCGAAGGATCGCGTACGGGGGCATACCGTTGTGTTCGAGGTCATCGAGTTGGGGTCGGATCTCCTCGTCGACGAAGCGTCGCACGACGTCGATGATCGCTTGTTGCTCCTCGTTCCATTCGTACATCGCGCTACCTCGCTCGGCGGGTGGACTTCACGACGTTGGGTTTCGTGCGCGTCACGACGGGCCGTTGCCCGGTCAACTTCGTCGTCATGTCAAAAGGTGGCCGGCGTCGACGGCTTGGACGAGGACAAGAGATGGTCGATCAACGTGGCGATCCACTGCGATTCGCCGACCGCGACGATCACCGGTGCCACGCACAGCCACACTTCGGCGTGGAATTGAGCGACGAACAGCACCATCAAGACGACCTCGGCGCCCACTCGTCGAAGCGGCTGTCCGCCCAGTCGCCGAGTGACGACGGCGTTGACGACGACGAGGTTGACGCCGGGGATGAAGGCCCACGGCGTCCAGTGACCCTCGAGCTCGCGGGCGGCGAACGCGAAGCAGGCCGAGCCCACGAGGATGAGCGCGACCGCGAAGTTGCACGCCGCGACGGCGAACCACTCCGAGACCGGGTGTGCCGTGCCCGGCCAGTGGGCCAGCACACTGACCAGAATGCTGATGCCCGCGAAATCACCGGCGATCCCGTAACGGACCAATCGGTGGAGGGCTTGAATGAGCGAGAGATCGGACACGATGCTCGGCGCGGACGGCGCCTCACCGTAGGAGCGGGTCAACTCCGACCACAGCGTCCCGGTCCAGACACGCCATTGGCGCGCCCCCGAGGGATCCGGGTACCAACCGGAAGGGGCGGGGTTCGCGCTCAAACTCACTCCTCTAGCCTCTCATACAAACCAAGGGAAGGGTCGATGTGAGCCCCACGCGCGCGGACGCCGCCCCGACTTCGGTGTCCCAGCACCACGTCACACTCACCGAAGAGCTAAGGACGCAGCGTCATCACGGTCGTCACGCCGATCGCCGCACAGATCTTCGATCCGCACGCAACGTCGGTAATTGGTGTGGGCACGTACGTGAGTTTCGCCACCTCGAGCGAACCGGACGTCAGCGTGGCCAGCCACGGTGCGGACGAACTCGTCGTGCCGCCCACGACGCATCGCTTCAGCGACGTGCAGGCGAGAGTCAAGATCGAACTTCGCAGCGAGGCCACCTTGGACCACGAGTGTCCGAAGTTGTCCGTTCGCACGACGCGCCAACCGGTCGAAAGTTTCGCGAGCCCCAGACATTTACGTCCGGCACAGTGGAGTGAGGTGAGCGCCGCCCAGGTGATCGTGGAGAAGCCCGTCCGGAGCGTCCACGTGACACCGCCATCGTTGGTCACGTAGACCTCAACACCGTTGGAGGCATTGAGAAAGCTCGCCAAGCAATCGAGTTCGGTAGGACAAGAGAGCGAGGTCACCGAGTCTTTTGACGGGACGCCGAAGCTGACCGTTGTCGACCACGTGGTGCCCCCGTCGTGGGTAGTGAGAAATCTCGGGCCACTCTTTCCCGAATCGACGATGGCACACGTCATCGACGCGTAGCAGCTGATCACCTCGATGCCGAGCGCTCCCGTCGGCGCCGTCTCGCTGCTGATCGAGTGCGAGCTGGCGTCGTAGCGCCACACCAGTTCACCGTTCGCTTGCGATCCCACGAACAGGCAACCGTCGCTCCAACATGACGAGGATTGGATGTTTGTCGCCGTGTCGGCGCTTGGTACGTCGAGGGCCGCCCAGCGACCACTGGCCGATCGGTACTCGCCGACCGACGACAGACTCGCGTCAAAATCCGAGGTCCCCAACGCCACGCACGAGTTACTCGTCGTGCAGCCAACGGCCGAGAGCGGCACCGAGAAACTAATGGCGGGAAGACCGGTCACGTGCGGGATCACCGCCGGCGTCGTCGAGGCGCACGACGCCAACACCACGCCCGCGACCGAGCACGTCGCCGCGATTCGTACCAGTGAACGGACGCGGGCTGGTACTCGATTCATTGTTTCCTTGTGATTGTGACGACCGTTGTCGCTGTGTTGATGTTACTAATCAGAGGTTCAGCTCTTCATCGGCCTCGACAAGGTAGAGGTCTAACTTGGGAATCATGAACTGGGTCGATGTGCTCATCGTCGCGATCGCCATCGTGGCCGCGATTGGGGGCTGGTTCCAAGGCGCCATCCGACAGGTCCTGGGTTGGATCGGATTGATCGCCGGCTTCTACGTTGGTATCGCGATCGCGCCGTCACTCTCGACGAAGATCACTCACTCGTCGTGGCGACCGATCCTGGCGATGGTCATCGTCGGGGTCGCGGCCTACGCCGGACACTTCCTTGGTCATCTACTCGGTGCCTCTATCCGGAGGACCGTGAAGATGGTGAAGTTGGGTCTCGTCGACTCCGTCGCCGGTGTGGTGGTCGGGGTTGTCGGCGCCCTCATTACTGTCTGGATCGTGGCGGCGTTGCTGGTCGCCACGTCGTGGTCCGCCGCCGCCAGCGGAATCCAAGGGTCGAGCATCATCAAAACACTCGATAAGGATCTTCCGAACGTTCCCTCAGCTGAGGCTCGACTCCAGTCGATGCTTCGAAACGCCGACTTCCCCAGCGTCTTCGCGAGCATCGTCGCGCCGACGGTTCCGTCGTCGGGCCCCGCGCCGAAGCTCGGCAAGAACACGTTGTCACCTACTTCGCCGATTCAGATCCTCAAGGTTCTCGCGATGGGATGCTCCGACACGCATCAAGGAACGGGATTCTTCGTCACGCCGCAACTGGTAGTCACGAACGCCCACGTCGTGGCGGGCGCGGCGAGCGTCACCGTCGGGGGAGTACCGGCGAAAGTGGCGCTCTTCGATCCGGTCAATGATCTGGCGATATTGCGAGTGGCCACGAAGGCGTCGCCCATGAAGTTCGTGCCGTCGGTACCGTCGTCGAGAACGAGGGCTGAGGTAATCGGCTTTCCCCTCGACGGGAGGCGAACCATCAGTCCTTCGATCATCAACGGTGAGATCACCGCGGAGTCGAGGGACATCTACGACAAGCAAACCTTCGCTCGCACGGTGCTGGTGGTCTACTCCAACATTGAACCGGGTAACTCCGGCAGCCCGGTGTTAATTCATGGCGACGTCGCGGGCGTGGTGTTTTCGAAGTCACTCAGTCAGAGCGAAACGGCCTACGCCATTCCGGCCTCGACCGTCAAACGTGACCTGGCTCGGACACCGGCCAATGGCGCCGAGTCGACGCAGAGCTGTTTGAACTAGCTGGTGGAACGAACCGCAGCGCCCACGACGTCGAGTCCGTCGGCCAGTTGGGCGTCGGAGATCACCAGTGGCGGCAGCAGTCGTACGACGTTGCCGTACGTGCCACACGAGATCGCGATGACGCCGTTCTGGTTGCAGTAGTTGACGATGGCCTTGACCGCTGCGGGGTTCGGGTCCTTGGTGCCGGGCTGCACGAACTCCATGGCGACCATCGCGCCACGTCCGCGCACGTCGCCGATGATGGCGACGTCCTGGGCGAGGGAACGTAGGTTAGCGAAGAGGATCTCTCCGATCTCCCGGGCCCGGGCCATCAGGTTTCGGTCGCGCAGGGTCTTGATGGTGGCCAGGGCCGCCGCGCACGCTACCGGGTTGCCGCCGTAGGTGCCGCCGAGACCGCCTTCGTGGACCGCGTTCATCAACTCCGCTCGACCGGTCACGCCGGCCAGCGGCATGCCGCCGGCCAGACCCTTGGCGGTGGTCACGATGTCCGGGATGACGCCTTCGTGGTCGACGGCGAACCAGTCGCCGGTACGACAGAAGCCGCTTTGGATTTCGTCGGCGATGAAGACCACGCCGTTGGCCGTCGTCCACTCCGACAAGGCCGGCAAGAAACCGTCGGCCGGCACGACGAAGCCGCCCTCACCTTGAATCGGCTCGATGAGTAGACCGGCGACGTTCTTGGCGCCGACCTGGGTCTCGATCATCTTGATCGCGAGCGCGGCCGCCTCGGCCCCGCTCAGCCCGTCGCGGAACGGGTAGCTCATCGGGACCCGGTAGATCTCGGGGGCGAAGGGGCCGAAGCGGTCCTTGTAGGGCATGTTCTTCGACGTGAGGGCCATGGTCAAGTTGGTGCGACCGTGATAGGCGTGGTCGAAGACGACGATCGCCTGGCGACCGGTTGCGAGGCGAGCGATCTTCACGGCGTTCTCAATGGCCTCGGCGCCGGAGTTGAATAGCGCGGAGGTTTTGGCGTGCGAACCGGGAGTGATGGCGGCGAGCTCTTCGCAGACCTCGACGTAGCTCTCGTACGGGTTCACCATGAAACAGGTGTGCGTGAAAGCGGCCACCTGGGCGCTCACGGCCTCCACCAGTTCGGGCACGGCGTGGCCGATCGAGGTGACGGCGATGCCCGAGCCGAGGTCCAGGATCTGGTTGCCGTCGACGTCCACCAGGATCGCGCCTTCTGCGCGGTCAATATAGATAGGGAATCCCACCGTCAGTCCGGTGCTCACCACCGCCTGCCGACGCTCGTGCAGGGCGCGCGATTTCGGACCGGGCAACTCGGTAACAACCTTGCGCTCGGTTCCCACTGATGTATCGATTGACGAAACCATGGCACTCTCCTGAGAGTCGTCGGCTCGCGCCGAACGATTCCAGCGTACCTGCATCACGAAAGACCCTCACCGGAACAGAAAACGGGTGACCAAAGTCACCCGTTTGCTGCTGGCGGAGGAGGTGGGATTTGAACCCACGGTGCCCGGAGACACAGCAGTTTTCGAGACTGCCCGATTCGGCCGCTCTCGCACCCCTCCGTCGAGAAGTCTACAACGCGACTTCATGACTACTTTGGCGCGTCGATGCGGCGCCTCGGTAAGTTCATTGACGTGGATGACATCCAGAACGATGAACTCTTCATGCGCGCGGCACTCGACATCGCGATCGTGGCCGCGGGACACGAGGACGTTCCCGTCGGCTGCGTCTTGGTGGAGAACGACGTCGTGATCGGCGTGGGGGAGAACCGGCGCGAACTCGATCAGGATCCCACGGCCCACGCCGAAATCGTCGCGCTACGGGACGCGGCGTTCTCACGACCCTCGTGGCGCATGGACGAGGTCACGGCGTACGTCACGTTGGAGCCGTGCGTCATGTGCGCCGGTGCGCTCTTGAACGCGCGCGTGCGTCGAGTGGTGATCGGAGCGCTCGACGAGAAGGCCGGCGCCGTGGGATCTCGCTACAACGTCTTGAGCGATCCGCGGCTCATGCACGAGGCCTCGCTCACCTACGGCGTGCTCGCGAGTGATTCGGCCGAATTGCTGCGCACTTTCTTCGAAGAACGCCGCGCCGACTGACTCGCGGAGTGAGTGCCATGACCGGCGCCGGCGGACGAGGGATGACCCTCGCGCCGGCCATCGCGGAGGAGAGTTTCCAATGAACGACGTTGAGTTGATCTGCTTTGACATGGCCGGCACGACCGTCCTCGACAACGGCCTCGTGCTGGGGGCCTTTCGACGCACGATTGAGGACCTGGAGGTCAACGCCGACGGGGCCGAATCGGCGGAGGCGTACATCGTTGAGACAATGGGTCAGTCGAAGATCGAGGTCTTCACGCACCTCTTCGGCGAACGGGCGTCGATCGCCAACGAGGCCTTCGAGCGCAACTTCGTGGAATCGGCCCAAGAGTTCGGCGTCAGCGAGATTCCGGGCACCCGTTCGACCGTGGAGACCTTGCGCGACGTCGGACTACAGGTGGCTCTCACGACCGGCTTTTCACCGACGACGCGAGAGGCGCTCGTCGACGTGCTGGGTTGGGGAGACCTGTTTGAGCTTCGCGTCTCTCCCGCCGACGCCGGTCGCGGTCGACCGGCGCCGGACATGCTGTGGTGGTGTGCTTTGAAGTCCCAGATCACGGCGGCCAGTTCTTTGATGGTGGTGGGCGACACCGCTTCGGACATGGTGGCCGGGCTGCGCGCCGGTGCCGGTTACTGCGTAGGCGTTCTTTCGGGCAATGACGATCAAGCTCGACTGATCGCCAATGGCGCCGACGACGTCATCGACTCGGTCGTGGACCTACTTAGTTTTGACCTTCTTCTGAGTTAGTGGTCGCCCACAGCGTTTCCCACTTACGATCCAGTTTCGAACAGGGCGTTGACGACCCTTTCTTCTCCTGCATCTCGGTCAGTTGGCCCAGGAAGTCGGCGGCCGAGGAAGATCCGCCGGTCGCCGGCGTCGCTTGGCTCAGTGGCGCCATTTTGTGACGCGCGCGCCAATGTCACCAGGGCGTCACGTCCGCGGCGACTACTGAGCTTTGAAGATCGGCAGTTGGATGGTGAAGACCGAACCCCTGCCCGGTGTGCTGTCGAAGCTCAACGTGCCGCCCATCGCCTCGGTCAGGTTCTTCGAGAGGGCCAGTCCCAGTCCGGTCCCTTCGATACCGGTCGATTCGACGTTGAGTCGATCGAAGGGAATAAAGAGTCGCTCGAACATCTCGGGACTGATACCGAGTCCGGTGTCACGCACCGAAATGCGAACCATGTCCTCGACGATCTCCGTGCTCACCGTGACGCGGCCCTGCGGACGGTTGTACTTGATGGCGTTGGAGAGAAGATTCAGCAGTACCTGACGGAGGCGTTGTTGGTCGGCGCGCACCAGGGCGTCGGTGATGTCACCGACTTCGACGTCGAGGCCGCGTTGGCTCGCCTGCGGGGTGATGATTCCCACGCAGTCGCGGATCAGGTCATCGAGTGTCACCGCGCGCAAGGTCACGATGACGCGTCCCGATTCGATCTTCGAGATATCGAGGATCTCGTTGATCAAGTTCAAGAGGTGCTGCCCGGAGTTGTTGATGTGTCCCAGCATTCGCAGCACGTCGGGATCGTTGGACTCCATTTGCAGTAGTTGGGAGAATCCGATCACCGAGTTGAGCGGCGTCCTCAACTCGTGACTCATGCGCGACATGAACTCGCTCTTGGCGTGGTCGTGGCGTTCGGCTTCGGACCGCGCGATTTCCAACGCGTGTTCCAGCGCGACGGATTCGGAGATGTCACGGGTGATGACGACGGCGGCGATCGGTGGTTCGCCGCCGTTGTCGAGCGCTTGACCCCGTGACTCGACGGTGACCCAGTGCCCGTCGTCGTGACGCACTCGAAATCGCGCCGTGGTGGCCCGACCCTCGTCGAACATTCGTCGTGTCGCGGCCAAGACGACGGCCTGATCGTTGTAGTGCACGAATTCGAGAGCGGAGTGACCGCGACGGAGGGCCTCGGGAATGCCGTACATGGCCTCGCTCGCCGGACTGACCTCGAGAATCGTGCCCTCTCGATCGATGACGGTGATTACGTCGACGGCGGTGTCAATAATCGCGCGTAGCTTGGCGAGGTTCTCGGCGAGCGCTTCTTGGGTTTGGGCCGCCGCCGTGACGTCACGCGTGATGAAGACCGCGCGCGTGGGCGACCCGTCGAGGTTGCGCAGCGCTCGCCCTCGAGTCTCGAGGGTGATCTCGTGTCCTTCGGCGTGTTGGGCGCGAAAGCTGACCGTCGTCACTTCATCGATCTCGAAGGTCTTGCGAAGGGCCGCCTCGACGAAGGGTCGGTCGCGTTCATCGACGATATTCAGCCCGGTGCGTCCCCGTCGACCCTGTTCGGGGTAGCCGTAGATCTGCTCGCTCTCCGGGCTCGACTCGATGATGATGAGGTCTCGGTCGATGATAACGATGGAGTCGGCGGCCGCCTCGAACATCGCTTCGGTTACCGCCGTGCTCTGGTTCAACTTGGTTTGTATCTCGAGGCGATCGGTAACGTCTTGGCCCGTCGAACAGATCCATCCGTCTTTGCGCAAGGTACTCCACGAGATCGTCCGGTATGTTCCGTCTCGGCAACGTTGGCGATTGACGAAGCCTCGTCGCGTCTCTTCCGGTCCCCCGATCACGATTCGAAACTCGTCCGCGGTGGCTTGCACGTCATCGGGGTGGACGAAGTCCGCGAACGGCACGCCCTGCAGTTCGTCGACATCCCAACCCAGCATTTCGTGCCACGCCGGATTCACCTGGAGGAGTTCGCCGTCCTTTCCGAAGACCGAGAGCAGGTCCGGGGAACTGTAAAAGAAGTCGCCAATGTCCGGGATCGTCGACTTGTCGTTCTTCACGTACCGCCACCCCCTGCTTGTGGCCGATCCTTCCAGGTAAGTAACGGCTTCACTTCATTTTGGCGCGTGTCAATCGTTGGGTGAAGAACAGCGGGCCATCGAACTGACACGGAACGATGCCGAACGTGAGTTCCCCGAAGCCCGGATGCGTGGTCGTCCCACGCCGGACGAGTGACTTCGCGGCGTGAGACGAAACTTATTTGGCGCGACGTGCTCGCACAATAAACCTGCCCGCGACTCCGGCCAAACCTAGGGCGACGAGCCCCAGAGGAAGAAGAAGCATTGAGCCGTTTCGCGCCGTTCCACCGGCACCGGTCGCCGGAGCGCCGACGGGAACCACGATCGTTGGCGTCGTAGTCGACGACGAGCCGGGGCCGGAACCCGGCTTGACAGTCGTGCTCGTCGTGTGCACCGTGGTGGTCGTCTTGGGCGCCGTGGTGGTCGTTGACGACGCGGTCGTCGTGGTGGTCGTCGACGATGACACATTACAAGTCGGCACCGTGATCGTGTTGGTGTCCATGGTGACGGCGCCGCCGAGGGCCAGAGCTCGGCCGTTGACCGTCGCCCCGGTGTCCAGCGTGATCGACGTGGTGGCGATAATCGTGCCCACAAAGTTCGTGGTCGTGCCCAGGGTTGCCGAGCTACCTACCTGCCAGAACACGTTGCAGGCCTGCGCGCCGTTCTCCAGCACGACCGAACTGCTCGAGGCGGTAGTCAGTGTCGAACCGGCTTGAAAGATGAACACGGAGTTGGCATCGCCAGCGCCGTTGAGAGTGACCGAGCCAGTGAGACCAATCGAGGACGTGGAGTGATAAACCCCGGCGACGAGGGTTGATCCACCCAAATCTCCCGCAACTGTGACGAACGGCGTGCGTCCGGCGGCGTCAACGGACGCCTTGATGAGGTCGTTCTCGGCGCCTAGAGCCGCACCGTCCGCGACGTGCGTGGAGCCCGTGGGCTGCAGGCCCGGTGGGAATCCGGTGATCGCTGAACCGGGAGAGATCCCGATATCGCCGTGAATCGTGGTCGGACCGGTGTTGGTGATGGCGCTGCCCGCCAACACCGCGTACGTGGACGAGGTTCCGAGGTTAACTACCGCCGTGGCGGCGACGGCCGACTGGCTGCCGAAGGCCGCCAAAGTGATGAACGCAATTCCGGTCACCAACATCGTCGAGAAGGAGAGTCGCAGGGGCAGCGGAACAGTGCCATGACGAGGACTGCGACGAGCCGGGCTAGGCGTCTTTCTCGAGGAAGGGTGATTCGACGGTCGTGAAGAGGTGGACATATATGCCCTTCCCAAAGTTCGTCATGCTGCACCAGTCGGGAGTGACAAAACGACAAGCCTCATAAGTACTACGTGAAATCAGCGTAGGGGGACGTCTCGACAATCCACACACAATTGGCCGCAACACTGAACTGGCGCTTGGTTAGTTATTCACATGCTAAATGAATATATTGTATAACTAAATATCAAAATTGTTCGAATGTCCGGACGACGAATCAGTTCATGGTTCTTGGTTCACGGTTCAAGGCGCACAAACGAATTAATTACAGTGAATTCGTGACGACGAACGATCGCGAGCGAATGCGAGCGTTCTACGACGACCTGGGAGACGCTGAATGGGCCCGCCTGGAATCGTCGCCACGCGGTCGCGTCGCCTACGAGGTCCATCGCCAGTTCCTGGAGCGTTTCGTGAAACCCGGCGATCACGTGCTCGAGGTTGGTGCCGGACCGGGACGTTTCACGTTCGACCTAGCGCGACTCGGAGCCGCGATCGATGTCACCGACTTCTCTCCGGTTCAGTTGGATCTTCATCGACGACACGTAGGGGATTCGCCGACGGAAGCGGCGGTGTTATCTCGGGAACTTCTCGACGTTTGTGACACCTCGCGCTATGGCGATGACACGTTTGATGTGGTGCTGGCGTTCGGTGGCCCGCTTTCCTACGCCTTTGAACAAACCGACGACGCCCTCGCGGGACTGATGCGCATCACCAAGCCGGGAGGCTACGTCGTCGCCTCGGTGATGTCGTTACTCGGATCCTGGCGATACTTCCTTCAAGCAGCCATGGAAGATATGAAGGCGGTCGGCGAAGACGCCAATGACTTGGTGTTCGAAACCGGTGATTTGCGACACTCTCAGACTGTCCACGTGTGCCGAATGTTTCGGGCTCGAGAGATTTCGGATCTCGTCGCCAAATGCGGCGGAGAAATGGTCGCCATGTCCGCGAGCAATTGGGCGTCGCTCAATGAAGCCTCGGTGCTCGAAGAACTCGAAGCCGATCCCGATCGTTGGGCTCGGTTCTTGAAGCACGAAATCGAAGCGTGCGCCGAACCGGGCGCTTTGGACGGTGGCACGCACCTGTTGTTCGCGTCGCGCAAAGTGTAGAAACGACGAGCCCAGATAATCGCGTTCACGGCGGAGGAGGTGGGATTTGAACCCACGGAAGGTTTCCCTTCACACGATTTCCAATCGTGCCGATTCGGCCGCTCTCGCACTCCTCCTCAATACCGGCACGCACTTTTCGAAATGAATACCGGCTCGCAAGGCTACCCGAGTCGCTTCGAGTATCGGTCCGGTAGCCTTTTCAACGCCGAGGTTCACAGCAGTGGTCGGGTCCCGTGCGACGACCGTTTGTGAACCGAGTCAGGGGTGGAAGCCAGCAGCTCTCAGCAAATCGTGTTGGGTGCCACGGATCGCCTGACCACTGCTTTGGACCTCGGCATCGCACACCCTCCAATTAGCATGCGTGCATGGCTGATGCGTCGACGACCCCGACTTCCATCGACGGCGTCACCTCGCTGTATCGCCGGTTTCGACCCGGTCGATTCGTCGAACTTCGCGGTCAAGACCACGTAGTTCGAGCCCTTCAGGGGGCGGTGAAGAACCAGCGCGTCTCCCACGCCTACCTTTTCTCAGGCCCCCGCGGAACGGGAAAGACCACGACCGCGCGGATTCTGGCCAAGGCCCTCAACTGTGAGCATCCGCTCGACGGCGACGCGTGCAATAAGTGCGCGAGTTGCCTGGCGATTACCAAGGGGACGTCGATGGACGTGACCGAACTGGACGCCGCCTCCAACAACGGAGTGGACGACATTCGCGACATCACCGCCGGCGCCTGGCACGGTACGCCGGGGAGTTGGAAGGTCTACATCTTCGACGAGGTCCACCAGCTCTCCAAGGCGGCTTCCGCCGCCCTTTTGAAGACATTGGAGGAGCCGCCACCGCACGTCGTCTTCGTGCTCGCCACGACCGACCCCCACAAAGTGATGCCCACGATTCGATCCCGCACCCAGCATCTGGAGTTCCGACTCTTCAACGGCGAGACGCTGAGTTCGTTGTTGCACGAAGTCGAGCGCGCGGCCGGGTTGAGCGCCGACGAGGCGACGATCGAGGCGGCGGTGCGACTCGGGCGCGGTTCCGCACGAGACGCGTTGAGCGCTCTGGACCAACTCCTCGCCACCGGCTCGATTGTCGAATCGCAACCGGAATTTGACGGACTCTTTCGAGCGCTGGTGGACGCCGACGCGGTCGCCGCACTGAAGTCCCTCGCGGTACTGACGAGGGAGGGATGGGACCCCGAACAACTGGCCGAGAGTTTCGCCGGCGATGTTCGACAGGTCTTCTTGTTGCAGGTCGCGCCCGAAGTCGCCGACGCGGTCGACAGTGACCGCGACCGTCTCACCGAGTGGGGGACCCAACTCGGACTTCCACGCACGGTTCGCGTGTTGGAGACCGTTGGGCGGGCCATGCGCGAAATGAAGAGTGCCCCGGAGAAGATTGTCATCCTCGAAGTGGCCATGGTCCGGCTGATTAGGCCCGAACTCGACAACACCATCGAAGCGCTCGATGAACGCGTGACCAAGTTGGAGCGCGACGGCGTTCGGGTCGAGCCGTCGGCCCCGGCACCGCCGGCCGTTCTTCGCCCGATCGGCACCGCTGCGCCCGTCACGCCCACGCTGGCGGTGAAGCCGGCGCCAACGCCAGTGTCCGAAATCGTTGAACCGGAGACGACGCCAAACGGCGACGCCACATTTGATCTCGACGACGTGCGCGCCCGATTCGTGGAGCGGGTCGTCCCACGGACCTCGCGGGGCGCGCAGTTGCTGCTGAAGTCCGCCTTCGTGCGTTCACTCGACGGACAGCACCTCACCATCGCCCTGCCGAGCGAAGAGATGCGTCAGAACACCGAGCTGATCGCCCAAGGACTGCGCAGCGCGATGGAGCACGAGTTCAAGTCGCCGTTGCAGATCACCTGGGCCGTCGACCCCACGTTGGTGAGCCCGGCCGCTCGGACATCGACGTCGCGTCCGATTCGCTCGCGCGAACCCGACGAAGAGATCTACTCCGCCGACGAGTCCGTCATCGTGGTCGACTCGGTCGGCGATCACCTCATCACCGAGATGTTCCCCGGGGCGACGGAGATCACGTGACCTACCCGCCGCCACTTCAGGCCGTCGTCGATGAGCTCGGACGGTTTCCCGGCGTCGGACCGAAGTCGGCGCAACGCATCGCGTTCTGGCTGATGCGTCAGCCGAGCGAGGACGTCGCGCGATTGGCCGTGTCCATCGAAGAGATGAAGACCAAGCTCTCGTTCTGTGAACGGTGTTGCAACATCGCCGAGACCGGTGGGCTCTGTCTCATCTGCGCCGACGAACGACGGGACCAAACCACGATCTGCGTCGTCGAGAACCCGCCGGACGTGGTGGCCGTTGAGCGATCCGGTGCGTTTCACGGCACGTATCACGTGCTCCACGGCGTGTTGAATCCGCTGGAGGGCGTGACGCCGGACCGGCTGCGAATCCAAGAGCTGATACTGCGTCTTCGCGGCCCGGTGAAAGAGGTGATCCTCTGTTTCAACTCCAACGTCGAGGGCGATGCGACCGCCATGTACCTCAGTCGGCTCTTGCAGGTGCCGGGTCTGATTGTCTCCCAACCGGCCAGCGGCCTGCCGGTCGGCGGGGACTTGGAGTTTGCCGATGATCTCACCCTCGGTCGCGCCATCGACGGCCGTCGAGTCCTCACGGACTAAGCGAAGCGAATCACGCAGAGAAGTCCGGCGACCAGACTGTAGATGCCGAAGGGGATCAGCGTCTTGGTGGTGAACCACTTGGTGAGAAACTTCACGGAGATCATGGCGGTCACCATGGCGCAGAGCGCGCCGACCAGCGTTTGATAGCGGACGCCGTCGCCGAGCGGCCCCATCAAGTCGGGCAGTTTGAGCAGGCCGGCGAGCAAGATCACCGGCGTCGCCAACAAGAACGCGAAGTTCGCCGACTCTTCGTGGTCGAGACCGTCCATCAGTCCGGCCACCATGGTAATGCCGCTCCGTGAGATGCCGGCGAAGAGCGCGAAGATCTGTGAGCAACCGATGGCGAAGGCGCCCCGGGTCGAGAGTCGTTCGAGCTTCTTGAATTGCGTGTGACGACTGCTGTTGCGACGCAGGCGCTCGCCGACCAGCAAGATGACGCCATTGATCGTCAGAAAGATCGCCGCGGCGAGGGGCTTGGCGAAGAGGACGCGTAGTTTGTGCTCGAACAACAGGCCGACGATCCCGACGGGAATCGTGGCGACCGCGAGCACGAACAGCAGGCGGTAGTTCGGATCGGTGTCGGGTTCGTTGAGGTGCCACAGCGATGAGACGCCGGCGCCGCGAACGCCGGCCAACTGCCGGCCCAGTCCGCGAAAGAGCGCGATCCACGTCGTGCGGTAATAGACGAGGAGTCCGAGCGCCGTGCCGACGTGCAGTCCGACGATGAAGGCGAGGAAAAACGACTCGGACGCCGACTGGGAGTTCACGAGGTTGTGCCAGCCCAGCAGGGCCGGCAACAAGACGCTGTGTCCCAGACTCGAAACGGGAAACAGTTCGGTGATGCCCTGCGTGAGGCCCATGATGATGGCTTGGAAGTACGACAGCGACGCGTGCACCCCCCAACGATAAACGAACGAGCCGGTGGTGTTGGTCACGGAATTGGGTCAGAATTCTCGGATGCGCTATCTCACGGTGGTTCGACACGCGAAGTCGGGGCCGGCCAAGCCCGGGGAGTCGGACTTCGCACGCACGCTGAACAAGCGCGGCCGCGACGAGTGCGAACGCCTGCGCAAGTGGGCGAGTGACCCCGACGAACTGGGTCGATTCGGACCCGTGACCGCGCTGGTGAGTTCGGCCGCTCGAACGCGCGAGACCTTTCGACGGGCCTTTCACGGCACGGCCCTCGTCGAGCGCTGCGAATTCAGTGAACTCATTTACAACGGGCGTCGCGATGTCAGCGCCGAGGACCTCTTGATCGACCTCGCGGCCATCGACCCGGTCTCGACGTCACTGTTGGTGGTCGCTCACAATCCCACCGTTCACGAGGTGATGATCAC
>PNAH01000034.1 GCA_003170315.1 Acidimicrobiaceae bacterium
GGTGAAGGTGATCACCTGGGGCGTCGTGGTGTCACTGACCGACTGCTGGACCTGGGCCGCGGCGCCGTAGGCGGCGGTGCCGGCCTGGTTGGCGTCGATCACGCACGTGCCGGCCGGGGCCGAGAGCGTCACCAGGCCGGTCGCCGCGTTGATGGTGCAGCCCGAGGTCGACGCGCCGTCCCTCGAGAGCACGACGGGATTGCCCGAGGCGCCACCGCCGTCGGTGGTGACCGTGTAGGTGCCGTTCACGAAGAGCGGCGACGGCGGCGTGTTGGTGAAGGTGATCACCTGGGGCGGTAGAGAATCAATGCTTCCCGAATCGGTGGCCGAGGCCGGGGCACCGTCAGTTGAGCTAACACTGGCTGTATTGGCGAATGAGCCAGGTGTCGCCGAGGCGGTCACGTCAATGGTGATCGCCGCGAAGGATACGCCCGGCGCGACGTTGCCGGCCGGCAGTGTGCAGGACACGTTCTGGCCCGCGATCGAGCAAGTCCAGCCGGTGCCGGACGCCGAGGTGGGGGTCAGCCCGGCGGGCAACGTATCGGTGACGGTAACCGTGTCCGTTTCGTTCACCGTGCTCGAAGCCGAGACGCCGGGGGTCAGAGTCACGGTGTCGCTGGAGTTCGTTAACAGGTTGCCGCTACCGCTGTCGGTGTTGGTAAGCGTCAGGATTGGTCCGACTATCAGGCTCGTCGCCTGCAGGTTGTTGATGTCGTGGAACTCGTTGCTACCACCGGTCGACGCCGCCCACCCGAAAGCGAGTGCTTGGGGAATCCCGTTGATGCCTAGCCACCCGGCGGGCACGCCGACGGGATCGGTCGGCAGGGCACCGATGATCGACTTCCAGGTGCCACCCGCGAGGCCGCTGCTGAGGGGTTCGGTGGCGAACAGGTAGTCGCCGGCGGGCACCGAGACACCCGAGGCACTGGCGGTTACGGCGGAGCCCGTGGAGTTGATGACGACCTCCTCGGGAACCGCTAGCCCCGTGCGCAAGGTCGCGGCCTTGGAGTCGAGGGTGAGCGGAGAGGCGAGGTTGTTCTGTCCGAGTAGGCAGTATCCGGTGGTGCCGTTGCCCGGGCCGCGAACACCCATCGATTCCGCTTTCGCGGGAGATACCTGGCTGCAGCCGCTGCCACCGAACCCGGTGTTCTCAAAGTTCCCGTATACGTCGGCGCCAAAACCGAGGTAGCCGTTGGGCATGCCGCTGTTACCACCGACGGTGACATAACCAAGCGAACCACCATTGGGTCCGGTGGTCGTGGGGGGCGCTGGATTGGCCGGGTTGGCAGCCGCGAAGTCAAAGGAGATGCCGTCGGCTCCGGTCCCGTTGTATTGATACGAATCCCACGTGACGTCCAGTCCGTCCGCGGTCGGCAACGTAATGTTGCTAAAAATTGTTCCGACTTGGTTGCCGGCGTTGTTCGTCAACCGCAGCGCACCGCTGCCGTTGGCGTCACCGCCCGAACTCTGGCAGTCGGGGACCGGTGTCAGCGAGGTGTTGGTACCCGCGGTCAGGCATACTCCGCTGCTGCCGACAGGAAGCGACCACAACGCCGGGTTCGCCAGCGTGGTATTGGTGAACGTGTCCGTGAGGAGGCTCACGCCAGTAGCGCCCGCCACGGCCGGGATCATCGCCACCGCCGTTGTGACGAAAAAGATGAACGACAGAACTGACTTCGCTCGCTTCATGAACATATGCATGTCCCCAGAGTGCTTGAGCACCCGTCGCGAATGAACGCTATCGGGCTCAGCGCCGTTCACCGGGTATTTGGTCTCATTTAATTGCGCACCAACCTACGACCGAAGGAATGAAGTGCCAATCTCGTTTCGTGTTGGCTCAACCCGCCCCGTCTTAGCTTCCGTTGCGTTGGCGATGCGCGCACCCTGGCCAGCAACAAGGTCGACGCTGACCTTCCTCCAACTCCTCCTGCGTCCGGCGAATGCGGCGCTCCCTGGTGATCTTCCGTTTCGCATCCTCCACCCAGCAGATGAACTCGTTGCGGGCTAGTGGCGTGATGTCCTTCCACGCGTCCAAGGCCGTGGGGTTGGCGATCAATCCCTGGCGCAGGTCTCTGGGAAGTTTGTGCACCACGCCACCGGGTATTCGTTGCGTGCTCACAGTACGAGAATAATCTCTAGTTCTTCGACCGCGCGCCTGACTTCGTCGCCACGAGGGGTGCCATCAAGTCGCCGTACTTCTCGACTCGTTTCAGCACGTCCTTCGTTTCGAAACGTAAGGTCTCGGGATTTCCGGACTTGGCACATTGGTCGACCTCGACCCACGACACGGGTGTCGACACCGTCGGTTCCGGGCGCGCGCGCATGGAGTACGCCGCCACAGTCGTCTTCGAGGAGTTGTTCTGACTCCAGTCGATGAGGACCTTGCCGTTTCGTAGATCCTTTCGCATAGTGGATACAACGTCACTTCGATGATCTCGCTCAACTGCTTTGGCGATCTCGTGCGCGCGCTCGCCCAGCTTTTCCCACGTCGTTCGCTGCACGCGCGTATAGAGCTGCAGACCTTTGGACCCACTGGTCTTCGCGAAGAGTGACTCGCGACCGAGTCGCTCCCCCACCCACTGGGCGACGCGACAGCATTCGGCGACCGTCGTGCCGGGGCCGGGGTCGAGGTCGAAGACGAGATAGTCCGGCGGCGCCGGTATTGGTTTGCCTTTGGCGACGTGCCACAGCGGCACGTGGAACTCGATGGCCGCGAGGTTGGCGGCCCACAGCAGTGTCGGTCGGTCGCTCACCGCGGTGTAGACAATCGGTTCGTGTTCGCCGCTCTTCGACGGCACTTCGATCGTGGTAATCCAGTCCGGTTGTTTATCTGTCGCGTGTTTCTCGTAGAACGACATCCCATCGACCCCGTGAGGAAATCGCCGAAACGTGGTGGGACGATTGCGTAGATGCGGCAACATGACGTCGGCGATCCGCGCGTAGTAGTCGAGCACCTGACTCTTCATGAAGCCGGTATCGGGGTACATGATCTTGTCGAGGTTCGACAACGATAGTTCACGACCGTCGATTTCGGTAAGTACCCGCTCAGGTCTCACGGACCACCTCGTTCGCGCTCTTGTCCGTCCGCAGTCCGCGCCAGGACGGTTGGCGCAGGTTGCCGTCGTTCGTCCACTCCGCGAACTGGACTTCACCGACGATCGTGGGGCGCACGAAGTGCGCGAGCGCCGTCTCCGTAGGACTCAGCGGCTCCGAGAACGGCGTCGACTTACGCGCGAGTGGCGCTAAGCGACGAAGTAGATCCTTTCGTGTCGCGGCCGTGAAGCCGGTTCCCACCTTGCCGACGTAGGTAAGTCCTTCGTTGGAGGGAATACCCAGCAACAGCGCGCCCAGACTGCCGTCGCGCTCGCCCTTGCCCTCGGTCCATCCGCCGATGACCACCTCTTGGGTGCGAAAGTTCTTCACCTTGATCCAATTACCACTTCGTGATCCCGGTGCGTAACGAGAGTCCCGGCGTTTGATGACCACGCCTTCGAGGCCACGCTCCCGGGCGATGTCCATCACCTTCGAGCCGGCCGTGCTGGTAATGGACGGTGGCGTCGCGAATGTCTCGCCTTGCAGCTTGAGTGATTCGAGCGCCTCACGACGCTCGTCGTAGGGCAGCTCGGCGATCGATCGGCCGTCGAGATAGAGCAGGTCAAACGCGAAGAAACAAGCGGGATTGGAGAACCGCAGTTTCTCAATCGCCGACTTCGACGTGACGTTCAGTCGCTTGGAGAGCGTCGAGAAGTTGGGGCGACCCTCCTCGTCCAGGGACACGATCTCACCGTCCAGAATCGCGGAGCGCGAACCCAGGTGCAGTCCAATGTCGCGCAGCTCGGGAAAGGTCGAAAGGAGACTCTTGTCGTTGCGCGTGAACGCCCGAACGCGGCCCCCGTCTACGTAGAGGAGGGCGCGCACGCCGTCCCACTTGAATTCGTAGGCCCAGCCCGCGTCCTTGGTCGGGAGGTCTCCGGCCATGGCCAGCATCGGCTTCACGTGTTGGGGCATGTCCGCGAAGTCCCTGGGGGCGGGGTCCATCCGGTGGATCATCCAATTTTTTTCGTCGATAGGAAAGAGGACGTAGCGTCCGGTGGCGCGAGCGCCGTGGAGCACCACCATGACCTCGTTGGTTCGCCACTTCTCGGTGTCGTAGGTACCGTGGTCCCAGATGATGACGTGGCCCGCGCCGTATTCACCTTTGGGAATGGTCCCTTCGAACTTCCCGTACTCCAACGGGTGATCTTCGACGTGGACCGCCAAGTGATTGGTGTCGGGGTCCATGGGGAGACCTCGCGGTAGGGCCCACGACACTAAGACGCCGTCTCGTTCCAGTCGAAAGTCCCAGTGCAGAGCTCGCGCGTGGTGCTCTTGGATGACGAACGTTGGGAGTTGCGATTTCTTAGTGGCGGCGGTCTTCGCGACCCGTCCCATGGGTTCGGGAGTCTTTTGCGGATCTCTCTTCGCCCGGTAGGTGGACAGCTTCGCGGGGGACGTCGTTCGAGAGCCATCGGCGCGAGCCATGGAACTCGTCAGTCCTATTTCGTCTTGGTCTTGGCGCTCTTGGCTTCACTCACCGCGCGAACGAGTTCGTCTTTGGTCATCTTCGAACTCACGTCGATCTTGAGTCGCTTCGCCCGCTCGAGGAGATCGGCCTTGGTCATTGCGTCGAGCCCCTGTCGTTCGCGATGATCCGCGACCTTCAGACTCGCGCCCTTCGACGACCCGGTCACCTTGGCGGCGGCCCGAGCCGGTCGTTTCGTGGAGCGATCGATGGACGCCTGCAAGGCGGCCATCAGGTCGATGACGTTCGACTTCGGTCGATCCTCGGAGCCGTGGACGACCGCGTGACCGGCGCGCTTTTGTTCGACGAGCTCCTCGACCCGCTGGCGATAGGTGTTCTTATAGCGGCTCGGGTCCCACTCATCGGTCAACGAGTCGACCAACTTCTTCGCCACGAACAGTTCGCGCGCATTCGCGTTGCCCACCGGTGGCAGCGTATCGAGCTCTTCCTCGGGATCGCGAATCTCGTCCTCGAAGAACATCGTTTCGAGCATGAGGACCTTCTCGGCCGGACGAATGGCGACCAGATGCTCCTTGTCGCGTAGGACGAGCGTCGCGATACCCACCTTCTTCGTTTCGAGCATGGCTTGCAACAAGAGCGCGTACGCGCGGTCCGCGCCCTTTCCCTTCGGCGCCAGATAGTAGGACTGACGAAAGTAGATCGGGTCGATCTCTTCTAGGTCGACGAAGTCTTGGATCTCGATCAGTTCGGACTTGCCGGGCGCGGCTTCGGCCATCTCTTCGCGGGTGACGACGACGTACTCGCCGCCGCCGAGGGGATAGCCGTTGACGATGTCCTCGCTCGAAAGTTCTTCCCCGGTCTCTTCGTCGACCTTCTTGTAGCGGACGCGATTCGAGGTGTTCTTGTGGAGCTGGTTGAAGTGGATCGTCTGATCGGACGTGGCGCTAAACAGACCGACGGGGACGCTCACCAGCCCGAAGCTCAAAAATCCTGACCATGTGGCGCGAGCCATGTAATTTCTCCTCTACGAAGTGCGCAAGAGACCGACTGAGAAAATTTACCATCGGTAGCAATCGATTCAAAATAAACTTGGCAACTTCAACTGTGCGCGCGACTTTCGTCCGTCTTCTCGCATGTCACAGCACCGATTTATGTTGAAATCATGTCACTACCGCTGCAGTACGCGTCACCCGTGGTTCGGTGCACAATGTGCGACGACCACCTTCAGCACTGCCACGGCACCGCGATCGTGATCGACGACGACTCGCACGTGTGCTCGGACGATCCCGAATGCACCCTTAGCATTAACGAGCACTGGTTTATGTCCGTGGAGGACGCTCTGGACTGAAGAGTCGAGCCGAAATCTTCCGGCAACGACACGGTGTACATTTCAATTTCGCGGGTAAACGCGTAATTCAAAGGATCCCTTATGTCCGAGCAAACTTCCCAGTCCGCGATCTTCGCCTTCGCCGACGAAATCGTCGATCGACTCGCCGAGAGCGATCCTCTCTTCGCGACCGAGGCCGGGATTCCCGGTTACGACCATCTCTTGCCGGACTTTTCCGTCGAGAAGCGACGTCGCGACCAGGCGCAGATTATTCGAGATCTTCAGACCCTCGAGACGCTCGACGCGCGCGGTGACATCGACCGAATTGCGGCGGCGGTGATTCGCGAGCGTCTCTCCGTCCAGCTCGCACTGTTCGAAGCCGACGAGGAGCGACGAACGTTTTCGGTCCTCAATTCACCGGTGGCGGCGATTCGACAGGTGTTCGAACTGATGCCACTCACGACACCGGAGAACGCGAAGAACGTGGCCCGACGTCTGGGACACGTGCGCGCGTCGATCGACAGCTGGCGCGGCGCGTTACTCATCACGGCCGCCGAACACGAGTTGCCCGCCGAACGCCACATTATTGGGATCGCGAATCAAGCCGATACCTGTGCCACAGGGGCATTTAGCGAATTCGCCGAGCGCACGGCAACGGCGACGGGGGTGGACCTCGAAACATCGGGACTGCGCTCGGCCGCCAAGGACGCCGAAGCCGCGTACGCCGAACTCGCGGCCTGGATGCGCTCCGACCTCGCCCCGAAGGCCTCGTCGAAGGAAGCTTGCGGGGAGGAGCGCTACCAACGTTGGTCCGCGTACTGGTCGGGGGCGACGCTCGACCTCCACGAACTGTACGAATGGGGTTATCAGGACTTGAAGCGCATCAACGCGCGGATGTGGGAGATAGCGCGCGAACTGCTGCCGAACGCCAAGAGTCTGGTCGAAGTGGCCGATCTGCTCGACAACGACCCCGCGCGCGCGATCGAAGGCACCGACGCCCTCCTCACGATGTTGAAGGACTTCACCGCCCGCACGACGGACGAACTCGACGGCGTGCACTTCGACATCGACGAGCGCATTCGATTCTGTGACGCTCGTCTCGCGCCGGAAGGATCAGCCGCGGCGCCGTTTTACATCAACCCCAGCGAAGACCTCAGTCGTCCCGGCACCACGTGGTTCCCCACGCTGGGCAAGACGCAGTTCTCGTGGTGGCGTTTCGCGTCGACCTGGTATCACGAGTCGATCCCGGGCCATCACCTGCAAATCGCGACAGCCCTGTTGTCGTCCGAACGCCAGAGTCGATTCCACCGCCTGGTCGGCATCACGAGTGGGTACGCCGAGGGTTGGGCGCTCTACGCCGAGCGACTCATGGACGAGCTCGGCTACTTCTCGGACCTCGGCGACGAGCTCGGTTACCTCGCCAATCAGGCCCTTCGGGCGGCCCGCATCGTCGTCGACGTCGGACTGCACCTCGAGCTGGACGCCCCGTCGGACATGGGCGTCTTGGGCGACCTCGGCGACTGCTCGAACCAGCGCTGGAGCGCGGAGATGGCCGTCGCGCTGCTCGAGGAGTGGGCCATCCAAGACCACCCCATGTCGGTCTCTGAAGTGGACCGCTACCTGGGACTTCCAGCCCAAGCGATCTCCTACAAGGTGGGCGAGCGAATCTGGCTCGAGGCGCGCGAAGCGGCGAAGCAGCGATTGGGAGACAAGTTCGACTTGAAGGCCTTCCACGCCCACGCCCTCGTGCTGGGACCGATGGGTCTCGACGACTTCTCGGCTGAGATGGCCCTCTGGGACGGTGGTCTCTAAGTTCGCATCCGGAACCGAGCCAGCACGCCTCGCGCAACAGGTCGGTTACCGTCGTATTGAGCAAAGGACGGCGAAATGGCGAACGATCGGTCGACGCTGACGAGTAGTGAACGAGAGAAGGCTTCGGTCTTTCACTCCTGGTCGGCCCAGGCGAGCATCAATCCCCTGATGGTGAAGGACGCCGACGGTGTCTACGTCACCGCCGAGGACGGCACGACGTACTTGGACCTCTCGTCGCAGTTGGTCAACACCAACATCGGTCACCAACACCCGGCCGTGGTTCGCGCGATCCAAGAGCAGGCCGCCACGCTCTGCACCATCGCGCCCCAGCACGGCTACGTCTCGAGGTACCGCGCGGCCGAACTCATCCTGGACCGCTCCTTCGAGGGGGCCGCCAAGGTCTTCTTCACCAACGGCGGCACCGAAGCGATGGAACACGCAGTGCGCCTGGCGCGGCTCTTCACCGGTCGACACAAGGTGATGTCGGCCTACCGCAGTTATCACGGTGCGACGGCCACGTCCATCAACCTGACCGGGGATCCCCGTCGCTGGCCCAACGACATCGGCGCCGCCGGCGTCGTGCATTTCTTTGGCCCCTTCCTCTACCGATCGGCCTTTCACGCGACGACCGAGGCCGAGGAGTGCCAACGCGCGCTCGAGAACTTAGAAGAGACCATTCGATTCGAAGGTCCAACGTCCATCGCGGCCATCGTGCTCGAGACGATTCCCGGCACGGCCGGCATCATGGTGCCACCCCCGGGATTCTTGGCCGGCGTTCGCGCGATCTGTGATCGCTACGGCATCGTGTACGTCGCCGATGAAGTCATGTGCGGCTTTGGTCGCACCGGATCGTGGTTCGCGTTCCAACAGCACGACGTGAAGCCCGACCTGGTGGTCTTCGCCAAGGGCGTCAACTCCGGCTACGTGCCACTGGGCGGCGTGATCATCAATGAGGCCATCAGCGCCTCGTTCAACGAACGCGTCTATCCCGGAGGGCTCACCTACTCGGGACATCCCCTCGCGTGCGCCGCGGCCGTGGCGACCATCGAGGCGATGCAGAACGAAGGCATCGTCGAAAACGCGCAGCGAATCGGCGACGAGGTGCTGCGCCCGGGACTCGAGGCCCTGGCGGCGAACCACCGCACCATCGGTGAGGTCCGGGGACTCGGTGTCTTCTTCGCCCTCGAACTGGTCACCGACCGCGCCACGAAAGAGCCCCTCGCCCCCTACGGCGCCAGCTCGCCCGCGATGAATGACATCGTCACCGCCAGTCGCGATGAAGGACTGCTTATCTTCACGAACTACAACCGCATCCACGTCGTGCCGCCGTGCACCATCACCCCGGAGGAGACGCGCGATGGTCTGGCGCGCCTCGACCGCGCGTTAGCTGCGGCCGACCATTACTACACGGGCGAGTGACGAGCGAAGAGCAACGAATCGTGGCCGCCTCGCTGATGCGCGAGTTGGGACACGAATTCGTCGCGCGTGACCTGTGCGACGATCAACTTGACGACCTCAGCGAGAAACTGCGAACACAGCTCGAGCGCGTTCGCGCGGCGGCTCCTCGAGTGCGCGAACTGTCTCGAGAGCGTCTCGAGGAGTTCTCGATGACGATTCCCACCTTCGACGAGATCGGCCAAGGCCAACTCTTCTCCGATTCCGTGGTGGCCGGGGCCGCCAACCCCATGGGCCTCGGTGCACAGCTGTGGCGAGACGGCGACGTCGCGTGCATGCGCGTCACGCTGGGTAAGGCCTTCGAGGGTGCACCCGGGCGCGCGCACGGTGGCGTCGTTGCCGCCTTGCTGGACGAAGTGATGGGCCTCATGAACATAATTCACGGGGCGATGGCTTTCACCGCGCAATTGGACATCACTTACCACGCGCCGACGCCGGTCGAGGAGGAGATCGTCGCCCGAGCCTGGTTGGCGCGACGGGACGAACGAAAGCACTTCGTCGAGGCGACGTTGCACGCCAACGACGTCTTGGTCGCGAGCGCCAAAGCCCTCTTCATCGCCATGGACCGTTCGACGTTCCTCGAGCAACTGCTGATCAACGAGGACTGAGCGTGGCGCTCTCTTTCCGCCGCCGGTTCCGGTCGAGCAAAGTCCCACCCACGATCACGCCGTCGTTCTGGGGCCTGAAGATCCTCACCACGGCGATGGGTGAGGCGACGTCGGACTACTTCGTCAACCGCTTCGATCCTCGAGTGGCCGTGGTGTGCGCCGCGGTGGTGTTCGCCGTCGCGCTCTGGTGGCAACTGCGATGGCCCGCCTACCTGACCGTGATCTACTGGTTCGCCGTCGTGATGGTCAGCGTCTTTGGCACGATGTGCGCGGACGTCGTCCACGTCGAGTTCAAGGTTCCCTACCTCGTGTCGGCGATCGGCTTCGCGCTGGTATTGGCGGTGGTGTTCTGGACGTGGTTCCGAGTGGAAGGCACCTTGTCGATCCACAGCATCACCTCGACGCGTCGAGAGCTGTTCTACTGGGTGACCGTGACGGTGGCCTTCGCCCTCGGAACGGCCGTCGGTGACTTCACTGCCTTCGTGGCGAAGTTCGGTTTCTTCGGATCGGGTCTCCTCTTCACCGGACTGATCATCGTGCCGGCACTGGCGTTCTGGTTCACGCGCCGCCACGCGGTGCTGTTCTTCTGGATCGCCTACGTCCTCACGCGACCTCTGGGCGCCTCTTATGCCGACGGCATGGGGAAGCCGAAAATCGTGGGCGGACTGGGCTGGGGCGCGGGCAACGTCGCGCTGGCCTTGTCGGCCATCATCGTCGTCGCCGTCCTCACCTTGGCGCGCGCCGAAGCGCGTCAAACTCGCACGTTTCGTCCGTAATATGGTCCAATGCCAGCCATCTCCGTAGACAATCCACTCGAGCTCGCCAAGGCCGTCAAGCCCGAGACCACCGATCGACCACGTCGCGTGAAGTCCATCACGTCGGCGCCGCGAGGCCTCGAAGGCGAGGGCTTCCCAGTGCGCCGCGCCTTCGCCGGCATCGATATGGCCGACCTCGACCCGTTCGTCCACATGGACCAGATGGGCGAAGTCGACTACGGACCGGGCGAGCCCAAGGGCACGCCCTGGCACCCGCACCGCGGATTCGAGACCGTCACGTACATGATCGACGGGACGTTCTTGCATCAGGACTCCATCGGTGGTGGTGGCGTCATTCAAAACGGCGCGACGCAGTGGATGACCGCCGGATCGGGCATCTTGCACATCGAGCGCCCACCGGACGCGTTGATCGACTCCGGCGGACTGTTCCACGGCATTCAGCTCTGGGTCAACCTGCCGGCGAAACTCAAGATGACCAATCCGCGATACCAGGACATCGAAGCCGAATCGGTATCGCTCTTGACCAACGAGAACGGCGACGCCATCATCCGCGTCATCGCCGGGTCCCTCGGCGGCATCGACGGACCGGGCTCGACCCACACGCCGATCGCCATCTCGCACGTATCGCTCCTGCCCGGCGCGCAGCTCTCCCTACCTTGGAACCCCGCCTACAACGCGCTCACCTACGTGCTCGCCGGTCAGGGCACCGTCGGTCACGACCGCAGCGCTATCGCCGAAGGTGAGATGGCCGTGCACGTCGACGGCGACTTCCTCGTGCTCGCGGCCAACGAGTCCCAGGACTCGCGCACCCACGCCTTCGAAGTACTGATCCTCGGCGGTGAGCCGATCCGTGAGCCGGTCGCTACTTATGGCCCGTTCGTGATGAACACCCGGGCCGAACTGCAGCAGGCCTTCGAGGATTACGAGGCCGGTCGACTCGGTCAGATCCCGGCCGACCACATTTAAGTCGACGTCGAACGGTGCACGAGGAACGTGCCGGTCGATCGACTGATTAATTTTCCTTCGTCGCTCGAGATCGTGGCCTCGGCGTAGGCGATCTGACGCGCCAGGCGAAGCACGTCACCACGCACCACGTAGTGAGTGTCGAGCAACGCCGGACGCATCAGCTCGGTCGTCATCTCAATCGTCGCCTCGGTGCGGTCGCGACCAATGAGCGCGGCGTTGACGCAGAAGTTCATCGCGGCGTCCAAGATGACCGAGTGCACGCCGGCCTGGACCGCGCCGTGGGGGTTGCAGGCCATCGGGGTCGGCGCGAACGAGCCGCTCACCCACCCGAGGTCTTCGCCGTCGACGCCGTAGCTCTCAAAGGAGCCGCCGAGGGCCCCGATGATCGCCATTCCGCCGTCGCCGAGCCAGCGATCCATGCTCTTTCGTTCGCTCACGCCAGCGACGCTAGCCGCGCTCACCGGTAGGATTCGCGCGGTGGGCAAGGCCCCACGCAGACGAAAGGTTCAACAATGCCGACAGCCGTAATCGTGGACGCCGTTCGCACCCCCGGGGGCAAGCGCAACGGAAAACTCAGGAACTGGCACGCCGTGGACCTCGCCTCGGAGGCGCTGAAGGCCATCGCCAGTCGCAACAACCTCGACCCCGCTTTGGTCGACGACGTGATCATGGGCTGCGTCTCCCAGGTCGGCGAGCAAGCGTTCAACGTCGGGCGCAGCGCGGTCCTCGCGGCCGGCTGGCCCGAGTCGGTGCCGGCCACCACGATCGACCGCCAGTGCGGGTCCTCCCAACAGGCATTGCACTTCGCCGCGCAGGGCGTCATGTCCGGCGCCTACGACGTCGTCATCGCCGCCGGCGTCGAAGTGATGTCACGCGTGACCATGGGTTCGTCGATCGGCAAGGACTCCGGCTGGCCCTTCGGCCCGCGGGTCAGCGCTCGCTACGAACCGGTCGGCGGACTGAAGAACCAGGGCATCGGCGCCGAAATGATCGCCGACCAGTGGGACGTCTCGCGCGAGGACCTCGACGCGTTCTCAGCCGAGAGTCACCGGCGCGCGGCCCAGGCGACGGCCGAGGGCCGCTTCGAGCGTGAGATCATCCCGGTCTACGTTCGTGACGACGAGGGACGGGCCACCGATGAACTCATGAGCACCGACGAAGGCATCCGGCCGGACTCCTCGGTCGCGACGCTCGCCAACTTGAAACCCGCGTTCAAAGAGGACGGCAAAGTGACGGCCGGCAACTCCTCGCAGATCACCGACGGCGCCTCGGCGGTGCTGATCATGAGCGAGGAGAAGGCCAAGGAACTCGGGTATACACCGCGCGCTCGGTTCCACTCCTTCGCGCTCGCGGGCGTCGACCCGGTCACGATGTTGACGGGCCCGATCCCCGCTACCAAGAAGGTGCTCGAGCGAGCCGGACTCACGCTCGACGACATCGACCTCATCGAGATCAACGAGGCTTTCGCGTCGGTGGTCCTGGCCTGGCAGAAGGAGCTCGACGTCGATCTCTCCAAGGTCAACGTGAACGGCGGCGCGATCGCGTTGGGTCACCCGCTCGGCGCGTCGGGCGCGAAGCTGTGCGCCACGTTGCTGAACGAGCTCGAGCGCACCGGCGGTCGCTACGGACTGCTCACGATGTGCGAAGGCGGCGGACTGGCTAACGCGACCATCATCGAGCGCCTGGGCTAGGACCAGCGCGTTACTTGTATCGCGTCGCGAGGTAGAAACCGGCGAACATCACGACGAGTCCGCCGATGAGATACCACGAGGACACCGAGCCGGGCAAGACCGACAAGTAGTTCAAGATGATGGTCAGCATGCCCACGCCGAGGAGGGCCACGATGAGCCATCCGTACCACCGGGGGCTGTGGTCCTCGCTGACCGGACGCCGCGCGGTGACCTTGCCCCGGGCCTCGGGTGCGACGTAGCGACCGACGTTCTTTCGGCTTCCCGGTTTCGAGGTCGACTTTGCCATGGGGCTCAATGTTAGTGAACGCGCCCGCTACAGCGAGGTGGTGGTGGTCGGCTGTTGCGTGGAGGCGTCACAGACCGAGATCGTGATCGACGAGTTGTAGGGCACGTAGTGGCTTATGAGGAGGCTCTCCATCGTGACTGTGCCCACTTGACTCGGTGAGCACGTCGACGGGTCGGTGGGACTGACCTGCACTTGGAGGTGAGTATTTTTTAGAACCAGTGTCGCCTGCGCTTGAGTCTCGCCGATCACGCTCGGCACCTGCACCTTGCAGTACCCCTTCGACGTGGTGAGTGAGATCTGGTCGCCAGAGTTCACCAAAGTTCCGGCCGCGGGACTAGAACTCACGACCATTCCGATCGGCACGGTGTTGGAACAGATCGTCGACGTGGTCGCTCCCAGTGTCAGTCCGGACTGACCGAGCACCGCCGAGGCCTGATTGGTCGTGTCGTTGACGAGGGACGGCACGGTGAACTGCGCGCTCGGCGACAGTACATAGATGGTTACTCTGTCGCCCTGGTGCCCCTTGGCTCCGGCCGCCGGGACTTGGGAGATCACGGTGTTCGGATTCGGATGAGTGTTGGCCGGTGCCGTCTGGAGAAATACCGGGTGCACGTTCAACAGATAGGGCAGGGATGAAAGCTCACTCTCCGCACTCGCTATCGAAAGGTTCTTCACGCTCGGAATCGTAACGATGGCGGCCTGAACGCCCAGACTCACCGTCAAATTCACTTTCTGATTTTTCTTTAACGTGGTCCCGGCCTTGGGACTGGTCGAGATGACTAATCCGACGGCGACCTTCGAGTGTGTCTGCTTGACGTTGTTGAGCCGGATCCCGTCGGTCGCCAGTTTTTGCAATGCGGCGGTATCAGTTTGGCCCACGAGATTGGGCATCTCCACCAATGGAGGACCGCCCTTCTGGGCGAGAAAGTACGCGAGGCCGCCGACTGCGAGTAACAGCAACACGACCACGACAATGACGCCCGCGCTCCCTTTGCGTCGTCGGCGAATGTCGGTGCGCGGGCCTTTCATCATCGGCACCGCTTGGGTCCGCTCCCCCGGAGCAACCTTGGAGACCGCTCGAGTGGCGTCGGCACCAAAGAAAGCGACGTCGCGCTGCGCGGCCCGCACGGGTTGCCCTTCGTTGAATCGCATGAGGTCCGAGCGGAGGTCTTCGGCCGACTGGTAACGCTGATCCGGAGACTTCGCGAGGGCCTCCATCACGATCGCTTGGAGGTCGGGGGGAATCCCACTGTTGAACTCCGACGGCGGGGGCACCGTTCCGTGCACGTGTTGACTCGACACCGCGACCGGCGAGTCACCGATGAACGGTGGCCGTCCCGCCAGCATCTCGTAGAGGACGACGCCCAGTGAGTAGATGTCGCTGCGTCCGTCGACCGGCGCACCCTCGGCCTGTTCCGGCGAGAAGTACGTCGCGGTACCCATGACCGATCCCTCTTCGGCCAGCTGGTCCTCGACCGACATCGCCTGGGCGATGCCGAAGTCGGTCACCTTCACCTGACCGTCGCTGGCGATCAAGATATTGCCCGGTTTCACGTCCCGGTGAACCACGCCGTTGCGATGCGCGTAGCCGAGGGCCGCCGCGACTTGGGCCATCAGCGTGGCCGAATGCGACGCCGTGAGCGTGCGACCTCCGCGCAACATGTCGGCCAGTGACGTGCCGTCGACCAATTCCATGACGATGAAGTACGTGCCTTCGTGCTCACCCCAGTCGAAGACCGGCACGATGTTCGGGTGCGACAGGTTCGCCGCCGCCTGGGCTTCGCGACGGAAACCCTCGACGAACTGCGGGTCGGCGCTGAGTTCGGGGTAGAGGGTTTTCATCGCCACCGGACGATTGAGAAGGACGTCCTGGGCCCGGTAGACGATGGCCATGCCACCCCGGGCGATGAGGTGCGTTACCTGATAGCGACCTGAATACAGTCGGGCGTCATCAACAGGCTCCATAGTCCGCCTAGCCTACGCCCTCGTGATTCGGCGGAATTCTCATTTCTTCAACACGTGGTCGCATTTCACGACGCCGTCTTGGCGGACTGCATTGCGAAGAAGGCGTTGATGAGAGCCTTCACGATGGGTCCGGCGATCGTCGCTCCGAAGTTCGGCGTCGGCTGGTACGGGACGACTACCGCGACGGCGATGGTCGGATCGGTGGCCGGTGCGAAGGCGATCAACCAGTCGTCGGTGTTCTTCTTCGCGTTGCCCGTCTGCGCGGTGCCGGTCTTCGCGGCCACGTCGTCCGCGGCCGAGAATCCCACGCCGGACGCGGTGCCGAATTTCACGACGTTTTCCATCAACGGGACAATCACCTGGGATTGCGTTGCGGTCAACGGCGTCTTCCACACGGAATCTTTGTAGCGCTTGAGGATTTTCCCGTCCGGCGCGGTGATGAAGCTCATCAGATGCGGGGTCATCATGACGCCTCCGTTGCCCACGGCCGCGGCGACCAGGGCGTCCTGCAGTGCGCTCGAGCGCACGTTCTCTTGGCCGATTGCGGAGTAGGCCAGACCGGGGATGTTGTTCGCGAAGGACGCCGCCGTCGGGAAGTAGCTCGGCACGGTGCCCGGCAAGTCCAGCGGCGGCACTGCGTCGTAGCCGAAAGAGGTGGCCGCCTTGAACATGTAGTCCGCGCCGAGGTCGATCCCGAGCAGGGCGTACCCCGGGTCGCACGACGGTGGCAGCATCTGCGCCACATTGCCGCCACACGGTGAGAGGCCGCTGTTGCAAAGCAACAGATTCGAATTCGGCAACGTAGTGCACCTTTCACCGTTGCGGTTGGGGATGAAGGATTTGGTCAGGTCGGCTGGCTTACTGACCGCCGCCGCCGCGGTCGTGATGACCTTGAACGTTGATCCGGGCGGGAAGGTCTGTTCCGTCGCCACCAATCCCAAGGGCTGGAAACCGTTGCTGTCGCGCTTGAGATCAAGATCCCACGCCGCCTTGGCGACGACAGAATTTGGAGAGGTCAGTGGAACGGGGTTGTAGTTCGGATTGGAGTACATGACGAGCACGTCGCCGGTTTTGGGGTCGATCGCCACGGCCGCCCCGTCGGTCTTGCCAAGCGCCACTCGCGCGACTCGTTGGAGCGCTGGCACGATGGTCAGGGTCACCGAGTCGGCGGCGCTGGTGGGCGCGAGCAGTTGTTCGAAGCTCTGCGGCGGCTGGGGATGCGCCGCGAGGAAACCGTTGTACTCCTCCTCGAGTCCCCACTCGCCGTAGTAGGGCGAAGAGAAGCCCACCACGCCCGACATCAAGGAGCCGTCGGGATAGACGCGACGATACGGATAGTAGGAACTGTTCTGCTTGACCGAGTAAGCGAGCACGGAGCCGTCAGACGCGAAGATCTGACCTCTTGGGAAGTTGCCCGACGGGTTGAGGTTTCGAGGATTGTTGGGGCTCGCGATGAGCGCGGGCGCCCGAAAGAACTGGATGTTCGCCGCCTGGGCCACGATGACGCCAAAGAGCACGAGGAGGAGGGTGGCCAGGAGGCGGAGACGTCGCGACACTGTTCAGCCCTTCTTCACCGTGGTGGTGGTCGTCGGCGTCGTCGGCGTCGTCGACGCGTTGCAACTCGTACCACAAAGAAACGTCGCGTAATCCAGCGCCGCCTTGAGCGTCGGTTCCGGAATGGTCTGATTCAGCGCGACCCGGTGGGTACGGCTAAGGGCGCTGGCTTGATAGTTGGTGTCGAAGACCTTGATCGGCTTGAACCACAGGACGCCGCTCGGCTGGCCTTGGTACACCGCGACGGTGCCGGCGTCGTTACCCAGGTAGTAGGTCGAATAGGCGTACCAATGGACCACGAAGTAAGCGCCCACCACGACCCCGGCAAAGAGAAGGAGCGCAGCCGGCGTGCGCCACGACAGACGGCGACGCTTTCGGCGCTTCTGCGTGGGCGCCGCGGCGCGGGCGATGGGGGGCGTGACCGACGAGATCGTGCGTTTGATGGGCGTGGCGCTGACAGAGACCTCATCGAACTCCACCAACACGGCCGTGATGTTGTCGCGCCCACCAGCCTCTTTGGCCGCCTCCACCAACTGCACGACCGCCTCGTCGAGCGTGAAGGGAGCGCTCGAGAGGCGCGCCAGGGTGTCGCCGTCGAGTTCGTTGGACAGTCCGTCACTGCACAGTAAGAGCCGATCACCGGCCAGCGCGTGCAACGACATCACGTCGACCGCGATGGTCTCTTCGACCCCGATGCCCCGAGTGAGTTGGTGACGTCGGGGATGGACCGCGGCCTCTTCCGGCGTGAGTCGACCCATGCGCACCCACTCTTCGGCGACGCTGTGGTCGTCGGTCAACTGTCGAAGCGCACCATCACGCAGCTGATAGGCCCGAGAGTCGCCGACGTGACAGAGCGTCGGCGACGTGACACCTTCGTCGTCGACCGTGAGCCCCAGGGCGATGACCGTCGTACCCATGCCGAAATGTTTGGGGTTGTCACGCGCGTCATTCAGCACGGTGATGTTGGCCGTGTTGATGGCGTCATAGAGGCCCTCGACCGTCCGGTTCTCGGCAAATCCCGTGCGGAGTAACTCAATCGTCATCTCGGAGGCGACTTCACCGGCCGCGTGTCCCCCCATGCCGTCGGCCACGATGGCTAAGGAGTCGTCGACGTACACCGCGTCCTGATTCGATTGACGTACCAGTCCGGTGTCGGTCGCCTCGGCGTGACGCCAACGCGTCAACGAACCACCTCGAACAGAACGCTGCCGACTTGCACGATGTCACCTCGCTCGAGGTGAACGCGTCCGTCGACGAGTTCCTGATTCACGTACGTGCCGTTGGTCGATCCGAGGTCTTCGATGGAGAGATCACCCTCGTCGTTCGTGAGGCGTGCATGTCGCGACGAGAGAAACGTGTCGGACAGACTGAGATCACAGTCGGCGCCGCGTCCAATCGTCACCGCCGCGTCCACGTCGATGCGTTCGCCCTCGCGATCGGTCGGCTCCACAAACTTGAGCGACAGAGTTCCGGTGCGTCGGCGACGCGACCGCTTCTCGTAGTCGATCGGCCGCGCCTGCATCGCAGCGACGCGGGTGATGCGCAAGAAGAACAAAACGGCGACGACCATGACGAGCACTTGGAGCGGCCGAACGATCGCCGCGTAATTCGACGCCGCGGCCACAAGACTCAAGCGAGCTCAATCCGAAAGTGAATCGTGCTGATCGTGACGTCGTCGCGTGGAGAGAGTGAGACGGCGGTGACCCGGTGTCCGTTCACGTAGGTGCCGTTCGTCGATTGAAGATCACGCACGGCCACCCCATCGCCCGTGCGCCACACCTCGGCGTGCCGCCGTGACACGTTGGAATCGTTGATGACGACTTCGACGTCCGGACTTCGCCCAATGACCAAGGGGCGTTCGCCGACGTTGAAGGACCGCCCGTCGCTCAGAATCAATCGTGGTTGGCTTTCGCCTCCAATGAACTCGGTCTTCACTTCGAGATTGCCGGTCTTGATGTCGTCGTCGATGAAGACTTCGACCTTGACCGGACCGACGAAACTGAAGCCCTCACTGACGGCGTGCTGGCGCACCGTCTCTTCCAGTTCACTCACGAGGGCCTTCTGGAAGCCTTCAAATCGCGCCGCGTCGACCGGACCGAGCCACACCCGAATTTGATTGGGTGAAATGGGCCCTTGACTCGAGAGACGGCGGGTGAGGTCGACTTCGCGAATAATGCGCGTGCCAATCTCAATCGGTTGCAGCGTGCTCTTGAAAGTACGTGAAAACGTCTTTTCGAAGATCCGCTCGAGGCGATTCTCTACGCTCTTCAGGACCATACCAACACCAACTGTACCGGTGGCTCGGTGCAGTCGTCGGCGCAAAATACTTCAGGGGAGTCGACTAATGTTGCAAGGTCTCGGGCGAGTGGCGAAATTGGCAGACGCGCAGGCTTCAGGTGCCTGTATTCGAAAGGATGTGGGGGTTCAAGTNNTCAAGTCCCCCCTCGCCCACCATCGAGATCCCGGCTACGCACGATGTTTACGTCGTGAGGGTCGCCTTATCATCCGCGCCGATGGTGACCGACCGTAACGTCACGTAAACCTTGACGAGACTTATCAGGTACCGAGCCACCGACGCGGCGCGGCGCGTTGCCAAGGCGGGGTCGCCCTTCGCGTACCCAGTACAGATAAGCCAGTCACCGTTCTTCAAGGACTTCGCGAAGGTCGCGATAGCAACCACCGACAGGCTGCTGAGCGAGCTGATCCCAGCGCCAAAGACAATGGTGAGCGAGAGGGTACGAGGTGCACTCTTATCGAATCGAATGGTCGCTGGCTTCGAAGAGACCTTGGGTGTCGAACCACTGGCCAGTCGCGTCGCCGTGACGATGCACGTTCCCGCGCTCTTCGCCGTTATCGCAACACCCTTGATCGCGCAGCCCTTCGCGGTGCCGTTCTTCACTCGAAAGCTCAGAACGCCCCCGTGTGGATCGCCTCTCACCACCAGAGTGAGTGAGGATCCTTCATGACCCGTCAGTGAGGCGACCGTCAACACTGGCGCTGGGGTAACCGGCAACGTGGTCGTGGTCGTGGTCGTGG
>PNAH01000007.1 GCA_003170315.1 Acidimicrobiaceae bacterium
CGACTCTTTCGAATCGGCCGCTTGGCCAAAGACACCATGGGTCGCATCATTTGCATCGGCGTCTTCGTGTTCTTCGCCTTCAGCTGCTTCGAGAACATCGGGATGACCATGGGCATCATGCCGGTGACGGGAATCCCGCTGCCGCTCTTGAGTTACGGCGGATCGGCGGCCCTGGTGTTCTTCACCGCCGGAGGACTGGTGCTCTCCATATCTCGCCGAACCGGCAATTAGGCTGGACCCCTGATGAGCGACGAACCGACGCCGGCGAGCGACGAGCCGAGCGATTCGCTCGAGGCCAGTGCCAGTGCCGCCGACGAGGCCGAACTCGTCGATCCGGACACGCTGAAGTTCAACGTGATGAGCATCGAATCGGTGCTCTTTGATCTTTCGGACTCCTCGCCTTTGGTGCACCTCATCGAAGAAGAGACGCCGTATCGGTACCTGGCCATTCCGATTGCCCTGGCCGAGGCGGTCGCGTTACACAACGCCTTGGACAAGATCGACGGGCGGCGGCCGGGTACGCACGAGGTGATGGCCGAGGTCTTGCGACGACTCAACGCCGACATCGTCGCCGCTCGGATCACTCGATACGACGCTGGCGTCTTTTACGGCGAACTTGACCTGATGACGCCGAGGGGGCGCGAGGTCTTCGACTGTCGCACCAGCGACGCCTTAATTCTCGCCACGCGACAGGGCGTGCGCGCGCCGGTGCTCTGCGCGGAGTCCGTGCTCCAAGCTTTCTACGCTTAAATTCGGACCACTACGACACGTACCCCCGAAAAACTGGCTACGGTTTCTTGAATTTCACGGCGACGATCTCGCCGCCTCGTCGATCGAGGCTGTTCTCGTCAGAAATCCGAAGTAGCAAGGCGACGATCAGATAGTTGGCGAAGAGCGAGCTGCCACCGTACGCGACAAAGGGCAACGTGATGCCGGTGAAGGGAAGAACGCGCAGTACACCGGCCATGATGAAGAAGGCCTGGAAGCCCATCAGCGCCGTGAGGCCGGTGGCGGCGAGACGGACGTAGTCGGACGTCGCCTTTTGCGCGATGTGGAATCCCTCGCCCACGAAGGTGGCGAAGAGACTGACGACCAAGATGATGCCGAGGAATCCGAGCTCTTCGCCGACCGCGGCCAATATCATGTCCGACGTTAGGTAAGAGATGTTGCCCGACTGGCCGAATCCGAGACCGGTCCCGGTCATGCCCCCGGCCGCGAGCGAGTACCAGCCGTAGGCGAGCTGACAACTGCCGGTGTGATTGAAACACGCGGTCCAGGGGTTAAACCAGTTATCGAGGCGCGAGTGCACCTGGGTGAAGTAATGCGCGGCCCCGTAGGCGCCGCCGACGAAGAGTCCCATGCCGAGCACGACGTAGGTCTTGAGTCCGGTCGTCACCCACAGCATCGAGATGAAGAGTGCAAAGAGTAACAGGGCGAAGCCGATGTCGTTCTCGGCGCCGAGAATGGCCATCGAGAATCCCCAGGCGAAAAGAATCGGCAGCAGAACCTTCGGCGGAACGATCTGGCGTCGTCCGATTCGTTGCGTAGGAGTGGACAACAGTTCGCGATTGGCGGCGAAGTATGACGCAAAGAAAAACACCAACAGGATCTTGGCGATTTCGACCGGTTGGAACGAAATCGGACCGATGATGACCCACAGTCGGGCTCCGTTGATTTTTTGGCCGATGTGGGGAATGAGCGGCATTAACAACAGCCCGATCGCTGCCAACAACGTCAGGTAGCGATAGCGGTCGAGGTCGCGCACGCGACGTACAACGACCAACGTCACGACGAGGGCCGCGGCGCTGATCAGGAACCACAGCGCTTGATAACCAGCGGCCTTCGGATTCCATCGGGCGATCTCGACGTAGCCGACACCGTTGAGCAGCGTGGCAATCGGCAGGAGAATCTGCGAGGAGTTGGGTGCGAGATAACGGATGCACACGTGTAGCGCCAGGGAGATGACGATGATCGAGGTCAGAAAGATGCCGAGTCGATCGGGCAAGTGACCCTTCGCGCCGAGAGAGGCGAGCACGTAGAACGATCCGACGATAATCCACGCGAGGATCATCAAACCGAGTTCTGTGAGACGTCCTTGTATCTCACGTGTGACGGATGGTCGCTTTGGCGCGGCTACGACGGTATTCGCGTGTCTCGCCACGAATCAACAGTAGTCCTACGATGGGTCAATGGATCTAATGGACGCCGAGGAATCGGGCGCGCTCGTGACCGACGTCCGTTCGTTCGGACCGGAGCGGTTTTCGAGTCGCGAGCTGTCGCGTCTCGAATTCGGCGCGCGCCTCCTCGACCTCGCCGATGACCACATGTTGCCAATACTCGATCGCTGCAAATTCGTCGCGATCTTCGCCGACATGATCGACGAGTTCTTTCAGGTACGCGTGGTAAGTCTGGAAGACAAAGTGGCGGCCGGCGTGCAAACGCCGTCGATTGACGGCGTTCGACCGCGTCAGCAGCTCGAGTTGATTCGCGAGCGGGTCCTCTCGCTGGTCGAGCGTCAGGACCGACTCATGCTCGACGTGCTCCTTCCGGAACTGGCGCTGAAGGGCATTGCGATCGTTCCGTTCAGTTCATTGAACGTCGACGACCACGACCGAATGACGAAGTACTTCGACGAGAACGTGTACCCCGTGCTCACGCCGCTGGCGGTGGATCCGGGACATCCCTTCCCGATGATTTCGAACCTCTCGTTGAACATCGCGGTCTACGTACGCGATGACGTCACCGGTGAAGAGCGCAGTGCGCGCGTGAAGGTTCCCAACTCCTTGCCGCGCTTCTTGCAGGCGAATGAGAACCAATGGTGCCTGTTGGAAGACCTGATCACGTCGAACCTCGGTCGACTGTTCTCGGGCATGACCGTCGGACGCGCCGACCTTTTTCGCGTCACCCGCAACGCCGACCTCACCTTGGAAGAGGACGAGGCCGACGA
>PNAH01000018.1 GCA_003170315.1 Acidimicrobiaceae bacterium
TACGAGCAAAATGAGGCGCGCCGCGAGAGCGCCGAGTTCGAGTTCGGCGGCGAGTGGACTGACGCCGTGGACAACGAATACGAACTGTCGTGGGTGGAAGCGACCGGCGAGCTCTACCTGATGGTCGAGCCCGACGCCATCGTGACCGAAGACGCCTTCGGCGACTTTTTCACGCACGGGGAGCTGGTCACCGACCTGACCGTCGTGATCATCGGCAAATCGTCGTCACTGACGGCCCTCGAAGACACCTTGTTGGGCTGGGAAGACGCCATGCTGGAGCCGAATTCTCTGGTGTGGCTACACCAGCGCTTCCCGACGACTCCCTAGAGATACGGCGTCGACGAATCGGCGACTTTGCACAGCCGCGTCAGCGAGGGCACCAGATTCTTGAGCGGTACCCGCTCGGACTCGTTAATGGTGGTCATGAGGGCGTTCCAACTTCCGTCGATGGACGTGGCGTCGGCCGCGGCCGGGGTCGCCTTCAGCAGTTCGCTCATCGCTCGTCCCTCTAAGTTGGCGCGCTGGGCCGGGGTGAGATTCGGCGCCTGACTTCGCGTTTGGATCGCCAGCGCACGTTTCACCAACACGCACGACGCGCGCGCGTCGGTGACCGCACCGCTCGTACCGCACGAACTGAGCACGACACTCGCGAGGACGAGTGCGCTAAGGGGGACGAGGACTCGAGTTACCCGAGCCACGAGTCGGCAGCCTGCAACAAAAAGTCGCTGACACTGCGCCCGCGTTCGAAGATGTCGCAGAGGGGATCTTCTCCCTTGGCGACTTGACTCAGTGAGATAGCGCGGCGAGCCACAATGGAGATTCGACGTTCACTGCTCTCGGTCGGCGACGCGAACGCGTCGGTCGCGGTGACCTCCAGGGGCATCTCCAGGCCCCCAATCGGTGCCAGGTCGATGGCGAGACGCAAGAGGTCGGGACCGTTCGGCATGGGGGGCAGACTCCAGGTCAGCACCAACGGGAAGTGAAACTCGTCCGGGGGATCGACCTCATCGGGCAGACCGAGCACGGCGTCTTCGAAGGCCAGAAGTGTTCGAGGATCGACGTCGAGTTCGATGTGCAGGTCGACCGGACCGCCGCAACCGTCTTCGGGATGGAGGTCGACCTCCCACGCCTGGCGCAGCGAATACGTCTCGACAAAGTGACGCTCATCATGGACGTGGAATCCGTGCGTCACCGCATGGTCCTTAAGGTCAGCGACGAAACCAGCGACGTCAATTGCGGCCATTGACCATCAGCGTAGCCCCCACGCCAAGTACCGTGGCAGCGTGAATGACTCGCTATTTGCCCCACTGCGTGCGTGCGCGCAAGAAATTGGTGAGGCCGTTTTGGCGCACCGCGGACGCGGACTTTCCGGGGACCGTGCGACGCAGTATCACCTCGACGTCGCCGCCGACGACGTCGCACTGCGCGTTCTCGGTGGCGCAGGCTTTCGCGTTCTAAGTGAAGAGTCCGGCGTCACGGGCGACGGAGAGTTCACCGTGGTCATTGATCCAATTGACGGTTCGACGAACTGCGATCGGGGCATTCCCTTCTATTCGACGAGCCTCGCCGTAGTGCGCAACAGCGAACTCGTCGCGGCACTGGTGATGAATCAAGCGACGGGCACCGTCTATGAAGCGGAGAAGGGTAGTGGCGCGCGTCGAGACGGTGTGGCAATCGCCCCGAGTGGCCAAGTGGAGATCGCGCACGCCATCGTGGGATCCTCGGGCTACCCTTCGCACAACGTCGGTTGGTCCCAAAATCGATCGCTCGGCGCGGCGAGTTTAGAGATCTGTCTCGTCGCCGACGGTTCGCTTGACGTGTACGGCGTAGCTCAACACTCGGGACTGAATGTGTGGGACTACCTGGCGGGTCTATTGATTACTCGAGAAGCCGGAGCGTTCGACGCCGACTACGACGGCGAAGAACTCGTAACCACTGATGACGTGATCCGACATCCCGTTTTCGCCGGCTCCCACGAACTGCTTGCGTTCATGCTTGAGGTGGGGACCATCTAGGATTTTGCTCTCGGGCGCTTAGCTCAGTTGGTTAGAGCAGCTGATTTACACTCAGCAGGTCGGGGGTTCGAGTCCCTCAGCGCCCACTCAGTGATGACGCAGAATTCTGCGCGAGATCAGGACTCGGGCGACTGCTAGATTGCCCCTAAGGACGTCAAGACCCCGCTTCCCTCGACCCGACAACAAGTCGGGGACTGAAGAAAGTGGCATCGTCGTGACAAGATCCCTTATTCCAGCAGCGGGTTTCCGATTTGCTCGATTTCTATCCGTTAAAAGCCTCGCGTCGATTGCCGCGACGACACTTCTGCTGAGCGGCGTCATCGGCTCTGTCGCGGCACCCGCTGGGGCCGCCGGTACGACCGCCAATACCATTAGCGCGAGCGCCGCACCGAACGCGGGTAGCGTCCGGGGCTCGTACTCGCCGAGTGCTTCGGCGACGTCCGGTGACAAAGTCACGGTAACGCTCGCTTCGACGTCATCGGGCTGCACCTTCGCCTCCGGCAAGGTCACCTTCAGCGCGGCCGGCACCTGCGTGGTGAACCTGAACGATCCCGGCAACTCGACGTACGCTGCGGCGGCGCAGGTCAGCCAGTCGATCAAGGTCTATGGAGCCAACACCATCGCGGTGAGCAAGGCACCCGCCGCCGGAAGCACGGGCGGCTCGTACTCACCTGGTGCGTCGGCGACCTCTGGTGACGCGGTCGTGCGCACGCTGGCCACCACGTCGACGGGCTGTTCGCTGGTGTCCAACAAGATCACCTTCACGGGCTATGGCACGTGTCTCGTGGATTTCAATGACGCCGGTAACGGCGCCTTCGCCGCGGCGGCTCAAGTTCGCCAGACCATCAAGGTCCACGCGGCCAACACGATCAGTGCGAGCGCGGCACCCGCGGCGGGTACCGTCAATGGCACGTACACGACGAGTGCATCGGCGACGTCCCTCGACACGGTCGTCATCTCCTTAGGTAGCGGCTCCACCGGGTGCTCACTCGCCAAGAAGGTGGTGACCTTCACCGGCAACGGCGTCTGCATAGTGGACTTTAACGACGTCGGCAACGGCGCCTTCGCCGCGGCCGAACAGGTTCGCCAATCCATCACGGTGGGTAGCGGCAATCCAATCGCTCAGGCGGCCTTGACCGTGACGAGTGTGCGCGCCACGCACGGCAACCCGCTCACTCTCACCTCGAACGGTGGCTCGGGCACTGGCGCCGTGACCTACGTGGTCACGGCGTCCGGTTCGGCCGGTTGTTACATCAGTGGCGACCTCTTGCACAGCGCGCGCGCGGGCACGTGCTCGGTGACGGCCACCAAAGCCGGGGACGCGACGTACGCCTCAGCGATATCGGTCGCCACGAGGGTCACGATCACGACGCCGTCGCGCCCGAGGGCCACTCTGGTGAGTTCGGCGGTGTGGACCGGGAAGACCGTGACGACCACGATCCTCGGCACTGGCTTCTACGGCACGCCTCGAATCGTGAGCAGCGTTCGTGGCACGAGAGTCAGTGTGAAGCGTGACCGCGGCACCGTCTTGACAATTCGAGTGAAAGTCTCAAGCACTACGCCTCGAGGAGAGCACCGGTTTACGCTGATCTTCGCGCACGGTCAGCGCACCACCATTCGATACCGACAACGCTGAAGATCTTGTGGCTCGAGCACCGCGAAAGAAGCAAGCATTGCGGTGACGCGTAGGACATCGGGTGCTGGCTTTTGCAGCTGAGTCTCCGCCAAACAGTGGAACCGCAGAGTACCTCTCCCACTTTTCGGGATCTAGGGCAAGGTCGACGGAGTGACGATGGTCGACGTAGTCGTCGAAACGGTCGTAGGAATCGGCACGGTGGCAATAAGTGAGCCGTCGCCGGTGGACAGTTCGGTGAGCGATCCCGTTCGTGCGCCCGGTGTCGCGCTGTTGGCGCCGGAACGACTGGCCACCCATAGGTCAGTGCCCGAGACCGCGAAAGCGGAAAGCAGGCTGAAGTAATACGGACCGTTGGTATTGCACATGAACCAACTGGGTTGGCTGTTGGTGGCCGACATTTTGGTCACCATAGGACTGCTCCCAAAGGGACTGGCCACGAAAACATAGCCGCCGGTAGCGATCACTACCGATGGCGATCCGAAGCCGTAACTACCGGTCGAGTCAGTCTCGGTGGTGATCACGGTGCCCGTGGCTATGGCGATCTCGGTCACCGCATTGTTGCCACTGTCGGCCACCCAGGCGATTCCGTTCTCGACGGCGATCCCGTCGGGAGCACTCAATCCTTGTCCCGCGACGACCCGCACCAATCCGCCCGTAGCGATGCGTACTTCGGTCACCGAGTAGTCGCCCTTGTCGGCGACGAAGACGTTGGCACCGGACACGGCGAACGCCGTCGGATCCGCGAAGGCGAACGAAGAACCTGACACCGTGCGCACCAAGGAGCCGGATCGAGCCCGAATCTCGGTGATTGATCCCACGCTCGACCCCGCAGAGTTGTGCCGTCCGGCATTGAGCACGAGAATCAATGTCCCGGCCGTAGCGATCGCCACCGGGTTGGCGAAGCGGTAGCGCGAGCCGGAGATGGTCCGAATGAACGCGCCGTTGCTCGCTCGCAGCTCGCTGACCGATCCGACTGCGTTGGCGACGAAGAGATACGGCCCAAAGCGGGTGATGGCGCTGGGTTGACGGAATCCGTAGTTCTTAGAATTGAAGGAGGCGATCCACGAACCATTGGACGGATTAATTTCGGAAACCGAGTTGTTCGCTTCGTTGGTCACCCACAGGTGACCACCGCCCATGGCCAAACCGGAGGGCGAGTCAAATTCGAGGACTCCCGTGGTGCCCGCTCCGCCCGCCACTTGCGCCGGAAGCGTGGCCGCGCAGGTTGCGGCCGCGATGAACATGCCCAACCACCTGACAGTCCCTCGCTTGTTTGGGAGGCCTCGCATGAAAGCGATTCTACCGTCTGTAAGAGAACCCTTACGAGACAAATCTATCTGAGAAGATTGCGAGACCCGAAACGAGGTGTCGTGCCTGATAACGAACCATCGTGTCGCGTTCATCATCCTCCAGTGCGACGCTCCGGTGTCGCTCGTCGTTGAATAATCAAAACTGCCACGCCGTTGGGCGGTGGAGGCGTGAAAGCGGAGCGCGGTATCGGACGTCCGATCGAACAGTAAAATTCCCTGTCCCAACGACCGACGCCCGGAGCCATTCCCGAGGCCCAGCGCTCAGCCAGGTGCCACGGAACAACGACGTCGGCGCGCTGGAGTCGGCTGCCAGGGGCGGTCAGTCGCCGGAGCAACGCCACCGAAATTGCAAATGGTGGATTCGCCACGACATGAAACGAACGACGAGGCAATCGAACGTCGCTCCCGTCGGCGCGTACGACGACGACGTTGGCGTCGGCGAATTTGCGCCGAAGTTCCTGAACGCGAGCTGGGTGCAACTCGAAGGCAATGACGCGCGCGCCTCGTTGGACGAGTGGAGCGATGAGTGCGCCGGAACCGGCACCGATATCGAGAACGAGGTCGCCGGGACGTATTCCGGCGTTGTCAACGAGTCGTTCGGCCCATCGACTATCGAGTCGATGCCATCCCCATCGTGTCCGTTGCTCGGACACGGCTGACCATCGTGAACATTGTGATAGGACCACCGTAGGCAATCGGTGCCCGCGCGTCAACATCGAACGTCTCGATAGCTTGGACCCCGGGGGGGACGCCGGCTGGTAGGTGGAGCGTGAGAACCGATCCAAAACGGCCGAGGTCTTTTAGCTACGAAGGCGCCCCGACCGGCTGCGCGGCCGAGTCGTTGGCCATGAAGGCCAATTTGTTCGCGGGCATTGGACGACTGATGTAGTAGCCCTGCGCGAGGTCGCAGCCCAACTCGCTCAAGAGGTCCAACGTGGCTACGTCCTCGATGCCTTCGGCCACCACGCGAAGGCGCATGTCGTGGCCCAACTGGATCGTGGCGCGAACGAGCTCGAGGTCGCGCTCCTTGCCGTCGCCACTGAGACCGGAGATGAAGGTGCGGTCGAGCTTGAGTTCACCGACCGCGAGGCTGCTGAGGTAGGCGAGTGAGGTGAAGCCGGCGCCGAAGTCATCGATCGAGACGATGATGTCGAGGTCGCGCAGTTCCTCGATGACGGCCTTGGAGCGCGCGAAGTCGAGGATGATGCTCGTCTCGGTAATTTCGATGACCAGGGCCACGCCAGGTAGTCCATTCTGCTTGAGTAGGTCGACCACGAGTTCGGTGAAACCCTCTTGCAACAAGTTCGTCGTCGTGACGTTGACCGACACGGCGAGCATGCGGCCGGTCGAGCGCCAGGCGGCGCACTGCGCCATGGCTTCGCCCAGCACCCAGGTGGTGAGTGCCTGCATGAGACCCGCGTCCTCGGCGAGGGGAATGAATTTGAGTGGGGGGACCAAACCGAGGCGCGGGTGCGGCCAGCGGATCAACGCCTCCACGGCGCGAATCTCACCGGTGCGTAAGTCCAACTGGGGTTGATAGTGGAGGACGAATTTGCCCTCTTCGACGGCGTCACGGAGCTCTTCGACCAGGTTGAGCTGTTGCTCGCCCCCGTCGATGCCCTGGTCGTAAAAGACGTGGGGGATGTTGCCCAACTTGGCCCGGTACATCGCGGTGTCGGCGCACCACATCAATCCGGTTCCTTCCGTGGCGTCCTGGGGGGCGAGAGCGATGCCGATGCTCGCGCCCACACTCGCGCTCATCTTGTGCAAGTAGAAGGGCTCCATGACTTCGGCAATGATCCGCTGCGCCACCTTCGTCGCTTCTTCGGCGTTGACGTCGACCAGGAGGACGGCCAGTTCGTCACCGCCCAGTCGAAAAACCGATCCGCTAGTGGGTACGGCGCTCATCAGCCGGGGCCCCAGTTGACGAAGCAGTTCGTCACCCGCCGGGTGGCCGAAAGAGTCGTTGATCTCCTTGAAGCGGTTGAGGTCAATGTAGAGAAACGCCAACGTGCGCTCGGCCGTCCACGGATCATTGAAGTCCGTGAAGTACGTGTCGATCACGTGCAGGAGGTGGCGGCGATTGCCGAGTCCGGTGAGCTCGTCCGTTTGGGACTGACGATGGCGCTCTTCGGTCACCAGTCGCAGATCGCGCGCTGAAAGTGAGAGGCGCGCGCCGACGACTACCAGCGTGGCGGTCGCCAGGCCGAGGGCGACGCGGGTGACCGTGTGGACGGTGCCGGCGACCAAGATCGAGAGTGCGGCCACGGCGGCCACGCTCGGCAGCATGAACCCCGCCGTTCGTTGCACGCGCATCGGGTCGAGCGAGCGGGGCTTGAGCCAGACCGACATGGACATCAGCACAATTGATACCGGCCAGGCGATCGCGTTGACGTCGGTGCCCACCCGTGTTTCGAGGATGCCGTTCTGGAAAAGGTTGAAGGTATCACCAAAGACGTTGAGTGAGATACCGGCGGCCAACAAGAACCAGGGCGTGGTGCCCTGTCCCGAGAGAAGAACCGTCCCACCGATGACCAGCGACAGCAATAAGAGGTCACCGACCGGGTAGGCGAGGTTCGTGGCGGCCGACAGCGCACTGCCGCCAGCGGCGTGCACGATGTCGTGAAAGGCGAACGCGGCGCACACCGCCGACGCGCCGAGCCCGGCCACCAGGCCGTCCAGCCAGTTCGGGCGGGAGAGACGTCCCATGGCCTTTCGCAGTAACTGCACGGCCGCGATGTAAGCGAGGGGATAGAAACCTAGGTAAAAGAGGTCGGCCCACGACGGCGTTGGTGGAGTCTTTCCACCCAACGACCCGAACGTCAAAAGAAGGTCGCCGATGCTCCAGGAGAGCAATGCGAATCCCAGGGCTAAGGGCGCGGCCCTTCCGGGGCTCTTGTTGAGACCCCGAGTGATGCACATCAGAGATGCGACCACCTCGATGCCACAGACCGTCCAACCATCGAGCCACGTCCACTGCTGATTGGGCGATCGAACGAGGAGCGAAATGAGGAAGGCGACGATGAGCAGACTCAGTCCGGCGTATCCGACCCACATCCACTTGGCAGTCGCCTCGGTACTGAACGATTTGATGCTCGCTTCGCCCGGCGATCCCGCGTAAATCACGGTGTTCGACGGGAGTGGCGAGGTAGCCGTGAGGGGCACCGGGGCGCGATTGCGTTGGAGGTCGTCTCCTATCGCGATGGCCATGGTTCAATCCCCCTTGCATTACTTTCTCGGAAGAACCGTGGAATAAAAATAAGTGAGTCACGCCAAATCAGGGCCCACGTCGTCGCAACAGGGGCCCAATTGCTACAGAGAATGTATTCTAAAAGTATACATTCCAGCTGGACATTTCAGCGTGAGTTCCTGATCGGTTCGTTCGGAAGTCAACGCCCGTCGAATGCGGTGGTCCTTCGTGGGTGAGAAGAGCACCATTTCCATTCGACGAGCGTGGTGGCACGGGAACGCAAATTTCCTACTCAACGAAGGAGGTGTGTCGCCCTCAACCGCAATAGGCCCAGGACTATCTTGAAACCAATGGCCCCCAAAGGAAGAACCGTCGATTTGATCGACAAACTGTCGTTCCCCTTTTTCGCTCTGGCCATCGCCGGCGAATACCTCGCGCTCAAGAATCGCGAGAAAAGGACGCTGGGCGATCTCGCCGACGCCGACCTCGAGACGCTGTCGGGTCCGCAACTGTCCGTTGACCCCCTGGTTCCGATGGGCTTCGAAGCTCAGGACTCGAAGGCCAGTCTCTCCATGTTGGCGGGCAACGTCGCAGTCCAGCTCGCCGTGGCCCCGGCCCTCCTCAAAGTCGATGAGTTCCTCTATCGACACCGCATCTCCACTCTGGGATCGCGTCGCGGCTCGATGACGTCGGCGATGGTGCTCTGGGACTTCTGCTACTACTGGGATCATCGCTGGATGCACGAGGTGCGACTGCTCTGGGCCAATCACGTCTCGCACCATTCCAGCGAGCGCTACAACCTGACGACGGCACTGCGCCAACCGTGGTCGCCGTTTCTCACTTTTTGGGTGTTCGCGCCCCTCCCGTTGTTGGGGTTCCCTCCCGAGAAGGTGCACCGAGCCGGGCAACTCAATCTGCTCTACCAGTTCTGGATCCACACCGAGGCGATTGACCGGCTGCCCGAGCCGATTGAGTTGGTCTTCAACACGCCGTCGCACCACCGGGTCCACCACGGTACGAACCGTCAGTACCTCGACAAGAACTACGGCGGCATATTGATCGTCTGGGACCGACTCTTCGGAACCTTCGAAAAAGAGGTTCGCCGCGTTCGTTACGGCCTCACGAAGAACATCAACACGTACAACCCCGTCAGCATCGGCTATCACGAGTTCGGCGACATTGTCCGTGACCTGCGCTCCGCGAGGACGACGCGCGAACGCGTGCGCTCCGTGCTCGGTCACCCGGGTTGGCGACCGGCCGACTAAATGACTGACCTACGTGATCAGTGGCGTGAACGGGCTGATTCGACACTGGAGTGGATTCGCGAACACGGGGTGGTGCTGCAATCGGCCCGCGGTCCGGTGCCCAACGTGGCGCAGTTCATCGCCGGAGAGCCAATACGGGGCAGCTGGTGGGGCCACCCGGCCGGAAAAGAGATTTACGCGATTCTGAACATTCTCGACGACTCGCCCGACATCGTGTCGACGCGGCTCATCAACCGAAAGGTGACGTTGTTGCACCGGCGCGTCTGGGCGAGCGTCGTTCGCGCGAGTGACCTCTTGGGCGTTTCGAATCTGGCGGCGATTCACAGCGAGCACACCGCCAGCGGCGCCCATCGATCCTTTGAAGTTGAGTTTCCGCTCTGGGTGTCGGAGGCGACATTTGATGAGTCGGCGTCACTGAGCCTTGACGAGGCGATCGCCCTCCTGCCGGGGTGTCTTCGAAACTAAGCACGAAGCCGGTGACGTCAACGCTTCAACGCGTTCGACGTCGTCACGGCGCCGACGAAGACGTGCGTTAGGCCTTGGCGCCGCAGACGTTCTTGTTGTAGGCCGTGATCTTGGCCGACGCGGTACTCATAACCTTCCCCAGACTTTCGAAGCTGGCGATTTCCGCCTTCGTCAACTTCAGGTAGTTGAAGTGCGCCTTCGACAGTACCGAGTACCAGGAGTTGAGGTCCTTGAAAATCGTTTTGTAACTGCTCTGGAGTGACGAAGGGGCGATGCCCAAGACGAGGTTCTCTTCGTTTTTCAAGTTCTTGTACGCCAACTCCATCGCGGCCACCGCGGCGCCCGGCGTCTCGAGGGCCTTATTCGCGGCCGTCTGCTTCTTGTTGTAGGACGTCAGGAGCTTGCAATAGGCCGAACCGTTGGCGGACTTCAGGTGGGTACTCGCAAAGGACGGCGTCGCACTCGACACCATGCTGGCGAGCGAGAGTACGACGACGAGTGACGTGCCGGCGGCGCACCTCGTTCGCCACGACGTTGCTCGTTGCAGTCCTCTGTTGGTGGTGCGTGCGTGCATCAGTCTCCCCCTTATTGAATGGCCACACCTCCGGATGAGACAACTTCTCGTCGATGTGTTCGCCACACTGCTGGTCGCATCCTACGCAGGTTTCCGACGGGTATTCAAGCACGGGGTGACGAAGTGGCGACTTCGTGATCAGGAGCGGAATCGATCGCGGATGGAGCGATAACCGTAACGAGTTCGAGGTCGCGCCCGTGACATTCCCGTGCGAACTTCATGAATTGGGGGCAATTTGGGCTTTCGCGCGTGCAAGGTTTACATTCCAATCGTCCATACTGGATAGATGGACTTAATCTCTCGGGCCGAAAGTTGGCTCTGCGATATGGACGGCGTACTGATCCGAGACGGCGCCATGATTCCGGGGGCCGACAAGTTCTTGGACCGATTGCGTTCCACCGGTCGGCCCTACCTGATCCTGACCAACAACTCGCTCTTCACGCCCCGTGAGATACGCCTCGAACTCTCGGAGATGGGACTGAACGTGGAAGAGAGCCACTTGTGGACTTCGTCTTTGGCGACGGCGAAATTCGTGCACACCCAGCGACCGTTCGGGACGGCCTACGTCATCGGTCAGGCGAGCCTGCACGAGGCGATCCACGACGTCGGGTACCGACCGGACGAGCGCGCGCCGGACTACGTCGTGCTCGGTGAGACCCAGGACTACTCCTTCGAAGAAATGACGACGGCGGTGCGGCTCATCGAGAAGGGTGCGCACTTCGTGGCGACCAATCCCGAACCGACCGGTCAGTCACCCCACGGTTCACTGCCCGGATGCGGGGCGCTCGCGGCCATGATCGAGAGCGCGACCGGCGTCGCGCCGTACTTCGTGGGCAAGCCCAACCCGGTCATGATTCGCGAGGGCCTCAACATCCTGGACGCTCACTCGAAGTCGACCATCATGATCGGCGATCGCATGGATACCGACATTCAGGCCGGGGCCGAGGCGGGACTCGGCACGATTCTGGTCCTCTCGGGGGTCGCGCGCGCCGAAGAAGTGAATCTCTATCCTTTCCAGCCGTCACGAATCGTGGACTCGGTCGCCGACTTGATCGACGAGCTCTAAAAGTACTTTCGCGAGTCGACGAACCCCGTCGGACGAAAACGGGACTACGGCGCGGTGAGCGCCAACGCGGCGAGGAAGGCCTTGGCCCAGTCGTAGACGTTGCGGCGAAAGATCATGCGGCGCATGCGCGACATTCGGTCGCGCGTCTCCTTGGGACCGGCGTTCATGGCCAGGAGGATGGCCTCCTTGATGCCGTCGGTGTCGTGCGGGTTCACCATGTAGGCGCCACGTAGTTCGGTGGCCGCCCCGGCGAACTCACTCAGGATCAGCTTGCCCGTCAGGTCGCCCCGGCACATCACGTACTCCTTGGCCACGAGGTTCATGCCGTCCTTGAACGGCGTGACCATCATGATGTCCGCGGCCAGGTAGAGCGCGATCAGTTCGTCGAAGGGCAGATTCTTGTGAAGGTAGTGAATCGCGGGGTGTCCCACCAGGCCGTGCTCGCCATTGACCTCGCTCACGGCGCGCTCCAGGTCGTGGCGTTCTTGTTCGTAGTGGGCGTCAGACTCGCGACTGGGCACCGCGATTTGGATCATCACTTGGCGTTCGGCACTCAAGAGGCCGTCGTCGAGCATCTCGGCCACCGCCTTGATGCGCTGCTGAATTCCCTTGGTGTAGTCGAGTCGGTCGACGCCCAGTAACAGAAACTCGGGATCGCCCAGGCCCTGGCGAATCTCGCGAGCCCGGGCGCGAACCTTGGGGTTGGCCGCGCGTTCCACGATCTGATCGCAGTCGACCGAGATGGGGAAGGAACCGACGCGGATGGCGCGCCCTTCGAAGTCCAGTCCCGAGTCCGTGCCGGTCGCCGAAGTCAATCGGCGCGCCAGGCGAGAGAAGTTGGAGGCCGAAGAGTGCAATTGGAATCCCAATAGGTCGGCGCCGAGGAGTCCGGCCAGGATCTCACGTCGCCACGGCAACTGCATGAACAGTTCGCTCGGGGGAAACGGGATGTGCAGGAAGAATCCGATGTGGACGTCCGGACGAAGTTGGCGCAACATCTGGGGGACCAGTTGCAACTGATAGTCGTGGACCCACACCGTGCCCCCGGGGGCGACGTTCTCGGCGACAATGGTCGCGAAGCGCATATTCACTTCGCGGTAGGTGTGCCACCACGTGCGATGGAACGACGGCGAGCGAATGGCGTCGTGATAGAGCGGCCAGATGGTGGCGTTGGAGAAGCCGAGGTAGAACTCCTCGTACTCCTCGGCGGTGATCGCTACCGTCTTCAACCGGATGCCCTCGTAGGTGGAGGGCGGCTCCTCATCGGCCGAAGTTCCGGGCCAGCCAATCCAGAGTCCCTGGCGATTCTGCAACACCGACGTGAGGGCCGAGACCAGTCCGCCCGGACTAGGGAGCCACCCGTCGTCGCCCGGCGAGCCCGCGTGGTGCATGGGCAGTCGATTGGCGACGACGACGAAGTCGGCCGGTTCATACGACGGATCGTCGAAAGGGTCCTCGGGGATCTTCGGCTCGGCCGATCCGATTTGGGTGAAGGAGTGTTCGGTCATGGGAGCTACCTGGTCGGAGCCTAGGTTGAACCTCGCTTTCTCGCACGGGCCGGAACCTCTGGCGATACACGTGCCCTTGTCGTGTAGCGCTGCACTTGCCGCGATTCTTATTGGTTCTACCAACTCGCTCAGTGTACGGAAAGTTTCTGTGACGAAACGAAGAAAATTTCGGGAAGGGAATAAATCCGCCTACGGAGCCGGATTTTCCTTCTTGATCACCTCGACCGATCCGGTGCTCTCGGTCCAGATCTCTTTCGTGGCGATCGTGTTGGCGCTGTCCACCTTGCCCGCGTTCCACCAGCTGTGGGAATGCGCGTTGCCGGTCGACGACTCGCCCTCGCGCGCTTCGACGCTGATCACGCTCATGATGGCGTTGATGAGCGCCAAGTGCGTCAAGGCCTGCGGGAAGTTGCCGAGGTGGCGTTCGGTCGTGGGATCGAGCTCTTCGGCGTAGAGACCCAGCGCGCTGGCGGCGCCGATCAGTTTCTCGCAGTGCGCGCGGGCGCTGTCGAGTTCGCCAATCGCGACGAGCGCCGAGACGAGCCAGAAGGAACAGACTGTGAAGCTGCCCTCACCTTCACCGTCGAAGCCGTCGTCGGTCTTCTCCGGTCGGTAACGGAAGACGAAAGGACCGTCCGTGAGGTCGTCGGCGATGGCGAAGACCGTCGCGCGGATCCGTTCGTCGTTCGCCGGTAAGAAGCCGAGCATCGGCAAGACGAGGAGCGAGGCGTCGAGCTCGTCGCTGCCGTAGTACTGGGTGAAGCATCCGCGTTGTCCCACCGCGTTGGCGCAGATGTCGTCGTGAATGGTTTGCGCCGCCTGCAACCACTGTTCGGCGCGGACCTTCTCACCGCGCAGCGACGCCAGTCGCGCCCCGCGCTCGACCGCGACCCAGCACATCACCTTCGAATAGGTGAAGTGTTGGGGATCGCCGCGCACTTCCCAGATACCGCGGTCCGGTTCGCGCCAGCACTGCATGGCCGTTTCCACGGCCTGGACCACGATGCGCCACGATCGCTCACTCAGGGCGTCGCGTGATCGCGTGTGTTCATAGATGCAGTCCACGACGCCGCCCAGGATGTCGAACTGCGTTTGGTTGTAGGCGCCGTTGCCGACGCGCGCCGGTCGACTCCAGACGTAACCGGTCAGGTGGTCGAGCTCCACTTCGACCGGCGACTCGCCACCGTCCACGGGATAGAGCACCTGAAGATTGCGACGGGCCCGGGTGCCGGCCGCGGCGGTGTCGCCGCGCAACGGCTCGAGGACGTCACCGAGGAAGGCGAGGAAGTCGTCGGCTTCGGTATGGAACCCGAGCGCGTGCAAGGCCCGAAGGGCGAAGGCCGTATCGCGGATCCACGTGTAGCGATAGTCCCAGTTGCGCGAGCCCCCGAGGTTCTCCGGTAGCGACGTGGTGGGCGCCGCGAGCAACGCGCCGGTCGGGGCGTAGGAGAGCCCCTTCAAGGTCAAGGCACTTCGCTGCAAGAGTTCTCGCCAAGGGTGATCCGGGAACTGACCGCCGTCGATCCAACCGCGCCAGAAGCGCGAGGTCTCGCTCTTGTAGAGGTTGACCTCTTCTTGCGTGGTGGGCAGTGTCGCGTCGGTCCAACTCATGACGACGAAGCACGACTCGCCTTCGACCAGGCGGTGGCGAGCGCGGATCGCGCGACCCTCAATGCCGAAACGCATGTCGCCGGTCACGGTGATCCGGTTGTAGTCCGGATTGGTCGTCGAGACGTGGTCGTAGGAGGTGCCAGAGTACTCCCACTCGGCGTCGACGCGACCGTAGTTGAACGACGGCTCGCAGTTGAGGCTGACGTCGACGCTGCCGTGCAGACACTTGGCCGTTCGAACGAGCACGTGACGCGCGTCGGAGTCGCCGGGCGTGCGACGCTGCAGCGTCGAGCGTTCACCCGTTCGGTACCACGGGCCGATGGCGAGAAAGTCGTTCACCTCGAGCCAGCCGCTGCGCGTCTGCCAGGTCGTGGAGAGCACCATTGTTCCCGGCAGGTACTGACGGTGGGCCGGCACGGAACTCTCGATCGGCGCCAGTCGGAACGATCCGGCCGATCGGTCGAGGATCGTGCCGAAGAGACTCGGGTCGTGCGGTTTGGGCAAGCACATCCATTCGATCGATCCGGTGGGCGCGACGAGCAGCGTGTTCTCACAGTCCGAGAGGAAGGCGTAGTCACCGATGGGCGGAAAGATCGATTCGAGCGCTTCGGGCGTCGACGGCGGCAGCGAACCCTGATCCTTCAGTGATCGAAACCCGACCGCGGCGGACGGATCGAGCGTATGAATGCCGTCGTGGCCGCTGGATGAACTGGAATGTCGAGTTGGTGCCATTGTCGTGTCCCACTCATTCCCGCTTCACTCGGTAATGACTGAGTGACGACGGGTTCGTTGTGGACCAAACGACCCTCGCAGGCGTTTCGATCCCGAATTATCTCACTACTAAGCGTAGTGACCTCAGGAGCCGATGTACACCCCAGGCCTTGACAACGGTGCAACGAAGGGAATATGTGTCGACTCGTTCTACTGCGATCGACCGCGCGCGGTGACGTCGAGGACGTCGACGACCACGTCGTCGTGCACGAGCCAGACGACGTCGTAACGATCGACGGTCGGGTCACAGTGAGGGGGTACGAGTTCGAGGCGTTCGCCCCGACGAAACGAGTGGCCCGGATAGATCACCATTCCTTGCTCGTCACCGAAGAACTCATACGTCGCTTTTGGCTCATGACCGAGGACCGAGGGGACGCCCGCGTCGGTCGCCATGGACTTCAGTCCGGCGTCGACGGTCACGTAGTCCTCGTGATTCACCGAGATTACGGACGTGAGCAACGTCAGGCTCTGTGCGAATCGACCTTCGGGGTCTTCGCCCAAGGCGTCGCGGTACTCGCGGTCCATGAAGACGTAGCTCCCGGGTTGCAGTTCGTTGAGCACGCCGATCTCGAGGTCGAGGCCTAGGGTCCCGGTACCGCCGCCACTTCGTATCGCCACGGCGACGCCGGCCGAGTCGAGAGCGTCGATCACCGCCGAGAGTCGCTTGGTCGAGTCGATCGTGGCCTCGCGGCGATGTTCACGACCGGCGATGTGTTGCAAGTGTCCGCCGTACCCTTGGACGCCTTTGAATCGCAATCGAGTGGCCGCGTGCACCCGTTCGACGACCGCGAGCGCCTGGGCCGCTCCGACGACGCCCGTTCGACCGAGGCCGACGTCCACGTCGCAAAGCACCGAGATCGTCGTCTCGTGGGCCATCGCGGCGGCTTCCAATTCGTCCACGCCGTCGCAGTGATCGACCACGACGATGAGGTCACACTGGGCGGCCAGGACTGCCGCGCGTTCGGCCGAGTGTCGTCCGACCAGAGGTGACGTGAGGAGCACCGATACCTCGTCGTGGCCGTCGGCGTGGAGTCGGTCCACGACCACTTCGGCCTCGCCCAGCTTGGCGAAGGAGAGTCCCACCGCGCCGGCGCGCAGTTGTTGTTCCGCGATGAAGACCGACTTGTGTGACTTCACGTGCGGTCGAAGCGTGACGCCGGCGTCGCCGGCGAGATGGGCCATTCTTTCGATATTCGTGTGCAACAGTCCCAAGTCACACACCAACGCCGGGGTCGCGATGAGCGCTCGAGAGTTCGCTTCGCCGAGGTGTGCCAAGACTTCGTCGTAGGCCCGAACGTCGCGTCGCGCTTCGCTCACGCTGGAATCCTTCGAACGACCGGGCTGCGTGGTTGATCGAAGGACATATCGCTTGAGGTTACCGAATCGAAGGCGTGCGTCTCCGGCGTTACCCGTCGGTAGCGGGGCTTCGCCATCGTCGTCCACGGAGTACGTTTCGTCAGGAGTACCGTCGAGACCGCGAGTTCTCGCTTTTCGCGAAAAGTGCGTCTCGTGCAATAATGGCCCTACATGGCTGATCTCGCGGACTTTGACGCATCGATCCCCGAAGACGACCTCGATTCGAGTCTCTTCGGTGAAGGGCACCCCAGCGGCCTGCCGATATTCAAGGCACCAGTCGGTGCGCACCTTCGGAACCGCAAGAAGGTAAATAGCCCGTCCCAGTTGCTCACCCTGCAAGAACTCGTCCACTTCAAGGCGAGTCACGGACGCTGGCGCATCGCCAAGGATCTCGTCGGCCTCGTACGTCGAGGGCACGGCAGCGAGGCCGACGAGTCCTACGGCGACAAGTTGCAACGCGAACGTGGCAAAGGCAAGTCCGAGTCCTCGACCTACGGTCTGGCCGACTTCGACGGACACCCGGTTGTCCTCTACGCCATGAACTGGGACTTCTTCGCCGGTTCACTCGGTGTCGTGTCGGGCGAGAAGTTTCAAGCGGCGGCCGACTTGGCGATTCAAAGGAAGTTGCCCTTCGTGAGCGTCTACGCCTCCAGCGGCGTTCGCCAGCACGAGAACTTCGCCGGCCTGACCCAGATGACGAGGATGGTCGAAGCCATTCGCCATTACAAGGATCGCGTGGAACTGCCCCACGTGGCCGTGCTGCTCGGCAACGTGTGGGGCGGCGTGTCGGCCAGTGCCGTGCCGAACGCCGATATGGTCATCGCGACCTCCGGCACCAACTACGGCTTCGCCGGCCCGAACGTGATCGAGGCCTTCGAGGGCCTCTCGGTCCCGACGGACTCCCAAAGCGCCGAGGCCAATTTGCTGGACCGCAACATCGACGTGGTGCTCTCGGACGTCGGCGAGGTCGTGTGGTATCTCGGCGCGATTCTCGCCTCGACGGCCCGGCCCGACAAACAGCATCAGCTCACCACCGAAACGCCGCCTTTGATCCGCAACGTCACGGCGTCGGACCAGCGACGGTCCTTCGATTTCGCTACGGTCGGAATCTACGGTCCGCGCTTTGACGACATGAAGGGCGCCGATCCGGTGCCCGCGGCGGCGCCGCGTCAAGCGCACGTCAGCACTGACTCCGACGCGCTCGTCGAGCAGTACCAGGACCTGATGACCGACGCGAATCGCGTCGACCTGGAGTTCATCGTGCGCTACTGCTTCACCGAGGCGACCGCCGTCTACAACTACGTGCAGGAGGCGGAGTTCAAGCGCTACCCGGCCATCGTGGGCGCTTTCGCCAAGATCGGCGCCCAGCCGTTCGTGATCGTGGGGACTCAGCCGTCGTATCAGCGTTTTGGCGACACCGTCATCAAGCGACCATCGAATCCCGCGCCGGAAGATTTCGCTTTCTTGGAGCGAATGCTCGAGATGGGTGAGCGTTTGCATCTGCCCGCGCTCTTCGTCACCGACACGCTCGGAGCCAAGCCGACCTTAGAGAGTGAGCGCCGCGGACTCTCGCGCGCGATCGCCCGGTCGATCCTGAAAGGTATCGACTACTCCGAGCCGGTGATCTCGGTCGTCGCCGGAGCGCTTGGCAGCGGTGGGGGACTTGCGACGACGCCGATGGCCGACCACGTGATCATGCTGGAAAAGGCAATGGCCTACGTCGCTGAACCGCGTTCGGCCGCCTCAATCCTCTACAAGACGCCGAATCCCTCACACGACGAAGTGCGCATCACACTCGCCACCATGCGCTCTACCGCGAAGGACCAATTGGACCTCGGCCTTATCGACGAAGTGATTCCCGAAGACCCCAACCCCTTCGTGACCGTCGAACGGCTGAACGCGGCGATCATGCGCTCCTACATCGAACTGGCGCAACTCTCGGAACGCAAGTTGCGGGGCCGCCGTCAAGAGCGAATCCGTGGGCTCCGGGCCTTCGAAATCACCAAGGACTGATCGGGCCCTGGCCGAATACGTGTCGAGGGCGACACGACGCATCGTCACAGTTCATCAATGAGCCATACAGCACAGTGCCCCGGCGCGACGCGCCGGGGCACTGTGCGAAAGCGAGATGATTACTTCAGCCAGCTCGGTATACCGTGACTCAACGTCTTCACGACCGTAACCCGGCCGTCCGTTGAGCTGTCGGCGGTGTACACGATCCCGGTGAGAGGCTTCGTCGCGGAAGCGCTGATGACCGTCGTGATATAACCGCTGTTCAAACCCTGGTGGTTGGATGACGAGTAGCGCAGCGGCACGAGTGATGGCGTCTGGGAGAAGGTGACACTCTGGAGCGTCTTCAAGAAGCTGGCGCGCGTGAGGTTCTTCCCCGTGGCCTTCAACGCTTCCACGAACGACACGCCGTAGGCCGCGCCGTAGGCGATGTTGCCATTGAGGACGCTGGAAGAGGTGAAACCGGGGAAGTCGGCCGGGTCGGCCTCGATCACCTTGGTGATCCATGGGATCCACGCGCTGCTGGTGGTCGTGGTCGGCAAGTAGCTGAACGTGATGGCGCCGATTTCGGGGTCGGTCGGAACCTTGCCGACGAACGGAGCGTCGACCGTCTGGGGGTCCGAGCCCACGCTCGAGATGACCCACTGCGGTGCGTAACCCAACTGCAGGGCGGCGCCTAGCGCGGCGTCAGTGGCACCGGGGATGGTGTCCATGACCACGACCGTGCACTTCTTGCTTTGGAAGTCCGCGACGTACGGCGCGATGGACGCGCCGGTCGTAGCCACCAAATCAGGAACCGAATAGAGGTCCGCGGAGAGTGGCTTAATGCCGCCCGCTACCAATCCGGCCAGTCCGTCTTGGCCGAAGTCGTCACTTTGTCCCAAGAAGCAAACATTGGCGCTCGGGAAGGTGGCCTTGATGTACTTCGCGAAGATCTTGCTCTCCTCGTTGTAACTGGGCTGCCACCCAAAAAGACCCGGGTACACGTGGGCGTTGTTCCAGTCCCGGGAACCGGACGCGACGAACAACTGGGGCACGCCATCACCCTTCAGCAGGGCGCGAACGGAGTCCTGCGTCGGCGTACCGAGCGAGCCGACCGTTGCGAAGACCGGGATGCCGAGCAACGCGTGCGTCTGCGAGGCGGTACTGGGGACACCGGTGCAGCCGAATCCCGGCGTGCCGTAGCAGTCGTCTTTGATGACGTACTTGATCTTGCGACTCCAGACACCACCGTGGCTGTTCACGTACTTGAAGACGGCGTTGGCCGCCTTGGCGACCTGGTTGTAGCCCGAGGACGCGATGCCCGTCACGGGCTCGGTCGCGCCAATCGTGATCTGGTGCGCGGTGACGCCAGGTACCTTCGCGGACGCCGCTCCCGCGCTAACAATGGAACTTCCGGCGGTGACGAGGCCCAGACACAGCAACATCGCCGTGCCGGTAATCGTCACGCGACGTGTCTTGGTTTTAACCATCTTCTTTATCTCCCCTGATGTTGAACTCTTATGGCGTGAGCGTAGGCGTCACGAAACGCGGTTGCAAGTCACCCCGGTGATCGCGCGCGCAATCGATGCCAGAGACTTCGCGCGGCGCCGGTGATGCCAAACGGGGCGAAGAGCATCGTCAGTATCAACAGTCCTCCGAAGATGATGCCGTTGAGTTGGCTGGCGAGGTTGCCCTGAGGATTAAGTCCCGTTTGGGTCGTGATCCACGAGATCACGTTCGTCGAGAAGGCGTAGATGACACCGCCGATGAGGGCGCCCGAGATCGTGCCGATGCCGCCGATGACGATCAACGACAAGATCGTCACCGACAGGGCGAAGGAGTACGTCGGCGGTGAGACCGAGTTGTCGATCAAGGTCAAAAGGGCCCCGCCCAGCGCGGCGTACGCCGAGGACACGATGAACGCGACGACTCTCGTGCGCGGTAGGGACACGCCGACGAGTTCGGCGGCGACATCGTTGTCCCGGATGAGTCGCATCGACCGACCGGTGCGACTGGCAAAGAGGTTCGCCATGAAGAAGAACGCGACGCCGGCGACGATGATGGCGACGTCGGTGAGGTAGAGCGTCGTGGTGGTGAGGGGTGGCGTACCGGCGTGGAAGAACCCGTCCAGCCAGCGCGGCGCTATCGCCGCGGTGGGCAACTGCAATCCCGAGTCGCCGCCGGTCCAGGAGCTGAAGGTACTGAGGATGAAGGTGAAGGCCACGGCGAAGGCCAGGGTCATTCCGGCCAAGTACGGACCGCGCAACCGCGTCGCCGGGAGTCCGAGAAGAAGTCCTACCAGTGCGCCGCAGACCACGGCGATCAAGAGCGTGGCCACGATGGGCGTGGTCGTGTGGTGATTGGCCCAGATCGCCATCGCGAAGGCGCCGACACCCATGAAGGCGCCGTTGCCCAAAGAGATCTGTCCCGAAGCGCCGGTCAAGAATGACAGGCCGAGCAGCACGATCGACATGGCCGCGCCGGTTGCCAAGTTGAAGTTGGTACTCGAGTTGAGAAAGAACGTAATGAAGATGGCCACGTCGAGCCCGAGTAACGTCAGCGCCGCACGTGACACCACGGGGTGGCTCAATTTGAAACTCGGCAGGCTGAGGATTAACCCGCACGCGACGGCCAAGTCGAAGGCCACGCTGAGCGCGACACCCTCGCGCGACGTGGTGGTGCTCACCAGAGCGACGACGGTCGCGACGACGGCGACGCCCATCGCGATCGGCACTCGGCGACGAGTTCCGGCGAACTTCATCAGACGCGCCTCAGGGCGCTCTTGGTGAAGACACCACTGGGACGAATCATCAGCGAGACGATGAGGATGGCCAGCGCGATGATGATGACGGCGTTTTGGTTCACGTAGTCGGTGACGAACTGATTGACGACGCCGAGCAAGACGCCCGCCACGATCGCGCCGACGGGACTCTCCAGGCCGCCGATGGCCGCCGCGATGAAACCGTAGGCGAAGATGCCGTCCATCACCGTGGGCGTGAGCCCCGAGAAAAAGTTCGCCGAGACCAAAATGGTCGTGATCACGCCCACCACCGTCGAGAGCATCCAGCCGAGCGTGAGCAGGCGACCGACCCGCACGCCGAGTAGTCGCGACACCTCAGGAGCCAACGCCGAGGCGCGAAGCTGCAGCCCCAGATTCGTAAATCGGAACAACACGGCGACGGCCGCCATCACCACTAACGCCGTGGCGAACTCATAGACGATGAAAGGCGACAGGGCGAAGGGCTTACCGGCTAGCTGCCAATGGATCGATGAGAACGGGCTGGGCAGACTGCGCGGCGTCGAGGACCAAATGGCGGCGGCGACCGCCTCGAGGACGATGAGGAAACCGACCATGACCACGATTGGATTTATCTCCGGTTTGCCGTAGAGACGCCGAACCAGCAGCCGTTCGGTCAAGCCACCGATGAGCAGAGCCGCGATGACGCAGGCCACGACGCACGGCCAGTAGCCGAAGTGGTACGACAAGAGGGCGAAGCCCACGTACGTGGCGAACATCGGCATCGCGCCCTGGGCGAAGTTAAGGATGCCAGTGGAACGCCAAATCAGCACCAAGCTGAGCGCCACCAATCCGTACGTCACGCCGTTCGTCAGTCCCCCCAGAACGTCGGTGACGATGCGCGACGTGAGGAACGGATCCACTACTCCACCAGTCCGAGGTAGTACTGCCGCAGGTTCTCATCGGCCGCCACAAGGGACGCCGTGTCGTTCGCTACGACCTTGCCAACGTGCAATACCACGGCGTGGTGTGCGATGCGCAGGGCCGACGTGGCGTTCTGTTCGACCAGTATGACCGTTAAGTCACTGGTCTCACAGAGCGATTGAATCGTGTGCATCAATTGAGCGGTCACTAGTGGAGCGAGACCGAGCGAGGGTTCGTCCAACAACAAGACCGACGGTTTGGCGATGAGCGCTCGCGCCATCGCCAGCATCTGGCGTTCGCCCCCGGAGAGCTTCGCGGCGTGCTGTTTGCGTCGCTCGCCCAGAACCGGGAACAGTTCGTACTGCTCGTCCAGGCCCCGTGACAGGTTGACCTTGGCCATCATCGCGCCGAGACGGAGATTCTCCTCCACCGTGAATTCGCCGATGACGCCGCGGCCTTCGGGAACGTGGCCGATGCCGAGACGCGCGATGTCCTCGGTCCGCTTGTGCACCAGGGACTGGTCGTCCAAGCGGATGGTCCCCGTCTTGGGCTCCTTCAGACCGCTGATGGTGCGCAACAATGTCGTCTTGCCCGCACCGTTAGCCCCGAGTACGGCGGTGATCTTCCCGGTCTCGGCGACCAGCGAGACGTTGCGCAATGCCTGCACCGCGCCAAAAGAGACCGTGAGACCTTCAATCGTGATCATTCGTCGACTCCGAGGTAGGCAGCGATGACGGCGTCGTCCTTGCGCACGTCGGCCGAAGTGCCGTGCGCGATCACTTGGCCGAAGTTGAGTACGACCAGTCGATCGACCAGCGGCATCACGAACTCCATGTCGTGCTCGACGAGCAGCACCCCCATCGTGGAACGAAGTTCCACGATGAGCTTCGCGAAGTCGTCGAGTTCCGCTTCGTCGAGGCCGGAGGCCGGTTCGTCCAACAGCAGCAAAGTCGGGGCGCTCATCAGGGCCCGGGCCACCGAGACCTTCTTCGCGATGCCGTAGGGAATCGCCGACGGCAGACGCGCGGCCATGTCGGCGATCCCCAGACGCTCCAACATGGCGAGGGCGTCGCGACGAAGCGCACACTCGGAACGCACCTCGTTGGGCAACGAAAAGAAACTGGCGACGAAACCGCCGTTCGGTCGAAGGTGTCCGCCGGCCATTACGTTCTCGAGCACGCTGCAATGGGGGAACAGACCGACACCTTGGAGGGTTCGCGCCACGCCGGCACCGACGAGTTGACTCGGTCGCAGATTCGACTTGCCGGCGCTGGGGTAGTAGACGTGTCCCTGCGACGGTTTCACGAAACCGCAGGCCACGTTGAAGGCGGTCGTCTTACCGGCGCCGTTCGGGCCGATCAGTCCAACGATCTCACCTAGGCCGACATTGAACGAGACGTCGTTCAAGGCCCGGAGCCCTTCGAAGTGAACCGAAACGTGCTCGAGTTCGAGCAGAGGTGTCTCGGTGCCCGGCGCCATAGTGAACCAAAGTTACAGGTTGGCGTGACGACGATGTTTTCGTGACCAGGGACGCTACGAAAACCAGTGATAGTCGTCGGACGCACTCGGGGTACTCGAGACCCACCTCACGAGTTCGACGCCGACGTTTACCGCTTGGCGCGCACGACGCCGTATTCGATCATGGAGTCGGCCATGGCCGTCGTCATCTCGATGAGATCTCGGGGCTGCCACTTGAGGACGGCGCGGATCTTCGTACTGTCGACGTTCTGCGTCGAGTCGAGATCGTTCAGGGCCAGTCGGACCGTCTTATCAAATACCGCCATTACCCGAATGGCGATCGAAGGAAGACGTCTGGTGGGAATCTTGAATCCTCGCGTGCTGTAACGAGCCTTCATAATCTGGGCGATCTCCATCATCGAGTGATTCGCTTCGGCGCAGATGAACCGCTGGCCTGCAGCCTCGGGACTCACCATCGCCGAGAGGTGCGCGCTGGCGACGTCACGAACGTCGACCGTGGCGAAATTCATATTCGGAATGGCCGGCACTTGGTGGCTCAGAATCCTCTTTACCATCTCGCCGGACGTCCCCCAATCCGAGGAGAGCAGTGGACCGAGCACGAGTCCGGGATTGATCACGACGAGTTCCATCGTTGAAGTGCCCTTCACGCTCGCCATGTACTCCCAGGCCGCGCGTTCGGCGATGGTCTTGGATTTGTCGTAGGCACCGATGCGAAGGCCGTCGAGATTCGACCAGTCCTCCTCGGTGAAGAGTCGGGATCGGTCGTTGCCGTACACGATGGCGCTGAGCGACGAGGTCAGCACGACGCGCTCGACACCGGCGTCGTGCGCGGCTCGTAGTACTCGCAGCGCCCCGTCGCGCGCGGGCACGATCAACTCGTTCTCGTCTTTCACCACACCTCGGGGGAGGGGACTCGCGACGTGCATCACGTAACGACATCCCTCGACGGCACTCGTCCAGCCGTCGTCGCTCGTGAGATCGCCCGCCACGACGTCGAGCGTGCCGAGTCGGCTTCGCGCGGCGTCGCTGAGGTGCGGCGAGAGAATCGCGACCACTTCAGCCGTACGGTCGCCCGTTCGAGCGCTACCCCGAACTTCGTAGCCGGCCTCCAAGAGTTGCAGCATGCAGTGTTGCGCGATGAAGCCCGTGGCGCCGGTCACGAGAACCCGATCCGTCATGCGACCTCCTCGGTGCGTCGACGCGCTCGTCTCTTGGACACTAGCGAGAGGGCTCTCAGCGCGAGAGTTCGGTGCCGCTGAGCAATTCGTGAATACGAGGTCGCCAGTCGACACCTTCGGTGCTTGCACCATTGGCGTGGAATTCTTCTCGCTCGTGTCGCAACTGCGAGGCCACGTCGGCGAGATTGTCTGGAAGTCGATCGGCGATCATCGAACGAAGTTCCTGGGCGAGGGCGGGCGAGGCTCCCTCGGTCGAGACCGACACCACGACGTCACCGTCGCGGTGCACGGCGGTGAAATAGAAGTCCGATCGCGCCGGATCGTCGACCACGTTCAACCAAACGTTCTCGCGACGCGCCTCGTCGACGATGCGGTCATTGACCGTCGCGTCGCCTGTGGCCGACACCACGAGCGCGTAGCCCCGTAGGTCGCCGTCGCGGTACTCGCGTTGTGAAAAGGTCGCGAGACCACCCGGGAGCTCGCCCACCACGTCGAGCGCGATCATCGTGACTCGGGCCCCGGCCTCGACCAGCAGGCCGGCCTTGCCCGTGCCGATCCGTCCGGCCCCGATGACGAGGACGTCTCTGTCGGTGAGTTTCATGGCGAGGGGCAACACGCTCAGACCAGTACGGATGTCTCGGCCATCAATTCGCGTACCGACAGCGCGGCGCACGGTCCGATGACGATGATGGCGGGGGAGGATACCTTAAGAGCACCTAGGTCGCGCAGCACGGCGCGGGTCACCGACTCGCGCGTAGTCCAGGCACTCTCGATGACCGCCACGGGCGTCTCGCTCGAGAGACCCCCATCGATGAGTTGTGCGGCGATCGACGAACGCGCGCTCACACCCATCAAGACGACGAGCGTGAGATCGGGGTTGGCGAGTCGCCGGAAGTAGCCGTCGTCGTGGCTTTCCAGGTGGCCGGTCACGACCGTTACCCCTCGTGAGAGGCCCCGATGGGTGACCGGGATGCCCGCGGCCAGCGGACCGGCGAAGGCCGAGGTCACGCCCGGCACCACTTCGCTGGCGACGCCGGCGTCGCGCAGCGCGATCATCTCTTCGCCTCCTCGTCCGAAGACGAACGGATCGCCGCCCTTGAGACGGACGACGGTCTCGTAGCGGCGACCGAGTGACACGAGGAGGCCATTTATCATCAACTGCGAGGTGAAGCGTCCCGGCTCCTTGCCGACGTCAATCAGTTCGGCGTCGCGTCGAGCGAGTTCGAGCACGGAGCGTTCGATCAATCGGTCGTGCACGATGACGTCTGCCGCGCCGAGTAAACGGGCGCCGCGCACGGTCAAGAGATCGGCGTCACCCGGCCCGGCGCCCACCAGGAAGACGGTCATTGGACGCCCACCCGAGTCATGAAGTCGCCGAAGGACTCCTCCTCGTCGCCCTCGGCCTCCCAGCGGTCGAAGAGGGGACCGAGCACGACGGCGATCTCGTCGAAGGGGACCTTCTCTCGGTACAGCGTTGCCAGCCGATCACCGCGTGGACCACCGCCCACGTAGACGTCGTAGGTCGATTTCGTGCGCCCGACGATGCCCACTTCGGCGACGGCCGGACGGGCGCAGCCATTCGGACAGCCGGTCATGCGAAGTTGCAGGGCCCGGCGACCGAGCTGACGACTTGCGAGAGCGCCTTCGATGTTGCCCACCAATTCGGGAAGTCGTCGTTCGGCTTCGGCGAGGGCCTGGCCGCACGTCGGAAGCGCCGGACAGGCGAGGGCCGTGCGCTCCACGTTGCCGAGTTCAGCGTCGGGTCGCACGCCGTGAGTGCGAAGGATCTCTTCGACGCTCTCGCGCGCCGCGTCGGGAATGGCGCTGATCACGATGTCTTGTTGCGGAGTGAGGTAAAACGTAACCGGGTGACGCTGCGCGATAAGGCGCAGCGCTGAGCGCAGTTGCGTGTCGTCGTCGCGGACCCGACCGGCCGAGACGCGAACCCCGACCTGGTGCGTGCCGTCGTGGCGCGTTCGCCAGCCGAGGTGATCGTCGGCGTCGAAGTGCGTTGGGAGCGCTGCCGGTTCACGAAGTTCTCGACCGAGTCGCACTTCGATCTCCTTGCGGAACTGTTCGTAGCCCATGTCGGCCACGACGTACTTCATGCGCGCGCGCTTGCGGTCGGTGCGATCGCCCAGTTCGCGGTAGGTCACCAACACCGCGGCGATGACCTCTTCGACCTCGTCGTAGGTGACGAAGGTCATGGGATCGGCCAGCCGGGCGAAGGTGTCGGGGTTGGCATAGGCCCGACCAAGGCCGCCACCCACGACGAGATTGAATCCTTCGCCGACCACCGGGTGAACGCCGGGGATGAGCCCGACGTCCTGTGCGAGGACGTCCACGCAGTTCTCATTCGGGTGAGCTACGGCGATCTTGAACTTGCGCGGCAGGTACGTCTCTCCGTAGAACGGGCGTTCGGTGACCTCTTCGCGCGATACGGCCTTGTCGCCGTTGACGAAGATCTCCCAGTGCGCCTCGGTGGCCGCGCGAAAACTGCGGGTCAGGTGCCTCGAGATCTCGCGCAGCCGTTCGTCGGCTTCGTTACCCTGAAGTTCGGGACAGGAGACCACATTGCGAACGACGTCGCCACAGGCGCCAAAAGAGGTCATCAGGTGCGCGTCCAGCGTTCGCGCCAAGGGACGCAGTCCGTCTTTCAGCACGCCGTGGAACTGGACCGCCTGACGAGTCGTGAGACGGATGGTGCCGTCGGCGACGTCCGTGGCGGCGCCGTCGAGCGCCAGCCATTGGTCGGTCGTGAGTCGTCCGCCCGGGATGGCGATGCGGATCATGAAGATGTAATCGAGCTCTTCGCCCTTGACGGCGCGCTCTCGTCGCACGTCACGATTGTCTTGGGCGTAGATGCCGTGGAACTTGAGGATCTGCTCGGATTCGTTGGACACTTTGGCGACGTCGTTGTCGAGTTCACGGCCGATCTCACCGCGCAAGTAGTTACTTGATCTCTTGATGTCCTCGACCGCAGTCTCCTGCTTAGTCTCGGTAGTCACCGCAGTCGCTCCCCGTCCTCGCCGTAATGATGACAAACTTTACCTACTTAGTCATGTATTGGCAACATAATCCCGGTAACCCCTGATTGGAGAGGTCCGCGAGCGAAGCGGGTGGCGTCGAAAGGCACCGCGAGACCTAACCTGACGACCAACGAAGGAGTTCACGTGAGCAATCGACAGATCACTTTGGCGCAACGTCCCATCGGCATGATCGACGAATCAACGACGACACTTATCGAAGCGCCGATGCCGGTCTGTGGGCCCGACGAAGCACTGATCAAAGTCGGATTGCTCTCGATCGATCCGACGATTCGAACCTGGATGAACGACGCGCCGGGCTATCTGCCGCCCATTGGCATCGGCGACGTCATCCGGGCCGGTGGCAGCGGGGTCGTCGTGGAGTCCAATCACGAGCGATACCACCTCGGTGACGTGGTGCTCGGCGTGACCGGTTGGCAGGAGTGGGCGATCGCCAGTGAGTCGAACAAGTTCGTCGTATTGCCCCAGGGACTCGGACTGGACCTGGCAACGGTGATGAACGTCCTCGGCACGACCGGGCTCACCGCGTACTTCGGACTCTTGGACATCGGTGCCTTCAAGGAGGGCGACGTGGTCGTGGTCTCAGGCGCGGCCGGGGCCACCGGATCAGTCGTCGGTCAGATCGCCAAGGCCCGCGGCGCCGGCAAAGTCGTCGGCATCGCCGGCGGGGCCGAGAAGTGCGCCGAGGTCGTCGAGATGTACGGCTTCGACGAGTGCCTCGACTACCGCGAACCGGGGCTCACCCAACGCATCCGAGGGTCCTGCCCCAAGGGCGTGGACGTGTACTTCGATAACGTCGGCGGCGCGATTCTCGACGCGGCGCTCGCCAACATTGCCATGAATGCGCGCATTGTCATGTGCGGGGCGATCTCGCAGTACAACGCCACCGGGAGCGGGACTGGGGTCGCCAACACTTCGATGTTGATCGTGCGCCGGGGTCAGATGAAGGGGTTCATCGTCTTCGACTTCGCTCATCGGTACGCCGAGGCGCACCTCGAGCTGGCGGCCATGGTGCTGGACGGACGAATCACCCACCAAGAGCATTTGGTGGCCGGTCTCGAGCACGCGCCCGACGCGCTGAACCTCTTGTTCACGGGAGGGAACCACGGTAAGACGCTGGTGGTAGTCGACGAGAGTGTTCAGTTGAGCTGACTCCGGCGTCGAACGAGGATTCAGTCAGTTCAGTTGAACGTCGGCGACCAGGGCTCGGTGGTCGCTGCCCCCGTCGCTGGCGAAACCGCCGAGGATCTTCCACGGACCGCGAACTAAGAGATGGTCAATCTGCGAGTGGGGCGTACGCGCCGGCCACGTGCGCGCATTGACCAAGGATCGCCATCCCGGCAGCAACACGCGCAGCAGTGGTCGCCAGGAATTGAAGTCGCCGCCCAGCAGAATCGGTAACACGGGGTCGAGCGTGGCCACGATGTCGCTCACCCGTCGGAACTGAAGGTAGGAACCGTGACTCAAATGCGCGCCGTGTATCGCCAAAACGTAAAAGGCGCGGTCCTCGTATTCGAGCGTGGCCACGATGAGGGTGCGCTTGACCTTCTCTCGAGGCAGACGCCCGAGGGACTCCGAGTGGATCTCTCGAATCGGCAGTCGCGTCAACAGACCGAGTCCCCACTCGCCGTGTTCCACGCCGTTGGCCGTGGCCCGCCGGATTCGCTGGACCTTGCTCAACGCGCGATGTTCGTCGAAGAACAGTCCGCGTTCGCCGCTCAGGTGAGCGAGTAGCGGCTGCCACGTTCGTCCGCCGGTCCCGGATGTAACGCGCTGTCCCGAAGCGAGGGGAACGAAGAGTCCGTCCATGCCTAATCGCGTCTTGAGCTCGGTCACGAAGTCTTCGCCCGATTCGCCGCGCCACAGCTCGGGCAGTATGAGGATGTCGGCGTTCAAACTCACGACGTGATCGAGAACGTTGGTCGGGCGACCCCATCCGTCGACCCCGGCGTGAAGGTTAAACGTCGCGACACGCACCCCAAAACCCTAGGGGGTCGCGGTGGCGTTGTGGCAGTCTTTATTGGTGGAATCTGTCAACGTGGCCTTCGGTCACCGGCTCTGGTGGGTCGACGCCTTTACCGGTGAAGCCGAGCGTGGCAATCCCGCCGTCGTGGTGTTACTCGAGCGATCGATGCCCGATGACGAGCTCCAACAGATTGCCTTCGAGCTGGGCGTGTCCGAGACGGCCTTCGTGCGCCGCGTGGGCGACCTGTGGTCGCTGCGTTGGTTCACGCCCACGGTGGAAGTCGAGCTGTGCGGACACGCGACGCTCGCTAGTCTGCACGTTCTGTTGAACGAACTGGGCGTACCGGGGGCGGAGATCTACTTCCAGACGCGCGCCGGTGTCCTGTCAGGCCGTCGCATGGGCGACGGTCTGCTCGGCATCGACCTTCCTCGATGGAACCTCGAAGAGGTGGATCCGTTGATGCTCAACGGCACGCTCGGTCCGGTCAACGAGGTGTACCGTGCCGGTGAACAGGGCGTGCTCGCCGTGGTGGAGGACTTCGACACCTTGTGCGGACTGGCCGTGGACTCGATGAACCTCTTCTTGGTACCGAGCTCGATGGTGATCGCCGCCTGCGTCGGGGGACCGAACGTCGACGTGTCGATCCGCGTCTTCGCGCCGCGCCTGGGCCTGGCCGAGGACAGCGTCACCGGAAGCGCGATGTGCGCGGTCGCGCCGTGGTGGATTCAGCGCGTTGGCGAGCCAACGGTGTCGGTGCATCAAGCGTCCGCGCGCGGCGGGGTGATGTTCGCGCGACTGTTTGAACAGAGCGTCGAAGTGGCCGGCATGGCGCGCACCTTCTTCGGCGGCGACCTTCGCGCATGAGCGACGTTCTCGGGCCGGGGCCAAAATCACGAGTTCGTCGACTGCCGGCGAAAGCCAACTACGACCGCGACGTTATCTTCGCCGTCATCGACGAGGCGCCGCTCTGTCACGTCGCGTCGATCGTCAATGGCAGCGCCGTGGTGATTCCGACGTTGCACGCGCGTGAAGGTCACACCATTTACTTGCACGGCAGTCCCGCCAACGCGGTGATGAAGGCGATCGTCGAACGCGGCGAGGCATGTATCTCGGTGACGCTCTACGACGGGTTGCGCTTGGCGCGCAGCGGTTTCGAATCCTCCATTGCCTATCGTTCCGTGGTGATCTTCGGCGCCGCGTCCCTGGTGAGCGATGACGTAGAGAAGGCGAGGGTCCTCGACACGTTCGTCGACGCGGTGTTGCCGGGCCGCGCGAGCGAGGTGCGACCGATGAACGACGCCGAACGACGTCTCACGATGGTCGTCGCGGTGAGCATCGACGAGGCGTCGGCCAAGCTATCGTCCGGTCCGACCGACGACCCCGACGAGGACCTCGGCCTTCAGGTGTGGTCCGGCACCGTGCCAGCCCGGATTCAATTCTCCGCACCGATTCCCGATACCAACGGCGCGATGGCCGCGGGGATGATTGCGGTGCCGGCGTCGGTGGAGCGTCTGCTGGATAGTCAGTGACATCGCTGAAGACCTTGCGGTCCCAGATCGAGCGGATCGATCCGATTGACGATCGAGAGTCGCGCTCAATCGCCGCTACGCTCGAACGTCTCGACTGGCCGGGCGATCCGTTCGCCGAGGAGCAGAACCCTCATCACCTCACCGCCTCGGCCTTCGTGGTGTCGTCTCGCGGGGTCGTCTTGCATCGCCACCGGCTCCTCGGCATCTGGATTCAACCGGGCGGCCACGTCGACGCGAACGAAAGTCCCGAATCGGCGGCGCTTCGCGAAACGCTCGAAGAGACCGGTCTCGTCGCGCGGCACCTCGATCCGGTCGAGCTCTTCCACGTGGATCGGCACCCCGGGCCCAAGGGCCACACGCACTACGACCTGCGCTACGTCGTCGTCGCGCCACCGGTCGATGCGTCGCCGCCGGAGAACGAGAGTCCCGAGGTCGACTGGTTCGATTTCGAGGCCGCGCAAGAGCGAGGTGAGCCGTCCTTGGCGCCGGTGCTGGCCAAGCTCGCCCGGGCCTACGAGACGTGGGACGTGCGAGACTCAAATCGTGAGTGAGACCGACGACCTTCGCGCTCTCATGGAGGCCGATCGCTGGATTGACCGCGTCACCGCCCAAAAAACGCACCTCCCGGAGATGGTCGAGTTGACCGCGCTCGAAGGTGAGCTGCGCGGACTCTTGAAGTCGCTTAACGAAGCGCAGGCCACGCTGGCGCCGGTGCGCACCGCGTACGAAGCGGCCCAACGAGAGGGCGATCGACTTCGCACGCGAGCCGAGAACCTCGACAAGACCCTAAGTAATTCGACGGCGAACGTTCGAGAGTTGACGGCGCTGCAGACCGAGCTCCAACACGTTCGCGAGCTCCTCGAACGAAGTGACGACCTGGAGCTGGTGCAACTGATGGCGGTCGAGCCCTTGGACGAAGCGGTCAGTGTCATCAAGGCGACGGCGCAGCCGGCCGTCGCACGCCGTGGCGAACTGCAAGGTGCGTTCACTGAACTCCAGGCCAGTCTCGATGACGAGTTAGTCGCCCTTCGCCAACAGCGAACCGAGCGGGCCGTGGCCCTGGCGCCGGAACTCCTCGCCCGTTACGAGGGGGCGTTCACGCGCGTCGGTACCTCCGGCGCGGCTCAGGTCGTGGCGGGACGCTGCGACGGGTGTCGCATCGCGCTCTCACCGCTCGACGTCGATCGATGGAAGGGGCAGCCGGAGGGAACCTTCATGACCTGTCCCGAATGCGGTCGATTGCTCTTGCCGTGATCATTCTCATCCGCCACGGACAGACCACGTCCAACGCCGCGCGACTCCTGGTCGGCCAGAGCGATCCGACGCTCACCGAATTCGGCGAGCGTCAAGCGATCGCCTTGCGGCCGTACCTTCTGGAAGTGAGCGAGGTGTGGACCTCGCCGTTACGTCGCGCTCGTCGAACGGCGGCTCTAGCGTTGCCGGACCTCGGCGCACTAGTCAAAGAGTCGTTCATTGAGGTCGATTACGGCTCCCTCGACGGCCAACCGCTCAGTGTCATCACCGAAAAGCAGTGGCGAGCCTTCGAGCACGACCACGACACCGCCTTCGGCGACGGCGAATCGCTCGCGTCGGTCGACCAACGCGTCCACGCCGAACTGGACGCGCTGTTGGCCGATCAGACGAGTCTGCTGCACGACGCCACCTCTCATTTAGCGATCGTCTCTCACATGTCGCCGATCAAATCGGCCATGACGTGGGCGCTCGGGGTATCGGGATCGGTGGCGTGGCGGATGAATCTGAGCAATGGCTCGATGACCACGATTGGCTCGAGAATTTGGACGCCGTCACTGTTGAATTACAACGTCGTGCCGCCGTTGGCGTAACTAGCGAAGGGCCACGCTGATGGCGGCGAAGTGCATGCCGGCGCCGATCAACGTGAAGGCGTGGAACAGTTCGTGGTAGCCGAAGACGCGTGGTGAAAGCTTGGGTCGTTTCGTGCCGTAAAAGACGGCGCCGACGGTGTAAGCGACGCCACCGGCGACGATGAGGGCAAAGCACAGCGGCCCGCCCCCGCGGTAGATCTGGGGCATGACCAGTGCCGCAAACCAACTCATGACCAGGAAAGGGATCGTGTTGGCCCACTTCGGGGCGTTCATCGAGAGTTGGCGTACGGCGATGCCCACGCAGGTGCTCGCCCCGATGATGATCAGCGTGACCAGGCGGACCGTGCCGTGCATGGTCAACCCAGAAATGGCGAAATAGGTGCCGGTAATCGCCAGGAATATCGTCGAATGGTCGGCCCGACGCCAGGCCTGACGTTGCTTCGGCGTCCAATTCACGCGGTGCAGCAGGGCACTCGTCAAGAGCATGGCCCCGACCCCGACGAGGTAGCAGAGGACCCAACCGACCTGGGACCAGGTCTGGCAGCGGGCGAAGAGGATCGGCGAGCAGGCGAAGAGTACGAAAAAGGCGACCAGATGCAGCCAACCGCGCAGCAGCGGGCGCACTAGTTGCGTTAGGGCATCGGAAATGGCCGATTCACTCACCACCCAACCCTAGAGGTGTTGCATGGTTCGTCAGTTTCGTGCGCGTAAACAACGAAGCCCGCCTGTTCCGCGTATCCAGAACAAGCGGGCCCTCGATGTTTGGCCCCCCCAGCCAATGACACAAAAATATAATCGCAGACCAGCCGCTACTCTGTCACGAGATGCCTGCAAACAAAGGTTTGTGAGCAATTTCACGTGAGGAGAGGCAATGAATCGTCGAACGTTGGGTCAGGGTCTTACCGTATCGGCCCAGGGACTCGGGTGCATGGGCATGAGCGAGTTCTACGGCGTCGGCGACGACACCGAATCGATCGCCACGATTCACGCGGCGCTAGACGCCGGCGTCGACTTTCTCGACACCGCCGATATGTACGGACCGTTCACGAATGAAGAACTCGTGGGTCGCGCCATTAAGGAACGCCGTGACGACGTGGTGCTCGCCACGAAGTTCGGCAATCAGCGCGCCGAGGACGGTTCCTTCATTCGCATCAACGGGACCCCGGAGTACGTCGTCGAGGCGTGCGACGCCTCGCTGCGTCGCCTGGGTGTCGACGTGATCGACCTCTACTACCAGCACCGCGTCGATCGCACCGTGCCCATCGAGGAGACCTGGGGCGCCATGAAGGGCCTGGTCGAGGCCGGCAAGGTCCGTCACCTCGGGATCTCCGAGGCCTCATCGGCCACCATCGAGCGCGCGCACGCGGTGCATCCAGTGAGCGCCCTCCAGAGCGAATACTCGTTGTGGAGTCGCGACCCCGAAGACGGGGTGCTCGACACCTGTCGTCGCCTCGGCGTCGGTTTCGTCGCCTACAGCCCCCTCGGTCGGGGATTTTTGACCAACGAAGTGAGCAACCGTGATGGGACGGGCGAACGAGATTTTCGCAAGAACCAGCCGCGATTCACTGGCGAGGCGTACGAACAAAACCTGACGTTGCTCGCGAGACTCGAAGCAGTTGCCGAAGTTAAGGGGGCCACGGTCGCCCAACTCGCCCTGGCGTGGGTCCTTTCGAGGGGTACCGACGTCGTGCCGATTCCGGGTACGAAACGCCGTAAGTGGTTGCACGAGAACATCGCCGCCGACGACATTGTTATCACTGACGCCGATGTGGTGGACCTCGAGGCCGCGATTCCACGCGACGCCGTGGCCGGCGATCGCTACGTCGCCGCGGGAATGAAGAACCTCAATGCCTGATCTCGCGTAACGCGCCGTCGGACAGTTCTAGGACCACGTCGCACCAGGCCATCACTTGGAGATCGTGCGTGGCGACGATAACGGTAGCGCCGCTCGAAGCCAGCAGTGACAGTACCGCGGCGGTCTCTTCGGTCCCGAGTCCGCTCGTCGGTTCGTCGAGCAGGTAGATCAGCGGACTCGTCACCATCGCTCGCGCGATGGCGATGCGGGCTCTCTCTCCGCGTGAGAGTTCCTCCCAACGCGTGGTCGAATCCGCAGCCAGACCCATCGCCGCCAAGTCGTCGTGCGCGCTGCGTGAGGGGGTGCGTCCCAGGTTGACGACGTCGAGGGCGAAGCCCCGCGTCAGCCCCGGCTCGCTCGCGACGTAGGCGAGGCACCGGCGCAGCTCAACCTCGTCAATGTCGGTAAGCGCGACGTTGCCTACCGTGACGCTTCCGTTCGCGACGGCGTCGAGCGCGGCCAGTGCTCGCAGCAACGTCGACTTTCCGATTCCGGAGGGACCAGTAATGGCGACTCTCCGTCCGGGCGCGATGTTAAACGTCGCGTCGCGCACGAGCGTCTCGTCCTCTTCGGCAATCGTGACGTCTTCGAGACGAACCGTCGAGTCGGTTGGCCAGGCGACGTCGCCGTGCTCGATCACGACATCGAGTTCTTCGAGACGTTCGGCCCCGGCGCTCACGCGCACGGCGGTATCGAACGCGTCGCGCACGACACCGAGCGACTCGAACGTCGAGAGAGCGAGCATCGCGGCGACCACGATCCACAGGGGCGCACTTTGAGGTCGAACCACGAGCGCCCCGAGAGCCAGGGCCGTCATGACGGGCGGGACGGCGTTGGAGAGATCGTGTTGGCTCGTGAGTGCGGTCTCGGCGTGTCGCAACCGTTCGACCGACGTCGCGGCGCGCTGCTCGGCGAAGTCAACCCGTCCGAGCAACACCAGTTCCGGGGTGGCGGCGCTCAACTCGATCAGGTGCGCCCGGAACTGGGCCCGGGCCCGGCGTAGCACCCGGTCGCGCCGAAGGAGCGGCCCGACGTTGGCGACGAGCGCGGCGACGCCAAGGAGTTGTAAGGCGAGGAGGTCGGCGGCGTACGACCACCACTGACCGTGAGGCGCCATGAGGCCGATGACGAGATCGCCGAGCAGCATCACCATGATCGACGTGATGAGCGGTATCACGCCGCGCAGCCAGAGGTCCTGCAGTTCGTCGGTATCGCTAAGTGATCGCTCCAAGAGATCGCCCGCCGCGAACGAGCGCCACCGCGTGAAACTGAAATCACCGACCGTCAGCACGAGCCAGCGGCGCCATTTCGTGACCGCGCTGAAACCCAGGCGATGGGCACTCAGTCGTTCGAAGAAGCGAAGCGGTGAGCGAAGGAAGGCGAAGAGTTCGATGACGATGAGCGCGCCGAGGACGGTGCGAAGTCCCGGACGCGTAGCGCTCACCACCAAAAGGCCCACCGCGCCCACCAACAACGCAATATTGACGATCGACGCCACCAGACCGGCTATGAGGGCGCGAACAAGTGTTCCCCGGCGTGGGTGCGCTCGCCGGAGCCAACGGCGCAGTCGAGCGATGTCGCCTCTCACCGGGCCAACTCGATCCGCAGAGCGACGTCAACGAGCAGTGGCGTGTCGACCGTCGCCTCGACGACGCCGAGCGTGGGATGCTCCCGGAGCACGCGTCGCACCAGTCGTCGTCCCTCGTCATCGAGCACGCCGGCCACGTCGTCGACGACCAACAGGTCGGGGCGCGCGAGCAGTCCTCGGGCCAACACCAGCCGGACTTTCTCGCCCGTGCTGATTCCTTTGCCGTCGGCGAGGAGCGTGGTATCGAGATTTTCGAATCGTGGCCCGCTGAGCCCCAAGCTCGCGAGACATTCGCGCACTTCGACGTCCGGTACCGGCGCCCCGAGTGTGAGATTGTCGCGCAGCGTACCCGAGAGCAGCGGACTCTCCACGCTCACGTGAGCGGTGCGCAAGGCGCTGCGCGCGACAGCACCGGCCTTCGCGTCACGCCAACCGAGCAGCGTGTGCAAGAGCGTGGTCTTGCCCGAGCCCGATGGTCCGGTCACCAATAACCGTTGCCCCGGCGCCAGGAAAAAACTGACCGCGCGATCGCTCGCCTCCGTCACCAGCTCGGCCGCGACGATCAGTTCGGTCGTGGTCGTGGTCGTGGTACTGACCGGTCCGTCCAGCACGCCCAACGATCGCTCGGAGTCCTCGCGTCGATGAAACTCGACCCCGTAGCGCCGAACGTGCGTGAAGACCTCGCTGGTGACCAGTACGGCGATGAGGGCGTGCTGGAGTGAGATTCGTCCGCCCAGCAGCGCGAACCCGACCACCATGGCGACCAATCCAACGCTGACCCCGCTCAAGAACTCGGTGACCAAAGAAGAGCCCAGCGCCGTTCGAATCGCGCGCATCGCTATGGCGTGTTCGGAGTCCGAGATTGCGGCGATCTCGTTCGCGCCGTAGGCGACCGCGCCGAGCGCGCGCAGTTCGGTCGTGTGGTGCAACAGCTCGAGCTGTCGGCTCTCCAAGAGGGCCCGACGTTGTTGGTATTCGAGCGCGGTCGCTTCGCTGCGTCGGCCCGCCCGTTGATAAAGCGGTACGGCGCCGGCCAACAGCGCCACGGTGATCAGCAACGTCAACCATCCGCCGGCCCAGAACACCACGGCGAGCCCGGCCAGCGCGGCGATCGCGCTCGTTTCGAGCAGGTCGAGCGACGGAGCGTCCGACGCCTGCTCAATGGCCAGCGCGAGGTCGCCGCGGCCCCGTTCGCGCTCGGGCTGCGGTCGAGTGAAATGGCGCACCAGGGTCGCGCGCCAGCGAGCTCGCAGCGTGGCACTGGCGTGTTCGCCCCACTGCGCCAAGAAGATCGACAGTACCCATCGAAGGCCGAGGACGCCGAGCAGCAGCCAGATGCCCGAGGTGACGCGTCGCTGCGCGAGGTAACTGAGCGCCACCGCCAACAAGACCGAACACGCCACGGAAACGGCCGCGTTGGCCACGCCCAACAGTCGCGCCCCGAACTTAAAGGAGGCCTCGCGCGCGGGTACTGGCGTTGCCAAGGTCACCGACCAATGCTAACGAGGACGCGCCGCGCTACAAGGGGTCGTCGCGGTGCGCCAACGCCTTCGCCGGACCATTCAGCCAGTCGCGCAGTGACTTCGTCGCCCGGCAGTCGTCTTCGTTGTAGTCGAGGATGCGTTGACGCGACGCCGCCGCCTCGTCGTTGTCGCCACGAGTCGCCACTTCGTACCACAGCATCGACGCTTCGCCACTGGGATTATCGTCACGCCATTGGAATCCGGCCGACGCCGCGAGCTGCTTGAGACCTAATGGTCCCTCGGTTTGAATCTGTTCTTTGGCGAGATTGTGGAGATCGATCCACACCGACGGGGACTGCTGGCGAAAGTCGTCGAGGTCGTGCATCGAGGGTCCGTCGTCGACCGTCGTGGCGACGGCGCGATTCATGGCGCCGTCTTCGGCTTGAGCCCAGAAACAGTACGCCGCGAAGGTTCGACCTTCGCTCCGGCAGAGCTGTCGAAGGTCGGTCAGCCACGTCCAAAAGTGGGCGAAGTTGCGCGCTTCGGTCTCGCGCGAAAGTTCGCCCCACGCCACGAACGTCGTGTAGCCCTCACGGGCGCCATCGAGCGGCGCGTTCAACGTGACGTTCGCCCCCCAGAGGTACGTGGCGTCGTCGTAGCTCTCCATGTCCACGTCCACCTCGACGTCGGCGGTCGGGCAACCCATCAGCGCGGGATCGAGAATTCGAAGAGCGCTGTCGCGAACGTGCGAGCGCGCGCGATAAATCAGTTCATCGAGTCGATCGAACTTTCGACCGAGTCGGTCCTCGACGGCGACGGTCGAGTCCACGGCGACCGGTCGCGATCGCGCCGACTGGGCCCGGATCGGATCGAGCCGGGCCAGTTGGCTTCGCGTGCGAACGCCACTGTTGCGCAGCGCGAACTGTTGATCGATCGACGTGAAGCGCGTCAGTGAGACGTCGTCGATCGCTTCGAGCTCGACTTGGCAATGTTCGGAGAACTCACACGTCAAACACTCACGATGCCAATAGGGCGAAGTGGGAAACG
>PNAH01000027.1 GCA_003170315.1 Acidimicrobiaceae bacterium
TGCTCGCGGCCTACCACGAGGACGTCGTGGAGGGCGACAGTCGAACGGTCCTGCGACTGGACTGGCGACTGGCGCCCTACCAAGTCGCCGTCCTGCCGCTTTCCAAGAAGCCCGAGCTCGAGGACGTGTCGCGCGAAGTACTGGAACTACTGCAGCCGCACTTCATGTGCGACTACGACGTCACGCAATCGATCGGTCGTCGCTACCGTCGTCAGGACGAAGTTGGCACGCCGTACTGCGTGACCGTCGACTTCGCGACACTCGAGGATCGCGCCGTGACGGTACGCGACCGTGACACGACTGAACAGGTGCGCGTGCCGATCGACGAACTGTTGGCCTCCCTGCGCGAGCGAACGAATCAGTCCTGACGTGACCTACGACGGGCGGGGCCTGCGCTTCGGCTCGGTCGCCGAACAGTACGACCTCTTTCGCCCGTCGCCGCCTCCGGAAGTGTCGGTAGTTCTTGGCGACCTGCACGGATTGGACGTTCTTGAGGTCGGCGCCGGCACGGGCAAGTGGACGCGACTGCTGATCGACCTCGGTGCGACGGTGACGATCATCGAGCCCGACGACGACATGCGCGCGGTGCTCGTTCGTCGTAGTCCGGAAGTGCGCGCACTTCGTGGGGCCGCTGAGGCGTTGCCCGTGGACGACGCCCTCTTCGACGCGGTACTGGTGTCGTCGGCGTGGCATTGGTTCGAGCAACCGGCCGCGACCAACGAGATGGCGCGGGTGTTGCGTGACGGTGGAGGGCTCTTTGTCTTGTGGAACGGTTTCAGCCGAGACGTTCCTTGGTTAGATGAGATCACCGCGCTGCGCGAACGACCCGACGACGAGCACAAGCGCCCACGGGGCTGGGGAGCTGACTTCGGTCCAGAGGGAGACTTCGTCATCGAGTCCGAAGTCGAAGTGGATTGGACGTGGACTCGAACCGTCGATGAGTTGGTGTCGGTCTTTGGAACGTACTCGGGCGCGATAATCCGAAGTGATGACGAACGTCGTGAGATGGAAAGTGAAGTTCGTCGGCGCCTCGAAGAGATTGCCGTGAAGGGCGTGGTGGATATTCCGATGACCGTTCGCGGCACCGTGGCACGCCGAAAGGCGCGCCTAGGTCGTACTGATCGGCTCGCGCCACAGCAGCGCGAGCACGAGAATCGCGGCTCCGATGCCGCCGCCGAGTAGGCAGTCGCCGCGCCAGCCAGCGTGCGCGTAGCACTGACCAGCGGCCAAGGATCCGAGCGCCGCCCCGACGAACGCACAGACCATGTAGGCGCTATTGATTCGACTGCGGGCCTCGGGGGCGAGAGAGTAGATGATCGACTGATTGGTGATCTGGAGACCCTGCATTCCGGCGTCCAACATGATGATCCCGAGCGCCAGCAGGACGAAGACGTGGCGGCCGATGTAGAGCACCACGAAGGAGAGCAGAATCAGCGCGCCGGCGACGACAGTCGTGAGGTGCGCGCGTTGCTTGTCGGCGTTTCGCCCGGCCACGTTGGCCGCCAACACTCCGGCGGCGCCGAACAGGCCGAAGAGGCCGATGACCAGATTGTCGTAGTGGAATGGTGCGGCCGATAGGTGGAAGGCCAGCGTCGTCCACAAGGTGGAGAACGCCGCGAAAATCAAAAATCCGTAGAGCGCGCGTCGGCGCAGCATGGGCAAGGTGACGAAGAATCCCATCGTTCCGGAGAGGAGCCGGAGGTAGGGGACGCGGCTGCGAACGGGCTCGTTCGGTAGTACGCGGTACAACACGACGGCCATGAGGGCGAGCGCCGCGCCCGCGGCGAGGTACACCGTGCGCCAACCGGCGGCCTGCGCGATGACGCCCGACACCGAGCGCGACAACAGCAGTCCCATCAACAGCCCGGTCATCAGTCGCCCAATGACGCGTCCTCGTTGGGTCGGATCGGCCATGTCGGCTCCGAGCGGGATGATGACCTGTCCGCCGCACGAGGCCAGTCCGATGAAGAACGTGACCGTGGCGAACAGGTCAAAGGAATGTGCGGCGGCCCCGGCCACCACGACGACACTGGCCAGGCCGAAGATGAGAACCGCCAGACGGCGACGAGGAATGAGGTCACCGAGCGGGACCACGAAGGCGAGCCCGACGGCGTAGCCGGCCTGGATCAGCACGAGGAGCAGCGTTGCCTTCGACTCGCTGATTCGAAAGTCTTTGGTTACTTGGTGCAGGAGCGGCTGCAAGTAGTAGAGGTTGGCGACGATGACGCCGATGGCGACCGCCATCAAGGTGATTAGAGTTCCCGAGAGCGGTTGCAACTCCTCGACGTCGCTCGTGGTGGCCTTACTCACAACGCGAGATTAATGGCGGCCGTTAGTTCTTCGGCGAGGACGGCATGGAGTACGTGACCTGTGCCTTGGCGACCGGTTCCGTTTCTCCCCGTGAAAAAAGTTCAACGTCGACGACCGCGAGACGGCGTCCAAGTTTCAACACGCGAGTTCGCGCCATCAGATCGGTCAATTGAGGTTTCCGCAAAAAGTCAATGTGCAGGCTGGTGGTGACCGCGAGTACGACCGGTCCGATCTAGGACATGATCGCGACCCAGGCCGACGTATCGGCGAGCGACATCATCACCGGTCCCGAGAGTGTGCCGCCCGGTCGTCCGTGACGATCAGTGACGGCGTAGCTCACGAGCACGGATTCGTCGGTCACCTCTTCGATGCGTGGTACCTCCACGTCGGGAAAGGCGTTGTCGAGGATGGCTTGCAGCTCGTCCACGCCCAGCCGCGGCATGGAGACCTAGGCGACCTTGCGGAACTGATTCACCGCCAGCGGCGCGAGCACGGCGATCAGCCCGACGGACCAGAGTAAGGAGACCCATACCGAATCGCCCGCCGGGGTACCACTCATCAGCGCGCGCACGGCGTCGGCCGCTTGGCTGACCGGTTGGTTGTTCGCGAAGCCCTGGAGCCAGTGGGGGAGATACGCCAAGGGAATGAAGATCGTCGAAGCAAACGTGAGGGGGAAGATGAGTGGGAACGTCATCGCCTGAGCCGTCTCGGAATTCGGCGCGGCCAGTCCGACGAAGGCGAAGCCCCACGACAAGCAGTAAGCGAAGAGCAACATGACGAGACACGCCGCTAAGTAGCGAAGGACGCCGCCGTGCGGTCGAAAACCAACCAGGAATCCCACACCGGTGATGATGATGAGCACCATGACGTTGCGAAGAGTGTCAGCGAGCGTTCGTCCGCCGAGTACCGCCATGCGGGCCATCGGGAGGGCCTTGAATCGTTCGATGAGTCCACGCTGCAAGTCTTCGGCCAAACCGATTGCGGTGCCCACGGCCCCGAAGATGGTGGTCTGTACCAGGATCCCGGGAATAAGGAAGTTGACGTACTGACCGCCCGGCACCGAAGAGCCCAAAGCGCCGCCAAAGACGTAACGAAACAGGAGCACGAACATCACCGGCTGAATCATCGCGAACACGACCGCCGTGGGAATTCGAAAGAGGGCGAGGAGGTTGCGACGGGACAGAGTTAAGACGTCGCGTACGGCGTAACCAATCGACGTGTGGGACGCGACGGTCAACGTGGGCGTGGAGGTCGTGGTCATACCTGGGCCTTTCGACGGTCGCGACGCGACATCTTTTCCGGCACGACTGCTGGTGCATCCTCGGCCTTGTGCCCGGTGAGGTTCAAGAACACGTCATCGAGGCTCGGTTCACGCAGTTGAAGTCCGGCGAGCACTATGTCGGCGCTGTCGATGCGACGCAGCGCCTCGGCCGCGGAGGCTGGGCCTTTGTCGACTGTCAATTCAATCACCGTGCCATCCACATTCGCGGGCTTGGCGGAGATGTGGGATATCAGTCCAGTTGCTCGTTGTGCGTCACCGGTGGAGGAGAACGTGAGTACCAAGACGGTGTTGCCGAGACTGCTCTTCAATTGTGAGGACGTGCCCTCCGCGATGATCTTTCCGTGGTCGAGGACGACAAGTTGTTTGCAGAGCCGGTCGGCCTCTTCTAGGTACTGGGTCGTGAGGAGCACGGTCGTCCCACCTTCGACGAGACCCTCGATGATCGCCCAGAGATCTTGGCGACTCTGCGGGTCGAGGCCCGTCGTGGGTTCGTCCAGGAAGAGAATCGGGGGATCGGCGACGAGGGCGGCGGCGAGGTCGAGACGACGTCGCATGCCTCCGGAGTAGGTCTTTGCCAATTTATGCGCGAAATCGGCCAGTCCAAAGTCGACGAGCAGTTGACGTGATCGCTCTATCGCCGTCGACTTCTCCATGTGATTGAGGAATCCGACCATTCGAAGGTTTTCGAAACCGGTGAGGTTCTCGTCGACGGCGGCGAACTGCCCGGCGAGTCCGATCACGCGCCGGACCTGGCTGGGCTGCTTCACGACGTCGAAGCCGCCCACGATGGCTCGACCTTCCGTGGGCGACAGGACCGTGGAGAGGATGCGCACCATCGTCGTCTTGCCCGAGCCGTTGGGTCCCAGGAGTCCGAAGACCTGGCCCGTCGGAACGCGCAACGTGACTCCGTCGAGGGCTCGAAAGTTTCCGTCATTGAAGGTTCGAACGATATCGGTGGCTTCGACCGAGAATTCAGACATGGGCCAGAGTTTAGGCAGAGTGGCCTACACGTCCGATGTGAGTGCGAGGTATAACCGGTACTTTCTTCCTATGGCCATTTCGGAGAGTGAGATCGCGCAGGTTCGTTCGGCGACCGACATCGTGGCCCTCATCAGCGAGACCGTGGCCCTGAAGAAGTCCGGTCGTCGCTGGACCGGACTGTGCCCCTTCCACGGGGAGAAGACCCCGTCGTTCTCGGTGAACGGCGAAGAAGGCCGCTACTACTGCTTCGGCTGTCGCGCGTCCGGTGACCAGATCACGTTCGTGCGCGAGATCCAGCACCTGGACTTCATGGACGCCTTGCGGCAGCTCGCCGACCGCGCCGGGATCGAGTTGCACGACGACGCCAACGCCGGACCGGCCCGCAAGGAACGCCAAGAGGCGATGGCTGCGATGGAGAAAGCCGTGACGTGGTACCACGAGCGACTGCTGAACTCTCCCGACGCCCGGCCGGCGCGCGAGTACCTCAAGTCGCGCGGCATCGGCGGCGATATCGCTCGTCAGTTCAAGCTCGGGTGGGCCCCCGACGAATGGGACGGACTGGCCAAAGGGTTGAAGTTCCCCGAGAAGGTACTGCTCGACACCGGACTGGGATTCGTCAACAAGGGCGACCGTCGTCAAGATGCTCTTCGCGCGCGCATCATCTTCCCGATCTTCGATCCCGGTGGTAAGGCAATCGCCGTGGGCGGTCGCGTCCTGCCGCCGCCCTTCGGGTCGCCGCCTCGACCGGATGGTCGCGTGGAGGCGAAGTACAAGAACTCACCCGAGACCTCGATTTACTCCAAGCGCCGCACGCTCTACGCGCTCAACTGGGCCAAGGACGACGTCATCAAGTCTGACGAAATCATCGTCTGCGAGGGCTACACCGACGTCATCGCGTTCTTCGTGGCGGGAATGCCGCGCGCCGTGGCGACGTGTGGGACCGCACTCGGCGAAGAGCATTTCAAGACGATGCGTAACTTCGCCAAGCGCATCGTGCTCGCTTACGACGCCGACAAGGCCGGCCAGAGCGCGGCCGCGTCGGTCTATCAATGGGAACGCCAAAACGAAGTCGACGTGCTCGTCGCGCGACTGCCGAAGGGATCGGACCCCGCCGAACTAGCCCAGCACGATCCCGAAGCGCTCCGAAAATCAGTGGCCGACGCCGTCCCGTTCTTGCAGTTCCGACTCGACCGGGTCCTCGAAAGTGCGAATCTCGTCACGGCCGAGGGCCGTGGGCGAGCCGCGGAACACGCCATGGAGGTATTGGCCGAACACCCGAGTGAACTCGTTCGCGATCAGTACATCATGCAAGTGGCCGGCACCCTGCGACTCGAAGAGTCGCTGCTTCGTCCACGGGTCGTGGAGCTCGCGCGCAACCCGAAGCCGCGAACGGCCACTGAGCCGCCGACGGCCCCGAGCCCACCTCGCGCGCCTCGCTTGCCGATGCCGCGTCCCGGCCTCGAGGCCCTTCGACTTCGCGTCCACTTCCCGAATGACGTGAAGGATCGACTCATCGCGGCCTATTTCGTCAACGACGTGCAGCGCGAGATCTTCGATGGACTCTCCAGTGATCGTTCGCTCTCCGAAGTCATCGATGAACTCGATCGTCGGGGTGAGGAGGAGGCCGCGCACGTCCTCAGTGAACTCGCGGTCGACGAACTCGATCGCGACTACACCGTGGAAGACGTCACCGCCGTGGTATCCCAACTGATCCGCAGCGCAGTCACCGTCGAATTGAAGAACGTGGCGCGCGATCTCAAAGAAGGCAACATGACGCCGGAAGTCGCCGACGTGACCGTGCGCGACGTGAAAGAACGGCTCGTCCTCCTCGATAGTTCATCCGGACACCTCGCCGAGAACGAACTTCGAGAGTGGCTCGTAGAGCGAACGTCGTCAAGGTCGTCGTGACCGGACAGACTCTCGGCGTCATCGGCGGACTCGAGATGACGGCCCCCTTGAGTGTGGACGAGGAGCGAAGTCTCTATCCGCTCATCCAACAGGGTCGCCGAGCGGAACAACTACTGCAACGTGGCGAAACGGATTCGACCGAGCGCCGTCGACTGCTTCGCCAGCGTCACGCTGGTCAGGAGGCTGAATCCAACCTGCTTCGCGCGACATTGGGTCTCGTTCGAACTCGCGTCGTCGAACGCGGATACCGATTTGGCAACGATGAACTGGAAGCGGCCGGGGTCGAGGCGCTCGTCAACGCGCTTCGCCGGTTCGATCCCGAGCAGGGTAATCGATTCTCCACGTACGCCAACTACTGGATCATGAAATTGGTCAATCAAGCGGTCCAGCAACAGGCGGGATTGACCGATTCGGAGATGCGATTGATTCTGAAGCTGCAAAAGTTGATCCGCGCCAACCCTACGAAGACGCTGACCAAACGCGACGTCGCACAGGGGCTCGGTGTATCGCAAGCCAAGGCGCACGAAACGATGCAGCTGAATCGCGAACTACAGTCCCGCCGTTACGGCATGACGGAACTGGATGACGACACTGATTTCAAAATTCGGCACGAAGTCAATGATCCGCCATCATGGGTTATTGACGCGCTCCGCCGAATATGCGGCGATGACTTTGACTCGTTCTGGCAGTTCACTTTTAAGACGATGTCGATTGACGAGATCGCTCGCGCGCAGGGCATCTCGCGCCAAGGCATGACGAAGCGAATCGCGCGATGCCGACGACTCGTTCGTGAAAGTCCTGACGCCGAGCGACTCCTACAATGGTTTGCTCGCCAATAACTCACAGTGGCCTCTGATAATGTTGCTTCACCTTCGGGTGCATTCCCAGATAGCTCAATTGGCAGAGCAAGCGACTGTTAATCGCTAGGTTGCAGGTTCGAGTCCTGCTCTGGGAGCTTTACTTTCGTCAGTACCCGAAGGGCCGTAGCTCAGTGGTTAGAGCAGGGGACTCATAATCCCTCGGTCGTGGGTTCGATCCCCACCGGCCCTACCAATAGAAATTTCTAGTCAGATTCCCAGGCGGGATCGAGGCACAAAGCTCGCGCACCGCCGCGACGCTTGGCTTCGTACATTGCATTTTCCGCGGCGAGCAGTCCCGATTGTGGGTCCCGGGGCGGTGCGATGGTAATACCTGCACTGAGATGGACATCAAGGAGAAGGTCGTCGATCACTATCGCGGCGTCACACACTCGCATCATTTGCAAAGCGGCGTCTTGGACCTCAGTGATGTCATCGGTGTTGATCAAGTAGAAAAACTCGTCGCCGCCTAGGCGACCTATAACGCTGCCCGACGGCGCGAGCACCACAAGCCGTCCGGCGACTTCGGCAAGCACTTTGTCCCCGACTCGATGCCCGTGCTCGTCATTCACGTTCATGAACCGATCAATATCCGCAATGACCACCCCCAAAGGCTCGTCTTCACGGTTGGCAAGGAATTGTTTGAGGGCGAGGCGGTTAGGTATTCCGGTCAACTCGTCAGTCATCTTCTCTTCGGCCGTGCCGCCATCGGACTGAGGTGAATGGATTGTTGATTCATCGTCCATTGCCTCAAAGTGTGACACGTATTCGTTGACTCGACTTTGTGCTCAAATTCGCACCTATTCGCGACCCGAAGGGACCTTCAGAATCCCACGTTTCATCCCACATACCAAACCGACACCACCGGACCAAACCGACACCACCGGACAACGAACGTAGTGAATTTCGGACGTATCCGACGTCACCGGACCAGTCCGACCGTTTGCTCCCACCTCATAATCCCTCGGTCGTGGGTTCGATCCCCACCGGCCCTACTACGTGAAGCCACTAACGTGCGCTCGGTAAGGCGATCCTACTGTGAAGTGGCAGAGAGAAGTAGAGGACTGAAGCATGGCAGAGGAGAGCAAGCGGGTTGAAGTGTCTCGTCGAATCGAAGCATCAGTGGACCTCATCTTCAATATCCTGGCGAATCCGCAACGTCACATGGAATTCGACGGATCCGGCATGCTCCGGGGAGCCGTCATCGACCGTCCAATCTCCGACGTTGGCGACACATTCACCGTGAAGATGCATCGGCTCGGAGACGATTACCTGATGCTCAACCATGTGGTTGAGTTCAAGCCTGGTCGGCGCATATCTTGGGAACCCGCTCCCGGAGACTCGTCTCGGACTGAGGGCAATGATCCATCGAAAGTCGGCATTGCTGCGGGCTACCGCTGGGGCTACATCCTCACTCCGGATGGTGACGACGCCACCGTTGTCACCGAAGTCTTTGACTACGCCTCCTTGTCCGAGGATCTACTACGTGATGGAGGGACCTGGATTAACGGGAGCAATTCTGTGCTTGAGTCCATGGTGGCCAGCCTGGAGAGGCTCGACAAGATTAGTACCAAGTAGCACCGCTGCCGGGGCGTGTTGATGCATCGGCCATCAGAGCGTTCGAGTAGGCAGACCCTCCACCCCAATGCGCTCGGGTAGGGGCCAGGGGTTCCTCGAGCAACCGGAGATTGTTGACGAGGTCCTCCGCGTTGAACCCGCACGCGACCCAAGTTCGACTCAGAAATCCCACATTTCATCCCACAGACCAAACCGACACCACCGGACCAATCCGACACCACCGGACGAAGTATTCAGAGACTTTCGGACCAATCCGACGTCGCCGGACCAGTCCGACAGTTTGCCCCCACTTCATAATCCCTCGGTCGTGGATTCGATCCCCACCGGCCCTACAATTCGTCGATGAATCGAGAAAACTTCAGCAGCCTCCCAGACGAGATTCAATCCTCTGCCCGGATTCTTCCGAACGGTGAAATCTGCTGGCCCTTTGGGGTTGCGTCAGCTGCAATTAACGCTATCGCTAATGTCGGCCAAGTAATTCTTGGACTCGACATACGTGAACTCGACGAGGCGGGCAAGTCCTTGTTTGAGTACACCTGGAGCAACTCAGACACCATTCTTAAAGCTGTTGATGCTGTGGAGATTGGTCGATCACACGCTCACGCTTCGCTCAACAGACCAACCGGGAAGTGGGATCGCCATCTTCTCTCCGGATCTTGGGTGCAAATTTCATTCGTGGACCCAAGTGAAGAAGATGAAGAGTCCTCCTTCACTTAGCACGGCAATCCCACGTTTCATCCCACATACCAAACCGACACCACCGAACCAATCCGACACAAGCGGACAACGGTTGCAGCCAAACTCGGATGAATCCGACGCCACCGGACCCATTCGACGGTTTGCTCCCACCTCATAATCCCTCGGTCGTGGGTTCGATCCCCACCGGCTCTACTGCGCGTCAATTCTCGTATTCGTTTCTCGTAGTGGTATCGCGCTCGAAGAACCACAATGTCGTTGCCGTCCGCACGAGAAATACGCGCCGGTGGCACATCTACTCGGCCAATGCTGAAAAGTCACCAATCTATAATCGACCTATGTCAGTGTTTGAAGTCGTCACAACGGTTGATCGACCCGATCTGCACGATCAGTTCGAAGAGGCGTTCAGACCAGTGTGGCCGGAATTCATCTTTCATGATTCCGTCTCGAACCAATATGTCGGTCAGGTCCAAGAGCGTTTCCCTCTCTATGACGTGACTGTTGTGGAGGGTGACAGGGTCGTTGCTGGTGGCTGGGGTGTGATCTTGTCTTGGAACCAAACGATCTGCGATCTACCTGACGGTTACGACGGCGCTCTCGTCAGATCGTTTTCGCTGAACGATGAAACTGCTGGGAATACACTCAGCGTGATGGCCACGGCCGTTCGACCCGATTGTCAGGGAAAAGGGTTGTCGGCTCTCGTCCTGAGAGAATTGCGCCAGCGGGCGTTTGCGGGCGGTTTGACGTCGGTCATCGCTCCGGTCCGTCCGACTCTGAAATCGAAATATCCATTGACTCCGATGGAGAAGTTCGCCTCTTGGCGACGGACCGATGGCGAGCATGTTGACCCTTGGATTCGGATACACGAGCGGCTCGGAGCCGTGGTTCTAGGAGTTGCCGCAAGGTCTATGGTGATTTCGGGATCTGTCCACGATTGGGAAAAGTGGACCGGAATGCTCTTTCCAGAGAGCGGTTCGTACGTTGTTCCCGATGCGCTTGACCTCGTTGTGATTGACCGAGTCGCGGATGTCGGTACGTACATCGAACCAAACCTTTGGATGCATCATTCTTGAGCCGTACGCGATGTTGACACTTCATGCATGTTCCCGCTCGCGGGAAGCCGCCGGTGACTGGTGGCAGATTGTTGACTCGGCCCTCCGACATGCACCCCCGCGCGACGATTGTCATTCAGAAAATCCCACGTTTCATCCCACATACCAGACCGACACCACCGGACAGATCCGACACCACCGGACAAGATTTTTCTTGAATCCGGATGATTCCGACGACACCGGACCATTCCGACCGATTGCATCCACCTCATAATCCCTCGGTCGTGGGTTCGATCCCCACCAGCCCTACTCACTCAAATTTTTTTGGTTCGAGAACCAATGTGATGCGATCTCATTGGCGCACTTACTGCTGACGATACGGTAAGCGAATGGATCCGTACCACGAATTCAGCAAGATCGCAGTTGATCAACTACTCGAGACCTGACCCGAATTGCGTCCGGCTTGGAACGAAGGGCTACTAATTGGTGACGATGGCGAAGTCATCTTTTCTGGAGTGTTCGCACACATCATCTCGCCGTTTCTGAAATACGCGTTCTTTACGGTGCCACGATCGAATATTCAAGGCAGTTGAGATCCGCTGCGGACGCGATGAACACCGCCCTCGGAGGAGTTAGGGCGACGGCTTCTTGATGGTGAGCCGAAGACCACTTCGCCAAATGAGGTAGAGCAATAAAAGCACGCCCAACGCGAGAGCAGCAGGAAGTACCCATGTGGGGATGCCATCGGCCGAGTGTGCTGCTTTGGTTGAGATGGTGAACTCGACTTTGGTCGCCGCAGCGGCTTCGATTTGAGTCGAAGTGCCAGAAGAAGCACCGCTCGAGATGGCGTGGACGACCACGTCACTCAGATAGGTGCCGGTGGCGGCACCTCGGGGCACATGAAGGCTCACCGGGATGTGGGCTGATTCCCCAGGCCGCAACAGAACCTTGACGGTTGGAAAGGAGATCCACGACGCCGGAAGGACGTGTTCAGATCCTTTGTTCAACGGCTCGACGGTGAATCTTGCAATGACGCTCTGTGTTCCGTTATTGATCACGTAGACGGTCGGGAAGTGGTAGTTGTGTCCGGGCTGGGCAGTTGTGGCGAGCTGAAGCGGCTCGACTTGGATGCCCACACCGATTGGACCAGCGGCCTGGGCGACGCCAACGCTCATTAGTTCGACGATTCCTAAAGCCAGTGAAGCTATCACGCATAGAAAAGCGACTCGGGACCTCGAATCGGACCGTCTTGATTGGTCCGAATTTATCTGGTCCACCATGGCAACGCGGTCCGGGGGGCCCTAATGGAGAAAACGTGACGTGTCACGGGACTACGCCAGGTCGGTCCAGCGAGAAGACGCTCGGCACCGCCGCCCTTATAGCGATACTTGTCACCGTCGTTGATCCCGCTCGTCCCTCCCACCGTGATGACGTACAGGTTCCACGTCCCGGCCCGAGCCCGGCCGCCGGTGATTGCGGAGATCTTGTTGCTCGAAACCACCACCACGTTGGAGGCCACGATGGCGGTTGGCCCGGCCCCTTCACCCTGTCCGATCTCAACCTTTGCTCCTTTGACGAAGCCGGTACCGGCGATGTTGATGGCCTGGCCCCCGGTTGTCGGTCCGGCGTTCGGATTGACGGAAGAGACGACGGGTTTCACGGGGCTCATCACGTGGATAGTGGCCGTACCCGATCCGCCATGACCAGTCGCCGATACTGGGGAAGCCCAGAGACCCACCACGGCAATCATCGGAATGGCAAGTTTGCCAACACTTCGCATGGTGCGCGGATGCAGAGGAAAATGGTGAGACTTCTTCACGTGCCGAAGACCGTTCTGATTCTTAGGGGGCCTAGGTTCTGTTCCATCGAATCTTCCTCCAGAAGATTGATCAGACCGTCGAAACACTGCAGATTGAATCGCGAGTACTCCCGTGTCTCTCGCGTACTACCTAGGGTCCCGCTGTCCAAGTGAGAGTCGTTGTGAACGTGCTAGATGTGTCAGTCGAGGACTCAGGACCTGCCAGGGTTATCCCTTCGATCTGGCTCGCTCCAATGGCGGCCGAGCATCCTCCGGAAGTGCCACCATCGAAAGCTGCGTCACATGCGGGCGAGTTGGAGAGGATTGTGCTTGCGTTGCCACCTTCAGGGTCGGCCGAGGTGACCAACTGGAACTGGTTCGCTCCCGGGTAGTACAAGCCTCCTTGAAGAAGGGTGCAAGTCCCTACTGCCTCAGAGCACAGGGTCCACGGGGTTCCGGCGTCAGAGGGAACGGCGTTGGAACCATTGACGTCTATGTGGCCGGCCGCACCCGTATTGGCAATCGTGACACCGGTCGTATAGACACTCCCAGGGCCATTGCCGTAGTAGCAGTACCCATCGGGGAATCCAAGACTGGCCCCAGTCGAGGCGCCGAGGCGGGTGCTACAAAGGCCGAACGAAAAAGTTGCAGGGCTCACTGTCACGCTATAGACCGGTGGAAGGATGTTGATGGTTGCTGTGCTCGATCCGGTATTTGCCGCAAGCGCTGGGACTGCGGAGAGCCCGACCAGGGCCATGACTGAGATGGCCAGGGCCAGGGGTCGCCAACCGTGCCGCCGTACGGGGGAACTTCGATCAGGGGTCTCAACCCGTACGATTCGAATCCGCTTGATCGTTGACAATGTACGCATAAAACCAACTTTCCGTTGGGAACATCTTGGGACTTTCGACCTTGGTGTGAATCCCGCCTGGATCCGCTCTGCGCCACTTCCCTTCGAGCAGTCCGAATGGTGGTTGGACCTTATCAGGCGTCTCATCCCGGTGCGCGGGAGATTGGTGTTGTCATTCTGTGTGTGCACGGGAAGTCCCCTTTGGCCTCGGGAGTCTCACACTAACGACACCCTTGAAACGGTAAGGAAACGTGGGGTTCGTTGCGCCTCTCACGGCCTTCGGGCTATCGGCCGGTTAGCGGATCCCACATAAGGAGGAGTCTCGGTCGGTGGCGAGCCGGATCTCCAACAGGGGTCACGACCTGATTGGCTCGAGCCGCCAGTGCTTGGTGGTAGATCTGTTGCTTCGGGTCTCGGAGATGAACCGGCACGCGACGATTGCCTGTTAAAAAATCCCACGTTTCATCCCACATACCAAACCGACACGACCGGACGAAACCGACACCACCGGACGAGTTTTCTTTCCATTCCGGATGAATCCGACGTCACCGGACCAGTCCGACCGAATTCATCCACCTCATAATCCCTCGGTCGTGGGTTCGATCCCCACCGGCCCTACTATTGCCCTGCTACCGCTGGCCCTACAAGTGAAAATACGGTAGCTGTACCGGGTCTCGGCGTGAGAGGTTATGGACACCCACATTTATCTTTAGGTGTGGTTTGCCTAATGATTTCAGAGCGACCGTGGTGTGTGTGCATACTGAAGTGACGGGGGCACTATCAATACAAGGCTTAGGAGTTCAGATGAAGAGAACTGGTGTGATGCGAGCATTATTGGCGACAACTCTCGTTGTCGGCCTTGGTGTAGTAGGACTCGGGGCCACCAATGCCGGGGCAAAGACGATGACCTTCTGGGAGGGGATCGACTCAGCCATTGCCTACAACAACAGCCGCGTGCCCGAGGTGCCCGCGGATATGGTTTGCGCGGAACTCGAGCGCGCAGAATCCACCGCGCTCAAACTTCTGGACGAGGCCCGCACCGTGGGCGCAGACCTGGTGAAGTTGCAGGCCGATCTCACCGAACAGTTAAGCACCCGGAACGCTCAGCTGAGTAAGAACATAGCCGGCATAGCGGGCGCCCTTGATCGGCTGGCCGGGATCGCTCTCAATCAGGACACCGTCCAGGCCTACCACGACATCATTGCGGACCTGCACGCGGACTTGGGACTGGCGAGCCGCTACATCGCGCTGAACCAGGCCCTGGTGGCACGAATCAACGACACTCTCAACCAGATCGACTACCAGATGTCGCAAAGGTGCAGGCCCACGGCGCTCACGGCCGTGTTCACCCAGGCGCTCTACCACACGGTTTACACCGAGCATGTCGTCGACGAGCGCTGGTCCTACTACTGGACCGTCTCTATTCCCGCCGACCCGGGCTGCGCCCTGGGGTTCAACCACAACCACCCGTACTTGTGGACGGCCACTTGGTATCACGCGGATAAGGAAATCGGCGGCCCCTGCATACACACCGCGGGTGATTACATCAGCCGCTGGGGCCATCCGGGGATTGTGAAGGTCATTGTCACCAGTTCGCGCTTCGTCTGTACCCTGACGTACCACGGCACGCTGACGGGCACGGGCGCCGTGCCTGAGTGTGTCTCCACCAAGAAGACCAGCACCTAATGAGGGTGTCCATAAACCTCTCACGCCGGGCCACCGAAACAAGCCCGCGCGGGACGATTCCCGGTCCAGAAATCCCACGTTTCATCCCAAATACCAAACCGACACCAACGGATCAAACCGACACCACCGGACGAAGTTCGTAGACAATCTCGGACATATCCGACACCACCGGACCAGTCCGACCGTTTGCTCCCACCTCATAATCCCTCGGTCGTGGG